>CAWIRA010000005.1:0-619984 GCA_963838405.1 uncultured Solirubrobacteraceae bacterium | reverse complement strand
TAGCGCGCGAGTTCGCCAGCCAGGCCGCAATCGAAGGGGCGCTTGTTCTCTACGGTGCCTGCGACGCAGTGGTGCGCACGCCCTACGGGCCTTTCGTCGAGGCACTCGAACGCCTAGTGCGCGTAACCGAGGTGGCGGAGCTGCGCGCCGCGCTCGGTGCAGGCGGCGGCGAGCTGACCCGGCTGCTGCCCGATCTGCGGGCCCAGGTCGGTGAGCTGCCGAGGCCGGTTGAGGCCGATCCCGATACCGAGCGTCACCGCCTCCACACGTCGGTTGCCGACCTGCTCGCGAACGTCAGCCGCGGAAGACCGATACTGCTTGTACTCGAGGACGGGCATTGGGCGGACAGGGCGACGCTTCTGCTCCTGCGCCACCTGGCGCGCTCCGCATGGAGCGCCCGCCTGCTGATCCTCGCAACCTTCCGCGACAGCGAGGCCGACGTGCCGGTAGAGCTCTCAGAGACGCTTGCCGACCTGCGCCGCGCCGACGACGTCGTGCGCATGCGTCTGGAGGGGCTCTCTGGGGCGGAGATCGCTGATCTGGTAAGTCGTGTCGCCGGAAGCGACCCCGACCCCGAGCTACGCGAGCTTGCAACCACGATCCGCGATCTCACCGGGGGCAACGCCTTTCTCGTCTGCGAGCTCTGGCGCGCCCTGCTCGAGACGGGGATCGTCGAGGTCACCTCCGGGCAGGTCAGGGTGACCCGCCCACTGACCGAGCTCGGCACACCCGAAAGCGTCCGCGAGGTGGTCAGCCAGCGGCTATCGCGCCTGGCCCCGAGGACCACAGACCTGCTCGAGCTCGCTGCCGTGGCCGGGCCGGAGTTCGAGTTGGAGCCGGTTCGCTGCGCCGCTGGACTTGCCGAGTCCGAACTGCTCGCCGTTCTCGAGGAGGCGATCGGCAGCGGAATGATCGAGGAGCTCTCCTCGCAGCGGCTGGCCTGCCGCTTCACCCACGAGATCGTGCGACGGGCGCTTTATGACCGGCTCTCGCGGTTGCGGCGGGCCGAGTTGCATCTGCGCGTTGGGGAAGCCCTGGAGAGCGCCGGCGCGGGGTCGGATCGCGCACTCGCGGACCTCGCGCATCACTTCGGCGCGGCCGCCCCGTTCGGCGGGGCCGAGCGGGCGATCGACTACAACCTGCGTGCGGCGCGCGCGGCGAGAGTCGCCCTGGCCTTCGACGATGCCGCAATGCGGCTGCGCACGGCAATCGAGATCGGAATCGAGGGCGAGCGCGAGCGCGCCAACGCCCTGCTCGAGCTCGGCTCGGTCAGCCATCGGGCGGGCAAGGCGACCGATGCGCTGGAGTCCTTCGCATCAGCCGCCGCGATTGCCCGTTCGCTGGACAGCCCCGAGCTGCTCGCCCGAGCGGCGATCGGCTACGAGGACGCCACCTGGCGCCCCGTGGTAGCGATACGGGATGCGGTCGAGCTGCTCGAAGAGGCGCTCGCGGCGGTCGATGAGGAGAGCGAGGAGCTGCGAATCGGCCTACTGGCGGGACTCGCGCGAGCGCTCGACTTCGAGGGGGAACGCGAGCGTGGGGCGCTCGTGCGCGAAAACGCCGTCGCGCTGGCCAGGCGACACGACGACCGCGCGGGGCTCGCGAAGGTGCTGGTTCGCTCCTACTGGGCGCGCGGCACAACCCCGCTGGAGGAGATCCTCTCCATGCTAACCGAGGCGAGGGACCTGGCACAGGAATTGGCGGACGCCGAGACCAACGCGGAGGCGATGGCCTGGCGCGTACCAACCTTCGTCGCGCTAGGCGACCTCGAGTCCGCCAGGGCAGAGATCGTCGTCCTACGCGAGATGGCCGAGCGCACAGCGCAGCCAGTCATGAACCACATAGCCGAGCACTATGGGTCAGCGATAGCTCTCTGTGACGGGAACCTCGCGGACGCAGAGGCGATGGCGGGCCGCTCGCACGATTGGGGCCGGCTACTGACCGGTCCCGACGCATCGGGCACCCACGGCATCCAGATGTTCGGTGTTCGCCGCGAGCAGGGGCGGCTCGCAGAGCTCGCGCCGGTGGTCAGAATCCTCGCCGCCCAAGGCGACCGAGAGGGGCCATGGCATCCCGGGCTCGTCGCCGTGCTCGCCGAGTTGGGCATGCAGAGCGAGGCGAGGCGAGAGCTCTCGAGGATTGCAGCCGAAGGCATCGACGGCTTCCAGGCATCGCTGTGGGTGGCGTCGCTCACCTACCTGACCGACGCCTGCGCTGCGCTGGGCGACGAGGCGATGGCGGCGATCGTCTATCCCGAGCTGGAGCCGCTTGCGGGGACCACAGTGATGATCAGTCACCTGGTTGCGTGCTACGGAGCCGCCGATCGCTATCTGGGGATGCTCGCCGCGACGCTGGGGGAGCCGGGGCTAGCCGAGGAGCACTTCGAGCGGGCCATGGAGCAGAACAAGCGGATGGGAGCGTCGACTTGGCTGGCTCACACGGGTTACGAGTACGGGCGCTTCCTGCTTCGACGGAGGCCAGGGGTACGCGACCGCGCGCAGGCCCTACTCGGTGAGGCAGCCGGCCTGGCAGAGCAGATCGGCATGGAGGGACTACTCGGAAAGATCCGCTTGCTCGGCGTGCCCGCCTCAGAGGGTGTTCTCCCAGGCGGGCTGTCCCCGCGCGAGGCGCAAATCCTGAAGCTGGTCGCCACCGGGCTCAGCAACCGCGCGATCGGCGAAGAGCTGACGATCAGCGAACACACCGCGGCCAACCACATCCGGAGCATCCTGCGCAAGACCGATTGCGCGAACCGCACCGAGGCCGCGTCCTACGCCCACCGCCACGGGCTCGCCCCGGGATGAGCGGAAATCCCAGCTACGATTAGCCGATGGCCCTGTACGTGATCGAGCGCAGCTTCGCCGATCAGCTCGACCTCACCGACGACGACGTCGAGCTGATCGAGGAGATCAACAGCGACGAGGGAGTCCGATGGCTTTTCTCGTTCCTGAGCGCCGACCGGCGACGCACCTATTGCCTCTACGAGGCGCCATCACCCGACGCGATCCTCGCCGCCGCCCGTAAGGCGAACGTCCCGGCCGACGTCGTCGTCGAGGTAAGCGCAGCCACACCGCAGTTCTCGGACCGTCTGCGCGACTGGGCCGACGCCGTCCACTGAGTTGCCCGGTCGCGGGACCAGCCCCGAGCGGGAGGAAGCGACGAAGTGCGTGCTGCTGATTCGTTAGGGCAGGACCACCGAGCAGCGCCTGCGCCGGCTCGCTGGCGTTCCCTAAGAGTGAGCCATTCACCAACCGAAGGCGAACCATGAGCGCCACACTGCAATTCGACGAGGACGCCTCCCGGCGCGTAGAGAGGATCTACACCACGCCCGATGTCATCGAACAGCGCCAAACGATCCTGCGGGCACTCGCGCTCCAGCCCGGCGAGCGCGCGATCGACATCGGCTCGGGTCCTGGTCTACTCGCGCGCGAAATGGCCGTTGCCGTCGGGACCGGCGGGCGGATCTGCGGGGTGGACGTCAGCGAGCACATGCTTGCCCTCGCCAGGGCGCGCAGACCACCAGCTGGCAGCGGCCCGATCGAGTACCAAGAAGCTGGCGCGCACACGCTCCCCTATGCGGACGCCAGCTTCGACGTCGCAGTCTGCACACAGGTCTACGAGTACGTCGATGATGTTCCCGCCGCGCTTCTGGAGCTAGGCCGGGTGTTGCGCCCGGGAGGCCGCGCGCTCGTGCTTGACACCGACTGGGACTCGATCGTATGGGCTTCGAGCAACAACGAACGCATGGACCGGGTGCTCGCCGCGTGGGAGGAGCACCTCGTTCACCCTCACCTCCCTCGTACGCTCACACGGCTGCTGCGCGATGCTGGATTGGAAGTCACCGACCGCCAAATCGTGCCGTTGTTCAACGCCGACTATGACCCCAACACCTACAGCGCCGGAATGCTTGAGCTGATCGCCAGGTTCGTACCCGATCGCAACGGCGTGAGCGAGGCCGAAGCCACAGCATGGGCGCAAGACCTAACCGAACTCGGCCCCAACTACTTCCTCAGTCTCAACCGCTACCTTTTCCTGGCGCACAAGCCCACCTGACGACCGGGCAGGTAGCCGTCACCGAGGAGCAGGAGAATCAGGCAGGCCAGGGCTCATTCTGCCGAGTTCAAAAAGCTCTCTAGCTCGTGTGCGAAGCCTGCCGCCGCGGCGACGAAATGCCCCGCACCGGGGGCTATCATCCGCTGGGCGCCGAGGACAGTCGCGACGGCGTCGCACATCCGCTCGACGGCGACATGATGATCGCCCGAGGCGACCAGCGAGCGGATGCCGGCTTCGCGCAACACCTCGAGCGGCGGGCTTGCCTCGCTGGGCGGCCGACTCCCTTGCGCGCGGCGAATGCTGCGGACGACCGCATCGGGAAGCGGGCCCTCGTCAGGCACCCGCGCGCCGGCGATCGTGAGGAATTCTCGCAGGTTGGTCGGTTCGGTCCGCAGTCCGTGAGTCAGGAACTCGTCGCCCAGGCGCCTAAAACGCGCCACGTCAGGATCATCGGAAGGCAAGAATAAGGCCGGCTCGAGCAGCGTCAGCGAGCGCACTCGCGAGGGTCTCCGGATCGCGGCAATGGTGGCCGCCACGCCGCCGTAGGAATGGCCAACGAGATGCGGGCGGTTGTCCAGCAGCTCGCAGATGTCCGCCGCGTCGAGCTCGAAGTCCTGGCGGCCGCCGGGTGGATCGGGACTCGGCGCAAAGCCGCGGCGGTAGGCGAACATCAGCGTCCACCGCTCGCTGAGCTGCTCCAGTCCGGACCATGTGGTCGCCGGGCTGGCGCCGCCGTGGACGAGCAGCACCTCGGGACCCTTCCCTTCGCGAATCACCGAGATCGCGGCTGTGTTGCCGGCCGCATCCCTAGCTTGCTGCGAGGTCATCGGCCGACGACGCGATCCCCTGCAGCCGATGACCTCTCGCTCGGCGACATCATCGAAAATTCATTCATTACGTTACGTATAGTAATATAATCTTCGATCTTCGACAAATGACCGCCGCGACCGCACCGGACATAACCATCAGTAGAGGGCCAGGCCGCCCGCGCGATCCGCGCGTGCGCGACACGATCCTGCGTGCGACGCGGAGGCTCTTGGTCGAGGTCGGCTACGCCGAACTGTCGATCGAGCGGATCGCGGAGCGCGCGGGGGTCGGCAAGCCCACGATCTACCGGCGCTGGCCGAGCAAGGGCGCGCTCGTGTGGGAGGCGGTGCTCGGAAAGAGCGTGGTGCGGTCTCTGCCCGACTCGGGCAACGTGCGAGACGACCTCTGCACGATTCTGCGCTGGGGAGTCGAGCAGACCACAGCGCCGGAGGCCCACGCGGCGCTGCCCGGGATGCTGATGGAACTACGCGCCGACCCTGAGCTCGAGCGGCTCCTGCGGGCAGGCCCGATCGAGCGGGAGCACGCGCGTATCCGCACGGTTCTCGAGCGCGCCGTCGTTCGCGGTGAGCTGCGCGCTGAGGTCGACCTCGACCTGGTCTTGGACACGCTCATCGGCACCGTGCTCGGACGTGCGCTGCTGTTGGACCATCCACTCGACGAGCGCTTCATCGACGCAATCATCGACCTCACGCTGACCGGCGCAGCCAAGTCCGACCGAGAGCCATGAGCCAGCACGAAACCGCACGGATCCTATTCGCGCTCGCGACCGCGCCCTTCATCCTCATGGGCGGCCTCCACGCGCTTGCCTCGCTCATCGACACCCTCCGGCTGACCTTCTTCGCCCCGACGAAGCCGGGCCTGCGCTCCGAGATGGAAGTTGCCGGGATTCGGCTGCGAGAGATGTTCCCCGGCGCTTCCGGGGCTCGTTTCTCGATGTGGAGGGGGTGGCTTGGGTTCAACATCAGCCACGGCCTGGGAGCCGCCACTTTCGGTTTCACGATGCTAATCCTGGCGCTCCACGACTACGGCCTCGTGCAGCAGATCAGCGCCATCGAGCCGCTCACCATCGCGGTCTCCGCGGTCTACTTTCTCCTCGCCGTGCGGTTCTGGTTTTACGCGCCAGCCATTGGCTGTGGCCTCGGACTATCCTGCTTCATCGCCGCCGCCGCACTCAGCTGATGCAGAACTGAGACATCGCCCCGCCAGTCTCACATGGCTGAGATAAAGCCGTCTCAGATAGGTGAGATCCCTGTCTCACATGATGAAACGCCGCATGAAGCGCCGCAAGGAATGCGGCGTCCCGCCGATCTGAGACGGCCCAGTCCCGTTCATCTGAGACCAGACCGTCCCGTTCATGTGAGACCCGGCCGGCGGAGGGGACCGCCCTGGCGGCAACCGGACCGCTGGGGAGCACCTACAGCACGGGGAACACAGACCACACGCCGGGCGTCGCCGCCACAAACCACACCACCACGGTGGCTGCGACGCTTTGCGCGACACCCACGTGAGTGAGCGGAACTCTGCGGGCCCGGTGGTCGGACACCGGTGTCGGGGTCTCGCCCGTCGGTCTGGCGGTGGGTCGGCTCGCGTGTCTCCTGGCTCAGCGGCCGGCCGGGATCAGTCCGAGTTGGCTCATCATCCCGAGGTCGTCTCGGACTGCCGCGTACTCGGTGACTTGGCCGGCGTCCAGCCGGAAGAGGTACATGTGCGGAACGGTCGCCCGTCGTCCAGTCGGGGGGATGCCCATGAACTCGCCCTCGTGGGTGCCGGTCCAGGTGCAGTACATCGCGACGCGATCGCCGTCGGCGATGAGCTGCTCGATCTCCCAGCGCTGGTCGGGAAAGGCGCCGCGCAGCATCGTCGCGACCTCCTTGGCGCGGGCTGGGCCGCGTCGGTCCTGCGGATCGTTGAGGTCGCGGCATTCAGGGTGCACAAGCAGGTCGGCGACGTCCAGGTGGCCTTGACCGAACACCTCGGCGTAGAGCCGGCGAACAACCTGCTTGTTCTGCTGACAGCCCGGCGCGGCGGAATCATCCTGTGGCAACACGTGGTTCTCCTCTGCAATCGAAAGTGGATGCGGCCTGCTAATCGCTATAGTGGCACTCTAGTTACTTCCTGAGGAAAAAGTAGGGGTGTTGGGGGGCTTGTTCCGTCCGGTCTGATCGCCAGTATTCCCTGTAAATGAGCGGGTTTCTGGTCGAAAGGGGCGGGTATGTTGAGGTTGTCTGCGGGGCAGGCGGAGTGCTTGTGGGAAGAGGCGTTGCCGGTCGAGGTGAGGGAGCTGCCGCGGGATTTGGCGGCGCTGGATTTGTTGCTGTCGGATCCTGGGTTGCTTGGGCCGATCGTGGAGCGTTTTCGCCGGGAGGTGTTGGAGTCCTCTCGGGCGGTGTTGACGGATGGTCGTCCGACGATCGCGATGGAGACGTTCGTTCGTTTGATGGTGCTCAAGGCGCGCTACCGGTGGGGGTATCGGACGCTTGTGGCGGAGGTTTCGGATTCGATTCACTTGCGGCGGTTTTGTCGGATCTCGTTGAGCGAGCGGGTACCGGACGAGTCGACGGTCCGCAAGCTGACCAGGCGGCTGGGCTCAGAGACGGTGTCGGAGTTGACGCGCACGTTGATCGCGAGCGCGACGCGGGAGAAGCGGTTTCGTGCGCGAGCGGTGCGGATCGACTCGACTGTCGTCGAGGCGGATGTGAAGTACCCGACGGACGCGGGCCTTGCTGCGCACGGGGTGCGGGCGCTCGCGCGGGAGGCCCGCAAGCTCGCCAAGCTCATCGGCGAGCAGAAGCGGCGGGTGCGGGATCGCTCGCGGGCGATGGGTCGCCGGCTGCGGGGGATCACACGCACGATCCGGGCTCGCTCGGGGGAGGCGAAGGCGCAGGTTCTGCGGTTGACCGGCCAGACCGGCGATCTGTTGGAGTGCTCAGTCAAGGAGGCGCGCAAGCTCGCTGCCATCGCCAGGCGCAAGGCGCGTGGGCGTGGCGCGAGGGCGAAGCTGAAGGCCGCCGCCAAGCTGGAGGAGATCGCGGATCGTTGCGAGAAGGTCGCCTCGCAGATCAAGCAGCGCGTCAAGGGCCAGCCGATCACGGATCGGATCATCTCGCTCGCAGACCCGGACGCCAGGCCGATCCGCAAGGGCAAGCTGGGCAAGCCGAACGAGTTCGGGTATGTCACCCAGCTGGCGGAGGTGACCGAGAACACCAAGCGCGGGGCGCGCGGGCTGATCCTGCCCGCGGCTACCGCGCCGGGCAACCCTGTCGAGAACACGCTGCTGCCCGACACAGTCGCGGAGCTGAAACGACTCGGGATATCCCCACGCGAGGTGGCCCTCGACGGCGGTTTCCAGGCCGGCCCGACCAGCCAGGCGCTGGCAGAGCTCCAGCCAGAAAAAGTGTTCATCTCCGGCCGCCAAGAACCCGGCTCCAGACGCACCAACCGCAGGCTGCAGCGCTACCGAACCGGTGCGGAGGGCCGCATCAGCCACCTCAAGCGCCGCTACGGGATGGGCCGCAGCCGCCTGAAGGGCCACGAAGGCCAGCAGATCTGGACCGAATGGGGAATCCTCGCCTATGACGCCGACACCCTCGCCGTCCGAGCTCGATGAAACACTCCACATGCTCCTGACCAGAGCACCACTCATTCACGAACGGCCGCGCCCTCAACAAGCGCGGCCGTTCGTCATCTCAAAGAGTTTTTCCGCGGCAAGTAGTTAATGACTGAGCGACCTGTCGAGCCCGCCGACCAGCCGGGAGCGATGCCTCGGCGCGCCTACCGCTCGCGTAAGCGCGAGCAGGCATCCCTCGAGACCCGCCGGCGGATTCGCGCGACGGCCGAGGCCTTGTTCCTGCGCGACGGATATATCCGCACGACGACGAAGGCGATCGCACGGGAGGCCGGCGTCGCCGAGATGACCCTGTTCCTAGCGTTCGACAATAAGGCGGCGCTGCTCTCGGAGATCATCCGGACCAGTGTCCGCGGCGACGACCACGACACTCCGATCGCCAGCCGAGCCAGCTGGCAAGCGATGCTCGACAGCTCGCCAGAGCAGATACTGACCCGATTCGCAGAGTTCAACGGTGTGGTCCAGGCCCGAACCGCACGCATCCTCGCCGTCGCCGAGGCCGCAGCCACCGCCGACGTCGAGCTCGCCGCACGTCGCGACAGCGCGCATGCGCACATACGCGCCGACTTCCAGCAGATTGCAGACGCGCTCGCCAGCCATCGATGCCTTGCTCCGCACCTCACCGCCACGCACGCCGCGGACGTGATCTACGCCCTCGCCAGCCAGGCCACGTACCTGCTCCTCACCGACGAGTGCGACTGGACCACACAGCGGTACGTCGACTGGCTCGCTGCCACCCTCCAATCGACCCTCACCAATGCCAACCACCCGCATACTTCAGCTCTCCGTCAACCCGAAGGTCGACACTCTCACTTGTAGCGGGCCGGTCGAGCGGGGTCTCTAGCCGGACTGAGCGCCGTAGCTCGGCCCGTGGTTCCGGGGCGTCAGAGTCGTCCGTTGTCGCGTAGCCAGATCAACGCGCGGAGGGTGACGTTGCCGCGCCAGTCGGTCATCTGCGCCGGCGCCCAGGCCCGCCAGTCGAACATCCAGCCGCCGTCTTGCTGCTGTTCGGACTCGACGGCGTCGAGGTGAGCCTCAACCTGGTCGTCGCTGAATAGGCCGCGTGCGCGGCTGCCCGGGCGCGGCGAGAGGTCGAGCGGGCGCAGCGCCTCTCCCTCCGTGCCGCCGATGGGCGCGAGCGCCGAGGCGTCGACGCGGGCGGCCAGCGACGTGATCGCCGCGCGGGCACGCTGGTCGTCAGGAACCGCGTCGAGGAATCCGCAGGCGAACTTCAGCCAGTACCCGCGTGGCTGCTCCGCGGTCTCGATTGACCGCCAGCACCAGCTGGTGGCGCGGTCGAGCCACGCGTCATCGGTAACGCCGCCGGCGTGGAGGGCTGCAGCCAGCCCGAGCGTGAGCATGGATCCCGGCTCGGGCTCGAACCAGGGCGCGTGCGGGTAGTCCTCGAAGCCGGGCAGCACGGACGGGATGCCGCCGTCTGGGTCGGCGATCGACGCGATGAAGGCGCGCGCGCCGCGGGCGGGCTCGCCGTCCGCAGCGCCAGCCTCGCCGAGGATCTCGAGCGCGTACAGCGTCGGAGCCGGTTGGCTGGCTGGGCCGCGCAGGTCGGGCTCCAACGCGTGGCCGAAGCCGCCGTCCGGGTTGCGATAGCCACGTAGCGCCTCGACGACCGGGGCGGCCAGCCCGTCGGCGAACAGCAGGCTGTAGCGGTGGCGGTCCACCAGGCGGGCGGCGGACCAGATGAAGTTCTCGGCGGCGCGCTGATCGATTGGCATGACCCACAAGCTAGGCGGCGGTCAGCGTGCGGTCTTTGAGAAATCGGACAGGCGAGAGCCCGGCCAGGTGCGTGACCTCGGCGGTCATATGCGCCTGATCGGCGTAGCCGGCATCGAGCGCCAGCTCGACCAGCGGCGCGGGCGGGAGCGCCTGCAGCCGTCGGAAGCGCAATACGCGCTGAAGGATCTTCGGCCCGTACCCGACCGCATCGCTGACGCGCCGGTGCAGCTGACGCGCGCTGATGCCGAGCTCGTCGGCGACAGGGGCCACGCGAGCGCGTGGGCGCCCGAGTGCCACGACCGCGGCACGCACGAGCGGATCGAGCTCGGTAGCGCGCAGCTCAACGGCTCGCAGCAGCAGCGCGTGCGGGTCCGAGCCTCCGGCCAGCTCCTCGAGCAGTGTCGCGGCCACATCGCGTCCCAGAACCTCGGTGGCATCGGGCGAGACGTCGTGCAGCTCCGACGCCGGCAGCGCCAGGATCGCGCCCGCCGCGCCCGGCCGCAACCGTGCCCTGACGACCCGCGAGCCCGACTCCAGCGTCACGCTGCGTGCCCGGGTATCAGGCCCGGCGATGGTCAGCGCCCGGCCCGTCCAGATCAGATCCACGCAGGCGTCAGGCACGATCTGCTGCTCGTGCTGAGTCGTCGTGGCTTGCTCCCACGTGCAGGCCACCAACGGCGAGGCGACGAGACGCTCGAGGTAACTCACAACCCCAACGCTACCCAGCTCGGGTTAGGGCTTGGCACGACCTACGCGGCTTGCGTCGGCGAGTCCGTGCCAGGTGGTCTGGGTGATGGCCTCGACGAGCGTGGCGCGGGGGACGTCGCGGTGCTCGAGCCACCATAGAGCGAGCCCGGTCATCGCGGAGCGCAGCAGCTCAGCGACGGGCATGATCAGCTCGGGCACAAGCGTCAGGCCGGGCTCGGCTTTGAGCAGGCCTGCGATCGCGGCGCGGGCGGTGTCGCGCATTGTTGCGTGGAAGACGCGGATCTCGGGATCGCCTGTGACGTCGGCGAACAGCATCGCCCAGGCGAACGGATTAGCTTCGACGTAGGCGAACCAGCTGTCGGCGACCGCGGGAATACGCTCGGCGAGCGGCCCCGCCCCTGTCATGCCCTCAGCGAGGGTGTGCAGCAGCTCGTCGCGATGGGCGGCGAGAAGCTCGAGGTAGAGGTCCTTCTTGGAGGCAAAGTGTCGGTAGACGATCGCCTTGGTAACGCCAACCTGTGCGGCGAGCTCGTCGAGTGAGGCATGGTCGTAGCCGCGCTGCGCGAACAGCTTGGTCGCGGCGGCCACGAGCGTCGCGCGGCGCTTGGCCTTCGGGAGTCGTTGGGTCATCCCGCAGTATGTTACTCTCGGGTGACTTATCCGGTCGCACCCGACAGAGGAGCGCCATGACCGAGCTTGTTCACGATCCCGTCCGCCGCCAGCGACTGGGCTTCCACCGCGACGGCGACATCCTGCACACCGAGGTCTGGGCCGCACCCAACGGCGACGTTCCAGCGCACTACCATCCCGCCCAAGAAGAGCGCTTCGAAGTGCTCGCCGGCACGGTGCGCTTCACGATCAACGGCAAACGAATCAACGCTGGGCCGGGCACACGCGTGGTCGCGCCGGTCGGCGCCAAGCACTCGTTTCGCAACACCGGCGACGTCGAGGCGCATCTGCTGGTCGAGGTCGAGCCGGCACTGGAGCTGCAGGGCTTCCTCGAGCAGGCAGCGGCGCTCGCCCGTGCCGGCCGGTACACCCGCCACGGCCTACCGCGACGACCGGGCGCGATCGTGGAGCTCGCCGATCTGATGGTCCGCTACGCAGACACCACCGTGATGGCGTTCCCGCCGCGCGCGGTCCAGCGCCTCGCGATGTGGCCGCTCGCGCGGCTGCGACGCAAACACGCGTGAGATGTCCCGCGAGCTGACGCTCTACGTCTGCTGGGGATTGTTCCGCACCCCGCGGCCCGGCCATCCCTACCGCAACGCCTACGATGCGTTGATCGTCGCCGGACACTCCCCAGCGGTAGTGCGCTGCTACGGCTGGGGTCTGCTCCCGTCCTGGCTGAATCGCTCGCGCGGACGGCGGGAAGTGGCGCCTCACCGAAGCAAGCTGGGTGCCAGTGCTCCTCACACCCGACCGCAGCGTGATAGCGGGCAGCCAGGCGATCATCGCCTGGGCAACCGCCTAAGCGTCCGGACGGCGACATGTCCGCTTCTAACGCTCCGATACCAACGGTCACGCCGGGCGTGATGGCGCTACGGCGCATGACGCTACTGGTCGCGGTTCTGGTGGTAGTGCAGACCGCGATCGGGATGGTCGTGAATCTCTACGTGACAGTTCCGGCCTACCACTCCGGGGCGCAGCCTGCGAACTACTTCACGGGTTCTCTTCAGAGCGTCGCTTGGGCCCTCGGCCATGGCGCTGTCGCCCTCGCGGTCCATGCGACCCTCGGCCTGGCGCTCCTCGCGATCGCCATTTGGGTTGCTGTCCGGGCGGTCAAGCTCGGGCCGGGCTGGGTGGGGTTCACCGCGGTGCTTGGAGCGCTGCTCGCGATCGGTGCAGGTTTCAACGGAGCCAGCTTCCTGGATTTCAACAACAACATCAGCTCGCTGCTCATGGCGCTGCTGGCGCTGGGCTCATTGTCCTGCTACGTGGTTGGGTTGTACCTCCAACCGGCCCGGCGGTAGGTGAGACGCCTGCGGCGTCCCACCGATATGCGACTGGTCCGGGCGAATGAACGGGTCGGTGGTGGGCCAGCACGCAACATGACGGTCTGATTGGCTCAGCGGGCCATCAGTGCGCCCGGCCGGTCAGACTGGCTGGGCGCTGGAGGTGGTGCGCGACTCGATCAGCTTGAACTTCGCGCTGGGGCTCTGCTCGCGCGGCAGCTCGGCCACGATCGTGACGTCGAGTCCGGGGTCGGCGACGCCGGCGGCGAGGAGCTCCGAACGCAAGGTCGTGTCGATGCGCCGGCAGGCCTCATCCGTAGGCGCGGCATCGCGAAGCACGACGAGCACGTGCAGGCCGCCGTCGTCGTGGATGATCTTGTACTGACGTAGCTCTGGGAGTGCGACCATAGGACTCTTCAACGTATGCGGGTGCACGGCTACGGTCCGACCGTCGGTTCCCGTCATTTGCAGGATGTCGTCGCTGCGCCCGTCCAGCGACACCATGCGTGCGAGGGGGCGCCCACACGGGCAGGGCACGCTCGTGAGCGCGGCCATGTCAGAGACCTCGTAGCGGATCAGCGGCTGGGTGCGCTTGATGAAACTGGAGACGAGCAGCTTCGCACCGACGACGCCGTCGGGAACCGGCTCGCCGCGTTCGTCGACGACCTCCATCAGACAGAGATCCTCGAAAACGTGCATCCCCAGGTGATGCTTGCAGTCGCCGGCGTAGAAGCCCTCGGTGGCGCCGTAAACGTTGAACGGCTCGACGCCCCACGCCGCGCGGATGTTGGCGGTCATCTCCTCGGTACGAAGCTCGGCATTGGTGCAGACGATCCGGGGAGCGATGTGCAGCCGGCCCTCGAGCTGCTCGACCGCCAGCAGTGACGCGATCGACGGGTAGGCGACGAGATTCTCGGGGCGGTGCTTGTTGAGCGCTGCGACGAGCTCGCCGAGTGATGTGTGCGCGTCGAGCCGCAGCAGGGCGTACAGGCCCAGGTCGATGCTCAGGCCAAAGCGTGTCGACATGTGCAGTGGGCTGCTGGCACCAACGATGGCGACGCGCAGTCGGGGGCCAAGTCGTGGGCGCACGCCGGTGAGCTCACTCCAGCGCAGTGACGCGGCCAGGCACTGGCGCCATTCGTCGCGGTTGTAGACGAAGACGCCCTTGCGTCCAGTCGTGCCACCGGTTGGCATGCAGCGATACGCGCCGAGATAGAGCTCGTCGCCGCGGATCCGCTCGAGATGACTCTCGACTCCTGAGAGCCGTAGTCGCGGGTCGCTTACCCACTCGTCGAATCGCTCCATCAGCATCGCCTTGGTCACGACCGGCAAAGCGCGCACATCGAGGTGGTCGGCGAGCTCGATGCCGGCATACAACTCGCGGTAGAACGGAGAGGTCGCCGCCGCGTGGCGCGCCGTCTGAACCAAGCAGCGTCGCTGAAGTGCCAGCAGGTCCTCCCGCGGCGTGCCGATCGCTGTGAGCTGCCGGAGGTGACGCCTCGCCCCGGCGAGGTCACCAACGCGGCGCCACACCGATCCGTCGCTCACGAGCGGCTTCCTGGCACAGCGGCACTGCGGATAAGCGGTGCAAGGGCCGCTGGGTGTGCCTCCACAGTGTCCAAAAATTAGCACTGATCGAGCGTCAGTAGCCAGCCAGCCTGCACAGAATGAGGCGAGCGGATTACACGGTCATCTTCGGGTGTCATATGGCTTACCTGCAGCCGGGTCATCGCTCTTGAAGGCCCGCGCTTCATCCCGTTCGCGTCGCCCGTTCAGTCACCCGCGGCTGAGCGAAGGCAACTCCCTGCTGCGCTACCCGGTGGTACAGGATCGCGAGCAGCCTCACCAGCCTGCGTGGCCGACGACACGTCAGCGTTGGTAGGGTCCGGTGGCGAGTGCGCCGCATGGCGTCGCGCGTGCGCAAGGGATGCTCGGGTAAGCACCGCTGTTGAACGGGGCGAGGGTGAGCGAGAACCTAGAGACAATGTCGATGGTCGCGGCTTGGCGGATGCACGCTGAGGAGCGTCCGGATGGTCCTGCGCTCACGGTGAGTGAGCATCCGACCGTAAGCTGGGGTGAGCTTGCTGCCCGTACGAACCGGCTCGCTCGCGCGTATGCGGAGCTGGGGGTGGGGGAGGGAGACCTCGTGACGATCGGGCTGCCGACGAGCGTGGCGTTCGTAGAGTCGATGGTCGCCGCACTTAAGCTCGGTGCTGTGCCGCAGCCGGTCTCAGCGCGACTGCCGGCCAGCGAGCTCGCACAGATCATCGAGCTCGCCCAGCCAAGGATCGTCGTCGGCTTTGATCCCACTGTCCATCTCGGCCATCAGGTTCTCGCGAGCAATCCGCCGATCGATGACCACGACGACGGACCGTTGCCCGAGGCGATTGCGCCGGCATACAAGGCGCCGACGTCTGGGGGTAGCACCGGGCGGCCCAAGATCATCCTCTCGGGCACCCCGGCCGTGATCCCGGTCGTTGAGGGCAGACCAACACCTGTCGGTATTCCAGCCGACAGTGTCGTGATGTTTCCCAGTCCGCTGTATCACAACATGGGAGTCCTGGGGACCCTGCTCGGGTTGAGCGGTGGAAGCCACGTCGTGCTCCAAGAGCGCTTCGACGCCGAGCTGACCCTTCGGCTAATCGACCGCCACCGGGTTGTGTCTGCGTGGGTCGTTCCGACGCACATGAACAGGATCTGGCGGCTGCCCGCGGCTGTGCGCGAGAGCTATGACATCTCCAGTCTTGGCGTGCTCCTTCACGGGGGTGGGCCTTGTCCGGCCGAGCTCAAGCGGGCCTGGATCAATTGGCTCGGGCCCGACCGGATCATCGAGATGTACACCGCGACGGAGGCGGCGGCCGTGACCCTGTGCAGTGGGAGCGAGTGGCTAGAGCGACCAGGCACCGTCGGGCGCTGCTTCATGGGGGAGATGGCGATCTTCGACGAAGACGGCGTGCCAGTAGCGGCGGGTGAGCTCGGGACGATTTGGATGCGCCGCCCGTCAGGGTCCGATCGCACCTACAGCTACATCGGCGAGCAGTCCCAAGAACGTGACGACGGCTGGGACACAGCGGGTGACCTTGGATGGATGGACGACGAGGGCTATCTCTTCCTGGCAGACCGCCGGACCGACATGATCGTCTCGGGCGCAGCGAACATCTACCCTGCCGAGGTGGAGGCCGCGTTGGCCGCGCACCCAAGCGTGATCGACTGCGTTGTGATCGGATTGCCCGACGAGGACCTTGGACAGCGCGTACACGCGATCGTCCAGACCGACACCGACACTCTGAAGGAGCAGGCCCTACGCGAGCATCTCGCTGGCCGACTCTTGCTCTACAAGACACCCCGAACATACGAGTTCACGGCACTTCCTCTACGCGACGACGCAGGCAAGGTCCGACGCTCCACTCTCCGCGACCAACGCTCGCGATAAACACACGGGATCACGCCACACTCAGATCGAGCGGATTCGCCTGGGTCAATGGAGGATTCAAACCACCGCTCCGAGGCTTCCCAGTTCGCGCAATCGCTGATCAAGGCCGGCTATGAGACCGGTCGACGCGAGAGAGTGGGGCCAGCGCACGCGCAGGAAAGAAACGCTGGTCGGCCTCGCCGGGCGGTTCCTCATACTCGAGCGATGCCTTTCACCGATGTGTTCGCGAGGATCGCGGTCCGGGACCGGGGGTGACGCGCGCCGCGACCCTGCAGCGGGACGACGGGCCCACGATTGCCTACGACGTCGCGGGCCACGGCCCTCTGGTCGTGTTCGTGCATGGCCTCACTTCCTTCCGGCAGACCTGGGATCCGGTCACCACGCTGCTGGCTGAGGAGTTCACGTGCGTGCGGTTGGACCTACGTGGTCACGGGGCTTCTTCCCCCACCGCGGAGTATTCGATGGTGTCGCTGGTCGGTGATGTGCGAGCTGTCGTCGAGGAGGTGGCGCTTGGGGAGCCCGCGATCGTCGGTCACTCCCTGGGTGCGAGCATCGCCGCCGTATACGCCGCGGTACACGGTGCGCGCGCTGTCGTCTGCGTCGACCAGTCGCTGCGGTTCGGCGAGTTCGCCGGGCTCGTGCAGGCGCATGCCGAGGATCTGCGTAGCCAGCGCACGATGGAGGCTGTGCTGTCAATCGACCGCGCTCTCAAGCTCGAGCCATACATGGGGGTGGAGAACATAGAGCGCAGGGTGCTGGCGTTCCCGCGCGAGGTCGTCCTCGGAATCTGGGACGCGCTGCTAACAACCCCTCCAGAGCAACTGACCGCAATCGCCGAGGCGATCCTGCCCCGAATCGCAGCACCACTCCTATCGCTGCACGGCTCGCCGCCACCACCGGACTACGCGGCATGGCTTACGGGCCTCGCGCGCGGCGCACGCGTCGAGATCTGGGACGGAACCGGCCACATGCTTCACCTCGTCGACCCAGAACAATTTGCGGCACGCGTACGGCCGCTACTCGCGGACCCTAGTCTCATATGAATGAGATTTCGAGGCTCATGGCCGGTCTCACACGAGGTCAAAGCCGCGATCGAGCAAACCCGCCTTTAGCTCCCGTCGTTCTCTAGCCGTGTGAGTGCCCGCGTACCGTGGGCGCACCCGGACACAAGCTGGCCCGGGGTCGCGGTCGCGGCGGGAGCGATCGTCTTCATGCCGCTGCTTGCTCGCGCGAAGAGCGTGTCGCTGCACAACTCGGCTCGGCGGCGACCGCGGGGGATGCGGCGCAGTCGTGGCTGTGCG
This sequence comes from uncultured Solirubrobacteraceae bacterium, assembly GCA_963838405.1. Taxonomy (GTDB): domain Bacteria; phylum Actinomycetota; class Thermoleophilia; order Solirubrobacterales; family Solirubrobacteraceae; genus Palsa-744. The sequence continues at coordinate 602,344 of CAWIRA010000005.1, read as the reverse complement.
CGATCGGCGCGGCGGCGGTGCTGTTGAGCATTCTCGCCAATGCTGCGCTTGGCTGGTGGTGGCTCGATCCGATCGCCGGGTTGGGGATCGCCGCCATTGCCGTGCGCGAGGGCCGGCAGGCGTGGGCCGGCGAGGTCGGTGGCGACTGCGCGCCGATCGTCTTTCAGGCAGCGGCAAGATGCAACGAGGATGGCTGCTGCTAGAAGGCCTGCAGGCGGCCCGGCATCCGCTGTTCGGTGCGCGCGAACAGCGACCATGAAGGAGCAGATCGGTATGCCTGCGTGCGTGCTCGGTCGGTTCGCGAGGAGTGCCCGCAGCCAGCGAGCGCGAGTAGCCCGCCGGCGGCGAGCAGCGCGCCTCCGCGACGGGCGGTCTTTCTCATCGAGCCCTTCCGGTCGGCCCGTTGGATGCGGATGAACCACGCAATCCCGGCGAGGCAGAGCGTGCTCGCGACGTAGAAGTTCAACCGCAGGCCGAAGATGTGATGGGCGGGGTCGACGCGCAGCAGCTCCTCGCCGATCCGCCCGAACGAGTACCCGGCGACGTAGAGCGCGAACAGGCCCGGCGCGCGGATCCGTCGATGGCGCCCGAGCCCAGACGAGCGCGCCCGCCAACACCAGGTTCCAGATCAGCTCGTACAGGAAGGTGGGGTGGAACGTGGCGTACTGCGCGTAACCGGCGGGGCGGTGGGCAGGGGAGATCTCAAGACCCCAGGGCAGCGTGGTCGGGCCGCCGAACAGCTCCTGGTTGAAGTAGTTGCCGATCCGGCCGATCGCTTGCGCGACGAGCAGCGGTCCTTTGGTGCGCGCACCCTTGGCTCGGTCGACGGCGTGCGCGACGGCCGCGTTCAGCGGCGCGACGGCCGCCTTGGTGGACTGGCCCTTGCCCTTCAGTTTCAGGACGCGGTGGCGGCCCTGCTCGCCGAGATCCTCGATGTCCGCGCCCACGGCCTCAGAGACCCGCAGGCCGAGCTCGAGCAGCAGCAGCACGAGCGCAAGTTCGCGCGGTCCCTCGGCGCGGGCAGCGGAGATGAGGCGCCGGGCGCGCTGCTTTGAGATCCCCGCGGTCGCAGCCTGCTCTGGGACCTTCGGGCGGTCGGCGGAACTCGACCGGGTTGCGCGCGATCAGCCCGTCGTAGTGGGGCGCGCCGGTAATAGTGGAGAGGCACGCCAGGCGTCGTGCCATCGTCGACGGCGCCGGCGCCTTGCCATCGAGCAGTGGCTCGCGCTTGTAGCTCTCGATCGTCGCGAGCGTCGCCTCGAGCGGGCCGGTCCCGGCGCGCGCGAGCCACACGAACCAGTCGGCGAGATCGAGCGCGTACGCGCCCTGGGTCGCGCGTCGGTCGTCATAACGCCGCAGGAACGTCGCGGCGAGCTCGCCGGCGGTCTGCGGATCCTCGAACGGCTCATCGCCGCGCGCGGCCGCCAGCAAGTTGTCCGCGAGCTTCCCGGCGAGCGGCTTTCAGATCGGCGAGCTGCGACGGGCGCTCGAGATCGGTCCTGGGAGCGGCCTCTCCAGGCTTTCGACGCCGTTTTCCCGCTTCCTTTACGTGGTCCATAATACCTGTTCCGGACCAAAATAAGCGAAAATGCAGGGCTTTACGTCGGCCCGTGCCGCACAAGGAACTCGAATGACGCACTACCCACTCTACGCCCGATAATCGATGTTATGTAAACCAACAGGCGAAAACGCCATGCGCCGGGCGGGCCTGCAGGCTCCCCAGTTGCCCGCTCTGCCAGGATGCGCCGGTGAGCGACTACGGAGCGCCCCTGCGCGAGCAGGACGTCGACCCTGACCCGCTGCGCCAGTTCGCGGCGTGGTTCGAGCAGGCTCAAGCTGCCGAGATGAGAATGCCCGAAGCGGCGGCACTGGCGACGGCGTCGGCGGATTGCGCGCCGTCGGTGCGGATGGTGCTTGTCAAGCACTTCGACGATCGAGGCTTCCTGTTCTTCTCCAACTACGCGAGCCGCAAGGCCCGCGAGCTGGCTGCCAACCCGCGCGCCGCGCTGGCGTTCTACTGGGATCCGCTCGGCCGCCAGGTGCGAATCGAGGGTGCGGTCGAGCTTACGAGCGCGCAGGAGTCCGCTGACTACGTGCGCAGTCGCCCGCGCGGGAGCCAGATCAGCGCGCTGGCCTCGCCCCAGAGCGAGGTCGTCGCGAGCCGCGCAGTGCTCGAGGACGGCGTCGCTGAGCTCGAACAGCGCTACGGGCAGGGTGAGCTGCCGTTACCGGCTGGCTGGGGCGGCTACCGCCTGCTCCCGGTGAACATCGAGCTCTGGCAGCAGCGTCACGATCGCCTGCACGACCGGCTGCGCTACCGGCGCGTGCACGGCGGCTGGGCGATCGAGCGCCTGGCGCCGTAGCGAGCTCGACACGATGTCGCAGCCGGGTGGTGCGCGCTCGCCAGCCTCTAGCATCTGCGCGAGCGGACCACGAACGAGAGGCGGCGATGGCGGACAAGCTCTACACAGCCAATGCACACGTGACCGGCGGGCGCGCCGAGGGACACGGACGCTCGAGTGACGGCGCCTTGGAGGTCGACCTGCGCCTGCCGCCCGAGATGGGCGGTCCCGGTGGCGGCACGAACCCCGAGGAGCTCTTCGCCGTCGGCTACGCAGCCTGTTTCGAGGGCGCGCTGGGCGTCGTCGCGCGCCGCGCCAGGGCCGATCCCGGTGATGTCGCGATCGACTCCGCGGTGTCGCTCTCGCCGAACGGCGAAGGCGGCTTCGTGCTGTCGGTCGGGCTCGACGTGACGCTGCCCGGGATCTCCGACACGACCAGCGCAGTCGAGCTCGTGCGCGCTGCACACGCGGTGTGCCCGTATTCGAACGCGACCCGCGGCAACATCGAGGTCGCGCTCACGGCCAACGGCGCGCCGGTCGAGTAGCGCGGCTAGCGTCCGAGTGTGCGCTCGAGCTTCTCGAGCGCGGGCGCCGAGACCATCGAGCGAGGAGCGGACATGCTCGAGATCGGAGCGCAGCTCCACGTCGCCGACCTCGACGGGCAGCATCGAGTCCTGCAGCGTCGCGAGCATCCGATCGGCGTCGCTGATCGCCGAGACGGCACTGTCGAGGAAGCCCTTCGCGCCCTTGGACGGCGCTCCGGCGACAGCCGGCGTGAACGTCCGGGTTGCCGCGCCATGGCGTTCGGCGAAGCCGGCGTGCGCGCGCCGCACACGCCCGTATGCCATCTGCACCGGGCGGAACAACTCCGCCTCCACCCTGTCGGCGTTGCCTTCGTCGAGCAGCTCGTATGCCTCAGTCAGCGACGCAAGCGCCGAGCCGAGCGCTTCGGCCGCCTCGGCAACGGTGTCGAGCAGCTGCTGCCTGGCATCGGCGGTCGTGTAGGGCACGCGCACAGGTTAGTGCGCGTAGATCGATACGCGCGCCTGTTCAGCTGATCGCGTACGCGAGCGCGACCGAGGCGCTCAGCACGCACTTCGCGGCGCTGGCCTTGTGGGCGACGACGTGCTTCTTGGGGTGCTTCAGCGTCGGTCTGTGCACTCCCCCACCGGCCGCCGCCGACTCTGGCGCGACCGATGGCGATGTCGCGATCGAGGACGGCGGTGAGCCGAAGTCCGGCTGTTCGCCTTCATATTCGGTGTAGCTCGATTCTTCGTCATCCGTGCAATTGACGTAGCCGCCGGATTCGACGATGCGCTGCACGCTCCCGAGCGTCACTGCCGCCTTGCCGGCTAGAAATTCCGCCTTGCTGAGTCCGTCGGTCATCGCTTCCGCCATCGCCTGGCGATAGACGGCGGTCGCCGTGGCGAGGTTCGCGTCCTGGGCGATCGGCACCCTGGCAACCCCTTCCACGCTCACGGTCGTCGGAGTCGCCGGCGTCGTGGTCGGCGCTTCCGCTGCCGCCACGCCGAGCATGTTGGCCACCACCAATCCGGCCACCACCGCGAGCGTCGCTGCGATCACGATCCTCATAGTTGCAATCGATGCTAGCGCGGGTCTTCGGCGAGCGCCCTCGCGCGCTCGAGCACGGCGTCGATCATTGGCTCGGTCAGCCTGCCCGTGAACGTGTTCTGCTGGCTCGGGTGGTAGCAGCCGAGCAGCTGGTAGCGCTCGCCCGCGAGCTCGCCACCGTGGCTGAAGCGCGGCCGCGGACGCCGCGGGACGACCGGCGGATCGGCGAGCGCCGCGGTCAGCCGCAGAGCGGCGTCCCAAGCGAAAGCACCCAGGCATACGATCACCTGCAGGTTCTCGAGCAGCTCGAGCTCGGCGACGCTCCACGGCAGGCACAGTTCGCGCTCCTGCGGCGTCGGCCGGTTGGCGGGCGGGGCGCAGCGCACGGCGGCGGTGATCCAAGCGCCGTTGAGCGCGAGACCGTCATCGCGGCTGCGCGAGACGGGCTGGTTGGCAAAGCCGGTGCGCCACAGCGCCGCGAACAGGAAATCTCCCGAGCGGTCCCCCGTGAACACGCGCCCTGTGCGGTTTGCGCCGTGCGCCGCGGGCGCGAGACCAAGCAACAGCACGCGCGCGATGGGATCGCCGAAGCCGGGCAGCGGGCGTCCCCAGTACTGCTCGGTGGCGAAGGCCGCGCGGCGCTCGCGCGCAACCTGCTCACGCCAGCTGACCAGACGCGGGCAGCGCCGGCAGCAGCTCACCTCCTGCGCGAGCTGGGTCAGTGCGTTGGCGCTATACGATCGCACGCTGCAGTAGTACCATCGCTACGGCGATGCCCTTCTGGGTCTGGATCCTGTTTTTCGCGGCGCTCATCAAGATCCCGCTCGCTGGTCTGATGCTGTGGATTCCGTACCGCAACGACCAGGCGGCTGAGGCGTCAGACGTGCCCGACTCCTCCGAAGAAGACGGCGGCTCGAAGGCGTTGCCCGGCGGTCCGCTGGACCCGCATCCGCGCTCACCGCGACCCCGCACGCCGCGTCCACGCAGGCCACGCCGCGGCCCCCACGGGTCACCCTCGGCTCCCCCGCGCGTGCGCACAAGCCTGCGGGCGCGACCGCTGCGCGTCTCTCACTGACCTCAGCGGTTGCGCTTGCGCTGCTGGCGCGCCGCCTTCGCTTTCGCGCGGCGCTTGCGCATCGCCGCCTCGGAATGGCGTGTCGCGCTGCCGTCGAGCAGATCGACTTCTGTGGCCGGGACGACGCCGCGCACGTCGCGCATGATCAGGAAGACGATGCCGATCAGCAACACGGCCGCGGCGCCGATCCCCAGCAGCAACAGCGAGCTCGAGTTGTGAGGTTCCGAGGAGACGGCGCTCGTGCTCGTCGTTTTCGATTCTTCTTCGGGCTGTTCTTCAGCCAGTTTGCCGAGCGAAGAGCTTTCGCCGAGGCCGGAAGCGCCGGCGACCGGCGCAGCGGCGGCGCCAAACCCGAGCAGCGCCACGAGGCACAACGCGCACAGGCTCGCTCGTAGGCGCCCGCTGGTTGACGGCAAGCGGCTTGTCATGTCGCGAGCATACCGCTCCGCACACCATAGAATGACGGCCGATGCCCCCGAAACAACGCCAAGTCCGCATGGAGCAGCGCGGCTCCCTCGAGGCGATCCAGGCGCTCGAGCAGCGCTCAGACGAGGAGCTCGAGGCGGAGACCAAATACAAGTCAGCCGCGATGGCGATCCTCGGCGCACGCGCGTCAGAGCGCTTCGACGCCGAGGCGGCTCGCGGATATTTCCAGCGCGCGATCGCCTCCGCGAGACCGCAGGAGCGGATGCAGATCAGGCGCATGGCGGACGCTTCATTGGCGCTCGCGGAACGTCGCGCCGGCGACCTCAAGGAGGCGGTCGAGCGGCTCGGGCAGACGCCCCCGACCGGCCGGCAGATGTTCGCGTTGCGGGCGATGGGACTGCTCCTCCCCCCCGCCTCCGCCGGCATCCTCGCGCGCGTGCGCGGCGTGCTTCTGATCATCCTGTTGATCTTCGTGCTGCTCGCGATCGGGCTTGGCGTCGTCGAGCTGATCTCGCTTCCGTTCGGCGGCATCGGCGTCGCGCCGGGCGTGCTGCTCGGTCTGATCCTGGTGTTGGTCGTGCTCGCTGTGATGGCTGCCATCGGACGGCGCCGACGCGACCGTGCACGCAAGGCCGCGGCCAGCTGAGGCTTCCTTCGTCCCCGCCCTCGCACCGGCCGCACCACCAAAGGCCCACCGTGTCAGCACCTGTTTGCCTCGTCGTGAACCCGGCCGCCGGCGGCGGCCGCGCCGGCCGGATCGCGCCTGACGTCGAGCGCGCCTTGCGCGCCCAGGGGCTGACGTTGCGTCGCGTGGACACGCGCGACCTCGACCATGCCCGTGAGCTCGCGATCGACGCGGCGCAACGCGGTGAGACGGTCGTCGCGCTCAGCGGCGACGGCATGATCGGCGTGCTCGCCGACAGCCTCATGCAAATACCCGACGCGGTCCTCGGCGTGATTCCCGGCGGGCGCGGCAACGACCTCGCGCGGGTGCTAGGCATCCCTGACGATCCCGACGGGGCGGCCGCGGTGATCGCCGCCGGACACACCGAGGCCATGGATCTCGGGATCGTCGCGCCCGCGGACTCGGAGGCTCGCGGGCACGCGTTCGTCGGCATCGCCTCGGCGGGCTTCGACAGCGATGCCAACCGGATCGCCAACGAGGCGCCCGCCTGGCTGGGCGGTCTCGTATACGTGTATGGCGCGCTCGCGGCGCTCGTCTCGTGGCGACCGGCACGGTTCGAGATCGAGCTCGACCCGCCGGGTGAAACGCGCTCCTTCGCCGCCTTCTCGGTCGGAGCCGCCAACTCGAAGACCTACGGCGGCGGCATGCGCGCGGCGCCCGACGCGATGCTCGACGACGGCCTGCTCGAGGTGATCGTCTGCGAGCACGTCTCAAAGCTCACGTTCCTGACGCGGATCCTGCCGAAGGTGTTCAAGGGGACGCATGTGCATGAGCCGAGCGTCACCGTGTTTCGCGCGCACGAGCTGCTGCTCAGCGCCGAGCGCCCGTTCACCATGTACGCGGACGGCGACCCGATCGGTGAGCTGCCGGTCCGAGTCAGGGCACTGCCGGGCGCCGTCACGATGCTAACCCCGTTGGAGCCGGGGCCGGCCTTCTCGGGGACCTGATGGCAGACACGCTCGCCGCAAAGCTCGCGCTGGCACGTAGCGTCGGCGCGATCTCGCGCCTGCGCGGCGGCGGCGGCACGAGCGCCCCCGGCAAGCTGCTGATGCGGCTCGCACCCGACGCGATCGGCGAGCTCGGCGCACGCCTGCCGCGCGGCAGCGTGCTGATCTCGGCCACCAATGGCAAGACGACGACCGCAGCGATGACCGCGGGCATCCTCGAACGCGCCGGGATCGCGACCGTCCATAACCAAGCGGGCGCGAACATGGCGGGCGGGGTCGCCACGACCCTGCTCGATGCGGCGAAGCCTGGCGGCAGGATCGCTGGCGAACTCGGCCTGTTCGAGGTGGACGAGCTGTGGCTCGCGCAGCTCACCACCGAGCTGCATCCGCGCGCGATCCTGCTCGGCAACCTGTTTCGCGACCAGCTCGACCGCTACGGCGAGCTCGACACGATCGCCGAGCGTTGGCAGCAGGTGCTGCGGACGGGCGAGCGTGCGCTCGTGCTGAATGCCGATGACCCGTTGCTCGCAGACATCGGCCGTGAACACCCCGGCGCGGTGTACTTCGGACTGGAGGACGACTCAGTGGCGCTCGCCGGCATGGCGCACGCGGCCGACGCGCGCCACTGTCGGCGCTGCGGCGCCCCGTACGTGTTCGATGCCGTGTATCTGGGGCATCTCGGCCGCTACCACTGTGCGAGTTGCGGGCAGTCGCGGCCGACCCTGACCGTGATCGCCAGCGACGTGCGCCTGGAAGGCGTGCGTGCGGCCCGTTTCACCATCTCAACGCCCACTGGCCGCGCCGACATCTCGCTGGCCTTGCCCGGCCTCTACAACGTCTACAACGCGCTCGCCGCCGCCGCGCTCGCGTACGCGCTGGAGGTGCCACTGGAGAGCATCCAGGCGGGGCTGGCCGGCTCGCGCGCAGCATTCGGGCGCGCAGAGACGGTGGCCGTGTCGGTCCCCGCCAAACGTGGCGAGCACGCCGATGCCGCGGCCGGCACCCGCGAGCTGCAGATCCTGCTCGTGAAGAATCCCGCGGGCGCGAACGAGGTGCTGCGCACGCTCGCGCTCGAGCCTGGAGAGCACGACCTGTTGGGGGTGCTCAACGATCACATCGCCGACGGCCGCGACGTCTCCTGGATCTGGGATGCGGATTTCGAGCTGCTCGCGGGCCGCATCCGCCGGGCGACGTGCAGCGGCACGCGCGCTGCGGATCTGGCGGCACGGTTGAAGTACGCGGGCGTCGAACCGGAGCGGATCGCTGTGGATGAGGATCTCGCGGCCGCGCTGCGAAACGCCGCAGCGGACCGCCCGCAGGGCCCGGCCGCGCCGCTGTTCGCGCTTCCCACCTACACAGCGATGCTGGCGCTGCGCGAGTTGCTGGTGGCTCGCGGGGAGGCGAGCAGCGCGTGGTCGTGAGCACGTCTGACACGGTTATCTGGCACGACCTCGAGTGCGGCACCTACACCGCGGACCTGGCGCTGTGGCATCAGCTCGCCGCCGAGGCGGGCGCGGGCGTCCCGCCGGCGGCGGGGTCGGAGCCGGGACGGGTGCTCGACATCGGCGCCGGGTCTGGACGCGTGACGCTCGCGCTCGCGCGCGCTGGCCACCGCGTGACGGCACTCGACCTCGACGCGGAGCTGCTCGATGCGCTGCGGTCGCGCGCCACCGGCTTGGACGTCGAGACGGTGCGGGCCGACGCGCGCCTGTTCAAGCTGGACCGTCGCGACTTCGCGCTGTGCCTGGCCCCGATGCAGACGTTGCAGTTGCTCGGAGGCGTGACGGGTCGGCTCGACTTCATGAGCCGGGCACGCGCGCACCTGGCGCCGGGCGGCTTGCTCGCATGCGCGATCGTGACCGAGATCGACCCGTTCGACTGCGACGCCGGCGACCTTGGCCCCTCGGAGGAGATCGCACACGTCGCGGGCGCCACCTACATCAGCCGCGCCACCCGCGTCCTCGTCGACAGCCGCGTTGTGCGCATCGAGCGCGAGCGCGCGAGCTTCGCTCGCCGTCGTGCGGGGCGCGAGCCCGCCTGGGAGCACGACATCATCGAGCTCGATCGGGTGAGCGTCGCCCAGCTGGAGGCCGAGGGCCAGCAGGCTGGGCTGACCGTGGCCGGCACCCGCGTGATCGCGGCGACCGACGAGCACACGGCGAGCGATGTGGTGATGTTCCGTGCCTGAGTCGAGCGGATCGGCGCGCACGCTGCGCGTGTGCGCGCTGTATCCGGACCTGATGAACATCTACGCGGATCGCGGCAACCTGATCGTGCTCGAGCGCCGCTGCGCGTGGCGTGGGATCGGCTTCGAGCTCACCGCGCGCGGCCTCGGCGAAACCCTCGACGCGGACGCCCACGACATCTTTTACATCGGTGGTGGCCAGGATCGCGATCAGCGCCTGTGCGCGGAGGACCTGATCGAGACCAAGCGCGCCGGTCTGCACGCCGCCGCCGCCCGCGGTGCGCTGCTGCTGGGCGTATGCGGCGGCTACCAGCTGCTCGGGCACTCCTACGCGCTGGGCGAGGAGGAGATACCGGGAGTCGGCTTGCTCGACGTGCACACCGTCCGCGATGACGGGCCGCGGCTGATCGGCAACGTTGCGATCGAGGTCTCGCTCGGGGACGGCGCCGACGGCGTGCTCGCCGGCTTCGAGAATCACGGCGGGCGCACGCACCTCGGCGCCGGCCAGAGCGCGCTCGGACGCGTCTTGCGAGGACACGGCAACGACGGGCACAGCGGCGTCGAGGGCGCGCGCACCGGCAACACGATCGGCACCTATCTGCATGGGCCGCTGCTACCGAAGAACGTGTGGTTCGCGGACTGGCTGATAGCCCGCGCGCTCGGCCTGGACGCGGACGCGCTGGCGCCGCTGGAGGATGAGATCGAGCGCCAGACGCACCTCAGCGCCCGCCGTGCCGCCGGCGTGTGAGCCGGCAGTCGGTTCCTCGCAAACTCGACGTTCTCGCGGTCCGGGGATGTGACGCCGCGGCGTACGATCGGGCAGTGGAGCTATCCGAGTACCAGCGCCTATCGCGTCGCACCGCCGAGTATCCACGTGAGGCGTGGCTGGCCTACCCGGCGCTCGGTCTCGCCGGCGAGGCGGGCGAGGTGGCTGAGCACGCAAAGAAGGCGCTTCGCGATGATGGCGGCGAGGTCACCACCGAGCGCCGCGCGGCGATGGCCAAGGAGCTGGGCGACGTGCTCTGGTATGTCGCCCAGCTGGCGAGTGAGCTGGGGCTCGATCTCAACGAGATCGCCCAGGTCAACCTTGACAAGCTGCTCTCACGTCAACGCCGCGGCGTGCTGTCGGGCAGCGGCGACGAGCGCTGAGCACCCGGCGGAGCGATTCCCGGCTGCGCCTACGCGCGTGGACTCCAGATGATCTCCCAGAGATGGCCGTCGAGGTCGCGAAAGTAGCCCGAGTAGATCCCCCAGGGCCGCTCGTGCGCCGGCGCGGTGAGTCTGGCTCCGGCTGCCTCAGCCTGGGCGAGCAGCGTGTCGACCTCCTGCCGCGCCTCGACGATATGGCCGATGCTGAACTCACCCGACTTCTGCGGGCCGAACGGCACCGCCGCGTCCTTCGCAAGCTCGGTGCGCGGATAGAGCGCGAGGGTCACGCCGCCTTCGAGGTCGAACATGGCGGCGGCACCAGCCGGATTCTCATCGTCACCGACGAACTGAGTGCCGATCACGCCCGCCGAGTTCAGCCCAAGGCCACGGTAGAACTCGAGCGCGCGGTCGAGATCGGCCACAGCCAGCGTGACTACATGGATGCGCGATTCCACGCCCGGCAGCCTGTCGCATCCGAACTCGATCGTCGGAAAATCTTACGCGCCCTTTCGTCGGCGAGACCGGCGTGCAGCTACTTGGCGTCTTACTTGGCGGCCGAGGCCGGTGCAGCGGTCTGCTGCTCCATGTTCGCGCCATTCCGCGTAGCGGCCTGGGGCATCTGCCAATCGGAGCTCGAAGACTTCTTATTGTGGCGATACCAGACGGCGGCGCCCGCGCCACCTGCGGTGAGTACGCCCAGGCCGGCTGCCGCAGCTGCCGCGGCGGTTCCAGCAGCGACGACGAGCGCGCCACCGACCACGACCTTCGGGAGATGCCGTCGAGCCTGGCGGCGCGCGTACACGGTCGCGGTCGCCGTCGAGACCATCAGCAGCGCATCATCAATCTGTCGGTCGATCCACTTTGATCTGAAGATGCTGCTTGATTTGAGCATGCCACGAGCGTACATCGCCGGGACCGAAGCCCGGCCGACCGCGAGCGAGATCCCCGCATTTTCGGAGTGTTTTCTTGCGCCGGCGCGGCAGCCTCGAGCGCTCAACGACAAGCAGCAGTCTCAGCGGCCTGAGCTCTCGCTCCGCTCCAGTGCGAGCCCTTCGGCGTCGGCACGGGCCTGGTCGATATCGATGTAGGACGCGGCCTGCTTGATCAGGCCATTTTCCCACGCGATCGCCCAGCCTTCGCTCTGCTCGATCGAGCCGAGCGCCCCGACCGGGCTGCCACTCTGGCGGATCACCGCAAAGACAACGCCGCTGGCGAGATCCCTGACCTCCAGAAGCTCGAACGCCAAGTCGACGAACGAACCGAACCACTCCTCGACGAACGAGCGAACCGCCTCCACGCCCTCGAACCGCAAACCGAACGCCGTCGCCTCCAGCACCGCGTCCTCGGCACCCAGCCCCGCAATCGCGTCAACGTCACCACGATCGAACGCTTCGACCAATCGCTCCGTCAGCTCCACCGGGCCGGGGATCGTCGGCTCCGCGGACATCACCAGACCATCGCCTAGGCGCGCTCCTGTGCGAGGCTTTCGGCGACTCCACGGGCGTCCTCGACCTCGGAGATCGTGAGGCGCGCGATCAAGCCTCGCACCCAGACGAAGGCCCATCCCTCGCGCTGCCGAACGTGACCGGCGCTGCCAGCCGGACGACCGTTCTGAACGACCACGGCGAACACCACCCCATTGCCGAGGTCGTCGATTTCCTCAACCCCGAACTCCAACTCCTCGTAGTTGGCAAACCACTCCTCAAGGAAGCTGCGAATAGCTGCCCGCCCCTCGAAGTGGTCCCCCAACGCCCTCCCGTCGAAGGCCGCATCTTCGGCAAAGCTGCCGGCCGCCGCGTCGAGATCACGGCCGTTCGCAGCCTCAAACGCCCTGCCGACGAGCTCAACCAGGTCGGAGGTCGTGGACTCATCGGGCATCGCGCGAGATTATCCCGCACAGTTGTGACGCCATCTCGGCGGTCGGTCCAGGAACAGCCTCCCCCGATGCGCACGCCCGTCCCGAGCGCTACGTCGACGGCGCAACCGCAAAGCGCGCAAAGCGCTCGGCCAGTCGCGCGGGCACGAGCGCGTGCACACGCACGCCCTCGGCGGTGTCCTCGCGGCTGACGTCGCCTGCGAGCTCGTGCAGCTCCGCGAGGCTACCTCCGTCGGCATACGGGACGAGCAGGTCCAGCGGGCGCAACGTATGCGCGAGCTCATGCTCGAGGCGCTCTGAGAGCTCCGGCAAGCCCTCGCCGGTGACGCCGCTGACGAGCAACGCGTCGGGGTGGCGGAAGCGCAGCTGCTCGCGCTCGTCTTCGTCGAGCAGGTCGATCTTGTTAAGCACCAGCAGCCGCGGGCGCTCGCCGGCGCCGATCTCCTCGAGCGTGCCCTCGACCGACCGCTGCATGATCTCGAGCTGCGCCTCGGTCGCCGAGGCGTCGAGCACGTGCACGAGCAGCTCGGCGCGGCTCGTCTCCTCGAGCGTCGCGCCGAACGCGTCCACCAGCTGGTGGGGCAGCTTGCTGATGAAGCCGACGGTGTCCGTCAGCAGGTGCGTGCGTCCGCCGAGCTTGAGCGTGCGCGTGGTCGGGTCGAGCGTGTGGAACAAGCGGTCGCGCACGCCGACGTCCGCGCCGGTCAAGGCGTTCAGCAGCGTCGACTTGCCCGCGTTGGTGTAGCCGACGAGCGCGATCGTCGGCAGCGCCGCGCGCTCGCGCTCGGCGCGCTGCACGGCGCGCGTGCCCTTCACGTGCTCGAGGCGCCGGCGCAGCACTGCGATCCGGTCGCGCGCGAGCCGTCGATCGGTCTCGATCTGCGTCTCGCCTGGGCCCCTCGTGCCGATGCCGCCGCCGAGGCGCTCCAGGTGACTCCACAGCCCGCGCATGCGCGCGAGGTTGTACTCGAGCTGCGCCAGCTCGACCTGCAGCTTGCCCTCGGCGCTGTTCGCGTGCGAGGCGAAGATGTCGAGGATCACGGTCGTGCGGTCGACCACCGGCAGCCCTAGCGCCTCCTCGAGGTTACGCTCTTGACGGGCGCTCAGCTCATCGTCGCAAGCGATCACGTTCGCGTCGCTCGCGAGCGCCGCAGCCTTCGCCTCGGCGACCTTGCCCGGCCCGAGGTACGTGTTCGGGTGCGGCTGCTCGCGGCGCTGCACCATCTCGCCGACGACCGCGACGCCGGCGGTGCGCAGCAGCTCGCCCAGCTCAGAAAGGTCTTCGCCCTCGGGCAGCGCCGCAATGCAGAAGGCGCGCTGACGCGCGCGCTGCGAAGGCTCGGCCCCGTTGCCGGCCCAGTCGGCAGGTTTTGGCGTGACGGCAGCGCGGCCGTTGCGACTTCGATCCATCCACAACAAAGTCTAGGACCACATAGGCGTCGCGCAGTGTTATGAGTCGTGAAGTCTGCGGTCGGCGCGGCGGCGCGGCGGCGCCGATCAAGCGCCGAGCGTGCCCAGGCGATCGACAGCCTCCAACAGGCGCTCGTCCGGCGTGGTCAGCGAGATCCGAAACCAGCCCTCGCCGGCGGGACCGTAGACGGCGCCCGGCGTCAGCACGACGCCGGTGCGCTCGAGCACGTGCTCGCAGTAGGCCTCCGAGCTGTCGAAGCCATCGGGGATCGGCGCCCACACGTAGATCGTGCTGTGCGGCGGGCGCACGTTGACGCCAATGCCGCGCAGCGCCTCGCAGACGAGATCGCGCCTGCGCCGGTAGAGCTCGTTCATCGACGCGACCTCGGCGTCGGCGTCCGGTGACAGCGCCGCGACACCGGCGAGCTGCACCGCCTCGAACAGGCCCGAGTCGATGTTCGTCTTCAGGCGCCAGTACGTCTCGAGCGCGTCGGCGTTTCCAACCACGACTGCGCAGCGCCAGCCGGTCATGTTGTAGCCCTTCGACAGCGAGAACACCTCGATGCCGACGTCCTTCGCGCCGGGTGTCTGCAGGAACGACGGCGCTTGGTAGCCGTCGAAGACGATCTCTGAGTAGGCGTTGTCGTGCACCACGAGGATCTCGTAGGCGCGCGCGAACTCCACGACGCGCTCGAAGAACCCCTCCGGCACGACCGCGCCCGTCGGGTTGTTCGGGTAGTTCAGGAACATCAGCTTCGAGCGGCGCGCGATGTCCTCGTCGATCGCCCCGAGGTCCGGCACGAAGCCATGCTCGGGCTCCAGCGCCATCAGCACCGGCTCGCCACCGGCGAGCCAAGGTCCACCGGTGTAAACCGGATAGCCCGGGTCGGCCGCGAGCGCGTAGTCGCCTGGGTCAAGGAACGCAAGGTTGAGGTTGAAGATCGCCTCCTTGGCCCCGATCGCCGGGATGATCTCGTTCTCGGGATTGAGCTTGACGTCGAAGCGGCGCTCGTAGAAATCCCGCACGGCGCCTCTGAAGTCCGCGCGGCCACGATTGGTGGGGTAGCGATGCGTCTCGGGCTCGCTCACCGCCTCCTGCATCGCCTCGACGATCAGCGCCGGCGTCGGGCGATCGGGATCGCCGATGCCGAGGCTGATCACATCCACCCCGGCCGCGCGCTTCTCCGCGATCTTGCGCTCGAGCTGGGCGAACGCGTACGGCGGGATGCGCTCCAGGCGTCTACTCGGTTGCATGCAGCTCCTTTTCGAAGTCCTCGCTGAGCCGGCCCGCGAACACGGGCCTCGCCCAGCCTGTCAGCTCGACGCGCAGATCCTCCGCCAGCCCGACTTCGAGCTCGCCGCCGTCGAGCTGTACGGTCACGAGCGCTCCCGCTCCGACGCGCACAGCTGTCACGTCAGCACTGGCTGCGCCTCCCTCGAGCACGTGGGCGATGGCGGCACCGGTCGCGCCGGTCCCGGAGGAAAGTGTCTCCCCCACCCCGCGCTCGAAGATCCGTGCGCGGATGCGACTCGCGGACGGACCGTCCGCCGCGAAGCTGGGCGAGCGCGGCTCGGGCTCTGCATACCACGAGACGTTTGTGCGGTTGGGGAAGATATGCGCGCCTTCGATCTCCGGGCCGATCGCGGCGAGATCCAGCGCCTCGAGCTCGGCGAGCGAGTCGACATGGATCGAGCATTGGGGGTTACCGATCGAGATGTGCCGGAACGGCCAGTCGCGGCCTCCGGCGCGGACAGTGCCGCGACCGTCCGCCGGACCGCCGGGGAAGTCATCCGAGCGCAGGCTGGCCTGCCCCATGTCCACGCGACAGGTGTCTCTCCCGGTGATCGTCGGGCGAATCTCGCCGGCGAGGGTGCTGATCGCGAAGGAGTCCTTTTCGGTCCAGCCGCGCGAGCGCAGGTACAGGATCGCCTCGCGCGCGCCGTTGCCGGACAGCTCGGCCTCCGAGCCGTCCGGATTGAAGATGCGCAGGTCGGCCACGTTCGCCGGAGCGGTAGGCGCGGATAGCAGCAGCACACCGTCGGCGAACACACCGAAGTGGCCGGCGCACAACGCGCGCACGCGCGCCGGCGTCAGCTCGAACGGCAGCTGGTCGTGCTCAACGATCAGATAGTCGTTGCCGAGTGCCTGCCACTTCTCGAATTTCATCGGACCCATCAGGCGCGGGAGTCTAAGTCAGGCGTAGCGTGGAGGATCTCGCGCGCGACCGCGGTCGGGTCGCGGCCGACGATGTCGATCACGCGCACGCCGGCGAGCTTGCGCATCCACGTCAGCTGGCGCTTTGAGTAGTTGCGAGTGCGCCGCTTCATCGCCTCGACGTCGCCGCTGAGCAGCTCGTCGAAGCCGAGTGCCTTGCGCGCCGTCTCGGAGGCACCGGCGGCGTGCGCCTGCAGCACCTGCTCGCGCGCACCGGCCGCGAGCATGGCGTCGATACGCGCGTCGATCGCCGCGTACAGCGCCGCACGCTCCATCGTCAGTCCTGCCAGCAGGGTCGGCTGGCGCAACTCCTCGCTCCACAACTGCGACGGCCCGTCCGGTGGCTCGAGCTCGCCCAGGTCGAGCAGCTCGAAGGCACGAACCACGCGCTGGCGGTCGTTCGGGTCGATCTCGACGGCCGCCCATGGGGCCTGCTCGGCGAGCCTGGCGTGCAGCGCCGGCGCACCAACGCATTCCAGCTCGGCCGTCCAGCGCTCGCGCAATCCCTCCGGCGGCGGCGGGCGCAGGCTGAGCTCGGTCAGCGCTGCGCGCAGATACAGGCCGGTGCCGCCGACGACGATCGGGCGCCGGCCCGCCGCGAGTAGATCATCGATCTCGGCGTGCGCGAGCTGCGCGTACTGACCGACGCTGAACGTCGCATCCAGCGGCAGGAACGACAGCAGCCGGTGCTCGAGCCGTGCCTGCTCGGCGGCCGTTGCCGCACCGGTGAGGATCTCGAGTCCTGCATACACCTGCAGGGCGTCGGCCGAGACGGCAACCGGGTCTTCGCCCTGCTCGCGCAGCAGGTCGGCCAGTGCCAACGCCACCGAGGTCTTGCCGACGCCCGTCGGGCCGAACAGCGCGATGATCTGCATGCCCGACAGGCTCACAGCTTGTGCCGGTCGCCGGCATCGAGCGCCAAGCCAACCGGCACGCACGGCGGCTTGGGGCATGTCGAGTTGCTCAGCGTTAGACGTGCCGTTTCGGTTTGTAGGCAAGGATCGTGACGGCCGTCTGCGTGGTGTGCGACGCGGCCGTTGCGGCGTGCGTGAGGATCGTCGCTCGTCCTCGAAGCAGGTGCTTTCGCGCGAGCAGAGCGCGCGCCGTGCTCGTGAGCCGCAGTTTCAGCGTCGTGTCCTTGCCGCCGTTGAGCGTGAAGGAGCCGCTCGCCAGGGTCACGATCGCGGGCCTACGCGACTTCGAACCGGGCGCGACGATCGGTGTCGGCGTCCGGATGGTGACGGTGCCAGTGCACCTTCTGACGCCGGAGGGACAGCTGAGCTTGACCTCGATTGTGCCCAGCGCACGGGCCATCAGAGTGGTACTGCCGAGGAGTCGCACATTTGGCGCTACAGCGGTCTGAAACGCCGATACACCGAGGCCCGGTATCTGCTGCGTAAGGCTTATCGTCTGCCCCCCGGGCGCGCTCCCCTGAGGCACCCCAACGCCTGTGAAGTGTGCTTCCAGCAGGCCGCTGGTGCCGTCGCCGTTGATTAACCACACGTCTTCGGCCGGTCCCGTCGCCGTGGGGGCGAAGACGACTTCCTCGGTTCGCGTTTCGCCGGGCGCAATCGTGCTGCCCTCGGGCAGCGGCGTCTTCGCCGAGAACTCGCCGCCGCTCGGCGGCTTCGACTTGAAGACCGTCACGGCAGTCCCTCCGATGTTGGCAAGGGTGAATGCGCGTGTGGCGCTGCTGCCCACGGTGACACCTCCGAATTCGCTCGGAACGCCCGAGAGCTGCAGCTCGCCCGGAGCGCCGGAGTTCCCGGAGAGATGGACGACACCGGTACCGGCGCTCGTTGTGAGCGTGATTTCGCCGTCGAAGTCGCCGATCGTGGTGGGAGCGAAGTCGATCGTGATCGTGATCGACTTGCCCGCTTCGATCGTCGCGGGGGCCTCAGGCGCTCCTTCCG
Source organism: uncultured Solirubrobacteraceae bacterium (assembly GCA_963838405.1). Classification (GTDB taxonomy): domain Bacteria; phylum Actinomycetota; class Thermoleophilia; order Solirubrobacterales; family Solirubrobacteraceae; genus Palsa-744. The sequence continues at coordinate 584,549 of CAWIRA010000005.1, read as the reverse complement.
CGGCGAATGGAGCGTTCGGCAGGCCGACCGATTCAATCGTGAGCGGCGCGCCGCCAACGTTGCGGAACGTCGCCGCGGCAGAGACGGTTTCTCCCACCGCCGTCGGTTCGAAGGCGAGGACCGTCGGCGCCGCTTCTAGCTGCGCCCCGGGCGCGCGGCCAGTGCCCGACAGCGAGACGCTGCCCGTCCGGCCCGCGCTCGTCTTCGCTGTCAAGGTCGCGCCAAGCGGCCCCGTGCCAGTCGGCTTGAAGGTAACCGGGACTTCGAGCCTCTGTCCTTTGCTGAGCGTCGCCGGTAGCGTCGGTTTCGGCGTTCCGAGAGTGAACTGCGCCGAGCTCGATTCGAGCTTTTCGACGGTCAATGTTTCACTCGCGGTGAGCGTCGCGGTCTCTGTTTCGGATTCGCCGTCAGTGATTGTCGGGAACACGACGCCCGGGCCGGCCAGAGCGGGGGTGACCGGTGAGCCGAACGCGAGCACATGGCCGTCACGCGTCCCGACATACAGACGCCCTTCGCCGACTCCTGGCGTGGCGAACTTGGCGGAGGTGCCAATCGGTACGCTCCATCGCAGGATCGGTTCGCTGTGTTCGGGGGTCGGGTTATAAGCCCGCAGCTGCGCGCCTTCGCCCGTCCCGTTCGGCGCCCACACAATCCATACGAGAGCGGATCCCGACTTCGTGCCTTCAGAGGTGATCACCGGGGCGCTCGAGGAGAAACCGAACGCTTCGCTCGAGGTTCCCTGGAGTGAAAGCGTCGGCGAGCCGGTTCCTGAGACGCCGTACTGGTAGACACGAAGGTTGCCCGAGGATCCCGACGCGCTTGTGCCGTCGGAGGCAGTCGGGATGTAGACCCAGCCGCCTTCCCCGGGCCACACACCGGGACGCGACCACACGCCGCCATAGGGGCCGATCTGCTGGACGACCTTGTCGCCTCCGTGTGTGCCCTCCCCTATCCCCCCGAGTTCGTCGCGATTCAGCAGGTACACGTAGCCGTCCTTGCCGACGGCAACGGCGAGGTGCGGGATCGACTCAGTACCGAAGTATTCGTTCGGCAGCCCCGTAACGCCGCCCGATGCGAAGTCGGCATCCCAGCTATTGAGTTCTTCGGCATTGAATGGCGAGAAGAAGTCGGTCGCCTTCAATTCACCGTCGGCCTGAACGCGCAGCCGCACGATCGACTCGCCGAGATTTCCGGGTGGTTCTATGCCCGGCGTGTGATCCTCGGGCACCCCACCATTTCCGGTGGAGACCAGCATCGTCCCGGGGCCGTCCGACATGATGCCGGCTCCTGACTGCCATATCCCGGAGCCCCAGCCTTCAGTCTCCGACGTCCAGCGCGCCTTTACCGCCCCACTTTCAGCTACGCCGAACACCCAGCCCTCGTACGGGTCGTCGTCGCAGTCCGAACCGAAGCCGGCGTATACGACGCCTTCCAGGAGCAGCAAGCCGGGCCGCTGCAGCTCGGTCTTGGCTTCGAATTCCTGCCCGGGTGCGTTCTGAGCGGGCCCTGAGAGCGCAACGGGGAAGCCCGCCTGCTCTGCCCCCGTGGCGACGCTGAGCGCGTCCATGTACCAGCGTACGGGTCCGGATTTGCCGGAGACGTACGCCTTGTGCGTGAGATAGGCGATACCCGTGGCGGCGTTGATCACCGGCGTAGCCGTGACACCGATGTCGGGCGTGAGATCGCCGCATCCTATTTCCGCCGCACTCCATGGTTCGCCGAGGCTCTTCGACCATTTCACGGCGCCGGTGACCGAGTTGAGCCCGTAGACCATGTCCTTCTCGGTCGCGACCAGCAGCGTGCCGCTGTCGAGCAGCGGCTGGGCATAAACCTGGCCTTCCACCGGCGTCGACCACAGCTCCCCGAACGTGCCGCCGCTCACCAGCTGCGGAGTGATCCCGCCGGTTTCGGGATACCAACCCGTCCGCAGGTTTTCGCCGGAGTTGGTGATCTCGGTTTCCGAGGCCAGTGCCTGTCCTGCGCCGGCAAACATGAGAAGCGTGAAGACGACCGCAACGGCCCGCATCCAGTGCATCGATCCCCTCCATGACGGCGCGGCCATCCGGGCCTCCGTGAATCGCGTCGCGCAAGGATACTTGCGATTCTCTGCATTTACAAAGGATTTTCAGCGGGCCTCAGAACAGGCTCTGCTGGTGTGAGCGGGTCGCGTCCTCGCGATGATCCTCGACCGTGTCCTCACCGGGCCTCGGTCTAACTTGCCAGAACCTGCCGGGTGCGCCGCCGCGGCGCACCATCCGCCCGAGGCGCTCGCGTTCCTCACGCGGGGCATAGGCGCGGCGTCGATAGAGCTCCTCGTAGCGTGGCACCAGATCGGGGCGTTGCGAGCGCAGCCAGTCCATGAACACCGTTCGCACCTCGCCGCGCAGGTGCAGGGCGATGCCGGCGACGTTCGTCGCGCCCGCCTCAGCCGCGAGCTCGAGCAGCGGCTCGACCTGATGCGGCGCGTCGTTGATCCCCGGCATCAGCGGCGCTACCAGCACGCCGGTGGGGATCCCCGCCGCGTTCAGCTCGGCCACCGCCTCCAGACGCGCGCGAGGGCTGGGCGTGTGTGGCTCGGTCGCACGCCACGCCTTCTCGTCGAGCGTCGGGATCGACAGACACGCGCTGAAGCTCGCCCGCGCGGCAATCTCGAGCATCAGCGGCAGGTCGCGCAGCAAGAGCGGCGACTTGGTCAGTACCGAGCATGGATTGGCGGCGTCGCGCAGGGCTTCCCAGATGCCGATCATCAGCTTGTAGCGACCCTCGACCCACTGGTAGGGGTCGGTGTTCGTCCCGAGCGCCACGTGTTCGCGTTTCCACGATGGTCGCGCCAGCTCGACGCGCAGCACCTCCGGCGCGTTGACCTTCACCACGATCTCGCGCTCGAAATCGCGGCCTGGGTTGAAGTCGAGGTACTTGTGGGTGGGCCGGGCGAAGCAGTAAACACAAGCATGGCTGCATCCCCTGTACGGATTGATCGTCCAGCGGAACGGCATCTGCGACTGCTTGGGCACACGGTTCAGCACCGACTTGGCGTGAACCTCGTAGAAACGCATGTCGAGGGCCTCGGGAGCGTCGAAGCGCCGGACGGCGGCGGGGTCGCGGTAGCCGGGCAGCCGGTGCTGCTCCTCCTCGTCCAGCGTCAGGTTGCTCCAGCGCACGAACATATGTTCGCATAGTCGCCCGACAGGGCCACCACCAGGCGCTTACGAACCCCCTACGCACAGCTGCCCTGCGACTTAGCGAGTGCGCGCACGATGGTTCACACCCCATCAATCGACCCCAGGAGGTTCGATCCAATGACCATCTCCAGAATGCTCGGCGCGACCATGGTCGCGGGCGCACTTGCAACCGGCGGCGCCGCCGCCGGGATCGCCAGCGCTGCGGCCGCGCCCGCCACCACGAGCACCACCAACACGACCGGTACGCAGAGCGCCGCCGCGCCAAGCACATCGAGCTCGACATCGACACCGACCCAGAAGTCGACGAAATCCGGAAGCCACCCGTGCCCGAACATGGGCTCGAGCGGAAGCTCGAGCTCGAGCTCGGGCTCGAGCGACACCGGCCCTCCGCCCGTGGGAGCCAGCGCGCAATAGCGGCAGAGCGGCTGCGCGGGTCGGTGAGACTGTCTGTGGGCGGGGTGCTGGCGAACCCCGCCCACACTCAAAATCGGTGCCGCAGCTATCCCCCGGGCAGGGCTCGATGGCGCGCAACGTCCGTCCATCCCTTCAGACAGTTGTAATCATGGTGCTCGGCGCGGTCGAGCGTTTGGAGGTGCAATCGGGACAATCCCAATATATGGATCTGTCCGTCGGCAGGTCCTCGTGGCTGTGCCGGGACGACGCAGACCGCGAACGTATGACCGACATGGAGGCCCGCGTACGGCCCTGCCGGCAGCGGGCGTTTGTGATCCTCGCGGCGGCGATCGCATCGGTCGGTCCGTGGGTCGGCTGGTGGCCGCTGCTGTTCCTGATCCCTGCGTCAGCGTTCTTCGCCGCCGCGGGCCGGCTGTTGCCGCGCGTCGCGCGCCCCGAGCTCGCGATGTTCGCGGCATGGATTGGCAGCGAGCTGGCGATCGCGGGCGCGATCCTGCTCGAGGGCGGCGTGCGCGTAGCCGCGCTTTCGTGGCTGGCGATCCCCGTCATCACCCTGAGCTCACGCTTCTCGCTGCGCGGCATCGTCGTCGGCGTGACGATCGCGAGCGCGCTCGTGCTGGGCGTCGGTTTCGGCGTCGACACGAGCCTCGTCGTGCACAGCCCGGAGCTCGTGATCGCCCCGCTGGCGCTGGTCCTCTGCGTCGCCGTGCTCTCGACGCCGCTGATGCACTCGGACATCCAGCACCGCAGCGACGCGGTCATCGACCAGCTGACCGGGATGCTCAACCGCAAAGCGCTCGGGGTGCGCACCGATGAGCTCGCGCAACAATCCCAGGTGACGGGCGAGCCGGTCGGTGTGATCGTCGCCGACGTCGATCACTTCAAGCGCGTCAACGACACACGCGGCCACGCCGCGGGAGACGTCGTCCTCAAGGAGGTCGCCTACCTGCTGCGCAAGCAGTTGCGCGCGTTCGACCTCGCCTACCGTCTCGGCGGCGAGGAGTTCCTGATCCTCGTCCCGGGGTCTGACCTCGAGCAGACAAGCGCGCTCGCCGAGCGCCTACGGGCCGCGGTCGCCGCAAACCTCATCAGCGGCGGGCTGTCGGTGACGATGAGCCTCGGCGTCGCCGGCTCGCTACGCGACGAGCGTTTTGACTACGCCGCGGTGTTCGCGAGGGCCGACGCGGCGCTCTACAAGGCCAAGCGCGGCGGTCGCAATCGCGTGTGCATCGCTGACGGGGACGAGGACGACGCGCGTCACGTTGCGCGGCCCGAAACGCTAGGCCCGGCCGGCAACGAGCCCGCGCTGGCGTAGCCTCGACGAGGAACGCCAGCGGCGTGCTTCACAGCTCGATCACGCTGCGGATGCCGTCCTGGGCCTCCATCAGCTCGAAGCCGCGGTTGACGTCCTCGAGCGACAGGCGATGGGAGATGAACGGGTCGACGTCGATGTCGCCCTCGAGGTAGCGCCGGACGAGCATCGGCACGTCGTCGCGACCCTTCAGGCCGCCGAACGAGGAGCCGCATACACGCCGGCCGGTGATCAACAGGCGCGGCACGACATCGAGCGTCTCGCCGCGGCCGGCGACGCCGCAGACGGTGCACAGCCCCCAGCCCATGCGCGCCGCCTCCACCGCTTCGCGCATGACCGCGACGCTGCCGGTCGCCTCGAAGGTGTAGTCGGCGCCGAAGCCGTCGGTCATCTCGAGGATCCGGGCGACGGTGTCGGTGCCGCCGATCAGCACGTCGGTCGCGCCCTGGCCGCGCGCGAGCTCGAGCCGCTCGGGTGAGAGGTCGACGCACACGATCCGCTCGGCGCCCCGCAGGCGGGCACCCGCGACGGCGCCGAGGCCGACCATGCCGGCGCCGAACACCACGCACGTCGAGCCGCGCGTGACCGCTGCCGTCTTGATCGCGGCGCCCAATCCCGTCGACAGTCCGCACGCGAACAGGCACGCGCGGTCCAGCGGCGCCTCGCGATCGATGCGTGCGAGCGCGATTTGCGGCATCACGGTGTACTCGGCGAACGTCGAGGTGCCCATGAAGTGGCGCAGCGGCTCGCCGCCGCGCGAGAGCCGCGTGGTGCCATCCGGCAGGTGGCCGAGGTTCTGCTGCTCGCGGATCGCCAGGCAGAGGTTGGTGAGCGGGCTGACGCAGTGCACGCACTCACCGCACTGCGGTGAGAACAGCGTCACCACATGGTCGCCCTCGCGCACAAACGAAACATCCTCGCCGCAGCGCTCGACCACGCCCGCACCCTCGTGGCCGAGGACCGTCGGCGCGTAGCCCGAAGGGTCGACACCCGACGCCGTGTACATGTCGGTGTGGCACACGCCGCACGCCACGAGGCGCACGAGCACCTCACCGGGACCGGGCTCGGCGAGCTCGAGGTCCTGCACGACGAGTGGGCGCCCAAACTCCTCGAGTACTGCAGCCCGGATTCTCATCGGCTCAGGCGCGCGCGAGCCAGCAGTTGCTCGTGGCCTGACAGCGTCTGGCTGGTGGCGGCCTGGATCTCCACCTGCGTGAGCTCGCCTGCGGCGGCCAGCCCGGTGAAGTTGACGGCCTTGTTGTGGCGCGTGCGTCCCCGCAGACGCTCGGGGTCTGTGCGCGAGGTGCCTTCCACGAGCACCTCCAGCGTGCGCCCGACGAACCGCTGCGCGCGCTCGCGCGCCTTGCGCTGTACGAGCTCGACCAGCTGCTCCATGCGCGCCACCTTCACCGGGTGAGGCACGACGCCCTCCGTGATCGTGGCCGCTTCGGTGCCGCGACGCGGGGAGAAGATGAAGGTGAAGGCGCTGTCATAGGCGACCGCCTCGACGACCTCGAGTGTCTGGCGAAAGTCATCGTCGCTCTCGCCGGGGAAGCCGACGATGATGTCGGTCGTCAGCGCCGCGTCGGGCACGTGCTCGCGGATCATCGCCACGCGATCGAGGTAGCGCTCACGGTCATAGGTCCTGCGCATCGCCTTGAGAATGCGGCTCGAGCCCGACTGCAGCGGCAGGTGGATGTGCTCACACACGCTGGCGAGCTCGGCGTGCGCACGGATCACGTCCTCGCGCATGTCCTTCGGGTGCGGGCTCGTGTAGCGGATGCGCTCGATGCCGTCGATCCTGTCGAGCAGGCCGAGCAGCTCGGCGAAGCTCGTACGCTCGCGCAGGTCGCGGCCATATGAGTTGACGTTCTGCCCCAGCAGCGTCACCTCCTTGACGCCGTCGTCGGCCATCGCCTGCACCTCCGCCACGAGCTCGTCGCGCGGGCGGCTGACCTCGCGGCCGCGAGTGGAGGGCACGATGCAGTAGGAGCACGCGCAGTTGCAGCCGACGCTGATCTGCACCCACCCCTGATAGCGGCGCTCGCGATGCGCAGGCAGATGGCCGGTGAAGCCCTCGAACTCGAAGAAGCCCTGAGCTGTGAGCGAGTCGCTGGTGAGGAACTCGGCGAGCCTGTGCACCTGGCCGGGCCCGAAGGCCACGTCGACGAACGGGAAGCGTTCGAACACCTCCTCCTTGACCGACTGTGCCCAGCAGCCGCCGACCCCCACAATCCGCTCTGGCTGCTCGCGCTTCAGCCGCTTGGCCTCGCCGAGATGCGCCAGGAAGCGGCTGTCGGCCGTCTCGCGGATCGAGCACGTGTTGAACAGGATCAGGTCCGCCTCGGCGCGCTCGGGCGCCTGCACGTAGCCGAGCGCCTCGAGCATCCCCTTCATCCGCTCGGAGTCGTGCTCGTTCATCTGGCAGCCGAACGTCGTCAGGTGGTAGCGCTTCATTGTGAAAGCGTATCCCGACGCGCGAACCGCAACACTTGGGCCCTCGCCGGGTTGGCGCCCAACGAGAGCCCCTGACCGCCACACGTGATCGGACGACAGCTATGAACGGTGCGAGAGCCATGACCGGAGCGTGTCCACCGCCGGCCCGCGGCCACCCGGCGCGCACGCTTGGCGCCACGCTGGCGCTCCTCCTGCTCCTGTGCGCGTCGCTCGCGGCAACGAGCGCACGGGCCGCGTCGCCGCTGACGTGGTCCTCCTCCTCGATTCCCGGCGGCGGCACACCGAGCGCCGTCTCGTGCGCCTCCGAATCGCTGTGCGTCGCCGTAAACCAGCAGGGAGCTGGGTTCAGCACCTCCAACCCCACCAGCCCTAGTCCTACCTGGATCTCCACGTTGAGCGATACGGGCCACTCGCTGAACGCTGTCTCCTGCGCCCCAGGCGGCCCCTGTGTAGCGGTCGATGAAGCAGGCGAGGTGTTCACGAGCATCGGCCCCAGCGCGGTCGCCTGGTCGTCGTCCTCCGTTCCCGGCGCAGGCGATCTGACCGGCGTCTCCTGTCCTGCCGCCTCGCTGTGCGTCGCGGTCGATCAAGCAGGCAGCGTATTCACGACCACGAGCCCCGCCGGCGGAAGCTGGACACTCACGAATAGCCATCTGGGCAACCTGCGGGCTGTCTCGTGCGCCTCGCAAACGCTTTGCGTGGCCGTGGACAGCACCGGCGACGCGTTCTCCACAACGACTCCGACCGGGAAATGGGAAGAACAGAAGCTCGACTCCGAAGAACTCGTGGCCGTCTCGTGCTCGGCCGGCGGTACGTGTGTAGCCGTCGATCGCGGTGGCCATGCACTCGCCAGTGCGGATCCTGGCTCCTCGGCGCCGACGTGGAGCCGCACGCTGATCGATGGCGAAGGGCTGACGGCGGTCTCGTGCGCCTCGACGGGACTGTGCGTGGCCGTCGACGGCCACGGCCAGGCACGAGCGAGCGACGGTCCGACGGCGCCGATACCCGTGTGGAGCGCGTCGACCGCGGGGTCGAATTCGCTCTCGGGCGTCTCCTGTCTCGCCGGTGGCTTCTGCCTTGCGGTGAACAGCGCCGGCAGCGCCTTCGCCGGCCGGGTCAACGCCCCGGAAGCAACGACCGTAACGCCGACTGAAGTCACCAACGCCGGCGCGACGCTCGCGGGCGTGGTCAACCCCAACGACGCCGTGCTGGGCGCGTGCGCGTTCGAATACGGCACGTCGGTCGCCTACGTACACGCGGTGCCGTGCGCCGTGATGCCGACGGCGCTCGGCGGCGCCCAGGGCGTCTCTGCACAGGTCTCTGGCCTCGAAGCGAACACCACCTACCACTACCGCGTGCTCGCCACGAGCCCGTCGGGCACCACGGTGGGCGCCGACGACGCCTTCACCACGGCCGTCAACTCGCTCGTGGCGATCGTCCATCCGAACCCATCGATCTCGGGCACGCCCGCCAACGGACAGCACCTGACGTGCCATCCGGGCACCCCCTCGGGCACCACGGCGCAGCTGACCTACGCGTGGCTTCGCGACCTGATCCCGATCGCCGGCGCGACCAGCTCGACGTACACGGTCAAAGGCCAGGACACCGGCCATCACCTGCAGTGCGAGGTGACCGCTACCGACGGTGGCGGCAGCGCCACCGCGAAGAGCGCATTCGTGACGATTCCCGTGGGTGGCGTGCCTGTGTCCGCGGGCGAGACAGCGGTCGGCAGGGCGGCCTTCCACAACGGCAGGTTGATCGTGGCGCTCTCGTGCTCGAGCCAGGCGAGCAGCGGCTGCAACGTCTCGTTGCGCTTGAGCGCCGTCGAGACGCTCAACGGCGGCAGGATCGTCGCGGTTGCCGCACGCGCGCCACGGGCACGCAAGAGCGCCGGGCTGCGCCATCGCACGGTCACGCTCGCGAGCACGCGGCTGCGACTCGGGCGCGGCGAGCACACGACCGTCTCGCTCGCGTTGAGCACGAGCGGACGGCATCTGCTCGCTCGTGAGCGCCGTTTCACCGCCAACCTGAACGTCAGCGGAACGATCATCGGCGTGATCGAAGGCCAACTCGCCCAGCAGCTGCTGACGCTGAGCAACGGCGCTCACGGCGCCTCCACCCATGCGGCCGCTCGCCGCTAGCCGCTCGCGCCTCGCGGCGTCGCTGCTGGCGGCGCTGGTGCTCGCGCTGCTGGCGGCGCTCGCCACCGCCCAGCGCGGCCAGGCGCGGCCCGCACGCGACGCGAAGGCGGCGAGCGTGCTGGCCGCGACGCCGTACATGGGCTGGGACACGTACTTCGCGCTCGGCGGCAACTACAGCGAGTCGACGATCCTCACGCAGGCGAGCCAGATGCTCGCGCTCGGCCTCGCGCACCGCGGCTATCGCTACGTGTGGCTCGACGTCGGCTGGTGGCACGGGACGCGTAACGCCGCCGGGCAGATCACGGTCAACCCCAGGCAGTGGCCGCACGGCCTGGCGTGGCTGACCCGCACGCTGCACGCCGCCGGCTTTCTTGTCGGCCTGTATACGGACGCCGGCCCGAACGGCTGCGGCGGCGCCGGTCAGGGCAGCTACGGCCACTACCAGCAGGACGTCAACACATTCGCCGCGTGGGGCTTTGACGCGGTCAAGGTCGACTTCTGCGGCGGCGCCGAATATCACCTCAACCCCGCGAGCGCCTACGCGCAGTTCCACGCTGCGATCCTCGCCAACGCGAGCCACCGCCCGATGCTGCTCTCGATCTGCGACTACCTGCAGCCCGAACAGTACGGCGAAGGTCGTCCGATCCTGGACGAATCGGCTTTCGCCTCCTACAGCTTCGGGCCGAGCGTCGGCAACAGCTGGCGCACCGACACCGATGTCGGGCTGCCTGGCAACGTGTCGTTTACTGACGTGCTGCGCAACATCGACGCGGATGCCGCAGCGCCGCAGGCGGCCGGCCCCGGTCACTGGAACGACCCCGACTATCTGGGCCCCGGACAGGGGATGTCCGCCGCCCAGTTCCGCTCGCAGTTCAGCATGTGGGCGATGCTCGCCGCGCCGCTGATGATCAGCGACAACCTCACCAAGATCAGCTCCGCGAGCCTCCAAGCGGTCGAGAACACCGAAGTGATCGCGGTCGACCAGGATCCGGCGGGCATCCAGGGCACGCTCCTTTCCACCTCCGGCGACGGCCAGGTGTGGGTCAAGCCGCTCAGCGACGGCTCCCGCGCCGTCGCGCTGCTGAACCGCGGCTCGAGCGCCACCTTCATCACCACCAGCGCCACTGCCATCGGCCTGCCGTCCGCGTCGAGCTACACGCTGCACAACCTCTGGACGCACAACACGAGCTCGACCCACGGCACGATCAGCGCCGAGGTGCCGGGCGACAGTACGGTGCTGTTGCGGGTGGCGCCGCGCTGAGACGTCCCTACGCCGCGGCAACCGCCGGTTCGCTGGCAATCGGTGGCTCGATCGCGCTCTTGTCGCGGTCGATCGGCGTCACCAGATCCTTGCCCAGGCCGAGCGCCGCATAGATCTTGTCTTCGATCTCTTTCGCCACTGCCGGGTTCTCGTCGAGGTACGCCTTGGCGTTGCCGCGCCCCTGGCCGAGGCGGTCGTTGCCGTAGGAGAAGAACGAGCCCGACTTGGAGACGATGTTGTGCTCGAGTCCCAGGTCGACCAGGCAGCCCGCGGTGGAGATGCCCTTGCCGAACTCGATGTCGAACTCGGCCTGACGGAAGGGCGCGGCGACCTTGTTCTTGACCACCTTTACGCGCACGCGGTTGCCGACCGCCTCGGTGCCGTCCTTGAGCGTCTCGATGCGCCGGATGTCGAGGCGCTGGGAGGCGTAGAACTTCAGCGCACGGCCGCCCGGCTGGGTCTCGGGCGAGCCGAACATGACACCGACCTTTTCGCGGATCTGGTTGGTGAGGATGCACAGCGTCTGCGTGCGGTTCAGGTTGCCGGCGAGCTTGCGCATCGCCTGAGACATCATGCGCGCCTGCGCGCCGACCGTCTGGTCGCCCATTTGCCCCTCGAGCTCGACCTTCGGCGTCAGCGCCGCGACCGAGTCGATCGCCACCACGTCCACGGCGCCTGAACGCACCAGCATGTCGGCGATCTCCAGGGCCTGCTCGCCGTAGTCGGGCTGGGAGACGAGCAGCTCGTCGATGTCGACGCCGATCTCTTTCGCGTAGAGCGGGTCCATCGCGTGCTCCGCGTCGATGAACGCGCACACGCCGCCGAGCTTCTGCGCCTCGGCGAGCACGTGGTAGATCAGCGTCGTCTTGCCCGACGACTCCGGGCCGAACACCTCCACGATGCGTCCCCTGGGCACGCCGCCGATACCGAGCGCCAGATCGAGGGACAGCGCCCCGGTCGGAATCGCGTCGCAGCGCACCTGGGCACCCTCATCGCCCATGCGCATGACCGTGCCCTTGCCGAACTCGCGCTCGATTTGTGTGAGCGCACCCTGAAGGGCGGCGTCGCGCGCCTTCGCGGCCTTCTCCTGGTCGGTCACGGACATGGTCTGACTCCTCCTGTTCGAAATGGAGAGTGGAAGCTAGACGGCGCCGCGGACGGAACGTTTGTTCGTATGCCGCTGTGCCCTGCACCCGGTCCAGCCCGGTTCGCTGTGCAGCCCCAGACCGGCGCTCACCCGTCCACAGTGGACCGTTGTGCTCGTGACGGCGGCACAAGCCGCCGATAAGCAATCAGCCCCCCAGCTCGCCGCGCTCTCCTCCATCCCCATGACCAGCCGCCCTTCCGCCAGCCTCGCCACAGCCCTGACGCTAACGTTGTCGCTGCTCGCGCTCGTCGTGACGCTGCTGGGGCCAGCGCAAACGCTCGCTCAGACGCGCAAGCCGTGCTCGACAGGTCAGTCAAAGACGAAGCACGCGGGCCGTGCGTGCTCACAGGCCTCGCGCCAGGGCAAGAAGAAGCACCACTCGAGCAGGCACCACGGCAAGCACGCTCCAGCCGAGAAGACTTCCCAGACGGGCGCCCCCGCCGCAGCTTCGGTGGAACCGGCCCTCTGCGAAGGCGGACAGACGCCCGTGCGCGCCGCCAACCGGACCTTCTCGTGCAGCGACGGCTCCCAGCCGGAATGCGAAGACGGTGCGACGCCGACGGCCTCGCGCAAGGGCAACAGCCTCGTGTGTGTCGTCCCGAGCGAACCTGAATCCAGCTCGAGCGCCGCCGAATGCGAAGAAGAAGAACTCGCCTGCGGCACGGTCGCGGGCGAACAGGCGTGCGAAAGCGCGGGCGGCGACAGCTCGAGCTTCAGTTGCGAAACCGAAGACTGAGCAGTACAGAGGCTGCTCAGCAGCCGACTGTCGCGAGCTGGCTGCTCGCGAGCGCTTCATAGCTGGCGCCCTCGCGTGAGAGCCAGGAGCGGTAGAGCACGAGCGCCTGCGGCGTGAAGCTGAGCCGCGGCGTCGCAGGAAGCGAGGACTCGAGCTCCTCGCGCGCGGAGCGCTCAGAGCCCGCGCGGCGGCTGCGGGCGCCGCCACGCACGCGCGCAACCGTGATGTGCGGCCAGAAGCGGCGGCGCTCGGGCTGCCAGGTGCTGACGTTGCGGAGCTCCGCGCTGAGCGTCTGCTGGACCCGCTCGAGCTCGCCGCCATTGTCGTGGATCTCCGCCGCGAGCGCCTGCGGGCGCCGCGACGGCAGCCACAAGGGCGCGCCGACCGCAAGCTCGCACGTGTGCTCGCCGACGGCTGCAAGCGCCGCTCCCAGGGCCTCGATCTCAGCCACGGGCCGGCTGCCGAGAAAGCACAGCGTCAGGTGCAGCGAGCCCTCGTCTAGCAGCCGTAGCGCTCCGCGCGAGCCCCCCAGTGCCCTGGCCGCCACGGCGACGGCGCGCGCCCACCCGACCAGTTCCTCGCGCACCTGCGCAGGCGGGTCGACGGCCACGAACAGCCTTGCTGTGGCACCGCGAGACATCGCGCCAGGCGATGCTAGCGCCACCTCGGCCGCCACGACGACGGGCCGTGCTCAGGTAGCGTTGGACGCGCCTGAGTCGATCAACGCGCGCCGCACCAGGTGCAGCGCGATCGTCGTCGCACGGTCGCGCACGTCGGCTCTGCCACCGGGGAGGTTGACCGAGCGTGTCAGCGGCTCTGAGCCGGCGAGCGTGACGCTCAGCCACACGAGCCCGACGGGCTTCTCCTCGCTGCCGCCGCCGGGGCCCGCCACGCCGGTGACGCCGACGCCGACGTCCGCGCCCAGACGCTCACGCGCGCCGTCGGCGAGCGCGCGGGCGACCTCCGCCGAGACCGCCCCATGCGTCGCGATCAGCTCGCGCGGCACCCCCGCCAGCGAGGCCTTCGCCTCGTCGGCGTAGACGACGAGCCCGCCGAGGAAGTAGTCCGAGGAGCCGGGCAGCTCGGTGAGGCGTCCCGCCAGCAGGCCGCCGGTGCACGACTCGGCGGTGGCGATCGTGCGGCGTGCGCGCGATCCGGGCGTCGTGTCCGCTCTCAGCAGCGCCGCGACCTGCTGATCGACAGTGCTGCCATCGTCGGAGAACAGCGTGTCGGCGTGGCGTTGCTCGACGACCTCCACGAACGCGTCATAGGCGTCCTGGGCGTCGGGCTCGTAGCGCGTCACGACCTCGACCTCGCCCCGTTTCAAGCACGTCGTCACCTCCAGGCTCGACAGCGCGACGCCCTCGCGTTCGGCGATCCGCAACGTCTCGGCGATCTCCGACTCCGGGATGCCGAACAGGCGCAGCGTGTGTTGGCGATAGACGGTGGCGTTCGCGAGCACGCTCTGCAGCGCCTCGGTCGCGAGCGCCTGCGCCCACATCGGTTGCAGCTCGCGCGGTGGACCCGGCAGCACAACCACCGTCGGACCGGCGCCCGCGTGGACGCTCCTGCTCGGCACGACGACCAGTCCCGGCGCCGTCCCGACGGGCTCGAGCACGATCGCGCCCTGAGGGATCGTCGCCTGCTTACGGTTCGCCTCGGCGATCGCCTCCGGATCGATGTTGGGCCAGCGTTTCATCAGCGGCGCCACGATCTGCGCGATCCGCTCTGAGAGCGCCTCGTCGAGCACCATCTCGAGGCCCTGGAAGGCGCCGACGACCGCAGCCGTGAGATCGTCGGCGGTCGGCCCGAGGCCGCCGCTTGTGAGGATCAGCTCGATGCCGCGCTCGGCCATGAAGTCGAGCGCCATACGCATGTCCTCGGGACGGTCGCCGACGACGGTCGTGAACGCCAGCTCGACCCCCAGCTCGCGCAGACGCTCCGCGAGCCACGGTCCGTTGCGGTCGCTGACCCTGCCGGTCAGCACCTCAGTGCCGGTCACGACAATGCCGCCGCGAGGCGGACGCCCGGCGCCCGCGCCCGCGCTCATGTGCACGTCGGCAGCCGGCCCGGAGCGAGCGGCCTGCGACCGTAGGCCTTGGTGATCGAGTAGCCGATCGCCTGGCTCGAGGGCGCCACCTTCCGCGGAGTGCCGTCCACGAACATCGTCACCGAGCTGTTCCCGAGCGTGAGCTCAAAACGCCTTGCATGGTAGGTGGGCGTCGTCGTGCCCGGCTGCAGCTCGACGCCGGGGATCAGCTTGTGCCCGTCATCGCCGAGCAAACACACGTACACGACGCCGGTGGGCCGCAGCGAGAGCGCCACGATCGCATTCGCGGAGACGTGGTGGGCGGGCGCTGTCGCCGCGTGGTGTCCGTGGCCCGATTTGTTGCTGTGTGTCGACGCGCTGGTCGTCGTAGGGGTGGTGGAACCGCCGCCACCGCCGCCACCGCTGACCAGCAGCACGATCAGCGCGATGATGACCAAGCCGATGACGCTGACGATGATCATGTAGCCGCGCGAGGGCCCGTCTCCGGATCCCCCCCGCCCGCGCGTACGCGTGCGGTTGCTCTGCGGCGTCGAGACGATCGGCTCGAGCATCGCCTCGCTCGGGCGCTCGTGGTGCAGGCGGTACTCCTCGACCATCGCCTTGCCGTCGAGTCCGAGCGCCTGCGCGTAGGTGCGTAGAAAGCTCTTGACAAATGTCGGCCCCGGCAGCAGGCCCCACTCTTCGTTCTCGAGCGCGCGCAGGTACTTAGCGCGGATCTTCGTCTGCGCCTCGATCTCTGACACGTCGATGCGGGCGCGCATACGCGCCTCGCGTAGCGTTGCTCCGATCTCGGGCATCAGCGCAAGAGGCTAGTCGCTGACGGCCGTGGCAGAGTGCGCGGTCGGGGCTTCCAGCGCGGCGAGGACACGCGGCAGGTCGGCCTCGGTGATCAGCACCTGCCTCGGCTTGGAGCCTTCGTAGCCGGAGATCACCCCCCGGCGCTCAAGCATGTCGATCATGCGCCCGGCACGGGTGTAGCCAAGGCGCAGGCGCCGCTGCAGCATCGAGGTCGACGCCGTCTGCATTTCGGCGACGAGGCGGATCGCGTCGGTCAGCAGCGGATCCTCGTCCGGGTCGAACTCGTCGGGTGCCCCCTCCGGCGTCTCGGGCTCGACCTCCTCGAGCAGCTCCTCGCGCAGCTCCGGCTCGCCCTGGCGGCGCCACATCTCGGTCAGCTTCGCGATCTGCGCCTCGTCGATATAGGCGCCCTGAATGCGCTGCAGGCGCGAGCTGCCGACAGGGCTGAACAGCATGTCGCCCTGCCCGAGCAGCGACTCGGCGCCGTTCTGGTCGAGGATCACGCGCGAGTCGGTCTGCGAGGAGACCGCGAACGCGATCCGCGAGGGCACGTTTGCCTTGATCATGCCCGTGATCACGTCCACGCGCGGGCTCTGCGTCGCGAGCACCAGATGGATGCCGACGGCGCGCGCCTTCTGAGCAAGCCGGATGATCGAGTCCTCGACGTCGGCCGGCGCGACCATCATCAGGTCGGCGAGCTCGTCGATCACGCAGAGGATGTAGGGCAGCGGCGCTTCGCTGCGCTTGGCGCGCGCCTTGTTCAGCTCGACCAGGCTGCGGGTGCGCGCCAGCGACATGATCCCGTAGCGCTGCTCCATCTCCTTGACCAGATTCTGCAGCGCGTTCGCTGCCATCCGCGGGCTGGTGATCACCGGCGTCAGCAGATGCGGGATCGACTCGTAGTGGTTGAGCTCGACCTGCTTGGGGTCGACGAGCACGAGGCGCACCTCGTGCGGCGTCGCGCGTAGCAGCACGCTCGAGAGCATCGCGTTGATCGCCCCCGACTTGCCAGCGCCGGTGGTGCCCGCGACGAGGATGTGCGGCATCTTCGCGAGGTCGGCGCCGATCGCCTTGCCGGCGACGTCCTTGCCGAGCCACACCGTCAGCGGCGACCAGTCCTTGGGCGCAGCCTGATAGACGTCACCGAGCCTGACGATGCGCCTGTGCACGTTGGGCACCTCGACGCCGACCGCCTGCTTGCCCGGGATCGGCGCGAGGATGCGGATGTCGGTTGCGGCGAGTGCATACGCGAGGTCATCCTTGAGCTGCGCCACCTTCGCCACCTTGGTGCCCGGCGCGAGGCGCAGCTCGTAGCGTGTGATGTGCGGTCCGGCGACCGTGCCGATGACCTTGGCCTGCACGCCGAAGTGGCCTAGCGCCTCGACGAGATGCGTGGCGATGCGCTCCTGCCCGGCGGTGTCGGGACGTAGATGCTCGGCGCTCGAGCGCGTCAGCAGCGTGGCCGCCTGAGGCACGTTCCAGACGAAGTCCGGGTCATCGGTCACCGAGCCCCTGAGGCGTCCCTGCGGGGTCAGCTGATCGGAGTCAACGGCCGCTAGCGCGTCCGGGTCGGCATGCGCGACGCCGGCGATGTGCTCATCCTCGCTGTCGTTGTCCGCGCCGGCTGGCGGCTCGTGCTCGGGGGCAAGCTCGGCGGACGGCTCCGGCGCCTCCTCCACGGCGTCTTCCTCGGCGTCGGCCCAGTCCTGCGACGGCGCCTCGACGTGGGTCGCGCGCACGATCAACTCACGTCCGTCGGGCTCCGGCGGGATCAGCTCGTGCGGCGACTCTGCGTCGGCGTCGGACGCGTCTGCCTCGAGCGTGCGTCCCCGGGGCGTCGCAGGCTCACGCTCACGCCGCCTGCGCACCATGCGTGTGGTGTCGACGACGCCGCTGCCGGTAGCGCGAATCACGCTCGCGATCGAGGCGCCGGTCAGCAGGATCACGCCCGTCAGCAGCAGGAAGATCACGAGGATGTCGACGCCGACGTTCTGCACCAGCCGGTGGGTGAGCTGGTAGAGCGCCTCGCCGAGGACGCCGCCGTGGCTCTGCAGGTACGCCGATGTCCACACGCGTTCAGCGCTGGCGGTGTTGCTCGAGAGGCCGAACATGCCGGCGGCGAGCGCCAGCGTGACCGCCGCGAACACGCACAGGGCGCCGGTACGCAGCGGGCGTAGCGCGGGCAGCACGGGCCGCAGCAGCAACGCGCCTCCACCCACCACCAGCGCCACTGGCGCGAGCACGCGGGCGCGGCCGAGCGTCCAGCCGAGCGCGACCGCCAGGCCGTGGCCTGCGCGGCCTCCGTTCCAGTTGCCGTAGAGCACGAACCCCATGAATACGCCGGCGGCGACGAGCGCGAGGCCGAGCACGTCGCGCTGGCGCTGATCGAGTACCGGCAGGCGCGGCAGCCCGCCGGCGAGCAGCGATCCGAGACCCGCCCTGCTGCCACGCCCTGTGCGCCGGCGCGAGCGGCCGCGGGCAGCCGCTTTGCGACGCGCGCTCGGGGAGCGCGCGCCCGTCGCGCGTGCAGGGGCGCGTTTGCCTGCCTGTGCCCTTGAGGGTATGCCCCTGGGGGTGCGGGTGCCAGCCATCAGGCGCAACTTCGACGTCAGACGCCCGTAACCTGCCTGTGAGGCCTTACCATCACTTTACACGCGGCCGGTTACATAAAGACATGAACGACTACTCCCGCGCCCCACGTGTTCTGGTCGTCGAGGACGACGAGGACATCGCCCAAGCTCTCCAGCGCTCACTGCGGATGGAGGGGTATGACGTGCGAACAGCGGCGGACGGACGCGCCGCGCTCGAGCAGGGCCACGCGTTCGCACCGGACCTCGTGATCCTCGATCTCGGCCTGCCGAAGCTCGACGGCGTGGAGGTCGCGCGTGAGCTGCGCGCGGACGACGACGTCCCGATCCTGATCCTCACCGCACGCGACGCGCTGGAGTCGCGCGTCGAGGGGCTGGACGCGGGCGCTGATGACTACCTGGTCAAGCCGTTCGAGCGCCAGGAGCTGCTCGCGCGCATGCGCGCGCTGCTGCGACGGCGCCCGCCGCGCGGATCGGCGCCGCTGCGCGTCGGCGACCTGTCGCTGAACGTCGACACGCACGAGGTGCTGCGTGGCGACCGCGCGATCGAGCTGACCCAGCGCGAGTTCGAGCTTCTCGAGTACCTGATGCGCAACGAGCGCATCGTCATCTCGCGCCAGCGTCTGCTCGATGAGGTGTGGGGCTATGACCCGTTCTCGACGACGAACACGATCGAGGTGTTCGTGTCCAACCTGCGCCGCAAGCTGGAGTCCAGCGGCGAGCCCCGCCTGTTGCACACCATTCGGGGAGCCGGCTACGTCCTCCGCGCCTAGAGACCCGCCGGCACGGATCGGCGTGCTCGCGCCGCTGCGCAACGTAAGCGGGCGCATCTCGGCAAGCTTCGACCGCCTACCGATCCGCGTGCGACTCGCGGGCGTCTCGGCGCTGTTGACGTTCGTGATCCTGTGCGCGTTCGCGCTGGCGATCGGCTCGCTGACCGTCGAGCGCATCCGCGCGGACTTCAACCGTGATGTGCTGCAGACGGTCGAAGCGCTGCCGTCGCAGCTCAAAATCAGCGTACGCCCGCTGCGGATCAGCAGCCCGCTTGAAGATTTCGCCTCGAACGCCGACCACTCGGAGATCAGGATCCTGTCGCTCGGCGGCCAGCTGATCGCGAAAGAACCCGGCAACGGCCCCGCGCTGGGCGCGCCGGAGCTGAACCCGGAGACCGTCAACGGCTACCGCGTCATCAGCCGTGAAGCCGACGTCACGCTCAGCGGCAGCGGCGCGCCGATCGGTCGCGTGATCGTCGAGTACGGCCGGCAGGTCGCGGCGACCGAGGCGACGTGCAAGCGCGTGGAGCTGTTCCTCGTGCTCGGTGTGCTCGCGGGCAGCCTGCTGGCGCTGGTTGCCGGCATGGCGATCGCGCGGCGGGCGATGAAGCCGATCGCGGAGCTGACGAGCACGGCGGCCGAGATCGCGCGCACACGCGATCCCTCGCGCGGGATCCCGCAGTCGCAGGCCGACGACGAGGTCTCCGAACTCGCGCGCACGCTCGAGGGCATGCTCCGCGAGCTCGACGCCGCACGCGCCGAGACGGAGTCGATGCTCGCCCGCCAGCGCCAGTTCGTCGCCGACGCCTCGCACGAGCTACGCACGCCGCTGACCAGCGTGCTCGCCAACCTCGAGCTGCTCGCCGAATCCCTGCACGACGACCAGGGCGACGCCGCGCGTTCGGCGCTGCGCTCCTCCCAGCGCATGCGACGCCTCGTCGCCGACCTGCTGCTGCTGGCGCGCACCGACTCGGCGCGCGTGGTGGCACACGAACCGTGCGACCTGGCGCATATCGTCGCGGAGGCTGCCGGTGAGCTCGGGCCGGTCAGCGGCGAGCACGACATCTCGCTCGATATCCACCCCGCGACCGTGCTCGGCTCGCGTGACGATCTGCATCGGATCACGATCAACCTGCTCGAAAACGCCCTGCGTCACACGCCTCCCCATACCGAGATCCGCGTCTCGACCCAGACCACCGCCGACGGCAACGCGCAGCTGGTGGTCGAAGACAACGGACCCGGCGTCCCCGCCGAGCTCGTGCCGACGCTGTTCGAGCGCTTCGTGCGTGGCGCCGGCGACCGCGGTGGCTCGTTCGGCCTCGGCCTCGCGATCGTGCAAGCGGTGGCGGTCGCACACGGCGGCAGCGTCACCCTGGAGCGCTCGCGGATCGGCGACCCCGAGCACGCGACCGGCGCGCGCTTCGTCGTCTCGATGCCCGCCTTCTCAGACCTCGACGACGACCGGCAGGACCATCGGGCGCCGCTTCAGGCGATCGTAGACTAGCTTCGCGAGATCGTCGTGGAGCGCCTGCTGCAGCAGGTCGACCTCGCGGATTTCCTCGCTCGCGGCGCGGCGCAGCGACTGCTCGACGGTGAGCCGGATCTCCTCCACGAGCTCGTCCGCCTGGTCGAGGAACGGCACGCCGCGGAAGATCACCTCGGGATCGGCGACGGAGGTGCCATCCTGCTCGGCGATCGTGACGACGACGATGAAGATACCGTCGGCTGAGAGCATGCGCCGGTCGCGCAGCGCGGCGTCGGCCATCTCGCCGATCTCGACGCCGTCGACGAAGATCATGCCGGCCTGCTCGCGCGTACCGAAGCGCGCGCCGCGCTCGTCGATCTCGAGCGGCAAGCCGTTGTCGCCCTGGAAGATGTCCCGCGGCGGCACGCCGACGGCCTCGGCGAGCTGAGCGTGCAGGCGCAGCCGCTTGAAGTCGCCGTGGAACGGCATCACGTAGCGCGGCTTGACGAGGTTGAGCATCAGCTTGACCTCCTCGGCGTAACCGTGTCCTGACGCGTGCACCGGAGCCTCGCGCGGGGTGATGACGTCACAGCCGATGTGGTAGAGGCGATCGACCGTCTCGTTCACCGCGCGCTCGTTGCCCGGGACGGGCGTCGCCGAGAAGACGACCGTGTCGCCCGCCTTGAGCTCCACCTGCGGGTGGTCACGGTAGGCCATCCGGCGCAGCGCCGAAAGCGGCTCGCCCTGCGAGCCGGTCGAGACGATCACGACGCGCTCGTCCGGGAAGTCGGCGATCTCGCGAGGACCGACGAGCATCCCGTCCGGGATCTCGATGTGCCCGAGCGTGCGTCCGATGCCGACGTTCTTGCGCATCGAGCGCCCGACCAGCGCGACCTTGCGATCGAGCGCGTAGGCGGCGTCCACGACCTGCTGCACGCGATGGATGTTCGAGGCGAAGCTCGTCACCACGATCCGTCCCTCGCAGCGCGCGAACACCTCCTCCAGGTGCGGACCGACGACCGACTCTGACGGCGAGAAGCCGGGACGATCGACGTTGGTCGAGTCCCCGCACAGCAGCAGTACGCCCTCGCGCCCGAGTTCCGCCAGGCGCGAGACGTCCGCGGGCGCACCGTCGACGGGCGTCTGGTCGAACTTGTAGTCGCCGGTGATCAGGACGGTGCCGAGGTCCGTGCCGAGCGCGACGGCGCTGGAGTCAGGGATCGAGTGCGTCATGTGCACGAGCTCGAGCGAGAACGGCCCGAGCTCGAGCGTTTCTCCCGGGTCGATGTCGTTGAGCTCGACGTCGCGCAGCTTGTGCTCTTCGAGCTTCGAGCGTGCCATCGCGACGGTCAACGCGCCCGCGTACACCGGCGGCAGACCCGCCGAGCTTTCCTTGCCGAGCTCGCGCAGCACCCACGGCAGGGCGCCCAGATGGTCCTCGTGGCCGTGCGTCACGACGATCGCCTCAATGTCACGGGCGCGCTCGCGCAGGTAGGAGAAGTCGGGCAGCACGAGATCGATGCCGACCATCTCGGGCGTCGGGAAGCGCAGGCCCACGTCGACGACGATGATCCGGTCGTCGTATTCGACGACCGTCATGTTCTTGCCTATCTCACCAAGCCCGCCGAGGGGCAGGACGCGCAGGGTCTGGCTCACGCGTGCGTTCGCGCCGATGCCGCGGGCGTCAGGCCGTGGCGTTCGAGCATCGCCCGCACGGTCTCGGTCTCGTCGGCGGTAGCCGCCACCAGGGGCAGGCGCAGACCGCCGACGTCGTGGCCGAGCAGGTTCAGCGCCGCCTTCGTGCACGTCGGGCTGGCGGTCAGGAACAGCGTCGCGTAGACGTCGCGCAGCGACTCGTCGATCTCAGCACGCTGCTCGGGCTCGTCGACCATGCGGCGCATCTCGTTGCCGACGACGTGACTGGCGACGGTGATGCCGCCGGCGCCGCCGATGTCCAGCGTGCGCGCGAAGGTCGCGTCGTCGCCGGCATAGAGCTCGAGGCCGTCGATCAGCTGCAGCTCATCGGCGTTGGCTTGCTTGACACCCTCGATCCCGTCAATCTGCGCGAGCTCGGCGAGCAGCTCCGGGGGAATGTTCGTTCCTGTTCTCGACGGGATGTTGTAGAGCAGGACCGGTTTGTCGGTCGCGGCGGCGACGGCTTCGTAGTGGCGCTTGAGGCCGAGCGGGCTGGGCCTGTTGTAGTACGGCGTCACCGACAGCATCGCGTCGGCGCCGAGCTCGCTGGCTCGCTCAGTCAGGTGTACGGCCTGGCGAGTGTCGTTGGTGCCAGTGCCAGCGACGATCGTCTTGCCCGCCGGGCGCTCGGAGACGGCGAGGCTGATCAAGCCGAGGTGCTCCTCCTCGGTCATCGTCGAGGCCTCGCCGGTCGTCCCCGCGACGACGAAGCCGTCGGAGCCGTTCTCGGCGAGGTGCTGCATCAGCGCCACGAACGATTCCTCGTTGACGCGCTGGTGCTCGTCGAAGGGCGTCACGATCGCCGTCAGGATTGTGCCGAGGCCGCTCACGCTTGCAGTATCTCACGCGTGCCGGGAGCGTCAGGCTCACAGCGACCTCACGTCACAGACCCGCCCGGATGTACGCTCCCAAGCATGCGCAACAGCAGCGCGATCGGCGGCGACATCGCGTGAGAACCTACTAGCTCGACATGCCCGTATTCGGAAGACTCACGGCTGCGAGTTCGGAATTCGCCAACAAGCGCGGCATCTACCTCGGGCGACGCTCAACAAAGATCCATGTGGCGCTATACCGACGGTCCGGTGGCAAACTCGGCGGCCACGTGCCTGGATGGCCCCGTGCACGGATCGCCCTGATCGACCACACGGGCGCGAAAAGCGGGCTAACCCACACCTCACCGCTGATGTACCACAAGGATGGCGAGGCGATCGCGGTAGCGGCCTCGAAGGCCGGACAGCCAACGCACCCTGCTTGGTTTCACAACCTCAAGGCCAACCCGGACACCACGATTCAGATCGGGGCGAAGGTTGAGGAGGTCCACGCGCGCGTCGCGACCGAGGAGGAGCACGAGCGCCTCTGGCCCCAGTTCGTCGCGTTCTATCCCGGATACGAATTCTTCCAGCGCAACGCGAAGGGGCGAACGATTCCGATCGTAATCCTCGACCCCCGATCGCAAACTCCTCGTACAAAGCCCAACACGAGCAAAGACCACACCCACCCGAGACACGCGACGATCTACGCAAAAGACGGCCTTCCCTTGACATAGGAGCAACGGATGCGACGCCTGGCGACGGGGACCATGACGCTGGTCTACGGCACCGAGCTCTACACGGCGGCCAAGCCACGAGGCGAGCGGCTGTCCGTCGGGCATACGCAGCAAGGCCGACGACGACGCCGGCAACGCCCGCATCGCTAGAAGAGCAGGCTCTCCAGCCCGACGGTGGGCGAGTGCTCGAGACCGCCCACGCGGCGAACAGCGAGCAGCACCCCCGGCATGAACGACTCACGGCCAATCGTGTCGTGGCGAATCGTCAGTGTTTGTGCGAGATCCCCGAGGATCACCTCCTGGTTGGCGACGATCCCGGGCAATCGCACGGAGTGAATCGGCGGCGGCTCGCCGCCGCTCGCGGCCGCCATCAACTCGGCGGTGCGCTTGGCGGTGCCGCTCGGGGCGTCGAGCTTGCCGTCGTGGTGAAGCTCGATGATCTCGGCGCTGCGCATATGCCGCGCCGCTTCGGCGGCGAAGCGCATCATCAGCACCGCGCCGATCGCGAAATTGGGGGCGATCAGAACGTTCCCGACGGAATCCTCACCGCCTGAGGAGGCTGACGCGAGCTCATACAGCGGCGCCGGATCAAAGCCGGTCGTGCCGATCACCACGTGCACGCCCGCGCGCACGCACTCCAGCGCGTTCGCGAGCGCAGTGTCAGGCTGCGTGAAGTCGACGACCACGTGCGCGTCGTCGAGGACGTCGGCCAGCGAGGTCCCGAGCAGTGGATCGGCGCGCCCAACGAGCTCCATGTCCTCGGCGGTCAGCACCGCCTCGCACACGGTTTCGCCCATCCGTCCAGCGGCGCCAGCGACGACGACCTTGATCATCGCGGCGCGGCCGGTGCGGCGGCTGGCGTGGGAGCGTCGGCGCGCGCGCCCGCAGCCTCATGCAGCGGTGTGATCGCGGCTTGGAACTCGCTCTCGTCGGGTCCGACGCCGGCGACGGACAGGTCTTCGGGAGCGAACAGCTCGGCGGCGAGCGCACGCACCGCGTCGATCTCGACCGAGTCGATGCGGTCGATCATCTCGTTGACCGACAGAATCGGGAGCTCGTTCAGCACCGACGCGCCGAGGCGGCTCATGCGGGCACCGGTCGACTCCATGCCGAGCACCACGCGCCCCTTGAGGTTCTCGCGCGAGCGCACGAGCTCCTCTTCGGTGGCGGGGTCCTCGACGCAGCGCTCGAGCTCGGCCGCGATCACCGCGAGCGCCTCGCGCAGGTTGTCCGGGCGCGTGCCGACGTACAGTCCGACCTCGCCGGTGTTCGCATACAGATTGGAAAACGTGAACACCGAGTAGGCCAGCCCACGGCGCTCACGCACCTCCTGGAACAGGCGCGAGGAAGAGGTGCCGCCGAGCACACCCTCGAGCACGCGCAGCGCTAAGCGCCGCTCGTCCACGCGCGCGATGCCAGCACCGCCGGCACACACGTGGTACTGCTCGGTGTCTTTCTGCAGAAACACCGCGCGAGGCCCGAAGTCCGGCTCGCCGGCCGCCGTAGCGGCGCCGACACCCGACAGCGGCGCGCGACCGTTGGCGGCGGCCGGTGCAAGCTCGACGGCGCGCGCCATCTCGACGAGCGCATCGTGATCGACCGAGCCGGCGGCCGCGATGACGATGCTCCCGGGCCGATAGCGCTCGGCGTGAAACTCCGCCAGCTGCTCGCGCGTGACCGCGCCGACCACGTCGGCTGTGCCGATCACCGCGCGGCCGAGCGGATGCTCGCCGAAGATCGCCTTGCCGAGCACGTCGAAGACGCGGTCCTGCGGGTCGTCTTCGTACATCGCGATCTCCTCGAGCACGACCTCGCGCTCAGCATCGAGCTCGCCGAAGCGCGGATGCCAGAGCATGTCGCCCATCACGTCGAAGGCGTGCTCGAGATGCCGGTCGAGCACGCGTGTGTACAGCGACGTCGCTTCCTTGTCGGTGCCCGCGTTGATCTCGGCCCCCATCGAGTCGAAGATCTGGTCGATCTCCTGCGAGCCGTAGCGATCGCTGCCGCGGAACAGCATGTGCTCGAGCAGGTGCGAGATGCCGGCCTGGTCGTCGCGCTCGACGACCGAACCGGTGGCGATCCAGAAGCCGAGCGCCACCGAACGCACGCTGGGCACGCGTTCGGTGACGATCCTCACGCCCGAATCGAGCGTGGTCATGCGGTGCTCGTCGCTCACGCGCGAGGCTGTGGGTCAGTCGCGGTCGCGCCCGTGGCGCGGACGCCCCGAGCCACGATCTGAGCGCTCGGGCCTCGAGTCGCGTCCGCGGTCCGAACGCTCGCGCCCGTTGCTCGACGGCCGTCCGCCCTCGCGCGGCCCGCGTCCGCCCCCGGGCGTCCGCCGCCGCCACCGCCACCGCCGTGCCGACGCCTGCGAGCTCCTCGACCGACTTGCCGGCGATGTCCGGGTCCTCGCTGAGGCGCAGGCCGATGCGTCCGCGCTCGCGGTCGACCTCGACCACGCGCACGTTGACCTCGTCGCCCTTGTTGAGCACGTCCTCGACGCTGTCGACGCGCTGCCCCGGTGAGACGTTGGAGATGTGCAGCAGGCCATCGGTGCCCTTGGCGAGCTCGATGAACGCGCCGAAGGTCGTCGTCTTGACGACCTTGCCGACGTATTCGTCGCCGACCTCGACCTCCTTCATCATCATCCGGATGCGCTCGACGAGCGCGTCGCCGAGCTCCCCGTTGGCGGAGTAGATCAGCACCTGACCGTCGTCGTTGACATCGATCTGCGACTCGAACTCCTCCGCCAGGCCCCTGATCGTTTCGCCGCCCTTGCCGATCAGCAGACCGATCTGGGAGGGGTCGATCTGGACCGTCTGGATGCGCGGCGCGAACTGGCTGAGCTGCTCACGCGGCGAGCCGATCACGTCGGCCATCTTGCCGAGGATGAACGTGCGCGCGTCTTTGGCCTGCGCGAGCGCGTCGCGCAGGATGTCGAACGTGACGCCCGTGATCTTGATGTCCATCTGCAGCGCGGTGATCCCACGCTCGGTGCCGGCGACCTTGAAGTCCATGTCGCCGAGGTGATCCTCGACGCCGGCGATGTCAGTCAGGACGATGTAGTCCTCACCCTCTTTGATCAGGCCCATGGCGATCCCGGCGACCGGTCGCTTGATCGGCACACCCGCATCCATCAGCGACAGCGACGAGCCGCACACAGACGCCATCGAGGAGGAGCCGTTGGACTCGAGGATGTCCGACACGACGCGGATCGTGTACGGGAAGTCCTCGATCGAGGGCACCATCGGCGCGAGCGCGCGCTCGGCGAGAGCGCCGTGACCGATGTCGCGGCGCTTGACGCCGCCCATGCGTCCAGCCTCACCCACCGAGAACGGCGGGAAGTTGTAGTGGTGCCAGTAGTACTTTTTGGTCTCCAGGCCGAGCGTGTCGAGGCGCATCTCCTCCTTGAGCGTGCCTAGCGCAGCGACGCTCAACGCCTGCGTCTGCCCGCGCGTGAACAGCGCCGAGCCGTGCGCACGCGGTAGCACGCCGACCTCGATCGAGATGTCGCGGATCTCGTTCTCGGAGCGCCCGTCGGGGCGCTTCTTGTGCACGGCGATGCGCTCGCGGATGATCTGCTTCTCAAGCTTGTCGAATGCCAGCTGCACCGCCGCGCGGCGTGCCTTGGCGTGGGCGACTTCGCTCTCTGAAGCGCCATCAGCGGCGGGCGGCGCGTGCTGCTCGAGGATCTCCTGCTCGACGGCCTTGGTGGCGTCCTGGCGCTCGAGCTTGTCCTCGACTTGGGTGGCCGCGTCGAGCGTGACGCCGTGCGAGGCGAGAACCTCCGCGTAGATCTCCGGGTCGACCTGGATCGGCGTGAACTCTTTCTTCTGCTTGCCGGCTTTGGCGGCGAGCTCGCGCTGCAGCGCGCACAGCTTCTTGATCGCCGCGTGCGCGATGTCCAGCGCGTCGAGGATCTCGGCCTCGGGGATCTCGTTGGCGCCCGCCTCGACCATCAGGATGGCCTCTTCGGTGCCGGCGACCACGAGGTCGAGGTCGGAGCTGTTCTCAGCGTCCGGGGCACCGCCCCCGGAGGGGGTGGTCATGTCCGCCTCGGGCGGGTTGACGACGAAGTTGCCGTCGATCTTGCCGATACGCACGGCCCCGACCGGGGTCGGCAACGGGATGTCGGAGATCATCAGCGCCGCCGATGCGCCGTTCATCGCAAGGATGTCGTAAGGGTGGACGTGGTCGATCGAAAGCGGGATCGCCACCAGCTGCGTGTCGTAGCGCCAGTCCTTCGGGAACAGCGGCCGGATCGGACGGTCGATCATGCGCGCCGTCAACGTGCCCTTCTCACCCGGACGACCCTCACGCTTGAAGAACGAGCCGGGGATTTTCCCGGCGGCATACATGCGCTCCTCGACATCCACCGTCAGCGGGAGGAAGTCGACGTCGCGCAGGGAGCCGGCGACGGCGGTCGCGAGGACCATCGTGTCGCCCTGGCTGACGACAACTGCGCCGGAGGCCTGCTTGGCCATCTTGCCGGTCTCAAACGAGATCTCGCTACCAGCGATCTCCACGGAGACCCGCGTAACGGAATCACTACTCATATTCACTGCCTTCCTGTTCCGCCCGTCGGTCGGCGGTCCGTTTCTTTTTTCTCTTGTCCCGAACGAACCGAGCTTAGCGGGTCGGCGTGGCGGGCAGGGCTAGGCTTGGGCGGCTGCCGCGAGGCCTTCGCGCAGCAGCTCGACGGGCGGCAGCTCGCCCGGAGAGGCGGCCTCATAGCTCCAGCGCACGACGCCATCCGGTCCGGTGATCACCAGCGCCCGCTGGGGAAAACCGCCGGAATGCAGGACGCCGAAGGCCGCGCATGCTGCGCCCTTGGGCTCGAAGTCCGACAGCTGCTCGCTACCGACACCGAGCTTGTCCTTGAACGCGCTCTGCGCCCAGGTCGAGTCGCAAGACACGCCATACAGCGCATCTCCGCGCGCCTCGAGCTCACCGCGGATGTCCTCGTACAGCTGCAGCTGATCGGTGCAGACGGGGCTGAAGGCGAACGGATAGAAGACCAGGACGCTCGTGCGACCCTGCAGATCCTGCTCGGTGAAGCTCTCGCCGTCGGCGCGCGCGAGCTTGAAGCTCGGTGCGGGCGTGCCGGAAACGATCACCGACACGGTGCCCTACCGACGCAGGCCGAGCTCTTTGATGAGGGCGCGGTAGCCCTCGAGATCGTGGCGCTGCATGTACGCGAGGAAGCGGCGGCGGCGGCCGACCAGCATCAGCAGGCCGCGACGGGAGCTGTGATCTTTGTGCTGCTCGCGCAGATGCTCGGTCAGGTGGTTGATGCGCTCGGTCAGCAGCGCGATCTGAACCTTGGTGTTGCCGGTGTCCTGCTCGCCGGAACCGAACTTGGCTGCGAGCTCGCGCTTGCGGTCTGTTGTGATGGCTGCCATCCGCGGCACCGTAGCAGAAGCCAGCGGCCAAACCGCCCGCTAAAGCGGCCTTGCTAGGGAAGCTCCACCGCTGTTCGGTGCACGACGGCGTACCTGCCGTGGCCACGCACGAGGGTCAGCGTGTAGCGCCCGGCGGCCAGCGCGCGGATGGCGTGCAGCACGACGCGACCCTTCTCGGCCGTGCCGCTCGCGTAGACGAACCCATGGCGACCGAGCGAGGCGCGCTCGAGGACGCTGGACGTGAACGTCGTTGGGGTCGGAACCGGTCGCGACGTGCACTTGGTGACCTTCTTGGGTTTGTGATTGATGGTCTTGGTCGAGGTCGTGCATGTGACGAGGATGACCTGGCCGTCCGCGCCTGCGGGCCCGCGCGCTCCGGTTGCGCCGGCTGGGCCGGCTGCGCCCGTGGGACCCGTTGCCCCTTGCCCTGTCAGGCCAGTGGGGCCTGTCGGGCCGGTGGGCCCTGCGTTTGCGGCGACGCCGGTGCCGGTCAAGGCGATCGTTAGTTCGGCCGGTTCGTTGTCGGGCACGGTGAGGCTCGCCGTGCGGGCGCCGGTCGCCGTCGGCGTGAAATGCACGCTGATCGTGCAGCTCTGCTCGTAGCTGAGGGTGCGTCCGGAGCACGTTTCAGCCGTGATCGTGAAATCACCCGAATCCGTGCCCGCAAGCGAGACCTTGCCCAGCGCGAGCGCCTGCGCTCCGACGTTCGTCACGATGACCACGGACACCGCTGATGGCTGCGAGACGGTCTGGTCGCCGAACGTTCCGCCTGCAACCATTGCCTGCGGCGCGGAGAAGAAGAGTTCTGTGGTTTGCGACGAGCTGCCGGCGCCCCCTGCGATCAGCACCTGGCCGTTGGGCAGCGGCACGGCCACAGCAGCCGAGCGCGCGCTGCTGGGCAGCACCGACAGTTCGGTGAATGTGCCCGCCCCGGGGTTGAATAGTTCAGCGCTTTTCTGCGCGACCCCGGTGTTGGCGCCGCCCGAGATCAGCACCTGGCCGTTGGGCAACAGCGCGGCGATCGCGCTTTCTCTGGCGGTGTGCTCGTTGCCGCTGACGGCGGAGAACGCTTCGGTGGTCGGGTTGAAGACTTCCGCGCTGGCCAGCGAGACGCCGCCTGCGATCAGCACTTCGCCATTCGGGAGCTCCGCCGCTGCCGCGCCTGTTCGTGCGGTCAGCATCGGGTGTGTCGTCGCTTTGAACGTTTTCGTGCCCGGTTCGTAGAGTTCGGCTTGCTGTTCCGTACTACCGCCGGTGATCAGCACGTTCCCGTCGGGCAGGCGCGTAGCGACTGCGTTGATGCGCGCGATCGTGAGTTTTGCGGTCAGCAGCGTGAACGCTTCGGTGGCGGAGTCGTACAGTTCGGCAGACTGTCCCTCGCCGGTGCCGCCGGCGATCAGCACTTCTCCGTTGGGCAGCGACGCGGCCGCGGCTCCCGCACGCACGTCCTGCATTTCGTTGTTGGTGGGACTGAAGCTGCCCGTCGCCGGGTTGAAGACGACAGCAGTTTTCTGACCCACGCCCCCGGCAACCAGCACATCGCCGTTGGGTAGCGGCGCGGCAACCGCGTCTTCCCGGTCGAAGACCATTCCGCTGCTCGGCGTGAAATACGGTCCGGACCCGGCCGCGGATGCGGCGCTCGCCCCCGTTGCCCAGACCGCCAGGCTCACCCCGACGACCAGGACCGCACGCAGCTTCCGCATCGCGCTGCAGGCAAATGATCGTGTGTTGCGCCTGGCTTTCACCGGTGCTCCTTCTCGTCGTGTGCAGTACGTGCGCCGCGGTCGGCGGCGGCATCCCTCGATCCGCGCGCAAACCATCGCATAAGCGACGTGCCGAGAAGCTCAATACCCGCTAACGCCGCTGAGTTGCGCGGAGCTCAGGCCGCGGCGGCGATCTCTCGCGTGCGCTCCACGTCCTGGTGCATCTGCTCGATCAGCGCGGTGGGGTCCTCGAAGCGACGCTCGCCGCGCAGGCGGTCGAGGAAATCGAGGCGCAGCTCGCTGCCGTAGATGTCGCCGGCGAAGTCGAGGATGTAGGCCTCGATCAGCTCGCCGCGACCGGTGTTGAAGGTGGGGCGGACGCCGATGCTGACGGCGGCGGCGCGCCTGCCGAATGCGTCGCCTTCGGCGATGCACGCGTAGACGCCGTGACCGGGGCAGACGAGCGCCTCGTCGGGGACGAGGTTGGCGGTCGGGAAGCCGAGCTCGCGACCGCGTTCGTCGCCGCGCACGACGGTGCCCCGCAGCTGGAAGCTCGCCCCGAGCAGGCGGTTGGCCTCGGCGACCTCGCCGGCGAGCACGAGGCCGCGAATGTGGCTGGAGGACACGATCTCGCCGTCGACCTCGAGCAGCGGATGCACGACGGTGCGAAAGCGCGTGTCCGCTGCGAGCAACGGCGGCGAGCCCTGCGCCTTGTGGCCGAACCTGAAGTTCTCGCCGATCGCGACCTGCTTGGCGTTCACGGCTCGCAGCAGCACGTCGTCGATGAATTCGGTCGCTGAGCACGCGGCGAAGCTGGCGTCGAACGGGATCACGATCAGCTCGCGCACGCCGAGTTCGGCGACGAGTTCGGCCTTGCGCGCGAGCGGCGTCAGCAGTTTGGGTGTGTGAGCCGGCGCAACCACGGACACGGGATGTGGGTCGAACGTCAGCACGCTGTCGGAGCCCCTGATCACCTCGCGGTGGCCGAGGTGCACCCCGTCGAAGGTGCCCACCGCGACGCTGCGCTCGGTTCCGCTCTCCACGTCGGGCAGGCGAGTGACCTTCACGCGTTGCAGCCTATTTGGAGAGCGACGCGAGCGCGCGGTCGAGCGCGATCAGCGGCGGCTCGCGCCACGGCTCGCCGCGCTCCGGCGGCGCGACCGCGTCGCGCACGTCGAACGGGCCGATCGCTGTGCGTCTGAGCTCGAGGCAGTAGGCGTCGCCGAGATCGGCGATCAGCGAGCGCACATAGGTGCCCGAGCCGCACTCGATCTCGAAGGCGGCGCGCGGCAGCTCACCGGGCGCGGGATCCTGCTCGCGCCACAGCTGACGGAACACGTGCACGCTGACGATCCGCTCGGGCATCTCGAAGCGCTCCCCGCGCCGCGCCCGCTTGTACGCGCGCTCGCCGCCGATCTTCACAGCGGAGTAGATCGGTGGACGCTGGCGCAGCTCGCCGGTTGGGAGCTCGGGCGGATCCGCCGGCAGCCGGCCGGTGCGCGTAATCTCGCCCTCGGTGTCGCCGGTGCTCGAGCTGGCACCAAGCTGCGCGACGGTCTCATAGCGCTTCGGCAGCGCCATCAGCGCGTCCTGGGACTTGGTCGCGCGACCGACCAGCACGAGCAGCAGCCCGGTGGCGAACGGATCGAGCGTCCCGGCGTGCCCGGTGCGCACGCCGCCGAGCGAACGCTTGACGGCGGCGACGACGTCGTGGGAGCTCATGCCGACGGGCTTGTCGATCAGCAGTACGCCGTCCACGTCGGCGCCTTCCTCCACCCCAGCCGTCCGCGCAGCCCGCTCAGGCGAGCGTGGGAGTCGCGTGGCCGTCCGAGGATGGGTGCAGCTGCGCGGCCAGCGCCTCGCGCAGGAACGCCACCAGTTCGTCCGGCTCGAGCGTCGTCGAGAAGCCCGCGGCGCGGCGATGTCCGCCGCCGCCCTGGGCGCGCGCGATCACCGACACGTCGACGTCGTCGTCGGTCGCCCGCAGCGAGACTTTGTGCTGACCCTTGCGCGCGCCGCTCGACAGCTCGCGCACGAGCACCGCGACCTTGGTTCCCTCGAGCGCGCGCAGCTGGTCGATGATCCCCTCCGAGTAGCTCTCCTCGGCGTCGGCGCGGTCGAAGTCCTCGGCCGTGATCGCGGTCAGCGCCAGCTCGCCGGAGTCGAAGCGCTGGATCTGCCCGAGCGCGACGCCCATCAGCGTCAGCTTGCCGAGTGGCACGCCCTCGTAGAGCATGCGGTAGACGCCCGGCACGTCGACGCCAGCTTCGATCAGCTCGGCGGCCATCAGGTGCGCGCGTGGCCCCGTGCTCTCGTACATGAAGCGTCCGGTGTCCGTGATCAGCCCCACGTACAGCGCCTCGGCGATCGTCGGCGTCGGCTGCACGCCGAGACCGTGCATCAGGTCCCAAACGATTTCTGCCGTGCACGACGCGTCGGGGACGACGTGGTTGAGCGTGCCGAAGCGCGTGTTGTCGTGGTGGTGGTCGATGTTGAGCAGGTGCGCACCGTCGCGCAGGACGCTCGCGGAGTTGCGGTCGATGTTGCCGCAGTCGAGAAACACGACGGTCCGCTGCGCGATGTCGGCGGGTGGCTCGCGGATCAGGCCGTCGAGCGAGAAGAAGCGGTACTCACGCGGCAGTGGCAGGTCGGCCGGCGAGATGAACATCACGGAGTCCTTGCCGAGCGCCGTCAGCAGGCCCTGCATCGCCACCAGCGAGCCGAGCGCGTCGCCGTCGGGGTTCTCGTGCGCGGCGAGCACGAAGCGCTCGTCTCCTCGCAGCCGTGCGAGCACGAGCTCGCGTGTGTCCTGGACCAGCGGGATCCCGTTCATGGGTTGTCGATCTCCTCGATCAGCTCCTCGACGCGCAGCGCGCGGTCGGTGGTGTCGTCGTAGAAGAACTCGAGCGTCGGCGTTCGCTTCAGATGCAGCTCGCCGGCGATGCGCGCCTGCAGGAAGCCGTGGCCGCTGCGCAGGCCTTCGAGCGTCGTCTCGCGCTCCTCCGCGAGAGACGGGCCGCCGTCGGCGCCGAGCACGCTCACGTAGACGCGCGCGTGGCGTAGATCTGGGCTGGTTCTGACATCGGTCACGGTTACAAATCCCACTCTGGGGTCCTTGAGGTCGCCTGCTACGGCATCGCCGAGCACCTGCCGAATCGCCTCATCGACCCGACGCATCCTCGCGGTGCTCATCGTACCCTCCAATTCCCCGCCGGCCCGCGTCTACCTGCCGGATCTCGGCCGTTTGCGGTATCGGTCAGCGGGGAGTGCTCAGACAGACAGCTCGCGCTCCACCTGCCGCGTCTCGTAGGTCTCGAGCACGTCGCCCTCGTGCAGGTCCTGGAAGTTCGCCAGCACGATGCCGCACTCGAAGCCGCTGGCGACCTCGCGCACGTCGTCGTTGAAGCGGCGCAGGCTCTCGATCGTCGTGTCGTAGATGACGGTGCCCTCGCGGACGACGCGCACGCGCGAACCGCGCGTGACTTTGCCCTCGGTGACGAAGGAGCCGGCGATCGTGCCGATGCGCGATGCTTTGAACAGCTGGCGTACCTCGGCCTGCCCGAGCGGCGTCTCGACCTCGGCGGGCTCGAGCATCCCCTGCATCGCCGCACGCAGCTCTTCGATCGCTCGGTAGATGACCGCGTAGGAGCGGATCTCGACACCCTCGCGGTCGGCGATCTGGCGCGCGTCGCCGACGGGGCGCACGTTGAACGCAAGGATCACGCCGTCGGAGGCGGAAGCGAGCATCACGTCGGACTCGTTGATGCCGCCGACGCCGCGGTGGATGATGTTGACCTGGACCTCCTGCTGGGGCAGCTTCGCGATCTCGTCCTCGATCGCCTCCAGCGAGCCGGCGACATCGGCCTTGACGACCAGACCGAGCTCCTTGACGGTGCCCTCCTGGGCGAGCTTGAAGACGTCCTCGAGCGAGACCTTGCGACCGGAGCGCCGTGCCAGCGCCTCAGTCTTCAGGCGGTTGGCGCGCTCGCCGGCGAGCTGGCGCGCACGGCGCTCGTTCTCGACGACGCGGACGTGCTCGCCGGCCTCGGGCACGCCGTCGAAGCCGAGCACCTCGACAGGCTGTCCCGGCATCGCGCGCTTGAGCTTGCCGCCGGTGAAGTCGTGCATCGCGCGCACGCGCCCGAAGTGCGCTCCAGCGACGAGCGCGTCACCGACGCGCAGCGTCCCGCGCTGGATCAGGATCGTGACCACGGGACCGCGGCCGGGGTCGAGCTTCGACTCGATCACCGCGCCGGAGGCCTCGGTGTCGGCGTTTGACTTCAACTCCTCCAGGTCTGTCACGACCTGGATCGTCTCGAGCAGCGTGTCGAGCCCAACGTGCGTCTTGGCGCTGACGTCGACGAACTCGATTTCTCCGCCCCACTCCGACGGCTGCAGCCCGTGCTGGGTCATCTCCGTGCGCACGCGCTCGGGCTGGGCGCCCTCCTTGTCGATCTTGTTGACCGCGACGATGATCGGCACTTCGGCCGCCTTGGCGTGGTCGATCGCCTCCTCGGTCTGGGGCTTGACGCCGTCGTCGGCGGCGACCACGATCACGGCGAGGTCGGTGACCTTGGCGCCGCGCGCGCGCATCGCGGTGAACGCCTCGTGGCCGGGCGTGTCGAGGAAGGTGATCTCTTTGCCCGCGTGGCGCACCTGGTAGGCGCCGATGTGCTGGGTGATGCCGCCGGCCTCGCCGGCGACGACCTCGGTCTCGCGGATCGCGTCGAGCAGCGATGTCTTGCCGTGGTCGACGTGTCCCATGATCGTGACCACGGGTGGGCGTTCGATCAGGTCCTCCTCGGCGTCCTCGAACACCGGCTCGACCTCGACGTCGTCGGCCGCGTGGACGATTTCGATCTGCTTGTCGAACTCGTCGGCGAGCACCTGGATCGCGTCGTCGGAGAGCGTCTGCGTCAGCGTCGCCATCTCGCCCAGCGACATCAGCTTCTTGATCACGTCGGGCACCGCCACGCCGAGGTACTCGGCGATGTCCTTGACGGTCGAGCCGGAGTTCACGCGAATCAGGTCGGTGGCCTCCATCGCGGCGGTGTCGATCGGTGCGATCGTCTCGTCGTAGGTGCCGCGCCGACGGCGTCCACGGCGCGGGCGCCGCTGGGGCTGGTTGGAAGGGCCGCCCTGCTGGCGACGCGAGGCCTGCGAGTCGATCACCACGCGCCGGCGTCCGCCCGGTCCGATGTCGCCTGGTGTGCGCTCACCGGTGCGCGAGTCGCGCGTCGGACGCACGCGCTCGGCGGCAGCGGCGGCCGCGGCGGCCGATGCGGCGGGAGCCGATGCGCCTGGCGCGGGCGCGGCCGGGGCGCCGGTTGCGGCGCCCGCCGGCGCGGGCGCAGCGGCGGCCGCGGCGGGCGCGGGAGGTGCAGGTGCCGTCGCGGGCGCTGCGGGGGCGCTGGCGGCGCTCGTCGGCGCGGCGGCGGCGGGCGTCGGCGGGGCCGACTTGGTCGCGGGTGCAGCGCTCGGCGGTGGCGCGGAGGCAGCAGCCGGCGCGGCCGCCGAGCCGCCGTTGGAACTCGCGGGGGCAGCTGGCGCGGCGACGCCGAGCGCCTTCAGCGCGGCGGCCTCCTCCACGGAGGACGCGGCGGCCTTCGCTTCGATGCCGGCAGCCTTCAGCTTCTCGAGCAATTCCTTGCTCGAGAGACCTTGCTCCTTTGCGATCTCGTGTACGCGCTTCTTGCTCATGATTTCCTTGACTGGTTTCCCGATTCTACGAGCTTGGGGTCGAGCGTCACCTTGGCGCGCAGGGCGCGCGCGATGCCGCCACGGCGCACGGCGCGGGCGACGCAGTCGCTCAGGGGCAGTGCGCGCTCGCCGTCTCGACAGAGATAGGCGCCACGGCCGGGGAGCGTGCAGGCTGGATCGGCGATCGCGCGCCTGCCGGCGCTCGTGCCGGCACCGACTTCCGTTTGATCTGCAACGGCGATGCGCAGCAGCTCTGACTTCGGCGCGGTCCGCCCGCAGCCGACACAGCGGCGCAGGGGAGAATGGCCCTGAGGGCCCGTCTGTCGGGCTATGTCGCCTGCTCCCCTGAGACGGCCTCGCTGGCCTGCTGCTCGATCACGGCGGGCGCCACCGCGGCGCCACCCTCGGAGGCCAGGTCGCCGATGTTGTCGCTGGCGATCGCGGCGAGTGCCTGGTGGGTGTCCAGCCCGCAGTAGCGCGAGTTGGGAAGCGCGGCGTTCGGACAGCGCCGGCCGTTGGAGAGGATCGCGGCGCAGCGGCCCTGCACCTCCTCCTCCTCGTAGCCGTGCTCGGCCTCCTCGGCCGCGAACTCGGTCTCCGAGCGGATGTCGACACGCCAGCCGGTGAGGCGCGCTGCCAGGCGCGCGTTCTGACCCTCGCGTCCGATCGCGAGCGACAGCTGGTCGTCGGGCACGATCACGGTCGCCTGCTTGGCGTCGTCGTCGACCAGCACCTCGCGCACCCGCGCGGGCGACAGCGCCTTGGCGACGAAGCGTGCGGGCTCGTCGTTGAAGGGGATGATGTCGATCTTCTCGCCGCGCAGCTCGGAGACGACCATGCGTACGCGCGAGCCGCGCGGGCCGACGCAGGCGCCGACGGGGTCGACACCGTCGGTGTGAGAGATGACGGCGATCTTCGAGCGGTAGCCGGGCTCGCGGGCGACGTTGGCGATCTCGACGAGTCCGTCGGCGATCTCGGGGACCTCGAGCTCGAACAGCTTCTTGATCAGCTCGGGGTCGCGTCGGGAGACGATGATCGCGGGCCCCTTGGTCGACGGCGAGACCTCCTTGATGACGGCCTTGATCCGCTGCGAGTGGTCGTAGCGCTCGCCCTCGACCTGCTCGGACTTGGGCAGCAGCGCCTCGACGCGTTCACGCAGCTGCACGAGCGTGTAGCGCGAGTCGGACTGCTGGACGATGCCGGTGATCAGCTCGCCGACGCGGTCGCGGTACTCCTCGTACATCATGTCGCGCTCGGCCTCGCGGATGCGCTGCAGGATCACCTGCTTGGCGGTCTGCGCGGCGATCCGGCCGAAGTCGTCGGGCGTGACGTCGCGTTCGTCGATCTGGTCGCGGTATTCGGCGAACTTCTTGGGGTCGATTTCCGGTTCCTCGGGTTCGCGCATCTCGCCCGTCTCCGGGTCGACGGTTGTTTCCTCGTCGATCGTCTCGACGATCAGGTGCGCCTCCAGGCGCTCGGGGATGATCAGTTCGATGACCCTGAAGTCGGCGGTCTCGCGGTCCATTTCGACGCGCGCGTACTTGGCCGAGCCGGGCTGCTTCTTGTAGGCGGACAGCAGCGCGTCCTCGAGCGCGATCATCAGCTTCTCGGGCTCGATCCCCTTCTCGCGCGCAAGCGCGTGCATTGCCTCGAGTATTTCGCGTGACATGCCTTACTCCTCGATCAGGTTCGAACGATGTATGTCCGCGTAGGGGATCGCGATGACGCCCCCGTCGGCGGCGAGCGTGACCTCATCCTCAGAGGCGCCCACCAGCTCTCCGATGAAGCTCCGCACGGGACGTGGCCCGCCCGCCCGCTCGCCGTCGAGCTGCGGCGCGCCAGGACGCGGGTGACGCGTGCGTACGCGGGCGCGGTGTCCGACGAAGCGGCGGAAGTGCGCGGGCTTGGTCAGCGGTCGCTCCGTGCCCGGCGAGGAGACCTCGAGCGAGTAGCGCTCGCGCAGGTCGTTCAGCAGCAGCGTCACGCGCTCGCACATCGCGAGCGTGACGCCGTCGGGGTGGTCGATGAAGACGCGCAGACAGCGCCCGCCTGAAACCTCGGCGAGCAGCACCTCGATGTCCGGCTCGCTATCGGCCAGACGCCTCTCTATGTCTGTCTGCAACGTGGTCATGAACTCACTCCTTACGCAAAAAAAGCGGGCGGGCGCCCACTCTCGGTACTGCTGCCGGCGCCTGCGCGCGGGCACGAAAGCTCTAGTTCGAGGATAGCAGCGAGGCGTTTGCGCACAGCGACCTCAATCGCGTTCGGCGTCGCGGCGCGCGCGTTCACGGTAGAGGCGGTAGTCAGCGCGCTCGGGGGCCAGCGAACACGCCAGCGCCAGCGGCTTGCACGCCTCGCGATGGCGTCCCAACAGCTGCATCGAGCGCCCCAGGCAGAACTGCGCGTAGTCGTTGGTCGGGGTCCTTGAGGCGACCGCGTCGAACTCCGCGGCGGCGCTTTCGTAGCGCTGCGCGTGGAACAGCGCCCGTCCCAGCGCCTCGCGGATTGAGGACTTGTCGGGCTCGAGGTCGCGCGCCTTGCTGAGCGGCACGATCGCGGCCTGATGGTCGCCGTGGTCGAGTAGCTCCGAGCCCCGCTGATAGAGGTCGTAGACGCTCTCCATCGGCATCAGTTTAACCGCCGTTGCGCGCGCTCACGACGGCGTCAAGGATCGCATCGGCGACCTGCGCCTTGCTCGCGCGCGGCACGTGCTGCTCACGCGGCGCGTGCCCGGCGCCGGTGTCGATCGGGCTCGCGCCGGCGACGTCGGGATGCTCGCGCGCGATCAGGATCGTGACCTCGTTGGCGTCGACGTCGAAGCCGATGTCCGCGCGGGAGATGTCGTTGACGACGACCGCGTCAAGACGCTTGGCGGCGAGCTTGCCACGGGCGAGCGTGACCGCGTCCGCGCCGTGCTCGGCGGCGAACCCGACCAGCGTCTGGCCGTCGCGGCGCTGCGCGGCGAGCCCCGAGAGCACGTCGCGCGTCGGCTCGAGCACGAGCTCAAGGCGCTCGCGCTCGGCCTTCTTGAGCTTGCCGTTGGCGGGCGCCGCCGGCGTGAAGTCGGCGACGGCGGCGGCCATCAACAGCACGTCGCAGCGCGGGAACTCCTCATCGCAGGCCAGCGCTAGCTCGCTCGCGGTGACGACGTCGCGACGTGTGACCCCGGGCGGCGTCGCCAGCGCGACGTTGGCGGCCACGAGCGTCACCTGCGCGCCGCGCGCCTGGGCGGCCTGCGCGAGCGCGAAGCCCATCCGCCCGGAGGAGCTGTTTCCGATGAAGCGCACGCTGTCGATCGGCTCGCGTGTGCCGCCGGCGGTGACGAGCACATGCAGGCCGGCGAGGCTCGCGTCGGCGTGGCTCGCGCCGTGTCCGCCTGCACCGTTCGCCGCGAGCGCCTGCAGACAGGCGGCGAGTATGCGCGCGGGCTCGGCCAGGCGCCCGACGCCGTGCTCGCCCTTTGACGCCAGCCGCCCGACCTCCGGCTCGACCACGATCGCTCCGCGCTCGCGCAGCGTGCGCAGATTCGCCTGCGTCGCGGCGTGCTCGTACATGTGGTTGTTCATCGCCGGCGCGAGCACCAGCGGGCAGCGCGCCGCGAGCGCGCAGCTGCTCAGCAGGTTGTCGGCGAGGCCGGCGGCGAGCTTCGCGATCGTGTTCGCCGACGCCGGCGCGATCACGTACACGTCGGCGTTGGCGACGAGCTCGAGGTGGCTGAGCGGCTCATGCGCCGCCGGCTGCTGGTCGGGGAACGCACCGTGCGCGGGGTCGCGCTCGAACTCGCTGACCAGCACCGGGGCGCCGCTGAGCGCGGCGAACGATGCGCGCCCGACGAACCGCTGGCTCGCGGGCGTCTGCACGACCCGCAGCGCGTGCCCATCCGCCGTCGCCAGACGCACCAGCTCAAGCGCCTTGTACGCGGCAATCCCGCCGCTCACGCCGAGCAATATCCGCGCCATGAGTACAGGTTGTAGAGCCCTACGACTCGCCTAGCAACTGCTGCGGCGAGTATTGCGCCTACCTGTAGTGGTACTTCATCTTTCCTGCTGCTACCTCCTCGAGGGCGATTGTGAGGTAGTTTTTCGAGCCCGTTTCGACCATCGGCGGCGGGAACTCGTCGAACGTGCCCTCGCCGAGGTTGTGGTAGTAGCTGTTGATCTGGCGCGCGCGCTTGGCGGCGACGATCACGCCGGCGTAGTTGGAGTCGACCTGCTCGAGCAGGCGGTCGATGCGGGGGGAGATCACGGGTTCAGGTGCCTTTCGTGGTTGGACGACCAGTGTAGCCGCAGCGCCTGCCGTATAGCGATGGTTATACAGCCTTTGCAAAACGACAAAGGCTCGCCGCCCTGAAGGCTCGCCGCCCTGAAGGCTCGCCGCCCCGGCGCCGACGGGCACGCCCGTATGCTCGGCCGGTGCGCATCGAGTCGATCGGTTGGCAGACGGATCTGCGGCTGCGTGAGCTCGAGGGGGCGGAGATCAGCACGCGCGAGGACCATGTGCTCGTGCGCACGCCGGAGAACCCGGCGTTTCGCTGGGGCAACTTCCTGCTGCTGGGATCGATGCCGGCTGCGGGCGAGGGTGAGCGCTGGTTGGCGCGATTCAGCGAGGCGTTTCCGACGGCCGCACACGTGGCGCTGGGTGTGGACGCGGCGCCGACGGACACGGCGGCGCTCGCGGAGTTGCAGGCGCTTGGGCTCAGCGCGGAGCTGACGTGCGTGTTGAGCGCGACCCGCCTGGCGACACCGAAAAAGCCGACGCCGCAGGGCGAGCTGCGCGCGCTGCACAGCGAGCAGGACTGGCGCCAGGCGATCGAGCTGGGCCTGAGCGCGGACGCGGAGCACGACGGCGAGCCCGGCGCACGCACGTATATGGAGCGTCGCATGGCGGCGGTGCGGCGCGCGTGCGAAGCGGGCCACGGCTCGTGGTTCGGCGCATTCCGTGAGGGCGAGATGGTGGCGGGGCTGGGGATCTTCGCGGCTGGCGCGGGCGTGGCTCGCTTTCAATCGGTCGACACTCACCCGGCGCACCGCCGCCAGGGGCTCGCGACGCATCTGCTGTTCCTGGCGGCGGAGTACGCGCGCGCGAGCCTCGGGGCGCGCTCGCTGGTGATCGCGGCGGATCCCGATTACCACGCGATTGAGATGTACCGCGCGCTGGGTTTTCGTGAGCGCCGCCGCCAGCTGCAGCTCGAACGACTGGCACCGGCGCAGCGGGCAGACTGAGCGCGCCGCCTGGCGATCGTCGTTAGTCGAGCTCGCCGGCGACGATCGTGCTGAGCTGCTCGAGCGCCTCATCGAGACGGTCGTTGACGACGACGTGGCCGAACTCGGGCTGCGCTTGGAGCTCCTGCTCGGCGACCTGCAGGCGGCGCTCGACCTCCTGCGGGTCGTCGGTGCCGCGTCCGATCAGCCGCGTGCGCAGCGCGGGCAGCGACGGCGGCGCGATGAACACCTGCACTGCCTCGGGCATCGCGGCGCGCACCTGGCGCGCGCCCTGGACCTCGATCTCGAGCACGACGGGCACGCCGGCGCGGATGCGATCCTCGAGCTCGGAGCGCAGCGTGCCGTAGCTGCGTCCGGCGTAGTCGGCGTGCTCGACGAAGTCGCCAGCGGCGACCCTGGCGTCGAACTGCTCGCGGCTGAGGAAGTGGTAGTCGATGCCGTCGCGCTCGCCGGGGCGTGGCGCGCGCGTCGTCGCTGACACCGACAGCGCGAGCTGCGGCAGCCGCTGCATGAGCCCGCGGATGAGCGTGCCCTTGCCGACCCCCGAGGGGCCCGTGATAACGAATACGCGCGCGATGGCCGGCACCCTAGTGACGGTCTCGGTGGGAAGCGACGGCCGGTCTAGTGGTGGAGCAGCGAGACGAGCTCGCTGCGCTGGCGCTCGGAGAGCCCGCCGATGGTCTTGCTGGGCGCGATGCGGCAGTGAGCCAGAATCTTGTTGACCTTGACCCGCCCGTACTTGGGTACGGCGAGCAGCATGTCGAACACCTTGGCGGTCTCGACGTACTCGGGCGGCTCGAGTAGGAGCGAGTGAATCGAGCGCCGACCAGACTTTAGGTCGCGCTTTAGCTGTGCGCGCTGGACGCGAATCTCGTTGGCGCGCGCGAGCGCATCCATCCTCTGATTGAGCGATCGCTCAGGGGCTGTGGAGGTGTTTGCGGACGTCGTTCCTGTCGCCGGCGCCATGGGCGGCGAGTCTACACACCACGGAGCGCCGATCAACAGAAATCTGCGAATTCACCTCGACCTCGAGTTGAGGTAGAGATACGTCGAGGCTCCTGGACGGTGTGAATCCGCAGTTTGCAGGGGTTTTACGTGCAACATACCGGCGGCGCGGTCCGGTTGTGTGCTCAACTAGCGGGCGAGCGCTCGGCGGCGCCGGTCGCGACGACGCCGCGCGACACAGCGGGGGCACAAATCAGCCCCCGCGAGCGGCCATCTTGTGCAATCCCTGCGCGATCCTGGTGGCAGCGGCGGGATCGCGGAAGCTCTCGGTGCCGACGGCGACGAGCGTCGCGCCGAGGTCGAGTAGATCTTGTGCGTGGGCGACGCTCTGCACGCCGCCCATTCCGATGACGGGAATCGTGACGCGCGCGGCGACGGCGGCGACCTGGGCGAGCGCGACGGCGCGAATCGCGGGACCGGAAAGGCCGCCGGTGCCGCCACCGAGCCAGGCCGTGGCGGTGCTGCTTGGGCCTACGCGCCGGGCGGCGGGGGCGGAGGGACTGGTATCGGTGTCGGCGGCGGATCGCCGGGCGCGGGGCGCGAGCGCGGTGGCGCGCAGCGTGTTGATCAGCGACAGCGCGTCGGCGCCGCCGCGCTCGGCGGCAAGGGCGCAGGCGCTGACGTCGGCGGTGTTGGGTGTGAGCTTGACGATCAGCGGCTTGGCGGTGCGCGGGCGGACGCTGCGCACGACCTGCTCCAGCTGCACGGGGTCGGCGCCGATGTCGAGCCCGGTGTCGACGTTGGGACAGGAGACGTTGAGCTCGATCGCGGCGATCTCGTCGTGGGCGTCGCAGGCGTCGAGCAGGATCGCGAGCTCTTCGGCGGTGGCGCCCATGACGTTGGTGATCAGCGGCACGGGCAGCTCGGCGAGCACCGGCAGGTCCTCGGCGAGGTAGCGCTCGAGGCCCTTGTTGGGCAGCCCGATCGAGTTGATGAGTCCGGCGGGCGTCTCCCACAGGCGCGGCGGCGGGTTGCCGGCGCGGGGCGCGAGCGTGATCGTCTTGGAGACGTAGGCAGCGAACGGGAAGCGCTCGTGCAGCTGCGCGCCGAAGACGCGCTGTGCGGCGATCGCGTCGAAGGTTCCCGAGCCGTTGATGATCGGGTGCGCGAGCGTCAGCCCGCAGAACTCGACGCTCATGCTGGTGCTCCTGCGTGCGCGTCGACGGACGCGAGCTCGGCTGCGTCGACGACGGGCCCGTCGACGCATACGCGCAGGTAGCCGCCGTCGCGGCGCGCGACGACGCAGCCGAAGCAGGCGCCGAAGCCGCACGCCATGCCGGCCTCGAGCGCGAGCTGGGCGGGGATGGCGCGCTGCTGGCACATCGCTCTGACGCCCTCGAGCATGGCGGCGGGTCCGCAGGCGTAGACGACGGCGTGCGGGTCACGGTCGAGCTCGGCGGCGAGTAGCTCTGTGACGAGGCCGTGGTGGCCGACGGAGCCATCGTCGGTGGCGATGTGCGCGTCGTGCAGCAGCGCGGCGCCGGCGGCACGTGCGCGGTCGCGAAAGCCGAGCAGCAGGGTGGTGTCTCGAGCGAGCGTGTCCTGGAGGATGGCGAGCGGCGCGATGCCGACGCCGCCGCCGACGAGCAGTGCACGGCGCTGATCGAGATCCTGTCCTCCGAGCTGAAAGCCGCGCCCGAGCGGCCCGAGCACCCACAGCCGATCGCCGGCGCGCAGCTCGCACAGCCGTCGCGTTCCGGGCCCGACGTCCTCGAGCAGGAAATGACACTCCTCACCGGCCAGACGGGCGATGGAGAAGGCGCGCGGCAGGTAGGGGCGCTGCTGCTCGCCGCCGCCCCAGTGCTCGGCGGCGGCGATCATCGCGAACTGTCCTGGCTCCGGCGTCGAGCCCGCCGGCCGCGCGAGCTCCGGATCGAGCGCGCGCAGCACGCGGTAGGCGCCGAGCTGGTCGTTGCCGGTGACCTCGAGCAGGCGCCGGCCAAAGGGGGCGTGGCTCACGCCACCCGGGCTCCGTCGGTGCTCGGCGTGCGATCCTCCCCCACCCCACGCTGCGCGCTGGGCTCGCTGTGCGGCGTGCGCGTGGAGCCGTGCAGCTCCTGCAGGCACAGGATCTGGCCGGTGCCGACGCCGCCGGCGGCGCCGTCGCGGTGGGCGCTGGCGATGGCGCGAGCGGCGGAGATGCCGGCAGCGAGCGTGGTCAGGCAGGGTATGCCGTGCGCGACGGCGGCGCGACGGATCTCGTATCCGTCGCTGCGGGCGCCGACGCCGGTGGGGGTGTTGACGACGAGGTCGACGTCGCCGCGCTCGATCCAGTCGAGCACGTGCGGCGAGCCCTCGGCGATCTTGTTGAGCGCCTGCGCGGGCACGCCCATGCGCGCGATCGCCTCGGCGGTGCCGCGCGTTGCGACGATGCGAAAGCCGCATTCGTGCAGGCTCTGGGC
Source organism: uncultured Solirubrobacteraceae bacterium (assembly GCA_963838405.1). Taxonomy (GTDB): domain Bacteria; phylum Actinomycetota; class Thermoleophilia; order Solirubrobacterales; family Solirubrobacteraceae; genus Palsa-744. The sequence continues at coordinate 539,550 of CAWIRA010000005.1, read as the reverse complement.
GATGGCGAAGGCACCGGCCTTGTCGGAGTCGGTGACGGTGATGAAGACGGTGCCGCTGCTCGGCAGCGGCACGCCGGCGGCTGCCTGTGCCTTGGCGAACGCGGTGGGGAAGTCGCGCGCGATGCCCATGACCTCGCCGGTTGAGCGCATCTCGGGTCCGAGCAGGGCGTCTGAGCCCTCGAAACGGTCGAACGGCAGCACGGCCTCCTTGACGGAGACGTGGTCGCCGTAGCCGATCCCCTGGCGCGCCTGCGGCAGCTCGAGCTCGGCGATGCGCTCGCCGAGCATGATCCGGCAGGCGAGCTTGGCGAGCGGCAGGCCGATCGCCTTGGAGACGAACGGCACGGTGCGCGACGCGCGCGGGTTGGCCTCGATCACGTACAGCTCGCCGCCGGCGACGGCGTACTGCACGTTGAGCAGCCCGACCACGCCGAGCGCGAGCGCGATCTCGCGTGTCGCGGTGCGGATCTGCTCGAGCATCTCCTCGCCGAGCGAGTGCGGCGGCAGCACGCAGGCACTGTCGCCTGAGTGCACGCCGGCCTCCTCGACGTGCTGCATGATGCCGCCGATCCACACGTCGGTGCCGTCGCAGAGGGCGTCGACGTCGACCTCGGTGGCGTCCTCGAGAAAGCGGTCCAGAAAGATCGATGGAGAGCCCTCCGGGCTCTGAGCGGGGGTCGCGTCGTGGCCGACCGCCGCGCCTGGTGCGCCGGCGGCGACAGAGGCGCCGCCGGCGACCTCACGGCGCAGGTAGTCGGCGAGGCCGTCGTGGGCGTAGACGATCTCCATGGCGCGGCCGCCGAGCACGTAGGAAGGCCGCACGATCAGCGGGAAGCCGACGAGGTCGGCGCACTTGAGCGCCTCCTGCAGCGAGCTGGCGGTGGCGTACGGCGGCGCCTTGTAGCCGAGACGGTCGAGCAGCGCGCCGAAGCGCGCGCGATCCTCGGCGAGGTCGATCGCGTCGACGCTGGTGCCGAGCAGTGGCACGCCCGCGTCGACGAGGCCGGCGGCGAGCTTCAGCGGCGTCTGCCCGCCGAACTGGACGATCACCCCCGCCAGCTTGCCGCCCGCTCGGCTTCCGGCCTCGCTTGATCGGGCGGCGCTGGCGTCGTCCGGCTGGCTCTCGACGGCGACGACGGCGAGCACGTCCTCGAGCGTGAGCGGCTCGAAGTAGAGGCGGTCGGAGGTGTCGTAGTCGGTGGAGACGGTCTCGGGGTTGCAGTTGATCATCACGGCGTCGCGCCCGGAGGCGCGCACGGTCATGGCGGCGTGCACGCAGCAGTAGTCGAACTCGATGCCCTGGCCGATGCGGTTGGGCCCGGAGCCGAGGATCACGACCGACTCGCGCTCCCCCCTACGGACCTCGTTCGCGGCGGTGCGCTCCCAGCCGGAGTAGTAGTAGGGGGTGCGCGCGGGGAACTCGGCGGCGCAGGTGTCGACCGAGCGGAAGGAGCGCTCACCGGCAAACGGGGCGTCGGGGTGCAGCGCGAGCGCGCGCAGCTCGCGTAGGAACCACGGGTCGATGCGTGTGCGCTCGTGCACGGACTCGATGCTCGCGCCGCGGCGGAGCAGCTCCAGCAGCGTCTCGTAGCGGGCGGCTCCGGGCGTGTCGAGGCTTTCGAGCAGAGTCCGATCGGTGGCATCGGCGAGCTGCGGCGTCTTGTCGAGCTCGCGTGAGCGCAGCGCCTTGGCGAACGCCTGCTGGAAGGTGCGCCCGATCGCCATCGCCTCGCCGACGGACTTCATGTGCGTGGTGAGCGTGGCGTCGGTGCCGGGGAACTTCTCGAAGGCGAAGCGCGGCCACTTGACGACGACGTAGTCGATCGTCGGCTCGAAGCATGCGGGCGTGACGCCGGTGATGTCGTTGTCGATCTCGTCGAGGCGATAGCCGACGGCGAGCCGCGCGGCGATCTTGGCGATCGGAAAGCCGGTCGCCTTGGAGGCGAGCGCCGAGGAGCGCGACACGCGCGGGTTCATCTCGATGACGAGGATCTCCTCGGTGTCGGGGTTGACGGCGAACTGGACGTTGGAGCCGCCGGTCTCGACGCCCACCGCCCTGATGACGGCGATCGCCTGGTCGCGCAGCTGCTGGTAGAGGCGGTCGGTGAGCGTCTGCTGGGGCGCGACGGTGACCGAGTCCCCGGTGTGCACGCCCATCGGGTCGACGTTCTCGATCGAGCAGACGATCACGACGTTGTCGGCGTTGTCGCGCATCACCTCGAGCTCGAACTCGCCCCAGCCGATGACCGACTCGTCGAGCAGCACCTGGCCGATCGGCGAGGCCTCGAGCCCGTGCGCGACGATCCGTTCGAACTCCTCGACGGTGCGCGCGATGCCGCCGCCGCGCCCGCCGAGCGTGTACGCGGGCCGCACGATACACGGCAGCCCCAGGGAGCCCTTCTGGCCGTGCGCGCCGGTGAGCGCGGCGCGCGCCTCCTCGAGGCTGGTGGCGATCTCGCTCTGGGGCATCCGCAGGCCCGCCTGCGCCATCGCGTCGCGGAACAGCTCGCGATCCTCGGCGCAGGCGATCGCCTCGTAGTTGGCGCCGATCAGCTCGACGCCGAAGCGCTCGAGGGTGCCGTCGTCGTGCAGCTCCTTTGACAGGTTCAGGGCGGTCTGACCTCCCAGCGTGCCCAGCAGCGCGTCGGGGCGCTCGCGCTCGATCACCTGCGCGACCGGCCCGGGAAGCAGCGGCTCGATGTAGGTCGCGTCGGCGAACTCGGGGTCGGTCATGATCGTGGCGGGGTTGGAGTTGACGAGCACGACCTCGTAGCCCTCCTCGCGCAGCACCTTGCAGGCCTGCACGCCGGAGTAGTCGAACTCGGCGGCCTGCCCGATCACGATCGGCCCTGAGCCGAGGATCAGGATCTTGTGGATGTCCTCACGCCGTGGCAATGCGCTCCAGGAAGCGGTCGAACAGGTACAGGCTGTCGTGCGGGCCGGGGCCGGCCTCGGGGTGGTACTGGACGGTGCCGCCGGGCACGTCCAGCAGCTCGAGGCCCTCGACGGTGCGGTCATAGAGGTTGACGTGCGAGAGCGCGGCGGCGCCGAAGTCCGTTTCCCAGCGCACCGGCTGGTCGCGCTCGATGGTGCGCACGCCGCCGGGGCCGAGCGCTGCGAAGCCGTGGTTCTGGGAGGTGATCTCGACGCGTCCGGTCTGTAGATCGCGGACCGGGTGGTTGGCGCCGTGGTGGCCGAACGGCAGCTTGAACGTGTCGAGCCCGACCGCGCGACACAGCAGCTGGTGGCCGAGGCAGATGCCCCAGACGGGCTTGAGGCCGACGAGTTCGCGGACGGTCTGCACGACGTAGGGCAGCGCCGCGGGGTCGCCGGGGCCGTTCGACAGGAAGACCGCGTCGGGGTCCTCGGCGAGCAGCTGCTCGGCGCTGGTGCTGCACGGATGCAGCGACACGCGCGCGCCGCGCGCAACCAGCTCGCGCACCATCGAGGCCTTGATGCCGGAGTCGATCACGGCGATGCGCGGACCAGCGCCGCTGCCACCGTGGCGGGTGACGCGTTCGGGCGTGACCGTGCGCGCGAGGTCGCGGCCCGCCATCGGCGGCTCGGCGTCGATCAGGTCGCGTGCCTGCGCGACGCTGATCGCGGCGGGGAAGACTCCGCCCCGCATCGAGCCGGCGTCGCGGATGTGCATGACCAGCGAGCGGGTGTCGACGCCGCTGATCGCCTGTACGCCACAGTCGCTGAGCCAGTCGAGCCAGCCGCGCTCGGCGCTGGGTGCGTCCTCGTCGTTGCGCGCCTCGCGCATGATCGCCGCGCGCGCCCACGCGCGCTCGGACTCCATCGCCTGGGCGCTGGCGCCGTAGTTGCCGATGTGCGGATAGGTGTAGGCGATCAGCTGGCCGGCGAACGACGGGTCGGTCATCGACTCCTGGTAGCCGGACATGCCGGTCGTGAAGACGATCTCACCGACGGCGTGACCGTCAGCGCCGCACGCCTCGCCGTCAAAGCGCGTGCCGTCCTCGAGCAGCACGTATGCAGTCGGGGTCTTCATCTCAGAGGATCAGCTTTTGGACGGCTTTGAACTCGGGTGTGCCAGCGCGTTCGAGCAGCTCGAAGAGCGCGGCCTCGACGGTGCTGACGACCGCGCCGGCGCGCTCCATGCGCTCGAGACCGCGCGCGTAGTCGAGCTCGTGGCGCGAGCCGACGGCGTCGGCGGGGACGTGCACCTCGATGCCGTCGGCGAGCAGGTCGTGGACGGTCTGGCTGACGCAGACGTGCGCCTCGATGCCGCAGACGAGCGCCTGTTCGGCGCCACCGAGGTCGAAGCCGTCGGCACGCGCGGCGGAGAACACGGTCTTCTCGATGCGCGGCTCGTCCTGCAGGCCGAGCTCGGGCGCGCTCGAGCCGAGGCCCTTGGGGTACTGCTCGCTGACGAGCGTCGGTAGCGCGAGGATGCGCGCCGCCTGCACGAGCTTGGCGCAGGCGCCGGCGACGGCGGCGAACGTGGCGTAGGGACGGAAGCCCTCCTGGACGTCGACGACGACCAGCGCGGTGCGATCGCGTTCGAGCAGGCCCATCAGGCGGCCACCATCGCGAGCGCGCGGTCGCGGTGCGCGAGCGCGCCGGCGGCGAGCGTCATCAGCACGCGGCCCTGCAGGCGCCGCCCGGCAAAGCAGCAGTTCTCCGAGCGGCTCTCCCAGCCGTGCTCGCCGGCGACCCAGACGGCGTCGAGGTCGACGAGCGTCAAGTTCGCGGGAGCACCGACTTCAACCGCGGGCGTGGGCAGCTCGAACAGCGCGGCGCCGGCGGTCATGCGCTCGACGAGCAAACCCAGGTTGATTACGCCGGTGAGCACGAGGCCTGTGTGCAGCGCGGCGAAGGCTGTCTCGAGGCCGGTGCTGCCCATCGGCGCCTGCTCGAACGGCACCTCCTTCTCCTCGCGCGCGTGCGGCGCGTGGTCGGTGGCGACGCAGTCGATCGTGCCGGCGCGCAGGCCCTCGACGAGCGCGACGCGGTCTGCCTCGGTGGCGAGCGGCGGGTACATCTTCATGCGCGTGTCCATCGTGCGGACGTCCTGCTCGGTGAGCAGCAGATGGTGCGGGCAGACCTCGGCGCTGACGCGCCAGCCGCGCTGCTTGGCGGCGGCGATCGCCTCGACGGACGCCGCGCATGAGAGGTGCTGAAAGTGCACACGCGCGTCCTCGTGGCCGGCGAGCGCGGCGTCGCGCGCGACCATCGTCGACTCGGCGACGCTGGGGATGCCGCCGATGCCGAGCGCGGCGCTGACGGCGCCCTCGTGCATAGCGCCGCCGCGCGAGAGCGTGCGGTCCTCCTCGTGTAGCGACAGCACGCCACCGCACAAGCGCTGGTACTGCAGTGCCTTGCGCAGCATGCCCGCGCTCTGCACGGGTCGCCCGTCGTCGGTGAAGCCGAGCGCCCCCTCCTGCCTGAGCTCGGCCATCTCGGTGAGCTGCTCGCCGGCGAGCGCGCGCGTGATCGCGGGCAGGAAACCGACGGGCACGCGCGCCTCGCGCGCGGCGGTGTCGCGCAGCGAGCGCAGCAGCGGCGCCGAGTCGAGCACGGGGTCGGTGTTGGGCATTGCGATCACCGCGCAGAAGCCGCCGGCGGCGGCGGCGTGGGTGCCGGTGTCGATGTCCTCCTTGTGCTCCTGGCCGGGCGTGCGCAGATGCACGTGCGGGTCAAAGAACGCGGGCAGCAGCCGCAGGCGCCCGTGGCCCTCGATCAGCTCCTCGCCGCCCTCCCCCACGCTCTCGCCGGCACTCGCTGGGCGCGGCTCGAGCGCGCCCGGCGCACCCAGCTCGGCGAGCAGCCCGCCGCTGATGCGCACGTCGTGGCGCGCGTCGATGCCGGCGCGCGGGTCAAGCACGTGGACGTCGCGCAGGAGGAGCTCGGCGGGCGGCCGTGGCCCGCCGATCAGCGGCTGTACAGGGCTCATGCGGGCCGGCTCCCGAGCACGCCGGCGGCGGCCGGCTCGCGCGCGCCAACGCCTCGCGCGCGCGGCTCGCGCGCCCCGGCGAGCAGCTCGTAAAGGACCGCCATGCGCACGACGACGCCAGCTTCGACCTGGGCGGTGATGACGGCCTGCGGCGAGTCGACGACCTCGCCCGAGAGCTCGACGCCGCGGTTGACCGGCCCCGGGTGCATGAGGATCTGATGCGGCGATAGGCGTCCGCCGTTGATCTGGTACCAGCTGGCGTACTCGCGCAGCGACGGCACCCAGGTCTCACTCATGCGCTCGTTCTGCATCCGCAGCGCGTAGACGATGTCCGCCGAGGGCAGCTCGTCGAGCGTGTAGCGCACCTCGCAGCCGAGCTCCTCGATGCCGCGCGGGATCAGCGTCGGCGGCCCCGCGACGGTGACCTTGGCGCCCATGCGCTGGAAGGCGAGCACGTTCGAGCGCGCGACGCGCGAGTGCGCGACGTCGCCGATGATCCAGATTGAGGAGCCGTCGATCGCGCCGACGCGGCGACGCAGCGTGTAGACGTCGAGCAGCGCCTGGGTTGGGTGCTCGTGCTTGCCGTCGCCGGCGTTGACGATTGCCGCGCTGCACCATCTCGAGACGAGCTCCGCGGCGCCCGCCCAAGGTGTGCGCAGCACGATCGCGTCGGGCTTGTGCGCGCTGAGCGTCAGCACGGTGTCCTTCAGCGACTCGCCCTTCTCGACGCTCGAGCCGCTGGCGGCGAAGTTGACGACGTCGGCGGACAGTCGCTTGGCGGCGAGCTCGAACGAGCTGCGGGTGCGCGTCGAGGACTCGTAGAAGAGGTTCAGCACCATGCGCCCGCGCAGCGCCGGCACGGTCTTGATCTCGCGGTCTGAGACTTCGGCGAAGCGCTCGGCCTGGCTGACGATGCGCTCGATGTCGACACGCTCGAGATCCTCGATCGAGATCAGGTGGTTCATGCCGCTCGCTCCCCTGGGGACGCAGGCCAAGCTGGTCCAGGACGCAAGGAGCGTGGCGTGCTTTGCACGCGAGCGACTGAGGACGCCGATCCAGCGCCGGCTTGCGTTCCCAGGGCGATTGCGACCTCGTCGACGCCGTCTAGCTCGCGCACACGCACCGAGACGTGCTCGGCGCTCGACGTGGGCAGGTTCTTGCCGACATAGTCGGGGCGGATCGGCAGCTCGCGGTGGCCGCGATCGACGAGCACTGCGAGCTGCACCCGCTGCGGGCGCCCGTAGGCGAACAGCGCCTCGATCGCGGCGCGTATGGTGCGCCCGGTGAACAGCACGTCGTCGACGATCACGACCGTCAGCCCCGTGATGTCGAAGTCGATGTGCGAGGCGTGTAGCACGGGCGCGTCGGGACGCGTGCCGACGTCGTCGCGATAGAAGCCGATGTCGAGGTCACCGAGCGCCACCTCGCTGCCCAGCAGCTCTTCGAGCAGAGCGTGCAGACGATGTGCGAGGAACGCGCCGCGACGGTGGATGCCGACGAGCGCAGGTGACGGCTCATCGGGGTTGCGCTCGAGGATCTCGTGCGCGATGCGCGTCAGCGCCCGTCCCACTTCCTCCTCGTGGAGGACGACCTTCTCGTCTGCTGACATCGTTTCCTTCCTGGCCTCACGGGACCGGATTAAAGGAGCAACGGCAATGTATCAGGGGGATGCGACGGGCTCGGCCTGTGGCGGCGAGGCGGTCGCGGCAGCCTGCTCGCCGGTCGAGTCGCGCGCCGCGGAGGCGTCCGCCTGCGCGCGCTCGCGCGCGAGGCGCTCTGACCAGCGCACGAGCGTCGCACCGCCGCGCTCAGGGAATGGCACCTCGATCGTGTCGAAGTCGCGGGCGGCCTCGGTGGCGGGGAAGATCGCGCTGGCCTCGTCGCGCAGCCCACCACCGGCGTAGCGGCTCGACACGTGCGTGAGCGCGAGCAGCCGGACGTCGGCATCGCGTGCCAGTTCGGCGGCCTGGCGCGCGGTGCTGTGCAGCGTCTGTCGCGCGCGCTCGGCCTCCTCGTCGAGGAACGTGGCCTCGTGCACGAGCACGTCCGCCTGATAAGCGGCGATCGCCAGCGCCTCGCACGGTGCGGTGTCACCCGAGAGCACCACCTTGCGCCCCTCCCTGCTGGCGCCCATGACCTGCTCCGGCTTGACGCCCGCGACGGTCTCTCCTCGCTGCAGCCGGCCGAAGTCGGGTCCCGGTTTGACGCCGAGCTCCTCGGCGAGGCGCGGATCCAGATGACCGGGCCGCGGCTCCTCGACGATCGCGTAGCCGAACGCCGAGCCGCCTTTGTGCAGGACGGGGATCGCGGCGATCACGTAGCCGTCGCGCTGCACCGCCTCCGCAGGCTCGAGCTCGACGATGTCGCATTTGTAGGGCAGGCGCCCGAACACGACGCGCATCTCAGCCATCAGCGCCTGCAGGCCCACCGGCCCGTACACGCTCAGCGGCTCCGTGCGTTCGCGCAGCGCGAAGGACTTGAGCATCCCCGGCAGCCCGAGCCAGTGGTCGGCGTGGAAGTGCGTGATGAAGACGCCGTCAAGATCGAGCAGGCCGACGGAGCGCAGCAGTTGGCGCTGCGTGCCTTCACCGCAGTCGAACAGCACACGGTCGCCGCCACGGCGCAGCAGCACCGCGGGCAGCCCACGACGGGCGCTCGGCACCGAGCCGGCGGTGCCTGCGAAGAACAGCGACAGATCCATGCTCGCAACGGTAGCGACGTACGACAGCGAGCGATCGCGTTGCACGCCGGCAGTCCAGTCGCGCATACGCACTTGCACGGCGTCCATCGCGCTACTGAGAAGTCACATCGCGCAGGTGCCGCGGCGGTTCGCGGTCATCGGTCCCTCGCAGCGCAAGCCTTGCGCGCTTGAGACAGGCGTCGTGTCGCGTGGGTGCCGCCGCTACGGGACACTGCACGACATCGATAGCCGCTTGGTCCGCGCGTCGCGCTCGCGCTGAACGTCGATCGCCGTGGCTTCGCAAAAATCAGGCCTCGGCGGCTGGTCGTAAAGCGTGGCCACGACCGTGTAGAGCCCAGGTCGCAACCGAACACTCAGCTGTCCGTTCGACGATCGCGCGACCATTCGGGCCGGCGCGCCGCGATACACCGTGACCGTAGCGTCCGACAATCTCGACGGCGGCGCCGACGCCGGGCCGCCGCCTCCAAGCACCGTGACAATTAGCAGTAGAAGTATCATCTCATTTCCCGCAAGTGTCGTAATAGATATTACCTGGAGCGCCGTTGAGGGGCGACCAACATAGCCCGGGGGCTTCACCACCGCGATCATTGGTAGTTCCATCGGTAGCGCGGTTCCAGTGTGCCATTCGCCGTTCATCCACTCTGCGCTGTTGTTTGTTGATGCGTCAAACACCGGCTTTTCTTCCGAGCCGATCTCTCCACCAGCTTCGAGTTCCGTCGCCACCCAGGCAAAATCGGCGGCGCACGCCTCAAGCGTCCAGTCAGCCGCGTCATACCAGCACCAAACTCCCCCGCCGGTCGTCTTCATCCCATAATTGTTGCCGACGGCCTGGCGGACTTCCCACGTGTAGGGCGCTTCCTCGAATGCTCGGAAGCCTTCGGTCCCATTTTGGAATGCGTAGAACCACCAAACGCTACAGCAACTTTTGTATGCACCCGCTATTTGCCCAGTCTCGGTCCAGGTGTTCGGCACCCCACGAGTGTAGGCTGACGCCCAGACCTCGTTGGTCACAAAGTTTCCGTATTCCCAGCCCGGCACGTCGACATAGTCCGTATCTGTTTCATCGTAGACGCCGAGCACTTCTTCGGCGCCGGTCATGCGCCACCCGGCAAGGACATAGCAGTGGTATCCGGTAGCCTGTTTGCAACCGTTTGCCCCAAGTGGCGGCGTGCGCCCGCAGCCTCGCCGGCCGTTGTCGCAGCGCGGCCACGGCTGCATTCATCGAGGTCGGCACCGGCGTCCGTTCGATGGCCCCGGCAGGGAGTGTTAGAGGAGTATTCCCGACATAGGTAGCCGCCACTCGCCCCGTTTCCCGATTGACCACGAATCCCATCACTGTACCTGCGGGTGCCGCGGCTCCGGCCGGTATGGGTGCCTCTAGCCTCGATTCGTCGTCAAGGGACGCTGTCGCTGGGTTTGGGTGAGATCTTGGGCTGATCGCGGGGTCGGTGCCGGGGTGCGGGGGTGTGGCGCTCGCTGGCGGTGTTTTTCCAGTGATCGTGGTCGCCCTCCGCGTGTTTTTGCGCAGCGTCCAGCAGCTGGGTCCGTGTTGGTGGCGGGAGCTTGGTGGTGAGCGCGGGCTGGGCGTTTAGGGCTCACGACTTTTTTGGTGAGGGGTTGTAGGGTCGGACCAGGGCGCGGTGCTGGCCTTTCGGCCGGCCCGTTTCCCTGGCCCGCCCTCCGAACCCGGCGAGCGCGTCTCCACGCACCGGGCTCTCCACCAGTTCATGTCGTTGCACTGTTCGTGGCCTGTCGCGTTGTGCTTGCCCAGGGCGAGGGGATGCGCGCTCCCCGGTAGCGGTATCGGGTGACCGGCACCGTTGAGGGGTTGTAGAGCGCCTTCTCGCCGTCTGTCGGCCACCATCCTGGTAGGTAGCGGCGACGGAGGAACGCCCAGTTCGCCTTGGGGTGCTTGCGGCGCAACCAATGAGTGATCCTGTGCCATACGAAGGAGCACAGGTATTGGAAGGTGGCCTTGGACACTCCGTGGCGGTGGTAGTTCGTCCAGCCCCGCAGCGCCGGGTTCATTCGGCGTAGCAGGGTGGCAAGCGCCTCGTTCGTTGGGACCTCCCGGCTGATGCGCCTCGCCTTGCTCGTCATGGCCGCCAAGGCGGCCTTCGACGGGTAGGTGTATACGAAGCGCTTGGCCGATCCTCGCTTCTTGTGCCGCTGGATGCGGACACCAAGGAAGTCGAAGCCCTGATCGATGTGTGTGATTCTCGTCTTCTCGTGTGAGAGCCGAAGCCCCATCGGGAGAAGCACCGCTGCTGCCTCATCACGCAAGCGTTCAGCGTCGGCACGGTCCCCGGCGACCATCGCTACCCAATCATCCGCGTAGCGGACGAGGCGGTAGTTAGCCAGGCCCTTGTGCCGTCGCCATTTGCGAGCGTCAGAGGTGCCCATTGCCTCCCAGGCCCTGGCGAAGTGCTCGTCAAGGACCGACAGTGCAATGTTGCTGAGCAACGGTGAGAGAATCCCGCCTTGAGGAGCCCCGGTGTCGTTCTCCCGCAGCTCGCCACCCTCTGAGAGGATGCCGGACTTCAGGAACGCCTTAACCAAACTCACGACACGTTTATCTCCGATCCGGTCCCTCATCCGCCGTAGCAGCGCGGAGTGTGAGATTTCGTCGAAACACGCCTCGATATCGCCCTCCACAATCCACTCGTAGGAGTGGGAGCAGAAGTGGTGAATCTCAGCGATCGCGTCATGCGCTCGGCGTTCGGGGCGAAAGCCGTAGCTGCACGGCAGGAAGTCCGCCTCGAAAATAGGCTCCAATACCGTCTTGAGGGCAGCCTGGACCACCCGGTCCGTGACGGTCGCGATGCCAAGCCGACGGCGTTTACCGCCAGGCTTGGGGATCATCACTTCCCGTACCGGCACCGGGTTGAACTCTCGGGCTTTGAGAGCGTCTCGCAGCCCCGAAAGAAAGGCGTGCTCGCCCTTGACGGCCTGGATGTAGTGGGCGGTAGCCCCGTCCACCCCAGCCGAGCGAGCCCCTCGGTTGCTTCTCACCCGCTGCCACGCCAATACCAGGACAGCCGGGTCATAGATCAGGTTATAGAGATCATCAAAACGACGCTCTGGGCCATCGATAGCCCATTGGTGCAGCTTGGTCTGGATACTCAGTACCCGTCGCTTCGCTTCATCGAGGCTCGGCCACGGCTCGTCGATATTCACCGTCGTACTCCTGACATTCCGTTCCCGTGCTGCGAACTGGCTGCCTCCCTTTGCCATGTGGGCGGCTTTCCCGCCCTCGGACTACTACGGAGGCTCCGCCCCCTCCCGGCATAACTAGCCGAGCACGGGCCTGCCCGCCACCGACCTGGATGGACAGTAGTGAGGGCGACACCGGGAGGGTTCCCACGTTCACCATGCATCGATTGACGGGTCGGTGACCAGCTATGCCCCTGCAACATCGCCACGAGTACGCCGCAGACATTCCTCGTGGCCTCCTGGCCGACAATATCAACCGGCTTCCGAGTCGCCCCGAAGGGCGTGCGCTGCACCCGAACCCATGTCCGCCAGGTTTTGGGTCCGGTGGAACTCTTAAGGAGCTTTAGCACTGGTTTCTCTCGTTCACCTTTCGTCTCGCTCACCAGGCCCAGGCCGTCTAGCGGTACCGACCTGCCCTGACTTTGTCGGGGCTGCTCCCGCCTTCCCCCGCGCCTCCGGGCTCGGGCTGCCCCCAGCTTCAACGGCCCGCTGCGACAGGCCACAGGCGGAGTCCTTTCATCTCCGCTCGATTTCATGGCGCCTCGTGGCGCACGATGGTGTAGTTCCAGTCGCCATGGAATGGGTGTCGGGTGATGTTTACGCCGGCGAGCTGTTCATCGGTGACTGTGATGTGGGTGGGGTAGGAGCGCTGATCGAGTTGGGCGTAGACCTTCAGGCCGGTGCTTGTCCTGGTGGAGGCGATCAGGTTGATGATCACCTCGTGGGTTGCGAGTGGGCGTCCGCGCCAGTTGAGGCTCATGAAGGAGAACAGGCAGTGCTCGATCTTGTTCCACTTCGAGGTGCCGGGAGGGAAGTGGCAGACCACGATCTGGAGCCCGGTCGTGTCGGCTAGGCGCTGGCACTCGACCTTCCAGAGCTTGGTGCGGTTGGAGTTCGCGCCGCCGCAGTCGGCGGTGATCGTCAAGCGCTTGGCGTCTGGGTAGCGCTCGCAGCCGAGCTGCTGCCACCAGCCGATGATCGAGTTGACCGCGAACTCGGCCGTGTTGCCGTCGATCCCGACGTTCACCCAGCCCTCATCGTTGCGCAGGTCATAGATCCCGAACGGGATCGCGTGCCCGAGATCCTTGTCCTTGAAGTCGTGGGTACGGACCTCGACTGGTCGACCGGAGGGCTCGAACTCTCGGCCGACTGCCTTGAAATCGCCGACCAGCTCGCGCTTCTTGGAATCGATCGAGATCGCGGGCTCGCCCGCCCCGAGCGCCGCAGCGACTGTCTGGTTGATGTGCTGAAACTGAGCGTCGCGGTCCGGATGCTGAGTGCCCTCCCGGGTCTTGCGGTTCGCCTGCAGGCTGTAGCCCTTGGCCTTCAACAACCGCAGCACCGTGCGATCGACCACCTCATGCCCCATCTCCCGCAGCGCCTCAGCCAGCTTGACCGCGCTCTTGGACGTCCACCGCAATGGCGACTCAGGATCGCCACGCGTGACCGGATCGATCAACGCGTCCAACGCCTCAGAAAGACCAGGCTCACGCTCCGAGATCCCCGGCCGCCCAGCGCCCGCCCTGCGCACCCGATCAGGCGCCAGCTCCTCGCCATCCCCGTCCAGCTCCGCGAGCCCCCGCCTGACCGTCCCCTCCGAGACCCCCATCGCACGCGCCACCGCCGCGATCCCACCACGCCCATGCGAACGCGCCTCCGCGGCCGCCCACCGCCGCCGCGACCGCTCATTCAACAAGCCCTTCATCAACCCATACCGCTCACGGATAGCGCCCTCATCAATCACGCACCCATAGTTCTACGCCACACCCCCAAACCCTCTAACAATTTAGTCGTGAACCCTTAGCCGTAGGCGGGGAGTCTGTTGAGGCGCTTGAACGCGTGGAGGATCGCGCTGGACCAGGGCCAGTCGGCGGGGAGGTGCAGGGTGGTTTTGCGGGCGTGGCGGGTGATTTGTCCGGCGACGTGCAGGATGCGGTAGCGCAGCCGCTTGGGTTCTGCGATGGCGTGCTCGCCGTCGAGGAGTAGCTGTTGTGTCCAGACGAGGATGTCGTGGGCTGTCAATGCGAGCTCGAACCAGGCCGCGTTTGCGGCGAACGAGTGGAACGGGAGGTGCCCGGCGCCGCAGGCCTTGAGTGTCTTGACGCGATCCTCGACTTCTGCGTGCTGGCGGTGCACCGCCTCGAGCGCGGCGATGTTCGTGTCGGGCTGGTCGGTGATGAAGCACTGGAAGCGGTGACCGTCGACGTCGGTGAACGTGAGCTGCGCGCCGGGGTGTGGGCGCTCGCGGCGGCAGATCAGCCGGGTGCCCTCGGGCCAGGAGTCGAGGTCGACCATGCCGGTGAGCTCTGTGACCCATGCTCCGTCGCGTGGCTGGCCGTCCTGGTTTGCCGCCGGCGTCCAGGCGTCCTCGGGCAGCGCGAGGATCTGCTCGCGGGCCGTCTGGTTGATCGCGTAGCCCAGCGAGAAACGGATGCGGCACTCCCGGCAGCCGGCAGCGAAAGCGTGGCTGGCGCCGGCGGAATCCGAGCGGGCGAGGATCTCACCATCCAGAGCGCTCTCGGGCAACTGCTCCAGCGCGAGCTCCAACACATCCAAGTGATCCTGCGCGTTGTTCGCGCCTGCGTTCCCGGGCCGCAGCACCCCGGCCAGCACCTCCCGCTCGCAGGACGCGAGCAGCGGGTTGAAGCCGAACCCGCCCTTGTAGTGCCCGGCCGCCAGCTCCTTCTCGGAGTGAATGCTGATCGGGGTCGCGTCGAAATCAAGGATCACCCGGCCAGGGGCCGCCCCCGCCTTCCACGCCCGCTCACGGGCAAGCGCGCGCGCCCGGCGGACCCGGTCGATCTCCGTCTGCCCGATCGAGAGCAGCACCCTTCTGGCCGTCGCCACAGACGCGACATCCCCAAATAGCGCGGGCTGCCCAGCGAGCACCGCGAGATCCGAGACGCAGCGTCCGCCGTCGGCGGCCATCACCGCCAGATCACACAGAACCCGTCCCGGGTCATGAGCAGAACGACGCTGACGCGTCCCCGCCAACGCCCCGCTCAGGCCATCGGTCAGCCCGAGCCGCTGTGCCGTGAGCGCCAGCAAAGCGCTCCCCACGCGAGACGACAAGCCCGTGCCGTCCGCGAGCACATCTACCGTTCCAAACGACGCACTTCCGATCACCTTCAAGGTGAACCTCCTGAGCGGGTGGGTTGCAGGCTTCGCAACCGCAATCCTCCCCGCCCAGGCGGACGATCCAGCCCTCCAACGGCGTCACATCCCACACCGCTACTGACGAATGCAGGCTAGGTCGTCGAACTGTCCGTGCATCACGACTAGAGCGAGCGGCACCGACGCCCGTTGAAGAGACGGATACAGTGCGGCCAGTTCGCGCCCGCCGGGATCGAACGCCTCTTCGACATCCGCCTGACTTCCAGTGACAGCTTCGATGCTGTCGACGGTCCCAGCCGCCTGGGCCTGTTGCATGGTCGCCGACAACTCCGCCTTCGTCAGGGCCGGTTCGGCTCGCGCTGACGCACTGGCCACAAGGCCCAGGAGAGTCACCGCGGCGATTGTGAGTAGCCCCCGTGTCATCGAATGGCCTCCCGATTTTGCCTGGTTCAATACTATACACGATTCCGTATATCGGGGTTTGCCGAGACTCGCCTTTCGACTCGTGTGCCGGCAGTGCGACGCTCCGCAACCGCGGCAAGGCCACCCCGGTCATGGCCTGCAAATCGCGACCCTTGCCGACCACCGCCTGCCCGGCGTCCATCGCCGGATGCGCAGTCGCGGTAGGGCGCACAATGTGACGGTGGCCTCGCGCCCGTGCGCTTGCGTGTCTTTTACGGGCAGCAGCAAGACCCGACTAACCCCGCCCCAACACCCACCGGTCGGGAGCGCGGGGCGCCGGGCCGTCAGCGGCCGGCGCGCGCGATCCGTCTATTGGCAGGACCCCGAAACGAATGCCACGCCCGCTCCCAGAACGCGCACGCAGGCAGCGCGAAACCCTGGCCCTGCGGCACCCAACTCAGACTGGCGACGCCGGCACCGAGCCGGCGCCACACGCTCCCGGAATGCTCACTACGATCGCGATGAAGCAGGCACGCGCTGCGTCTCGGCCCGAGTTGCTCCCTCTACGGTGCCGGGGGGAGCCCGGGGTCGAGATAGCGCACTTCTCCGACTGGTGCCCGTCGCGACGCGCTCGCGAGCACCGATGACGCCTCATCGTAGAGCGAGTTGAGGATCGGCACGGTCAGCGCGGGTTCTTTGGGAGCTCCAGCGATCCTGCCGGTGCTGTAGCTGAACTCGTTGTAGTAGCGGTGCGGACGGTACGGATAGGCGACCTGCACCCGCCACTGGGCGCCGACGGGCGTGATCGCGAAGCCGTACAGCAGCCCCAGCCCTCCCTGACCCCACTTGTAGTTCGCCGGCGCCGTGTACTCCCAGACGCGCGCGTAGGCGACTTCGCCTTTTCGACCCGTCAACAGTCGCATCTGGTAGAGGCCCGGGCTCGTGAACGACCCCCCGCTCCCCGCGCGCACCGAGACCACGAGCAGATGACCGCCGCCGGCAGCCGCTTGGTTTTCCACGTGGGTGTTTGCGCTCGGCCGAGCCTGTGACCGAATCATTGCTGCCATTGCGCCCGCGTCGTGCGCTACGGCGCCAGATACGCTGGCTGCGCTCGCGTCCGCGCATGGGATGAGCGTCGCCGCTGTTGCCGCGACTCCCATGAGCAGCGCCACTGATCGGTGCATCGTCCCTCCCCCCTCTGTCGGCCGTCCTTGTCGAGGGAGCTTAGCGCTGGGGATGCGCAGGATGCGTCAGCGCGTTGGGGACGAAATCAGGCGATCGAGGCCTGCCCCGTAGAATCGTGCTCCCGCGCCCGTAGCTCAGTGGATAGAGCGCTCGCCTCCGGAGTCCATCCGAGGGCTTCGCCGGACATAAGCATAGGATTGGCGTGCGATGACACGCAAGTCTCTCGCCGTGGGGGCAGTGATCGCCGCATTTATGGTCGCGGGTTGCGGCAGCTCGACCACAAGCACGGTCACGATCGCATCAGCGCCACGGCCGGCCGCCGCCGCGACAATCGCCGAGCGGCGGCGACCGGAGCGGTCGACGCGGGTCTGCTCGGCTGGTGTCACGGCGAACTCACATGCTTCCTGTCGGCTTGCCGACCTCGTCCTCCTCGCCCTCTCCTCCACCACGCGAGAACCAAAGGGCATCGAATCCCTGGGCGTCGAAAGCTCGACAACGCCCAAGACCAACCTTTGGTGCTCCAGCGGCAAGGAACTGATCACCTGCCGCTCCAAAGATGCTGTCGTCACGCTCACCCGGGACGCCGTCCGCACAGCCCGCACAAACGGGCACCTCGTGACCGGAACCGGAAGTGCCAGTGCTACATCAGCGGAACCGGGGCACTCCGCTCAATAGAACGCAGTCGTCGGGGGACTTCGCACGGGTTCAGCGGGATGGGGTTCCGCACCACGACTTTCTGCGCCAAGCCGCGGCGCTCGTCCGGCGGCTCGAACTGGACGCGCAGGCCGCTAGCCGACAGCTCCCTCTCAAGCAGGTGCGGGCCTCGAATCGGACCCGAGCAGCGAACCGCGATCACGCAGGCAGTCTGGGCCGCGGAGCCGGCGAGCGCTTCCGTCGCGCTCCATAAGAGTGGTCCGGGCGTGTGCCGAGAGCCTCCAGAGCCCGTAAACTCGGCGTCCCGCGCCCGTAGCTCAGTGGATAGAGCGCTCGCCTCCGGAGCGAGAGGTCGCAAGTTCGAATCTTGCCGGGCGCACTAGCTGAATGCCTTTGCTGGAGCGGGGTTTGGGCTCCGGCGTGCTTGGCGATCATGACGAGAGGTCGGTCATTGGAGGGCTCGTCTGCCACCGACTGCCATTTCAGGCTCCCCAAGATGCTGAAGTAACGGGGTCAGCCGTGGAACGTGTACCTCGACCGCGTGATCTCCCGCAGACGACGGGTGCCGCTCGTCCCGTACCAGCGAATCTCATAGGTGCCGGTCTGCGGACGCCCCCGCCTGTTGGTGCAAACCCGATCCCGTACTCCGTGCTCCCCATCGCCTCCTGTCCGCGCTCCAGCAGTGTGCCATCGGGATAGCGAACCACCGCTTCGACATGCCCAAGCGCCGACAACAGCACTGGCGGCGTCACCTTACATTCCATGCTCACGCTGCTCCCGCTCGATACGACGCTCCCCGTCTCGCGATAGATCATTTCCCACGATACGCGCCACGTCCGGTCCCCTATCAATCGATATCGGAGGAGGACAAACACGAATACGGCCGCGACCAACAAGAAAAGTCCGACGAGTCCGCCGGCGAGTGCGGTCGCCAGTGAGTCACCGAACGTAGCCTCGTGAACGACCAGCCCTCGATGCACGACCTCCGCCGGGTGAGACGCTGCCCACGCTGAGCCGGCGAGTGCCGCGACGGTCGGGGTCAATAGCAGTACGGGCAGGCTGCCAAGCACGTCCTCGGTCGAGTAGTACGCGCGCCACCAGACGCGCCAGTGTGGAAAGGCCGCTCGCGGAATCTTCCGCCACCTACCCCGAGTCAGCCAGCGACAGGAGTCCGTAGAAAACGTCCTCCCTCAGCAGTCCAAGAGTCCCCTCCGGGTCGACCATCGGCGTCGAGTTGCCCTTGAGTGCCCGACCCGCCGCATCGTTCATCACCCGCTCCGCCTCGGCCAGCAGGTGCTCTGGATCGTCTTCCCACTGTCCAAGTCGCCACATGAAGTCCATGCTCCGCATCGCTGCCTTCGATGCTTTCCCGTCGGCACTCTGCCCGAGCGCCGAGGCCGCCCAGACCTTGCCGTCCAGCTCAATGAACGGGCTCGCTATTCCCCCCTTGCGTAGTTCTAGCCGCTCCGCGTCCTTCCATTTCTGGGTGAGCCCGATCGCGTGCGTCGACAGCATCAGCCCGGCATCAGGCCAGTTGCGTATGACGATCTCGAGCAGTTCGGCAAGCCCCCACGAGCCGTGGGGACAGATTCCGATCAGATAGGAGTCCGTCCTCGTAAACATCGCGAAGAGTAGGTCGTCGGCGCGCTCCACAAACCCGTCCTGCTCAACCGCCTCCGAGAGGTGGAGATGGTGGACACCCCAGTCCGCGATCAGCAAATCGCGATCGGAGCGCCGCCACGTCTTCTTCTTGTCGCCTCCGAGCTCATAGGCATTTACAACGCTTCGACTCAGGTGCGGCGTGAGATCCGCCCCGACCTCGACCTTTTCAATCAACGCAGCCAATTCGTCCTTGTGCCCGGTCGCGGCCGCACTGGCCTGCATCTCCTGCGAGACGTGACAAATCCGAGGTCGCGCTGGGATATGGCGGGCACGCCAGCTGAAGAACACGGTGACCAGCTCGCCCAGCGGCATCGAGGAGAGGTCGCCGCTCGGGTCGCCCCCGGCCTCTGCAATCACGTAGCCGCGCACGGCGGCCTCTAGCCCGGCGTAGACGTTCTCGGGGTGCATGAGCGTGCGGAATGATACGAGGGCGTGTGCATCGCTCGAATGGATGGATGACGATTGCAAGAGCCCGACTCCTACGAAGCTCCAAAACTGCGTCGAAGAACTACCGAAGCAGATGGCGGGCTACTGAGACGCCCGTTTCGTCACTCAACGGTCCTGGACCAGGGCGACGAGGTGACCGTACCTGCGGGAACGGTCCACGCCCTGAACGACTGAGCCGCCTCGACCCCCGGCATCTAGAGGACCTGGACGGATCGCCTCGACCGCTTGTGTCGGGCCTCTCGTCCGCTTGTGTCGAGTGGGTCGCCGACGCGCCAGCCCCGGGGAGTTGCGTGTGCTTCCTCGGCGCCGGCGTCTCCGTCGATGCGGGTGTCCCGACGAGCTGGGGCATTCTGCAGGATGGTCTGTTGCGACTCTACCGGCAGGAGACCGGACGCGACTCAACGCTGACCGAGAACGAGCTCGATGGTTGGCTCGAGGAGCACGGCCTCGGTCATCTTGGGTATTCGTCACTGCTGGACCTGATCGCGCCCGACCCGGCCGTCCGACGAGAGATGCTCGCCGGGTACTTCAACGACGTCGTGCCCGGCCCCGCCCACGAGCTGCTCGCGGACCTTGCAGCGGCGGGAATCATCAGAGTGTTCGTCACGACCAATTTCGACCGGCTGCTCGAGCAAGCACTTCGGGCACGAGGGCTGGAGCCGGTCGTCGTCTCCGACGACGCGACACTGGCGGTCGCTCCCAAGCGCGAGCACTCGCCCGTGTTCATCGTCAAGGCGCACGGCGACTACATGCAGGAGACGATCCGCAACACGCCGTCGGAGCTCACCGAGCTTGACCCGAAGCTCGGTGAGGAACTCGCCCGGATCGTCGACAACTACGGCGTGCTGGTGATTGGCTGGTCCGGACGCGACCCCGCGCTAGCCGAGATCCTTCGAAACCGCAACTCCAGGTACGGCGTCTGGTGGCTCTCCATCGCCGACCCGCACGAGGACGATACGGCCGCGCTCATCGAGAGCACCGGCGCCAGGGCCATCGTGCGCGCTGGTGCCGGCGAGTTCCTCGCCGATCTTCGGCGCCGCGTCGAGGTGCACGAGCAACATGAGACGGGCGATGACCCAGGGACTGTGCACGACGAGACGCTCGCGCTCGTCAAACGCAACGACCCCGTCGAACTCACCGAGATACTTAGGCGCGAGCGGTACGCGTTCGAGTCCGCGTCCGAAACGGTGCGAGCCGAATACGCGAACCAGCAGAGCTCCGAGGCCGTCAAGGAGGGCTGGGGGAAGCTGTCGGCCGCGACGGACCGCCGGCTCGCCTCGCTGATTCCGCTCGCCATTCACCGCCCCGATGTCTTCGACGAGGAGACTCGCGCAATGGCGGCCTGGGCGAGCAGCGTGAAGCCGCGCGATGGGCTGACCGCGTGGGTCGACATCTGGCGGCTCCCGTTCTTCGTGATTGGGATGGCGGTTGGCGCCCTCGCGGTGCGCCTCGAACGCTACTCCGCTCTGACAGCACTGTTCGCCGCTGGCTGGACCGACCCGAACGGCTACAGGACACGGTTCGTCGCCGCGCCCGGCGATCTCGGGAGCGCGGTCGCCGCGAACCTCGGGCCAAAGGCGCCGAACGGCAACTGGCTTTTCGCAGAGTGGCAGTGGCTCATCACCGAGCTCCCCAAGAAGGAGTGGCTCGCGAACCGCTACCCCGAGTGGCTTCGCAAGGACGGCGAGCCGTGGCAGTCGTTCATCGAGTTCAGTCTCCTGCTCGATATCGCCTCAGGGGTGCTCGCCGAAAGCGGCCGCGTTGCGTGGTGGTCGCTCGACTCCGCGGCCGCCGCAGCGTTCGCGCAGCGGCTACAGCGCGACATGCCGCTACGTGCGAAGATCGCCGACGTGGTGGGCCTCGACCTACAGGCCTTCGACGAGAAAGCGCCCGAGGTCCTCGAGAACAGCCACGGGATCGGCACCTTCCCCGACGTCGCCCGCGTCGTGAATGCGCTCAGGACTGGGAATCCCTGGTAGCCGCACAGGCACGCTCCGTCAGTCCGCTCCCATCCTGTAAGCGCTCGCCGGGGCGGGTCCCCCGCACCAGCTCAATGGCCTCTGCGACGTCGCGGGCGAGGGCAGTCCTTCGAGCAACGTCCGGGAAAGACTCGTGCTCGCGTCCCATACCTCGATCGCCACGAGCCGATGGGTCGTCCGGTCGTACTCGCGCAATCCCTCCGGCACCCGCTCGCTCACGAGATCATCGGACTCGCCGGTCGGGAACCCACGCGATGTCCGTATCGGCGTCGTAGTGGGCGAACATGATCATGTCGAGCGACCGTCTGCCGAACTCTCCCTCCAGCTACGAGCTAGACGGCCGCAAGCGCCGGTGCCAGCTGGTCGGCGGTTGTCTCAACGGTGTCGGGCACGGTGACCGAAAGGCGCCCGTCGCGCTCCAACACGCGCCGTGCTCCGAGCACCGTCAGACCCACGATCCGACTGGTTCCGGGCGCGTAGCGGACGACGTGGCCCTCCGGCGTCTCCTCACCCTCGCCCGCCTGCGGCTCGCCTACATGCAGATACAGCACGTCGTTGTCAGCATCGTAGTCGGCGTGATCGAAGCTCAGCGGCCCGATCGTGATGTTTACGCGCTCCATGATCTTGGGTCCTTCCGGTTGGCGAACGCGGAGACGATCCGCGCCGGCACCTGCTCATAGCTTACGACGACCAGCAGCCATCGACTGGGACCAACGCCCCGCGCGTAGTAGCGGGTCCGCTCAGCAAAGATCGGGTCGACAGCAACATGATCGGGTTTCGTCACAGCCCGCAGGACCTCGGACAGGTGCCTGTCGATCTCCGGATGGTCGCGGGCGATCTTCGCGCGCCACACGGCGTCCGCCAAGATCACACGCCTACCCTCTGGGTCGGTCGTCTCAGCGCTTGTTGGCTGATCTTTCACGACCTATCAGGATGCCCGTTCGCCCGGATGCGGTCCGGGGAAATGGCAGCCCTGCCACTATCTCCCCGAATCGCCCGCAAATCGGGGCCATCCGCCGAGAGACACGTCACCACGACCCATACCGCAATCCCGCATTACAAAGCGGTTTTCGCCGCCCAGCCGCCCTCCCATCAGACGCCTCCGGAGCGAGAGGTCGCAAGTTCGAATCTTGCCGGGCGCGTAAGGGCTTTTGGCCAATCCTCACTATTCGCATCAGGAACTCAGTGCCAAATCGGCCCCGACACCGACCGACTGTTCGTCCGGGCATGACAGCAAGCTGCGGTTATGGAGGCTGCTCCCACCACGCCGGCGACGACGCCGGCTGGTGGAGGACCCGCAGGTGGCCACCGCGGTCATGACGGGTGAGGGTTTGAAGCCGATCATCGCCGACATCGACGGATCGCGCTCGAATGTCAGCAGGCGATCAATGAGTTCGCCGTAGTTGCGTTCCCGGACCTCGAAAAGCGTCTCGGCAAGACGTTACCCGAGCTCGTTGAGATGGTCGGTTCGATCGACCTCGAGGACATCACCGCCCCCACGACCCGACAGGGAGTCGCATTCGCCCGTGTTGTCAAATCAGCGGTTAGCTGGGAACAGCTTCGCTCTGCCGATCTGGAGACTGGAGTGCTTCGCCCTCCACAACAGCGCTAAGTGCTGCCTCCTCGTCGTCCCCGCGACGTACCGCCTGTCGATAGCGATAGCGCTGGGTCGGCGTGGCCCATTTCGTCGCCTATGACTCTAATGCTTTCCGTGCCGCCCCTACGCGGGCAGCATCTCGTCGAGCGATTTCGGCTCGAAGTAACTGGAGTGCGTGAGCTTGATCGTCTCCAGCGAGTCGGCGCTGAGCAGCACCACGTCGAGATCCCGACGCCCACGCGCCTTCTGCTCGGCCGCCTGGTAGCCATCCTGGGCAGCCTCATAGTCCGTACCGAACTCGACGACGGTTGTCCTGTGGCGCGCTACGTCGCGCGTCACGAGGAAGTGCTTGATGTCGTCGTCTGGGCTCATCTAGATCATGCCGGGGGCGGTGTGCGTATCGACAATGATGGCAGGCCCCTCAAGCCCTCACGCAGCTCGTCGGGCGAAAGCTCGCCGCTGTCAAAGCGAGCGATCAGCTCGCCTATCGCCACGAAGATGCTGTCGAGGTGCTCATTACCTGCACCAAACTTGAGATCCAGACCAACTAGCCTCCCGGTCTCCTCCACCTGGTTTGCCCACACGTCCTGACCGATCGTTCGCAGCTGAACCTCAATCGGAAACCCCATACGCCTCACGATCAGGTGCAGCGCCCGGTAGCCGCTGCTCTTAGGTTCAGCGATGTAGTCCCGCTCCCTGATGAGTACCCATGACTTCAGCAGCCGGCGTCTGACGACGTACACGTGCCGCAGGCTCGGGAGCACCGCGCGAACGCCACCGACATCCTGCATCTGGGTGACGTCGCCCCGCTCCCGGCCGAGCTTCCCAACCAACGTGTCGAGCCGCTTCAAGCGCTGCGTGACCTCGATACGGCCCTGTACGCGCGCATCGCCGCGGTCCACGTGGTAGCGAAGGTTCGCGGCGACCGCGGATAGCGGGCGGGCGTGCAGGCCGCGCCACCAAGTCAAAGCCTCCCAAGCCTCGTCCAGCTTCCCATCATCGGACTCCGCAACGGCACGCTCGGCGCCATCTTGATCCGTATGCTCGCGGAGATCGAGGAGCAGCACGCCGGCACGATTGACCTGGCCCTTCGTGAACCGCGCCGCCGTCGAGGATGATACTAAGGGCCTATCCCGGTTGGGTGGCGGCGATGGTCGCGAGGTTGGCCTTCTTGAATGCGATGAGGCCGCTTGAGAGTTGGAGGAGGGCGAGGTGGTTCTCCTCCTTCTTTGACCAGCGGATGAGGATTCCGCGGTTGCGGTTCATCCAGGAATGGCAGGCCTCGACGACCCAGCGGCGTGCTTTCCACTCGGGGTTGTGGGCCTTGAGGTCGATCTCTTCGCCGCGTGCGCGGATGTGCGGCGTGAACTCGTAATCAATGACCAGCTCGCGGACCTCGGTGTTGTCATACGCCTTGTCCAGGCAGATACCCTGCGGCTGCCCTGGGGTCGGCTCGGGCCGCTCGATCGGGATCGAGTCGAGCGTGCCCTTCAGCAGCTTGTGATCGTTGCGGTTCGCGCCGTCGTGGTCGAGCCCGACCGGGACCCCCGCACCCTCCGCGAGGACCGAACGCTTCGCCCCCCCTTGGCCCGGTCAGTAGGGTTCGGGCCGGTCTTGGCTCCTCCCAACGGAGCCTTGGTCATTGCCCCATCGGCCGACAGGAACGACCAGTCGATACCGATCACCTCGTCGTACTCCAACAGTCCCTGGCGCCAGATTTCGTGGAACACTCCGGCCTGCTCCCACTCCTGGAAACGCCGGTGCGCCGAGGATGAAGAGCACACGCCCGTCGCGTTCAGCGCGTTCCACTGCATCCCTGTCCTGAGCACCAGCATGACCGCGTCCATCGCGTCACGGTCGGGCACCCGCGGCGCGTGACAACCCAACGGGTGAAACGGCGGGTCCGGCAGCAACGGGGCTACCCGCTCCCACAACCAGTCCGGCATCCGCCAACCATCATCCCTACTGACCATATAGCCCACCACAGACCTCCTGATCGAACTGCATGACGACCTCGATCAGAAGTTCAACGCAACACTACACAACCCTTCCGGGATAGGCCCTAAGTGACTAGCCACCAAAGCAACGTACGCGGCCGCCTCTTACCCGGCGACACACCGTCCCCGAAGTCCTCCCGACCCGCTGAGCCGCTTCGGCAACCGTGAGCATTGCTCGATCCTACGCTTGCGTGCCGACGAAGCTGCTCATACGGGGTCTCGGACGCTCCCTCACCGGCGTTGCGCGCGCAACCGCAACTATCGCCTCAATCGCCCCCAAATCGCACCGATCAAACCCGAGCCGGCGCCAGGATCATCCCGCGATCCAAGTCCCGTGCGAGATCCGCTCTAAAGGGTCCCCTCCCGACGCTCGCGGCGGGAGCGAAATCTCAGCCGTTCGAATCGGCTTGGGCGCAGTAGCGGGCCGACGGCAATTTTGTCCTCTCGATCGACCTCGGCGATCGGCCCGAGAACTGGCCAGCTCGTCCGGTTGGGCGGATCACTGGCCGTTAGATTTCCGCCCCGAAGTTGGTGCAGGTCGCCGTGAACGACGGATCCGGTCTCGCGCTCAGTTGATTGAGTACGTTCTGCAGCGCCGGCGAGTCCTCTGTGAGCCCGGTGTGCTCCGTGGGGTCGGCCGGGCACTGGTTCTGGATGGTTATGTTCGTAACGTTGGGGCCGCCGAGGAATGCGTTGGTGTACGGCGTGACGATCTCATCGTGCGTCGTCTCGATCACCACGTAGCGCGTCCCGGGCACGGTGTCGCCGCCGCTGAAGAGGTGTGTCTCGAATGGTGATCCAACGAGCTGCTGCGGGATCGATGGTGCGCCGATGACCGCCAGCAGGCCGCCGAGCAGCGACGAGCCTGGGATCTGTTCCAGCAGCGTCGTGAGGCCGTCGACTGTCGTGCCGTGGTTACTCGGCGCTAGCCCGATCAGCAGGTTCACCTTGCTGGCGCCGCCCAGGAACTTGAGGTAGTAGTTGGGCATCATCCCGCCCTGCGAGTGCCCCACTATGTCTACCTTCGAAGCGCCGGTTTTGGAGAGCACCGAGTTGATGAAGTCAGACAGTTCCTGCGCCGAGTTCTGGATGTAGTTGAGGGCATCGACTCGCCCGGACAGCGACAGGCTGGTTTCGCCGTAGTTGAGCGCGTACACGCAGTAGCCGTTGTTCGCGAGCAGAGGCCCCAGCGACACCCAGTTGGAGCCCTCGTCCTCGGCTGTGCCATGGACGAGCACCACCGGATATGGGTGGGATGGGCTGAGGCGGCAGTTGGTGTTCGCCCCGGCGACCGTGGTCGGCGCGAACACCTCGTGGAACGCGAAGTCGGCGAGCGCTTCCTTGCCGTCGGGAACCGGCAGCGCGGCGTCAACGCTGGCGGGCACGACGATCACCGCCAGAAGTAGTGCTGCAAGCACTGGTAGCCACACCTTGAGCCTCATCATTGGATCTCTCCTTGATCGGCGATCGCGGGCGCCGACGCGTCACACCGTGGGCGACATCGTCGCATCGACGCTAGCGGCAGCGCTCGGCGCAGTCAAGTGGGATCTACCCCGAGCGGCCGGTGCGCGTGGCCGGTGGCGGCGGATATGCTGGCGCGCATGCAGGCTGACCCCGAGAGCTCTGACAGCTGGCTGCAGAAGCTGTATGAGCTGAACGAGGTGATCGCCGCGAGCGGCGAGCCGGTGGCTGGCAATGTCTGTTACGACCATTATCAGCGCGACTTCGTCACGAGCCCGCCGATCAGCTTGAACCGCGCCAAGCGCGATCGCTTTCGGCAGGCGTGCTCAGCACGCGCCCGCATGCTCGAGATCGGCGTCAACGGCGGCCATTCGGCTTACGTAGCGTTGCAGCTCCAACCCGTCGCTCGAGTTTCACGGGGTTGACATCGGCGAGCACGCCTATGTGCGCCCGGCCGTCGAGTGGCTGGAACACGAGTTCCCTGGCAGGGTCCATTTCTACGAAGGCAGCTGCCTCGCGGTGCTGCCGGCGCTGGCCAAGCGCGGGATGACGTTCGATCTGTTCCACATCGACGGTGCAAAGCACACTTACTACTTCGACATCCTCAACAGCCACCGCATGGTGCCAAACGGTGATTCGTGGGTGATCGTCGACGACGCCAACATGCCACCGGTTGAACGTATGTGGAAGCGATGCCTGCAACAGGGCTTGGTGCAGCCGCTGGCGACGTTTCCGCCGATGCCGGCCAGCGCTGAGCACCGCAACGCGATCGGGGTGCTGCCGCGGCTTCCGCGTTGGCACTGGTTGTGGCTGTGGGCGCGAGCGACGTTGCGCGGCACGCGCCGGCGGCTACAGCGGCGGCTCAAGCTGACGCGGGCCTCGTCGCCGCGCAACCCGACCGGCCGGAAGGGCGCTAGCGTCGGCTGAGCACGACGATTGGTATCTCGCGGTCCGTCTTGGCTTGGTAGTCGTCGTAGGCGGTCCAGTCCTCGGTCATCAGCGACCACAGACGAGCGCGCTCCTCACCCGCGGCCGTGCTTGCACGCACCGGTACGGTCTCATCGCGAACCTCGATCGTGGCGTCGGGATCGGCCAGCAGGTTCTCGTACCAGCTGGGGTTCGTCGGCGCGCCACCCTTCGACGCCACGACCACCCAACGGTCGCCGTCCTCTCGCTCGATCAACGGTGTGGTCCTCGCCTCGCCGGACTTGCGTCCCGTCGTGGTGAGCAGCAGGATCGTCGCCCCGCGCCATTGATAGCCGTGTTGCCCCGCTGTTTCGCGGTACACCCGAACGTGCTCGGCGCCACCCAGGTCGTCATCCGAACCCGCCATCGAGCGCGATTCTAGCGCGGCCCGGCCTTGGCGCACGGACGCGACCGGGCTGCTACTGATCTGTCGGTGACCGGTGACGATGACCGTCCGAGCGACGCCGCATGAGCTCCATCGGAGAGCCCGACGCGGGTCGCGCGAGTAGGACCGAACGCGCACGCTCGTTCGGGCGCGTGGCGGGCGAGTACGAGCGTGGCCGGCCGGGATACCCGCCCGAGGCGATCGAGTGGCTGCTCGGCCCCAGCCCGCTGGAGGTACTCGATCTCGGCGCTGGCACGGGCAAGCTGACGCAGGCGCTGCTCGACGCGGGCCACCGCGTGACCGCCGTCGAGCCGCTCGAGGAGATGCGCGCAATCCTCAGTTCGCAGCTACCCGCGGCCCGCGGGCTCGCGGGTACCGCTGAGCAACTACCGCTGACGGACACGAGCGTGGATGCTGTCGCGGTCGGCTCCGCATTCCATTGGTTTGACGAGAGCGCCGCCCTCGCGGAGATCGCCCGCGTTCTCCGCCCAGACGGAGTTCTCGGCCTGCTCGGTAACAGGTTCGACGTGTCCTTGCCGTGGGTCGCGGCCGTGCGCGAGATCCTCGGCCCGCCGGCGATCGAGCGACCGGGCCACTGGCCGTCGGTTGTGGACCTGCGCGAGCGCTTCGCGGATGTTGAGGACCACGAGTTCCCCCAAGAGCAGCGAATCGACCGCGCCGCGCTGCGGGACCTGGCGAGCTCGCGCAGCCGCCTGGCGCTGATGAACGACGACGAGCGCGCCTCCGTGCTCGCCAGCCTCGACCGCTTGTGGGAGCAGGAGCCTGAGCTAGTCGGGCGTACGGATGTGCTGCTGCCGTGGCGGACGCGTGTGCGCCGCTGCAGAGGTCCACGGTGAGTTCTAGGCTGCGGGTGGCCCGCCCCGGCGTCCAGCGAACACAACGATGATGAGCTACCTCCCGACCGGCTTCCTGCCGAGCCCGCCAAACAACGGCTTCTACCTGGGGCCGCTGTTCGTGCACTTCTACGGGCTCGCCTACGTGTTTGCGGTGCTGGCCGCGGTGCTGATCACCGCGCGTCGCTGGGAGGCGGTCGGCGGCCACCGCCAGCTCGTTTACGACGTGGCGCTGTGGGGTTTCCCGGCTGGCGTGATCGGCGGGCGCCTGTACTTCCTCGCGACGAGCTGGAACGAAGTCCCCCCACACTGGTGGGGGCCGTTCGCGGTGTGGGACGGGGGTCTCGGCATCTGGGGCGGGATCGCACTCGGCACGCTCGTAGGAATCTGGGTGCTGCGCCGGCACGGCGCCAACGTCGCGATGTTCATGGACGCCGCCGCACCCGCGCTGCTCGTCGCGCAGGCGATTGGGAGGATCGGCAACTACTTCAACCAGGAGCTGTTCGGCGAACCCAGCAAACTGCCCTGGGCGCTTGAAATCTCGACCGCGCACCGCCCCGTCGGCTACACGCAGTTCGCGACCTTCCAGCCGACGTTCCTGTACGAGATCATCTGGAACCTGCTGCTCGCGGCGGCGCTCGTGTGGCTCGGGCACCACCGAAAGATCAGACCTCCTGGGTTGTTCGCGCTGTATGTCGCGGGTTATTCGTTCGCGCGCATCGGCGAGGAGCTGGTGCGGATCGACCCAGCGCACCATATCTTCGGCCTGCGTGTGAACTTCTACATCGCGACGGTCCTGTGCCTGGCTGGCCTTGCGTGGTTCGTGAAGATCCAGCGTGGCGCAGCGGCGGCCGCCGACGCGCCGCAAAAGCCGCCGGAACCTGTCGCCCAGAACGAGACGCGGGCTCCCGTCTCACGAAGCTGAGCGGACGCGAATCGCTCAGGTGTGGTTGTAACCGAGCAAAGCGTAGTTCTCGAGCGCGGCATTGACCTTCGCCTCGGCGGCGTTCACCTGGGGTTCCGCGCTTGCGTAGCCGACCGGTTCGCCGGCTGCGACGGCGAGCGCCGCGTACGCGTCGCGTGCCTGTTGCAGCGAGCTGGCGAGCGTCGCCTGCGCCGCACTCGCCGGTAGCGGCGGTTCGAGTGCCGCCACGGCCGCAGCTGTGTGGGCGAACCTCGCGGCGAGCTTCGTGGCAAGCGTGGCCACCGTTTCTGGCTGCGCGCGCATCTGATCTCGCAACGCCACGCGTTGCTTGTCAAGGCTGCTGATCAAACCACTCAGCTGGCTGGCGTAGGTGGCATCCGGGTTCAGGGAGTACGAGCTCTGGGTCACCACGGTCGCCTTCGCCACGATCTGCTCGCACTGTCGGAGATAGCTCGTGTAGCCGCTCGCGGCGTAACAGACCAGCGCCGTCGGGCTGGCACCGACGGTTGGAACGACATAGACATCGAGTGTCCGCCGATAGCCGGAGATGGCGCTGTACCGGTACGCCTCCCCACTACCGACGCTTACGACTTCGGCGCGCGGGACGTCATGGATCAGAGCCACAAACGCCGTCGGCAGAGGGCTCGGCTGACTGGCCGGAAGCTGTCCGCTCAGCAGACCAGCCTGAGACGCGTGCCCGCCGGGCGCGAGCAGCAGTGGATGCGCGATCGCCAGGCCCGCCAGGGCGGGAGCTGCTGTGGCGGTCTGCCAGCCCGTCGGATATTCGAGCAGGACGCTGGAGCCTGAGGCGATCCGCGTAGCGCCCGACGGGGCCCCTGAACCGCCCGGGGTTGATGGACTCGACGAGCGGTGACTGCCAATCAGGTAGGCGACGATCGCGACCACCAGGAGAACCGGGATCACCACCGGCGGCACAATGCGGCGCGAGCTGTCCATCGCTCAGCCCGAGCTGTCAAACGAGGTGCTGCCGCCTGATTCAGGTTTTGTGGCGCCACCTGAGCCGCTAGATCTGCGCGAAGACGGTGCCGGCGATGTCTGGGCAGGCGTCGGCCGCGGGGTCACGGGCGCAACGACAGCGGGCGCAGGCGTTGACGTTACGGGCGCAGAAACCGGGGCCGCGGGGGTCGCGGCGGCGACTGACGTGCTGCTCGGTTCCGCCGATGCGAGCGCCGCTTGTGAGACCGCGCTCGTCGCGGGTGCGGTCTTGGCCGACTGTGCGTTCGCGGAAGGCAGCACAGCGGCGGTGACCGGTGCCGCGACTGGTGGAGAGCTTGCAAGACGGACAGGGATCGCGGGGCCGGCGGATGTCGTCGAGATGCTCGAGGCGATCTGTTCGTGCGGTGTGCTGGCCGGGCGCTCGGAGCGCCCGAGCGCGAAGAAGCCTCCGAACACGGCGACGCTCAGCAGCATCGCCAGCGCGATCATGCGCGAGTACGTCGCGACCGGCCCCCGTTCGGCGTCAAACGACGTAGGGACGCGGACGGTGTTCATGACGGGCAGACGATCGGTGTGGTCCCCGCCGGGTTCAGGCACTGGTCGACGCGTGTGGGTGACTTGCCGGCGTGGATCACGAAGCGCGTGAACTTGCCGATCTGCCCGTGTTTGGAGATCCATATCTCCACGACAACCCCGCTGCGCAGGAAGCGCTCGAACCGCTTGAACGTGATCTGCACGGTCCCGGACTTGCTCTTTGCGCCGGCGGCCGCGACGAAGCCCTGCGACTTGGTCGCACAACCCTTTCCGTGACACGTGATCCTGACGTTCGCGCCGACGGGGGCGAGTGCTGCCAGCAGGGTGATCCTCGCGCCGGAGCGACTGAACGAGCCTGCCATGCGGACTACGGGGAATGGCTGCATCAGCGGGATGGCCGCGGTCGCGACCGCGACTTTCTCAGCGACGGTGCTCGACAGGGCGTTCGCGTCGGTCACCCGTAGCTGCACCGTGTAAGAACCGGGCGTTGCGAACACTGTCGTCAGCGTCGATTCACCGCGGGTGAAGACGCCGTTGCCGGCCAGCGACCACGCGTAGCTTACGATCGGCGAGCTGCCCGCGGTCGAGTTCGACGCAAGCGTGACGGGTTCGCCGGCCTGGGGATTGGCTGGGATCCATTTGAAGGAGGCCGTCGGTGGCGAGGGCGTGGCGACGGCTGGAGAGGGCTGGCTGACGACGGTGAATGTCACCGCTTCGCTGCGGCCGATGTTGCCGACATCGTCGCGCTGTTCGGCCTGGGCGGTGTAGGTACCCGGGCTGAGCCCTCCCAAGGCTCCCGACCAACTGGCGGATGCGGGCACGGTGATCCCCTCAAGCGGAGTCTGCTGGGCGATCGCCGAGCCAGAGTAGAGCTGGACTGTAACGGTCTTGAGATCGCCTTCATCTGTCCCTGCTGCTCCGCTGAAGGTCACTGTCGTGTTGGCTGTGGCGCTACCGTTGGCCGGGGCCGTCAGCGTTACGTTCGGCGGGTCGGCATCGACGGTGAAAGTGACCGTGTTGCTGACCCCCGGTTGTGAAAACGGATTCGCGTCCGTCTGTTCCGCCTGCACCGTGTATGTACCGTCTTCAAGCGATCCCACTGCAGGTGTCGCCCAGGACGAGCCGCTGAGCGGACCCGAGACGCTTCGTACGGGAACGCCAGATGCCGATGTGCCGGCATAGATGTTCACGCTCACAGACGTGACGTCTTCTGGTTCGGTCGCGCCGGTTCCATTGAAGCTCGGACTCGGGCCAGTCAGGAGTCGCGCTCCGCGCTGCACAAAACCCGATGTGTCGAGCGTCACTTCCGGAGATCTCGTGGCGATTGTGAAGGCTGTCGCTTTGCTCTTGCCGACGTTGCCGGCTTCGTCGGCCTGTTCAGCCACGGCGACGTAGATGCCGTTCGGGAGCCTAGGACCTGTGGAACCGGTCGTCCATTCGTGAGCTGTGTTGGGTATAAGATTCTTGACTTCCTGGATAGGCGTTTCAGAAACCGGGCCACCTTCAGTTTCATAGATCTTCAAGGTGATCGAGGGCTCGTCGCCAGCCGCGTGGCCGGCGACGCCGCTGAACGCCGGCTCTGACACGGTCAGGTCCGCCTGGTTGGTCGGCTTGGTCAAACTTACCGCCGGCTTTGTCGTATCGATCGTGAACGTGACCGTATCGCTCGTACCCGTGTGGCCCGCCTCGTCACTCTCGGACACTTGCACGCTGTAGCTACCGTCCGCGAGATGCGGCGTCGTGTAAGACCACGCGCCTGCAATGACTGACGCGCGTTCTGATATCACCAGCCTGGCGCCTTCGTGGATTGCAACCGTGACGAACGGATTGTCCCAGGACGCCGCTTCAGCTTCGCCCGCCAGAGTCAGCGTAGCGCTATTCGTCAGAGGAGGAACAGCGTCGATCGACACGATGGGCGTCGTCGTATCGATTGTGAACGTTATCGGGGCACTGGTTCCAGTTTCGCCTGCTTCATCACCCTGTGTGGCCTGGGCCGTGTATAGACCATCGCTCAAATGCGGCGAGTACGACCACGTCCCAGCATTCGTCGCGACACTTCCCGAGACGACGACTTTTCCCGCAGTCGAGCCACCTTCGTGCACCGTGACGGTTACGGTTGACTGGTCCCAGGGCGCGGCGCCCGCGCCGCCCCCCAACGTCGGGTTGGATGTGTCGACCACGGCGCCCGGTTCCGGAGACGTCAAGGTCACTGGCGGTAGATTCGCGTTGACGGTAAACGTCACGGCCGCGCTCGCGCCGGTGTCACCGACCTCGTCCTGTTGAGCAGCCTGGACCGTATACACGCCGTCGCTCAGCTGCGGGGCATAGGACCACCCCCCAGCGCTCACAGAAACGTCTTCTGAGGCGACGACCTTCCCCGCTGTCGAGCCGCCTTCGTGTACGAGCACGAGGACCTCTCCATCCCACGCCGCAGTCCCAGCTTCCCCGCTCAGCGTGGGCCTAGAGGCTTTCAGCACCGCATGCTCGGTGGGAAATACCAACGTGACTACTGGCCGGGTCTCAACTCTGAACGTCACCGGAACGCTCGCTCCCGGACCCGTTTCCGCGCTCGTCTGTTCGGCTACGGCGGTGTATTCGCCCTGCTCCAGGGGCGAAGCCGGCGTGATTTCCCAGCTGTCTTCGAGCACGCCTTCCTGCGTTGGGACGAACGTCGTCCATGCCTGCACAGGTGAGCCTGAAGCGCTTGGTCCTTCGTAGATGTCGAGCGTGACCGGATCAAACACCGAAGTCAGCCCGTCGAATCGATCGTTAGTCGTGCCTTTAAACGTCGGCATCTGGTCGTCGGTCGCGTTTCCCGAGAGCGGCTGAATCGTGAGTTCAGGCCCGGCCGCCAGCGCCGTGCCCTGCAGCGCGGCGGTCAGCATGACCAGCGCGCCGAGTACGGTCGCAATCGCTCGCGCAACATTCCTCCGCGACGTCATTGAAAAGCCGCTCCAAACCTTGTCGTCATCCATCCGGTCCCACTCCACGGCCTCGGGCGACGTCCATGTCCGCCCGGAAGGTCTTCCATCCGCTGTAGATGATAAGCGAGATTTGGGCCGGCGATTCAAACTTCTGCCTCTTTGCCCATACGCTCACGACCGGCACTACTCGTACACCGGCCGACAGGCCGGCTGCGGCTCGCGATTGGGAGCAGATCGGGACCGGGCGGCGAGCGCACCGACTGCGAGCCGGCGGCCCAACGGGCGCCGCTAGAGATCCAGGAAGCGCAGCACGACGCGACCGAGCACGATCACGTCGCCGTTGCTCAACTCGGCCTGCTGGACCCGCCGGCCGTTGACGAACGTGCCGTTGGCGCTGCGGTCGTCGAGGATCCGCGCGCCGGCGGGGCGTGGAACGAGGATTGCGTGGCGTCGCGAGACCGAGTTGTCGTCAAGGCGCAGCTCCGCCGAGAGGCCGCGCCCGATGTGCACGGCAGCGCCGGCGAGCGGGATCAAGAGCGCCCGTTCGGGGCCCTGAATTTCGACGTAACGGCCGGGCCCGGCGGGCTCGGCCGGCTCGACGGCCAGCGCCGTATGGCGGACGCGCTCGTCCAGGCAAGCTGTCGGGTCGAACCTCTCGGTCAGCCCGTCGGCGGCGGAGCGGATGAGTGTCTGAGCGGTCATACGAGCAGCAAACCCCATGCTACTCAGGCGAACCTCAATCGCCGCTAAGAAAAGCAGAAATAAAGACGAGCGTGGCGAGGGCGAGCTTGCGCTCAGGCGAGCGTGCCGGATGAGCCGCCATGTCCGGCCATGCGTTCGGCCTTGCGACGGGTCATGCGCCTGGAGCTCAGCCATCCCCAGCCCCCGACCGCGACGACGGGCACGACGAACATCATCGAGATGTACCAGTGCATCATGCAGGCCAGCAGCGGCGTCATCGCCGCAAAATCTAGCACGCGCTCACCACGCCTCCTCGGCCGGCCCGTCGGTTCCGCCGCGAGCGGCGCCGTCGCCGCCGGCAGGTGCCGCGCGCGCTCGGCGACGGCGCACGAACAGCACGAACAGCAGCCCCGCCAGGACGATCACCACGCCGAGGATGATCACGCCGAGCGGCGCCTTCGAGGTCTCGGGCGTCCAGAACAGCTGCCCCGCGATCGCGCCCTTGGTCGAGCCGACCGCGATCGGTACCTGCCAGTTGAAGATCAGCGTGCGCTGGCTCTTGCTCTTGACCTTCGCCGGCGGCACCGGCGACATCCAGTGGATGCGGTGGTCGTGCCATTCGAACTGGCCCGTGCGGTCGATCACCTGCCATTTCGGTGGATCGCTGGCGCTGGCGCTCGCCGGGACGGTCACCTGGGCGTAGAAGTTCGTGTTCAGATAGGTCGCCGGTGAGCGCTCGTTCTGCTCGACCGTGCCGTTGGCGAGAACGCGCGCGTATGGCTCGCCTTCATATCCGTAGATCGTCACCGTCTTGCCCGTGTGATTGGTCAGCAGGATCCGATCGGCGAACTCGAGCACTTGGAAGCTGAGCCCGGGAACGCTCGGCGTGACGCCGGTTATGTTCGAGCGGTACTCGTAGCTCGAGCCCTGATCGTTGATCGGATTGCCGCTCTCCGTCGCGGTTGTGTTCGCGGCGAGCGACGGCGGGCTCGCGATCATCAGCTGGCCGAGGCACGCGACGGCACCCAGCAGCGCGATGAACATGCGACGGGCCATGCGCCAGGGACCGTAGCGCAGGCGGGCTCGTGTCATGTCCCCACGGCGGAGAGCAGCCACAGGCCAAAGCTCGTGAAGGCGACCATCACCGCGAGCATCCAATACTGGCTGCGCACCGCCTCTTCGGGATCTTCGTAGAGCACCAGCGCGCGGTCGTGCGCGAGCGCGAGGCCGCCCACGTGACCGGTGATCAGCGCCGCCACCTGGACGTACCAGATCGCGGCGTAGGAGATCACGTGGTAATCGATCTGATAGCTGCTCGTGCCGAAGATGTTGGCGCCGTTGCCGAGCGGATCAGAGGCGAGGTAGACGATCGCCTGGCTCTGCCAGATCAGCAGCGAGAAGTAGTGCGCGAGCACGTACGCAAAGGCGATCGGCACCAGCGTGTGCGCGAACGTGCGCGTCAACGTGCTCGAGTCGTAGAGGTCGCTGACCTTGTGCACGCCGCGGATCCCCAGCCTGTAGACACCGAAGATCACGAGGATGCAAAGCACGAGGCCGACCGAATACGCGAGCTCCTGCGCCGGTGTCGCGCCAAAGCCGACCGCTTCAAAGACGCTCTGCAGGCTCGGCTCGTTTGTGCGCCAGACGCCGCCGTTGCTGAAGCCATCGAATGTGGTCGTGCCGATCAGCGTGCAGATCAGCGCGACCATGCCCGAGCCGACCTGCAGGTCGGTGACGCCGCTGAGGGGCCGGCGCAGATATACCGCGCGATCCTTCTGGCGCACGAGCGCAGACAGCTTCGAGAGCAGGTTGAAGTACACGCCGAAACCGTCCGCCTGCGTGCTCCATTCCTCCACCCCGAACAGCGCCATCCCTACGAGCATCGCCAGGAAGTAGGCCAGCGACAGCGCCGCGAGCGTCGCGGGATGGTCTTTTTCGATGTACACCAACTCGAGCCACGCAAAGCCGACGATGATCGCGACCGACGGCCACACGCCCAGCCACTTCGGGTAGCGAAGCGGCGCCCGCAACGGCCGTCCTCGGCGTAGAGCGCGCGCGAGCGCCGCGACCACTCGCCCGCACGTGCGCCACGGGTTGAACGCGCTGAACACGTCGCCGAACAGCACGCTCGCGACGGGCATGCCAACCCAGAAGATGACGTACAGGAACGTCACCGAGAAGTTCGCCTGCGTCACCTGCGCGCCGTCGAAGCCGCTGTAGATGACGAGCGCGAACAGCGCCACGCCGATCAGGTTCGCGAGCCATTCCACCGGGGCCGGGAGCAGGAACAGCCTGCGCAGGCGGGGATGTTGAAGCTGCGGGGTCCTCCACATCGTCGAGAGCGCCACGAACGAAACGACCAGCACGATCGCCGCGGTCCAGCTGAACAACCACACCGGGATCGGCAGGTCCGCCTTGCCGACGATCCCGTGCGCGTCGGCGCTCGCCGGCAAGGCCAGCGCCACGAGGCCCTGAGCACCGAGCAGGATTGCCAGCGTCCGCCACGAGGGGGCTCTCATGCGTGGCGCAGTCTATGCAAGGCGATCGCGCTGGTTCGCCGATCGACGTCGCTCTGGCGTACCCTCTCCGCTTGATGCTGAGCACGCCGCTTGCTGCGTCCACGGATATCTCCGCCGCGTTCCAGCTCGGCCCGCTGTTGATCATCGGCGTGCTTTACGCGCGGCGCGTGCGGACGCTCGCCGAGGATGACCACCCCGTGCCAGGCTGGCGCCAGGCGTGCTTCTATGGCGGCCTCGTCGTCGTCGCCGTGGCGCTCACGTCGCTCGGTCACGCCAGCCAGGACCTGCTGTGGGTGCACATGATCGAGCACCTGCTGCTCGGCGACATCGCCGCGCTGCTGATCGTGCTGGGCCTCACCGGCCCTCTGATCGCACCGATCCTGCGCATCCGCTTCTTCGATCGCCTGCGCGTGCTCTCGCATCCGCTGGTCGCCTTCCCGCTGTGGGCGATCGACCTGTACACGTGGCACGTGCCGTTCTTCTACGAAGCGGCGTTGCGCCATTCCGGCGTCCACGCGCTCGAGCACGCGATGTTCCTCGGCCTCGGCATCAACATGTGGATGCCGCTGTTCGGCCCGCTGCCGATGCCCAAATGGTTCGGCAACCTCGGCAAGCTGATCTACATCGTCGCCGTCCGGCTCGCCGGCACCGTGCTCGGCAACATCTTCGTGTGGTCAGGCACGATCTTCTACCCGTACTACATCCACGGCGAGGCCCATTTCCACATCTCGCCGCTCGCCGACCAGAGCATCGCCGGCGCGATCATGATGATCGAGGAGTCGATCCTCACGCTGGGGCTGTTCTGCTGGCTGTTCCTGCGCACCGCCCACGAGAGCGAGGAACGCCAACAGCTGCTCGAGTACGCCCACTCGCGTGGACTTGAGCTCACCGACGAGCGCGCAGCACGTGCCGTCGCGGCAGGCCGTGGCGCCGAGCTGCGCCAGCGCCTGGAGTCGCGTGCCGAGGCCTACGCCCGGGTCGAGGCGGCCTCGAGCGCGCCAGACCCGTTGCCCACCGGCTCAGGGCCACCTGAGCGAACCTGATCGCTACGCTGCCCGCATGTGCGCCGGTTGCGCAATGGCCGCCGCGTCGGCCGCGAGTGGATTCAGGACCTGGATGCAGTCACAGAACATCCCGTGGCTGACGCCGCGGCGCATGCGACGCCTGACGATCGCCGCGATGTGTGCCGCAGGCGTCGTCGCGACGATCGGCTTCTCAGGAGCGACCCCAGCACCGGCCCACGCCGACCGAGCAGCCCAGCACCAGCGCGCGACGCGTTAGGAACGGCGCCGTTAGGGCGTCGTAGGCCAAGCGATACAAGGACGCAGGAAGCGTGGCGTGCTACGCACGCGAGCGACCGAGGACGCAGTAGCGCGCCGGCATACGACGCCCTAACCGCCGGCGACGGCTGGGAGGATCGTTAGCTCCGCCCCGTCGACGACGGGCGTCGCGAGCCCGTCGAGAAAGCGGATGTCTTCGCCGGCGAGGTACACGTTTACGAAACGCCGCAGCGAGCCGTCGTCGTCGGACATGCGCGCCCGCAGCTCCTCGTGGCGCTCGAACAGCCCGTCCAGCACCTCCTGCACGGTGGCGCCGTCGATCTGGGCTTCGGCCTCGCCGCCGGCGGCGGCCCGCAACTGGGTGGGGATCTTCACGACGGCGCCCATCAGACGGTCACTCGCTCGCCGACACCGGCCTCGAACGCCGCGACCGTCGGCGCGATCGTCTGGGTCTCGAAGGTGCCGCGCACGGCGTCCAGCGTCTTCAGGCCCTCGCCGGTGATCACCAGCACGACCCGCTCGTCAGGGTCGATGTCACCGCGCGCTGCCAGCTTGCTGAGCACGGCCGTCGTGACGCCTCCCGCGGTCTCGGTGAAGATGCCCGT
This sequence comes from uncultured Solirubrobacteraceae bacterium, assembly GCA_963838405.1. Lineage (GTDB taxonomy): Bacteria > Actinomycetota > Thermoleophilia > Solirubrobacterales > Solirubrobacteraceae > Palsa-744. The sequence continues at coordinate 500,591 of CAWIRA010000005.1, read as the reverse complement.
GGTCTGCGCCAGGAGCGCGATGCCCGCGCGGATCTCCTCGTCGCTGACGGCGTCCACCGAGCCACCGCTGCGCCGCGCGAGGTCCAGCGCGTAGGGGCCGTCGGCGGGATTGCCGATCGCGAGCGACTTGGCGATCGTGTTCGGCTTCACCGGGCGGCACACGTCGTGGCCGTCAGCGAACGCGCTCGCCACCGGCGAGCAGCCCTCGGCCTGCGCGCCGTTCATGCGCGGCAGCGGGCGGCTGGGGCTCTCGATCAGGCCGAGCTCGGTCCATTCCCGGAAGCCGGCGGCGATTTTCGTGAACAGCGAGCCCGAGGCCACCGGCACAATGCAGCGGTCGGGCAGCTCCCAGCCGAGCTGCTCGGCGATCTCGAACGCGAGCGTCTTCGAGCCCTCGGCGTAGTAGGGGCGCAGGTTGATGTTCACGAACGCCCAGTCGCGCTCCGCACACAGCTCGGTGCAGAGACGGTTGACGTCGTCGTAGTTGCCTTCCACGCCCACGAGCTTCGTGCCGTAGACGCCGGTGGCGAGGATCTTCTGCTCCTCGAGATCAGCCGGGATGAAGACGTAGGAGTCCAGGCCGAGCGCCGCGCCGTGAGCGGCGACCGAGTTGGCGAGGTTGCCGGTCGAGGCGCACGCGATCGTCTCGAAGCCCAGCTCGCGCGCCCGTGAGACGGCCACCGACACGACCCGGTCCTTGAACGAGTGCGTCGGGTTGGCGGCGTCGTTCTTGACCCACACCTCGCGTAGACCGAGGCTCGCGGCGAGCCTGTCGGCGCGGATCAGCGGCGTGCAGCCGGCTGGCAGGCCGACGCGCGAGGCGAGCCGGCCCGACGGGCCGGGAGGCCCGCCGGCAAGCGGCAGGAAGTCCGCATAGCGCCAGATGTTCTGGGGACCGCCCTGGATGCGGCGGCGCAGCTCGCCGACGTCGCGACTCAAACCGCTGTGGTCGTAGGCGACCTCCAGCGGCCCGAAACAGCGCTCGCACACATACAACGCCTCGAGCGGATACTCCGCCTTGCACTCCTTGCACTGAAGATGACTGACAGCCATTTGGGCTCCTTCGCAGTTAGCCTTCGCCTTGTCACGTGTGGCGAAGAGCGCGAAGCCCGGCCACACATCACCTGGAATTGGCACCTTCCCGCCTGTGACATTGGCGGTGGTTGCCGGGGTTTCGTAGGGCCAGGCCCTCCACCCCTCTGGATGTGTACATCTGTGGTGCGGCAGTCTACCACCGTTATCGGCGCTTGCAAGGCGCGCCATGAGGCCGCTGGACACCCCTAAGGTAACGTCGCCGCACGCCCGGTGTAGGCCCCTGCAGTGAGCACACCCGCACACGAGCTCGACGAGCAGCGTACCGGCACCGCCGACGCGCCCTTCCGTTTCGCCTCGCCCAACACCAGGCGACGGATGCTGATCATCGTCAACCCATACGCCACGACCGTCTCCGACCGGCTGCGCAACCTCGTCGTGTACGCGCTCCAAGGCCGCTTCGAGGTGGACGCCGTCGACACCGAGGCGCGCGGCCACGCAACGGAGCTGTGCCGCGAGGCGGCGCACGAGGGCTATGACGTCGTCGTCGCGTTCGGCGGCGACGGCACCGTCAACGAAGCGGCCAACGGATTGATTGCATCTCCCGCCCACCCCTCCCCCACGCCGCTGTGCTGCCTGCCGGGCGGCTCGGCGAACGTGTTCGCGAAGATGCTCGGCATCCCCGGTGACGTCGTCGACGCGACCGAGCACCTGCTGGCGATGGCCGACGACTGGCGCCCGCGCAAGGTCGACCTCGGCGTCGTCAACGGCCGCTGCTTCACCTTCTCCTCCGGTCTCGGTCTCGACGCAAGCGTCGTCGAGCGCGTCGACGCGAACCCGAAGATGAAGGCGCGGCTCGGACCCTACTTCTTCACGTGGGTTGCGGTCACAACCTTCATGCGCCGCTACCTGCTCTCCCCTCCGCGCCTGCAGGTGCAGGCCGGCGACGGTCACGGGCAGCTCGACGGCGTCACGGCAATCGTGCAGAACGGCGCGACGTTCACCTACTTCCAGAACCGTCCGATCGAGATCGCCGACGGCGCCGAGCTCGACTCGGGCGCGCTGGCCGGCGGTGTCCTGCGCAGCGCCAGCCTGCCGTCAATGCTGTCGATCGCCTGGCGCGCGTTCTCCTCGCGCGCCAGCGTCGCCGGCAACCGGCAGGTCAGCCCACTGCGTGACCTGCATGAGCTGACCGTGCGCAGCGCCGATCAACGGGCGCTACCGCTGCAGGTCGACGGCGACTATCTCGGCGAGGTCACCGAGGCGCGCTACTCGATCATGCCGAACGCGCTCAACGTGATCTCCTAGCGCCTCCAGCGCGGCGCCCATCCCCCCGGGAGCCGCCCGGGGTTCAGGACGGCGCCAGCGCGATCCTGTAGCCGTGTCCTCGCTGGTGCGGGAAGGACTCGTAGAAGACCGCGCTCGCCTCCGCGGAGAGCAGGTCGATACGCCGTGCGCCGGACCGCGCCAACGCCTGCTCGAGCAGTCCCCGCCCGACGCCTCGCCGGCGCGCGCTGCCAGCCACCACCAGGCATGCGAGATACGCCTGGATCGCACCGTCACTGAGCGCGTAGGCGAAGCCGATGACCGCGCCGTCCTCCCGTGCGGCAACGAGCGCCACGACGCCCGGGGCCGACAGCGCGCGCAGCGTGCGCTGCTGGTCGTGCATGAACGTCGTCCACCCCTCGCGCTCGCACAGCCGCATGACCTCCTCGAGATGCTCCGGCGCAAAGTCGACGATCCGCATCGGGACCCGGGTGTGCGAGGCGCGGTCCGCTGGCTCAGGCCGCGGCGCCCGGTGTCACGCGGTAGGCGTCGAACACCGACTCGGTGTTGCGCAGGCGGGTGACCGCGCTGCGCAGCGAATGCGAGTCGGCGACCTCGACGACGAACCGGTTCTTGACCATCGGTGGCGTCGACAGGCAGCGCGCTTCGAGGATGTTGGCGCCGGACTCCGAAAACGCGCGGGATAGATCTGCCAGCAGGTGGTGACGGTCCCACGCGTCGATCTGGATCTCTACGACAAAGCCCGTCGACTGGTCGCCTTCCCAGGCGACGCTCGCGAAGCGCTCGGGGCTCTTGCGCAGCAGCTGCGCGTTGGGGCAGTCGTCGCGGTGGATCGTGATCCCGCGCCCGAGCGAGATGTAGCCGACGATCTCATCGCCAGGGACCGGGCGGCAGCACTTGGCGAGTCGCAGCATCACGTCCTCGACGCCTTCCACGCGGATCCCGTACTGACCGGAGGACTTCGTGGGGCGCCGCCGCGCGCGCCCGACGCGCAGCAGGTCGGCCGCGCCTTCGTCGCCGTCGGCCGCCTCGCCCTGCTTCAGGCGCTGCATCACCTTGTTGACGACGAGCTTCGGCGAGACCTTGGCTGCGCCCAGCGCGATGTAGAAGTCGTCGGCCTTGCGATAGCCGACCTCGCGGATCACGTCCGCCAGCAGCGCCGAGCCGGTGATCTTCTGCGCGGGCAGACCCTGTTTGCGCAGGTGCTCCTGCAGCAGCTCACGGCCGGTGTGCTCGGTGTCCTGGCGCGACTCCGCCTTGAACCACGCCTTGATCTTGTTGCGCGCGCGCGTCGTCTTGACCATCGCCAGCCAGTCGCGCGACGGCCCGCGCTCGCGCTTGGCGGTGAGGATCTCGACGATGTCGCCCGAGCGCAGCTCGTAGTGCAGCGGCACGATTTTGCCGTTGACGCGCGCGCCCACACAGCGGTGGCCGATCTCGGTATGCACCTCGTAGGCGAAGTCCAGCGGCGTCGCGCCCGAGGCGAGCGACTTGACTTCGCCCTTGGGTGTGAAGACGTAGACCTCCTCCTCGAACAGGTCCGTGCGCAGCGTCTCCATGAACTCGCGCGGGTCGGACAGCTCCTTCTGCCAGTCGAGCATCGAGCGCAGCCACTTGAGCTTGGCGTCCTCACCGGCGGCCGGCCAGCCCGTGTGCTCCTCGCCGGGACCGCCCGGCTGCTTGTACACCCAGTGCGCCGCCACCCCGAACTCCGCCATCTCGTGCATCTCGTGCGTGCGGATCTGAATCTCCAGCGGCCGGCCCTCCGGCCCGATCACGGTCGTGTGCAGCGACTGGTACATGTTGAACTTGGGCATCGCGATGAAGTCCTTGAAGCGACCGGGCAGCGGCTTCCACAGCGAGTGGATCACGCCGACCGTGCCGTAGCAGTCCTTGACCGAGTCGACGATCACGCGCATCGCGGTCAGGTCGTAGATCTCGTTGAACTCGCGGCCCTTCTTGGTCATCTTCGAGTAGATCGAGTAGAAGTGCTTGGCGCGCCCGGCGATCTGCGCCTCGATGCCGACGCCCGCCAGCTCGCTGCGCAGGTAGTCGCCCGCCTCGTTGACGTAGTGCTCGCGCTCGTCGCGCTGCTGCGCCACGAGCCCCTTGATCTCCTGGTACTTGCGCGGGTGCAACGTCGCGAACGCGAGGTCCTCGAGCTCCCACTTGATCGCGTGGATCCCCAGACGGTGGGCGAGCGGCGCGTAGATCTCGAGCGTCTCGCGCGCCTTCTCCATCTGCTTCTGTTTCGGCATCGCGTCGATCGTGCGCATGTTGTGCAGCCGGTCCGCGAGCTTGATCAGGATGACCCGCACGTCGGTGGCCATCGCGACCATCATCTTGCGGTAGTTGTTGGCCTGCGCCTCGTCGCGCGACTGGAAGGTGATGCCGGTCAGCTTCGTGACCCCGTCGACCACCGCGGCGATCTCCTCACCGAAGCGCTCACGGACCTCCTCCAGCGAGGCTGAGGTGTCCTCGACGGTGTCGTGCAGCAGCGCCGCACACAGCGCCTCGGTGTCGAGGCGCATGCTCGCGCAGATGCGCGCCACCCCGACCGGGTGCACGATGAAGTCCTCGCCAGACTTTCGCCGCTGGTCGGCGTGGTGCTCGCACGCGAACACGAACGCGTCCTGCACGCGCGCGCGGTCGATCTCGACCGAGGAGTCCGATGCGTGCTCGGAGACGATCGCGAAAAGGTCGTTGAGCAGGCGCCGCTCGGAGCCACTCAGGCCGGCGGCGGGCTCGACGGGCTCGAGCACCGGCGCGCTCTCAGCAGCGGGCAGGGCCAGCGGCTGCTCGTGCAGGCTCACGGCGGCGCCAGCCGCATCCTCGAGCGCGGTCGCGTTCGCCGGCTCCGTGCGCTGTGAGCGGTTGGGATCCTCGGCGATAGCCATGCTCTAAGGGTAGGGGACAAGCGGGCTGGATTGAAGGCGTCGCTCGCTCACAGCGCGAACAGCACGAGCTCCTCTTCCCCTGCCGGAATCTGGGTGTCCTCGGGCTCCCGCTCGGGCTCGGGCTCGGGTGGCTGTTCGCGCGCCTGCGCGTGGCGCAGCACGAGCCGTGGCTCGCTGACGCCGTTCCATTCGTTGACCTCGAGCGTGAACGTCGCGTCGAGCGCGCCCGCCGGTCCGTCGGCGGCGGCCGCGCGAAGTTCGCCCGCCAGGCGCCCTTCGCTGCCGAAGGCGACGGCCCGTGCGCGGGTGCCGCGCGACTCGACCGTGAAGCGCGCGTGCTTGCCTTCGCCCATCGGCCTGACGTCGGTGAACGTCGCGTCGGCGATCATCAGCGAGACGGCCGGATTGCCGCGGCCGAACGGCGCGACGGCTGCGAGCTCCTCCGCCAGCGACATGCCGAGCTCCTCACCGCCGACGATCGCGTCCACGCGCTCGACCGCCACGAGGTCCTGTGGTCGCAGCACGCGCTCGGCGTGGGCGCACAGCGCCGTCGCGAAGTCGGGCACGCGTGCACGCTCGATCTCGAGGCCGGCGGCGGCGCGGTGGCCGCCGTAGTGCATCAGGTGCGAGGCGCAGGCTCTGAGCCCCCCGAGCAGGTCGAACGCCTCGACGCTACGCCCGGAGGCCTTGCCGCTGTCCCCGTCGAGCGCGATCATGACGACGGGACGGCCGCTGCGCTCGACCAGCCGTGACGCGACGATCCCGATCACGCCCGCGTGCCAGTCCTCGCCGGCCAGCACGTAGGCCGCGCGCTCGCCCTGCTCGGCCATCTGCGCTTCGGCGGCGAAGCGGATGCGCGTCTCGAGCGCTCGCCGCTCGTGGTTGGCGCTGTCCAGCTCGCCCGCGATCTCCGATGCGCGCTGGCGGTCTTCGGTGAGGACCAGCTCGAGGCCGGCGTCGGCGCGGTACAGGCGCCCGGCGGCGTTCAGCCGCGGCGCCAGCCCGAACGCGACAGCACGCTCGTTGACCTTGCCGGGGTCGACCCCGGCGACCGCCATCAGCGCGCGCAGCCCCGGCTTGGTCGTGCCCGCCAGCGCGCGCAGCCCGCGACGCACGAGCGTTCGGTTCTCGCCCGTCAGCGAGACGACGTCGGCGATCGTCGCGAGCGCGACCAGGTCGAGGTCCTGCTCGAGCTTGCGGCGATCCAGCAGCGCGCGAGCACGCGCGCCCGCGGCCTCGCCCGCGTCGCCGGCGGCGAGCACGTCGATCAGCGCTTGCGCGAGCTTGTACGCGACACCGGTCGCGCACAGCTCCTCGCACGGGTAGCCGCACAGTCGCGGATGCACGATCGGCGCCTGCGGCAGCACGCCGTCGGCGCGCGGCGCGTGGTGGTCGGTGACGACCACGTCCATTCCCAGCTCCCGCGCCTGCGCGACCTCCTCGACCGCGGTGATCGCGCAGTCGACCGTCACCAGCAGGCGTGTGCCCCGCGCGGCGAGTCGACGCACGGTCGCCGCGTTCAGGCCGTAGCCGTCGCTCGCGCGGTCAGGCAGATAGGAGTCGACCTCCGCTCCCAGGGCGCGTAGCGTCCGCAACAGCACCGCTGTCGAGCAGATGCCGTCGACGTCGTAGTCGCCGTGGATCGTGATCCGCGTGCCAGCGGCGACGTGCTGCGCGATCGCCACCACGGCGGCGTCGATCCCCGCGAACGCCTGCGCGGGGTGCTCCTCGCCGCCCGACAGGAACGCGCGCGCCAGCGTCGGCTCGGACATGCCTCGGCGCACCAGCACCTGTCCGAGCGCCGCGCTGACGCCCAGCTCGCGGCGCAAACGCTGCACCTGCTCCGGTGGGCAGTCGCGGATCTCAAAGCGGCATGAACGCACGCGTCGAGACTACGTGCAGCGTGAGACAGAACCGCCGGCGCCAGAGCGTCGGCAGCGCCGGCACGCCGTGTGCGGAGCGCGTGTCAGTAGCCGGCGAACGGCGGCGGCTGCAAACCGGCGCGTTCGCGGCGCATGCCCTCGAGGTACACGAGCGCGATGCCGATCACCGCGCCGGGTACCGCGTAAAGCACCACGGCAATGTCCGTCGCCTTTTCGCCGGGGATCTGCAGGGCGCCGACTTTCACGGAGTAGATGATCAGGGCGAGCAGGATCGCGCCGATCAGCGAGCCGCCGAACGCGCCCACGATCCCGCCCCAGAAGCGGTCGGGCAGGAAGATCGTGAAATGCCAGATCGCCAGACCCATGATCACCCACGCGAGCAGACCCATCAGCGCGGCCTACCGTGACGTTTGTTGCGCCGGGTCTTCGGACGCGGCTTGGGGTCTTCCTTGAGCACCAGGTCCTCGGGCGTCAGGTCGGCCGTCGGGTCGCGCGTCGGTTCTGGCTCTGGCTCGGGCTCCGGCGGCGCGGGAGGCGCAACCGTTGCGCTGCTCTCGGCGGCGCGCGCGCGGCGCCCGCCGCCGGCGGCTGCGCCGTTGGGCTCGCCATCGACGTCGAGGTCGCGCACGAGCTCCTGGAACTCGTCGCGCGAGAGCTGCTGGCCCGGCTGCTCGGGCGCGACGATGCTGCCCCGGCGGGTGCGCCTGCGCTTCTGCTCGGGCTCGACGTCCTCGGGCGCGCCACTCGCGGTTGTCGCGTAGGCGGGCACCATCCCGATTTCGCGCACGATTCGCGAACGCCGCGCGCGATAGCCGGGCTCGCGCTCCTTCCAGTGCGTCAGCACCGGCGAGGCGATGAAGATCGACGAGTACGCGCCCGAGGCGATGCCGATCATCAGCGCGAACGCGAAGTCCTTCAGCGTTTCGCCTCCGAACAGCAGCAGCGCCAGCACAGGCAGCAGCGTGCAGAAGCTCGTCGCGAGCGATCTGGTGAGGACCTCGGACATCGAGCGGTTGACGATCTGGGAGAACGCGGCGCGCGGCATCCGCGGCACGTTCTCGCGTATTCGATCGAACACGATGATCGTGTCGTACAGCGAGTACCCCAGGATCGTCAGCAGAGCGGCGACCGTCGCCGTCGTGACTTCCCTCCCCGTGAGCGAGTAGACGCCTGCCGTGATCAGCAGGTCGTGCATCAGGGCGATCAGCACGGGCACGGCATACTTCCACTCGAAGCGCAGCGCGATATACGCCGAGATCACTAGCAGCGAGGCGATGATCGCGATGACCGCGCTGTTGGCGACGGTTTTCCCGAACGTCGGTCCGATCGAGGTCGAGGACAGGTCCTTGGTGCCCGGGTGTTCGGGACCGTTGCCGAACGCCGTGTTGAGGTCGCGTTCGACCGTCTTCAGCTGTTCAGGGGCGAGCGTTTTCGTCGAGATCTGATAGCCGTCGCCGCCGATGCTCTTGTTGGAGAACTTCTGCACCTGGGCGTCGGCGTAGCCGGCGTTGCTCATCACTTTCGCGACTTCGGACTCGGAGACCGGTCTGATGAACGCCGTCTGGATGCGCGTGCCGCCCTTGAAGTCGATCCCGAAGTGCAGCCCTTTGCCGCCGATCGCCAGCGCGCCGATCAGCAGGATCGTGCCGGACATCGAGAAGAACCACTTCGACGCGCCCATGAAGTCGAACGTCCAGCCCTTCTTCTTCGGCGAGGCGCCGAGCGCCGAGGGATGGGTGACCAGCGGCGAACGGCTCATCAGCCCGAGCGCAGCCTGCGTGGCGAGCACCGCGGTGAACAGCGACACGAGCGTGCCGAGACCGAGCATGAACGCGAAGCCCTTGACTTCCGCGGTCGCTAGCGCGAACAGGATGAACGCCGTCATGAACGTCACGACGTTGGCGTCGACGATCGCCGCGAAGCCGTGCTTGTAGCCGGTGGCGATGCCGGAGGCAATCGATCTGCCGCCGCGGATCTCCTCCTTGACGCGCTCAAAGATCACGATGTTGGCATCGGCGCAGACGCCGATCGTGAGGATCAGGCCGGCGATCCCCGGCAGCGTCAGCGTGACGGGGATCAGCTTCACGAGCGCGAAGAAGTAGACGCCGTAGATGAGCAGGCCGCCGACGGCAATCAGGCCGAGGAAGCGGTAGAAGGTCAGCAGGAATATGCACACGACGACGAAGCCGGCGAGACCGGCGATCAGACCCTGGCTGAGGGCCTGTTTGCCGAGCGTCGCCGAGACCTGCGAGCGCGAGATCAGGACGAGCTTGACCGGCAGCGCACCGGACTGCAGCTCGTTGGCAAGGGTCTGAGCGGTGGTGATCGTGAAGCCGCCGGAGATCTCAGATCCGGTGGAGGCGTCGATTCCTTCCGGGTACTTCGTGAAGTCGATCGACGGCACCGTGATCAGCTGCCCGTCGAGCACGACCGCGAAGTGCTGCAGCGCCTGTTCCTTGGTCACCCCGGGCAGCTGTGCTTCCTGGCCGCGATGGGCGATTTCCTTGGTGACCTTTTCCCACACTTTCTTGCCGCGCGAGGTGAAGCCGAAGGTGACGTCGGGCTGGCCGGTGGATTCGTCGTTGCTCTGCGTCGGGTTGGTGACGTTGTCGCCTTCGAGCACGGGGTCGTCCTTGAGCACGTACCAGCTGTTGGGTGAGGGGTTTGAGATCTTGCCGGAGGCGCTTTCGACGGGGTGGGCCTGCACCAGCACGGTGCCGGGGTTGACGCGCACCGCCTTCGTGCCCGGCGGCAGTTTTTTGCCGCTCGTATAGAGGTCATGTTCGGTTTCTTCGGGGCCCTTCAGCACCTTTTCGTTCTTCGTGTCGAGCAGATACCAGCTGCCGTAGATGCATTCCTTGGCCTGTTCGGGGGTGCAGCCGGGGCTCCAGGTCGTGTCGCTCTTGCGCAGTTCCGCCGGGCGTTTCGCCGCGCGCAAAACGGCCTGGTACTCGGTCAGCCCGGCGGTCACACCGCCCGGCCCGGCCGCGGTCGTATCGCCGGTGACAGTGCCTTCGGTCGGGGCCGGCTGGCCGTCGGCGCCGATGACGTTCTTCTCCCAGTCATAGAACTGCAGCTGCGCGGTCTTGCCGACCTCGGCTTCGGCCTGGTGCGCGTCCTTGACTTCGGGCAGCGCGACGTCGATCTGGTCATCGCCCGAGCTCTGGATTTCGGGGTTGGCGACGCCCAGCTGATCGACGCGCTTGCGCATGATGTTGATCGCGCGTTCGAGCGATTCACTGTCGACTTTCGCCGCCGCGGTCGGCTTCGCCTGGTAGACGAGCTCGACGCCGCCCTTGAGATCGAGCCCGAGGTGCGTCTTCTTGAACGAGATCGCCGCCGCCGCCAGGGCCAGCAGGCCCGCGACGATCAGGAGGATCAAGGCGTTGCGTCGGCGGTCGGTCATCGGTCAGAGACTACTTATCGGGGGTAAGCACAAGCAAAAGGCCGCCATCATCGTCATAGGCAGGGAACATGTCGGCTTTCGCGGTGGCGGCCACGTCGCGTTCGCCCGAGACCTCCACGGGCACCTCGAGCGCACGCACGCCCCACTCCAGCACCGTCGCCACGGGGTCGTCGCCGTTGGCGAAGCTGAGGCCGAGCACCTGCTCGACGCGTTGACCGATCACGTCTTCCTCCTCGAGGCCCGTGAACGCGAACGAGTTCTTGCCGCAGCCGATCACGCGACCCTCCCCGTCGCACACGAAGAACGCCGCGTCCGGGGCCGGGTAGTAGTCGTCGAGCAGTTCGAACAGGAACGCGAAGCCGCACTTCGCGCAGCCCTTCGGCTGGCGCGTGAAGCCGATGTTGCGGTCCAGCTCTGAGGTCCGGTGACCGCAGTTGGGGCAGATGAATGGATGCGTCATGGCGTCCACACAGAGTACGCAAGCGCGCCGTGAAGGTCGGCGGTCAACTTGTCAACTACGCGGCGCAGACGCACCAACTCTCAAAACAGCGATGTCTCGAGCCGCGCGGGCGCCTCGATGCCGAGATGCTCGTACGCGGCGCCGGTCGCCATGCGACCGCGCGGCGTGCGCATCAGCAGACCCTCCTGCAGCAGGTAGGGCTCATAGACATCCTCGATCGTGTCCTGCTCCTCGCCGACGGCGACCGCCAGCGTCGACAGGCCGACCGGTCCGCCCGCGAACTTCGTGCAGATCGCACTCAGGATCTCCCGGTCCAGGCGATCCAGTCCGCGCTCGTCGACCTCGAGCATCGCCAGCGCCGCATGCGCCGCCTCTGCCGTCACAACTCCGGCCATTCGCACCTCGGCGAAGTCGCGCACGCGCTTCAACAGCCGGTTGGCCACGCGCGGCGTGCCCCTGCTGCGAGCGGCGATCGCGATCGCGCCGTCGTCCTCCAGCTCGATCTCAAGGATCCCCGCCGAGCGGCGCACGATGATCGCGAGCTCGTCCACGCCATAGGGCTCCAGTCGCGCCTGAATGCCGAACCGGTCGCGCAGCGGCGTCGTCAGCAGGCCCGTGCGCGTCGTCGCTCCGATCAGCGTGAACGGCGGCAGCTCGAGCGTCACGACGCGAGCGCCCGCGCCCTGCCCGACGGTGATCGGCAGCCGGTGATCCTCCATCGCCGGGTAGAAGGTCTCCTCGAGCGTGCGCGCCAGCCGGTGGATCTCATCGACGAAGAAAACGCTGCGCGGCTCGAGCGCCGTCAGAAACGCCGCGATGTCTCCCTTGCGCTCCAGCGCCGGTCCGGCGGTCTGCACGAACGGAACCTCAAGCTCCGCCGCGACGATCTGCGCGAGCGAGGTCTTGCCGAGTCCCGGCGGCCCCGCCAGCAGCACGTGATCGAGCGCATCGCCGCGCGCGCTGCACGCCTCGATCGCCACCGCGAGCTGCTCGCGCAGCGTCTCCTGGCCGACGAACTCCGCGAGCCGACGCGGGCGCAGCGAACGGTCGAGCTCGTCCTCGGCGACCAGATACGGCGTCTGGATGCGAGCCACGCTCTCGGGTGTGCCGTGCAGGGTGCTCATCGTCTCCGCCATCCGCTCACGAGGCCGAGCGCGCCAGGCGCAGGGCTCCACCGAGCAGCTCCTCAGCCGTGTCGCCGTCTAGGTCGCGCAACAGCTCATCCGCCTCGGCCGGCGCGTACCCGAGCTCGAGCAGGCCGTCGCGCGCCAGTCGCCGCGGGTCCTGCGCGTCGCCGCGCCGCGCGAGGATCGGCGTGCGCGCCGCGACGCCGGCGTCGCTTTCCACGCCCACCTTCTCGCGCAGCTCGACGATGATTCGCTCGGCGGTGCGCCTGCCGATGCCCGGTACCGCCTGGAAGCGGGCGGCGTCGCCGGCCGCCAGGGCACCGATCAGCTCGCGTGTCGGCGCGCCTGACAGCACCGCCAGCGCGACCTTCGGCCCGACAGCCTGCACGGACAGCAGCATCAGGAACAGATCGCGCTCCTGCTCGGAGGCGAAGCCGTAGAGGGCGAGCGCGTCGTCGCGCACGATCAGATGCGTGTGCAGCGTGACCTGCTCGCCGACGGCGGGAACGTGCGTCAGCGTCTGCGTCGAGACCGCCGCGCGGTAGCCCACGCCCGCGCTCAGGATCACGACGTGATCGCTACGCCGAACGGCGACCTCCCCTCGCAGCAGTGCGATCACGCGCCCGCTCCTGCACCGGCACCGACGAGCGCCGCCGCCAACGGCGCGCAATTGGCGTGGCAGACCGCCACCGCCAGCGCATCGGCTGCGTGGTCGGGCCGCGGCTCCTCGGTCAGGCCGAGCAACGTCTTGACCATGCGCGCCACCTGATCCTTCTGGGCGCGGCCGTTGCCGCAGACGGCACCCTTGACCTGTTGCGGCGTGTAGCCGGTGCACGGGACGCCGTGCTGGCCGGCCGCGAGCACCACCACGCCGCGCGCCTGTCCGACGGCGAAGGCGGTGCGCACGTTCTGGCCGAAGTACAGCTCCTCGAGTGCCATCGCATGCGGCTCGTGCTCGTCGAGCAGCGCGTCGACGGCGGCATGGATCTCGGCCAGGCGACGCTCCGGCGCGAGCTCGGCGCGCGTGGTGATGACGCCGCCGTCCAGAGCCAGCAGCCGCCCGCCGCGGCGCGCCACGACGCCGTAGCCCGTGTTGGCGAGACCGGGGTCGATTCCAAGGACGATCATGGCCTGTGATTCTGCGCATGGCGCCGGACGCCTGCCCGCCTGTGCCCCTGACGGTCGCGTACGCTGCCGCGGGTGAGCATCGACTTCGCTGGCGAGGGACTGCTCGACGGGCTCGAGGGCGAGGCCCGCGCCGAGCGCCTCGCCCTGCTCGAACAGCTCGCCGGCGAAGGCGTGGCGCTGACCGACCTGCGCCGCACCACGGCCTCCGGCACGATCATCTTCCTGCCCGCCGACCGCGTGATCGTAGGCGAGGAGCGCTACACCTCCGCCCAGGTCTCGGCGATGAGCGGCGTCGAGGAGGACTTCCTGATCGCGGCCCGCCGCGCGATGGGGCTGCCCGTTCCCGACCCCGGCGAGGCGCTGTACACCGACGCCGAGGTCGAGTCGGCGAAGCGGACGTTGCTCGCACGCGAAGCCGGGATCTCCGACGAGGAGATCCTCGAGCTGCTGCGCGTGCTCGGCCGCGGCCTCTCCCAAGCCGCCGAGAGCCTGCGGCTGCTGCCGCTGAAACTCGTGCTCGAGCCCGGGCTCAGCGAACGTGACCTGGCGAGTCGCTACGCGCAGGCGGCCGAGGCGCTCTACCCGATGGTCGATCCGCTCGTCAGCAACATCCTGGCGCTGCATCTCCGGCACACGGCGCAGAGTGAGGCGATCAGCGCGCTCGAGCGCCGCGGTGGGCAACTGCCCGGCTCGCGCGAGATCGCGGTGTGCTTCGCCGACCTCGTCGGCTTCACGCGGCTCGGCGAGGAGGTCGCACCCGAGCATCTGGGTCGCCTCGCCGTGCGCCTGGAGGCGCTCGCCTCAGACGCAGCGACGCCGCCGGTGCGCCTCGTGAAGACGATCGGCGATGCCGCGATGCTCGCCTCGCCCGAGCCGGAGGCGCTGCTGGAGGCAGCGCTGATGCTGATCGACGCCGCGGACGCGGAGGGCGAGGACTTCCCGCAGCTACGCGCCGGCGCGGCGCTCGGCCGTGCGGTGCCGCGCGCCGGTGACTGGTTTGGGCGCCCGGTGAACCTCGCCAGCCGCATTACCGCGGTCGCACGCCCTGGCAGCGTGCTGGCCGAGCGCGAGGTGCACGACGCAGTCGAGGACGCCTACCGCTGGTCCTACGCCGGCGAGCGGCGACTGAAAGGGATCCGCGAGCCGGTGCGGCTGTTCAGGGCCCGGCGGCCCGATGCCACGGCGCCCGCCCCGACGTCCACAGGTCGTTGAGGGAAACGGCGTCCTTGTAGGTGTCCATGCACTCCCAGAAGCCCTCGTGGCGGAAGGCGCGCAGCTCGCCGGCCGCCGCCAGCTGCTCCAGAGGGGCGCGCTCGAGCACGCTGTCGGGCTGCAGACGCTCGAGCACCGCCGCGTCGAAGCAGAAGAAGCCACCATTGATCCAGTGCTCCGAGGTCGGCTTCTCGCGAAAGCCGTTCACACGGCCGTCGTCGTCGAGCTGAGTGACGCCGAACTGCAGCTGCGGGCGCACGACGGTCATGCTGGCCAGCGCACCGTGCTCGTGATGGAAGCGCAGCAGCGCGTCGAGATCGATGTCCGCGAGCCCGTCGGCGTAGGTCGCACAGAACAGCTGCTCGCCGGCCAGCCGCGACTCGAGCAGCTTGATGCGCCCGCCCGTCTGCGTCTCGAGGCCTGTCTGCACGCACTCGACGCTGACGTCCGCGGGCCAGGCGTGCGTGGCCGCAAAGCGCTCGATCAGCTCACCTCTGTAGCCGGTCGCGAGCAGGAAGCGGCGAAAGCCCTGCACGGCGTAGAGCTGGATCACGTGCGAGACGATCGGCAGCCCGCCGATCTCAACCAGCGGCTTGGGGATCGCCTGCGTGTGCTCCCGCAGGCGCGTGCCGCGCCCGCCGCAGAGGATCACGACCGCGGGCCGCGGCGTCGCGGGCTCCACTGGGTCTGCGGGCGAGCGCGACGGCTCAGCCGGCGACACGTTCGAGCACGTCTGCCGACACGTCGAAGTTGGCGTGCACCGCGCTCACGTCGTCGCTCTCTTCCAATGTCTCGATCAGCCGCATCAGGCTGGCGGCGTGCGTCTCGTCGATCGGCACGACGCTCGACGGCCTGAAGGCCGTCTCTGCGCTTTCCATCTCGACGCCGGCGTCCTCCAACGCGCGCCGCACGCGCGCGAAGTCCGCAGGCTCGGTGACGACCTCGAAGACGTCCTCGTCGACGCCGACATCCTCGGCGCCGGCGTCGACCGCCACCATCAGGTCGTCTTCGGAGTAGCGCTCGGCGTCGATCACGATCACGCCCTTCTTGTCGAACAGATAGGCGACCGAGCCGGGCTCGCCGAGGCTGCCGCCGCTCTTTGAGAAGGCGTGGCGCACGTCGGCTCCCGTGCGGTTGCGGTTATCCGTCAGAGCCTCGACCAGGACCGCCACGCCTCCGGGCCCGTAGCCCTCGTAGAGGACGCTTTCGATCGCGTCGGCCTCGCCGCCCTCGCCGGTGCCTTTCGCGATCGCCCGCTCGATGTTCTCCTTCGGCATCGACGCCTCTTTGGCCTTGCGCACGGCGTTCTCGAGCACGACGTTGGTCTCCGGGTCGCCGCCGCCGTCACGCGCCGCGACCATGATCGCGCGCGAGAGCTTGGAGAACTGCGCGCCCCTGCGTGAGTCGACGACCGCCTTCTTGTGCTTGATGCTCGACCACTTCGAGTGCCCAGACATATCTCCCAGTTTACGAGTCGTCGGCCCCTCTAGGCGCGACGGCGTGCGAGCGGAGCCTGCGGCGCATAGGATGGGGGTGTCAATGCCCGTCGCGCCCCCGCCCGAGATCTTCAAGGCCTACGGCAGGTCGGCAGCCGTGCGCTCCTCGAATACCGAGCCGCTGCTGCGCCTGTGCCTGAGTCGCTGGTCTCGCCCGCGGACATGGAGCGCCGTCGCGACGAGGTGCTGGCCTTGATCCGCTCGTGAGCGGCGCTGCGGACGCACCGTGAGCGATGCGACGGAGGTGAGGGAGCGCGAGGAGCGCGAGGCGCTGGCGCTCGCGGCGCAGGCCGGCGTCCATCGACTGGCGGTACCCACGCCGTTCATGGTCGGGCGCGTAAACGCGTACCTGATCGAGGACTCGCCGCTGACGCTCATCGACTCGGGACCCAACTCCGCCAAGGCGCTCGACGAGCTCGAGCAGGCGCTCGCCGCGCGGGGGCACGCGATCGAGGACATCGAGCTGCTGGTCATCTCACACCAGCACATGGACCACTTCGGCCTCGCGTCGATCCTGGCGCGCCGCTCGGGCGCGGAGGTCGCGGCACTCGACACGCTCGCGCCGTTCCTCGCCAACTACGCCCAGCAGATGGACCTCGAAGACCAGTTCGCCGAGCGCTTGATGTTGCGCCACGGCATCCCGGCGGAAATCGTGACCGCGCTGCGCGCGGTCTCCGCGAGCTTCCGCGCGTGGGGCACGCCGGTCGAGGTGACCAGACCGCTCGCCGACGGCGCCGAGATCGAGCTGCGCGACCGCACGCTGCGGGTGCTGCACCGTCCTGGCCACAGCCCTTCTGACACGGTGTTCCTCGACGAGCGATCGGGCACCGGTGAGGGCTCGATGCTGCTCGCCGCCGACCACCTGATCGCGCACATCTCCTCCAATCCGCTGCTCTCGCGCCCGCTCAAGGCGGACGCGGGCTACGCCGACGGCGTCGACGGCAGCCGCCGCCCGCAGGCACTTCTCACCTACATGGACTCGCTCGAGAAGACGCGCGCGATGGATCTCGCGCTCGTGCTGCCGGGGCACGGCCGCCCGGTCACCGACCACGTGGCCCTGATCGACGAACGCTTTCGCATGCACGAGCGTCGCGCCGAGAAGATCCGCCGGCTGGTCGTCGCTCAGCCGCGCACGGCGCACGAGATCGCGCAGGAGATGTGGGGCAACGTCGCCGTCACGCAGGCATTCCTGACTCTCTCCGAGGTGCTGGGGCACTTCGATCTGCTGTTGCGCGACGGCCTCGTCGTCGAGCGCGAGCGCGACGGCGTGGTCAGCTTCCAGGCGAGCTGACGGCGTGCGCGCCCGCGCCGTGTGAAGGCGGCCAGGGCACCAGCGGACGCCCGATCTCCCAGCGGTGGCCGAACGGGTCTTCGATCCTGCCGAGGCGCCAGCCGTGTTCGTCGGCGACGGCTCGTACCTCGCTCGCCCCGGCTGCGCACGCCCGCGCCACGGTCGCGCCGGGATCCTCGACGATCAGCAGCAACCGCGCCGTCGTGCCGCCGAGCGACTCAGGGCTGAAGTTCAGATGCTCGGGCGACTCGTCCGCGACCCAGAACGAGCTGCCGCCGACGGCCAGCTGGGAGACGACCGCCGCGTGCTCGTCGCTGCCACCCACCCGGTAGACCTCGAGGGCACCGAACGCGTCCGTGTAGAAGTCGACAGCCGCGCGGCCACCGCGCACAGACAGCTGCGCAGAGACCCCGGGGCGACTCCCATCCCCGATCGCGTCGAGGTGCGCCACGTTCGCGCCGCGCGCACGCCGTGAACCTTGTTGGCGGCGATCGACGCACCGGTGCCCGTCCAGCAGCACACGATCGCCTGCTCGGCACGGCCTTCGGCGACGTCGCGTGCTGCCGCCTCGGATGCCCACGCCCAATCGTCGCGCTCGGCGTCAGCGAGCGCAGAACGCGCGGCTACGGCTCGATCGTCACCCTTGCTGCTCGTCAGTCAGGGCTGCGCGGGTGCGGGCGCCCCCGCCGCCCTACGATCCTGCACCAGTTGTAGAAACAGGCGATGCAGACGGTCGTCGGCGCCGAGCTCGGCGTGGAATGACACGGCGAGCATGTTCCCCTGACGCGCGGCGACCGCATGGCCGTCGACCTCGCCGAGGATCGCCACTTCGGGCCCATGCTCGGCAATCCACGGCGCGCGGATGAAGATGCCGCGCATCGGCCCTCCCTTTACGCCCTGGACATCGATGTCCGCCTCGAAGCTTCGCACCTGGCGTCCGAACGAGTTGCGCTCGGCGCGAATGTCCATCACGCCGACGTGGTCCCGATCGAGCATGATCAGCCCGGCGCATGAGCCGAGGATCGGCACCCTGCCCGCCGCCAGATCGCGTAGCGGCTCGGCAAGTCCCTCACGCTCGATTCCGAGCGTCATCGTCGTCGACTCGCCGCCGGGTAGGACCAGCCCGTCGAGGCCGTCGAGATCGGCCGGCACCCGCACCTCGCGCGTGCGCGCCCCGAGCCCCTCAAGCATCCGCTCGTGCGCAGCGAAGCCGCCCTGCAGGGCCAGCACGCCGATCACAGGCGCGGTCACGCTATCGCGGCCCTGCTACCAGCCACGTTGCGCGAGGAGCTGCTCGCCGTCGAGCTTGGAGCTCTCCAGGCTGACCATCGCCGGGCCGAGACCGCGCGAGGCCTCCGCGACGCGCTCGACGTCCTGCCAGTGGGTGGTCGCCTCGACGATCGCCCGCGCGCGTGTCGGCGGGTCCTCGGACTTGAAGATCCCCGAGCCGACGAACACGCCCTCGGCGCCGAGGGCCATCATCAAGGCCGCGTCGGCCGGTGTCGCGATCCCGCCCGCGCAGAACAGCACCACTGGCAGGCGGCCCTGCGCGGCTACCTCTCGAACGAGATCGAGCGGCGCCCCGAGCTCCTTGGCGGCGCTCGCCGTCTCGTCGGCGCCCAACGTCGTCAGGCGGCGGATCGCGCCGGTGATCTCGCGCATGTGGCGCACGGCCTCGACGATGTCGCCGGTGCCGGCCTCGCCCTTGGAGCGGATCATCGCCGCCCCCTCGCCGATTCGGCGCAGCGCCTCGCCGAGGTTGGTCGCGCCGCACACGAACGGCACCTTGAAATCCCACTTGTCGATGTGGTTGGCCTCATCGGCGGGCGTCAGCACCTCGGACTCGTCGACGTAGTCGACCTCAAGCGCCTCCAGCACGCGTGCCTCCATGAAGTGACCGATCCGCGCCTTGGCCATCACGGGGATGCTCACCGCCTCCTGAATGCCCGCGATCATCTCGGGGTCGGACATGCGTGCGACGCCGCCGTCGCGACGGATGTCGGCGGGCACCCGCTCGAGCGCCATCACCGCGGCCGCACCGGCGTCCTCGGCCACCTTCGCCTGCTCGGGGGTGACCACGTCCATGATCACGCCCCCCTTGAGCATCTCCGCAAGGCCGGTCTTGACGCGGAATGTCGCCTCGTCGCGCATGTCCCTAGTTTGACATGCCACCCCGGATCGCCGGCGGACGCCCCGACTGAGAGATCATTCGCGGCGCAGCGATGGGGCCGCTCAGCCGCGTTGCACGACGTGGGCGCCGGGGTGTGCGGACAGCTTTACGAGCGCGAGGTTCGCGGGGGTCGCCGGCAGTTCCTCGAAGGTGCGGTAGTGCAGGATGAAGGTCGGCACCAGCCGGCCGTGCGGCCCACGGTCGTAGTTGATGTCCTCGACCGGCACGAACGTGCGCGCGTCGACGATCAGAACGTTGGGTAGCTGGCGGCTGCGCGCTGCCGGCCCGGTTCGCGGCGGCACGACCTGCAGGCGGTAGACGGCGCGCCCGTCCAGCCGCGTCTTCGCGAGCACGCGCAGGCGCCCCGAGCGGTAGGCGTCGCGGATGATCGCGACTTCGTCCCTGGCGACCCCGGTCGCTCTGGTGTGTTCGATCACGCCGGGGCGCCCGCTCCACCACGACGACCACGTCCCGCCCGGCGCGATCGCGCCTTCGACCAGCACCGAATGTTCGCGTCCGTAGTTGCGGCGCTCGAGCGACACGCTGCGTTCGGCCGCTGGATCGCTGGTGCTCCAGCGCTGCACGTGCAGGGACGTGCGCTTGCCGTCGATTTCGGATTCCTGGTCGGTGACGACGTAGCGCACGCCGTGCCCGGGTGCGATCGCGCGGTAGACCGCGGCGGCGACGTCGAACTGTCCGCTGCCGCCGCCGCGCAACGCGAATGCGAGCAGCGCGCCCGCCAGCGCGATCGGCACGAGCGCGAGCACGCGCCGACGACGCGAGTGCCACGCGGGCGAGCGCCGCGGCGGGCGCGTGCGCGCCGCGGCAGGATCGTTGAACTCCCGCTCGCGGCGCGCGAGCAGCGGTGCGAGCGGCGGCGCCGACGGCTCCTCAGGCACCGGGTTCACGCGGCGCAGGCAATCGATCATGTCGGCGTTCATCACAGGACCTCCACTGGTAGTGAGGCGTCGGAGCTCGCGCCTGGCGCGGACTCAAGTGCGGCCAGCGCACGCGCGAAGCGGCGCCGTGCGCGGTGTGCGCGCACGCTGAACGTGCGCGCACGGATGCCGAGCACGCGGGCGGCCTCGGCGTGGCTCAGTTCCTCCCAGCCGAGCAGCAGCAGCGCTTCGCGGTCGTCCTCGCGCAGTTCGGCGAGCGCGCGCAGCACGCGCTCGTCCCGCACGTCGCGGTCGGCGGCCGGGCTGGTCCCTGAAAGCTGCAGCTCGAGGCGCTCGCGCAGCGCGCGCTGGCGCGTCTGGCTCCTGCGCTGGTTGGCGAGCACGCGGCGCGCGACGCCGAGCAGCCAGATCCGCTCATCGTGCGGGACATCCCCCAGGCGCCGCCAGGCGATCAGGAACACGTTGGCCATCACGTCGTCGGCGTTCGCGGCGTTCGTCCGCCGCCGCGCGTAGGCGAGCACCGCGCCGGCGTGCGCGCTGTACAACGCCTCGAAGCGCTCGTCGTCGGTCATGCAAGCTGGATGTCCGGATCCACCGCGATGGTTACAGTCTCGCCTTTCAGTTACAGCCTCGCGTCTCAGCTACCCGCGGCTCGACATGAGCCAGACGTTCACTTGATCACCAGGATCTGCGGGTGCGTGGCGAGCAGCGTCTGCGTAAAGACGTAGTTGAACGCACCAAACCCGAGAAACGAGATCACGACCGCCTCGTTGACCGCGCGACCGACACCCTCGGCGCCACCCGATGCGGTCATGCCCTTGTAGCAGCACACGATCGCGATGATCGCCCCGAACACCGTCGACTTCAGCACCGAACCCCACAGATCGGTCACGTCGGCGTTCGCGAACAACGTCCCCCAGAACGACCCGAGCGAGCCGCCGTTGTAGAGCTCGGCGATGATGCCGCCGTAGATCCCGAACAGCAGCGCGTAGATGTCGAACAGGCCCGTCACGATCATCAACGACAGAAAACGCGGCACCACGAGGTTCTTGACCGGATCCACACCGAGCACCTGCAGCGCGTCGAGCTCCTCACGCACCTTGCGCGCACCCAGATCCGCCGTGATCGCCGTACCCGCCACACCGGCGACCACGATCGCCGTGATGGTAGGACCGATTTCACGGACGACCTCGATCACGAAGAAGCCACCCAGCCGGTCCAACGCACCGAAGATCCGCAGGAAGTTCGCCGCCTGCAGACCCGGCGCGCCGTAGCTGATCGCCACGGTCGAGACGAGCAGCGGAAACCACACAAGCCGCAGCACGAACAGGAACTGGGAGACGAGCTCGCCACCGTACGGGTACGGAGGACGCAGCGCGGACCAGACGGTCCTGCCGGTGAGGATCATCATGTCCCCGAATTCCTCGAGCACATGCCTCGCCGGAGCACTCGCCCTTCCGGTGACGCCGCGAACGATCCCTACGCCCCCACCGGCGCCGGATTCCCAGCCCTCTCGAGCGTCCACAGCCACCACGCTTTGCTAGTTTTATAGATCACTAGTACTCTATACCATTATCACGCCCTTCGGCTACCGTGTAGTCATGAGAGGGCACGAGCCGGACGCCGGCAGACCGCCTGGTCGAGACGTTTTGGTGAGGCTCGGCATTGCAATCGACCGAGATGCGGACGTGCCCATCGGAGTGCAGCTCGGATGGGTGATCCGCGCGAGGATCGGCGATGGCACGCTGCGACCCGGTCAGCGGCTTCCGGGCCTGCGCGATCTCGCGGAGGCCGCGGGCGTGAACATCAACACCGTGCGCGCGGTCTACCAGCGACTGGAGCACGAAGGCCTGGTTAAGAGCCGCCACGGGAGCGGCACATTCATCACTTCAGCAAAGGACGGGTCGGCTACGGCTGGCACGATTGCCGCGTCGGCGGCGCGCGAGGCACATGAGAGCGGGATCGATCCGCGCGCCGTCGCCGCCGCGCTCTACGTTGCGCCTGCGTCCGCTTCCCTTGACGACGACGCGGCACAGCGACGCGCGCTGCGAACGCAGATCGGCGTCCTAACACTGGCGATCGACGAAATCCAAGCGAGGCGTCCGCGTGTCAAACCCGAAGGCAAGCCGGCTCGCGCCGGCTCCGGCGCCAGGCTACTCGGGGTCGCCGAGCTCGAGCAAGTGCGTGACGACCTCCTCAGGCAGGTCGCAGCATTGCAGCACGACATCGGTGTCCCGCCGCCAAGCGACCCCCATCCGAGACCTCCGAAGCAATCCAACACGGCTGCCGCCCCTGTGAGCACCTCCGCCGCCAAGAAGAAACGACGCGCACGAGCGACCACAAGACCGGCTCCGGCAAGCAGCTGAAACCAAGCCTTCAACGGAACTCGCTTTCGCGAGAGGCAAACGCAGGGCAGCCAAGCGCAGCGGTCATCGTCGGCGGCGAGAGCCGGCGAGGATGACCCGCGCAGCGCTACTTCAGCCGGAAGGCCTTGATGCGGTCGTCGTACTGCGCGGTGTCGCGCGCGTAAACGCCGTAGGCGAGCGCCTGGATGATGCTCAGCAGCGCTGTGTGCGAGCGCACGTATGCGGGGCTGTTGGAGGAGTAGTACAGCTTGATCTGCGCCAGCTTGGCGACCTCCGAGAGCGTTGCATCGGTGATCGCGGCGGTGCGTGCCTGGCGGTGGCGGGCGAGCTTCATCGCGCGCACGACCAGCGGATGCGGGCGGCCGGCGGACAGGCCGACGACGAGCGTGTCACCGTCGATCCGCCCGAGACGGCTCAGCGCCTCCTGTGAGGGGCTGGCGACGACATCGACGCGCAGGTCCAACAGCATCAGCAGGTGGCGCAGGTATGAGGCGAAGAACGCCATCTGGTCGGTGCCGGCGACGAGCACCTTCTCGGCGCCGACGATCGCCTCGATCAGCGCGTCGACGGAGCTGCGCGAGACCTTGCGGGCGGTGTCCTCGACGTTGAGGTGATCGGCGGCGAGCGCAGCCTCGAACTCGTTCTGATCCAGCGAGAACAGCGGCGCAGAGGAGCCCGCGCCGGTGCCGGCCCCGTTCTCCTTGCTGGCCTTGGCGTTCACGCGCCTGTATTCCTCACGTGCCGCCGCCTGCAACTCCGGGAAGCCCTCGAAGCCGAGCGCCTGCGAGAAGCGCACGACCGTCGAGCTCGACGTGTTCGCGCGGCGCGCGAGCTCCTCAGCGGTCTGGAAGGCGGCCTCGTCGAGGTGGTCGACGATGTACTGCGCCACGTCCTTCTGCGAGCGCGAGCACTCATCGAATCGTGCCTGAATGTACTTCGACAGGCTCTGGTGCTCGCTCGTGCCGTTCACCGGCGGAGCCTCGGCAGTCTTGGTCGCGACACGCTTCATCGGCGCATTTGTTCGACGTCCTTGGCTCTCACTCCTTCCCGCACGTTGATCTGTGTCGAGCCGGGCGCCAAGCGGACGCGACGGCGCGACGGTGATCCACGACCTCGAGATGCGCGTATTTACTCTCAGCCCATGCACACGCTTAGAGAGCTCACGTGAGGATCGCGATCGTCGGCGCAGGCGTCTCAGGACTCGTCGCCGCCCACCTGCTCGCGCGCGAGCACGAGATCGTGGTGTACGAGGCGAGCGCGTACGCCGGCGGCCACGCGCATACCGTGCGCGTCGAGGGCTCCGAGCGCGCATACGACATCGATACGGGCTTCGTCGTCATGAACGATCGCAACTACCCGAACTTCACGCGTCTGCTCGACCAGCTCGACGTCGCCAGGCAGCCCACGAACATGAGCTTCTCGGTCAAGGGCGAGGACGATGACTTCGAGTACGCGGGCACGCCGCGCGGCCTGTACTGCCAGCCTCGCAACCTCGTGCGTCCACGCTTTCAGCGCATGGTCCTCGACCTGCTGCGCTTCAACCGCGAGCTGCGTGCAATGCTCGCACCCGAGCGCGCCGGCTCCTTGGAGCGTGCATGCGAGGACACGCGCTCACAGGAGTCGCTCGGCGAGTTCCTCGCCCGGCGGCGATTCTCGCGCACGTTCGTCGAGCGGCTGATCGTGCCGCAGGTCTCCGCCGTGTGGTCGGCGGACCCGCGACAGATGCGCTCGTTCCCGGTGCGCTTCATGGCGGAGTTCTTCGCCAACCACGGCATGCTCGGCTTCCGCGACCGCCCACGTTGGTCGACCATCACCGGCGGCTCGGCGCGCTACATCGATGCGCTGATCGCGCCGTTTCGCGAGCACGTGCGGCTGCGCGCGCCCGTGCGCTCGATCGCGCGCCACGAGCACCACGTCGAGCTGAACGTCGGCGACGCCCGCGGTAGCCACGAAACGGCGCGCTTCGACCAGGTCGTCATCGCCACGCATTCCGACCAGGCGCTCGCACTGCTCAGCGATCCGTCCTCGCGCGAGCGAACGCTGCTCGGCGCGATCCCCTACCAACGCAACGAGGCGGTCCTGCACACCGACAGCACGCTGCTTCCGCGCCGCCACGGTGCGCGCGCGGCGTGGAACTTCCACCTGCTGCGCGAACCCAAGCCGCTGAGCACGGTCACCTATTACATGAATCACCTGCAGCGCCTGCGCTCCGAGCGTGACTACTGCGTCACGCTCAACCGCACCGAGTCGATCGACCCCGAGCGCGTGATCCGCACGATCTCCTACTCGCACCCGGTTTACACACCCGCGGGCGTCGCCGCGCAGGCCGAGCACACGAGCATCAGCGGCCTCGCCCGCCGCACCCACTACTGCGGGGCCTACTGGGGCTGGGGCTTTCACGAGGACGGCGTGCTCAGCGCGCTGCGGGCGTGCGCTCCGTTCGGGGCGAAGCTGTGACGCCGCTCGCCGACACGCGTGTCTCGTGCCTGTACGAGGGCACCGTGCGACATCGCCGGCACGGAGCGCTGCGCGATCAGCTCCGCTACCGGATGTTCATGGTGTATCTCGATCTCGACGAGCTGCCGTGGTGCTTCGACGGGCGGGCGCTGTGGTCCGCGCGAGGTCCCGCGGCGGCGTGGTTCCGTCGCGCCGACCACCTCGGCGATCCGCACACGCCGCTGGCCGAGGCGGTGCGCAGGCTCGTCCACGAACGCACAGGCACGCGGCCCGAGGGCCCGATCAGGCTGCTCACGCACCTGCGCTACTTCGGGCACTGCTTCAATCCGGTGAGCTTCTACTACTGCTATGAGAACGATCACCGCGACGGGGCCGCCGAGCGGTTGAGCGCGGTCGTCGCGCACGTCACCAACACGCCCTGGGGCGAGCGCCACTCCTATGTCCTGGCGGTCGAGGAGCTCGCCGACCACGGCTCGACGACGCTCGTCAGCGGCAGCTCGCGCAAGCAACTGCACGTCTCGCCGCTGATGGACATGGAGCACACCTACCAGTGGCGCGTCAGCGATCCGGGCGAGCGACTGACGGTGCACATCGACGTCCACCACGATGGCGCGCGCGATGCCGGGTTCGACGCGACGCTGTCCCTGCACCGCCGCGAGCTCAGCGGGCGCGAGCTGACGCGCGCGCTCGCGCGCTACCCGTTCCTGACGCTGCGCATCCTCGCGCGCATCTACGCCCACGCGCTGCGCCTGCGGCTGCGCGGCGCGCGCTACTTCCCGCACCCGCAGCGCCCCGCCGGCGACGAGCGCGTGGGCTCGACGTGAGCGCGCGCGCCGCGGTCTCGCGGCCGCCGCGCGCGTTGCAGCGGCCGGCGCGGCAGTGGCTGCGCCGGCGTGGCGACCGCGCTGCGCGCTGGCTGGTGCTGCGCCTGCTGCGAGGCCTGCGCGGTGGCGAGCTCGAGCTGGTCGAGGATGGCGCGCGCGTGTGCTTCGGCGAGCTGCTCCCAACGCGCCCCTTGCGGGCGGTGATCGAGGTGCGCTCGCAGCGCTTCTACGGCCAGCTGCTGCGCGGCAGCATCGGGCTGTGCGACTCCTACATGGACCGCCTGTGGGAGTGCGAGGACCTGGTGGCGCTGACACGGATCGCGGCGCTCAACGTCGGCGCCCTGGACCGCCTGCGCCGCGTGCTCGCGCCCGTGTTGATCCCGTTGCAGCGCTCGGCGCAGTGGCTCGCGCGCAACACGCCCGTGCGTTCGCGCAGGCGCATCGCCGCCCACTACGACCTCGGCAACGAGCTGTTCGCGCTGTTTCTCGACCGCACGATGATGTACTCCTGCGCCGTTTTCGAGCATCCGCGGGCGACGCTCGAGGAGGCCTCGCTCGCCAAGCTCGAGCGCGTCTGCGCGAAGCTCGCGCTGCGCGAGTCAGACCACCTGCTCGAGATCGGCAGCGGCTGGGGCGGGCTCGCGGTGTACGCCGCCGAGCACTACGGCTGCCGCGTGACGACAACCACGATCTCGCGCGAACAGCACACCTACGCCTGCGAGCGCGTCGCCGCCGCGGGCCTCGAGGACCGCGTGCGGGTGCTGCTGCGCGACTATCGCGACCGCGCCGAGCTCGGCGCGCCCGGCAGCTACGACAAGCTCGTCTCGATCGAGATGATCGAGGCCGTCGGCTGGCAGTACTTCGCCACGTACTTCCGGCGCTGCTCGGAGCTGCTCGCACACGACGGCGCGATGCTGCTGCAGGCGATCACGATCGAGGACCGCGCCTACCGCGTCGAGAAGGCCGGGCGCAGCTTCATCAACACCTACATCTTCCCCGGAGGCTGCCTGCCGTCGCTCGAGATCATCTCGCGCTCGGTCGCACGCGCCACCGACCTGCGCCCGCTTGACCTCGAGGACATCACCGCCCACTACGCGACCACGCTCGCACGCTGGCGCGAGCGCTTTGCCGACGCCAGCGGGCGGCTCGCCGAGCTCGGCTACGACGATCGCTTCCGGCGCCTGTGGGAGCTGTACCTGTGCTACTGCGAGGGCGGCTTTCGCGAGCGGCGCATCCAGGACGTGCAGCTGCTGCTGGCAAAGCCCGGCTACCGTGTCGAGCCCGCCTCGGTAGTGTCCCGCGCTGCATGAGGCGCAGCCTGTTCGAGGATGTTCACGAAGACTTCCGCTCGAGCTTCCGCACTTTCCTGGAGCGCGAGGTGCTCGGCGAGGAGGGCCGCTACGGCGAGTGGGAGCGCGCGGAGATCGTGCCGCGCGAGGTATATGAACTAGCCGGCCAGGGCGGCTTCCTCGGGATGGCGGTGCCGGAGGCCTACAGCGGCGCCGGCGCCAAGGACTTCCGCTTCAACATGGTGATCGGCGAAGAGACCCAGCGCGCCGCAGTCGGCAGCCTCGGCCTCGGCATGTCTGTGCACACCGACATCTGCGTGCCGTACTTCCTGAGCTACTGCACCGAGCCCCAGCGCGAGCGCTGGCTCGACGGGATCGCTTGCGGCGAGCTGATCGCGGCGATCGCGATGACCGAGCCCGGGATCGGCTCGGACCTCGCCGCGATGTCGACCAGCGCCAGGCGCGAGGGCGATCACTACGTCGTCAACGGCACCAAGACGTTCATCACCAACGGCATCAACGCCGACCTCGTGATCACGGCCGTCAAGACCGACCCAGCACAGCGCCACCGCGGCATCAGCCTGCTGGTCGTGGAGCGCGGCATGGAGGGCTTCGAGCGCGGGCGTAAGCTCGAGAAGATCGGCCAGCACGCGCAGGACACGGCCGAGCTCTCGTTCGCCGACGTGCGCGTGCCGCTCGAGAACCTGCTCGGCGAGGAGGGCGAGGGCTTCCGCTATCTCGTCTCCAACCTGCCGCAGGAGCGCCTGTCGATCGCCGCCGCTGCGATCGCCGCGTGCGAAGCAGCGCTCGGCTGGACGCTCGAGTATGTACGCGAGCGCACGGCCTTCGGCCAGCCGATCGGCTCCTTCCAGGCAACGCGCTTCACGCTCGCCGAGCTGCACGGCGAAGTGCAGATCGCGCGCGTGTTCGTCGACAAGTGCGCGCAGGCGCTGAACGCCGGCGAGCTGACGCCCGAGGATGCTGCAACGGCGAAGTGGTGGTGCACCGACCTGCAGGGCCGCGTCGTCGATCGCTGTTTGCAGCTGTTCGGCGGCTACGGCTACATGCTCGAGTACCCGATCGCGCGCGCCTTCGCCGACGCACGCGTGACCCGCATCTACGGCGGCGCGAACGAGATCATGAAGGAGATCGTCGGGCGGAGCCTCGGGCTGTAGCGATGGCCGGCGTCGAGCTCTATCTGTTCACCAGCGGCACGCTCGCGCTCGCCGGCAACGAGGTGCCGGTGCCGTTCTACCTGATCCGCCACCCGCAGGGCGACGCCGTCGTCGACGGCGGCAACCCGCTCGCCGTGGCACACGACCCTCGCGCGCACTGGGGCCGACTGGCCGACGTCTTCGAGGTGCACATGACCCCCGAGCAGCACTGCGCCGCACAGCTGCGTGAGCTCGGCGTGGCGCCCGAGACGGTCGCGCGCGTCGTGCAGACCCACCTGCACATCGACCACACCGGCGCGCTCGGCCACTTCCCGAGCGCGCAGATCGTCGTCCACGCGTCCGAGCTGCAAGCCGCGCGTACAGTCGAGAAGCCCCATCTACAGGGCTACGTGCGCGCCGACTACGAACAGCCGGGACTCGACTGGCAGACCTACGACGATGACCTCGACCTGTTCGGCGACGGCACCGTGCGGCTGCTGCAGACGCCCGGGCACGCCGCCGGCCACATCTCGCTGCTGCTCGAACTCGAGCAGACCGGCCCCGTGCTGCTGAGCGCCGACGCTGTCGATAACCGCGCACAGTGGGAGGGTCGTCAGGACCCGCGTCCGCTGCACTCCGCCGAGCAGGCCGCCGCGTCGCGCGAGCGCCTACGCGAGCTCGCGGGCGAGCTCGACCCGCTGCTCGTGTTCGGACACGACCCCGAAAACTGGTCGCAGCTCAGGCACGCGCCGCAGGCCTACACGTGAGCGCCGGCGGCGACGGGCGTCCCTGATCACCCCCAGATCCGGCCCGCCCGGCGGACGCACTCCGCGGCGAGCGGACGCGCCGGAGCCGGAGTCGTGCTCGTCGAGCAGCAGCGCCATCACGTCAGTGGAGGCCCTGGATGATCGCGATCAGCTCGTCGGGCTTATAGCCCTGCTCGCGTGCGAAACGCACGGCTCGCGCACGCGCGCCAGCACCTCGCCGCGAGCGGGCGTGCCGCTCACGCGGATCCCGTGCCCGCGGCGGAACTCGAGCAGGCCTTCGTCGCGCAGCAGGCGCAGCGCGCGCAGCACCGTGTTCGTGTTGACGCCCATCACCGCCGCGAAATCGCGCGCCGGCGTCGGCATCGGCGCGGGCGTTGCAGCCCCGGTGGAGTGCGTTGCTGCTAGCGCCGGCTGGCCGTGCTGGCGGCTTCGACGCCCAGCTCGCGTGCCAGCGCCACGAAGTAATCGAGCGCGCCGGGGTTCGCAAGCGACTCGACGCTCGCCGCCTGCTCGACCGGAGTGCCCATCAGGATGCGCTTGACCGGCACCTCGAGCACCTTGCCTGACAGCGTGCGCGGGACCTCCGCGATCTGGCGGATCTCGTTGGGCACGTGACGCGGTGAGCAGTCCTCGCGGATGCGCCGCTTGATCTGCGCCGCCAGCTCGTCGTCGAGCGCCACGCCCTCGCGCAGCACCACGAACATCGCCATCCACAACTCCGCCTGCGAGTCGCCGTCGCTTCCCGGCTTGGGGATGTCCACGACGAGCGCGTCCAGCACCTCGGGCACGCTCAGCGCCGCGCGATATATCTCGCTCGTGCCCATGCGCACGCCCTGGCGGTTGATCGTCGAGTCCGAGCGCCCGTAGATGACGGCGCCGCCGCGTGGCGTGATCCGGATCCAGTCGCCGTGGCGCCATACGCCCGGGTACATCGCGAAGTAGCTCTCGTGCAGTCGCGAGCCGTCGTCGTCGCCCCACAGGAACAGCGGCATCGAAGGCATCGGCTCGGTGATCACGAGCTCCCCCACCTCGTCGCTGAGGCTCTCACCCCGTTCGTCCCACGCCTCCACAGCGCACCCCAGCGCGCGGCACTGCAGTTCGCCCTCGTAAACGGGGAGCAGCGGGCAACCGGCGACGAACGCAGTGCAGACGTCCGTGCCGCCGCTCGTCGAGAACAGCCAGACGTCGTTCTTGACGTGCTCGTAGACCCAGTGAAAGCTCTCCGGTGTCAACGGCGAGCCAGTCGCACCGAGCGCCCGCAACGCGCTCAGATTGTGGTCGCGCGCCGGCTCGATCGACTCCTTCTCGCAGCTCGCCAACAGGCCCGGGCTGACACCCATGCACGTGATCCCCGCGCGCTCCGCCAGCTCCCACAGGAAGCTCAGGTTGGGATGCGCCGGGCTGCCGTCGTAGAGCACGATCGCCGCGTCGGAGAGCAGGCAGCCGACGAGGAAGTTCCACATCATCCAACCCGTCGTCGTGAACCAGAACATGCGGTCGCCGCTGCGCAGATCCAGGTGCAGACGCTTCTTCAGCTGCTCCAGCAGGATGCCGCCGTGGCCGTGCACGATCGCCTTCGGCAGCCCCGTCGTGCCCGACGAGTAGAGCACCCACAGCGGGTGATCGAACGGCACCTGCTCGAAGCGTAGGTCGGAGCCCTCGCCTCTGGACAGGAGCTCATCCCACGTGAGGACCCCGCGCACGCCGCCGCCGCCAACGGCGGCTCCATCAAAACCCTCCTGCGCGAGGTAGGGCAACACCACCACGTGCTCGACGCTTGCCAGCTCCGCGACGATCCGCTCGACGTTGGCGCCGCGGTCAAAGTCCTTGCCGCCGTGGCGGTAGCCGTCCACCGTCAGCAGCACCTTCGGCTCGATCTGCGCGAAGCGGTCGATCACGCTGCGCGCGCCGAACTCCGGCGCCGCGCTCGACCAGATCGCGCCGATGCTCGCCACCGCCAGCAGCGCCACGAGCGTCTCGGGGATGTTCGGCATGTACGCCACCACGCGGTCGCCGCGCTCCACACCCAGCGCGCGCAGGCCGCCCGCCGCCGCCGCCACGAGCTCGCTCAGCTCGCCCCACGTGATCTCGCTGAGCTCCGGGCGCAGCTCGGAGGTATGGAGCACGGCCACCTCGCCCGCGCGCTCCCGCGCCAGCGCATCGTGCGCAGCGGGCCCAAGCAACAGGTTCTCCGCATAGTTCAGCTCGGCGCCCTCGAACCAGCGGGTGCCGGGCATCTCGCGAGAGCCGACGACGCTCGTGTACGGCGCTGAGGCGCGCACCCCGCAGAACTCCCACACGCTGGCCCAGAAGTCCTCGAGCTCGTCCACCGACCACCGCCACAGCTCGTCATAGTCCGCGAACGCGCGCCCCCGCCGCGCGCCGGCCCAACTCATGAAGCGCGCCATCTCGACGCTGTCGCCGTGCTCGGATCGCGGCTCCCACATGGGAAGCTCACTTGCGGCGCTGGCCATGAGGGTATTCTCGCGGTTTGTGAGCCTGTCCGGGTTGCGCGCACAGTTCCCCGTGCTTTCGAGCGTCGCGTACCTCAACGCCGGCACCGACGGGCCGCTGCCCACAAGCGCCGTGCAGGCCGCCGCGGGCGAGCTCGAGCGCGAGCTCGCAGGCGGGCGCGCGATGGCGCACTTCGAACGCCGCTCCGAGCTGACCGCAGCGCTGCGCGGCGCCTACGCGACCGTGCTCGGCGCCGAGATCGCCGACGTCGCGCTCACCACCTGCACAACCGAGGGTATGGCACAGGTTGTCGGTGGTCTCGAGCTGGCCGTAGGCGATGAGATCCTCACCAGCGACGAGGAGCACCCCGGGCTGCTCGGCGCGCTGTCAGCCGCTCGCGAGCTGCGTGGCGTCGATGTGCGCGAAGTGCCGCTCGCCGAGCTCGCCGACGCGGTCGGCGCCAGAACGCGGCTCGTCGCCTGCTCGCATGTCGGCTGGGTGAGCGGCTCGATGGCGCCCGCCGAGCTCGCCCAGCTCGAGATCCCGGTGCTGCTCGACGGCGCCCAGGGCGTCGGCGCCGTGCCCGTCGACGTCCGCGCGCTCGGCTGCAACGCGTACGCCGGCGCCGGCCAGAAGTGGCTCTGCGGGCCAGATTCGACCGGCATGCTGTGGGTCAGCCCCGCGTTGCGCGAGCGCCTCAGCGTCTCCAGGCGCGGCTACGCCAACCTCGCCGACCCCAACGCCGGACTCGACGCTGCGCTGCACGAGGACGCGCGACGCTTCGACACGCTTTCGCAGAGCGCCGAGACCACCGCCTGCGCGGTCGCCGCGATCGGTGTGCTCGAGTCGGCGGGGTGGGCGCAGGTCCACGAGCGCGCACGTACGCTCGCCGCGCGTCTGGTCGAGATGCTCGGCGAGCACGGCCGCGAAGTTGCGCCGCGCGCGGACACCACGCTCGTCTCGTTCACCAGCGCCGACCCCGAGGCTGAGCGTACGCTGCTCGCCGAACGCGGCGTGATCGTGCGCAACATCCCCGATCGACCTTGGCTGCGAGCGTCGGTCGGCGCCTGGAACGACGAGGGCGACCTCGAGCGGCTCGTGGAGAGCCTCAGCGGGTGAGCGACCCCCTCCAGGCGGACGCAACCGCCTCGCACTCCACCGTCGCGCCGCCCGACGGCGGGCAGGCACTCGGCGCCGGGCGCACGCGACAGGAGCGAGGACAGCCGATCGACGCCCGCCGGCTTGCACGCCACGCAGGCCTGCCGGTGGTGCTCGCGGTGTCCGCCGTGCTCGAGCTGCACCGCCTCTCCCAGAACGGCTACGCCAACATCTTCTACTCCGCCGGCATCAAATCGATGCTGGTCTCGTGGCACAACTTCCTGTTCGTGTCGTTTGACCCCGGCGGCCTCGTAACGGTCGACAAGCCGCCGCTGGCACTGTGGGTGCAGGCCGCCAGCGCGAAGCTGTTCGGCTTCTCGCCGCTGAGCCTGCTCGTGCCCGAGGCGCTCGCCGGCGTGCTCGCCGTCGGCGTTCTCTACGTGATGCTCGCCCGGCGCCTCGGCGCCGCCGCGGCCTTCGCCGGGGCGCTCGCACTCGCGGTGTTCCCGTCGTTCGTCGCCGTCTCGCGCGACAACGGTGTCGACCCGGTGCTGATCCTGCTGCTGGTGCTCGCCTGCAGTGTCGGCCTGCGCGCCAGCGAAAGCGGCCGCTGGCGCACGCTGATCGGCTGCGCTGTGCTCATCGGGCTCGCCTTCAACACGAAGACGCTCGCCGCCTACCTCGTCGTTCCCGGGATCGCGCTCGCGTTCCTCGTGTGCGCGCCCGGGTCACTGTGGCGTCGCCTCGCCCAGCTGGTCGTAGCCGGCCTCGTGCTCGTCGCCGTGTCGTTCGCCTGGATCGCGCTCGTCGAACTGACGCCCGCCTCCAAGCGACCCTACGTCGGCAGCTCCACCAACAACACCGAGCTCGGCCTGACCTTCGAATACAACGGCCTCGGGCGTGTCGAAGGCCAGACAGGCGGCCCCAACAGCGTCCTCGTGCGACCCGGCGCGTACGTCCCGGCGTCACGCCAGCGCGCCGTCGACGCCGCGGCGCGCGCCGCCAACCGCAACCGACCGTCAACGCCCGCCCCCGCCAACCCACCGCTGAATCCAGCGCTGAAAGCGGCGCCGGCGTCCACGCCGAAGGTCTCCAAGGGCCGCGAAAAGGACCCGATCCCGTTCGGCGAATCGCCCAGGCTGCTGCGCCTGTTCGGCAAGGGACTCGGCGACCAGGCCGGCTGGATGCTGCCCTACGCGCTGTTCGGGCTGATCGGCCTCGCGCTGCTCGTGCTGCTCGACAACACGCGCCGCCGAGCGCCCGGCGCGGGAGGCTCCGCGCCGGTGCCGGAAGCGGATGAACCCGCGGCGCAGGCGTCGGCGACGCCGCGGGAGGCGACCGCCGCACAGGCGCCGGCGGCGCGGTTCATCGATCGGCGCGACCCGCGGCTTGCGACGCTGCTCGTGCTCGGCGGCTGGTTCATCGTCGAGGCAGCGGTGCTGAGCCTGTCCAAGGGCATCGTCCACCCCTACTACGTCTCCGCGCTAGGGCCCGCCACCGGCGCGATGGCCGGCGTCGGCGCGGTCGCCTTCTTCAAGCTCGCGCGCGGGCGCCAGAGGCTGCTGGGCCTGTTCCTGATCGCCTGCGCGCTCGCCAGCACCGTGCTCGTACAGGTCGTGCTGATGCACCGCGAGCACTACATGCTGTGGTTCGTGCCCGTGCTCGCGGGCGGCGCCGCCGTTGGCTTCGTCGCGCTGCTCGCGCTGCGGCGCGCGACCGCACCGGCGCTCGCGCTGACGTTCCTGCTGCTGCTGGTCGTGCCGGGCGCCTACGCGAGCACCACCTGGCTCGCACCCGTCGAGGGCACCTTCGCGACGGCCGGACCGAAAGCGTTCGCCGGCACCGGCGGCTACGGCGTCGACGCACACGACCTAGCGATCGACCGCGCGATCGCCAACTACGTCAGCACCCACAAGCCCGGCTCGCGCTGGGCGCTGTTGACGGTCGCCGCGGACACCGGCTCGCCGATGATCCTGATGGGCCTCAGCACCGGCGCGCTCGGCGGCTACAGCGGCACCGACCCCGCCGTCACCGGCCAGCGCCTCGCGCAGCTCGTCGCCAGCGGCCAGGCGCGCTACGTGCTGCTCGGAGGCGAGTACTCGCTACGCGGCGGTAACCTCGCGACCAAGGCCGTGCTGCGCGCCTGCAAGGAGCTCCCCGCGTCGCAATGGCACAGCCCGATCGCCTACCCCTACGGCCTCGTGCTGTTCGACTGCGCCGGCGACGAGCGCGGGCTCGCCGCGGCCGGCTGAGTCAGGCCGCCACCGAGAGATCGCGGTGGAAGGCCCGCGCGAACAGCTCGCGCTCGCGGCCGGCGGCCCAGCGCGGGACCGCGGACTCGCCGTCGGCGATCAGCCGCAGCTCGACCCCGTCACCTGAGAGCTGCAGGCTCGTGTCGCGCACGAGCTGGTCGCGCGAGCGCTCGAGGTCCTCGGCCAGGCGCAGCAGCGCCGCGCAGCGGGCGAGGATCTCCGTGTCGCCCGCGTCGAATAGCGCCGCCATCGGTCCGGGCGCCGGCATGCCCTTGCGGTGGTAACGCGCCGCCTGCGCGATGATCGCGGTTTCCACCGGCGAGAAGCCGGGCAGGCCGCCGTTGAGGATCAGGTAGCGCGAGTGCTTGTGGTGATCGTCGTAGTCGATCGACATGCCGATGTCGTGCAGCATGCACGCGGCCCACAACAGTTCCCGCTCGCGCCGGTCGCCCTCGTGCAACCCGAGCAGCGCGAGCTCGTCGAACATGCCCAAAGCGAGCGCCGCGACGTGCTCGGTGTGGTCGCTGTCGACGTGGTATTGCGCCGCCATGTTCAGCACGCTCGCGCGGCGCACGTCTGCGAACAGCGGCTGCTCGCCCTCGCGCCCCTCGGGGTCGAGCAGCCGCTCGAAGAACACGCCCTCGCGCATTCCCGCCTCGGTCGTCTCGAGCGCATCGAAGCCGCCCGCCTGCAGCACGCCCTGAACGACGACGGCGCCGGCCAGGATCAGATCGGCCCGCGCCGGCTTGATGCCCGGGACCGACGCGCGCTCAGCTGCGGGCAGCGCGGCGAGCCGCACGACGAGCTCGTCGAGCGCGTCACGCTGCACGACCATGCCCTGCACGCCGTTGGACGGCAGCCCCGCGGCCCGCTGAGCCGCCGCGGCTAGGTTACGGACCGTGCCACCGATGCCGACGAGGCGTCTGCCGTGCTGCAGCCGCGCATCCTCGGCCAGCCACAGCGCCTGCGCGAGCTGCACCGCGACGTGCTCGCGCAGCTCCTCGAGCTGCCTGCGCTTGGCAGGCCCGTTGGGCGGCAGGAAGCGCTCGCTCATGCGCACTGTGCCGAGCGGCCACGAGCCCGAGCTGCTGATCAGGCGGTCGCTCACGCGCACCAGCTGCAGCGAGCCACCGCCGAGGTCCAGCACGTTGCCGTCGCGCAGCGTTGTCGAGTTGACCGCCGCGAGGTAGCCATAGCGGGCCTCCTGCTCGCGGCTCAGCACACGGATCGGCAGGCCCAGACAGGCGCGTGCCCGTGTCAGGAACTCCTCGGCGTTCTCCGCGTCGCGAATCGCGCTTGTCGCGACCGCATCCACGGAGTCAGCCCCGAGGCCGCTGGCGCGGCAGAAATGTGCGAATACGTCGAGCGTCGCCAGCGCGCGCTGCATCGGCTGCTCGCCGAGCCTGCCGGAAGCCATCAGGCCCTCGCCGATGCGCACCGGCTCGTAGATCTCGTCGATCCGCTTCCACCAGCCGGTGCCCGCGACGAACACCACCAAGCGGAAGGAGTTCGATCCGAGATCGATGACCGCGAGGCGTTCGTCTGGCTGCATACGGTGAGCGTATTCACCGCGCCGGAGGGTCCGGCGCGGTACTCAGCCGCCGGCGCCGACGCCGGCCTGCCTGGCCTCCCGCATCGCATGGTCGGCAGCCAGAAGCACCTGCTCAGCGGTGAGCGCGTGGTCGTCCACGAGCGTGAAGCCGATCGCGGCAGACGGGTGCAGCAGCTCGTCGCCGATGTCCACGCCGCATGCAGAGATCACGCGGGTGAGGCCCTCGGCGAGCACGGCCAGACCCTGCTCGTCGATGTGCGGCAACAGCACCGCGAACTGCTCGGCGCCGACGCGCGCCAGCAGGTCGGTCTCCCTGAGCCTACGGCTGAGCGCGCGCGCAACGGCTTCGAGTGCTTCGTCGACAGCCTGCTCGCCGTGGTACTCGGCAACGCGGGCGAGCGCGTCGAGCTCGATCAGCATCAGCCCCGCGACCTCGCCGTAGCGGCGCGAGCGGGCGACCTGCAGTTTGAGGTCATGCCCGAACAGGCGGCGGTTGCGCACGCCCGTCAGAGGATCGTGGTCGGCCAGCGCCCGCAGGTTGTGTTCCAGGCGCTTGCGCTCGGAGACATCCTGCAGCTGGGCGACGTAGTGCAGCGGCGTTCCGTCCTGCTCGCGCACCAGCGCCAGCGACAGGATTGTGGAGCCGGCCTCCCCAGCGGCGTCGAGGAGGCGCTTGTCCACCCGGAAGGCGGGGATCTCGCCCGCCAGTAGGGCGCGGCGCTGCTCGCTGTCGTTGTCGGCGTCGTCCGGGTGCACGATCTCCTCGAACGGGCGGCCGATCAGCTCCTCGGCGGTGTAGCCCGTGATCTCGCACAAAGCGCGGTTCACGAGCAGCCAGTTGCCGTCCAGCGCGAGCACGCCGGCGCCGATCGGTGTCTGCTCGCAATGCTCGTATTCGCCATCGAAGTCGCTGAGCAGGTGCGGCTCGAGCAGTTCCGCCTGCCGGCGCGCTGTGATCTCCAGCACGACCACGAGCCCGCCCGTGACCGCGCCTGCCGCCCCGTCCTCGCGCAGCGGACCGACGTCGACCAGCACGCAGTGTCGTTGGGCCGCCGTCCAGATCTCGCGGGAGCGCGTCTCGCCGGCGAGCGCGGAGCGCAGCAGCGGTTCGATCGTCAGCCACAGGTCACCGGGAAGCACCTGCTCCAGCGGGCTCCCCGGAGCGCAGCTCGCCGGGTCGCCGAGTCGCTCGAGCGCCTGGCCGCCGGCGCGAACGACGCGCAGGTCGGTATCGAACGCGAGCACCACCGCCTCAGGCAGCTCGCGCAGCGAGGCCTCCGCCGCGCGGTCGGCGTGCGCCCACAGCGGGTCGTTCCACGGTTCGCGCGCAAATGACAGCGTCACAACTGAAGCATCGGACGCGCGAGCGCATTACATGAGGGTCGCGCCCGACACCGAAAGCTGCGCCGGGCGCGACCGTGCATGCTCGCCGGGCCTCGCTACTTGACCGCCTGGCCTGACGCGCTCAGCGCGTACCAGTTGCCGCCGAACGCGCTGACGCCGACATAGTCGGTCGCGCCGCGACTGTCCGCGCTGTAGCGATACAGCGGGTGACCCGCATAGGTGACCTGGCTGGCGCCACCGGCGATGCGGATGCTCGACAGCAGCGAGCTCCTTACACCTGGGCCCGCCGTCGGGTGGCCGACGGTCTCCAGCGCCGGCCACGCCTGTGGACATTCGCGGATTTTCACGCAGCTGTTCGAGGGGCCGTGGTCGCGCGTGAACTCGTACAGCGTAAATCCCGACGACGTCGTCAGGATCGATCCGAGACGCGTGTGACGGAGCACGACCTCGCTCGCCGCCGCGGCGTGCGCGGTGGCGCCGGCGCCCTGCGCCGAGGATGGGCGATCGTTTGCGCTCGCGACGGCCGCGCCGCTGGCGCAAGCCAGCAGCACGGCTGCCAGCAATAGTGGCATTCGCTTCATGGGGTTGCCTCGCAATGTCGAGTTGAAGTGTCAGAGGTCGTGGGGGCCTCGACGAACTAAGACGCCGGCGCTCCGTTCAACCTTCCCCCGCGGGGCGCGGGACCCGCAGCAGCGCGAGCGTCTGTGCGTATCGCAAGCGATGCTCAGCCCACGATTCGCCGCGGCATACGCGTTACCGATCTCAGGCCGAATAAGACATATTGGACTTTGCTGTCGCCGTCAGCAAAGCTCCGTCGAGCGTGTTCACCATCCTCATCCCGCTTGGCTGGGCGCTGCTCGTCGCCTTCTCGCTCGGCGCCTGTGGAACCGCAGCGCGAGCCGACGGTGCGTCGGCGCCGCTCTCACTGGAGGCAGTGCGAAGCTCGCGCTCAGCGCGTCGCAGTGTCGGCGGCCGCGGCCGCGGCGCGTGCAGCGTCGGCGCTCGCGCGCGCGAAATCCAACAGGCTCGCCACGAGCGGGTTGGCGCGATCCTCGTGGCCCACCATCGCGATCGTCGCGGGCCCCGCGCCGCGCAGTGGAATCCTCACCACACCCGCTAGGAACTCGGGAACCAGATCGGCGACGACGCCCGGGACCGTGGTGATCGCATCGCGCACCGTCAGCGCGGCGAGCACCTCATGCGGGTTGGCGGCGCGGTCGGTTGTCAGCCGGCGGGGGCTTGCGCCGCGATGGTCATCCAAGCTCCAGAAGCCCGCCCACGCGGGGTCGACCGACGGGTCGAAGCCGATGAAGGTCTCGTCGAGCACATCGGCGACGTTCAGCTCGCGGCTCCCCGCGAGCCGGTGACGGCTCGACGTGAGAAGCACCCGCGGTTCACGACGCAGCGGATACACCCACACACCGGGATCGGTGGGAGGTCGATGGCAGACGGCGAGATCGACATCCGCCAGCCAGGAGCTGGCGCGGTCCGACGGGAACGTCAGCTCGCGATAGCAAACGTCGATCTCGGGATAGTCCTGCGCGAACGTTTCCATCAGCGCCGGGCTGTCGAGGCCCGGCGGCACGCCGACGAAGCCGAACTCGATCGTGCCGCGGCGAACGCGAGCCATCGACTGAGCGGTGGCCAGCGCGTCCGACCAAGCCGACACCGCAGCCCGCGCCTTCACCAGAAACACCTCACCCGCCGGCGTCAGGGTGACGCCGCGGGCGTGACGCTCCAGCAGCTTGAACCCGAGGTCTGACTCGAGCTGGGTGATCGCGCGCGACAGTGCGGGCTGCGCCAGATGCAGCCTTCTCGCTGCACGCGTGATCTGCCCGGCGTCGGCGACCGTCACGAAATAGAGCAGCTGGCCGCGCTTAAAGTTCATCTTCGCTCCGCGCCATGTGGTTCGCCATCTCGAGGAGATCATCCAGCAGCCGGTTGCTCGAGTCCTCGCGCCACAGCAGCGACACGGTCGCCGGGGCGGCGTCCTCGATCGGCATCGCGACGATCTCGGGCAGCACCTGGCCGGCGAGCCTGGCGTCGCCGTATGGGACCGTCGTGATCGCTCGCGCCGAGGACATGATCCCGAGCATCTGCAGCGTGCTCAGCGCCTGGTCGGCCGTCACGTGCTCCGGCGGGCCGCCGCGATGATCGTCGAGGCTGTGGAACGCCGCCCACGCCGGCTGTACCTCCGGGTGATAGCCGACGAACGTCTCATCGAGGAGATCGTCGACCTTCAGCTGCCTGTACCCGGCGAGCCCATGACCGCGGTGCGCCAGCAGCGCACGCGGCTCGACTCGAACCGGCTGCATGCAGATTCCAGGTTCGGCCCTCGGCGCGTGACAGAACGCGACGTCCACGTCCGCTAGCCAGTCCGCTGTCAGCCCGCGAGGAAACGGAAGATCCAGGAACGAGATCTGGGCATCGGCGTGGCGTTGCTCGAAGGCGCCGAACAGCTCCGGGCAGCCGAGCGAGGGTGGTGGGCCGATGAAGCCGATCGCGATCGCGTCGCTGCCGGCGCGCTTGAGCGCCATCGCCGTCTGCGCCGTCTCGGCCTCGGCCGCGAGTACCGCGCGCGCCTTGACCAGAAACGCCTCGCCGGCATCCGTGAGCGTCACGCCACGTGGGTGGCGCACGAGCAGCTCGATGCCGAGCTCGCTTTCGAGTTGCGCGATCGCCTGCGAGAGGGCCGGCTGCGCGAGGTGAAGCCGCTTCGCCGCGCGCGTAATCTGCCCCTCTTCGGAGACCGTCACGAAATACCGCAGCTGCCCCTGACTGAACATCGACCCTCCAGGGCCAGCCCGGCCCGATTCACCGCCGCCGCGAAAATCCCCCTCGGAAACCGCGACATCGACTCGACGGACGCGCTAGAAGCATTCCGCCTTTTGGGATACGCCGAGTTTATATCACGCGTCGCGAGCCCGGAAACTCAGGTGGGACAGGTGGACTGCGGTGGCGGCGATGCCGCGCCGCTGGACCCGGAGACCACCACGCGGCCGAGCCCGATCACCTCCATTTCCGTCTCCGGGGCGCAGACCGCGAGCTTCTCGGACTCGTTGCGCAGCACGCGCCGCAGCATCACGAAGGCGATGCTGCCGAGTAGCGCCGGGATCCACAACGCGATTGCACGGTAGGCGAGCACGGCCGAGGCTGCGGAGGTGACGGGTACGCCGTACAGGACGAACGTCCCCACGAGCCCGGCGTCGATGCCGCCGATGCCACCGGGGACCGGGATCAGCCCGCCGAGCTCGCCGATCAGGTAGCCAATCCAGACGATCCCCAGCGGCGGGCTGGCGCCGAACGCGCGAAACGACGCCCACAGCACCATCACGTCGAACGCCAGGTATGCGATCAGGCCGCCAATCAGCCACGCGTTCCCTTCGCGCAACAGGGCGACCGCCTCGTTGACGCCGTCGGCGGTCGCGACGAGCGTCTTCAGCGTGAGGATGGTGCGTCGCGGCGAGTCAGCTGCTTCGCTGCGCGCCAGCCGCGCGTGCAGGGTGCCGGCGGCGCGGCCGACGAGCAGCGCGCCGACGATCGCCAACGCGGCGATCGCGGCGGGAACGAGCGTCAACAGCAGGTTGGTCTCCCCCGGGATCAGTCCGACGGCGAGCCCGAGCCCGACGAGGATCACGCCGACGACGTTCGGGACGCTCGTCAATAGGAAGAACGCCGCGGTCCGGCGAGCGATCTCACGGGCGGGCATGCCGCCGCGTTTCAGCGCCCACGCCCCGAGCGCCAGGCCGCCGGCGCCGCCGGTCGGGAACAGCGCGTTGGCGCCGAGCTCCGACATGCCGATCTGGTAGCTGACACGCCAGCTCATGCGCCGGCAGAAGACCATGCGGAAGACGGCGACGTAGCCGAGGCCCGAGAGCACCTTCAGCCCGCACCCGAGCGCCAGCCAGCCGGGCGTCGCCCGCGATAGTCGCGCGCGCAGCCCCTCGAGCCCGGGCACCAGCGTCACGAGCGCGACGACGAGCAGGATCAACCCCGTGAGCAGCGCCAGTCGTGTGCGCAGCCGCCGCCGGCTCAGCTCCTCTGGAACTTCCAGGTCGTCCGCGTCGACGCTCGCTCGCTCTCGCTGCGCAGGACTCACACCGCTCATACTGGCAGCGGGCGCGCGTCGAGCCGTGGCGGCGCCGGCGCGGCTACCCGGCGAGCTGCGCCGGATGGATCGCTTTTTCGGCGCAGAGCACCTTCGCCACGAGCT
This sequence comes from uncultured Solirubrobacteraceae bacterium, assembly GCA_963838405.1. GTDB lineage: Bacteria > Actinomycetota > Thermoleophilia > Solirubrobacterales > Solirubrobacteraceae > Palsa-744. The sequence continues at coordinate 458,533 of CAWIRA010000005.1, read as the reverse complement.
GCGCGCGGGTGTGCGCACCGAGCCTGGCCATCGCGTTGCGTACGTGCGTGCGGACCGTCGACGGCGAGATGTACAGCCGTTCGGCGATTTCGTCGGTATCGAGGCCGAGCGCGATCAGCGTCACCACCTCACGCTCGCGCGAGCGCAGCGGCAGGTTGTCCGCCAGGCGCGCCGACGGCTTGTACGTGGCGTCGTGGGCGGCAACGACGTAGATCGTGAGCCGTCGTGCGCCGATGTCCGCGAGCCGCGCCGCGAAGTCGATCGGCACCTCCGTCCCGTCAGCTCGAAGGAGCACGCGTTTGCCCGTGTATTCGCCCGAGTGTGTAGAGGATTCCCAATCGCGAACCGCCTGCTCGCGTTCCTCGGGCCTGATGCTCTCGTCGATCATCTTGCCGACCAGCTCGTCCTTGTGCTCGACGCCGAGCAGCGACAGCGCGGCACCGTTGAGGTCATCAATGCGGCGCTGGTCGTCGAGCAGGACGATCGGGTTTGAGGTCCGTTCGAACACGAGCCAGAACAGCCGCATCCATTCCGCCCCCTCGTCTGGCGCCCCCATCGCCTAATAAGCTACACCTGACTGCTGGCCCACCGCATTGAAGGTAGGTCCGCGTCGCCCGCGTTCAAATCGGTCTCGGAGCCTAGGCAGACGTCAGAGCGGAGGGATCCAGTGGCCGCCCAGCCGCAGTTCGTGCTCGCGGCTCTCCAGCTCGCCGAGCGGCCGCTCGTGGGCACCGTAGACGCGGACGTCGGTCAGGCCCTCAGGCCCGGCGCGCACGATGAACGCGCGCTCGAGCACACCGAGCCGCGTCAAATCCCTCAGTTCATAATTTGCGTCGACCTCGGCGATCCAGACGTCGTGCTCGTGCCACTGCGCGGTGATGCGATGAGTCGAGGAGCGCAGCGCCGCCAGGAAGTCCGTCAAAAGCTCGCGCATTCCGGTCTTGCCTGCGGAGCGCCGGCCGTCGACGGTCAACAGACGCACCTCAGGCGCCGCCAGCGCGATCACTCCCTCGACGTCGAGCGCGTCGATGGCGCGCAGCAGCTGCTCGATCGGCTCTCCGGGCACGGTAGTCGCGATCCTACGCGCGAGCCGCGGCAACCGTCGGCACGCCCCGACCGATCACGCCGGCAGCTCACGCCGTTGCGGCGCGCGCCCGGGCGGTTGGCTCGGCGCCGGCCATTTCGGCGGCGGCGGGATCCTGCGGACGAGCAGGCGCTCCGGTTTGATGGTGGCCTTCTTGCCGTGATGGACGATCTCCAAGGGGTCACCTTCGAGCAGTTTGTACACCGCCCGTTTTTGCTCGACCGCGACCGCCAGCCGACGGCCGCGAAAGCACAGGTGAAACACGATCCGGCTGAGCGCCTGGGGCAACCGCGGCGTGAAGCTGAGGACGTCGTCGTGGTCGCGCAGGCCGCCGAAGCCGGCGACCGCACCGATCCAGGTCCCGGCCAGCGAGGCGATGTGCAGCCCGTCGCGCGTGTTGTGCTGGATGTCGTCGAGGTCGATCAGCGCCGCCTCGGACAGGTAGTCATAGGCGAGCTCGAGATGGCCGACCTCGGCTGCGATCACCGCCTGCGTGCAGGCCGACAGCGAGGAGTCGCGCACGGTCAGCTGCTCGTAGTAGCCGAAGGCGCGGGCCTTCTGTTCATCGGTGAAGGCGTCTCCGCGCAGGTGCAGCGCGAGCACGAGATCGGCCTGCTTGACGACCTGCTTGCGATACAGGTCGAAGTACGGGAAGTGCAGCAGCAGCGGATACCGATCGGCGTGTGTAGCTGCGAAGTCCCACACCTCGTGCTCCGTGAACGCCTCCGCCTGCTGGTGGACCTGCAGCCCCTCGTCGTAGGGAATCATGATCGCGTCAGCGGCGTCACGCCACGCGGCGAGCTCCTCATCGTCGACGCCCAACTCAGCGGCGCGCATGTGGTGACGCTGAGCGGCGGCAACGGCGGTCAGCAGGTTCCGCTGGGCCATCAGGTTGGTGTAAACGTTGTTGTCGGCGATCGCGCTGTACTCGTCGGGGCCGGTCACCCCGTCGATCCGGAACTTTCCGTCGGCGTCGTGGTGCCCAAGCGAGCGCCAAAGCCGCGCCGTCTCGATCAGCAGCTCGAGGCCGTCGCCGGCTTCGAACTCCTCGTCGCCGCTCGCTAGCTGGTAGCGCCTGACCGCGTCGGCGATGTCGGCGTTGACGTGGAATGCCGCGGTCCCCGCCGGCCAGTAGCCCGAGCACTCCTGTCCGTGAATCGTGCGCCACGGGAACGCTGCTCCGTGCAGTCCCAGCGAGCGCGCGCGTTCTTGCGCGAGCTCGAGCGTCTGGCGGCGCCATCGCAGCGCGTCGCGCGCCGCGTGCGGAGCCGTGTAGCTCAGCACGGGCAGGACGAACGTCTCGGTGTCCCAGAACGCGTGACCGTCGTAGCCGGTGCCGGTCAGCCCCTTGGCCGCGATCGCTTGGCGCTCGGAGCGGGCCCCCGCCTGGAGCATGTGGAACAGCCCGAAGCGGACCGCCTGCTGGAGCTCTGCGTCACCCTCGATTTCGACGTCGGCGCGATCCCAGAAGGCATCGAGGTAGTTGCGCTGTTCCGCGAGCAGCCCGTCCCAGCCGCGGTGTCGCGCCTCCGCCAGCGCTGCAGCTACCTGATCGTTGATCGCAGGAGTGGTACGCCGCGAAGACCACCCGTAGGCGAGCAGCTTGACGATGCGCAGCGGCTTGCCGGGCGCGAGATCGGCGGTGACCAGCACGCGCGCGAGGTCGTTGACGCTCTCAGCCGTCGCGCTCGTGTTCGGCGGTCCGTCGATGATGTGATCCATCGCCGCCGCCATCCTCAACCCACTGACGCGCGTGGAGTGTGCCAACAGCGCGCGGTTGTCGAGCACGCCGGCGAACTCCGCGATCAGCGGTGAGGCGAGCGCCGCCGCGGCGCGCGGGTCGTCCTCGGGAAGCGGCACCGTCTCGTTGGCTACGAGCTCCGACTGCACGACCACCGGCGTGTCGCCGTCGAGGGCCTCGACTTCGTAGAGGATCGCCGCGATCGCGCGCTGTGTGAACGACACGAGACGCGTGGAGGTGATCCGCACCGAGCGACCCATCGGCGACTCCCACACGAGCGTGCGGCGCAGGACACCGCCGCGCAGGTCCAGGACGCGCTCGTGACTGTGCAGCTCGCCGTAGCCGATGTCGAGCGGCTCGTCTTCGACCAACAGCCGGAGCAGCTTGCCGTTGGTCACGTTGATCAGAGCTTCGCCGGCCTCCGGGTTGCCGTAGATGGCCTCGGCGGAAGGCAGTGGCCGTACCTCGCAGAAGCCCGCGAGGTACGTGCCCGGCAGCCCCGCCGGCTCGCCCTCGTCGAGGTTGCCCCGCAGCCCGAGATGACCGTTGGCGAGCGCGAATACCGACTCCGTCTGGGCGAGTTTCTCGACATCGAGCTCGGTCTCGCGCACGACCCACGGCTCGACGGTGAACGTCGAATGGTCGATCACGGCGCCTGCAGCAACTCGGCGAGATCGCGCACGACGACGTCGGCGCCGTGCGCGGCGAGCGCATCCGCCTGCCCGACGCGGTCGACGCCGACGACGACCCCGAAATGCCCGGCGTGCCCAGCCTCGACGCCGGCGAGCGCGTCCTCGAAGACGGCGGCCTGAGCCGGCTCGACGCCCAGCGCGCGGGCACCGGCGAGGAACGTGTCGGGCGCGGGCTTGCCATGCAGGTGCTCGCGCTCGGCGACGACCCCGTCGATGACGGCTTCGAACAGATCCTCGATGCCGGCGGCGTGCAGCACGTCACGGCAGTTGGTGCTCGAGGACACGACCGCGCGGAGCAGCCCCGCGTCGCGCGCGGCGTGCACGTAGCGAACCGAGCCCTGGTAGGGCTCGACGCCGTCCTTGCGGATCAGCGCGAGGACGATCCGGTTCTTGCGGTCACCGAGGGCGTGAACGGTCTCGGCGTCCGGCGGGTCCTGCGGAGCACCTTCGGGCAGCTCGATTTTGCGGGAGGCCAGGAACGAGCGGACGCCCTCGTAGCGAGGCTTACCGTCGACATAATCGTCGTAGTCGCGCACCGGATCGAACGCCACGAACCGCTCACCCGTGCGCTCGGCGCGCCCCCGCAGGTAATCGTCGAACATCTGCTTCCAGGCCGCCGCATGCACCTTTGCCGTCTGCGTCAGCACACCGTCGAGATCGAACAGACACGCGGTGACACCGTCTGGCAGGCCAAGCACGGTCCAGAGCTAAGCACGCCCGGGCATGATCCTGCTTGCTCGGCTACCCTGAGCGCATGGACGACGAGTCGATCCTCGGACGCATCGAGGCGCTGGTCGGCGAGGAGCACGCGCTGATCGGTCGCGAGCAGGACGACGCAGTCGACGAGGAGGCGCTCGACGCCGATCGACAGCGACGCGAGGAGCTCGCCGTCGAACTCGATCGCTGCTGGGATCTCCTGCGTCAGCGACGGGCGCTGCGCGGCGCGGGCCACGACCCTGACGAGGCCCAGACGCGCGACGCGAACACGGTCGAGAAATACCTCCAGTAGGGCACGCGTGATCATCGCGCTGGGAGACGTCTACGCGCAGATCCCCCGGGTCGAGGCGGTGCGTGATCTGATGCGCGAGACGCAGGCGGCGGTGCGTGAGCAACCCGGCTGTATCTCCTACGAGTTCGCACAGTCACTTGAGGATCCGGCGCATTTCGTACTCGTGCAACAGTGGCGCGACCGGGAGGCGCTCGAGGAGCACTACCGCTCGCAGGCGTTCGCGAACTACCAGGCGCAGATCGCCAAGCAGCTCGTCCAGACCTCAGAGCTGCGCCTGCACGAGGTCGAGGCGAGTTACGCCCCAGTCGACTCCTCCCGCCTGGACATCGCCCAGGACGATTGATCGCGGTGAAGGCGCCCGACGCGGCAGGCGCGGCGTCGACGGGGAGCGAGACGGGCGAGTGCAGGCTCGCGGGCAGAGCCAGCCGTGGCTGACCGCAGGGACATGGATTTCACCTACTCGCTGACCGACCGGGTGATCCGCCTGAGCCTGGGTGAGCTCGCAGACTTCAGCTGTGCGAAGTACGACGGCGACTTCTCGCTGACACTCGAGCAGGCACAAAGACGAAAGCACGAATACGTCGCCGCGCAGATCGGCATCGCGCCGGGGCGGCGGCTGCTCGACCTCGGATGTGGGTGGGGCCCGCTGCTGAGCTTCGCGCGCAGCGAGGGCGCCAGCGCACTCGGCGTCACCCTCTCCTCCGCCCAGGCGCGCGCGTGTCGCCGTCACCAACTCGACGTCCGCCTGCAGGACGCGCGCGAGGTCGACCGCGACACGTTCGGCCCGTTCGACGCTGTCGCGAGCCTCGGCGCCTTCGAGCACTTCTGCTCGGTCGAGGACTACCGCGCCGGGCGCCAGGAGGAGGTTTACCGCGCGATCTTCGCGCGCATCGCGAGCGTGCTGCCGCCGGGCGGGCGTCTGTATCTGCAGACGATGGTGTTCGGCCGCAACATGATCCCGGCCGAGCAGATCAGCACCAGCGCGCCGAGAGACTCGGACGCGTGGATCCTCGCGCTGCTCGGCTGTCAGTTTCCCGGGTCGTGGCTGCCGTTCGGTCAGGAGCAGGTGATCAGCTGTGCCGAGCCGCACCTGCAGCCGGTCTCCAGCGAGAGCGGTCGCCTCGACTACATCGAGACGATCACGCAGTGGAACGCACGCATCGGCGCTCCAAGCATGCGAAAGACGCTGCTCAAGGCGCGGCTGCTGCCCCGCTGGCTCGCCAGCGCCGACTTCCGGATGGCCTTCACATCAGGCGTAAGCGCCAACAAGATCTGCTTCGAACGCGAGCTGCTGGATCACTACCGACTCGTGTTCGAGAAGCCAGCTTGACGCGCGTGTCACCCTCGCGAAAGGAGTACCGTCGCTGAACGCCGCCAAGACCGCCCCCGGGGCTGGGCGTTCTGGAAGGAGTTAGCTGATCGTATGAGGCGTCTCGCGCGCTGGTGCATCACCCATCGTCGGACAGTCGTGCTCGCGTGGGTCGCTGTCGCGATCCTGACGACTGTGCTCGCGAAGGCGATCGGGCCGAACTACGTCACGGTGTTCGGCCTGCCCGGCACCCAGTCGCAGCGGGCGAGTGACCTGCTGCAAAGCGAGTTCAAGGAGCAGAGCGGCGACGCTGACACGATCGTCTTCCACGTCTCTCACGGCACGATCGACGCACCGGCCGTGCGCGGCGCGATCGAGCCACTGCTCGCGCGCGTCAGCAAACTGCCGCACGTGGCCGAGGTCGTGAGCCCGTACGGGCCTGCTGGAGCGGTGCAGGTGTCCCCCGACAGAATGACGGCGTTCGCCACCGTCAACTACGACAAGCGCGCGAACCTGCTCCCGGCCGACACCGGCAAGCCGCTGCTCGCCGAGGTGCAGGCGGTGCACGTCCCCGGCCTGCAGCTCGCGGCGGGCGGGCAGGTCGTCGAGCAGGCGGAGGGATTCTCCGTCGGCCCTGCCACCGCGGTCGGCGTGATCGCCGCTCTGATCATCCTGCTGATCACCTTCGGCTCGCTCGCCGCGGCGGGAATGCCGATCGTGACGGCTGGTTTTGGCCTGATCACCGGGGTCGCGTTGATCGGGCTCGCCACGCACGTGACGAACATGTCGAACATCTCCCCCGACCTCGCCCTGATGATCGGGCTGGGAGTCGGGATCGACTACTCGCTGTTCATCGTGACGCGCTTCCGCGAGAGCTACGTCGCGCTGGGCGACGTCGAGCTGTCGGTGCTCGAGGCGATGGACACCTCGGGGCGCGCGGTCGTGCTCGCCGGCACAACCGTCGTGATCGCGCTGCTCGGCATGTTCGCGACGGGCGTCCCGTTCATGTATGGGCTCGCGATCGCAGCCGTGATCGCGGTGCTGCTGACGCTCATCGCCGCGCTCACGCTGCTGCCGGCGCTGCTCTCACGCTTCGGCCCGCGACTGGTACACCCGCGCGTGGGGCGACGCGGACTGCCCGGCCGGCGTAACGCCACACCCGCCGCCAGTAACGGCGCCGGCGCGCCGGTGCCGGTGACGGCGCCAAGCCGCTCGCTGTGGCGGCGCTGGAGCGAGGTGGTCCGCGCCCACCCGTGGCCGCTCGCGATCAGCTCGCTGGCGGTGATGATCGCGCTGCTGGTGCCTGTGTTCGCGCTGCGCCTGGACGAAAGCGACGCGGGTAATGACCCGGCGGGCGTCAGCTCGCGCCGCGCGTTCGACCTGCTCGCGCAGGGTTTCGGACAGGGCTTCAACGGCCCGCTGTTGCTCGTCGCCGAGCTGCACGGTGACGAACAGGCTGCGAAGCTCGCCGCGCTGCGATCAGCCGCCGCCGGCACGCAGGGCGTCGTCGCGGTCACAGAGCCACAGGTCTCGCCATCGGGCGCCGTCGCGGTGATGCGCGTGTACCCGAGCTCGGCGCCCGAGGCGCTCGCCACGACCGAACTCGTGAACCGTCTGCGTCACGAAGTGCTGCCGCCGCTCGAACACAGCACCGGCACGCCTGTGCTCGTCGGCGGCTTCACCGCGGGCTCGGTCGACTTCTCGCACGTGCTCGCGGGCAAGCTGCCGCTGTTCTTCGGAATCGTGATCCTGCTCTCGGCGCTGCTGCTGCTGCTCGTGTTCCGCTCGCTCGTGATCCCGGTGCAGGCCGCGCTGATGAACCTGCTGACGGTCGGCGCGGCACTCGGCGTGACCGTCGCGGTCTTTCAGTGGGGATGGTTCGGAGGACTGATGGGAGTGCAGAAGGGCCCGATCGAGGCGTGGGTGCCGGTGATCATGTTCGCGGTGGTCTTCGGCCTGTCGATGGACTACGAGGTGTTCCTCGTCTCGCGCATACGCGAGCAGTGGCTGCGCGGGCGCGATGCCTCGACTGCCGTCGCCGACGGCATCAGCCTGACGGGCCGTGTGATCACGGCGGCGGCCGCGGTGATGGTGTGCGTGTTCCTGTCGTTCGTCCTCGGCGACGAGCGCACGTTGAAGGAGTTCGGCTTCATACTCGCCGTTGCGGTTCTGCTGGATGCCGTGGTCGTGCGCTGCATGCTGCTGCCCGCCGTGCTCGAGCTGCTTGGTCCGCTCACGTGGCGCTTTCCGCACTGGCTCGACGTGCGCCTGCCGCACATCAACATCGAGGGCACCGTCGCCGAGGCGCCCGCCGATCCGGAAACGCCTACTGTGCAGGCGCCGAGCACGTTGGCGCCGAGCCCATGAAGATCCACGCACTCACCACCGGAGCTGTCCGCGTCAAGCACAGCTTCCTTTTTCCAAACAGCGGCGCACGACGACAGCTCGATCTGTTCCTGCCGAGCACGTGGTCGGAACCGTTGCCGATCCACTGCTGGGCGATCGAGCACGAAGGTGTTCTGCGGCTCGTCGACACCGGCGAGACAGCCGCAGCGCGCAACGTTCCGTTCGCTCGCTTCGATGTCGCACGAGAGCAGGAGCTGCGCGGCGCCATGGACGCGGCCGGCCTCGAGCTCGACGACGTGTCAGAGGTGGTGCTGACGCACGCGCACGGTGACCACATCGACGGCCTGGTGCACGTGCGCGCGCGCACGCTGATCAACGACGCGGAGCTGCGCTACGCCAACGCCAGGTTCTCGCGGGTCATGCGCCGTGTGATGCGCCAGCCGTTGCCGACGGGGTTCGCGCCAGCGCCGTTCGCCCTCGACGGCGGCCCGTTCGGCGCGTTTGCACGTAGCCGCGCGCTCAGCGACGACGGGCGCATCGTCGCCGTCGGGACGCCAGGGCACACTCCCGGACACATCTCCGTGATCTGCGTCGAAGACGACGGATCGCACGTGATGCTCGCCGGTGACGCCACCGACACGCTCGAGCAACTGCAGTCGTTGCGCGCGGACGCGATCGGGCCGGACCCGAAGGTGCACGTCGCGACACTCGAAACGATCCTCGCCCATTGCGCGCAGCACCCCACGGTCTACCTGCCCTCGCACGACCCTGAGTCAGCGGCGCGCCTCGCCGGCTCGATCCGCTCCGCGGAGGAGTTGCCGGCGAGCTAGTGATTTCGCCCCATCTGGCCGATGCCGGGCCGGGTGCGAATATCGAGAATCGACGCGCTCGCGGGCGGCGAGCGTCGGCGCCTTCTGATCCTCGGGCCGGGGGTGCCAGTATCTTCGAGCCCGACAAACGATGAGACCAGGCACTCCAACGGGAACATGACGAGCGAGCGCGGGTTCCCGCGATGCCGGTCAACGCCCTAGCTTTCGCATTCGGCGCCTCGATCTATCCCCCCGCGGTCGCGGCGGTGATAGCTCTGGGGCGTGGCCCACAGCTCCGATCGCGCGTGTTCGCGTTCGTGGCTGCGGCATTTCTCGTCACCTACGCGAGCGGCACGATCATGCTGCTGGCGCTCGAAGAACTCGGCGCGACGAGCCCCAGCCATCTCACCGCCAGCGCCGGGCTCGACCTCGCGCTCGGGGTGCTGCTGCTCGCGCTCGCGAGGCGCCTGTTCGTCAGGCGGCCCAAGCCCGGCTCCGCCGACGCACCGTCGTCTAGTCATGCGACTTCCAAAATCGATCGCTATCTGAAGAGCCGTCGCCTCGCCGCGCTGCTCGGCGTCACCCTCTACATCGTGCCCTCGCCGATCTACATCGGCGCGGTCAAGGCGATCGCCGACGCGAAACTCGCGACCGCCTCAGAACTGCTCGATCTCCTCGTCGTCGTCGCTGTGATGCTGTGGATGGTCGAGCTGCCGATGCTCTGCCTGGCCCTCGCCCCCGAGCCGGCTGAGCGTGCTCTCGAGCGGACCAACCGCTGGTTTGCGAGGCACGGGCGCACAATCGCGATCATCGCCTCGGTGGCCGCCGGTGGCTACCTGATCATCAAGGGCGTGGCAGGGCTCACCGAATGACGGCGGAGGCGAACATCGCCGCTGAGGCCGTCGCGAGGCCGACCCGGCACCTGCGCGTCAAACCGATCCTGGTCTGCGCGCTGCTGGTGATCGTGATCGGCGCAGCGGCGACGCTGTTCGGCTGGGACATCAGCGGCTGGCTGAAACACGTATGGGACACGATCACCTCGATCTCGGCGGGCTACCTGCTGGCGGCGATCGTGCTGATCACCGTGCAAACGGCGACGGCCGCGTTCGCGTGGTTTTCGATCCTTCGCGCCGCCTACCCCAAGGCGCAGGTCGGCTGGACTGAGATATTTGCGTGCTACGCCGCCGCTGTGGCGCTCAACTTCGTGCTTCCGGCGAACCTCGGGACGCTGGCGATGATGATCATGTTCACGACGATCATCGCCGCGGCCACGTTCGCGGGCATCGTCGCCGGCTACGTGGTCCAGAAAGCATTCTTCACGGTCGTCGGAATAGCCACTTACCTCTACCTGTTCCTGACGATCAACGGTTCATTTGACCTCCAGTTCGGCTTCATCAGCGAACACCCATGGGCGACCGTGATCCTGGTGGCCGGCGCCGGCATGCTGCTGTACCTGGTCGCACGGATGCTGGGACCGAGAGTCAGCCACTGGTGGGAAGAGGCCAAGGACGGCGGCCAGATCGCGGCGCGCCCGCGCGCTTATCTCGGAAGGGTCGCCCTGCCGGAGTTCGTCAGCTGGCTCGCGACGCTCGGGATCATCGCCGTGTTCCTCGCCGCCTACCACATACCTGTGAGTTTCCACACGGTCATGCGGGTGGTCGGCGGCAACTCGATTGCGAACATGACCTCGGTGACGCCCGGTGGTGCCGGCGTCACGCAGGGTTTCAACGTGCTCTCGCTGAAGGGCATCACGAGCTCATCGAACGCGACCGCGTACTCGATAGCCCAGCAGCTCGTGACGACCGCGTGGAGCATCCTGCTGGCGATCGTGCTGCTGGTCCGCGCCTTCGGCTGGTCCGGCGGCAAAGCGCTCGTCGCGGAATCCTACGGCGAGGCACGAGAGAAAACGGCAGCTGAGAAGGAGGCACGCAAGTCCCGACGGCGCGCCAGGCGGGCCGGCAAGACCGCCGGCGAGGACGCAGGTGGGGACGCAGGTGAGGATCCTGGCGAGCCGTAGAGCACCGGGGTAGTAGGCTCCGCGGCGATGGAGGGGAACGACGCGATCCAGGCTGCCGCCGAGTGGATGCTGCTCGAGCTGGAGGCCGACGGCCGAGTGTCACGCGAGTACGCGACCGAGCATCTCGCCACGCGCTTCGGCGAGACGGCGGTGCACGGGAGCTCAGGCGATGGTCCCGCGATCGACCAGAAGGTCATCGAAGCTTTCAACAAGTTGGCCGCGGAGAAGACCGGGCGCTCACCCGTGTACGAGGGTGAAACCTGGTTCCTGCGGCTCGGCAACAGCCCGTTGATTTAGCTTGCCGGGGGTTGAAAATGGGCCTTAGTAGACACCACTCCGACCCTCCAGCACCCCTGGAGGCTCTGCTCGACAGGGCGCCATCCAACCCCGAAACTGGCCTCGAGGCGACCGCGGGCCCTCGAACTTGCGCTCCCAGAATGCCGAGGACGGTGGTCAGCGCCGCACATCCACGGTAAGGCCGGATCATCGACGCCATCTCGCAGGTCCTAATCGAGGAGCACCACCCGATGCAGGCGCGCGACGTGCACGCGCGGGTAGAGGCTCTCCTGGGCGAACCGGTCGGTGGGCGTCGGTCAAGGCGACCCTCGCCGGCAATCTCGCGGGCTCGGCCCCCAGATTCGTCCGGGTGGCGCGCGGACACTACGGCGTCCCCTCTCGGCACATACGAGCGGGAGCCCCCCGGTAACGGGCGAGACGCTCGCTACGCCGCGAGAGCAGAGGCGTTGTACTCCCCTCTTCCTGGGGACGAGCGGGTGCTCCGCTACACGTGGGCTGAGACCCGCATTCGTGGGGCTCGGGGCGGTGTGGTGGGCGATCACGCTTGCGGGCTGCATCGTTGCTGTTGCGAGCCCTCTCCGGGAGCACCCCCGGAGGGTTCTTGATCATTTGGGCTGGGCCGGGGCGATCGCATTGTCGTTTGCCCTCCATGCCTCCTACCAGCCGCTCGTCGTTGGCTCAGCGTTCGATGTCGAGGTGATAGGTGGGGAGGGGCGCTTGAGACAGCGGGAGCGAGCGAGGCGGCTCGCCCGCGACCGCCGACACTCCGACGGAAGATTGGAATCGGGCGCCCCGATTCGCGAAACGCTCAGGATGCCGGTCTGACGGATATCAACAACGCGCCGACGGCAGTTCTGGCTCGGTTCCGTGATGGCTGGGCTCGCATCTCTCGGTCATCCGACCCGGCGCACAGAACGGCCTCAGCCTGATTCGAGCGTGGGTGGATACGTGCGCACGACCCACTCTTGACCGAGCGTATACGATGGCGTGACGCTTGGCGACACGCCGACAGCCGGTTTGCCATCGCGACCGGGATAAAGCAGCAGAGAGGGGCGGATCGTGGCTTACAAGTGGCTCAACTCCCGAGCCATAAGCGAGAGGGGCAAGAATCTTACCGAGCAAGCGCAAAAAGCCGTTGCCGAGCACAAGGACAAGATCCGCGGTGCCGTTGACGGGGTGAGCACCGCCGCAAACGAGAAGACGCATGGCAGGTACGAAGCGCAGATCGCGAAGGTCGGCCAAAAGGCGAGCGACGCCGTGGAGAAGCTCAGCGGTGAAGCGGGCGCGGACCGGATCGCCGCCGTCGACGCCGAGACGGCGCCGTCGCCAAGCGTCGCCGACGCCCCGGCTCCTCAAGCGCCCGCAGCCGGGCCGAGCTTTGCGGGCGGTCCGAGCTTCACCGACGCCCCCGCGACTCAAGCACCCGCAGCCGGGCCGAGCTTTGCGGGCGGTCCCAGCTACACCGACGCCCCCGCGACTCAAGCACCCGCAGCCGAGCCCAGCTTTGCGGGCGGTCCCAGCTACACCGACGCCCCCGCGACCGAAGCACCCGCAGCCGGCCCGGGCTCAGCCGACACTCCCGCGAGTGCTGCGCCCTCAGGTGGACCGACCTTCGACGAGTAACTCAAGCGATATAGGCCCGCCCAGAAGACCTCGCTGCCGGGGGACGATTTTGGAGCGCGTCCTACTGTCATTGGCCGATTCTTCCGAGTGTAAAGATGTGGCGTATGGCATGGTTGCCCGCCAGCAGTTGCCTTGGGCGGCGACGACCCGCCGCGCATTTAGTCTCACGCGACAAGGAGCGTTAATCGTTGTGATGAACTTGAAGCGACTCGCCAGAGAACAGAGTCAGATGGACGCGGCGTGGCTGGCGAATCTTGGCGGCGACCACGCTCAGCGGGTCGATTCGATCAATGCCATGTACGAGGAGCGACGGGCCACCCTCACCGCCATGGCGTTCTTTTCGGTCGACATGAAGGGCCGGGTCGTCATGAGCAGCACCTCTATACTGGGGCAAGCGCACATTAGTTTCGTGGTCACCCGGAACCTAGCCGGACTGGATAACCGCGAGCGCGAGTATTGTCGAATCATAGAGCTGCTGAACAGTGCGGCTAATGGCACCGAAAGCTGGTACCACCAGATGCGGATATCTCTGCTGCTGGGCGACGGCAAGGGAATTCGCAGTAACTGGCAAGCGGCGGGTTCAACGCGGTATATGGGCAAGTTTGGGTCCGAGGGCGATTTCGAGCAAACTGTGTCCAATGTTTTCGGAACTGTCGATATCGCCGTCAACTCGATACAGCAGCATATTGCCGATCTTGATGGACGGCCTAGCCTGCCGCCCGACTACCGGGCCATTGTCGATGAAGCGAAGAATCGCATCAACCCCTCGACCGGGGGAGTCTGGCTGAAGCCTGCCGAAGTCGAGCGGACCCTGTTTGCCGCGACCGGCAAGTACAAGCTCTACATCGGTTCGTTTGACGATGGTTCTTTCCTCTCGTATTCGGGTGACGGGTCGATGGTCACGATCGCGCCGCCCGGTTCGGGTAAGACCCAATGCAATGTCTTCCCAAATTTGCTGGAGTGGGGCGGTCCCGCCGTCGTCCTAGATGTTTCGGGTGATATATACGAGCACACCGCCGCTTGGCGAGCCGCCAATGTGGGACCGGTCTACAAGTTCAATCCGCTGGATCCGGAGGACAGCCACAAGTACAACCCTCTGACGTTCGTGCGCGAGCAACCAGACTACATCTGGGAGGACTCGCGCCTCCTCGCCGAGATGATGATCGTCCCCTCAGGGGCCTCGGATCCGTTCTGGGAAAATGAGGCCAGAACCGTCCTCACCGCCGCGATCGCATACGTGTGCTATTCCAATCCGCCTGCTGAACGGCCGATGCACGCAGTTCTCGACGTGCTCTTCGGCGGCAAGCCATGGGACGACATGATCCTGGGCCTGAGGATGGCAATTGACGTGCGCGTCATGACCCAGCATGCGACCTCCCTGGCCGGGATGAATGAGAAGACCCTGAGCAGTGTTCTGCAAACGGCAAGATCAAGTCTGGGGTCGTGGACCGGAGAGCGGGTCGCCCGGGTGACGGCGCGCTCGGACTGGAATCCGCTGGATCTTCGCAGTGGCGTTAACCCGACCATTTACATCTCAGTCCGGCCCAATGAGGTGGAGGCCTACCTGTCGCTGCTGCGCGTATTCGTCGGCCAGCACATCAGGGTGCTCACCGGTGGCCCTGTACCGCCCCGAGATGCGCCTCCGATCCTGATTATGCTCGACGAGTTGCCTCGGCTTCACTACATGGCACCCGTCGATGAGGCGCTCAACATCGGTCGCAAGTACGGCCTGCGGCTCTGGATGTTCGCGCAGAGCGTCGGTCAGTTCCAGACGGCCTATCCGAACGCGGACGGAATGCTCGGTTCCTGTGCCGTCCGGATCTTCATGAACCCAAGCGGGGCGGACGGACTCGCTGAGCGGCTCTCGGAGGAATTGGGGTACGTGGATTCCATCAACGACAATTCACGCAGACGCATGGTTGAGGCGGCCGATCTTGCCGGCCCGTCATATAAGGACCGGCAGATCGTCGTGGCCATGGGGACCAAGCCAGCCGCCCTGCGGAAGGAGTTCGCCTATGCCAACGCTGAGCTCAAGCGACGAATGACCCTCGAGCAAGCCACATGAGAGCAACTGGAATGCTATCGCCTGGCTCCTGCCAGTAGGTACGCTTGGAGGAATTTGCTAGGGCCTCGACAAGATCCTGACGGCTCGGGAATCGTTCGATTTGGCGGAATGTTGGAGGCCTCGATCCACCCCCGGGGCGGTCCAGATGACTATCGAGACAGGTGAATCGTGCTATCGCGGAAGAAACACGACGCGGTCGCGCATCCCCTCCACGAGATTGCCATCCAGATTGAGGACCAGGCCGAGATCCTCAATCGATAAGAACCCATGGCTACCCTCGCGTGCTTCCGCGATCTTGCTTGCCAACACGTAGTCGACTCCCGGAAGTCTTGCCAGAGCTGCCGCCGGCGCGTTGTTGATGTCAATCAGGCCGGCGTCATGGGCATTTGGTACATCGGGGCGCCCGATCCCGATCTCCTGTGCGAGTGCCGGCCGGTCGCGGGCGAGCCGCCTCGCTCGCTCGCGCTGTCTCAAGCGCCCCTCCCCACCTATCACCGTGGCATCGAAAGGTGAGCCAGCGACGGGCTGCTTGTAGGAGGCACGGAGGGCAAACGACGAGGCGATCGCTCCGGCCCAGCCCAAAATGATCAAGAACCCTCCGAGGTCGCTCTCGGGGCTCGCAACCGCAACGATCCAGCCCGCAAGCGTGATAGCCGACCACACCGCCCCGAGCGCGCACCCGCGTCGGTTTCTCGCACGCACGCCTGCATAGAGCGGAGCCCAAGCGCCCAGACCCAATGGAAGCAAAGACAGCCAGGCCCAACGCGCCCGCAAATCGCCTTCAGCGCGAGGCTCGGTCGGGCGCCACTGCCGCGGGCTCGCGCTAGGCATTCGAGTAAGCCTAAAGGGATACAAGTCGCAGCTCAACCGCGGCTCGTTGCATGCCCGCGGGACGACGATGGTAGCGCTCGGGTAGCGGCGCCTTCACGTTCGACGACGACATGATCGCCGCGCGGATGCGCCGAACTGATGCTCAGCCCGAGTCGATTAGCGTTCCAACCTCATCGCCTCCCGATCAGTGGACACCACTCCAACCCTCCAGCACCCCTCGAGGCTTTGCTCGGCGGCGGGCTCGCGTAGCAGACGTGAGCGATCGCGGCTGTAAGGACGGTCCGAGCCTCATTCTCCCGGAACGGGTCGGAGGAGAGCGCGGGGTCAATCATCATCTCCGCGAGCAGCCTCGAGTCCTCCCAGATGTAGTCGGGCTGCGGCGCACGAACGTCAGCGGGTTGCAGCGATGGCTGTGCTCAGGCTGCAGCGGGCTGAACTTGTCTACGGGCCCCACATTCGCGGCTCGCCGCGCGGCGGTGTGCTCGTAGATATCGCCGGAGATGTCGAGGACCTCCGCCGGGCCCGTCCAAGCCAGCAGGTTCGGGTATACGTGCCGCAGACGGCGGCTCTATCGAACAATTCCTCGCCGTCGCTGACGGAACCACGAAACGGGGCACGGACTCTCGAGCGGCGCTGATTCGCTTACATGCCACGGTCAGGAGTCGGGGCTGTCGGCGCAGCAGCCTCGCGCGCGGCGCGCTCCCGCTCCTGCTCGGCGGCTTGCCGGTCAGCGAGTTCGGCACGCGCGAGCTGTGCGGCTTCCTCCAGCTTGGCGGCGTCCGCCGCTTTTTCCTCAAGCGAATCGTTCTGGTGGCCTTCCGTGTACTGCTCATTGATCGACGCCAACTGCTCCTCGAGATCCTGGGTTTGGCGACCCTGTATCTCGGCGAGCGCCTTCTCGCTCTCCAGTCGCTCTGTTTGCGCCGCGTTGCCTGTCCGTTGATCCTCCGCGCCTTGGGCGCCGCGATCGTCGGGCTCCTTCTCCTGCGCGGCGGCCGCGAGCCGCGCTAGAAGCGGAGGGACCGGGTCCTCAACCTCGACGACAAGCTCCGTAGTCTGACCGGGCGGGGCGATCTCCTCTGGCTCACCCCGATCAAGGTCGTTTGCGTCGAGGAGGGCCTTGACTTTCTCTCCGAGCTCGTCGAGCTGGGCCTGGGCTGCGGCCTGCTGCTCGGTTTGATGCAACGGAGCCATCGTGTGCGCATCGACGTACTCCTTGACCTGCTCCGGCGTGGCTCCGTAGATGGCCGCGAGGAGCTGGCCATAAGTGACAGCGAGCTTCCATCCAGAGAGAGGCTCAGTCATGCTCTCCGCTTGTCCTCGGGTCGTGCCGTATCGGAGCGTCCTCGCCGCTGTTCTTGCCAGAAAGCGTGCGTGTCGCAGGCTTCGCCCGTTCGGCAACATCGACGTGTTTTCCGTCGATTAGGCGTAACCGCGCGCCCAGGTTTGATGCCATGCCGAAAACGCTACCACGCCACTCTGAGAGGGCGGTATACCTGCATCGGACACAACACGTGTCGACATCGGGTCCACGGAACGCAGAAACCCAGCGATTTGGCTGCTTGGCAATGGGCCCGCCTGGACTCGAACCAGGGACCTACCGATTATGAGTCGGCAGCTCTAACCAACTGAGCTACGGGCCCGCCGCGCGCTCGTGCCGAGGCCCTCGCACGCTGGCGCAGACGCTACCAGCGAGATGTGGGATGCTCCCGCGCGCTGCTCGTCGCGGGGGCAGGCAGCGAAGTTACGAACACTAAAACGGAGAGGACGGCAGATGCCAGCAGAGCGTGCAGCGATCGTGACGGGGGCCTCGAGCGGGATCGGGCTGGCCATCGCCAGAGTGCTCGGCGAAGAAGAGTTCGGCATCACAATGGCCGCGAGGCGGCCCGACAAGCTGGAGGCCGCCGTCGCCGGGCTGGCCGCCGACGGCTTCGACGTGCAGGCAGTGGCGGCGAACGTCTCCGATGAGACCGAGATCAAGAAAGTCGTCGCCGAGCACCGCGCCCGCTACGGGCGCCTGGACGTGCTCGTCAACAACGCCGGTGTCGGCATCGGCGCGACCGTCGCCGACATCGAGACCAAGCGCCTGGACATGCAGCTGGACATCAACCTGCGCTCGATCGTCCTGTTCTACCGCGAATGCATCGAGCTGCTCAGGGAGGCCGCGAGCGAGCACAAAAACGCGCTCGTCGTCAACACCTCGTCGATCTCGGGCAAGCACGGCGAGCCGTGGCTGTCGGTCTACTCGGCCACCAAGCATGGCGTCGTCGGCTGGACTGAAGCGATGAACAAGGAACTCGGCGCTGACGGCATCAAGTCGACGGCGCTGTGCCCCGCGTTCGTCGACACGCCGATGACGGACTTCGTCAAGGAGCACGTCGCCGCCGAGGAGATGATTCGCCCCGAGGACATTGCCGAGGCCGTGCGCTACCTGCTCAAGACCTCGCCGGCGTGCATCGTGCCGGAGATGATGTTCGTGCGGCCCGGCGAGGGAATCTGAGCTAGGCGCCGGCGCCAACGAGGCGCCGCGGCGAGAGCCCGCGCAGGCGCCTCGCGACGATCTCGCCGGCGGGGTCGGCCGAATCTGGCAGGCGCCGGCGGCGAGTCAGGCGACGACGGCTGCACAGCTGGCTGTGCTCTTTGATCGCGACGTCGAAGTCGGCGGCGGTCGCGCTCATCAGGCTCGCCTCGATCTGCGTGATCAGGATCCGCAGCTCGCGCGCGGTCGCAGCCCGGGCGGCGCCGCCGGTGCGGGTGAAGCGGTCCCATGAGCGGGCGAACGCGAGTAGGTCCGTGCGTCCGCCGGCCCGGTGTGCGGCCAGCATCGGGCACACGCCGCCCTCGCGATCGACGTAAGCGCCGGCGATGATGCGCTCGTTCGCATGCAGTCCGGTGAGCATCGCTTCGCGCGTGCCCACCGGCAGGCAGTCGATCGCAAGACGCAGGCGCTCGACGGGGCTGGCACTGGGGCGGCGGCGGTTTCGCATAGGCTGTGCACCGGCGTATTGGCTGTTCAGCCAGAGCTCGGTGGTGCGCGGCCAAGCGTATGGCACGCCTTCCCGCCCGGCAACGTATTCCCTCCCGCTGAAAGGAAACTTGCACATGAAGCTCGGCGTGCACATCGGCTACTGGGGCATGGGCCTCACATCTGAGGACCAGCTCACGATCGTCAAGGAGGCCGAGCGGTTGGGCTATGACTCCGTGTGGGCCGCCGAGGCTTACGGCTCGGACACCGCCACCGTGCTCGGTTGGCTCGCCGGACAGACCAGCAAGATCCGCCTCGGCGCGGGCATCTTCCAGATGCCCGGCCGCTCGCCCGCGATGACCGCGATGACCGCCGCGACGATCGATCAGCTCTCGAACGGGCGCATGATCGTCGGCATCGGCTCCTCCGGCCCTCAGGTGGCAGAGGGCTGGCACGGGCAGCGCTTCGCCAAGCAGCTGCAGCGCACCCGCGAGTACGTCGCCGTGGTGCGCATGGCGCTCGCGCGCGAACGCGTCGAGTTCCACGGTGAGACGCTCGAGCTGCCGCTGCCCGACGGACCGGGCAAGGCGCTGAAGCTGACGATCTCCCCGGTGCAGGAGCGCATCCCGATCTACCTCGCGGCGATCGGCCCCAAGAACACGGCGCTCGCCGGCGAGATCGCCGATGGCTGGATTCCCACGCTGTTCTCACCCGAGCACGTCTCCGAGCTGCGCCCGCTGTTGCAGGAAGGTGCCGCGCGCTCGGGCAAATCACTCGATGACTTCGACGTCGCTCCAACCGTCAGCCTCTGCATCACGGACGACCTCGAGGCTGGGCGCAACACGATGCGGCCGTTCATCGCCCTATACGTCGGGGGGATGGGCTCGCGCAAGCAGAACTTCTACAACCAGCTCGTCCAGCGCTACGGCTACGAGGCGGAGGCGCAGACGATTCAGGACCTTTATCTCGAAGGCAAGCGCGATGAGGCGATGGCCGCGATCCCCGACGCGCTGATCGACACGGTCTCGCTGTGCGGCCCTCCCGATGTCATCCGCGAGCGCCTCGCCGTCTACCGCGATGCGGGCGTCGGCACGCTCGGGATCACGCCCACGGCCTTCACCGCGCCTGAGCGCCTCGAGCAGCTGCGGCTGCTCGCCGAGCTCGCCGGCTGACGCGCCGCCACCGTGGCAGGCGCTGGCGCTCCCGAGGCGGGGCCACCGAGACGGATGCTGCTCGGCGCCTTCGGCGACCCCGGTCACGCCTTTCCGATGATCGCGCTCGGGCGCGCGCTCGCCGCGCGCGGGCATCACATCACGGTGCAGACGTGGCGTCGCTGGCAGGCGGACGTCGAGGCCGAGGGACTCGACTTCGCGCCCGCGCCCGAGTACCAAGTGTTCCCCTCAGGGCCTGAGCCGCTGGACTTTTACGAGGCGGTCGTGCACGCTGCCGCGGACACGCGCCCGCTCGTGCGTGAGCTGCAGCCGGACATCGTCGTCGCGGACATCCTCACGCTCGCGCCTGCGCTCGCCGCGGAGCTGGAGCGGCGGCCGTACGCGACGCTGATCCCACACGTCTACCCGCACGGCGCGCCCGAGGCCCCGATCTACTCGCTCGGCGCACGCATGCCGCGAAGCGCGGTCGGGCGCTCCTTCTGGCGCCGCGCGCAGCGCGCCGTCGAGCCCGGACTCGAGCGCGGCCGCAGGGGAGCTCAACGACACGCGCGCGCAGCTCGGCCTCGAGCCGCTCGGCTACGTCCACAACGGCATCAGCCGCGAGCTCGCGCTCGTCGCCAGCTTCCCGCAGCTCGAGTATCCGCGCGCCTGGCCGTCGCACGTGCACGTCGTCGGCCCGCTCATGTGGGAGCCGCCCGCAGTCGACGTCGAGCTGCCGCTCGGTGGCGGCTCGAGCGGCGTCGCGCGCGACGCGCCGCTCGTGCTGATCGCCCCCTCGACCGCACAGGACTCCGAGCACAGGCTGTTGCGCGCCGCGCTTCGCGGGCTCGCCGACGCGCCCGTTCGTGTGCTCGCGACCTACAACCGGCGCCTGCCGCCGCGGGCGCTACCGGTACCCGACAATGCCCGCGTTGTCGAGTGGGTCTCCTACGCGCGCACCATGCCCCAATGCGACCTCGTCATCTGCCACGCCGGCCACGGCACGCTCGTGCGCGCGCTTTCCTCAGGGTGCGCGGTCGTCGCCTGCCCGGCCGTCGGCGATATGAACGAGAACGCGGCGCGTCTGGACTGGGCCGGCGCCGGCGTGCGCGTGCCGCGGCGGTTTGCCACGCCGCGGGTGCTCAGGCTGGCGGTCGAGCGGGCGCTCGGGGATCCGGCTATTCGCGACCGCGCGCGCGGGCTGGCGGCTTGGGCGCGGGGGCATGATGCGGGTGACGTCGCCGCACGATTGCTCGAGGATCACGTGAGACGCTGCGAGCACGCTTGGCGCTGAGAACAAGCGGCACGGCGAGAACTTCAGAGCCAGTACAACGGGCGAAAACAGCTCCGGGGGTGGGACTCGAACCCACAACCTCTCGATTAACAGTCGAGCGCATCTGCCAGATTGAGCTACCCCGGATCGGGCTACCACGGATAAACGATAGGGCGTCGCCGCATTGTATGCGAGGCGAATCCTCCTATGCCAGCGTGACCAACCCAGCCTCCACCTCGGCATGGCAATTCGCGCACAGGAGCACACACTTGCGCGCCTCCGCTCTCGCCTTCTCCAACGAGCGCGCGACCCCTCGGTGACTCAGAGAGAAGCTCTTTTCAGCCGGCACGAGATGATGGAACTCGAGGGCAGCGATGCAGCGGCTGTAGCCACACACCTCGCATCTCCCGCCTGCGTCCGCGACGAGTATGCGCTTGACCTTGCGGCGTCGGCGGGCAACTGCCGCCGCTCGACACTTCGCGCATCTGTACCCGCCGCCACCGCGCCGCTTGAAGGTAGTCAGGCCATGCTCCTCGCAGCGGAGCTGCATCTCAGGCTGACGCTCGCCCGACGCCCGACGACGATCCGCCCACTGTGTCTTCAAGCCATACTCTCGCAGCCAGTGTCGGACGGTGGTCTTACTCAGACCGACGACCTCCGCGATGTCCATGGTTGACAGCCCCGCCTGCACCAGCGGATCCAGCTGCTCCCGCGTCAGACCGCCCTTGGCCTCGTGCTTGCCGTGGTTGACCGCCTCCAACCCATATTTCTTGACCCAGTAGCTGACCGTTGCTTCATGCCGGCCGAAGCGCCGTCCGATCTCCGCCAGCGACAGGCCCTGTCCCAGCGCTGGCCGAACCGACATACAGACGCTGCCCTACCCCTCCCTATCCCCCGTCTGTTCGAGCACCTGCCCGTACGCACGATCGAAGTCGCGTTTGACCTCCGCCTTGCGCTGAGCGAGAGCGCTGATGTCCCCCGCGTCCTGCCCGCGCGCCCGCTGAATCTGGCGATCCACACGCGCGAGCTCCAACTGCAGGCGCTGAACCTCGAGCATCACCGTATCCGGCTGCTCGCGGCCGGCTTCCACAACGAGCTCGGCCAGCAGGCCGTTCAGCTGCGGGTCATCCTCGAGGCGTGCCTCGCCATCCGCCAGCTCGGTCATCGGCGCCCGCAGGTCACCGCCAGACAGGTGCCTGGCCGCGCGCCGCAGCAGCCCGCTGGAGAAGTGCTCGTCGATGTCCAGCCCCGCCAGCGCCAGCGCTCCTTCCTCCGGCGAGGCGATGCACAGCGCCAGGAACGCGCGCTCGGTCTCCTCGCGGCGCGTCATCTCGCTGACGCGCGGCTGGCGCGCATGAGCCGGATCGCTGTCGCCGTCGCCTCGTGCCGGGACGCCGCCAGGCTCACCTCGGCGCTGTGAGACGCGTGGCGCAGCCGCGAGCAGCTTTTCCGCCAGACCCTCCTTCAGCGCCATGCGGCTGTCAACCGTACGCGTCAACTCCATGCGCAGCGCGCTCTCGGGCAGCTCTGCGAACACCGGCCGCAGTTCGTCGATCATCCGGTCCTGGTCTTCGGTGTCCGACGGATCCCCGCTCGCCAGCACGCGCTCCGCTCGAAAGCGCACGAACGAGATCGAGCCCTCGACGGCCGACTGCATCGCCGCGGCGCCGTCGCGCTGGATCAGCTCGGCAGGGTCGGCGCCGGCAGGCAGCATCACCACACGCAGCTCGAGCTTGCGTTTGTTTGCGAGCTTGAACGCCTTCAGCATCGCCTCCTGACCCGCGCTGTCCGCGTCCAGCGCCAGCAGCACCGTCTGCGCCATGCGCGCCAGCTCGCCGACCTGCTCGCCGGTCAGCGCCGTGCCCATCAGCCCGACCACGTTTCGCATGCCGGCCTGGTGCAGCGCGATCACGTCGGTGTAGCCCTCACACACGATCACGTCTCCCGCCTTCGCCGCGGGCGCCCGCGCGAGGTCCGCGCCGTACAGCTGCGAGCCCTTGTGGTAGATGTCGTTGTCGGAGGTGTTCAGGTACTTCGGTTTCTGTTCGGCGTGCATCGCGCGCGCGCCGAAGCCGAGCACGCGGCCGCGAATGTCGGCCAGCGGGAACATGATCCGCGAGCGGAAGCGGTCATACGGACGCCCGTTCTCCTTCGAGCGCTGCGCCAGGCCCGTCGCATACAGCTCCTGCTCGGAGAAGCCGCCGCGGCGCGAGGCGAGCAGCACGCGATCCCAGGCGCTGGGCGCGTAGCCGACGCGAAACTCCTTCAGGGCGTCCTCGCTGAGACCCCGCTCCTGCAGGTACTCGCGGGCGTGCCGCGCCTCGCTCGACTCCCACAGGTAGCGCTCGTAGTAGGCGGCCGTTCTGGAGAGCAGCTCGAGCAGCCGCTCCCTGCGCCGGCGCGTCTCCGCCTCGCGCGGATCCTCCTCCTCGCGCTCGAGCTCGACGCCGTAGCGTTCCGCCAGCAGCTCGAGCGCGCCTTTGAAGTCCACGCCCTCGGTCTCCTGCACGAAGGTGAACACGTCGCCGGAGGCCTGGCAGCCGAAGCAGTAGTAGACCTTCTGCGCCGGGTCGATCCCGAACGACGGCGTGCGCTCGTCGTGGAACGGGCACAGCCCCTCGTAACGCGCCGGCCCCGCGCGTCGCAGCTCCGTCCGTGCCGAGACCAGCTCCAGGAAGTCGACCGCGTCGCGCACGCGGTCCTTCGACTCGTTCTTGTAGAGCGCCACGGCGGCAACGCTAGCGGGCGAACGCCTGCGGCACCTGTTGGCCGATGTCCCATCGGTCGGTGTACTCCCTGATGCAGTACCGATCGGTCATCCCCGCGAGGTAGTCCGTGACCCGCTCCGCAAGCTCGCCGTCGTCGCTCGGCGCACGCCCGTCGGCACCGCGCGGCAGCAGCTCGGGGCGCTCGACGTAGTGCTCGAACAGCCTGCGCACCACCGCCGTGATCTTCTCGTGCTCGGCGCGAACCGCCGGGCCGAGGTACACCTGCTCGAACATGAACTCGCGCAGCTCGCGCATCGCCGGACCAGCGAGCGGGCCCTGGACGATGTCGCCCGCCTGCTGCGAGTGCTCGACCATGTCGTGGACGAGCGCGTCGATCCGCGCCGAGCCGCTCGCGCCGAGCACCGCGATCGGCTCGCTCGGCAACTGCTGCTCGCTCAGCAGACCTGCGCGCACCGCGTCGTCGATGTCGTGGTTGATGTAGGCCACGCGGTCGATCACGCGCACGATCCTGCCCTCGAGCGTGCGCGGCGCGGGCGCGCGGCTCGAGTGGCGCGCGATCCCTTCACGGACCTGCTCTGTCAGGTTCAAACCGACGCCGTTGCGCTCGAGGTGCTCGACGATCCGCAGCGAGTGCTCGTAGTGATGGAAGTCGCGCCCAAAGCGCTGTTTCAGGCAGCTGTCGAGCACCTCCTCACCGATGTGCCCGAATGGCGGATGGCCGAGGTCGTGACCCAGGCCGATCGCCTCCACCAGGTCCTCGTTCAGGCGCAGGGCGCGCGCGACCGTCCGCGAGATGCTCGTCACCTCCAGCGTGTGCGTCAAGCGCGTGCGGTAGTGATCGCCGCGCGGCGCCACGAACACCTGCGTCTTGTGCGTCAGGCGCCGGAACGCCTTGCTGTGAACGATGCGATCGCGGTCGCGTTGAAAGGGCGTGCGCAGCGAGCAGTCATCCTCCGCCTGCTCGCGCAGCGACGGATAGGAGCGCGCCGCCAGCGGCGCAAGCAGCCGCTCCTCCTGCTCGGCCCAACGCTCGGCGAAGCCGGCCGCGACCGTGTCCTGTTCGGTTGCGATGCTCATCGTTCGATTGTGCCACCGGTCGCGGCCACTCTCGGCCACTGCCTGCCCGGTCTGGCTGCGCGGGTCCGGGCGGAACCCCTCAGCTCAGGTCTGGCGGTGCCAGTCTTTGCGCCCCGTGTACTTGCGCACGTAGTGGCTCCACTTGGTCTGCGTCGCGGGATCCTCGTCATAGACGGGGGCGCCGCCACCCGGCTGGGGCAGGCTCTGGGCGGCCGCGGTGTCGATGCGCAGGTCGACCCCGCGTTCGTGCAGCGACTCGACGTCCGCCGCTTCCACGAAGCGCAGGCCGTGACCGGGCGTCTTTACCACCACGCCGTGGAAGATGTCCTTCTCGGGCGCAGAGACCACGTGATGCACGGTGCCGACCTCGGTGCCGTCGGATGCAAGCACGGGAACGCCCTTCTCCAGCACTTGGTAAGCGATCGGAAAGCCCTCGTCCACGGCGCACCACGATACCGGGATGTCGCGACGGTTCTGCAGCGGCAATCAGGCCGCGCGTGCGACAGCCGGCATCAGGCGCACGTGCGCGTGATGCTCGAGCGTCGCGGCGATCGCGCGCTCGACCTGGCCGAGCGCCGGCGCGGATGCCTGCGGGACCTCCGTCAGCGCGCGACCGAGCGCATCCACCATGAAGCTGTGCGCGTCCTCGCGCAGCGGAAACGAGCCCGCCTCGCACGCCCCGCACACGACGCCGCCGGCCGCGCCGGAGAAGCCGACCAGATGCTCACGCTCGCCGCAGCTCGCGCAGGCGCCGAGCTGCGGCGCGAGCCCGGCCGCGAGCAGCAGCTTCAGGCGAAACGCGAGCGCCCCACCATGACCGTCCGTCGCTCCCGGCTCGCCAGGGCCGGTGCCCGCGTGCGCGTCGAGCAGCGACAGCTGGCGGCACAGCAGGTTGAACACGCCCGGGTGCGGCTCCGAGGTCTCGAACAGCCGCCCGACCGCGTCGCACGCGCGCGCCGCCGCGTCCAGGCCGCGCCCGTCGCCGCGCAGGCGCGCGTAGCCGTCGATCGTCTGCGCGCCGGTGACCGTCAACAGCTCGCCACGGCCTTCGTGCAGCTCGATGTGCAGTCGAAAGAACGGCTCCAGCCGCCCGCCGAAGCGGCTGCGCGCGCGCCGCACGCCCTTCGCGATCGCGCTCACGCGCCCGCGGTGCGGCGTGTACAGGTGCAGGATGCGGTCCGCCTCGCCGTATCGCATCGAACGCAGCACCACCGCTTCGGTCTTCACAGCCCGGCTTGCCATGCCGCCAATGGTGATCGATCTGCCCGACGCCTCGCGCGCCGCCCCTCACTCGCGGTCCACCCAGAGCCGTCGCGATCGACTAACTTGCCAGCGAGGTGAAGGAGCTCAACCGCAAGGGATACGAAAAGGAGCTGCTGCATCTGCAGACCGAGTTCGTCTACCTGCAGGAGTGGATCATCGCGCGCGGCCAGCGACTGGTGGTGCTGTTCGAGGGTCGCGACACCGCCGGCAAGGACGGCGCCATCAAGCGCATCACCACCTACCTGAACCCACGCACGTGCCGCGTCGTCGCCCTGCCCACACCCAACGACCGCGAGCGGAGCGAGTGGTATTTCCAGCGCTACAGCGGTCACCTCCCCGCTGCCGGTGAAATCGCCCTGTTCAACCGCAGCTGGTACAACCGCGCCGGCGTCGAGCACGTCATGGGCTACTGCACCCAGGAGCAGTACGAAGAGTTTCTGCGCTTCTGCCCGCTGTTCGAGCAGGCCCTGCAGAACGACGGGATCATGCTCGTCAAGTACTGGTTGTCGGTCAGCGATGAGGAGCAGGAGCGCCGCTTCGAGAAGCGACTGTCAAAGCCCCGCAAGCGCTGGAAGTTCAGCCCCACCGACCTGCAGGCGCGCGCCCGCTGGGTCGACTACGCCGAAGCCAAGGACCGGATGTTCGCCTACACCGACACCGACTCGAGCCCGTGGCACGTGGTCGAGGGCGACGACAAGCGCAGCGCGCGTCTGAACCTGATCAGCCACCTGCTCTCGATCGTCCCCTACGAACGCATCGATCCGGAAAAGGCACCGAAGCTACCGCCGCGCCAGCGACGCAAGTACAAGCGGCCGCCGAAGCGGACCGAGCGGCTCGTGCCGACGCGCTACCTCGTGCGCTGAGGCGCCTCTATGGCAACCGCGCGCGACCCCGCTATATTTTATGAAGTAATGAGTGATGTAATCGTGTATACGACCGATCCGTGCTCATTCTGTGCGCGCGTAAAGGGCCTGTTGAAGGCGCGCGGCGTCGAGTTCGCCGAGGTCAACCTCTCCAAGGACCCCGACGGGCGCGCCGAGCTCGCACGGACCACCGGGATGCTGAGCTTCCCGCAGGTGATCGTCGACGGCGAGCTGATCGGCGGGTTCACCGAGGTCCAGGCCGCCGCCGAGAGCGGTCGCCTGGACGAGATGCTCGCCGCCTGAACGGCGGCTGACAGGTCTCGCACACATACGTTCCGCGCCCGCCGACGACCATCTTGACGATCGGTGAGCCGCACACGACGCACGGCTCACCCTCGCGCAGGTGCACCAGGAACTGATCCTGGAAGGAGCCGCGGACACCGTCGACGTGACGGAAGTCGTCGATGCTCGCGCCGCGCGCCTCGATGCCGGCGTCCAGTGCCGCGATCACGCCCTCGCGCAGGCGCGCGTACTGCTCGCGCGTCAGTCGCCCGGCGGGCCGGCGCGGGTGGATGCCCGCCCGGAACAGCGCCTCGTCGGCGTAGATGTTGCCCACGCCGGCGATCCGGCGCTGGTCCAGCAGAAACGACTTGATCGGCGCTGTCCTGCCTTTCGCCAGCGCGCGCAGGTGCTCCGCGGTGAAGCGCTCGTCGAACGGCTCAAGGCCCAGACGCCCGGCGAAGAACGCCTCGAGCGCGTCGCTGCCGAGCAGCAGCTCGCCGGTGCCAAAACGGCGCGGGTCCACGACCGCAAGCCGACGCCTGCCGCGCGCGCCCGTTGCAGCGCTCGCCGCCGCCCCGGCGCCGTCAGCCGCACGACGCCGAGCAGGCCCCAGCTCCATCCGTACCCGCGTGTGCGCCGGCTCAGGGTCGGGATCTGCGAGCACCGAGCCGGTCATGCGCAGGTGTTGCGCGAGGTGCACGTCGCCGTCGAAGCTCCACACCAGATACTTGCCGCGCCGCCCCAGGCGCTCGACACGGCGACCTTCGAGCGCCTGCTCGAGCTCGTACGGCGCGAGCGGGCGCGACCAGCGCGGGTCGAGCACCTCGATCCGGCGCAGGCGCCTGCCCTCGACCAGCGGTGCGAGCTGGCGTCTTATCGTCTCGACCTCCGGCAGCTCAGGCATCGTGGCCTAGCTTAGGAACGCCGCGCCGGGCAGGCCCTGCGCCTGGCTGCCGGTCAGCCAGCGCAGCACCGTCGCGCCGACGTCCGCCAGCGGGCCGTCGTGGCGAAAGCCACCGAGGCCGTGCCCCGCGCGCCGGCGCGCGAGCATCGCCCCGGTGAGCGCCAGCAGCGGCGCGTACTCGCGCGTGTGGTCGGTACCGGGGTGCGCGAGATCGACGCCGTGGTCGGCCGCCACCACCAGCAGGTCGTCCTCGCGCATCCGCTCCAGGAGAGCGCCGAGGCGCGCGTCGATCTCACCGAGCGCACCGGCGAAGCCGTGCGCATCCTTGCGATGACCGTACAGCTGGTCGGTCTCGATCAGGTTCACGAACACGAGACCGCGCTCGAGCTCGCCGGCGAGCTCATCGACTGCCTCGAGCGCAACCGCGTTCGTCGCGCCCGCGTGCGAGACGCTGACGCCGACACCGCCGAACAGGTCGCGGATCTTGCCCACCCCGTGCACCTCCACCCCGGCCGCCTCGAGCTCCTGCAGGTAGCTACGCGCGGGTGGCGTCAACGCATAGTCGCGCCGTCCGTCTGTGCGGGTGAACGCTCCAACCGCCCCCGTGAACGGTCTCGCGATCACGCGGCCCACGGCATCCTCGCCGTCCATCGCCGTGCGCGCTGCCGCACAGGCGCTGTAGAGCTGCTCGGCGGGCATCCGATCGACGTGCGCCGCCAGCTGCAGCACTGAGTCCTGCGATGTGTAGAGGATCAGCGCGCCCGTGCGCAGATGCTCGGCTCCGAACTCCTCGATCGCCGCCAGGCCGTTGGCCGCGCGGTTGCAGATCAGCGCGTGGCCCGTCGCCTGCGTGAGCCGCAGCAGGAGCTCAGGCGGGAAGCCTTGGGGGTAGGTGGGCAAGGCGTGCTGCGCCACCACGCCCATCAGCTCCCAGTGCCCGCTGATCGAGTCCTTGCCGGGACCGAGCGGGTGCAGGCGTCCATGGATCGCCGGGTCGACGCTGGCCGGCACGCCGCGCACTGGGATGATCGAGCCGAGTCCCAGCGCCTGTAGCGTCGGCAGCTCGAAGCCGCCGAGCGTCGCAGCGAGGTGCGCGAGCGTGTTGGTGCCCGCATCGCCGTATGCCGCCGCATCCGGCAGCGCGCCGACGCCGCACGCGTCGATCACCAACACGAACGCCCTTCGATGCTGTGCAGGCGCGACCCGGTTCATCGCCACAGGTCTAGCGGGTGGCGCGTGCTCGTGACGGCTACCCCGCCCCCGTGCGTGAGGCGCGTGGATGCGCGCTGAAGTAGGCCTGCTTGAGACGCTCTGAGGAGAGGTGCGTGTACAGCTGCGTGGTCGCGAGGTCGGCGTGGCCGAGCATCTCCTGCAGCGAGCGCAGGTCGCAGCCGCCGGCGAGCAGGTGCGTGGCGAAGCTGTGTCGCAGCGTGTGTGGGCTCATCCGCTCCTCGAGACCGGCGCGACGCGCGTGACCCTGGATGATCTTGTAGAGCCCCTGGCGCGTGAGCCCGCCGCCCCTGCTGTTGAGGAACAGCCGCGCGTGAACCGCCGACGTCGCGCTCGAGCCAGCCGCCGTCAGCGCCGGGCGGCCGCTGCGGACGTACGCCCGCACGGCTGTCACCGCCTGGCGTCCGATCGGCACGATCCGCTCCTTGGAGCCCTTGCCGCGCGCGCGCAGCAGGCACTCGTCGAGGTCGACGTCGGTGAGCTCCAGCCCGATCGCCTCGGAGGCGCGCAGCCCGCACGCGTACATCAGCTCCAGCAACGCCCGGTCGCGCAGCGCCAGCGGCGCGGTTCCCCGCGGTTGCTCGAGCAGGCGCGCCACCTGCTCGCGCGTGAGCACGCGCGGCAGTCGTTGGGGCTTGCGCGGTCCGCGCAGGTCGGCCGTCGGGTCGTGCGCAACGGCGCCCTCGCGGCGCAGGTAGCGGTAGAAGGAGCGCAGGCAGGCGACCTTGCGCGAGAGCGTGCTCGGCGCGACCTCGAGCTTCCGACAGGAACGTTGCCACCTCCCCATGCACCACGCCCGCCGGTTCCAACCCGCGCCGATCGAGGAACTCGCCGAACTGCAGCAGGTCGGAGCGGTAGGCCTCGAGCGTGTTGCGCGAAAGGCCGCGCTCGAGCTCGAGGTAGGCGAGGAAGTCGAGTAGCAGCGACGCGATCCCGTTGTGCGCCGCAGGGCGCTCGCTGCGGGCGAGCACGCGGCCTGCGGCGATCGGCGCGTACGCGTCCACGTCCGCGTCCACGTCCACGACTACGTTCGTGGGAGGCGCGGCGGTCTCGGCGGGCGGCATTCCCTGAGCTTCGCTGGCAGCGCTGGTGCTCCTGGGGATGCAAGCCGGCGTTCAGCTCGCGAGGCGACGCGCGAGCCACATCAGCCCGATCAGCGTCTTCGCGTCACGGCACTGCGCGATCGCGTCGTCCAGCTCGGACAGCGGCCACAGCACGAGCTCGATGCGCTCCTGCTCACCGCTGTCGGCGTGGGCTGCATACAGCCCGGTGGCCGCGAACAGGTGCACCTGCTCGTCGGTGAAGCCCGCGCCGGTGTAGTAGGTGAGGATCGGCTCCCAGTGCTCGGCACCGCGGCCGATCTCCTCGGCGAGCTCACGCTGCGCGGCCTGCAACGGGGGCTCGCCATCGACGTCCAGGCGCCCCGCCGGGATCTCCAACAGCGCCGGCTCGCCGACCGCCTCGCGTGGCTGGCGCTCGAGCCACACGTGCTCGGCGTCGTATGCGATCACCGCGACGGCGCCGCGGTGGCGAACGACCTCGCGCGTCACCTCTTCTCCGTCGGCGTGAAGGAATCGCTCGATGCGCACGTCCACGATCCGACCGTGGTAAACGGTTTCGCCGCCGAGCGCCTCGAAGGAACCGCTCATCAGTCTTCGCCGGCTCCGTCTTCTCTGTCCGCGGGTTCGTTCACGGACTGCGCGACGAGCTGCGCGAGGGCGCTGCCGCCGGCCAGCGCCGCCCCGAAGAACAGGGGGTCCGCGGCGAGTCCGCGACCCATCGTCTCGCCCGGCAGTCCGCTGGCGGCGTAGGACGGCAGGTCGATGCTCGCGCGGCGCCAATCGTGGCGGGCGATGCGCGCGGGACGCTCGACGTCGAGTGCCAGCGCGCGACGCTCGGGGCTCGGCGGGCTCGGTATCGCGCCGCCGAACACCGCCCCGAGGCCAGCGCGCAGGTCGGCACCGACCGGCGAGCGCATACCCGCAGGCAGCGCCACCGTGACCGGCTCGAGCAACAGATCGAGCACCGTGAGCGTGTGGTGGGAGATGCCTCGATGGCGTGCACGCTGATCGCCTGAGGACATGCGCGCGACCAGCAGCGTCGGGCAGCCGAGCGCAAGCGCCACGTGCGCGGAGTCAAGTGCGACCATGCCGCCGTGACCGAGCGCCGATGCCGTGCCAACGATCCCCGGCCCCGGACCACAGACCGCCGCATCCCAACCGAGCTCGCCCAACCCGTGGTGCAGGGCACCGGCGGTGCTGATCGCCTCCTGCTCGCCACCGAAGGCCGCTCCCGCCGTCAGATGACCGGCGAGTAGGCCACGCTCGCGAAGCACGCGCACGGTGCACGAGTGGCCGCCGGGCAGCGCGCCACCCTCGGTCTGCACGTAGCCGAGACGCGCGCCCGGCGCGGCCTGCGCGAACGCCCATGCCACGCCCGGAAGCTGGCCGTGCAAGGCCAGCACCGCCGTCGCTCGCTGCACCGGTAGTCGCAGCGGCTCGCGCTCGACCGGCGTCACCGCGTGCTGCAGGCTCGTGTAGTTGAGCTTCATCGCATGCGGGACCCCGAGACTGCAGCTCGTTCTCGCCGTCGAGGCCGCGCGTGAGGTTGACGTGCACGACGTCGAAGCCGCCGGAGTCCAGGCCGAGATCGAGCGCCTCGACGTTGACGACGACTTCGTCGCCGACCTCCGCGCGGCCGACGAGCGCGACGTCGGCGATCGCCTCGCGGCGCCTGGCGGCGTCGACGTCGGTGCTGAGCTCGATCACGAGGCGCTGCTCGGCGACGGCGCTCGAGCGCTCGCGCCCGGCCGGGCGGGCTACTCGGTCATCGCCCGTGTCAAGCGTCTCTACTACGGTGGCGGCGCGCAGCTTCAGCATCGGCGCTGCAAGCTACACGGCGACGGTGGGCGCAAGGCTCGCGGCCTCGTCCAGCAGCGCGAGCGCGACGTCGAGCATCTGCTCGAGCGCGAGCACGCTCACTCGCTCCCCCGGCTCGTGGTTGTGCTCGGTGCCGTTCGCGATGTTCACGGTCGCGAACCCCGCCGCGATCAGCGCGTTGGCATCAGAGCCACCGCCGCTCGAGATGTGAACGGGTTCGTGGCCGCAGCGGCGCAGGGCCTGCTCGGCAACGCGCACCGCTGCGCTGCTCGGGTTCAGGTGGTAACCGGAGAACGTTCGCTCGACGCTGACGTCGAGGTCGCAGTCGCAGTCCGGCAGGTTCGCCGCCTCGTGCAGGCGATCGACGATCTCCGCGGCGATCGACTCGGCGCGCTCGTCTCCCAGTGCGCGCGCCTCGAGTGTGACCGTGCAGTGTTCCGGCACGACGTTGATGGCGGTGCCACCGGCGATCGTGCCGACGTTGACGGTGGTCCCGTCGTCGAGCCGGCCAAGCGAGAGCGAGGAAACTGCGCGCGCCGCCGCGAGGATCGCGCTGCGCCCCTCCTCGGGACGGATCCCCGCGTGCGCGGCGGCGCCGCGAAAGGACGCCTGCAAGCGGAAGTGCGTCGGCGAGTCGAGCACCACCTCGCCGATCGGAGAGGCGTGATCGAAGACGTAGCCAAAGGCGCTGCGCAGGCTCGCCGTGTCGAATGCGCGCGCTCCCGCGAGCGCGACCTCCTCGCCGACGGTGAACAGCAGCTCCACATCCACCGGCGCGCCCTGCTGTCGGATGTGACGCGCGAGCGCCAGCAGCACCGCGACGGCGGCCTTGTTGTCGGCGCCGAGGATCCCGTCGTTGGCGTTCTCCCAGCCGCCGTCGATGAGCACCGGCTCGACGGGAGCCTGCAAAGGGACCGTGTCAAGGTGCGCGCAGAGCAGCACGCTCGGCCGCCGCGTGCCGGACGCATCGGGTGCCTCGGGCGCCTGCGGCTGGGAAGCGCCCGCGCGTGCGTCGGCGGGGATGAAGGCGAGCAAGTTGCCGCAGTCAGACCCCACGCGCGGCCCGGCATCGTCCTCGCGAACCGCGACCCCGAGCGCGCGCAGCTCCGCGATCACGCGCTCGGCGCAGCCTCGCTCACGACCTGAGGGACTCTCGATCCGGCACAGCTCGGCGAAGGTGCCGTTGAGGTAGCGGCGCTCGAGCTCCCCGACCTTTGCAAGCGACGCCGGAGCCGTCACGAGCGGCCGGCACGCTGCGCCGATGCCCGCTCAGGCGAGGCCGCCTGCCGGTCATCAAGTAAATCCTCCCTGCTGCCTGCGTGCTCGAGCGCGGCCGCGACGAAACTCCGGAACAGCGGGGCGGGACGCTCGGGGCGCGACTTGAACTCCGGGTGGAACTGGGAGGCGACGAAGAACGGGTGACCGTCGAGCTCGATCACCTCGACGAGGCGCTCATCGGGTGAGGTGCCCGACACGCGCAGGCCGGCGCTGCCGTCCGCGAGGTTGGTGAGGCGCTTACGCAGCCGGTTGTTCACCTCGTAACGGTGGCGGTGGCGCTCGTAGATCACGGCCTCGCCGTACATCTCCAGGGCGCGGCTTTCGGCGTGGAGCTTGATCGGGTCGGCGCCGAGGCGCATCGTGCCGCCGAGGTCGGCCACTTCCTTCTGCTCGGGCAGCAGGTCGATGACCGGGTAGGGCGTCTCGATGTCGAACTCGGTGGAGTTCGCGCCGTCCATGCCGGCGACGTTGCGGGCGAACTCGGCGACGGCGACCTGCATGCCGAGGCAGATGCCGAGATACGGAACCTGGTGCTCGCGCGCGAACTGCGCCGCGCGGATCTTGCCCTCGATCCCGCGCCCGCCGAAGCCGCCGGGGATCAGGATCCCGTCGACGCCGCCGAGCTGCCTGGCGACCTCGTCCTCGCCGCCGCTCTCGAGGCTCTCGGAGTCGATCCACTCGACCTGCACCCGCCCGTCCTGTAGCGAGGCGGCGTGGCGGAGCGCTTCGGAGACGGACAGGTATGCGTCCTCGAGCTGTACGTACTTGCCCACCAGCGCGATCCGCACCGTTTGGGTCGCGCGTTCCCAACGCTCGATCGGCTCCCGCCAACGCGACAGATCCGGCGCCGGCGCGTGCTCGTCCTGGCCGAAGTGCTCGAGGATGAAGTCGTCCACGCCCTGCTCGCGGAACGTGAGCGGCACCTTGTAGATGTTGTCGACGTCGCACGCGGAGACGATCGCCTCGGCAGGCAGGCTCGCGAACAGCGCGATCTTCTTGCGGATCTCGCTCGATAGCGAACCCTCCGAGCGGCACATGAGCATGTCCGGCGCGATGCCGATGCGCCGCAGCTCGTTGACGGAGTGCTGGGTGGGCTTCGTCTTGAGCTCGCCCGCGTGGCCGATGTAGGGAACGAGCGTCAGGTGGATGAACATGCAGCGCCTGCGTCCCACGTCCACTGGGAACTGGCGGATCGCCTCGAGAAACGGCAGCGACTCGATGTCGCCGACGGTGCCGCCGATCTCCGTGATCACGAAGTCGACGTCCGAGGACTCGGCGATCAGCGCGATCCGCTGCTTGATCTCGTCGGTGATGTGCGGCACCACCTGCACGGTGCCGCCGAGGTAGTCGCCGCGCCGCTCGCGGCGGATGACCGTGTCGTAGATGCCGCCGGCGGTGACGTTCGAGGCGTGACTCGTGTTGGCGTCGGTGAAGCGCTCGTAGTGGCCGAGATCGAGGTCGGTCTCGGCGCCGTCCTCGGTCACGAACACCTCTCCGTGCTGGTAGGGCGACATCGTGCCGGGGTCGACGTTGATGTACGGGTCGAACTTCTGCAGGCCGACTGTGTGCCCGCGCGCGACCAGCAAACGTCCAAGCGAAGCCGACGCAATCCCCTTGCCGAGTGAGGAGACCACACCGCCGGTCACGAAGATGAACCGGGTCTTGCTAGGCGCCTGGGCGTGGCGGTCGGAGTAGTGCAAGCTCATCGAGGAAGTGGCTCCAGAGTAGCTGACGCCGTGGATGCTCCGGTGGCGAGCGCGCCCCGCGGGCGCCGGAAGCACGCAGCGAGCGGACTCTTTCAGGGCTGAGCCTCTAGGGGCGGCCGAGGGCGTCGAGCTGGCGCAATCCCGGCGTGCGCTCGATCAGCGTCGAGATCGAGCGGAACTCGCCGTAGACGGTGATCACGACGAGCAGCGCGAGCGCGATCAGCTGCCCCGTGGTGGACAGCGCGAGCACTAGCCACAGCCCGGCCAGTGCGCCGAGCAGGTTCGCACCGGTGTCACCCAGCATCGCCCGCTCGCGCAGGTCGTAGGCGCCGGCTACGAGCGCGGGCCCGACGAACAGCCCGAGCGCCCAAAGCGGCCGCAGGTCTGCCGTACCGGCGGCGAGGCCGACTCCGAGCAGGACGAAGACCTTGGTGGCGCGCCCGGGACGCAGGTCGAGCAGGTTGAAGGCGTTCGTGGAGAGCACGAGCACCCCCCCTGCGAGCAGCCAGCGCCCGTTCGACAGGTCGAAGCCGAGGCCAAGCCCGGTGAGATGCGCCGTCAGCAGCGCCAGCCCGAGCGAGCCGAAGGCCTTGACCGCACCTGTTGAGAGCTGCCCCCGGGCGAGCGCCGCGCCGTGCCCGCGCCAACCGCGTGCCTGTTGCCCGCCGGTGCCGGGCGCCTCGACCGCGAGCGTGTCGTCGAGGAGTCCGAGCGCGAGCACGCCGAGTGCGTAGACACTGATGGGCACCAGCGGAGCTAGAAAGATGCGCACGGACCCGAGCGACTGCACGAGCGTCAGCGGTATCAGCGTGAACAGCGCGGCCACGAGCACAAGCACGCCGAACGGGAACGGCAGCGAGCGACCGCGGTAGTTGGCGCGCGTGTGACCGCCTTCCGTGAGCGCGCGCAGCAGCGCCGGAGCCAGGATCGCCGCGACTGCCAGCGCGACCACGAATGGCAGGGCGTGCATGCGCGGAAGCTAGCGGCGTTAGCGGACAGGCTCAGGGCTGGCCGGCGCCCGCTGTGGGCATGCTCGGCAGCAGCGAGTTGGCGGTCGACTTGACGCCAAAGCTGCCGTGCGCACCGGCGAGCGCGTAGTCGAGCGCCGCCTGCCCGGCGAGGTTGTCGAGGTCATCGACGCTCGAGATGCCCTTGCCGCGGTACCACGGGATCTGGGACGGCTGTGTGCTGCTGAGCTCGACGCCGACCGCGGGCACGTTCGCGGCGGACACACCGGCGAGCAGGCCGGACTCGAACGCGGCGATGGCTTCGCTCTGCGACGCGCCCATGCCCGTCGGTTCAGCGCGCACCACCACGAGCCCTTCGAGGCGCGCGAGCTGACCGTCGAAGGCGCTGAACAGGCTGCCGCGCACGCGGCTGACGAGCTCACGCCCGACGGCCGGGCCGCCGCTCACGAGCTGGCGGCCGACGAGGTTGCCCAGATGTTCCACGAGCGTCGGCGATGTCGCGACCGAGGCGTAGCGCGTCCCGGCCGCTTCGTGAGCGATGCCGTCGAGGTTGAGCGGAACCTGCAGGGCGACGACGGTCGTGACGTTCCCTCCGGCCTGTGCCACGGCCGTCCGCGCGAGCCCGTCCACCTCGTCGGAGGAGCCGCCGATGAACACGAGTCCGATGTTGCGCCCGACCAGCAGTTCATGCACGGCGAGCGGGTAGAGACCGTTGACGAACGCTTCCTCGTGTGTGAGCTGTGTCTGCAGCTGGCTGGCTTGGCTGCGCGCCTGGCCGACTTCAGAGTTGAGGTTTGCAACGATGCCGTTCTTCGCAGAGGAGACGAGGTTCGAGTCGCCGATCGCGACGCCGAGCAGCACGCCGATCATCAGCGCGAGCAGGACGGCGGCGAGGGACAGCGCGTGGTAGCGATAGTCGAACATGGGCGTTCGCGAGCCGGGTCAGCCGAGGCCGAGAAGCACCCGCAACTGCAACCACAGCAGTTCGACCACGTCGCGCAGCGCGGGCGTCTCCCACACGACTGCGGCCATCGCGAGCAGCCCGGCGGCGATCACCAGCAGCAGCGGTGTCAGCCCCGGTCGTGGTCGATACAGACGGCTGACGCCCTTGGCATCGACGAGGATCTCGCCGATGCGCAAGCGCGTGAGGAACGTCGAGGACATGCCCTTACGGCTGCGGTCGAGAAAGTCGACGAGGTTGAACTGCGAGCCGACGGACACGATCAGGCGCGCACCCTTCTCCGCGGCGATCAGCAGCGCGACGTCCTGACTGGTGCCGGGAGCCGGGACGAGCTTGAAGGGCAGCCCGAGCTGCTCGAGGCGGTGACGCCCGGGCGCCTCGCCGTCCGGGTAGGAGTGCACGACGAGCTCTGCGCCGCAGCGCAGCGCTGCCTCTCCGGCTGAGTCCATGTCACCGACGATCATGCTCGGCCGCAGGCCGGCGTCGAGCAGCGCGTCGGCGCCGCCGTCGACGGCGACGATCACCGGTCGCATGTCGCGGATGAAGGGGCGCAGGGCCCGCAGGTCGCGCTGGTGCCCGACTCCACGGACGACCACCAGCGTCGAACGGTCACGGAAGTCCGTTGTGAAGCGCGGCAGCTCGATCCTGCCTGCGAGCAGCTCGCGCTCCTCGCGCATGTGCTCGATCGTGTTCTGCGCGAAGCGCTCGAGCGCCTCGTCGATCTCCAGGCGCCGGGCCTCCGTGTCGGCGTGGACGCGCCCCAGGTCGAGGATCTCGCCCTGCGCGAGCATCTGCCCCCTGCGCAGGACCTGGGCCTGCGGTGCGCCGGTGACGCCGTCGTCGTCCACCGCGGCGCTCGCAGGGAGCGGCCGGATAACCACGGGGTCACCGTCGGAGACCACGTCGAACAGCGAGTCGGCGGGCAGGTCGACGAGCAGGATCCCCGCCTCGACCAGCAGCTGCGGACCGAGGTTCGGATATGACCCGCCGGAGGACGGCCTGCAGTTGAGTACCGCGACGGTGCCCGCCGCGATCAGCTCCTCCGCCGAGACACGATCGATGTCAAGGTGGTCGATCAGGGCGATGTCGCCGCGAACGAGATGTCCGACGAGCAGCTTCGTGCGCCTGCCAGGCCGAATCGGCCCTGCGACCGTGCCCGCCCGCGCGAGCTCGGACTCCATCGATCGCGTTACAGCCACAGCTGCGAGAGTAACGCCCGCGGCGCCAAAACGCGACGCGTGCAGCGCTTTCGCTAGTCGGACGCTTTACGCCGCGCGCAGGAGATCGCGGGCGTGACGACGGGCGGTGGTGTCGTCGGTGTCGGCGCCGAGCATGCGCACGAGCTCGGCGACGACCTCGCTCTTGCCGAGTTCGACGACCGTCGTAAGCGTCGGCTCGACGCTCGTGTCCTTGACGATCGAGAAGTGTCGCGCGCCGAGCGAGGCGATCTGCGGCAGGTGGGTGATGCACAGCACCTGGCGGCGCTCGCTGAGCTCGCGCAGTCGGGCGCCGACGGCGCGCGCGGTCTGACCGCCGATGCCGGCGTCGACCTCGTCGAAGACGAGCGTTGCGTCCGCCGCCGAGGCGCCGGCGACGCTCATGATCGCGAGCATCACGCGCGAGAGCTTCTCCACCTGAGGCGATCTCGCGCAGTGGCCCCGCCGGAACACCAGGATTGGGGGCGATCATGAACTCGACCGCGTCGCCGCCGGTCGGCCCGGGCTCGCGCGGCTCGAGCAGCACTTCGAAGCTCGCCTCGCTCATCGCGAGCGCTGCCAGCTGCTCGCCGACAGCGGTCGCGAAACCCTGCGCGGCCTGTTGGCGGGCGTGGCGCACCGACAGCACCTGCTGCTCGAGCGCAGCGCGCGCGTCCTGCAGCTGCTCGGTGGCCTGCGCGAGCGCGACCTCGGCGCCGGCGAGCTCGTCACGCCGCGCGCGCGCCTGCAGCGCGTAGCCGAGTACGGCTGCGATGCTGCCGCCGTGCTTGCGCGCGAGCCGTTCGATCGCGGCAAGGCGCTCTTCGAGCGTGTCGAGCGAGACCTCCGTGCCGAGACGCTCGACGAGGTCCTCGAGACCGTCGGTCGCTGCCCGCTCGCAGTAGTTGCGGAGCTCTCCGGCGAGCTCGTGAGACTCGATCGCGAGCGCGCGCATCCGCTCACCTAGTGCGTCCAGCGCGGGGTCGACACCGGTCAGCGCATCCAGCGCGTCGCTTGCGGCCGCCGTGAGCTGAGCGCCGCCGGCGGCTTCGCCGCCGTCCGGTGCGAGCGCGTCGGCGGCGGCGCCCGCGGCGGAGCGCAGGGCGTCGCTGCGGCGCAGGCGCTCGCGTGCTGCCAACAGCTGCTCGTGCTCGTGCTCGTCGGGAGCGAGCGAGTCGATCTCCTCGAGCTCGTACTCGAGCAGGTCGAGCTCGCGCTCTCGCTGCGAGGCGAGCTCGGCCAGCTCCGCCAGTCTCGCCTCGAGCAGGCGCGTCTGCGCGAAAGCGTCCGCACACGCCCGCAGGCGAGACTCGTGCTCGGCGTCGCAGAGGCTGTCGAGGATCTTCAGCTGCGCGCCCGAAAGAGTCAGCTTGCGATGCTCGTGCTGACCGTAGAACGCGAGCAGCGTGCCCGCGACGTCGCGCAGCTCTGCGAGCGGAGCCGCGCGGCCGCCCAGATATGCGCGCGTGCGTCCATCGGCGCCGACGCGCCGGGCGAGCACGAGCTCCTCGGCATCGGGGCTGACGCGCTCGCCGAGCTGCTCGCGCAGCGACTCGGGCAGATCGAAGATCCCCTCGACATAGGCCTCGCCGGCGCCGGGGCGGACGATCCCAGCCCGCGCGCGGCCGCCGAGCAGCAGGTCGAGGGCGTGCGCGAGCACGGTCTTGCCCGCGCCGGTCTCGCCGGTGAGAACGTTCAACCCCCCCGACAGGCGCAGCTGCGCCTCCTCGATTAGGAGCAGATTCTCGACACGCAGCTCTTGCAGCACCTCACGTGGTCTACCAGTGCGCGGGGACGGATCGCAAGGGCGCTCACAGGGCGAGGACATCTGGCCCGCGATGGCCGTGCCAGCGCGCGTGCTCGGCTTGTCCAGACGCCCGGCGGCGGGCATAATCGTGAAAGCGGTCCAGGAAGGGCCGATCACCCGGGCGTAGACTCGTCCGCTATAGGCATGGCTGCCAGTGACCACAATCCACGCTCTGAACGGCTCCAGCCGGACTCTGGAGACTGCCCGACGGCGGCTGCGATGAGCGCGCGTCTGCAGGAGGAGATCGGGCGCGCGGAACGCTTCGGCACCCGCCTCAGCTGCCTGCTGGTCGTGATCGACAACCTCGACCAGATGGCACGCGACCACGGCGGCGAGCTGCGTGAGCAGGCGATCGTCTACGTCGCGGGGGCTTTGCAGCGCGAGCTGCGCCGCTTCGACCGAGTGGGACGCATCGGAGGCGACGAAGACACGACCGAGGACCGGGGCAGGGATCTGCTGATCGTCCTACCCGGTGCCGACGGGCCGCGCGGAGAGATTGTCGCCCGCCGCGCCCTCGAGCGGCTGCACACGATCAAGATCGAAGCTGACGGCACGCGCCAGGCACTGGAGATCTCGGTCGGACTGGCGGCGTGGAAGGGCGACGTGAGCGCTGACGCGATGGTCGGGCACGCCCGTGCCGCATTGCGCAGCGTCAACGGCGACGCCGGCCCCAGCCAACCACCCACGCATCCGACCTCCGAAGCAGCCGCGCACGAGGGCGGCGCGACGCACGCTCGCCAACCGTCGGAGCCGACCACCGCGCGCATCCGCGCCGGCGGTCCATAATCTCCGTCAGTGCTCTCCGGATCAGAGTTGTGGCTGCTGCGGCTGATGGCCGACCGTGGCCTTGCGCTACTCGACGCGAGCACGCTGCTCGTGGTGATCGAGGAGCGCGGCGAGCTGCGTGTGGCGGCGAGCAGCGGCACGGCGTCGGTGCGGCTGCGGATCACTCCGGTCCAGGGAAGCGCGCTCGGGGCGCTGTACCTGCAGGGCAGAGCGGTGGCGCTCGATCGACCGCGCGGCGAGGAGGCGGCGTGGTTGCACGAACTCGGGCTGGAGGCGCGTGCGGTGCTGGTCGAGCCGTTCAACATGGAGACGCACGGAGGCGGCCTGGTGATCGTGCTCCGCGACCAGGGCGGCTTCCGCGAGCCCGACCGCCAGGC
Source organism: uncultured Solirubrobacteraceae bacterium (assembly GCA_963838405.1). Classification (GTDB taxonomy): domain Bacteria; phylum Actinomycetota; class Thermoleophilia; order Solirubrobacterales; family Solirubrobacteraceae; genus Palsa-744. The sequence goes on along the minus strand of CAWIRA010000005.1, from coordinate 417,015 downwards.
GTTGAGCGCTTTCGCCTCGAGCGTCGCGCAGCGTCTGGCAGCTGAGCGCTCCGTCGAGATCGAACGTCTGCGCTACGGCATGGAGGCACGCGAGCGCGAGCGCACGCGCTGGGCGCGGGAGATCCACGACGAGAGCATTCAGGGCATCGGCGCGCTGCGCCTGCAGCTTGCCAACGCTCGTGACCTCGACGACAAGCAGGCGCTCAGCGCGGCCGTGGACGCGGCGCTAGAGGGTCTCGGCACGGAGATCGACGGCCTGCGCCATCTGATCACCGAGCTCCGTCCGGCGGCGCTCGACGATCTCGGGCTGGCGGCCGCGCTCGAGGCGCTCGCGCGGCGCGCGCAAGCGATCGACGGGCTCGAGGTAAAGACGCAGATCGACCTCAGCGGCATCGCCGACAGCGATTCCCACGCGGCCCAGAACGGGGGCCCGCGCCTGGACGCCGAGCTCGAGAGCACCATCTACCGGGTCGTCCAGGAGGCACTCACGAACGTCAGCCGCCACGCGCAGGCGACAAGAGCGGTGATCAGCGTGAACTCGCGCGATGGCGCGGTCGAGGCGTCGGTGACCGACGATGGGCGCGGCCTGCCAGACACGGCGCGACTCGGCCCACGCGGCGACGGGCTGGAGGGCGGTTTCGGAATGTCCGGAATGCGCGAGCGCGCTGAGCTCGTCGGCGGCGAGCTCGAATGGGCGCGCGCCCCCGAGCGCGGCACGATCATGCGCCTGACGGTCCCGATGGCCGGACGCCCGACGGCGGCCGTCGAGCACCAGCAAGTCACCTAGCCTGGCCGTGCTGGCCCTCCTCGGGGAGCTGGCCCTCCTCGGGGAGCTGGCTCTCCTCACCGAGCTGGCCGTCTTCGCCAAGCTCGCCGTCCTCGCCGGGCTCACCATCGCCGCCAGGGCCGCGCAGCCACCCCGCGAGCTCCTTCCCGACCGAGCTGATCGACTCGCCCGCGTCGCGGAAGCCATCGCGGATGCGCTCGACGTAGAACGAGACCGCCTCGCTGCTGTCGGCACGCGCGCTGACGGGGTCGCCGCGTCTTGGGTACTCGCCGTCGACGATGCGATCGAACTCGCCCGAGCGCACCCACGCCATCAGCTCGTGCGTGCGCCTGACAGGCATCGGGTGCGTGACGCCGAGGTCGAGCATCAGCCTCGTCAGGCGCTCGAGCCCTCCACCCTGGTCTTTGTAGTCCATCCCCTGGCGCATGAACAGGTCGAGGTCGAGCTGCTCGACCATCGCGCCGGCAGCGAGCGACATCAGCGTGCGACACACCGCAAGCGGGTCGCGGGTGACGAGCGCGGCTGCGCGGTCGGCGCTCAGCTCGGTCGCGCGACCCCACTCCATCAAGGCCGAGCGCACCGGGCCCAGCGGCAGCGGCAGACGCGCGCTGCGCGTCAGCAGCACAAGGATCGTCAGCGCCGTGCGGTAGAGCTGGTGCTCGGCGAGGAGGTGCGCGGCCTCGTGCGCGAACACCGCCCGTCGCTGGGGAGCGTCGAGCAGGTGAACGAGCTCGGACTGCACCACCACGATCGGTCGCCGCGCCCCGATCGCGAGCGCGTTGGGCGCGGGAAACTGCGTCAGGTACAGGTCGGGGACGTCGGGCATGTCGAGCGTCGCGTACGCGAGGGCGTGCTCGCGCCAGACCTCGCCGAGCTGCTGCTCTGAGAGCCGCACCGAGGAGCCTAGGTAGCTCTGACGCAGCGCGCGCTCGTAGCCAAGCTCGATCAGCTTGCGTACGACGGTGTCGAGGTATGGAATCGAGCCGAGCGCGGCGGTCGCTGCACGGTCGGCCGGGTGCTGGAAGGCGCGCGGCGAGATGTCCTTGAGGTGGTAGCCCTCCGCGGGCGCGTTCGGCATCGAGGACACACATTGAGCCTACGCCCTGCAACTGCCGCTCGTCGCCGCTCCACCCGGGCGGACGCCGCTTATCGACCCCGCTCAGTCGGCCAAGCCGGTGCGCCGCACGTACGCCGTGATCTCCGCACGCGAGGAGAAACCGAGCTTCTCGATCGCCCGGGCGCGGTAGGTCTTCACGGTGCGCTCGGCGACGTTGAGCTGCTCGGCGATCTCGGGGTTGGTGTAGCCGTTTGCGATCAGGCGCACGACCTCGCGCTCGCGCTCGCTCAAGACGACGCCGTCGGTGCCGCCGTCCTCGCCGGTCGCCATCAGCGCACCGAGCCGCGGGTGCAGGTAGTTGCCGCCGGCGACAGCGAGGCGGAACGCCTGCAACAGCTCGGCCGGCTCGGCCTCCTTAAGGACGTAGCTGCGCGCCCCCGCCCTCAGTGCCTGGCGGGCGTACTCGGGGTCCTCTCGCATCGTCAGGATCGCCACCGCGAGCGTCGGATGGGAGATGAAGCACGACGGCAGCGCGCCGAGGCTCGACCCGCCGGGCATCGTCAAGTCGAGCGTCAGCAGGTCGGGTTTGTGCTCGCGTACCTCGCGGATCATCGCCGGGATGTCCGCCGCTTCTGCGACCACGCGGAACTCGCCGCCCTCGCGCTGGAGCACCGCGCGAATGCCGTCACGCACGACCGCGTGGTCGTCGGCGATGATCACGTCTATCGGTCGCGTCGCCCCTGGCGTACCGGCGTCCATGCGATGAAGGTAGCGGGTGAGCAGGACCGATCCAGCGTCTGCGGGAGATGACGGCACGTCGCGGCGCGTTTGCGACGGGACGAATGGCACCGTCGCTTTCACGCGTTAGCGTGGCGGCGTGGGCTCCGCGCTTTCCTCGCCCCGGCTGCGCCGGATCATCACCGCGTACACGATCAACAGGATGGGATCGTGGGTCGGCTTGGTCGCGCTGTCGCTCGCGGTATTCGACCACACCCACAGCGCGCTCGCCGTCGCAGCGTTGCTGTTCGCGTGGCAGGCGTTGCCGGCCTTCCTCGTGCCCGGGCTGGTCGCGCGTGTCGAGGCGTCCGCCCGCCGCAGCGAGCTCAGCGCCCTGTACCTGTTCGAGGCCGTGGCGACGGCGGGGCTTGCGGTGCTCCTGTGGCACTTCTCGCTGCCGGCTGTGCTCGTGCTTGCAGCGCTCGACGGCACCGCGGCATTGGCCGCAAGCGCGCTGCTGCGCGCGGAGGTGGCGAAGGTCGCGCGCAATCAAGCGAGCACCGACACAGACAGCCCGGCGAGCTCCGACAGGAGCCTCGAGGCACGCGCGCAGGAGGCAGAACGCCAGGCGAACGCCGCGCTGAATATCGGCTTCTCGGTCTCGTTCGTCGCCGGACCGGCGGTCGGCGGCGCCGTGGTGGCGGCGGCAGGGGCCCCGGCGGCGCTGTTCATCGACGTCGCCTCGTTCTTGATCTGCGGGGCGCTGCTGATCGACCTGCACCCGCACGTCGAGGTCGCGGGCGCGAACTCCGCACGCGCCCGCCTGAACGCGGCGTGGGCGTACATCAACGAAGTTGCGGTGCTGCGCAAGCTGCTGCTGACGGAGGTGGCGGCGCTGATCTTCATCTCCGCCGCCGGCCCGATCGAGGTCACCTATGCGAAGGCCACGCTCCACGCCGGCGACCGTGGCTACGGGCTGCTCGTGACGTCCTGGGGTGCCGGAGCGGTGCTCGCGAGCATCTTCTTCGCGCGCTCGCTGCGGCGGAGGCTGGGCTTGATGCTGAGCGCCGGCATCTTCCTGCTGGGGGCTGCGTTCATCGGCTTCGCGGTGGCGCCGACGCTGGCGCTCGCATGCGTCGCCTCGATGGTGGGAGGCATTGGCAACGGGCTCGAGTGGCCATCGCTGATCAGCCTCGTCCAGCGGCTGACCCCGCAGCGACTGCATGGCAGGCTGATGGGCGCGGTTGAATCGATTGGCGCACTATGCCTCGCGATCGGCCTGCCGCTAGGCGGCGCACTTGTCGCGATCAGCTCGGCGCGGGTGGCGTTCCTCGTTCTGGGGCTCGTTTCGGTGAGCGCGACTGCCGCGTTCGTGAACCTGACGCTGACAGGCCTCGAAGCCGCCCCGGAGACGAACTTCGGCGCCGCTCAAGTTGACGGCGCGCAAGACGACGTGAACGAGCCTCGTTCACGTGCACCCGCCGCGCAGTAACAGCGCCTGCCCGACACCGGCGCTCCCCCCTCCCCTCAAGTACTACAGCGCGACGGCCGTTAAGGACGACAGAGCGCGCGATGCCTGCATCCCTGATTACGAGACGTCTGTTCTGGGCAGCCGAGGCTCTGCTACTCGCAGGCACGATCGTCGCCGGCGTATGGCTGGAGCGCCCAGGCGAATGGCATCCGCTCGCACTCGTGGCGCTGCTGCTCGTGATCGCCTTCGGCGGCGAGCTGTTCACGGTCGAGACCAGCGGCGGCATCTTGAGCGCGTCGCTCGGAGTGACCGCGCTCGCGATGGGCCTGCTCGGACCTGCCCCAGCGGCACTGTGCGCGGTCGCGGCAATCGGCCTGCATTCGGCGCTCGGGCGCCGGCCGCCGGCCGTATGGCTGAACAACCTCGTCGCCTTCGGGATCCCCGCCTTCGCGGGGGGACTGGTGGTCCGCGCGGCGGCAGGAGATGTGGCAGGCGCACCCAGCCAGCGCCTCGCCGACAGCCTCATCTTCGGCCTCGTTGTGCTCGGCGCGGTAGTGGTGTTTCTCGCCCTCAACTTCGTCCTGTTCGCGTTCGACCTGCGCATCAGCAAAGGTCGGCGGCTCGCGAACCTCGTCCGCGAACTGTTCCTGCCGCTGCTTCCCGGCGAGCTCGCAATCGGCGTGGTCGCGACGATCCTCGTACTCGCCTACCGAAGCGCCGGCCTGCCGATCCTGCTGGCGGCCATCCCGGTCCTGTTGATCTTCCGGCACTTGACGGTGGCGCTGCTGCGCTCGGAGGACCGAGCTGAGCAGTTGCAGGCGCGCACGATCCATCTGGTCTCACTGCAGATGGGGGTGCTGAGAACGCTCGTCAGGGCTCTCGAGATGCGCGATCCCACGACCAGCCGCCACGCATCCGCCGTCGCTCGCTATTGCGAGGCGCTTGCGATGGATGTCGGCTGCTCCGAGGATGCACAGGAAGCCCTGCGCACCGCCGGTCTGCTCCACGACATCGGCAAGTTCACCTGGCCCGACAGCGTCCTGCATGCCGAGGTCGTGCGACCGGAGGATCAGGCGATCGTCAGACGTCATCCCCAAGATGGGGCTGAACTCGTCGGCGCGCTCGACGGCTATGGCGCCGCGGCGGACGCGATCCTCTACCACCACGAGCGGGTCGACGGGAGAGGCTACCCGGCGGGGCTGATCGGCAAAGAGATTCCGCTCGAGTCACGCATCCTCGCGATCTGCTGCACCTATCACACGATGACGGCCCGCGAGAGCTATCGCACACCGATGAGCGCAGAGGAAGCGACCGTCGAGCTGCGTCTCGCCGCCACGAACGGCCAGCTCGACGGCGAGCTGGTCGAGAGCTTTCTTGCCCTGCTCGAGGGTGAAGACCCGATTTACGCCCACGAGGCCGACTTCGAGACCGAGCTCGAATTCGACCGTCGGGTTAGGGAGATGGCTCAGCCGGAGTCCGCTGCTAGCTCGTCCGACGGGCGATCACGGACACCCGGGCGCTTCGCGATCTTGCGTCGCGGCTGAGGCTTCACGGGCGCGCAGCGCGATCGCACGCAGCCCCAGAAAATGCCAAGGGCGCCACGCGTGCTCCGCGGCGCCCTTGAGCTAAATCGTGAACTGCTGATGTCTACTGACCGTGAGGTTCAACCATGTCGTCTCCTTCTCCAGTCCGTTTGCGCAGCTCTGCGAGCTCCGTGCTGTCATCCGTGCCGCCCACTTCGACGGGGCCACATGAGTAGGTTTGCGCAGGATAGTAACCGAACCAGGCGGAAATGACCACCCCGCGTAGGTTTGTGCAGGATTGGTTGCACAAGCAGGAGTCTTGAGCACCTGGGACCGCGCCGGGGCGCCTCGGGGCCGGCCGCGGCCACGCCTCGCGGAGGCTGCTGGGAGCCGCAAACGCCAACAAACCTCGCCGCGGCTCAAGTTCTCGGCACTTTCAGACGAAGTACCTCTTGACCGCAAATCCACCGAGGTTCAGGAACCACCGCCCGTGTCCATCCCATCCGCACAGCCCCGCAACGACCGCCAGCTCGTGTTCACCAGCTCACAGGCCGCGCGCTATGTGGGCGTCTCGCTTGCGACCGTGCGCCGCTGGACGGACGCCGGGCACATCGACTGCTACCGCACACCCGGCGGCCAGCGGCGCTTCTCGCGGGCCCAGCTCGACGAGTTCATCGCTTCGATGCAGAGCAATGGCGGCACCGGCGACGACGGCGCCGTAGAGCGTCGCGACGCAAAGGTGGCCTGAGCTCGTCGCAGCGTCGGAGGGGCCTCAAAGACCCCGCGCTCAGCTCGCGAGACGCCCGAACTTCTCGCGCAGCCGGCGATAGAACGAGGAGCCCGGGAGCTGGGCGATCGTGCCGACGTCGTTGACGAAGCGCGCCTCGAGCCGTCCTGCGGCGGGGATCTCGCCTGCCGGGCGGCCGTCGACCGCCACGTCGAGTGGCTCCAGCGAGCGGTTGTAGATCGTCAGGCGATCGTCCGGCGCGGCCACGAGCGCGCGTGCGCTCATCGAGTGCGGCGCGATGAACGAGACCACGAAGCCTTCTACCCCCCACGCCATCACGGGACCGCCGTTGGCGAGGTTGTAGCCGGTCGATCCTGCTGGCGTCGCCACCACGAGCCCGTCGCACCGGACGCTGCCGGCTTCCTCACCGTCGAGCGAGTACGCCAGCTCGGCCACGCGCTCGCCGACCTTGCGGTGGATCGCGATGTCGTTGATCGCTGTCTGCATCGCGGTCTGCGAGCGGTCGTCGGGGCCGTCGAGCACGATCGCCGGCAGCCGCAGCAGCTCGAAGTCTCCGATCAACGCGCGCCGGAAGCCGTCCTCGATGTCCTCGGGCTCGACCGTCGCGAGAAAGCCGATCGCGCCGAAGTTGATCGCGAACACCGGCACGCCCGTGCCCGCGTAGCGCTGCAAAGCGCGCAGAATTGTGCCGTCGCCGCCGAGCACCAGGCACAGCTCGACGTCGTCCTTCGCGGGCGCGTCCACGATCAGACCCGGACCGGCGTGCAACCCGTGCTTGAGCGTCTCCTCCGCGTCCACGCGCAGCGTCACGCCCGCTTCGGCCGCGCGCGTCGCCAACAGCGCCAGCGCCGGGCCGGTGCCGTCGGGACGCCGGTGCGTGAAGACCGTCATCTCTCTCACGGCTCGACCACCCTTGCCATCCGCTCGAGCGCGTCTGCCTCGCGCGTCGCCGCATGGGCGCTGCGGCCGGCCGCGTCGCCGCTGTGACGTCCGGCGTCCGGGTCGGGGTCGGTCAACCACACGAACGTCTCACGGTTGCCCTTCGGGCCGGGCAGGCCCGAGGAGTAGTAACCGACGACGGCTGCCCCAAGCGCGAGCGCGCTCGCGCCCGCCGCCAGCAGCGCCTCGCGCCGATCGTCGGCGGCACGCACAACGCCGCCGCTGCCGACACGGCCGCGCCCCAGCTCGAACTGGGGCTTGACCAGCGCGAGCACGTCATAGCCGCCGTCCAGGCAGCCAAGCACCGCGCCCAGCACCTTGCTCAACGAGATGAACGAGACGTCGACCGTCGCGAGGTCGGGCGAACGGTCGGGGTCGACCTGCGCGGCGGGAAGCATCTCGGTGGTCAAAGTGCGCGCGTTGGTGCGCTCCATCACCGCCACGCGCGGATCGTTGCGCAGACGGTAGTCGAGCGTCCCGTAGCCAACGTCCACGGCAATCACTTCGCGGGCGCCGCGCTGGAGCAGGCAGTCCGTGAAGCCGCCCGTTGAGGCGCCCACATCCAGGGCGCGTCTGCCGTCGACGGCGAGGCCGCACGCAGCGAGCGCGTTGGCGAGCTTGACGCCGCCCCGCGAGACGAACACCGGGCGCTCGAGCACGCGGACCTGCGTGTGCTCGTCGACCAGTTCGCCCGGCTTGGCCGCGCGGCGCTCGCCGGAGCGGACCGCGCGCTCGCCGGGCGTCAGGAACACCTCACCGGCCATCACCGACGCGGCGGCCCGGCTGCGCGATGCAAAGAGGCCGCGCTCCGCCAGCAGGGTGTCGAGACGCTGCTTGCCCATCGCCTGGAAACCCTTACACACAACTCGCGACGGCGCCGGGTGCGGACACGACCTTGCAACGACGTTGGAAGGCGGCGCACGCGCGCGCCCCGACGGACGCCGCTCATAAAGAGAGCGCTCAACTGTGATCGATGTCACACACGTCTGGGCCGGCGAGGTCCATCATGCTTCTTGATTGAGAGCGCAACATCTTGCTCTCCTGAATCCCTCCTCCCGAAACGGCCCGCTCTCCCCGGCGGGTCGTTTCATTTAAGGATCGAGCGAACGCTCAGGCGCCGACGACGGCCGGGCCAGTGCCCTGAGAGCCGCCGCGACTGCCGCTGATCGTGCGCCCGCGAGCAGACAGCGCCGCGGCGACCCGCTCGGCGATGCGCTCGCCGGTGAAGCCCACCTCCTCGTGCAGCAGGGCGGGCTTGCCGTGCGTAACGAACTGGTCGGGCAGGCCGACCCGCAAGATCCGCGGCGTCACGCCGGCGTCGTTGAGCGTCTCCCAGACCGCCGAGCCGAAGCCGCCGGCGAGCACGCCCTCCTCGACCGTCACCAACAGGTCGTGCTCGGCAGCCAGCTGCGCCATCAGGCCGGCATCGATCGGCTTGGCAAACCGTGCATCCGCGACCGTTACCGCGATCTCCTGGCTGCGCAGCAGCTCAGCGGCGGCGAGCGCCTTGCCGACGCCGCTGCCATAGCCGATCAGCGCCACCCGCCGGCCCTCGCGCGCCGACTGCGCCGTCGCCTCGGCCTCGTGCAGGATCTCGCCGGTGCCGATCGCGATTGCCTTCGGCTCGCGCGGCAGCTGCACGCCTTCGCCTTCGCCACGCGGGTAGCGCAGCGCGATCGGACCGTCGAACTCGATCGCCGTGCGCAGCATGTTCACGAGCACGGCCTCGTCGCGCGGGGCCATCAGCACGATGTTCGGCAGGCACCGCAGGTAGGCGATGTCGAAGGCGCCGTGATGGGTCGGCCCGTCGTCGCCGACCAAGCCCGCGCGGTCCATCGCGAAGACGACGTTCAAGCGCTGCAGGCAGACGTCGTGGACGATCTGGTCATACGCTCGCTGCAGGAAGGTCGAGTAGATCGCTGCGACGGGCTTGACGCCCTCGAGCGCGAGGCCGGCGGCAAACAGGATCGCCTGCTGCTCGGCGATGCCAACGTCGAAGTAGCGCTCCGGCATCGCCTTCTGCAGGATGTTCAGGCCGGTTCCCGAGTTCATCGCCGCGGTGATACCCACGACGCGCTCATCGCGTTCGCATTCGCGCAGCAGCGCTTCACCGAACACCTGCGTGTACTGCGGCGGCGGCGCCGGTGTCTTCTTGCCCGCGCGGCCGGCGAGCGCCGCGGGCCGGGTCGGCGAGCCGTTGAGGATCGACTTGGGCTTGGCGGCGTGCCACTGCTCCATGCCCTCGAGGCCGCCTTCCTCGGCCGGCGCGAAGCCCTTGCCCTTGACCGTCGCGATGTGCACGACGACGGGGCGCTCCGCCGCGATCGCCTCGCGCAGCGCCTCGCGCAGCGCCCGCACGTCGTGGCCGTCGATCACGCCCACGTACGCCCAGTCGAGCTCCTCCCACCACAGGCCCGGCGCCCAGAACGCCTTGATCGACTCCTTCAGGTGGGGTCCGAGGCGCTCGAACGCCGCGCCGATGCCGATCGGCAGCCGCGTCAAGCCGCCCTCGACGCCGGAGCGCGCGCGCCACAGCTTGGGGTTCAGGCGCACACGGTTGAAGTAGCGAGAGAGCGCTCCGACGTTCGGGGCGATCGACATGCCGTTGTCGTTGAGCACGACCACGATCGGTGTCCCCAGGCCGCCGGCCTGGCCGATCGCCTCCAGAGCCACGCCACCGGTCATCGCGCCGTCGCCGATCACTGCGACCACGCTCCCCTCCGCGCTGGCCTCACCGGCCCGCTCGCGGTCGAGGTGTCGCATGCCCTCCTTGATGCCGACCGCATAGCCGATCGAGGTGGAGGCGTGGCCAGCGCCCATGATGTCGTGCTCTGACTCCGCGATCGAGCAGAAGGGAGCCAGGCCGCCGTACTGGCGGATCGTGCTCAGCTGCTCGCGCCTGCCGGTCAGAACCTTGTGCGGGTAAGCCTGATGGCCGACATCCCACAGGATCTTGTCGCGCGGGGACTCGAGCACCGAGTGCAGCGCCACCGCCAGCTCGCAGGTGCCGAGGTTCGCCCCGAAGTGTCCGCCGATCTCGCCGACCGTGTCGATGATGTGCTCACGCACCTCCTGCGCGAGCTGTGTGAGCTCCTGCTCTGAAAGCCCGTGCAGATCCTCGGGGCCGTCGATGTCCTCGAGCACACTCATGACGTGCGCGTGTAGATGAAGTCGGCGATTCCCTCGAGCTCAGCCGTCGCATCCGCGCTGGGCGCGCGACTGGCGACCTCGGCCAGCGCCTGACGCGCCATGCGATGCGACTCGGCCGCCAGCTCGCGTGCACGTTCGATCCCAAACTCGCTCACGTATGTGCGCTTCCCGTGACGCTCATCGCTACCTCGTGGCTTTCCCAATGCATCGTCGGTGCCAGTCACATCAAGTATGTCGTCGACGATCTGGAACAGAACACCCAGCTCAGCCGCGAACCGACGCAACGGCGCTGTCTGTGCTCCGTCTTCGATCCCCGTCAACAGTAGTACGCAGAGCACCGACGCGCCGATCAAACGTCCGGTCTTGAGCTCGTGTAGTCGCCGCAGCGCCGCCGGGCCCGACTCGCTGTCGGCCTTCACATCCGCGTACTGCCCGCCGACCATGCCGTTGACACCGGTCGCCGCTGCCAGCTCGGCGGCGGCCGCAAGCAGGCGCTCCGGTGCAGCGCGCTGCTGCGTGAGCAGGTGGCGAAAGGCCTCCGCGTAGAGGCCGTCGCCGGCCAGGATCGCGACGTCCTCGCCGAACTTCACGTGGCATGTCGGCGCGCCTCGGCGCAGCTCATCGTCATCCATTGCCGGGAGGTCGTCGTGGATCAGCGAGTACGTGTGGATCAGCTCGATCGCGCCTGCGAGCGGCAGCACCTCGCCCTGCTCGAGCCCGACCGTGCGCGCCGTCGCGAGCGCGAGCACGGGGCGAATGCGCTTTCCGCCCGCCAGCAGCGAGTAGCGCATCGCCTCGTCGAGCCCCTGCGTGATCGGCTCCTCGGCGAAGTGCAGCTGCGCGAGATAGCGCTCAACCTCCTCGCGCAGATGCTCCGGGTAGCTGCCCGGCGCGGTGACGGCGCCGGGCGGGTGAGCGGAGGAGGTGCCCATGGGAGCAGGTCCTATAGGAGGGTGTCCTGACCGGGAGCTGGAGCTGAGACCTCGGCGCGAGTCAGCTGCTCGAGCTCGGCCGCGGCCTGCGTCGCAAGCGCCGCGCAGTCCTCGACCATCGTCGCGGCGGCGTCCGCTGAGAGCTCGCCCGAGCGCAGCTGCTCGCCTGCGCGCTCCAGGCGTGCGATCAACTCATCAAGGCGCTCGACGCTCGGGTTGCCGCTCATCGGATCTCCGCATTCTCGCGCACCTCGCGCAACACTGCGCCCAGCACGCCGTTCACGAACGCGGGCGCGTCGGCGCCGCAGAACGTCTTGGCGCTCTCGACCGCCTCCTCGATCGCGCCCTCCGGCGGAATCGGCTCATCGGCAGGCGCCGCATCGGGATGCAGGATCTCGATCAGCGCCACGCGCATGATGCTGCGCTCCAGCGGCTGGATGCGCTGCACCGACCAACCGTGGGAGTGACGGTCGATCACCTCGTCGAGCTCCTCGGCGCGATCGGCTGCGGCGTGCGCCAGCGCGCGCGCGAACAGCGATGCGTCCGGCTGCAGCGTCTGCGCCAGCGGACGGCCCGTGAGGTCGTGCTGGTAGAGCGCGACGACTGCCGCCCGGCGCTGGTCGGATCTACGCATCTAGTGCTCGCCTCGAGACACTAGGCGCGCGCGACGTATTCGCCCGAGCGAGTGTCCACGCGGATCCGCTGGCCCGGCTCTACGAACAGCGGAACCTGGATCACAGCGCCCGTCTCGAGCGTCGCCGGCTTCGTGCCGCCGCCGGACACCGAGTCGCCCCGCAGCCCCGGGTCTGTCTGGGTGACCTCCAGGTCGACGGCGCTCGGCAGCTGCAGGTCGGCGGGCTCATCGTCGATGAACAGCACGTCGACCTCGCTGCTCGGCGTCAGGAAGCGCAGCGGCTCCTGGACTGCCGTCTCCGGGATCGCGATCTGCTCGAAGGACTCGGTGTCCATGAAGTGGGCGTCCGCGCCGTCGGCGTACAGGAATTGCATCGTCCTCGACTCCGTGCGCACCGCACGAAACTTCTCACCAGCGCGGAACGTCCTGTCGATCACGTTTCCGTCCGAGGCCCTGCGCAGCTTGGTGCGCACGAACGCGCCACCCTTGCCGGGCTTGACGTGCTGGAACTCGAGGATCTTGAAGACCGTACCCTCGACGTCGATGTGGTTGCCGTTTTTGAATTGGTTGGTTGAGATCAAGAAAATACCTGCAAATAGATGTTTTTTGGACAATCAGACGGAGCGATCGTCCGTCAAGCGGAAGGATCGGCAATCCAGACCACGCGTACGCCAAGCAGGTCACCTAGCCGCTCGAAGTGATGATCGTAGTGCAGCACGTCCAGTCCCGACGTTTGTGCCGCGACGGCGACAGTGAGGTCAGCCAGCGGGAGGCGGTGAGCACCGTGAGAACCCTCGTCCGCCAGCTCTCGCATCGCCGAGAGCACGCCCCTCTGGACAGCACGATCGACCGCGATCTCACGCATGCCCGCCAGCGTCCGATCGACCGCGGCGATTCGCTCCGGGCTCGGCGCATCGAAGGTCAACTCGTAGCGCACAGGCCAGCACCAGGCGATGTCGCCACGCTCAGCGGCCGCAAACAGCAGCTCCCGCGCACGGGGAATCCGGCGTGCGAGCATCCACGCGGAGGTGTCGGCGAGAACCGCACCCCGGCCGTCCCACGGCTCGACACTCACACGCTGCTCGGAGGCGAGTTGAGCCGATCGATCTCATCCAAGTCGAGATCGAACCCATCCCTGTCCATCACGGCGAACAGCGCTTCGATCGCCTCACGACGCCCACGCCTGGCCCGAAGCTCCATCTCGGCCCCCTCTACTGCAAGCCTGCGCACCAGAGACGCATCGGCCTCCTGCGTGCCCGTCACTGCGCGCACACGCTCCAGTGCGTCCCCCAGCTCCGGGTCCGCCGTCACAGCGATTCGTGGGTGCTTGCTCGGCATTCCAGCCCTAGTGTAGCTCGCAGGGGGTACTCTGACGGCTCCGACTTCGAGGAGAGCATCAGTTCGCAACGTGCGAACCGTCAAGTTCGCGTCCTGCGCGTAGACGTCTCTGTGCCACTCGCCCAACTCCGCCGCGTCGACCGATCGGCCAACTCAGCTGCTTCAAGCCTCCCGCTCGCCGCAGGCGCGACCTAGGCTGAATACAAATAATCGGACAAATCTCAACCTTGACGCCTCCGTCGCCGATAGGCGCCGCGTGGGTCTTCTGATCAGCTACGTCTTCGGTGCAGCAAGTGCTGCGGTCCTGATAATCGTGGTGCTTCGCCGCCACGCTGACGGCGATCCCGGCGTCGCCGACTCGCTCGGTGAATTGCGTGGACTGCTTGACGGGGTGAGCCGCCAGCAGGAGCGCATGGTGACCGAGGCAACACAGTGGAACCAGCTGCTCGGCCACGCGGGCGACCGCGGACGCTGGGGCGAGCTCACGTTGCAGAACCTCGTCGAGGCCGCCGGGCTGCGAGAGCACGTGGATTTCGACGTGCAGGTGCACGTATCGGACGGCGAGCGATCGGGACGACCGGATCTCGTCCTCCGTCTGCCTACCGGTGGCTGCGTGCCTGTCGATAGCAAGGCAACTTGGGAGGCCTACCAGGACAGCCTGAACGCGGAGGAGCCAGGTACCCGCGAGGAGCTGCTTGCTAAGCATGCCCGCAACGTCCGGTCATGCGTGCAAACGCTCGCCCAGAAGGCGTATTGGTCTCAGTTCCCCCATGCGCCCGAGATGGTGGTCCTGTTCATCCCCTCGGAGGCGGCGTTTGCCGCCGCGGCGGCACGCGATCCTGAGCTGCTTGCGTACGCCATCCGCCAGCGAGTGGTTATCACCACGCCCAGCACGCTGTTTGCTCTTTTGCAGGTGGTAGCCGTCGGCTGGCATCAGGCCGAGCTGTCCGAGAACGCCGAGCAGATTCGGGAGCTTGGGGCCGTGCTCGTCAAGCGCCTGGCGGACGTGACAAAACAGCTTGCCAAGGCCTCCAAGGGTCTTGACTCTGCGGTTCGTGCCCACAACGAGGTCGTGGGCTGCTTCGACGGCAAGCTGCTCGATACCGCGCGGCGCATGGGTGATCTCGGCGTTGCCGGTGGATCAGACCTGGAGGCGCCTCAACCAACAGTCGTCAGTGTGCGAATGCCGCGACTCTCAAGCCCTGTCGATACGTTCTAGACACGAATCTCAATTGGTTGGTGCTGATCGCCACGGCCCTGCATCATAGGAGCACCGCGGCGCGGCAAGCCAGCGGTGCGAGCTGCAGCCCGCGAGGTGCTCAGCCCCTGGCGACCACGTCCAGGGCGGTGGCTGAGACTTCCACGCCCGCGTACGCCGGGAACGGCGACAGGTCAAAGCCTTCCGACTGGCCGTTGCCGAGGTCGCCTTTCTGTCCCGAGCCCCAGGTGTAGACCTCCCCTTCGGCGACGCCGGCGGACTGTTCGGCGCCCGTGATCAGGCTCGTGAAGTCGCGCGTCAACAGTTCGCTGGCGACCGTGGGTGTGGCTTTGTCGTTCGTCTCGCCGTCGCCGATCGTCCCTGCGAGGTCGACGCCGCATCCGTACGGCACGCCTTCGACGAGGAACAGCGAGGTGCCGTTGCCGGTGGCGATGTCGCTGACGGCGCCCGGCAGCGCCAGCTGGCCTCGATGCCGGGCACTTCCGTGGGTGCCTCCACCTCGCCCACGCTCTGCGGCTTGACCGGCCTGTCCGGCGCCATTTTCGCCGCACGCCAGCACCCGTCCCGCTGTCGGTGAGCCAAAGGATGTGTTCCTGGTAGCCGGACACGGCGCTGACATCGGTGAGCGACGGCACCATCCTCGGCACCTTCGCGTCCTGTTCGACTCCGCAGGAGACGCCATGATTGCCGCGGCCCCACTCCCAGCCCTGACCCGTCGAGTCGACCGCCGCTCCGCCGTCGAGCGTGATGCCGAGCGCGGTGATGCGCACGCCCGCGGGAAACCGCACCTTGATCCACCGCTTGAGGCTGCCGCGCCCGCCGTCGCCGAGCTGCCCGCGGATGTTCTGGCCGAACGCGTACACCGTGCCATCGGGCTCGAGCGCATAGGCGCTGTGGTAGCCGGCCTGGATCAGCGTCGGCGATTCGGGCAGGCCGGGCAGTTCGGTGGCGCTCGTGCGTTCGGTCACCGCGGTGCCCTGGTAGCCCCATACCGCTGTTTCAGCCGATGCGCTCGCGGCGCCGGCAAGCACGTACGCCACGACGGTGAGCCACAACGGGCGCTGCTTCATCGGGTCTCCCTCTGTTGGAGTCGATGCCCCGTGCGAATCCGTACCTCGGTGCGGATGCTAGGACCGACACACGGCACGACGTTACGATCCCGTTGCATACGCGAAGTCGATGGTGAGTCTTCCTTGCTGTCGTGGTCGGGGTCGTGGGCAGCGACGACACGCGCTCGGGCGTGCGCACTCCGAACTGAGAGATCAAGGGTCTGCCGGCGGGTGCCGACAATTCTCTGGTGGGACCCCTCCGACGGCATCTCGGGGACGCTGCGCTCATCGCGCTCGCGCTCCTGCTCAGCGTCCGCGCGGCGCTCTCGGCAACATCGGCCGGTGACTACCCGGTGGATGCCAATCCCGCGCTCAGCGCACTGCTTCACGGAAATCTGCATGCGTTCGGGCTGGCCCGCCCTGCGATGGGCGATCTGTCGCTGCTGGTTCGCGCCCCGTTCGCCGCGTTGGCCTACCTCGGCGACCCGACCACGTTGAGCATCTACCGCTGGGGAGTCCTGCCGTGCGTCCTGTCCGTCGCGCTGCTCGGGCTGTGGCTCGCGGGCATCGCGCGCTCCCGCGGCGCAGGCCTCGTTAGTCAGATGCTGATCGTGGCGCTGTCGGTCCTCAACCCCCTCACCAGCTCGGCCATCAGCCTGGGCCATCCGGAGGAGCTGATGACCGCGAGTCTCTGCATCGGCTCGTTGGTTGCCGCCGTCAAGCAGCGCTCCGTGCTGACGCTAGTGCTGCTCGCGCTCGCGCTGGCCTGCAAGCAGTGGACGGTCGTCGCGATCCTGCCGATTCTGTTGGCACTCGAGCGCCACCGCATGCGCACGCTGGTTGGCGCGCTGGCGCTTGCGGCTGTGGTCACCGTCCCTGAGGTCGTAGGCTCGCCTGCGACCTACCTGCGCAACCAGCTGACGCTGGCGCACGAACGCCTGAGCGAGGCCTCGATGTGGTCATGGTGGTGGCCATTCGGGTCCGATGGAACCCGGCACGTGCTGATCGACGGAGCCACGACCCCTGTGACGCTGGATAGTTTTCCGCGGGCGTTGATCGCGTCGCTGCATGCGCTGATCATCATCGTCGACGCGCTGATCGCGCTCGTCGTCGCCAAGGCTCGCGGCCTGCCATTGCGCCGCGACGACGCGTTTGCGCTGATGGCCGTGGTGCTCCTGCTGCGCTGTGGGCTCGACAACGAGACGATGCCGTACTACTACGCAGCGCTGTTTCTCGATCTGCTCGCCTGGGATGCGCTCACGGCTGCGCGCGTGCCGCTGCGCGCGCTCAGCGCCGCCGCGGTGAGCTGGCTTCTTTTCGACCGTCTCACCCCGAGCTTCTTCGGCGCGGTAGCGCCGTCGAGCATCCTCTACTGCATCGCCACTGTGGTCGTGCTAACGCTGCTGGTGCGCAGCTTGCTCATGCGCTCGCCGATGCTGCTGCGAGGCTCGCCACGTCGATCCCGATCACCTTCAACCGTCGGTTCAGCGCGTTGAACGCGAACGTGTTGGTCTCCTCCATCGAGTAGTCGAGGATCGCGTAGCTGTCGGGGTCTTCGCCGGGCGGCACCAGCACGGCGGACGCCAGCGGGATCAGCTCGGCGACGCGTTCGGCGATCCGCTGCTTGAGCGCCGGGTCCTGAGCCTTCTCGCGCAGGAACCACGTCCCGTAGGCGACATGGCGGTGCTCGTCCTGGGAGATCAGCTTGAAGCCCTCCACCCAACCCGGCAGGATCTGCTTGCGTTCCATGTAGTCGGTCAGGAACCACTGGCCGGTTAGCGCGAGCGTGCCCTCGATGATCATGTGGTAGAGCGTCACGAAGTCGACCTTCGCCTCGATGTCGCGCGGGCTTTCGACCAGGCGCCGGCCCCAGTCGACGAGCACGCCGTCGAACATCTCGATGAACGCCGGATTCAGATCGGCGCGCGCCTCCACGAGGCGATCCTCGAACGTGCCGTCGATGCCTAGGACCTGCTCGTAGAAGCGGTTGAAGTGCTGCGCGTGGCGCGCCTCGTCGACCTGCTGGGTGACGAGGAAGGCCTCCTCGCCCTGGCTCTCGTAGGCCATCACCAAGCCCGAGAACTGCGTCGTGACGCGCTCCTCGCCGATGAAGAACGACGACAGGTTCCACGCGAGCCGGCTGCGCAGGTCGGCGTCCATCCGCTCCCAGTCGCGGCGGTCCTGCGTCAGGTCGATCGTGTGTGACTGCCAGTTCTGGCGCTCCCACAGCTCATACAGCTGCTGCGGCGTCATCAACGTGACCGACGAGAGCTTCGACTCGTCGGAGATCGTGCCGACGTCGCCCTGACTGGTCAGATCGAGAAGCGAGGGCATGGTGTTCGAGACCTCCTCGTGACGCACGTTGCCGGGCTGGCTGCTGCAGCGAACATACTCCGTTTGGCGCAGCTCAAGCAGACCCGAGGCAGCGCCGATGTCGAAGCATGCGTCGAATCGTGCGCGAGAACTCCGGCTGCGCATTTCTGGCGGCCTGCGGTTGCGCCGTGATGGCGTGGCTGGGCCTGTACGGCTTCGCCTGGAGCGACTACGAAACCGAGACGCAGCCCGCGTTCACGGCGCTCACCCACGGTCATCTGCTCGAGTTCCTGCGGCTCGTGCCCGCCTACGGCGGCTCGCTGATCGAGCGCGCGCCGTTTGCGCTGCTGCCGGGGCTCTGGGGAGGCGGCGCGCTCGCGGTCTACCGCGCTGTCGCTGTGCCGTGCCTGCTCGCGACCGCGCTGCTCGGCGTGTGGCTGTTGGCGCGCATGCGCAGAGCGGGCAGCCCGCGGCTCGCCCGTGCGGTCGCGCTCGGGCTGTGCGTCGCCAACCCGATCACATTGCGCGCGCTCGAAGTTGGCCATCCCGAGGAGCTCCTCGGCGCGTGCCTGTGCATTGCCTCCGTGCTGCTCGCCGCCGGCCGCGCGCCGGGTCGTGAGCGGGCGTTGCTGGCAGGTGCGCTGCTGGGCCTGGCGATCGCCAACAAGGAGTGGGCGCTGCTCGCGACCGGCCCGGTGCTGCTCGCGTTGCCGCCCCCTCGCCGCGTGTGGTGCCTGGCGAGCGCGTGCGTGTCAGCCGGATTGGTGCTCCTGCCGCTGGTGCTCGTCAGCTCCGGTGGCTTCTTGGCGAGCACCCGCGCCGCTGCGGCGCCGAACGCCAGCGTGATCTTCCAGCCGTGGCAGCTGTGGTGGTTCTTCGGCCAGCACGGAACGCTCGTGCACGGGTCCTTCGGCGCGGTCAAGCCCAGCTACCGCGTCGCTCCCGCGTGGACCGGCACGGTCAGCCATCCGCTGGTGCTGCTCGCCGGGCTCTCGATCGCGGCTGCGCTGTGGCCGCGCGCGAAGCGACGAGCGCTTTCTGAGCAGGATGCGCTGCTGGCGCTGACGCTCGTGCTGCTGCTTCGCTGCCTGTTCGACACCTGGGACACGAGCTATTACACCTTCCCGTTCCTCTTGGCGCTCCTGGCATGGGAGGTCAGCGAGCAGCCACAGCGTCCGCCGCTGCTCGCGCTCGTCTGCACAGCGCTCGCGTGGGTCAGCTTCCAGTGGCTCCCCGAACACGCAACCGCGGATCTGCAGTCGGCGGCGTTCCTCGCGTGGTCTGCGCCGTTCGCCGGGTGGCTCGGCCTGCGCCTGTTCTATGCAGGCCATCGAGCGCCTGTCGAGGGGCCGCCGGCAAGCCCACCCTACGAGACGACAGTCAGCTCCTTGGGCAGGCTCGTGAGCACCTCCTGAGCGTCCGCGTCGACGACCACCAGGTCCTCGATCCGCACGCCGAGCACACCCGGCAGGTACACGCCCGGCTCGACCGTCACGACGTTGCCGGCGCGCAACGGCTCCTCGCCGGCGGTGCGCGACAGGCGCGGCCCCTCGTGGATCTCCATACCGACGCCGTGACCGAGGCCGTGGCCGAACTCCGCGCCGTGGCCGGCGGCCTCGATCACGGCGCGTGCGACGGCGTCGACCTCACGGCCGCTGAGGCCCGCCCTGACGGCCTCGAGGCCCTGCAGCTGGGCTCTCAGCACGAGCTCGTAGATTTCCCGCGCCTGCGCCGAAATCGCCTCACCGGTGGCATATGTGCGCGTGCAGTCCGAGCAGTAGCCCTCGTGCAGCGCGCCCCAGTCGATCGTCACGAGCACGTCCGTCGGAATCTGCTGATCGCGGGGTGTGGCGTGCGGCAGCGCCCCGTGGGCGCCGGCGGCGACGATCGAGGGGAAGCTCGGCGCCTGCGCGCCGAGCCGTCGCATGCGCAGCTCCAGCTCGATCGCGACCTCGCGCTCGGTTCGACCGGCGAGGCCGTCTTCGAGGACCGCGCGCAGCGCCTCGTCGGCGAGCTCACTGGCAGCGCGAATCCGCGCGATCTCACCGGCGTCCTTGACCTCGCGCAGCCGCTCGACGGCGCCCGCGCGCGGGACCAGATCCCAGTCGGGTCCGAGCAGCTCCGCGAGCTTCTGGTGCTGCTTGACCGTCAAGCTGGCGTCGTCGAAGCCGAGCCTGGCACCGGTGTCGGCGAGGCTCGCGGCCAGCGCGCCCAGCAGGTCGCCTGTGACGATCTCGCGCTCGAACGCGTCCGGCACCTGTTTGGCTGATTGCGCCGCGTAGCGAAAGTCGCTGAGAAAGCGATGGCCGCCGAGCTTGGCGCGAGCGTCGTCGCCGACCACGAGCACGGCTGCGCTACTGCCCGTGAAGCCGGTCAGGTAGCGCACGTTGACGAGCGAGTCGACCAGCAGCGCGTCCAGCTCGAGGCGCGCCAGTTCGCCGGCGAGGCCGGCAACACGCGTCAGCTCGCGGCGTTGCTCAGGGGCGGTGCTCACGCCGCCCCTCGCGTGCGACCGTCCGGGCGCTGCAGCTCCTCGCGCAGCAACTCGAGCGCGTCACGATAGCCATCGGGCCCCCGACCGGAGACGGTCGCAAAGCACAGCTCACCGATCACCGACACGCGCCGCCACGGCTCGCGCTTCTGTACGTCGGAAAGATGGATCTCGAGCGCGGGCAGCGCCGCGATCTCGAGCGCGTCGCGGATTGCCCACGCGTAGTGCCCCCAAGCGCCGGGGTTGATCAGGATCGCGTCGGCTTGTGCGGGCGGGCCTTTCAACGCGTGCAGCCGCTCGATCAGCTCGCCTTCGTGGTTGGTGTGAAAGAAGCGCGTGCTCAGCCCCAGTGCGCGCGCCTCTTGCTCGATCTGCTGCTCAAGCTGCGCCAGCGTCAGCGTCCCGTAGAGCAAGGGATCACGGTTGCCGAGCTGGTCGAGGTTGACGCCGTGCAGGACCTCGATGCGGTTCGCCGGCGCACTCATGACGCCAGCTCCGCGACCGCGGCTGCGAGGTCCTGCGGCGCGACCTCGCAGCCGAACTCGACCTCACCTGGCGCCCGCACGAGCACGAACGGCACGAAGGAGCCGACGCGCTTCTTGTCACGCGTGATCGCCTCGAGGATCGCCTCCGCCGAGACGCCCGTGAGCGTCGTCGGCAGATCGCGCTCGCGCATCAGCGAGCTGGCGCGGGCCCGCAGCTCCTCCTGGCCCGACAGGGTCAGCGCCGCGAGCAGGCCGAGCCCGACGGCTTCGCCGTGGCGGTAGCGGGCGTAGCCGCTGGCCGTCTCGATCGCGTGCCCGACCGTGTGCCCGAGGTTCAGCACCTGGCGGGCGCCGGCGTCGCGCTCGTCGGCCGCCACGATCGCGAGCTTCGTGCGCGCGCACTCGAAGATCACGCGCTCGTCGGGGTCGCCGCCGTCGGCGACCGTCTGCCACAGCTCGCCGCCGGCGATCAGCGCCGTCTTCAGCACCTCCACCCAGCCGGCGTGCAGCTCCGCGGCGGGCAGCGTCGCGAGCGTGTCCGGGTCGACGAGCACGCCCGCCGGCTGGTGATAGCAGCCGACGTAGTTCTTGGCCTGCGGCATATCGACGCCGGTCTTGCCACCGTACGCCGAGTCGACCTGGGCGACGAGCGTCGTCGGCACGTGCACGATCGGCACGCCGCGCTGGTAGGTCGCCGCGCAGAAGCCGGCGAGGTCACCGACGACGCCCCCTCCGAGCGCCACCAGATGGTCGGCGCGCGTCATCTGCGCCGCGATCAGCGCCCCCCACACGCGCTCGGCGCTGGCGAGCGTCTTGTGGGTCTCCCCCGGCGCGATCGTGAACGTCCCCGCCAGCGCTCCGAGACGGCCTGCGTAGAGCGCCGCGACGGTCTCGTCGCTGACGCAGAAGGCACGCGAGCACGAGCGATCGAGCGGCCACAGCGCCGGCGGCTGCTCGTCGTCGCCGAGGCGCAGCAGCTCGCGGCCGATCAGCACCGGGTACTGCCCCGAGGCGGAGCCGGCCCACAGCAGGCGCGTGCCCGTCGGCGCAGCCGCGAGCGCGCGTAGTGCCGGGACGGTCGCCGCGAGCGCGCCGAGCGGCAGCTCGCTGACGATCGCGTCCGCAACTCGCTCGTACAGGGCGCGGCGGCTGGCGTAGAGCGCGAGAAAGTCCTCGCGCTCGCGGGCGAGCGGGCGTGTTTCCCGCTCCGTCGCGCCCTGCACGCGCTCCCACGCGGTCTCCGGTTCGACGTCGAGCAGGACCGTCGTGTGGCCTTCCAACGCAGCCCTCACCCGCTCCGAGAGGACGCTGCCGCCACCGAGCGCGATCGCGCTGTCTGGCGCGGCGTCGCTCAAAAGGCCGCACACGAGCTCCTCCTCGAGCGCCCTGAACGCCTGCTCGCCGTTGAGCTCGAACTCGCGCGCGACGGGATGGCCGAGGCGCTGTTCGAGTAGCTCATCGCTGTCGAGCGCCTCGCCGCCGAGCGCCGCTGCGAGCTCACCGACGGCAGTCGACTTGCCGGCGCCCATGTAGCCGATCAGGACGAATGCCATCCGATCCGGTCTGTGTAGGCGCTGAGAGCCTGCAGCACATCATCGACGTGGTCGCCGCCGAACTTCTGCCGGTAGGCGTCTGCGAGCACGAGCGCCACCATCGCCTCTGCGACCACGCCCGCGGCCGGCACCGTGCAGGAGTCGGTGCGCTCGCGCAGCGCCTGTGCCGGCTCGTGGGTTGCGGTGTCGACCGAGCGCAGCGGCTTGGTGAGCGTCGGCAGCGGCTTCATCGCGCCGCGCACGATCAGCGGCAGGCCCGTTGTCATGCCGCCCTCCAGACCACCCGAGTGGTTGGTCTCGCGGTAGTAGCCGCGTGCGTCGGTGTAGAAGATCTCGTCATGGGCCTGTGAGCCGGGGACGCCAGCCACGCGGAAGGCGTCGCCGATCGATGCGCCCTTGACCGCCTGGATCGAGCAGATCGCCATCGCCAGGCGTCCGTCCAGACGCTCCTCCCAGGAGATGTGCGAGCCGAGCCCGGGCACGAGCCCGAATGCCTGCACCTCGAAGACACCCCCCAACGACTCGTTTTCCTTGCGCAGCTTGTCGATCTCGCCGACCATCGCCTTCGATGTCTGCGCGTCGAGGCAGCGCACCGGCGAGCTGTCGACCTCGGCGAAGTCGCCGTCGCTCAGCGCCTGCTCGCGCTCCGGTGCTTGCACGGAGGCGATCTGGATCACGTGCGAGCGGACCGTCACGCCGACGGCTCGCAGGAACGCCTTGCAGACGCCGCCGCCGGCGACGCGCGCTGCGGTCTCGCGCGCCGAGGCGCGCTCGAGGATGTTGCGCACGTCGGTGTGCTTGTACTTCTGTGTGCCGACGAGGTCGGCGTGTCCGGGTCGAGGCAGGTGCACCTCGGCAGTCGGTTGGGCCGGATCGGATACCGGCCAGGGATTCATGCGCTCCTCCCAGTTGGCGTAGTCGCGGTTGGCGACCTGCAGCGCGATCGGTCCCCCGAGCGTGCGCCCGTGGCGCACGCCGCCGGTGACCTCGGCGGTGTCGCGCTCGATCTTCATGCGCCCGCCGCGTCCGTGGCCGAGCTGGCGCCGGCTCATGTCGCGATTGAGGTCCTCAGGCGTCAGCGCGAGGCCTGCAGGCATCCCCTCGACGATGCATGTCAGGCCGGGGCCGTGCGACTCACCGGCGGTTATCAGTCGGAGCTCCACGGCTCCTAGCTTATTTGCGCGGGCTGTTCAGCGCCCGTGGCGCCGACTCGCGGCCGATGCACGGTGAGCGGCGAACACGAGCACGCCGGGCTGCGAGGAGTAGCTCAAGTCGGGAATCGCGTCGAGCCCGGCATGTCCGAGGAGTTCGCGTCCAACCTTGGACTCGCCACGGTAGATGCTCTTGATCGCGGCGCTCGAAGCCTTGCTCGAGACGATGCTGACGATGCGCAGTTCGTAGAGTTCGGCCACGCCGGTGGGTGAGAGATATTCGAGCTGCTCGGACTGGCTTTCGCGGAGGTCGATCGCTTCGCACTGCGTTGTGCTCGGCAGGCAGGCGGCGGGACCGTGCAGGATCGCTTCGCTGACAAGGCTGAACGTCGCGCTCTTGCCGCCGGCAGTGACGCCCCTGAAGATGATCAGCGGCAGCTTGTCGGAGGGCAGCGGTGTCAACAGCTTGAGGTTCTCGAACGGCGTGAGCTGCGCCGTCAAGGCCGTCGTGCCGGCGGGCAGCGTGCCGAACAGCACGGCTACGTGGTAGACCGTTTTCGGCTTGCTCGGAGTGGCTGGCTTCGACTGCGTCGCGGGAGTCGACGGCGCAGCGGTCGATCCGCCGGAGCCTTGCGGGGAGCCTGACCCCGATGGCGCGGCGGAGCTCGCGGAGCCGCTGCCCGAGGTGGAGCCAGCAGCGCCGGTACTCGACGAACTCGTTGCCGTAGCCGTGGTCGCCGCCGCTTTCGCCTTCGGTTCTGGCAGCGGCGTGAACGGGTTGCGTGCCGTCCCCCGATGCTGCTCGGAGACACCGCCTGTCATCTCGGCGACCGCCTTTTCAGGCGTGGCGGGGCTGATCGCCACGCCGGCGGCGGCGATGACATGCGTCGAGGGCAGCGCTGTCGCAGACGTGCTCGGGCTCGAGCCGCCGCCCAGCACTACGTAGGCGAGGGCGCCGACCAGCGCAACCGCCACCAATGCGACCAGTGGCAGCATGCGCCTGTCAAGAAGGTCGGCCTTGACGGTGTTGAGAAAGTTGTTCATGGGTTCACTTTCACGATTGCGGGCGCAGGCGTTGAGCTGCTCGCGGTGGTGCTCGAGGCGGGACTCGCGCCCGCGCTCGAAGAGGAGCCGGTGCTGGGGGCGGCGGTGAGGCTGGCGCTGGCGGGCATCACGTATGCCGTCGCGGAGATCGAGCCGGTCAGCTGGCCGCCTGACTTGGCGCCTTCACTACCGCCGGCGGTCGACAGGCTGAGACTGTTGATCGTCAGCAGGCGTCCATTCACCTCGAGCTTGCCGGCGGCGTTGAGCGTCGCGAATTCGGTCAGCTTCCTGAAGAGATGTTCGAGATCGAAGTAGGAGCCCTCGAAGGTGAATGAGAACGGCAGCTGCGTTACGCCGGCGGCCTCCGTGCCGGACGCGGCGGCGCCGTGGGCCGGAGTCCCCGTGCTGGCACCGGTGGTTGTCGTCGTGGTCGTGGTCGCGCTCGCACTCGCGGCGGTGCTGGCGCCGGGGCTGATCGCTGAGAACTGCACGCTCTTCTCGTGCGACGCCTGTGTGAGCTGGTCGATCAGCGCCGGCACTTCGTCGCTCGGCGGCACCGCTTTGCCGATGTTCACCAGCGACGCGTAGGCTGCCGCATACTGTGACTGCGCAGCGCGCGCGCTGGAGACGGTGCTTTCGGCGGCCGTCACCTGCGCCTGGGCCGCGGCGACCTGGCCGGCGAGCTTGTTCGCCTGCTGGCGCTCGGGCGAGACGACGAGCATCCACGCGGCACCAAGCACCACGACGACGCCGATCACAATCAGGACCATGCGATCGCGACCGGTCATTTTGCGCTCGTTCCCGTTGTGGTGGATGCGGGCGACGCGGTGCCGGTGCTCGTCGGGTCCGAGACGGACTTTGCCGATGCGGCAACCGCCGAGGAGCTGGGCAGCGCGTCGAAGACGATGCTCACCGTGAAGTTGGCGTCGGTGCCTGTGCAGCCACCGCTACCCGAGGCGGACGATGAGCCCGAGGAGGCTCCGGCGGTGCCTGAGGAGGAGCCCTCGAGCGTGACTTCCTTGACGCCGTCGATCAGTTGCAGGCGCTCGAGCGTCAGCGCCACCTCCGGCTGGCTTGTCGCGCACCCGGCGAGCGTGAACGTCGGGGCGGCTGCCGAGGCAGCCGCGCCGCCGGTTGTGCTAGCGCCGCCAGCCGAACCGTTCAGCGAGGTGATCGACGTCTGCGGTGGCAGTACGCGCCCGAACTCGTGCAGGATGTGCGCCCAGTCGAAGCGCGAGTCCACCAGCGCGTTGACCGCCTGCACGCGCTGTTCGCGTTGGGTGATGAAGCTTGTATACGGAGCGAGGCGTTCAGCGGCAGCCTGCGCACGCTGTGCCTGCGCGGCGAGTGCCGCCGCCTGTGCGCGACGGCTCGAGACCTGATGCTTGGACTGTCCGTAGAGGAACGCCATCAGTGCGAAGCCACCGACGAGCACGAGCACGGCATAGGCAGCGCCCTGCGAGCGCCCGGCACCGACCGGCTGACCGGCGCGTTGGTCGACGGGGATCAGGTTGACGGCTCTCATTGCGGCGCCTCCGAGGCCGCCAGCCCGGTGGCCACGGCCAGCCTGTGCGGCGCCAGGACCTGTGACGCGCCGTCGTCGAACACGCCGACCTCGCCGCGGCGCACCTCGACGCCGAGCGAGCTCTGCAGCGCCTCGGCAAAGCCTGGAATGTCCTCCGCGGCGCCGGTCATCACGACATGCGAAACCTCGCCTCCGCCCTCCTGCGAGCGGTGGAAGTCGAGCGAGTTGCGGACCTCGCCGGAGATGTCGCGGATGCCGTTCTCGAGCACCGCCCAGAGATCGGCGTCAGACTGTGGCCGACGTTCACCCGATTCGACGGGTTCGGCGTCCGCCGCCGCGAGCTCCTCGTAGCTCATCGAGCGTTCGCTCGCCTCGGCGTCCTCGAGGCTCAGGGGCGGCGCGTCCTGCTGCTCGTCCGGCGCATGCTGGGGGACGTCGAGCTCCGTGTCCTCTTCCTCGGGAGCCGGCAGCGGCTGCGCGGCGGGCACCGGCGCGCTGAGATCGACGGCCGCGAGCAGGGCGCGTGCCTCTGTCAGGGCGATGCTGCGACGCTCGGCGAGCTCGCTTGCCATTCCCTCGAGGCCGCTGCCGACGACGCGCGTGAACCGGCAGATCTTGCCCTCGGCGATTGCGAGGTTGGTGAGCCCGTCCACGTTCAGGTACAGCACGCGCTGGGTCTGCTCCGGGTCAGTCCGGTAGAGCGAGCGGATCAGAGCGAACGCCGAGAGATCAACCGCTTCGGCGGACAGGCCTGCACGGCGCACCGCCGCGAGCAGTCGTTCGATCATGTCACGCTGGGCGGCAACGAGCACAACGCGTTGGCGCGGACCGGCGGGGGTATCGACGATGCCGAGCGGGTGGAAGTCCATGACGGCGTTGTCGAGTGGCATAGGCACCTGGTCTTGCGCCTGGAAGTTGACCGCCGCGGCGAGCTCCTTGGCGTCGGTGACGGGAGGCAGCTCGAGCGTGCGCAGCACCGTGCGCTGATTGGCCACGCCAACGCGGACACGCTTGCTTAGCCCGCTCTCGGTGAACAACTCACGCAGCGTCTCGGTGACCGCGTCCTCGTCGATCACTTCACCGTCGCGCATCGCGTCGGCGGGAAGCGCGAGCGAGGTTGCCCGTTCGGCCAGGATCGAGCCGTTGACACGCGCCTGCACGGCGGCAACGAAGCCGGGCTGGATGTCCAGGCCGACGAGGTTCTCGTCGCGCCGGCGGCCGAGATTCACCGGAAGCTTCAGGTTCAGTGAGGGAATTCGTGAAGGGAGTTGCATCTTTTAGTAGCGCGCTTGCCGTGGCGAATGGATCAGCCGCACGGGGGGTATCGGCGCCAAGCGGTTGGCGCTTTAGTGAAGGAAGTGGTTGACGTAGACAGCGACGAGTTGGTGCCCGACGAAAACCGCGCACAACGCCCCCAGCGCGAGGAAGGGGCCGAACGGAACGGCTGTCCTGCGTCCCTCGTGCGCGCCCTTGCGCGCGACCACGACCGCGCCCACCGCCACGCCCGTCAGCAGCGCGATCAGGAGTGCCGGCGCGACGGCGGCACCGAGGAACAGACCCATCATGCCGGCGAGCTTGACGTCTCCCATCCCCATCCCGCCGGGATAGGCGAGCGCGGCCAGCAGGAAGAAACCGCCGGCGGCGGCCGCGGCGATCACCCGCGCGGGCTCGCCGCTCGGGTCCAGAGCGAGGCCGATCACGAGCGCGAGTACGGCGCCGAGTCCGGTTATCCGATTGGGAATGATCCGATGCTCGAGGTCGATCAGCGCCGCTGGGACGATGAGCAGGATCAGCACGACGCTCAAAGCGATCGCTGCCGGTGAGTGATGGGCGAGCACCGCGCCGGCGCACAGCGCGGCGGTGAGCGCCTCGACGAGTGGATAGCGAGCAGATATGGGGGCTCGGCAGCTACGGCAGTGGCCGCGCAGCAACAGCCACGAGAGGATCGGAACATTGTCGTAGGGCTTGACCGGCGCGCCGCACGTGGTGCAGTGCGACGCGGGCGTCGCGAGCGACTCGTGGCGGGGCAGACGATGCACGACGACGTTCAGGAACGAGCCAAAGACCGCACCCAGAACTCCCGCGAATGTCGCCGCCATGGAACACTGATCGGCCGGTGCCGCGTGCTGCTTGAGTCGTTAACGACGGAGAGGCGGCCCGAGGGCCGCCTCCCATCTCAGTGTTTGATCTGATCTGAGCGTCAGCTCGAGATCGGGTTGCTACCAGCTAGTGGAGCTTTCTGCGTGACCCGGGCAGCCCGTTTTGCCGGGGCTGACGCAGGTGTGTTCCACCGCGCCGGTCGCCGTCCTCGTAACTGAGTACTCGTCGTTGGTGTTGTTGGCCTTCACGGTGACCGTGTATTCGGTCGCGCTCGGGGTACCCGAACCGGCCGTGACGGTGCCGCCGCTGATCGTCGGCTTCGCTGCCGTGACTGCGATGAGCTCAGCTTCATTGACGTTGCTGATGTTCAGCGAAGGCTCGATCGCGTTCAGCGTCGTCGGTGTCGCACCGACGTAGGAACCGCCGTTTTCGGTCGCGAACGTCTCCGCCGCCGTCTGCGCGGTCTGCGCGACGGTCTTGGCCGAGGAGTCGTATGCCTTGCTCTTCTGGCTGAGGAACGCCGGAATCGCGATCGCGGCGAGGATGCCGATGATCAGGATCACGACCAGAAGTTCGATGAGGGTAAAACCGCCCTCATCGCCGGTGCGCTGGCGTAGTGAATTAAACATGAATCCTCCTAGGATCCTTTTATTGGGGCGCCAGCCCTCGGTAATCGCCTCGAACGGCGATGCGTCCCCCTCTTGAGGGCCGCCGGCTTTGCTACGCACCTGTCAGATGCTTGCCTTGGCACCTCGGCACTGGCTTTGTCAGCGCCTGAATCGGTCCTCGCACTGTCAACCTTTATGCCTGCACGACGCGTTGGACACATGACCGGGGTAGAGCCCTGAGCGCAGCTCGGTATACGCCAGCAGGTTTGGGCTTTGCGCTCGCGAGGAGGGCGGCTCGCTAGCGGCCCGGCGCGGTGGTTCAGTCGGCCGGCTGCGGCGGTGTGCTCGCGACATCCTCGCCGTCGACAGGGAGCCAGCGCGCCTGCGCATCGATGCCCGGTACGCGCGTGCCACTGCCGTCACACCAGGGGCAGTCGAGCGTGCTCGGCGTGCCGCCGAGGTTCGAGATCACGCGACCGCTTCCGCGGCAGGCCATACACTCCCGCGGCTCATGAGCCGCCGGTGCCTGACCCTCGCTGTCGCTGCTGTCGCGTGCCACGGGTCGATCACACTAGCGTTCCCCGCGTGATGGACCCAACCTCGACAGCAGAGCTGGCCCCCGAAGCGCCAGCCAAGCCGCAGCGGGCAAGCGTCGCCGGGGGGCGCGCGGCCGAGTGGGCGCTCGTCGCGGCGATCACGCTCGGTGCGGTGGTGCTGCGCCTGGTGCACATCGGCGCGGTCCCGCCAGATCCCTTCTACGACGCCGCCGTGCGCAGCATGGGCATGTCGTGGCACAACTTCTTCTTCGGGGCGTTCGAGCCCGGCGGCAGCGTGTCGATCGACAAGCCACCGGTGGACCTGTGGCTGCAGGTGATCAGCGTGAAGCTGTTCGGCTTCAGCTCGACGACGCTGAAGCTGCCGGAGGTGCTCGCCGGGACCGCCGCCGTGCCGCTGCTGTACGTGCTCGTACGCCGCCTCTGGAACGCTGCGGCGGGGATCGCGGCGGCGGCCGCGATAGCGGTGCTGCCGATCGCGGTGATCACGGCACGCAGCGACACGATGGACGGGGTGATGATGCTGTGCCTGGCGCTGGCGGCGCTGGCGGCGGTTCGCGCGGCCGAGAACGGAAGGCTGGCATGGCTGTTTGCGGCGGCTGCGGCGCTCGGCATGGCGTTCGACGTGAAGCTGCTCGAGTCGCTCGTGGCGCTGCCCGCGATCGCGGCGATCGCCTACTTCGGGATGCCCGGCTCGCGCGTGCGGCGCCTCGTTCGCATCGCCGCAGCCACGGCGGTGTACGTCGTGGTGGCGTTGTCGTGGCTGACCGCGACGCTGCTGTTCCCGGCGCACGACCGCCCGTACGCGATCGGCTCCACCAACGGCAGCGCGTGGAACGCGGCGTTCGTGTTCAACGGCGCCGACCGGCTCGGCGGAAAATCACCTGAACCCGGCGCCACGCCGTATGAAGCGGGCCATCGCTACCCGGTCGCCACGCAGGCCGAGCGTGACCACATCCCGATCGTGCCGCCGTCGGCGACGCGGCTGCTCGCACGCGTGGGGCCGCTGTCCGGCGAGCGCCTCGGACTGGAGGTGCTGGTGGCACTGCTGCTCGGAATACCGGCGCTGGCCTGGGGGCTACGGGGCGGCGGCTTGCGAACGAGACGCGATCCGACAGGCGTGCCCGAAGAGCCCAGCGACGACCTCGACATGCGCCTGCGCCGTGCGACCGCGGCCGGACTCGGGCTGTGGATGCTCGCAGGACTGGTGCTCTTCAGCCACATGATCCGCCTGCACCCGCGCTACGTCGAAGGCTTCACGCCGGCGGTCGCGGCGATGCTCGGCATCGGCGTAAGCTGGGCCGCTTCGACGCCCGCCGCCGACAGCGGCGGCCCCCCCGGGCTGCGCTCGAGCCGCGTCGCTGATCGCGTGCGCGTTGCCTGGCTGGCGGTGACGCTCGCGATCACGGTGTTCTACAGCGAGCGTCTGCTGTACGGGACACCGGGCGTGTGGTCGGTCTCGGCTGCGGCGGCGCTCAGCGCGATCTCGCTGGCGGTGCTTGCCCGCGTGAGACTGCTACCGGCCCGCGCGCGCTCGCTGGCGGCGCCCGCGGGCGTGATCGCGCTTACCCTCGTGGCGGTGCTCGCGGTCCCACTGAAGGCCGACGTGACGGCGATCGACGACCGCGTCAGCGACGCCGGCCTCGTTGGCGCACTGCCGGCGTCGCAGCAGCGCCCCTTGAGCGCATACCTGCGCGCTCACCAGGACGGCGCGCACTACGAGCTCGCGGCCGAGTCGGCGACCGGGGTCGGCTCGCTGATCGTGCAGGATGGACGACCGGTGCTGGTCCTCACCACCTACAACGCACGCGTGTTCACGACGGTCCCCGAGCTGAAGCGCCTGATCGCCGAAGGCAAGGTCCGCTACGCCTTCCTGAACACGTTCTGCACCCATCAGGCGATGTCTGTGAATCCTGCGTGCTCCGCACCGGTCAAGTGGGTGCGCACGCACGGAACCGACGTCTCGATCGCGGCAGGTCTCGGGCACGGCGGCCTGCTTTACCGGCTACCCGGTGTCAAGCTGTGAGCACGGAGGCCGAAGCGGGCCGTCTGCAGGCGATCGCTGAGGGGGCGCGCGCGACCGGCCGGCTTGCGCTCGACACCGAGTTCATGGGCGAGGGCCGCTACCGCACACTGCTGTGCCTCGTTCAGCTCGCGATTCCCGAAAGCGAGGATGCGGCGGAGCGCATCCTCGTCCTCGACCCGCTGCCCGAGGACTTCGACGGGTCCGCGCTCGCAGCGGTGCTCGCCGACCCCGCGGTACAGGTCATCGTGCACGCCGGACGCCAGGATGTCGCGCTCGTGCGCAGGTGCCTCGGCACCGAGGTGCGTAACGTCTTCGACACGCAGGTCGCGGCCGGCTTCGCAGGGCTCGGCGCACAGTCCTCGTACGACTCGCTGCTGAGCGAGGTGCTCGGCTTGCGCGTGGCGAAGACGGCGAGCTTCACCCGTTGGGACGCGCGTCCACTCTCGCCCGAGCAGCTCGCCTACGCGCGAGAGGACGTCGTGCACCTGCACGAGCTCGCGGCGGAGCTCGAACGTCGCCTGCGCGAGCTCGGCCGACTGCAGTGGGCACTCGAAGAGTGCCAGCCGCTCGAGCGCTCGAGCGACGAGCGCGACCCCGAGACGATCTTTGCGCGCCTGCCGCGCATCGGCACCCTGAACGCCTCCGCCCGGCCGATCGCGCGCGAGCTGGTGCGGTGGCGCGAGCGAACGGCGGCGCGCACGGATCGCCCCGTCCAGAGCGTGCTGGGGGACGCGCCGCTCGTCGAGATCGCCAAGCGCCATCCGAAGTCACGGGCCGAGCTCGAGAAGATCCGCGGCGCCGGCGGCGTCGCCGGCGGCAGGCGTGGACAGGATCTGCTGGATGCGGTCGAGCGCGGACGCGCGCGTCCTCCCGACCCACCGCCGCAGCTTGAGCGCGCGCCTCTGCCAAAGCCCGACGACGCGCCGCTGGTGGCACTCGCCGAGGCGCTGCTGCGAGCGCGAGCGCGCGAGGCCGGACTCGCCTATCGAGCTCCTAGCCGCACGCGCCGACCTGCAGGCAATCGTCGCGGCCGCCCGCGTCGGCGACGGAGAGGCCGACGTTCGTACGCTCAGAGGCTGGCGCCGCGAGCTTGTCGGAGCTGAGCTACTGGACCTGCTCGCAGGTCGAATCTCACTATCGGTGAAAGACACCGACGCCGGTCGAAGAGTGCAGATCGAAGGCGCTGATTAGGCGAAACGCCCTCGGCCGCCATCACGCATCGCCCTGCGGTCCGTAGCCCTGTGGTTCAACGTCTTCCAGCAGCCTAAGCTTGACCGCCGGGTCCGCGTCGACGTCAGCGATCAAGGAGTCGATCTCCTCGGTGGTGATCGACTCCTTGCCGAGCACGCCGCGCAGGTCGTGCGGGGTTGTGATGTCGTAGATCATCTCCACAGCCTCCTCTGCTCGCAGTGTCGACCTCGATGATCTCATCCACCGGGATCGCAGCGGTGCCACCTCGCATGTGGCGCGAGCAAACTCCCGGCCGCAACGGAACACAAGGGACGCCGGGTCCCGGGCGGCGCTCGCCCAGGACCCGCGTGTCAGCGTCCTGTATCGGACGACCGGGCCTACGGCGAGGCGCAGATGGCATACGTGTGGATCGTCTGTGTGCCTCCGGATTTGTTTTCCCACACGACATGCCATCCGGTCGGGGTTTCGCCTTGCCCATTTGGAACCGGCGAGGACGCGATGACAACGCTGCCGGCATCGGTGCCGTTCCACAGCTGGTCGCCGCCGCCAGTAGCGCGTTCGCCTGCGTTGCAGTTGACCGTCTGTTCGACCACGCTGCTGTTTGGGACGTTGCCTTCGACGAACCGGACCACCACGTTGGTCGCGCCGTTTTTGCCCGCGGTTCCTTCTTTGCCCTGTTTGCCTTCGGTGCCGGCAACCCCCTGCGGACCCGATGGGCCGACCGCTCCGACCGCTCCGGCCGTGCCGGTCTTGCCGGGCACTTTGAGCGCCTTGAGCACCGAGGGCTTGATCTGGTTCGTTTTCGTGATCAGATAGTGGTTCGCCGCGATCGCCGTGCCACCCATCGAGAAGACGAGGGCGGTGAGCGCGACCACGTTCGCGAAGCTGAGATGCTTCCGTAGAGATTTCATGCGGCGAGCCTACGCTGGCTCCCGGCGGACACCCACTCGACATGCCGCACGCCAAGGCGACGCACTAGGCCGCGATGCAGTCGATCGCAGCGGATGCCGGGGGCTCCGTGACGGCCAGCCGCAACCGCGAAGACGCCGCCCGCGCCAAGCGAAGGAGTTCTCACGCGGACCGAGAGGTCCGTGGGAGAATCTCCGCAGCGACTCTCCGTAGCGCTTATTCGATGCGGTTATAAACTTCGAACAGCGGCAAGTACATCGAGATCACGATGAACCCGACCATGGCGCCGATGACGATGATCAGGATCGGCTCGAGGATTGACATCAGCGACTTGACCGCCGCTTCCACCTGTTCCTCGTAGAACTCGGCGATGCGGTCGAGCATCTCATCGAGTGCGCCTGTTTCCTCGCCGACGCCGACCATGTGCGTGACCATCGAGGGGAAGATCGGAGCCTGTGCGAGTGGCGCGGCGATCGTGCCGCCGCGCTTGACGGAGGCGATGACGCCGTCCATCGACTCCTGCACGGCCGCGTTGCCACCGGTGCGACCGGTGATCTCGAGCGCCTGCAGCAGGGGCACGCCGGCGTGCGTCAGCGAGGCGAGCGTGCGTGACCAGCGTGCGACGGCTACCTGCTGGACGATCGTGCCGATCTTCATCGGCACGCGCAGACGGAAGTGGTCCCACTGTTTGCGCCCCCAGGTGGTCTTCTTCCACTTGATGAACGTGACAATCACGCCGGCGGTGACGAGGAACATCAGCCACCAGTACTGGGTGACGACCTTGGACATGAACACCGAGACCTGCGTCAGCTTGGGCAGTTCGCCTCCGAATTCCTTGAAGACGCCCTCGAACACGGGCACGAGAAAGGCTACAAGCGCCATCATCACGCCGATCGCAAACGTTGCCACAAGTGCCGGGTAGATCATCGCCGATTTCACCTGACGGCGAAGCGCGGCGTCTTTCTGCAGTTGGTCGGCGACGCGGTAGAGCGAGTCCTCGAGCACACCGCCGGTCTCACCGGCCTGCGTCATTGCCACGAACAGCGGGTTGAAGACCTTGGGATGGCGCGCCATCGCGTCGCTCAGCGACAGCCCGGCCTCGACATCCTTGCGGACAGCGACGATCGTTTCGGTCAGATACTTGCTCTCGGTCTGCTCCTCGAGCACATATAGGGCGCGCAGGATGCTCATCCCCGATGAGATCATCGTCGAGAGCTGGCGCGCGAAGATCGCCAGCTCGGTCGGCTTGACGCTCTTCAGGAACGCGATCTCGATGTTCTTCGAGGAGTGCTTGTCGGCGATGTCCAGAACGATCAGCCCGCGCTGCTTGAGCTGGTCGGAGACCGCCTGCTTTGAGTCCGCCTCGACCTCGCCGCGGGCCTTGCCGCCGGTGAGATCGATTGCCTTGAAGACGTAGGTGCTCATACGTGGCCTACGCGGCCGCCAGCGAGCTCGCCCCCAGCAGGCGCCTGAGCTCATCCGGCGTCGAGGAGCGTGCTTCGGCGAGCTTCTGAGTGATCTTTTCCCTACGCACGAGCGTGGCCAGAGCGGTGTCCATGGTCTGCATGCCCTGCGCCGAGCCGGTCTGCAGCACCGAGTAGATCTGGTGGGTCTTGCCCTCCCGGATCAGGTTGCGGATGGCGGGCGTGGGCACGAGCACCTCGCACGCCACCACGCGTCCCGAACCGTCGGACTTGGGCAGCAGTTGCTGGGTCATGATTCCCTGAAGCGCCACCGACAGCTGCACCCGCACCTGGCCCTGCTGGTGTGAGGGGAAGACGTCGATGATGCGGTCGATCGACTGCGCGGCGTCCTGCGTGTGGAGCGTGGCGAACACGAGGTGGCCGGTCTCGGCCGCGGTCAGCGCGGTGGAGATCGTGTCGAGGTCGCGCATCTCGCCGACGAGGATCACGTCGGGGTCCTGGCGCAACGCGGCGGTCAGCGCGGCCGAGAAGCTCTGCGCGTCGGAGCCGAGCTCGCGCTGGTTGACGATGCACTTCTTGTGGCCGTGCAGGAACTCGATCGGGTCCTCGATCGTCATGATGTGCTCCTCGCGCGAGGAGTTGATCGAGTCGATCATCGCCGCGAGCGACGTCGACTTGCCCGAACCGGTGGGGCCGGTGACGAGCACGAAGCCGCGCGGCTTGCGCGTGAACTCGTGCACGGCCGACGGCAGCCCGAGGTCGTCGATTGAGGTCAGGCTGAACGGGATCAGACGGAACGCTGCGCCGATCGCGCCACGCTGGTAGTAGGCGTTGACACGGAAGCGGGCGTGGCCGGGAATCGAGTAGGCGAAGTCGAGCTGCCAGTCGGTCTCAAGACGCTGGCGCTGGTCGCCGCTGAGAATCGAATAGACGATCTCGCGGGTGTCAGTCGGTGAGAGCTTCGGGTAATCCTCGAGCGGTGTCAGTTTGCCGCGCACGCGGACCGTCGGGTGTGCACCGGAGCTCAGGTGCAGGTCGGATGCCTTGCGGTGCACGACCTCCATCAGCAGATCTGCGAAATCGATGTCCATGGGTGCGTCCATCGACAGATCGCGCCTCCTCCATTAGGCAGCTGCTTGCGAGCGCTGCACCCGTGGACGAAGATACGAGCTCAGTTGGTGCCGATGACGCGCGCGATCTCGGCCATCGACGTGCGGCCTTGCCGAACCTTCTGCAGGCCGTCATCACGCAGACGCATCATGCCCTCGCGCACGGCGACGTCGCGGATCGCCTCGGCCGGGCTGCGTTCCAGCGCCAGTGCCTGAATCTCGGGAGACATCTTCATCACCTCATACAGGCCGACGCGGCCGCGGTAGCCGCTGCCGCCGCAGCGTCTGCACCCCTTGGGCTCGTACGCCTCGAGCTCCATGCGCGCGCGGTAGCCGTTCTCCTGGAGCACTTTGGCGGAGATGATCGTGCGCTGCTTGCAGCTCGAGCAGAGCATCCGCGCGAGGCGCTGGGCGACGATGCAGTCGAGTGCGGAGGCGACGAGGAACGGCTCGACGCCCATCTCGATCAGCCTCGTGATCGCCGAGGGAGCATCGTTGGTGTGCAGTGTCGAGAGCACGAGGTGGCCGGTGAGGGCGGACTCGACGGCGATCTGGGCGGTCTCGCGGTCGCGAATCTCACCGACCATGATCACGTCGGGGTCGGCGCGGACCATCGAGCGCAGCCCGGCTGCGAACGTCAGGCCGACCTTGGCCGAGACCTGCACCTGTGTGAGCCCGCTCATTTCGTACTCGACCGGGTCCTCGACGGTGATGATGTTCTTCTCGGGCGTGTTGAGCAGCTGCAGAGCCGCGTAGAGCGTGGTCGACTTACCCGAGCCGGTCGGGCCGGTGACGAGCACCGCGCCGTGCGTCTCGCGACAGGCCCTTTCGAAGCGTTCGCGCTCGGCGTCCGCCATGCCGAGCTTGTCGAGCTCGACGACGACGGATTCCTTGTCGAGAACACGCATGACGACGCCCTCGCCGTGAACGCTTGGCAGCGTCACGACGCGCAGGTCGACGTGACGGCCGTCGACGACGAGCCCGACGCGGCCATCCTGCGGCAGGCGCTTCTCGGCGATGTTCATCTCGGCCATGATCTTGATGCGCGAGATCACGCCCGCGGCCATCCGCCGCTGCACGGTCGTGACGTCGTGGAGCACGCCGTCGACCCGGAAGCGCACGCGCAGTTCGCGTCCGTCCGGCGCGAGGTGGATGTCGGAGGCGCCGCGCTCGACGGCCTGTCCGACGATCTGGTTGACGAGCTTGATGACCGGTGCGTCTTCGGAGGTCTCGTGCAGCGCGACGACCTCGGCGCCGTCCTCGGTGTCATCCTCGGCGACCTGGGCCGACTCGCCGACGACGTCTTCGAGCCTGTCCAGACGCGAGATCAGCGTCGTGATGTCATCGGGCGGCGCGACCGCCACGCGGATCTCATAGCCGGTCATGATCGCGATGTCGTCGACCGCCAGCACGTTCGACGGGTCGGCCATCGCTACCAGCAGGGTGCGCTTGTCAGCGAACGCGACAGGCACCGTCTGGTAACGCTTGGCGACGGTCGTGCTGACGAGGTTGGCAGCCGCCATGTCGACGCTGAAGACACCGAGATCGAGGTGGTCGAGACCGTAACGCTCGGCGAGCGCGCGCGCCAGCGCGTCCGGCGTCAGGTTGCCGTTTTCGACCAGCACGCGCTCGGGGGTCGTGCCCGAGATCCGCGAGCTCTCGAGCGCGTCTTCGACCTGCTTGCGCGAGGCGAGACCCATGTCGACGATCACGTCGGTCAAGAAGCGTTGCGAGGAGCCGCGGCGCGAAGGCTTGGTGATGCCGGGCTGATCGTCGGGGCCCGGCGTCTGCGCGGTGGGGGCGGATCCGTCGACGCCCGCCTCTCCCTCGTACGCGTCGGCGCTGCCGAGCGTGTCGAACTCGACGTCGGCGCCCGGGAGCGGATCGAGCTCGAGGCCGGCACCCGAGATCGCGTCGGAGTCGACATCCAGTCTCATTTCCACACCGCCGTCGCCGGCGCGCTCGACGGAGATCACGCGCTCACCGCCGCCGTCGCCCTCGCCGTCGATCCCGAAGATCGCGTGCAGATCAGGGTCGGCCTGCCGTGGGAGCTCGCTCATCGCGTGCCCTCCGTGCTCGTGCGCCTAGGCCGTGGTCGCGTCCTCTGCGCGCGCCGTTCGCCGCATGACCTCCAGTGGAGGGCTCCTTCCGGTCCACAGCTCGAAGCTGAGAGCCCCCTGGGCGACGAGCACCTCGAGGCCGTCGACGGTGCCTGCCCCATGGGCCGACGCAGCGGCAAGAAGCTGCGTGGATCCGGCGCGGTAGACCAAGTCGACAACATAGGAGTACTTACCGACTTGATCGAACGTCAATCCGAGTTGGTTGAGCGCCTCCTGCTGAGTAGCCGAGCGTTGTACGCCGGGGGCCACATCGAGCCCGACGGAGGTGCAGTTGACGAGCAGATCGGCAGCTTCGGGCCTTCGCACGGCACGAACGCCGAGCTCGCGCGCGAGCCTCTCGGCGCGCTCCGGCGTGCGGTTCCAGACCGCCACGTCGCTCGCGCCGGCCTCGCGCAGCGCCCACACCGCCGCGCGCGCGCTGCCGCCGGCGCCGAGCACCAGCACGCGCGGATGCGCGGGCATCTGTGTCAGCGAGCCGAGCGCCGCGATCAAGCCGGGCGCGTCCGTGTTCTCCGCGGCGATCGTGCCGTCGGCGGCGAACGTCAGCGTGTTGGCGGCGCCGATCTCGCGCGCCGCGGCCGAGCACTCTGCGGCCAGCGCGAGCGCTGCCTGCTTGTGAGGGATCGTGACGTTCGCGCCGAGAAAGCCCGAGCCCGGCAGAGCGCGCACCGTCTCCGCGAACAGCGCCGGCGGCACCGGCAGCCGCTGGTAGCGCCAGCCGTCCATCTGAAGCGCCGCGAGCGCGGCGTTGTGGATCGCCGGCGAGCGACTGTGCGCGACCGGCCAGCCGAGGACGCCGAGCCGCGGCATCACTTGCCTGTGCCCGTCGGGGTATGCTTGCAGGTCGGCGGGCGTCCGCCGTTGTGCGCGACGGCCGCTTTGTACGCGGCAGCGTTGGTTTCGAATTCGGCGAGCGTGTTCGAGAACACCTGCTCGCCACAGCCGTCCGCGCCGGCGACGTAGTACAGATAGGCGGCGTGGGCAGGATGGGCGGCCGCTTCGATCGAGGCCATCCCCGGGTTCGAGATCGGTGTCGGCGGCAGCCCCACGTGCGTGCGCGTGTTGTACGGCGAGTTGATGTGCAGCTGCGCTTCGGTGAGTTCGTGCGTGTACGTCGCAACGCCGCTTTTGAGCTCGACCGCGTAGTAGATGCTCGCGTCGATCCCGAGCGGCATGCCCTGCGCCAGCCGGTTGTAGATGACCGCGGCAATCTTCGCCCGGTCGCCGGGGATCTGCGCCTCACGCTCGACCATCGAGGCGACGATCAGCAATTGATAGGGCGTGATGTGCAGCGCATGGGCACGGGCCGCCTCGCTGGAGCCGAAGTTTTCGCGGAAGGCGATCAGCTGCTCTTCCACGAGCCGACCGGCCGGCGCGCCGGGGTCCATGTCATACGTCGCCGGGAACAGGAAGCCTTCGAGGCTCGGCGTGCCCTTCGGGGCGCCGTAGGTGGTCGGGTCCAACACCGGCGAATGCCGCGAAGCAACCATGTAGCTGCCTGTCAACCCCTCCGCCGTCGCGATCTGCGCGATCTGCATGCGCGTCTTGCCCTCTGGGATCAGAACCTTGATCGCGGTCGGCGCGGCCGGCGGAACGGTCTTGTTGTTGTGTCCGTGCAGAAGCAGCACGACCGCCGCGATCACGGCCAGCAGCGCGAGCAGCGCTGACAACCGCGCCACCCGCGAGCGCGTTCGACCGCTCCCGGCTGTTCTCACAGAGCCCACGGGTGCCCCAGGAAACGGTGGCAATCGCGCAGGCGAGGACGGTTGCACCACCGGCGGCTGCTCGCCCGGTGCGGGCACCTGGGCGTAGACCGGCTGCGAGACGACCGGCTGCTCAGCCGGCACCGGTGGCGGAGCCGATACCGGCGGCTCGGCCTGGACCGGTGGCTCGGCCGGGACGGAGGGCTCGGCCGGCACGAGCGGCTCAGCGTCGACCGGCGCCTCGACCAGCAGCGGCTGCTCGGCCGTCGGCGGCTCCTCGACGGGCCGCGGCTGCTCGGCCGGCGGGAGCACCTCGGCCGGCGGCGGCGGCACCTCGGCCGGCGGCGGCAGCTCGACCGGCGGCGGCGCCTGGGCCGGCGGCGGCAGCACCTCGACCGCTGGCGGCACCTCGCCCGCGGGCGACCCCTCGGCTGCGGGCGGCGGTGAGCTGGCCGGCGCGGAGCCCTGCGCCGAGGCGCGCCGCTGCTCGCGCTCGAGACGGTCACGCTCGCGTTCGGCGGCCGTGCGTTCGCGCCCAGGTCGTGATCGGTCGCCGCGGGACAAGGAGCTGAAAACCCTAACGCGCCCGCGCGGCGAGCCAGCTCTCCAGCAGGTGGGCGGCGGCGCGCGAGTCCTCGCTGGCCTTTGCGCGAGCGCCGCCGGTCGTGTCGAGCCGCTGAGCGAGGCGGGTTGTGAAGCGCTCGTCGTGCATCTCGACCGGGACGCCGTCTCCGAGGCGGGCGGCGAGCTGGTCGGCGAACGCGCGCGTCTCACGCGTCTGCTCGGTGTCGCCGCCGTCGAGCGACAGCGGGAGTCCGACAATCACGCGCTCGACCTCGCGCTCGCGCACGAGCTCGCGCAGGCGCGCGAAGCCCCGCTTGGTGGCGGGACGCAGCACCGCGTCGACGGGCGTGACGATCGTGCCGGTCGGATCGCTGAGCGCACAGCCGCAACGAGCGCTGCCGTAGTCGAGCGCAAGGACGCGCATGTCCGCTCAGCCTGTCGCGAGGGCCGCCTCGATGGCGGCGCGCCCGGCGTCGAGCGCCTCGCCGAGCCGCTCTGGATCGCGGCCGCCCGCCTGGGCAAGCGTGTCGCGTCCTCCTCCCCCACCGCCGACGAGTGCTGCGGCGCGCTTGACGACCTCGCCGGCTCTGACGCCACGCGCGACGAGCTCCGGCGCGACGCTTGCGACGAGCTGCACGCGTCCGTCGCCGGCCGCGCCGAGCAGGATCGCGGCGCCCGGCAGGCGACCCTTGAGCCGGTCGACGATCTCCAACAGCGTCTTGGCGTCAGGTGCGTCGACCGCGGCGCTCAGCACCGTGGCGCCGGCGCTCTCGCCGGCGCTGGCGATGAGCGCGTCGAGGTCGACATGCGCGTCGGCGGCGCCGTTGCTGGCGCCCGCCTTCAGCTGTTTCTCCAGCCGCCTGCGTTCCTCAGCGAGCTTGCGGACGGCGTCGGGCGTGTCCTGCGGACGCGTGCGCAGCTGCGTGGCGACGTCTCCGAGCAGGCGGTCGTGTTCGCGCAGAAGCTCGACGGCGACAGGTCCGGTGACGGCCTCGATGCGGCGGACGTTGGCGGCGCTTGAGGTCTCGTGCAGGATGCGGAAGGCGCCGATCTCGGCGGTGCTACGCACGTGTGTGCCACCGCACAGCTCGCGCGAGTACTCCCCCTCACCGACCTCGACCATGCGCACCACGTCGCCGTACTTCTCACCGAACAGCGCCATCGCGCCGAGACGTTTGGCCTCGTCGAGCGTGGTCGTGATCGCGTGCACCGGGTCGTTGCGCGCGATCCACTCGTTGACGCGGTCCTCGACGTCGCGCAGCTCCTCCGCGCTCAACGCCTGTCCGTGGCTGAAGTCGAAGCGCAGCTTGTCGGGTCCGACGTAGGAGCCGGCCTGGCGCACGTGGCTGCCGACGCGCTCGCGCAGCGCCGCCTGCAGCAGGTGGGTGGCGGTGTGGTTGGCCTCGGTCTTGTGCCGCGTCAGGTGATCGACACGCGCGAGCACCTGCTCGCCGACCTCGAGCGTGCCGCGCTCGACGATCACCTCGGCGACGCGGTCCTCGCCGATCGCGACCACGTCGGCGACGCGCGCGCGACAGTCCCCGTCCTCGCATTCGATCGTGCCGACGTCCGAGATCTGCCCGCCGCCGGCGAGGTAGAAGGGCGACTCCGCGAGCTTGATCAGCAGGCGTGATCCCGAGTCGCCATTCCCGGCGCTCGCATCGGGCTGCTCGTCGAGGGGGCGCACCGCGAGCACGGTCGTGCGCTGCTCCTCGGTCTCATAGCCGGTGAAACGCGTCGGCGGACCGCCGTCGAGCGAGTCGCCGTCGAGGACTCCTGTGCTGACTGCCGCCGCGACGCGCGACGCGTCGCCGCGGCCGCGTGCGCGCTGCTCCTCCATCAGCTCCTCGAAGTCACCGTCGATCGACAGGCCCTGCTCGGCGAGCAGCTCGCTGGTCATCTCATGGGGGAAGCCGTGCGTGTCGTGGAGGGTGAAGACGTCGGCGGCGGACACCGTTGAGCTGCCGGCGTCGCTGGCGGCGGCGATGTGGCCGCGCAGCAGCTCCATGCCCTGCGCGAGCGTACGACCGAAGCTCTCCTCCTCGGCGGCGAGCCACATGTCTGTGACGTCCGCCTGCTCGATCAGCTCGGGGTAGGCGCGGCCCATGACCTCGCGCACGCTGTCGGAGTAGCGCGTGAGGAATCCCGGCGCGAGCTCGAGCGCGAGGCCCTGCTGGATCGCGCGGCGCATGACGCGGCGCAGCACGTAGCCGCGGTCCTCGTTGGACGGGACGACGCCGTCGGCGGTGAGGAACGTCATCGCGCGCGCGTGGTCGGCGAGGATCCGCAGCGCGCGGTCGCTGTCGAAATCTTCGCCGTAGCGTCTGCCGGAGAGCTGCTCGCCGAGCTCGATCAGCGGCTGGAACTGGTCGGTCTCGAACACCGACTGCTTGCCCTGCAGGATCGCGGCCATGCGGTTGAGCCCGAGACCGGTGTCGATGTTCTTGGCCGGCAGTGGCTTCAGCACCGTGCCCGGCTCGTCGGCGGCGGGCTCCTGGTCGTACTGCATGAACACGAGGTTCCAGTACTCGAGGAACCGCTCGTTCTCGCCGCCGGGCAGGTCCTCGGGCGCGCCGTGCTCGACGCCGCGGTCGAGGTACAGCTCCGAGCACGGACCGCAGGGGCCGGTCGGACCGGCCTGCCAGAAGTTCTCAGAGCGCGGGCACAGGACGATCCGCTCGGAGGGCACGCCGAGTGCGCGCCACAGCTCGATCGCCTCCTCGTCCGGGCCGAGCCCGAGCCCCTCGTCGCCCTCGAACACGGTGACCCAGATGTCCTGCTCGCGGAAGCCGAAGACGTCGCGCGAGAGCTCCCAGGCGAAGCCGATGGCCTCGCGCTTGAAGTAGTCGCCGAACGAGAAGTTGCCGAGCATCTCGAAGAACGTCAGATGCCGGGCGGTGTTGCCGACGTTGTCGATGTCGACCGTGCGAAACACCTTCTGGCAGCTCGTCAGCCGCGGCGCCGGTGGCTTCTGCTGGCCAAGAAAATAGGGCTTCAGCGGATGCATGCCGGCGACGGTCAGCAGCGCCGAGGCGTCGTGTGCCGAGGGCACGAGCGAGGCCGAGGGAACGCGCACGTGGCCGCGCTCTTCGAAGAAGCTCAGGTAGCGCTCGCGGATCTCGTCTGAGGTCATGTCTTTTAGATATTAAGGGCGAGCAAGCGCGCGACCCGGAGATCGCACCCTAAGCCGCTACACGGCAATCGCCCGTGCCCGTCGGGAGCCTACGCGGTGATGGTGCCATGCCCGACGACCAGATCGCCGGCATACATGCACGCGATCTGGCCCGGTGCGGTGCGCTCGAGCGCCTGCTCGAGCTCGACGCCGACCAGCGCGTGCGCTCCGGCACCGAGCTCGCTTGCGAGCCGGCAGGGGAAGGTGCGCCC
The DNA here is from genome assembly GCA_963838405.1 of uncultured Solirubrobacteraceae bacterium. GTDB lineage: Bacteria > Actinomycetota > Thermoleophilia > Solirubrobacterales > Solirubrobacteraceae > Palsa-744. The sequence goes on along the minus strand of CAWIRA010000005.1, from coordinate 373,197 downwards.
GTGTGCGCGCACACGTACGCCGTCGATGACGTGCCCGGGGCGATGCAGCGTGACGTCGCGTACATGAAGCTCGCGCGTCAGCAGCGCCTGGCGAGGGCCGACGGTGACGGTGTTCGAGTCCGCGTCGGTGGCCAGTACGTACAGCGGTTCGGGCGCAGCGAGTCCGAGGCCGTGGCGTTGGCCGACGGTGTATGCGTGCGCGCCGGCGTGCTCGCCGAGGACGTCGCCGTCGCGATCGACGATCGGGCCGCTGCGCCTGCCGAGACCGCCGTGGCGCTCGAGGAAGTCGCCGTGGCGGGTGCCGGCGAGGAAGCACAGGTCCTGCGAGTCGGGCTTGCGCGCGACGGCGAGCCCGGCGCGCTGGGCGAGCTCGCGCGCCTGCTGCTTGCGCAGGCCGCCGAGCGGGAAGCGCAGCCGCGCGAGCGAGCTGGGCGCGAGCGCGGAGAGCACGTAGCTCTGATCCTTGCGCTCGTCGGCGGCGACCCTGAGCAGTGGCACCGACGGCTCGGCGCCGGGCTGGGCGTCGAGCACCCGCGCGTAGTGGCCGGTTGCAAGAGTCGCGGATCCGAGCCGGTCGGCGAGCTCGAGCATTGCGTCGAGGCGCACTGCGCCGTTGCAGCGAACGCACGGGTTCGGGGTCAGACCCTCGGCGTGATCGGCGAGCCAGCGATCGACGACACCGGCCCTGAACTCGGCGCGCAGGTCGATCGAGAAGTGCGCCATGCCGAGCCCGTGGGCGAAGCTCGCGCGCACCGCGAACAGCCTGCGCCGAGCAGCAGCTGAGCTCGCCGTCGTTCTCTGGGTCCGACCACAGCTCGAGCGTCACGCCGACGGCTTCCTCGCCCGCCGCGCTGACCTGCAGCGCCGCGACGGCGCTGTCGACGCCGCCGCTCATCGCGACGAGCGCGCGGCCCGTGTCCATGCGCAGCGCCGCGCGCGAGCGGGCGACGCCGCCGAGGGCGCGGTGCAGCGCGTCGGCCGCGAGCTCGGCTGCGTGGCGCTTGGCTGGGCTCAGTCCGCCGAGCTCCGCCGCGATGCTGCCGGCGCCGACGCGTGCGGCATCGAGCAGCGTGGCGCCACGCACAAGCCCGACGGTGGCGCTGCCGGCGGCGATGACGGCGCCGCAGCCGCTGGCGTCGAAGCCGGCGTCAACGATGTGGCCGTCGGCGCTGTGCGGGTCGAGCGTCACCGACAGGCGGATCAGATCGCCGCAAGCCGCGCCACCTGCCGCGCCGGTGACCGCGTCGTCGGGCACGTGACCGCGCCCGAGAGGGTTTTCTAGATGGTCGGCCAGCTGCTCGGCGGTTGCATCCACGCGAGCGAGTGTAGGGCTAGCCGAGCTTGGTGCTGCGGGCTTCGTCGATCGCCTGTTCGATCGAGAATGTGTCCTGCACACCGGTGAGCACGAGCGCGTGCCCCTGCTTGTCAATGACGAGCAGCGTCGGCGTGGTCTCGACCTGCACACCCCTGGTGATCGAGCCGTAGGAGGCGACCTGGCTGGCCGCGGCTTCCTGGACGGCGACGTGGTTGCCCTTCTTGACTGCCTGCACCGCGCGGTGCACGGACACGTCGTCGGTGCCGCTTGGATTCCAGAACAGCAGCACCACGACGTCGCCTTTGGCCAGGTCGGCTTCGACGGCGTGCTGGCCGCTGAGGCTGGCAGTGGCGGACGCGCTGGCGCTCTTGTGAGCGGCGCTCGACGGCGTGTGGGTGACGGTGTTCGTGGAAGTCTTGGTCTGCGTGCGCGTCGCCGTCGTCGTGCCCGTCTTGGTTTGCGTGCGCGTCGCGGTCGTCGTGCGCGTCGCAGTGGTGCTCGTGGCGGGCGCCGGCGCGGCGGTGTGGCCGTCGGTCGAGGCAGGCTGCGAGGGACTGGCGCCGATGGCGGCTACGGCTCCGTGAGCCCTGGCGATGTCACGCGTGAGACCTTCCAGGCCCGGGACGGGGCCGTGGTAGATGTGGCCGGCCTTGGCTTCAGCCTTTGCGCGGGCGATAACCGCGGCGTTGGCTGCGGTGGGGTTGGTGGCGGCGGCGCTCGCCTTGGTGACCGCAGGGGTGCTGGCTGTGACGGCGGGCGCCGAACCGGAGCCGCTGGTGCTCGTCGAGCGTCCATGCAGCGCGAACAGCGACACGCCGGCGAGCAGGCAGACGGCTACCAGCGCGATCTGAAATGGGCGGGAGAGCTGCGCCATCTCCTCCAGCTTCGGCATTTGCGGCGGAGAAGTTGAACGGCAAAAACGCCGTTGGACGGTCGATCCTCATATCGGAGCGAGCTCGAACGTCACGACGGCCTGCCGATATGCCCCCCGGACCTGCCGGCCGGCCTTCAGAGCGCGTGGTGACTGCGCAGCACGGCGTGCACGACCGCGTCCGTCGCGAGCGGCTGCTGCTCACCGGCCTGCATGTCCTTGAGCGTCGTCTGGCCGTCGGCGACGATCGCTACGAAGCGCGCTCCGAGCGTGTCTGCGTGGCTGAGCTGGCCCTTGAGTGAGCGCGCGCCGAGGTCCATTTGCGCCGCGAGGCCCGCGGCACGCGCTTCGCTGAGCAAACCGAAGGCGCCCGCGCGCACGTCGGCGCGCGCGCCGTCGAGCGCGACAAACAACTCGGGCGCTGGGGCGGCGGGGTGCTCGAATGCCGCCGGACCTTCGTCGCTGGCGAGCATGATCCGCTCGATCCCTGCGGCCCAGCCCATGCCCGGCGTGGGCGGCCCGCCGAGCTGTTCGACGAGGCCGTCGTAGCGTCCGCCGCCGCCGACGCCGCTCTGCGCGCCGAGCGCCTCAGAGGTGAACTCGAACACGGTCCGCGTGTAGTAGTCGAGGCCGCGTACGAGCGTCGGGTCGAGCACGTAGGCGACGCCCGCGACATCGAGCAGCTCGCAGACCTGCGCGAAGTGCTCGGCGTCCTCGGCGCTGAGGTGCTCGCGCAGCAGCGGCGCGCCCTGCATCACGCGCTGGGTGCCGGCGTGATCGGCGTCGAACGCACGCAGCGGGTTCAGCGCGATGCGCGTGCGCACATCCTCGGAGAGGCTGCTCTCGTTGGCGCGCAGATAGGCCTGCAAGCGCTCGCGATAGTCGAGGCGGCTCTGCAGGCTGCCGAGACTCGAGACGCGCAGGCGCAGCTCGCGCACCCCGAGATCGTCGAGCAGCGCTGCCAGCAGCGAGATCGACTCGGCGTCGACGCCCGGGTCATCGGAGCCGATCGCCTCGGCGCCGACCTGCCAGAACTCGCGGTAGCGCCCGGCCTGCGCGCGCTCGTGGCGGAAGAAGCAGGACAGGTACCAGAGCTTGACCGGCTGGCGGCGCTTGTGCATGCCGTGCTCGAGGTAGGCACGGCACACGGGCGCTGTGCCCTCGGGACGCAGCGTCAGCGAGCGTCCCCCCTGGTCCTCGAACGTGAACATCTCCTTGCGCACGATGTCCGTCGACTCGCCGACGCCACGCGCGAACAGCTCGGTTGCCTCGAACACGGGCGTCTCGATGCGCTCATAGCCGGCACCCTCGAGGATCGAGCGGGCGCGCGCCTCCAGGGCGCTGCGGCGCGAGGCCTCCTCGCCGAGCACGTCGAAGGTGCCGCGCGGCGCTTTTAGCTTCGCTGCTGCCAAAACTTCAGGCTGCCGGCGAGTCAGCGGTCGCGGCGTCGGGAAGGCGCTCGCGGATCTCGCTGAGGAATGGGTTGCTGTCGCGCTCGCGCCCGAGCGTGGTGACGCCCATGTGTCCGGGATAGACGACGGTCTCCGGCGGATGTGCTCGCAGCAGACGGTCGATCGAGCGCTCGAGCGTGGACCAGTCGCCGCCGGGCAGGTCGACCCGCCCGACGGAGCCCTGGAAGAGGACGTCACCTGAGAGCAGCGCTCCGGGCGTCGCGTAGGTGACGTGACCGGGGCTGTGGCCCGGCGTGAAGATCACGTCCAGCTCGAGTCCGGCGAGGCTCAGATGCTCGCCGCCGGCAAGCGTGTGCTCGGCCTCGTAGTTTTCGAAGGGCCCGAAGCCTGGGGGCGTCCAGCTCATGATGTCCGAGAGCAGCGGCCGCTCGAGCTGCGGCACGTAGACGGGCGCACCGGTCGCGCGCGCGACGGGCGCGACAGCGCCGATGTGATCGAAGTGGCAGTGGGTGATCAGGATCGCGTCGATCTGCACCCCGAGCTCGTCGATCGCGGCGAGCAGGCGCGCGGGCTCATCGCCCGGGTCGACGATCAACGCGTGCGTCGCGTCGGCATCGGCGCGCACGATGTAACAGTTCTCCTGCACCGGCCCGACGGTGAACGCCCGCACATCCGGAGCGCCCATCAGGAGGCCTGCCTTCCGCCACCGCCCTGCTGGGCCTTCTTGCGCTGACGGCGGTCGTAAACCCACTTGTCGGTGTAGTAGCTGATCACGGTGTAGCCGGCGAGCACGACCGGGAACAACCCGATCGCCTGGTTGGACTGGTGCAGCACGAGGATGACGACGAGCAGCAGCACGATTGCCGCGAACATCGCCTTGACGAACGCTCCGCGCCATGTCGGCGGCTGATCGCGCTTGTCGAGCAGCTTCTCTTTTTCGCGCGCGAGCGTGCGCGGGTCGCCGGTCTTCTCGCCCGGCGTCGGCTTGCGCCCGGTGCGTCCGCGCGACTCAACCACGCCGGCGGCGTTGCCGCGATGCTTGGTCTGCCGTTTCCGCTTGGTCTGCGCCACAACTCAGCAGCCTAGTGCGTTCTCGATCAGGTGGCGCTGGGGATCGAAGCCCGGCATCGGCACATCTTCGGGGAAACCGTCGAACGCGGCGGCGGGCGCCAGCCCGACGAGCTCGGCGCTGGCGATCTCGGCGTGGCCTCGAACGGCGTCGACGACGCGTGCGAGCGGCAGCGCGAACGGCTGCTCGACGTTCATCGAGACCTGTGCGACGCCACCGTTCACGGTCAATCCGAGCGCGCGCACGCCAGGCAGCCCGCCGGAGCCGCCTTCACGGATCTGCTCGGCGATCGTACGCGCCTCGACGACCGTGGCGGGCGCCGCGAGCTGCAGGTTGAAGGCCACGAGCGGCGGCCTTGCGGCCACCAGCGTGGCACCGCCGCGGGGATGCATGCGCGCGGGGCCGAAATCTGGCGCGAGCCGATCCTCGCCCGCAGCCAATCGCGCGGCCAGCCCAACGACGCCGCCGCGGCGCAACTGCGAGCGGGTCCGCCCGGGCGTCCCATCGGCGCCGGTGCCGGACAGCTCGCCATAGAGGAACACAGGCAGCTGCAGCTCCTCGCCGAGGCGGTCGCCAAGCACCAGCGCCGCGGCGCACGCGGCGCCCCTGTCGCCCAGGCGCAGGTAGACGATCGGAGCGACATCGAGCGCGCCCACGTGCGGATGCTGGCCGGTGCGCTCCGAGTCGCCGCCGGCGCGACTCACCACGTCGATCCGCTCGAGGACGACGCGAGCGCCTCGCAGCAGCGCGTCCACCAGCGCGTCTGGGCGCCCCGCGAGCGTGAACACCGAGCGGTGGTGGTCGGCGTCGGCGTGGATGTCGAGCACCCGCACGCCGCCTGCAGCGTCGTCGGCGAAGGCGCTAGCGATTGCTGCGATCGTCGCGGCGCTCCGTCCCTCGGACACGTTCGGCACCGCGAGCAGGGTCGGTGGCGTCATCGCGCCACGAGGCTAACGTCAAGGACCGCTGCGCGCCCTGTGGCTAGACTCCTGCGTGATCCGGGCCGGAGTAGCTCAGCTGGTTAGAGCAGCGGAATCATAATCCGCGTGTCGGGGGTTCGAGTCCCTCCTCCGGCATCGCCGAAAGCCCAGCCCACACAACGATTTTTGTAAGCGTTCAGTCTTCTGGTTTTCAGGCGAGGGAGGGCGCTGGGTCGCCGCGGGCGTGGGCGGTGAGCAGGTCGGTCATGTAGGCAAATAGGGAGCGGTGTTGTAGGCGGCAGGTGGTCGAGGCTGAGAGCAGCCGCTCGATGCGTCGTTCGCCGGTCTCGGATTGGCTGCCGAGGGAGAGCTTGCGGTAGATGACGGCGCCGCGGAGGGAGCGCTCGGCGTGGTTGTTGGTTGGCTCCACGCTGTCGTGAGTAGCGAAGGTCCACAGCGCGGGCCATGCCTTGAGCAGGTTGCGTGCCATGCCGCGGCAGTGGCGGTTGCGCGCCCGTTTTGCGGCGTAGTCGCGGATGATCGGCTCATACTGGTGTTGCAGCTGAGCGGTCGTGCGCTCCAGCTCCGAGCGGTCATCGGTGTGCTGAGAGACCTCCCACGCCCAGAACACGCGCTCGCATAGTTGCAGGCCGGTCTCGCCAAACTCTTTCTCAGCTGCCAGTCCTTCGGCATGCGCGGTGAAGTCGCGCCGTAGGTGTGACCAGCAGAGTTGGCGGCGCGCTAGCGGCAAGTGCGCGTAGGCCCACCAGCGGTCGGAGGTCACGATCCCCTCGTGGCCTTCCAGGAGCCGCTTGGCGTGGTCCTCGTGACGGTCCGGGGCGAGATGAAAGAAGGCGTGACGACCGGTAAACATGCCCCACAGTGCGCGGCGCTGCCCGGCAGTGCGCCAGCCGGTCTCGTCCATGTTCAGGCTCTCGCTGGCCCGCACACGCTCTCCCAGATGCTCGTATGGCTGCTGCAGCGCCCGCCCGGCGCGCTGGAGGATCGCCTCGACCGTGCCGGCGCAGAGGCGCACACCAAAGAGCTCTTCGCCGAGCTCCACGACATCGCGGCGAGAGATCCGGTTGCGCACCGAGAGCACCGCCACGGCCGCTTCAAAACGCGGGCCGAACGCGCTGTTCGCGATATCCGCGGGCAGCCGTGCACGCATCCGCTCACCGCAGCCGGGGCAGCGCACCCGCGGGCAGCGATGCTCGATCACACGCGCAGAGATGACTGGCAGCTCTTCGACTTGATGGCGCACCGGGTCACCCACGCTGAGTAGCTCACCCGCAGCGAAGACGTGGCCACACTCACAGCGCTCAGGCCAGTACTCGAGCATCTCATCCACCGCGCAGATCGGCAGCAGCTCGCGGCCGTGACCCTCGTGCCCCGGCTGGGCACCCTGCGAACATCCGGAGTGATCCTTGCCCCGCGCCGCCCGCCGCTTGCCCGGCGGATCCGAGCTCGGCGGCAGCGAGGAATTACGAGAGCTCCTAGAGATCTCGCGCTCCAGCTTCTCCACCCGCGCTTCGAGCTGCTGGATACGACGATCCATCGCCAGCAGCACCTCAACAACCGCCTCACGCCCCGCGTCATAGATCGCCTCCGCCTCCGAGCGCTCCATGCCCCAGGATTCGACGAAGCAGAGTCATGTCCCCCTACCCCACTGAACGCTTACCGATTTTGAGGCTATCAGGGGCAGCAGACGGAGGGGACGATTTCCCCAGCGATTTCCCTAGAGGGCTGCGTTTGTGTCGTGGCGGGGCTCGGGAGCGAACACAGCGTCAATCTCGGTCGCAAGGAGTTCGAGTGCCCTCAGCACGTCGAGCGGGCGCCAACGCGTGGCGCGAGCGACTCGCCGATAGAGCCTCGCGGTCATCAGGTGCTTGCGGCGCACAGTCTTGCCGGCCCGCTGTCTACGAGCGTACGTCGCGTCGCACACGCTGCGCAGTGCGGCACGTAGCGCGGCGCGCGGCAACCTACCATTTCCCACGAGTTTGTGTAGCTGGAATAGTGCGGCGCGAGTGGCCCCTCGCTACGGTTGTTGCGTGGCGCCCGTGCACGGCGAGCGCGAGAGCTCCTCCTCAGCTATCCGTCGCCGTGGCGATCACTTCCGCGACTGCCCCTCGAGATTTGAGGCTGCCCCATCCTCGAACGCTCGGTCTTGATCAACCGCTGCTGCGGGTGGTAGGCGACGCACAGCATGCGATTCAAGGGACCGGGAGGTCCGCATGTAGCGCCGCTTTCCCCATCCCGGAGAGTCAACATCAGTCACACCGTTACGGCAAAGCCCCGCTTTATCCACTCCCGGTAAGAGTCGTAGAAGGCAGGAAAGCTGTCGGTCACGATGAGCGCGGACTCGTGAACCTGCTCGGATGTGGCCGTCGCGTACTCGTGAACGAGCATGCGTCGCAGTTCGCGCAGTCGCTGCAGGCGTCGAGTCAGTTCGCCGGAGATCACGCCGGCGTCCCGTAGGGCATCGAGATCTCGCCGCGCGTTCGTCTCGTCGCGACGCCCCCGAAGCTCCGCAAGCTCCAATCCGAATGCAGCAAGCTCAGCGATGTAGTTGTAGAGCTGATCGACGCCTCGCTCGACAGACTTCACACGGTTGAGCACAACCGGATCATCCGAAATGAACGCCGCACGAAAGGCGTCCATATCGAAATCCTCGCCGAACTCTGCCATCGCCGTGCGCAGAGCGAGCAGGTGGCGACGGACGTCGCTCACCCGGTCACGTATCTTGGCCTTCAGCGCCCTCGCGCGCTGTGGATCGTTCGCCTCGAGTGGAGCCGCAACGGGCTCGGCCGCCGTCATGCGAGGTAATGGTCGAGATCGTCAATCGCGGAGGGTGAGGATCGTTCGACACTGCGGGCTAGTTTCCGTGTCTGCGCCGCGGGCCCGCGCGGGCTGATGAAAATGGGGATGATCTGGGTGTCGCTCGCGACGCCGATCTCTGCTTGGTGCTCTTGAGCCCGAGGCTAGTTTGGCGTGTGGGTCTCCCCGGACCTCCGGACTGTTGCCATGAGCACGCCTGTCAGATTCGTAGTTCTTGAGGCCCCTGGGCGATGATGGTGTGTTCCTCGATCCCTTTGGGAGGTTTCAATGGAGACGGTCGTCGAGCGTCCTGGGGCGCTGGATGTTCATAAAGCGCAGGTGACCGCGTGCGTGCGCGTTCCGGCTGATGGTGGCGGACGTGAGCAGCACGTGGCGGAATTCCCAGCGACGGTCGCAGGGCTGCTCACGCTGCGCGACTGGCTCACAGCGCACGGGGTGACGCAGGTCACGATGGAGGCAACCGGTGTCTATTGGAAGCCTGTGTGGGCGATCCTGGAGGACGAGTTCGAGTTGCTGCTCGTCAACGCACGGCATGTCAAGCAGGTTCCCGGTCGCAAGACCGATGTCAAGGACGCCGAATGGATCTGTCAGCTCGCGGAGGCCGGACTGTTGAAAGCGAGCTTCGTGCCGCCGAAGCCGATCCGTGCGCTTCGTAACCTCACCCGCTATCGCAAGACCCAGATCCAGGAGCGCTCGCGGGAGGCTAACCGTTTGCACAAGGCGCTGGAGGACACCGGGATCAAGCTGGACTGTGTTGCCTCAGACATCCTCGGCGTCTCTGGCCGGCTGATGCTCGACGCGCTCGTGGCCGGCACGACCGACCCCGAGGTGCTCGCCGATCTGGCGAAGGGAAGGCTACGCGCAAAGCTCGGTGCGCTCAGAGAGGCTCTGGAGGGCCGTTTCGATCGTCTGCACGCCGTTTGGATCGGGGCGATCCTCGCGCACCTGGACTTCTTGGACGAGCAGATCGCGTCTTTGACCGAGACGATCGGGGAGCAGATCGCCCCTTTCGAGAAGGCCGTTGAGCTGCTGTGCACGATCCCCGGCGTTCAACGGCGCACCGCTGAGGTAATCATCGCGGAGATCGGCGTGGACATGTCGGTGTTCCCGACCGCCAAGGAGCTGGCGTCCTGGGCCGGGCAGTGCCCCGGCAACGACCAGTCCGCCGGCCGACGGCGCTCCGGACGCACCCGCAAGGGATCGAAGTGGCTCGACTGGGCGCTCGAGGAGGCCGCGCTCGCCGCAACACGCACCAACGACGTCTACCTCCAAGCCCAATACCAGCGCCTCAGGCCCCGCCGCGGACACAAGAAGGCCCTCGGCGCGGTCAAGCACTCCATCATCACCGCCTGCTGGCACATGCTCACCACCGGCGAGCTCTACAACGACCTCGGCGGCGACTACTTCCAAAAACGCGACCCCGAGCGCACCGCCAAACGCCTGATCACCCAGCTCGAAGCGCTCGGACACACCGTCACGCTGCAAAACGCGGTGGCAGCCTGAACGCTATTTTCCTGTCAGACGTCGCCACTTCTGAGCAGACCCGTCTATCCCGGACCAGAGATCGTCTCGATCGACGAGCACACGCCCGTGATCGATGACGTCAACCATGAGCACAGGCGAGCCCTGTGCCTCGGATAGCCTCACAAGTTGCATCTCGCGCCCAATACGTCGGGAGAGTCGCTCTGTCAGCTCCACCAGGCGACCCACGCCTGGATCGTGCAAGACGACCATTACGTCGACGTCTGAACGCTCGTCGTCAATCCCGGTGGCAGTCGAGCCGAACAACACCGCCAGCCTCACATTGGGCTCCGTCCGCAGCGCCTTGCGCAGCCCACGCAGCAGATCCCAGTGGCTGCGCAGGTACACCTCCTCACGAAACGTGATCCGAAACCGGCGTGGGCTGAGGCGCTCCCCACGCACGAGACCCTCGGACACAGCACGACGCAGCGTGCGCTCAGGGATACCTAGTTCGCCTGCTGCTCGTCCCAAGGAATCCATTCCACGACCATAGCTCGTATGGCCGATAAGTCAAGGCCGTACGGCCGCTAAATTATGCTGGTATGGCCGCTCACGGTAGCCGTCGCGAATCATAATCCGCGTGTCGGGAGTTCGAGTCCCTCCTCCGGCATCGCCGAAAGCCCAGCCCACACAGCGGTCTTTAAGGTTATCGGGGGATGCGGACGCCATCGACTATTTCCCCAGCTATTTCCCTAGAGGGCCGCGATGCGGGCGCAGAGGGTCCGGCGGGGAAAGTACAGGCCGGCTTCTCGGGTCGAAGGAGCAGTGTGAAGTGGGTACGACCGCTTGGGAGGAAACTGGCCTTTGGCGTTTTGTCAAGTTTCGTTTTGGCAGGGGCTGTTTGCCGTGCTGTTGGCGCGGTTGTCGGGGTGTGGCTGGCTGCGCGCTCGGTGGGTGTGTGGTGAGCGGTGAGATGGCACGCCGTGGCCTGATTAGGGGTGTGTGCGGCCTTGGTGGCCGGTGGTCTTGTGCGGTCTTTGGCGTGCGCAGGGGCCCTTGTTTGCGGAGCGAGCTTGATGGCTCGAAATTGCGGATGCGGGCTTGCGCTCGGGTCGGTCGGCGAGGCGATAGCCGTGAAGGGTGTGGGTTAGCGGTTCAGTGCAGGGGCGACCTTCGCGGGGTTGTAGTCGATGTCGTTGTTGACCATGCGCCAGATCACGCGGAGCATCCGGTTCGCGCACGCGATCACGGCTTGTGTGCCGGTGAGGCGTTGGCGGAGGTTGGTGTAGAGCGCTTTGAACGCTGGGCAGGCACGGATGAGGCGGCGGACAGCTTGGAAGGCGGCATCTCGCAGCTGGTAGCGGCAGCGCTCGCTGATCTTGCGTTTCGGCGTGGAGTTCCCGGAGTCGCGTGCGATCGGTGCGCAGCCGCCGAGCTTGCCGAGTGCGCGGGCAGAGCGCAGCCTGCGGACATCACCGGCGGCGGCGAGGAGCAGCGCACGGTCGAGTTCTCTGAGGCCCGGCAAGCTGTTCAGTCGTTCTGCGCCGGGGAGCTGGGGGTAGAGGCGCAGGAGTTCTTCCTCGAGCGTTTGCAGCTGGTCTTCGACGAGCGCGCGGCGTTGCATCAGGCGTTTGAGCCGGGCGGCGTAGGCGGCTCTCGCTGCGCGGTAGCCAACGGGGCGGCTGGTCTTCTCGATGAGCTGCTTGATCTTGGTGTGCCCGATATGCCGTCCGGGTGCGGCGGCGCGGACTCGACGCTCAAGCTCGATAGCTCCGAGCCTGCTCGCGCGTGCGGGGTCTCCACTGGTGACAGCGATCACCGCGCGGGCTGTGATGCCTCGCTCGCCGCCGCGGAAGGTCTGCAAGAACTCGGGCCAGATCGTGTCGAGGCAGATCTTCACTGCGCCGCGCAGGCGGCGGCGCTCGCGGCGGACCCGCAGCCGCTCAAGACACAACGCGTGCGCGCACGCCGCCGCTGGCTCGTCGGGCCGCACGAGATGGGAGTAGCCGGCCGCGCCCGCGAGGGTGCGTGCGTCCACGCGGTCAGACTTCGCGCCGGTGACGTCCAGCGCGCCGCGTAGCTTCGCGACGGTCGCTGCGTGGACCTGGCGCACCTCGAGCCCCTCGCCGCAGAGCAGCTCCGCGAGCGCTTGCCACCTCGTCGCTGTCGGCTCGATGACGACCAGCACGCGCCCGTCAAGCTCGGCGAGTTCTCCAACGAACCCGTCGATACCGGCACGCGAATGAGTGAACCGCAGCCGCCGATCGGCCCCGCCATGTGCGCGCAACACCGCTTCATGCGACGCGCGGCGCCCCAGATCGATGCCGACTGTCCACGCGGGCTCGCCCGCGTGGACAGTCGCAGTCACGTCCGTCATCCTCTGCATCCAGCCTCCTCCGACAGTGGTTTAAGCCCGCACACACCTGGGCCAATGAGCTACTCGAAGAGGAGGCTGACCTACGTCACGGCGGCTCCCAACAAACCCCAACTTCCGCGCCAACCTAATTCCTTGGCCAATCCGGGCATGTCGAGGTCTGTATGGGGTATGCAAACGCCAATAGACCGGGCGGCGGCCACCCCGATCGAGGATCGGCTCCTTCGCCCGAAGCATGCCGCTTGGTATCTCAACGTCAAAGCCGAGCTGGGTCTACGAGGCCGTGCGAGCTGGACGTCTGCCTTGCCATCGAGTAGGTCGGCACATCCGCTTCACGCGGCCGATGCTCGATGACTGGCTCGCTGAGCAGCGGCGGTAGCCGGCAGGTGTGGCTCGGAGCCGCGTCGACACAGGGCCGCGGAACAAGACGTAGCCGAGTGGACTGCCCGATTGGCTTTTAGCCATCTCCGCGGTTCCTCCTCTGGGGTCGTCTGGCTAGCTGTACTTCCAGGCGTGACTGTGTGGGCTCGTGGGTTGCTGGCGCACCGACTTTCCTGCGGATGTCGGCGACCAGGCACCCAAGGGCTTGAAGGTCGCGCGGGGGCAGATTAATCCCGTCGGCGTGGGCACCCTCTAGCCGGATGAGTTCTTGGTCGAGTTGGGACTCCAGCGCCTTCAGCAGTAGCCTCGGCCAGCACGCGAGATCGAGCTCGACATCTTGCGGCTTGCGCTGCTCCGACACACCGATCTCCTCGAGTAGTGTTTGCGCGGCGTCAAAGCGAGCGAGCGCGCGATAGTAGGTCTTGGGTTCGAGGTGTGTGTCGGGCGCGCACTGCGCCACGATTATCGTCGCGTTCTCGCCGAGCTCTAGCTTGACGCCGCGGCGCAGAAACCGGATGAGCTTCCCCGCGATCCTCACGACGCTGTTCTCGGAGGCACTCATGTGTCCGTTCCTCGCCCGAGCGACCGGCAGCAACGAGGTGTGCTCAGGTCGGGGTCGCCGCCGTCGCCTTGCTGCATCTGCTGCGACACGGGCTAGGAGCTCTCCTTCGGGAAGCCGACAGCGAGAAGCTCAGCAGTCCCGTCGTCGAAGGCCCAATACACGATGCGCGGCCCTGTGGCCTTAGCTCCGCGTCGCAGGTTGCACCACCACGCCCGCGCGCCGTCCTCGCGGGTGAGCTGCGCGCCATCGGGTGAGGGGCGCAAAGGGCCGGCGCCTAGACCGAGACGCCTCGTATCGAAGCGGCACAGAACGAGCGCACAAACCCATGCGACCTGATCGATCGTGCTGTCTCCGACACGGCCCCGCACGTCCTCCAAGAACCGTCCGGTCACGGTGTACTGACTCAGCGGATGCGTGCGCCTCTCGCTCGCCGGCACCCAGCTCGCCCACTGAGCCTCGATGAGTCCCCGCAGCTCCTCTCCTAGCTGACGGCCCGAGCGACGCCACGGCGCACTCCCCCGGCCTGGCTCCGCTCCAAGAACCAGCCTTTCATATCTCGCGCGAAGCGGACCAACCTCCCGCTCGCGCGTCCTGTTGGCCCGGTCGAGTTGCTCCTCCAATACCACGACTCGCTCCTCGGCCGTGAGCTTTGGGGGTCGTGTGACGCTTGGTGTGAAGATCCGCCCGAGCCAGTCGAGGATCTCCTCGCCGTACTCCCCAGTCGGGTCGTAAAGCAGCGGGTGCCCAAAGGGGTCCTCGGTCACTTCTGGCCGATACACGCGCAGCGCGCCTCCATAGACCTGCAGCTTTGGCGGCAACAGCGTGGCGAGGTGCGTGGCCAGCAAGCTCCTGAGGAAGATGACCGGGACTGTCGGGCCGACTATTTCGCGGACGACCATCGGCGAGACCGCGGGCATCGTCTCCAAGCGGCGGGCAGTGAGCACGACAATCCAGAAGTCCCGCTTTCGACGCAGGATCGACCTCGCCAGCTGCTCTACGTCCTGTGGTGTCTCAGGGACGGTGCATCCCGCTCGCGCGATCTCACTCCAGTCGATCGGGTCGCTGCGAGAGCGTTCGGGAAACTCCGACTCGGAAGCCATGAGACGCAACTAGAGCCCCGGGCGTCGCAGGTCAGCGTCGGCTTGAGGTTGTAGCTGGGTCGTCGTGCCGACCCGATGCAGCCACTCAGCGCCGGACACTCGATGTTCGGGGTGTCGGCTCACAGGACTGTGGCCTTCGCGCCGACAATCTCGTCTAGTTGGGTCGATCATTGGGCGCGCCTGTAGCGTCGGGTGCGAGTGTTTTGCTCGACTAGCCCAGCTGTGACGAGCGTGCTCAAATAGCGGTGCGAGGTGCTCTGACTCATCTGTAGATGCTGAGCGAGTTGGGAGTTGGCCGCCCATGCGCCATCCCGGGGCATTGCCGCGAAGATCGCCAGACCGCGCAGGAGCGACTGCGAAAGCTGAGGGTCGTTTAGGTTGATGGCGCTGAGCAAGCTCAGATCGTCAGAGCGCGATAGGCTGTCTTTTAGTCTGCCCGCCGCCAGCGCAGCCGTGACGATCGTGGCCACCTGCGCAGGGTTCAACTCGACCACTGCGGAGGGCCAGATAGGATCAGGTCCGCTATCCACGGACGACTGACTCCTTGGGGGTTGTTGTCATCTGCGCGCAGGCGTGACGAGGCAACGCCAGGCGGTCGGCGCGGTCCAGCTCATTTTGGTCCGTCGCGGTGGGCCAGATCGGTTGGTGGTGTGCAAAGGGAGCTCGTCTGAGGTGCCCACGTTGACCGGGATGAGGATGGACGGGGCGCGTTCGATGAGGACGACGGCGAGCTTGCGTGCCCGATCTCGGTGTGTGGCACGCATCCGGTTGCGCTTGCTGCGCTCGTTCTCTTGGCCGACTAGGAAGGCGGCGCAAACGTCGGGGGGACTGCATGGCAACATCATGCGTTCGTTCCTAGCGGCGCGTCAATACCATTAATTAGGCGATCCGCTGCACGGGCCTTTAGACCTTATGCGACAGCTGGTGACGCTTATGTCTAGCCGTGGGATTGGCTTCCTGATGCGGCAGCTTGCCTGGTGAGAAACAATCGCGTCGATCTGTGGCGCGTTGATCGGTCGTTTTTGTCGAGTCCAGGCGTGCCATATTTTAGGTATTCGTGTGGGTACCCGGGCGGTGGCGGCATCCCTTTCCGCGTGTAGGATGCGCTCGCGGGGCGTCCCGCGCATTGGGATCGTCAAGGAGGTTGGATGTCTGCAAGGCAAGCGGTGCTCGGGCTGCTGCAGCAGCGTGATGCCTATGCTTATGAGCTGGAGGAGCGGTTGCGCTCTCAGTTCGGGCCGGCGTGGGACCTGACCTCAGGACACGTCTCAGGGACGATGAAAGCGTTGGCGCGGGATGGGCTGATCGAGGAGATTAACCGGGCAACCGGCGGCGGAGGGCGCCGTCGGGTCTTCGCGATCACCGAGAGTGGCGCAGAGGAGCATGCGCGTTGGTGGGCGGATATGACGGTGGAGGCGCGTCTGTCGCGTCGACCGATCCTCGTGAAGATCGCGCTTGCCGGCCCGGACCGCCTGACAGACGCGCTCGCGCATATCGATGCGTACGAGCGTGAGTACGCGGAAAAGCTGAACGAGCTGTCGAGTGCGCGTGAGGACGTGCCGAGCGACGGCCCGGTTCGTGCGGATCATGTGTCGCTGCGCCTCGGGTTGAGCGCGGACATCATCGAGCTTGAAGGGTCTTTGAGGTGGTTGCGACACGCGCGCGAGGTTGTCTGCTGGCTAGAGGCGCGAGAGGTGATCTGGCCGTCTCGATATGGGCGCTCAGGCCCAGTTGGCGTGGTCGAGCGTGATCGTGATGCTGCCCGGATGGAGATGTTCGCGCGAATGGCTGCGCGGCATCTGGAGCCGGTGCCGGAGCGGGAGGGCGGGTGATTCTTCGGCTGGATCGAGTCTCGAAGCGTTATCCCCGGGCGGGTCGCGGCGAGAGGGTTGCGTTGGATGGCGTCTCGATTGAGCTCGGGCGGGGGCAGATGATGGGGATCTTCGGCCCAAGCGGGGCGGGTAAGACGACGCTGTTGCGGATCGCCGCTGGGTTGCAGGCGCCCGACAGCGGCTCGGTGAGCTACGGCGGCGAGCGCCTGGATCGGATGTCTTCCTCTGAGCGGCAACGGTTTCGCCGCAGGGAGATCGCGTGTATCTGGGCCGGGCAGCCGGTGCAGGGTCGTCTTGGCGTCATCGAGCATGTGGCGATGCCGCTACTCGTAGATGGCCGTGACCGGCGACTCGCGGCCCGCAGGGCGCGCGAGGCGCTGCTCGTGTGCGGGGTTGAGCAATCTGTCGGGATGGAGTTCGGCGAGCTCTCCGACGGTGAGCGTCAGCGTGTCGAGGTCGCTCGTGCGCTGGTAAGCGAACCACGTCTGCTGCTGGCAGACGGGCCGGCGGCGAACCTTTCGCTGGTGGAGCAGGAGGAGATCATGTCGTTGCTCGGCTCGCTCGCGCGAGAGGCAAAGGTGGCTGTTCTGGTCACCGATGTTGACGCGGAGGCACTGATTCGAGCGGAGCCGATCCTGTATCTGCGTGACGGCAAGCTCGTGAACCCGGAGCCTTCAGCCGAGCGTGGCC
Source organism: uncultured Solirubrobacteraceae bacterium (assembly GCA_963838405.1). Lineage (GTDB taxonomy): Bacteria > Actinomycetota > Thermoleophilia > Solirubrobacterales > Solirubrobacteraceae > Palsa-744. The sequence goes on along the minus strand of CAWIRA010000005.1, from coordinate 356,372 downwards.
GGCTCTACAGCTTCCCTTCGGCGCCCTCGCATCTGGCTGCCGATGCTTGAGCTGGAGCACGCGCGCAAGTTCTACGAGAGCCCGGGCGAGCTGATCCACGCAGTCGAAGACGTGAGTATGCGCGTCGAGACGCGTGAGTTCGTCGCGATCTTCGGCCCCAGCGGCTCGGGCAAGACGACGCTGCTACTGCTAGCCGCCGGGCTGTTGCGAGCGGACGGTGGCAATGTCCGCTTCGAGGGTGTTGAGCTAGGCGAGCTGTCCAAGCATGACATGCTCGCGTACCGACGAACGAAGGTCGGCCTCGTCTTCCAAGGCTTCAACTTGACGGCCGGGTTGAGCGCGGCGGAGAACGTGGCGATCCCGCTACTTCTACGCGGCGTCCCACATCGCGAGGCGCGCCAGCGTGCGCTTGGCGCTCTCGATGACGTAGGGCTGTTGCGCCGTGAGGCGCATGCCCCGGATCGGTTGTCGGGTGGCGAGCAGCAGCGCGTAGCGATCGCACGGGCGCTGGTTGGCGAGCCGCGGCTGATCCTCGCCGACGAGCCGACGGGGAGTCTCGACAGCGAAACCGGGGATGCTGTGCTCGATCTTTTCAGCGAGCTGCCGCGCCAGCGCGGTGCCGCGGCGATTCTGGTGACTCACGACACGCGAGTTGCACGCTATGCCGATCGAGTGCTCGGGATGCGCGACGGCCGACTGGTGGAGGCTGACCTCGAGACGCACCCGGCGCTCCCAGGATGATCGGGTACCTGCGAACGCTACTGATGTTCTACCGGAGGCATCTGCGGGTGCAGCCGTTGCGTGAGCTGATGGCAGTGGGCGGTGTCGCAGCCGGCGTCGCGCTGCTGTTCGCGGTACAAGTCGCCCACCACAGCATCGGCGGCTCCTTCCAAGCAATCGCGCACGGCGTCGCGGGCCGCGCAACGCTTGAAGTCGCCTCCCGCGGCCCAGAAGGCTTCAGCGAACGCGTCCTGAGCGAAATAGAAGGTCTCAAGGACGTCAGGGTTGCGGCGCCGATCCTGCAGCAGTCCATCCAAGCGGCTGGACCCAAGGGGAAGCGAGCCCTGACGCTGGTAGGCGCCAACGAACAGATCCTCCCGCTACAAGGTGCGCTCTCTCGGCAATTCCAGGAAGCCGGCGAACATTCCAGACGCGGGCTACTCGTACTCACCCAGGCCACCGCGCAAGCGATCGGTGCCCGGCCCGGCGACGACGTGAAGATCCTTATCGGCGAGCGAAGCGAACACCTAACGCTCGATGCGACCGTCCCCAGCCAGACGCTCGGTGCAGCAGCGGAAGCACCGATCGCGGCGGCGCCACTACCAATTGTGCAAAGCCTCGCGCACCTCCAAGGACACATCTCCAGGGTGCTCGTAGAGCCACGCCCCGGCAAAGAACACGCGCTCAGCGCCGCTCTGCTGCGGCTGTTCGGTGAGCGTCTGAACGTACGCCCGATCGACAGCGAAGCACAGCTACTCGGCCAGGCCGCCGCACCCGAAGCGCAGGTCACCTTGCTGTTCGGAGCGATCAGCCTCGTCGCCGGGGTGATCCTCGCGTTCAACGCACTGCTCCTCGCGAGCGGCGAGCGACAACGGTTCATCGCCTACCTCATCGAGATCGGAACACCAGACTCGATGATCGTCGCGTCGCTCGCCTTCGACGCTCTGATCCTCGGTCTCTTGGGCTGCGCCCTTGGACTGCTCGCGGGTGACTTGATCTCGTTGCTTGCATACCGCGCTCTCCCCGGCTACATCGCAGCGGCATTCGCCGTCGGAAGTGCGCGCATCATCGACACCGAAACCGTGCTGCTGGCCTTCGCGGGTGGCATGGTCGCCGCGTTCGCCGCCGCCGGACTTCCGGCCATCACGGTCCTGCGCGCGAGCGCTGCGGCTGAGCCCCAGGCGGTCGGACGGACACTCTCGTTCACGCGCAAGCTGCGTCTGTCAGACGCCCTAGTGTTCGGCGGAGGCGCCCTGCTTGTCGGCGCCTCGGTTGTCGTAGCGCTGCTGCAGCCGGCCACCACGGTCGTCGCGCTCATCGGCCTAGTGGTCGGTCTGGTGGTGTGCTTGCCGATGCTCGCCCGCTACCTGCTGCGGATCGCACGCGCCGGGTCCGAGCGCTCCGGCGACCCAGCCGTGCATCTCTCGCTGGCCGAGCTGCGTGGCGCGCCCACGCGCGCAGTCGCTCTGCTCGCGACCGGGACCGTGGCTGCCTTCCTGATGGTGCTGATCGGCGGGTCGGTCGCCAACGTCAAGCAAGCCGCTAGCCGAGGCGCCACCGACCTACTCTCAAACGCGAGCCTGTGGGTCAAGCCGGGCGGCCCAGAGAACGTCTACACCACCGAGCCGTTCAACTACCGCGAAACACAGCGGCGGCTGCAAAAGCTCAGCGTCGTCGCCGCCGTACAGCCATGGCGGGACTCGTTCCTGGACCTCCGCCACCGGCGGGTTTGGGTGCTCGGCGTCCCGCCAGCGGTCCGGCAGCAGATCGCGCCAAGCCAGCTGATCGACGGCTCGCTCGCTGTCGCCGACAAGCATCTCCGCGAAGGCGGCTGGATCGCGGTCAGTCAGCCGATCGCTAGCGAATACCACGTCCCGCTCGGCGGCCTGATAACGCTGCCCACCCCAGCGGGCAACACAACGTTCCGCCTAGCGGCCACGATCGCCAACTATGGGTGGCTGCCGGGCGCGATCGTGATGGACGCCAGCGAACACGCCCGGCTATGGTCGGGCGCCAGCGCGTCCGAGCTCGCTGTCACGCTCAAGCCAGGTATCTCAATGGACGTCGGCATGCAAGCGGTGCAGCGCGCGCTGCCGAGTGGCTCCGCTCTCGTCGTCAAGAGCGACAGCGAACGGCGCGCCGAAGTCAGTGCGGTCCTGGGCAGCACGATCTCCAGGCTCAACGACACCACGATCGTCGTGCTGATCGCAACGGTCGCGTCGGTGATCGCGCTGATGATCGCCGCGATCTGGCAGCGCCGTGGACGACTCAACTCGCTGATGGCAGACGGCATGAGCTCCGGCCAGTTCGCGCGGCTCATCACCTACGAGAGCGGATCCGTGCTCATCAGCGGATGCCTGATCGGCACCGCCGCTGGGCTATTCGGCCAGTACCTCATCGACGGATGGCTACACCAGACCACAGGCGCGTCGGTGCTCTACGCCCCCGCCTGGCAGCTGGGACTGCAAACGATCGCATTCGCGGCGCTCATCTCGATCTTGGCGAGCGCCATCGCCGTGGCACAAGCCGGCGGCTTTCAGCCACGCGTCGCATTCTCAATGGAGTAGCCATTCGAGCCTGACGAAGCCGTTGCTCCGGGTGTGCCGAACCCAAGGGCACATGTCGCAAAGCAAAACTGGTCGTGCGGGGCGCTGTAGCGTCCCGGCATGACACCGAAAAGACAGGGCAGCAAACCACCAGCCGTAACACTCCGCGACCCCGCCTCGGCGCTCTCGGCAAGCACGTTCAGCGCCGGGCTGCAGCTCCTACCGCCAAAGCTACGACACGATGCACGTGCTCTCTACCTCCTTCTGCGAACGATCGATGACCTTGTGGACGAACGCCATCCAGAGGCAGATAACCGAGTCGGAGCGATGGAGCGCTGGGCGCGCGGAGGACCACCCGAGAGCCCCGAGACGCGCACACTCGAGAACCTCGCAGAACGCTACGAGATCTCACCGGTGGCAGCCGAGGAGTTCTGCGAGGGAATGCGCCACGACCTCGAACACGCCGAGATGGAAACAGAGGCCGACCTCGAGCGCTACTGCCACTGCGTCGCCGGCACCGTCGGCGTCATGCTCGCCGGCCTCCTCGGCACAACCAGCCCCGAGGGCGTCCAAAGGATGGCGACGCTGGGCGCGGCGATGCAGCGCACAAACATCCTCCGCGACATCGACGAGGACCTCACCGCCGGGCGCCTCTACATCCCACGAACGGCAATCGAACGGTACGGGTTCCCCATCCCCGGTAACCGCGAGGCGCTCCTACGAGACCAAATCCCACGTGCAGACGCTCTCTACGCGAAGGGCATGGGCGCAATCCCACTCCTACGCCACGGCCGTCAGGCAATGGGACTATCGACCATGCTCTACCAAGAGATCCTGCGCCAGATCGAACGCGACGGCTTCGGCCAACGACCCGGCCGCGCCGTCGTACCCGAATGGAGGAAGCGGGTCCTCATCGCCGCATACAGCCGTACACAGCCAACGGCCTTCGGCAGCGACCAGCTACGCAAGGCCACACGAGAGCGCGGCTGAGCAGGACGACAGCCATAGCGCGCTCCGACGTCGCGGAGCCTCCGAGATGCCCATAGTCGGTATCGTTCCATTAAGCAGGCATGACAATGAGGACGGCGCGACATGAGACAATCACGAGCTACACACACCCGACATGCCGAGCAGCGCGCCCGCCCGATGCTCGGCACTGTCAGCGTGGCCGCGGTCGCTGTCCTCGCGTGCTCACCCGTCGCCAACGCCAACTTCGTCAGGGCGCTCGCCGCGAGAACCTTGGACGGCACCGCGACTGCCCGGCTGCACCTCGTCAAGCCCGAAGGCTCAGAGCTGATCGAGGAAGGCCCTGTCTCGGGCGCACTCTCGGGATCAGCTCGCGGAGCCTTCTACACCGGCGCGCAATTCACCGGCACCGTCACGATCCAGACCCACGCCGGCTCGATCAGCGGACACGGTCGCGCCACGCCCCACGGCTCAGGGCGCTATCAGAGCTTCAACGGCACCTTCACACTGACGGGCGGCACCGGTCGCTACAAACGTGCACACGGCCAGGTCGCCCTCTACGGCACCTTTGACCGGCGCAGCGACTCGGTGGTCGTCCAGACCGTCGGTTCGTTCTCATACTGAGAACCGATTGCGGCCGACCGTGCACCGAGCGCGCCGCGGTCTCCTCGCTCTGCTCGTCGTATCCGCCGTCAGCTCGGCCAGCGTAGCATCCGCAGCACCGACGGTAACACTCCACGTCTCATTCAACCCAGAGCACCTCGGGCAAAGCACAAGCATCGAATTTCGCGTCCGGATCCTGGCGGATGGCAGTGTCCCTGCGCCGCTCACGGGCGTCGACTTGAACTACCCGAGCGACCTTGGCGTCGCGATCAGCGGACTTGGACTCGACACCTGCTCCATCGCCACGCTGGAAGACATCGGCCCCATCGGCTGCGCAGCCGAGGCGCGCATGGGCGAAGGCAGCGCACTCGCTGAGGTCCCGCTCAGCCCCGAACTGATCGAAGAGCCCGCCGAAGTAACCATCCTTCGCGCCCCCGAAGAAGACGGTCACCCAGGATTCTCCTTCTACGCCAAAGCCAACAGCCCCATTTCACTACCAGTCATCTTTCCAGGCGTCCTGGTCCCTGGGGCAACCAGCCAGACCCAAACGATTCGCATCCACGTCCCCCTCGTCGAAACACTACCTGGCGGCGCTGACGTTTCAGTCACAAAGCTGAATGCCACACTCGGACCACGCGGGCTGACCTACTATGAACACATCCACCGCAAGTTCGTCCCCTATCACCCGCGCGGCATCCTCCTACCAAACAAATGCCCACAGGGCGGCTTCCCCTTCAGCGCGAGCCTCACCTTCGTTGACGGCAGTCACGCAACGGCCTCAAGCCGAATACCCTGCCGAAGTTTTCGCCCCCTGCGCGCTATTTAGCTGCCCATTCTGACGGAGCTGCGCCTGGCTGCCCGGTCTTGATGACGCCGCCGCTTTTTTGACGTAGGAGTTGGGCGTAGTCGTTGAGCTGGATTTGGAACGCGAGCTCGTCGCGGGGGTCTTGGCGTGTGTCCTCGAGTTCCGCTCGCCATACGGCAAGGCGCTTAGTGTCTCGAGCGTGCGCGGCATATGCGACGGCTAGCCAAAAATCGACTCACTGGCAGACGTTCAGCCAACGCACCGGAACGCTGACGGGAGAGACGATCGGCCGTGCCGTCGTCTGACTCATCCCACGGTCAAGTGGAATGAGTTCGAGATAGACGTGGCAGCAGGAGATACATCGCGTCACGGAGTCCCAACGACGAATTGAACACCGCTGCGCGTCCTCCGTATAGGTGCGTCTCCGCATGCCAGAACAGCTCATACGGCAAACGAGACGTAGCTCGAGTGGCCCTGCCCGCCTGGCTTTTAGCCATGTCCGCGGTTCCTCATCAGGGGTCGTCGCGCTAGCTGTCTTTCCAGGCGTGACTGTGTGGGCTCGTGGGTTGCTGGCGCACCGACTTTCCTGCGGATGTCGGCGACCAGGCACCCAAGGGCTTGAAGGTCGCGCGGGGGCAGATCAATTCCCTCCGCGTGGGCACCCTCTAGCCGGATGAGTTCTTGGTCGAGTTGAGACTCCAGCGCCTTCAGCAGTAGCGTCGGCCAGCGCGCGAGATCGAGCTCGACATCTTGCGGCTCGCGCTGATCAGACACGCCGATCTCCTTGAGCAGCGCGCGCGCGGCGTCAAAGCGAGCGAGCGCGCGATAGTAGGTCTTGAGGTGTGTGTCGGGTGTGGCCTGCGCCGCGATTATTTCGGCGTTCGCGCCGAGCTCTAGCTTGACGCCGCTGCGCAGAAACCGGATGAGCTTCCCCGCGATCCTCACGACGCCGTCCTCGGAGGCACTCATGTGTCCGTTCCTGCTTGAGCTGGCGTCCGGGCGTAGCTCGGACGCGGCTCGACGGGAAGCGGCAGATCATCCAGGAGGAATAGCGCGCGCGGCCGTCGCAACTCGTCGACATGCGCAATCAGTAGCGCGGTAATCACGCTACTCGCCATGGGCTCGTGATCGCGCCGGCTTGCGAGCCTGCCTCTCGAATGCTTCGATGAGGTCATCGATCGACCCATGCCCTCGGACATACGCGTAGTGGATCGCTCGAACTTTCTCATCGCTCGGACGCCGTTCGAGCGTCGGCATTGCTTCAAATCGCTGGCTAGGATACGAACACGGTGACCTCTACCCAGAGCGTCCTTCAAACCAGCGGCGACCAGCAAATCGAAGTAGCCAACTTTGACAGTGACGGGCTCGCCGTCAGCGATGCGTGCCCTCGCGCAGTTAACACGTGTGTTGCTCGCGGGAGCTTCGCGACAGCGGATCGGTACCACCCAGGGTCTGCGGTTCAGCCGGCTGCTTCGATGCGATTGCCCCTGTGGATCGGAGGTAGCGGGCGAGCGTGCTTGCGTACCAGAATGGCACCCCAACGAGATCGCCGCGGCTTCTGTCCTGAGCCCGGGCTGTCTGGTGACCAACGCTGTCCCGGTCCGGCGGAGAGGTGCTACCAAGCCCTCGGTAAGATCCCCCGCTGAGACACCCAGTGCGTCCCCGAGCAGAAGCAGAGCGATGAGATCTGGTGCTCTCACTCCGTGCTCGTAGGCCGAGATCCGATCGATGCGGGTGAAGCAGCGCACCGCTATGGCCTCTTGCGATAGGCCCGCCGCGACCCGTAGTCGCCGTGGTCTCTTGCCGAATGCGAGTAGGACGCGTTGTCGGTGATCATCGCGCGAGGGGGCCGCGCTCGTGTGTGCGTTGCGCGTTCACAGGTGGTCATGATTTGACGTGCGTGCGGCGATATTGCCGAGAGTCCGGGTGCTGCTCTAGTAGCCCGACTGCCGCCAGGGTGCGGGCGTAGCGATATGTAGTGCTTGGTGAGAGCCCAATCGTCCTCGCGATGTCAGCCAACTCGCGTTCGCTGCCATCCTCGGGGAAGGCTGCGAACACGATCACCGCCCGGAAGGTGGAGTGCGAGTAGGCTCGGTCGTCGAGCAGCGGCAGCATGGCGTGGCGCAGCGCATTGAGGCTGCCGATCCCAGAAAGTGAGCCGGCGAGCTGCGCGCCACCGGACGCTGCGCGGACGACTCGCGCTATCTGCGCATTGGTCAGCGTTATCGTTACATCGCGCTCGGTGCTCACGGCGCGCTCCGTCTCGGACACATGCCGGCTGGCGCGGCACACCGGCGATGCCTGAGCCGGTTGGAGCCGTACTTGCTGGCCGCTGCCGAGCGCCGCGGAGGCCGCCCGGCAGCCGCCGTCAGTCGACTAGACATCGCGACCGCCAGACACAGCAGCGGTCAGCGTCCACCCCGGTCGTCGCGCGTAACGCGACTGCCGTTTCGAGGCAGACGATAACCGGTGAGTCCACTGAGCGTCCTTTGTCACGACGCCTCGATGATTGCCGCCCAGGCCGTCGCCCGCTAGACGTGCGCTCACTATTTAGTTCTAACTACCGGATCGATGCCCACTGTGCTATGGCTCTGCTGCGCAGCGGTCATGCCGTGGGGTGTTCAAGCTGAACGTTGGTGGTACATCGTACGCCAGACCCGGAGGACTGGGAACAGCAGGCGGGTAAGTGTGCCGCCGGCGCGTATGAACGTGCCGGTGTCGGCGCGGAGCTGTGGTGAGCGGGCGGTGTCCTTGGAGAGGTACATCGCGATCATCGCGGCGGCGATCACGGCGTGCTTGTGGCCATCACGTAGTGCGCGCGTTTCCGCGAGCGATGCGCGGACGAGCGCTCGGATGCCGCGCGCTGCGCTTTCGGCGTCTGGGTAGTGCGCGACGTAGCTGTGGTCGCCGTTGTCGACGTCTTGGAGCTGGTCGACGTAGCTGTCGAGCATCGTCGTCGCCGCCGAGAGCCAGGGAAAATACGCGGCGTGGGTGCGCGCCACTTCGCTCTGCGAGCAGTCCGCTTCCGCGGCGAGGGCCAGGAGTGCGTGGATCGTGAGTGGCGCACTTGCGGCGCCGGAGAGCTCCCACCAGCTCGCCTGCTGTTCGCCGGGGTATTCTCTGGCGACCCAATGTCTGAGCGTCAGCTCGCGCTCGACTGCGTCTGGGTGGTGGTTAAGCGCGAGCACTTGCGCGTGCTGGGCCTCGTGGACCGCGATCTCCCGAACGAGCGGGTAAGACGGGAGTGACCGGCAGCTTTCGCGGCAGGTCTCGACGAGGCAGCGCAGGTAGCCGCCGTCATCGCGCCAGGGGTGCTGCTCGTAGTAGTCGGAGATCGGTGCGTCCGGGTCGATCGCCTCCGCGATCGCTCGATGCAGCTGGCGCCCGTCGGTGTGGCCGTGCGCTGCGGCGCGCTCGCTGAGGTTGTCAAGTGTGTCCCAGATGAGCTCGTAGGCAACCAGCAGGCGCAGCAGATCGAGGTTGCGCCTGCGAGGGAGCGTCCAGAAGAGCGCCGCTCCGTGGGCGTGGGTGCGCTTGTGCTCGAGGACGTAGAGCGCGTCGGCGCGGATCGGCTCGTCAGGGATTCTCCGCGCACGAGCGCGCCAGCCATCGAGCTCGCCCGATACGGCGTGCAGGCCCCAGAGCAGCTCGCGTGTCGCTGCCCTGCCCAGCCCCCACAGCTGGCCGGGGCTGAGGGGCGCCGGGTTGCGCGCTCTAGAGCATTGAATCGTCGTGATTTTAAGACGTGCGGCGGCTAGTTGGTCAGGCCGACGGCCGGTCGTACGCGCGCCACGAGATATCCGGGTATCGCGGTTATCGCAACGGCGACGGCTGTGACGAGCGCGAGGCTGCCGAGCGCCAGCAGCAAGCTGAAGGAGAAAACGACGGGGAAGCCGGTGACGCTCAGGATCGCGCGGCTGCCGAGGAGCTGCCCGTAGAGGCCGAACACGGCACCGATCGAACAACCGGAGCCGACGGCGAGAACGCTCTCGAGCATCAGCGTGCGCCACACGACGAGGTCGCGGAAACCGTCCCACTTCAGACGCGCCAGTCGCGCGCGGCGTTGCCAAATCATGTTTCCCATCGCGGCCGCCATCGCCAGCACAGCGGCGATCAGTACGAGCGCGGAGATCTCGCTGAGGCGCTGCAGCCCTTGGCGACTTGCGGTTCGCTGCTGACGTTCGCGTTGGCCTGCGGTCTGGACCTGGAGCCCCGAGCGAGGGCCAAGCGCACGTGCGACCTCGCTGCGCACGACCACCGGTGAGGCGCCGGGCGCGTCGTCGATCTCATAGGCGCTGGCTTCGCTGCCTGCCCACGCTTTCGCGTAGTCGTCAGCGTTGATAAGGACCGCGCCTGGCGGCCATCCGACGTTCGTGCTCAACGCCGCGACACGAAACCTCGTCGGACGGGGCGATGGCAACGTGAACACGGACCCGATGTGGAGATCGTGTTGCGTCGCGATTGCCTTGGAGATGACGGCCCAGCCGCCCGCGCGAACGCGGGCATTTGCGAGTGCGAGGTTGCCTTGCACGAGCTGGTGCGGGAACACCATCTGCGGATTGGCGCGTGGCTGGGCGCTCACCCACACTCGACGATCGCCGAAGTCCAGAAAGCCGCCGCGATAGACCCGCACGGATTGGACGCTCGGTAGGCGAGCGAGCTTCCCGATGGCGCCTTCGCGAAACGGTGCGGTTGCGAGCAGGTTGCTCGGCCCGGGCGGGAACGCCCACACGTCAGCGGCATTGCTGACATCGCTCGCGGATTGATCGAGGCCACGCTGTAGATCCGCGTGGGCGCCCTGGATCGCGACGCTGCCGAACACGGCGACCGCCCCCATGTACGCGATCCCGACGGTCCGCGGCCACATCGAGCGCAGCTCGCGCAGCGCGACGAACGGCTCCTTGGCCTTGACGTTTTCTGTGAGCCGTTCGACCGTGAACAGCACGCCACGCAGCAGCCCTGGCAGCAGCAGAAGAAGCGCGCCGGTCAGCGTAACGACCCCGATGACGGCGTCCTTTGGCGCGAGCACGAGGATCGCGCTCGTCACTGCCAGGCATCCCAGCCCCAGCAGCATCGCGCGGGCGCCAGGGAGGCTTCGTCGCTTCCTCTCCACCGCGGCGTGCGGTCGCTTCGCGAAGATGTCACGGACCGGGGTGAGGACGCCAAGGCACGCAGCGAGCATGCCACCGGCGACGGCCAGCACGATGCTCTGCCACGTAACGATCCGCTGCGAGCCCACCGGGAACGCGAACGACAGGTAGCCGGGGCTCGCATGAAACAGCCGCAGGGACAGCTCATCGCCGAGCGCCAAGCCGAGCAGCGAAGCGACCACGCCGAGTACCAGGGCGTCGAACAGGAGCACCTCGACGACCGTCCAGGGGCTATAGCCATCGAGACGCAGGTCGGCGATCAGCGCCCTGCGCGCAGGAACGGTCAGCAGCATCGCGTTGAACGCGAACAGGAAACCGACGAGCGCACTGATCGCCGCGAACAACGCCGTCGACTGGTTCGTCGGGGCCGCAGCACTGTCAAACAGCACCGCGTCGTAGTCCGCGGGCTCTACGTTCAGGCGCCCGGCCGCGATCCTCATGAGCTCGGCCTTGACTTCGCCGTCACGCCCAGCCTGCGGTCGCACGAAGATACGCGAGATGCGTCCGGTCATTCCTGCCAGCTGTTGCGCATAGGTGAGCGGCGCGAGCGCCACCGGGCTGTGAGCGAGGGCACCGATGTTGCTTTCCTGCAGCGTGATGCCCAGCAGTGCCGGCATCGTGCTCGCGCCGACCTGGAGCTTGACGACCTCCAGCGAGCCGGCCCCGATCTGCTGGGCGACCGGCAGGGGCAGCGCGAACGCGTGCTGGCGAGCGAGCACGGCGGCGCTGAATTGGCGCAGCAGCGAGCCGCCGAAGCGAACGAAGCGCGGGTCCGCGCCGATCAATTCCACCGGCCGTGCGCCATTCGGGCCGACAACGTTCGCCTGCGCCTGCAGCACGGGCGCCGCGGCACGCACCCCGGGGAGCCGCTGAACCTCACCGACCAGCGCCTGCGGGAACCCTCCGGGTCCACGCGCCTCGAGTTGGAGGCGCGACTGGCCGACCAGGCCGCTCGTGAGCTGCTTGACCGAGCCGTTCAGGCTCGTGCTGGCGACTTGCGAGGCGAACAGCAGCGCGACACCGACGGCGAGTCCGATCGCGGCGAACGCTTCCGGGATGTACCGGGAGCGCAGGCGCACCCGGTACAGGTGCAGTATCCCCAGCGGTTTCATCCGCGCGCCGCCGGCGCCCGTCACGGCGAGCTCGCCGGCGCGAGACTCGGGTCTGCTCGCCCGTCGGTGAGTCGCCCGTCGCGCAGCGTATGAACACGGTCGGCATAGGCCGCCGCCTGCGGGTCGTGGGTGACCAGCAGCATCGCGATCCCGCGCTCGTGGCAGAGCCCACTCAGCAGCGCGAGGACTTCGCCTCCACGCTCGGTGTCGAGACTGCCGGTGGGCTCGTCCGCGAGTACGAGCTTCGGGTCGGTTGAGAGCGCGCGGGCGATCATCACCCGCTGGCGCTCGCCCATCGAAAGCTGCTCAGCACGATTGGTGAGCCGCTCACCGAGCCCGAGCCGGGTCAGCAACGGCTCGACCCGCCGCCGTGACTCTCGTACCCCCGCGGGCTTGCCCAGGAGCTTCAACGCCGCGTTATCCAGCGCCGTGGCACCCGGGATCAGATCGAGCGACTGACGGATGAAGCCAAGCTCCTCCATCCTGTAGCGTGCCGACTCGCGCGATGAAAGCGCCGAGACCTCCCGCCCACCGACAACAACCGAGCCGCTGTCCGGCTGCAGCACGGCCGCTGTCATCATCAACAAGGTCGTCTTGCCGGAGCCACTCGGCCCATACAACGCCACGAGCTCCCCCTCAGCGATCGACAGCGACACGCCGTCCACGGCGCTCACTGGCTCGGCTTCGCCGATGGCGTACCGCTTGACGAGTTCCCGCAGCTCCAGCACTTACGCAGACTGCTGCTTGCCGCGGATATCGATCACCTTGCCGTCGTCCGGGTCCCCAGACAGGGTCAGGCGCCCGTCGCTGAGCGAGCCGACGCGATCGGCATAAGCCATGGTCGGCATGTCGGGGACAGTGATCAGAACACCGAGAGCCTGCTCGTTGGCGGCTTGACGCAAAAGGCCCGTGACCTCCTCGCGCTGCAGCACATCGAGATTCGCGCTCGGGTCATCCGCAATCAGAAGCCTCGGCTCTCGCACGAGCGCATGGGCAAGCGCAACCAACGTTCGCTCCCCGTCGGTCAAGCTCTCCCATCGCTCCCCAGCACAACCAGCGACCCCAAGGCGCTTCAGCATCGCGCCCGCGTACCGCCGCGCACTACGGGGAGAGTGCTTGCCGAGCAGTGGCAGCGCGACGTAGTCGATGACCATCCGAAAATCGCCGCACTGCGGCCCCAAACGCTGCACCCAGCCGATCCCCTCGTGACGAAGTTGCGCACCACCGCTCGGCGCCTCGGCAAGATCACGGCCCTCGAAGCAGACGCTGCCGCGCTCTGATGTCTCCAACCCTGCAGCGACCGTCGCGAGCGTCGTCTTGCCCGCGCCCCGCTGACCCCAGACCGCCACGAACTCGCCCGGATGCACCTCCAGTGAGACATCCGCCAGAACGATCGTCTCGTGCAGGCCACGCCAATAGCTCTTGCACACTCCCTTCAGTGACAGCAGCGGGGCCATCGCAGTCAAGCTATCTCGAGCTCTCGCCCGCGGAGCGATCGAGGATCTTCCGCATGGTCTGGCGGGCGTCCTGCAGCCACTCGATCCGCACCTGCAGCAGCTTGATCTCCGCATCCCGCTGCAGCACAACCGCGGCCTCACGCCACGACATACGATCCAGGGGTCCCGACGGTGTCGTGCTCGTCAGAACCCGCAGATCGTTGATGCACCTCTGTTCCTGCGCCCACGTCTGGTCGACCAGCCGCGGTAGGAACTCAGGGCCCGAGAACAGGATCTTCAGATCCAGCTCCTGACGGAAAGGGCTCGGTGCCGAGGCCTCTAAGATCCAAGCCTCGAAGAACTTGACGCCCCTGGGCGTGGACTCGTAAATGACGCGAGGAGCACGACGACCCGTAGTACCCGAGCCCTTCGCGCGAAGGCGGCGAACGTGCTGGTCGCCCTCCAACTGGTCGAGCGCGGAATAGACCCCCGAGGGCTCCCACCCCCACGCGCCGCAACGCTCCTCAAGCCGCTGCGCCAACTGGTAGCCATACCCCGGCCGCTCGATCACCAGCCCCAACACGGCATGCTTCGCGCTCATCGCTCCCAGACCTCTGTTCGTCAGCCAGCCAGATCACTCCTAGTCAGGACCCTATCCCAAATCCGGACTATTCGCACTGATAGACTAACTCAAAGATTGCGAATGATCTGTATAAACAATGGACAATCTATTCGCCAAGCCCGTCGAACACTCGCTCGACCGCGACCGACGCACAGGTCATGCCTGCGTGCGATCGTGCTCCTCGCGGCGCTATTCACAGCGACGATCAGCAGCAGCGCCCAAGGCGACCCCCACGCTCTCGCGGCCCGCGCCCTAAACGTGAATGACACCGCCCACGTGCGTTACATCAAGGAATCCCACGCGCAGCTCGTCGACGAAGGAGCCGCCACCGGGACGCTGCCCGGGACCGTACGCGTCAGTTTCAACGTCGGCGCGACCGTCGCGGCCACGTTCACGATCTACACCCACGGCGGATCGATCGTCGGACACGGCTCCGGCACGCTGCATTCGAGCAGAAGCCAAAGCGACATGTACGTCAGCTTCGGTGGCACAATGACCGTCTCGCACGGCACCGGCCGCTACGCGCACGCTCACGGCACCGGTGGCTTCTACGGCACCATCGACCGCAAGAACTACGCGGCGACGATCCAGACCACCGGCACCCTCTCCTACTAGGCGGCCAGCGCCTCGCGATGAGAGCCGCGCGCCGCGCCGCCCGCTTTCTCGCCCCCGCGATCGCCATCTCGATCTGGCTCGCGCCCGCCGCCGCGGCAACGCAGTCAGTGAAGCTGAACGTGTCGCTCACACCAGAGCGCCTCGGGGCAGGCACAACGGTGTCCTTCGCCTTCCAGATCGCCAGCTCGAACAGCCAAACACCTCCTCCGCTGAGCAGCGTCGACTTGCTCTACCCGATCAACCTCGGCCTGATCACCAGCGGACTTGGGCTCTCCACCTGCTCGCGGACGGAACTCGAAACCACAGGAGCCTGCCCCCCCGACTCGCTGATGGGCTACGGCGCCGCCGTCGCCGAGATCCCCTTCGCATCAGAAACAATCATCGAGACCGCCAGGATCACAACCTGGATGGCGTCCATCGAAGACGGACATCTCGGGCTGCTGTTCCTCGCGAAAGCCGGGACCCCCGTCGCAGCCGAACTGATCTTCCCCAGCCTCATATTGAACGCGCCGCCACCCTACGGTGGATCGCTGGCCACCACCGTCCCAGTCGTCCCAACCGTCCCTTACGGACCAGACGTAGCGGTCACAGGACTACGCTCCACACTCGGCCCGATGCACCTCACCTACTACGAAACCTTCCACGGCAAGACCACCGCCTATCACCCCAAAGGTATACGCCTACCGCACACCTGCCCCCACGGTGGATTCCCCTTCGCCGCCACCTTCACCTTTCTCGATGGCACCCACGCCAGCGCCCACACCACGGTGCCCTGCCCCGCCAACCGAACGAGGCAATAGAAACAACAGCGTCACCGGTTCCGAGCTCCGAAGTTCCGGCGAGCTATGCCGCCCCCCGCTCGCTGGGTGGCACGCCTGGCTTCCAGGTCTTGGTGCGTTCGTCTGCCATGCCTCAGCCATCACGCATGGCCTCCGTCGGCTCGCAGCTCCGCGACAGCCCTCGGAGCTGATCGTCGGTCGCCTGCTCCACCCAGGCAACCTCCTCGGGGCTCATGTCACCCGGGTCCTCGGCCAGTTCCCAGAGCCGTTCGCCGGTGACCTGTTCGCCCGCGGCCTTCGCCGCCCAGGACTCCTTGCGCAGCAGGACCACGAGCTGCCCTATCGTCGCCATCAGGCGCCAACTCCGCTCATCTGCGCGAGCGCGTGGTCGGTCAACGGCATCACGCATTCATCTCCTACAGTGCCCGGAAGCGGGCGGAGCCCTCGGGCATGAGAGAATGCCTGCAAGGCCACGACTTTGCCTACACGCGATCCTGAGCTGGAGTCAGCTGCTCGCGACCGTCAGCTTCGGGCTCGTCATTGCCCACCGGCGCGTTCGTCCCAAGACGGGCTTCCCACCACGCAATCGGAACGACCTTCACGGCGAGTTCGAGCGTTCCCCTGTCCAGCTCCTCGGCGAGCTGGGCGATCGCGACGATCCTCTGCGCGAGGCGATCATCGTCCAGGGGACCCGTGATCTGGACGGCGGGGCTGCTTCGAGCCCTGTGCCAGCGGAGCTCGTCACCATCGCTCGCCTCGGTCTGATCCAGCAGGCTCTCAAGCCAGGCGAGGTCTCCGGCGAGCTCAACGTGACGGTCGATCACCTCGGCATAGGCTTCGGCGTTGAGCATCACGGCGGCCCATCTCCCCAGCACCTCATCGTTGTGAACCGCCACTCGCGAAACGCGGTTTCGCAGAACTCGCCGGCGACCATCGTCGGCGAGCAGGCCACGAACGGCCTTGGTCATGCGCGGCGTATCGCGCACCACCACGGCCGCCACGTCGAGCCCCGCCGAAGAGTTCGCTTCGGCCGGCATCAGGCCAGCAAGCTCGACCGCCTCCATCCAGACCATGCGCGCGTCACGGACCAGCTCGAGCATCACGTACTGCGCGAGAACGCTCCAGCGTCGGCGCCCACGGATCTCGAGCGCCTCGTTCACGATCGCAACGGACAGCATCACGACGATCGCGCTCGATACGAGGCCGGCAAAGAGCGAGTGGCGCTCCCAAAGGTGCTCAGCGAACTGTTCGGAGGCTATCGCCGCCGCCAGGGCGAGCAGCGCCAGCACGGCGCCGGCGCGCGTTTGACGTAGGTAGGACTCGACGGATCCTGAGCGTCGAGGCCCAGAGGAGCCCAGCGACATTGACTCGAGCTTACGCTCCGGCGGTGCGCTCTGGCTCGAACTCGGATGCGAACAGATAGCTGACCGCCAGGCTCCGGTAGGGGCGCCATCGCTCGGCCCACCTGGACCATCTCGTCCTGGGTTGGAGCGTGGTCGAACCCGTATGCGCGCTGCACAGCCCGGCGCAGCGCGAGGTCGCCCGTGAGCAGCACGTCGGGTCGGTCGAGCGCCACGATAAGAAATCCATGCGCGGTCCACGGCCCGACGCCGGGCACATCGGTGAGCGCGGCCTCGACCTCCTCATCGCTCATGCGCGCGAGCGACTCGTCGCTCAGCTCACCATCGACGAATCGTTCGGCGAGCGCGCGCAACGTGGCGCCCTTGCGATTCGACATGCCGCGTGCGCGCGCTGCTGAGCGAGGGCGCAACCGCCGAGAGCCTGTATCGCCAGTCGATCACCCACCTCGCCCGCACCCGCGTGCGACTCGAGCTCGCCCGCACGCACCTTCTTTACGGGGAGTGGCTGCGCCGCGGACGCCGCCGCATCGATGCCCGCGAGCAATTGCGCACCGCCCTTGAGCTGTTCAGGAGCATGGGCGCCGACGCGTTCGCCGCCCGCGCCGAGCGGGAGCTCCTGGCAACCGGCGAGCGCGCGCGCAAACGAACCGTCGATACGCTCGACCAACTGACTGCGCAGGAGGAGCAGGTCGCGCGCCTCGCCGCGCAAGGAGCCACCAACCGGGAGATCGCCGCTCAGCTCTTCATCACGCAGAGCACGGTCGAGTACCACCTGCGCAAGGCATTCCGCAAGCTCGACGTGAAGTCACGCACCCAGCTCGCCCGCCGTATCTCCTAGTGTCTCCGAGCATGGCTACGACGGAGAGCATTCACGTGGCTGACGCGCCCGAGCGGGAACGCTACGAGCTGTCGGTCGACGGCGCGCTGGGTGGCTTCAGCGCCTACCGCACACGTCCCGGCCTGATCGCGTTCGTCCACACCGAAGTCGACGAGCACCTCCAGGGCCGCGGGCTCGCCGATCGCCTGATCCGGTTCGCGCTGGATGACGCCCGCGCACGCGGTCTCGCCGTGCTGCCCTTCTACCCATTCGTCAAAGGCTTCATCGAACGTCACCGCGACTTCGAAGCACTGGTCCCCGAGACTTACCGAGAGCAGTTCGGTCTGTGAGGGCGATCAGGCCCCAAAAGGCGCTGTAGCGCCACCGGGGCCCCGGCGGCGCTACAGGCACTTCCGTCTGGGCCGTGCGACGCCTAGCCGGCGGGCGTCAGCGTGACCGACACATCTTTCGTGTTGCCGCCCGCTTCGGCGGCGTCCTTGTCGGCTTCTTTGACGAGCGTCTCGACCGTATTGTCCGCGCTCTGGATGACACCCTTACCCTGGGCTTCGGTCGGTCCGCTTTCCGTTTCGGTGTTGGCGCTGACCGCGTTCGACTTGACCGTCGACCCCTGCTGCACGACGTTCGAGCCGACGTGTCCGAGCAGCGACAGCTCGTAGAACGCGTTGTAGCAGTGGCCGCCGTTCTGTTTCTTGCCGCTGCCCGCATCTTCTTCTTCGCAGCCTTCGCTTTCGACCACCTTTTCGCCGCCGAACGGATGCAGGTAGCTCGACCGCGGCTCAATCAACGTCGTCTGGCCGGTGTTCCCGATGTCCAGGCACAGGCCTTCGCAGAAGTTGAAGCCGAGCGTGGCAGCGATCAACGGCGTCTGTTCAGTCAGCGACACGCTGACTGCCGCGGGGCTGGCTCGCTTTTCGGGCGGGTTGAAGTCCGATTCCTTGAACGCTTCGCCCGTTTCGGAGCACACGACTTCCTTGATCGTTTCGTTGAGTTCTTTGCCTTTGCCCAGAATCGAGACGCTGATGTGGATGTTGCAGCCGGGCGATTTCGGCTGGAAGGCGAACAGGAATACCTTCCATTCTTCCCAGCCGCCGGGGTTCGAGAGATCTTGGACGGCGTTCAGCTTGACGTTCAGGCTCGCCGATGCCGCCTCGACGTTGATCGCTTCTGACCGTTCAACCGGGGTGGTCGTCTTGTCGACCTGGTTGAACGGGTCGATCACGGCTGTGGCGATGTAGGACCCCGCCTTCGGGTATTCGACTGGGAACGTCACCGTCGTTTCTTCGCCGGCCTTCAGACCCGCGGAGACGACTTTGGTCTGCTTGAGGCCTTTTGCTTTAGGTTCGAGTTGGACCGAGAAGGGTCCGTTGGTGCCGCCGGGCCCGGAGTCGCGGACCGTAACGCTCTCGGTACCTTCTTCCTTGGAGACGATCGGGTTCGGGTTCACGCTGATCCCTCCGACGAATTCGAGGTCGACCGGCGCGACGTTGATGGTTTCGCTCTCTTCATCGGGTGAGATGGTCTTCACGACCTGGTTGGTGGGGTCGATCACAGCAGTCGCCGTGTACGCCCCGGCTTTGTTGTACGTGACCGGGAAGGTGAGCGTCGTTTCTTCATCGACGTTCAGGCCAGGGACGATCTTCGTCTGCTTGATGCCTTTTTCCTGCGGTTCGAGCTGGACCGCGAACGCGCCGGTGGCGATCGGCCCGTAGTTGATCACTTTGACCGTCTCGGTGCCTTCTTCCTTGTAGTGCAGCGGGTTCGGCGATGGGGTGATCGGGCCATTGAAGTAGAGCTCGATTTCCGCCGGTTCCACCGTCACGTTGAGGATCTGCTGGTTGTTCGATGTGTTTGTTTCTTTGACGGTTTTGAAGGCGTTGACTTCGGCGATGCTGCGGAAGTTCCCGGGCTTGGGGTACGTGAAGTGGTATTCCAGTTCGCGTTCTTCGCCTGGGCCGAGCGGACCGGACTCCTGCGTCAGCGTCTGGTTGCCGGGGACGATGATGCTGTTCGCGCTCGGATTCCAGCTCGTCACGAAGCTCGGCGACGGGCTGTTGCCGAGGTTCTTGACGGTGACGGTGACCCTGTTCGGCACCGCCTGCACGATCGTCGAGGACGAGTAGGCCGGCTTGACGCCCGGCTTGGCGTTGTCGCAGTTGAAGTCGCAGCACTGGCCGCAACGGTTGCGTTCGGGTTCGATCGTGAGACCGGTGATCGTAAGATCGACCGTCGCAGCCGGGATCACGAAGAGCGTGCTCGCGGTCTGTTCGTTCGGGTTGACCTCTTTGATCACGTGCGTGCTGTCGAGCGTCACGGTGCCGTTGTAGGTCCCAGCTGTTTTGAAGTCCTCCGTGAAGTAGACAACGGTGCGTTCGCCCTCACCGAGCCCGTTGACCTGCTGCGACTGCTGGGCTACGAGCAGCCCCGGTTTCCAGGTCACGACGAAGTCGCCGGCGGCGCTGTTGCCGTCGTTTTCGATTTCGACTTCCTGCTCGGATTCGCTTCCCGCCGGTGCCGGGTAGTCGCTCACCCTCGCCACCCTCAGATTCGGGAGCGGCGGCTGCACGACCGTTTTCAGCGTCTTCGAGTTATCGGCCTCGTCGGTCTCTTTGACGACGTGCGTCGAGTCGGCCAGCGCGGTTCCGGTGACGGTCGTCGCTGTCGGGAACGTGTATTCCATCGTCACCGTCGTGCTTTCGCCCGGCCCGAGGCCACTGACCGTCTTCGTCAACGGTTTGCCCAACACGTACGGCGTCCACGAGACGATGAACGTCCCTGCCGGAACATTGCCGGTGTTGGTGACCTTTATCGTGGCGATCGCCGGACGACCCTGCACGACCGATTCAGTCGGGTCGGAGACGACCGGTTTGACCGTGAATTCTTCGAGGACCAGGTTGATGCCGGGTGGCAGCACCGTGATCGACAGGATTTCAAGATTGTTTTTTTCGTTCGTTTCCGAGACCGATTTGCCGGTGTCGGTTTCGA
Source organism: uncultured Solirubrobacteraceae bacterium (assembly GCA_963838405.1). Lineage (GTDB taxonomy): Bacteria > Actinomycetota > Thermoleophilia > Solirubrobacterales > Solirubrobacteraceae > Palsa-744. Next base: position 335,837 of record CAWIRA010000005.1, on the reverse strand, counting down.
CGACCGCCTCGTAGTTGCCCGCGGCCGTGAAGACGAATGGCAGTTCCAGCGTCCTCGATTCGCCCGCGTTGAGGCTGTTGATCGATTCCGAGGGGCCGGTCTGCGATTTGAGCGACGTCCTGAACTGCGTGACGAAGCCACCAGCCGCGCACGTCCCACCGTTGTGCACGGTCAGGGTGACGGTGGCCGGCATGCCCACTACCGGGTTGGTCGGCGACACGGACACGTTTTCGAGGTACAGGTCGGCGCATGGGGGCGCCTTGGCCGACGCCTGTCCAGCGAACAGCCCACAGGAGAGACAGACAGCGGTGCATGCGAGCAGTAGCCGCACCATCATGTAGCGGCGATGTGAAAGCACTTCTCCCCCTTTAAGTGGAAATCCGTGGTCGCTGGAGTTCTGTCATGCAACGGCCGCACACAGACGCCCAGGCGACGCTAAGGCCCCCTGGCATCAGTCATGCGATCGTCGTCGAGCCGCACGCTATGAAGATACAAGTGCCGCAGTCAAGAACGCGTGCACAAAAGGGCAGCTGAAACCCCGCAAAATGCGGTAATTATTCCGACCGGCGAAACGGCGCCACACCGACCCAGCACGCCAGCCGGCGCGCCGCAGGCACGGCCGTCTCGACGGAGCTGCAGTTCCAGCGGCGCGGCGATTTGCTGCATGCTCGGCCGCGCAGCGTGCGCCTGCCCGAGCTCGATGCGCGCAGGTGCATCGGCCTCGATCCGAGAACGATGCGCGAGTGCTTTCGCAGGGGCGCGCCGCTCCACGTGAAGGCGGCGCAGAACGGCAGCACCGGCGGGGGCGGACGCAGCCCACCGCGACCTCTGCGGAACGTGTCCCGCCATGCGCGTCGTGATCGACCGGCGCCACCATCCATCGCCAGCTACCAGCCGTCAGCTATGGACGCTTGACTGCGCATCGTGCGGGACACCTTAGCGGACGCGGCGGAGATCAAACATTCAGATTTCAACGCTGTCTTCGCCAGCAGACACGCGCCTCCTCAAGTCTGGAGGCGCGGTGTGTCGATGCCGAAGTGGTGTCGACGATCTCCCCTGAGACGACGGGGCCCGATACCGTGCCGGCGCCGTTCATCGCGCCGGCCGGCGTGGTCGCCCCCTCCAGCCCCATGGCGCGTGCCGCCCGGGGCTTCGGCGACGCGTACCCGCCGATCCGCGGCCACTCGTTCGTGCGTTGCGCCGGGATCGCATACCTCCTGTCCGCGGCCATCTATGTGCCGTGGCTGTTCTCGACACTGAACCGCGGGCTTCCGTGGCTGGCGTGGCCGTTCCTCGCCGCGAACCTGTTCACGCTCGCGACGACGATGCTGAGCATCTTCAACCACTGGTGGCGCCGCGTACCCGAGCCACACCCGCTGCCACGAGGGGCGGAACCGTCCGTCGGCATCATCGTGCCGTGCTGCGGCGAGCCGGTACCGATGATCCTGCGCACGATCACCTCGGTGCTGGAGCAGGACTGGCCGCGCGAGCGAATGGTGATCGTGGTCAGCGACGACGGCCACGACGCGGAGCTCGCCGCCGCTGTCAGCGCCTGGCCCGTCCGCTATCACCTGCCGCCTGCGCGCTGGGCACCCGGCCGCGACGGCGCGGCGAAGGCCGGCAATCTCAACTCCGCGATGGGCATGCTCCTCGCGGCGCATCCCGAGCTGAGCTACATCGAGACACGCGACTGCGACGACGAGCTCGGCTCGAACCAGTTCCTGCGCCAGACCGTCGGCCAGCTCGAGCACGACAAGCGGCTGGCGTTCGTGCAGACGATCAAGGAAACGCAGGTCAGCGCCGGGGACCCTTTCAACAACCGCGAGGCGATGTTCTACCGCGGGCAGATGCTCTCGCGCTACGCCGCCAATGCCACGTTCCCGTGCGGCTCGGGTCTCGTGTGGCGGCGCTCGGCGCTCGAGCAGATCGGCCTGTTTCCGACCTGGAACCTCGTCGAGGACCTGCAGTCGGGCGTCGAGGCGCTGCGCCGCGGCTGGGGCAGCTGCTACCTGCCAATCGTAGGCGCGATGGGTCAGCACTCGCCCGAGGACGTGCCCAACGTCTACAAGCAGCGCGGCACCTGGGCGATCGACACGGTGCGCCTGATGCTCTGGGGCGAGCTGCGCGGCTTGAGCCTCCGTCAACGCGCCCAGTTCTATGAGCTGCTCTGCTACTACCTGCACTCGTTCACGGTGCTCGTGTATGTGCCGAGCATCGTCGGCGCGCTGCTCGGATACCTACCGTTCACCGCGAGCGCAACGAGCTTCCTCGTGCATATGCTTCCGATCGTGCTCGCCACCGAGGCGTGGCTGATGGCGATCAACCGTCCCTACAACGATCGCCGCCGCCGCCAGCGCAACCCCGTTCGCGAGCTGTGGCGCGTACGCATCATCTGGAGCGGCCTGGCACCGGTGTTCATCAAGGCCTCGATCCAGGCGATTCTGGGCGGCCGTGCGCGCAAGCCCGTCTACAAGGTGACGCGCAAGCACAACGATCCCCGCTGGCACTGGGGGCACACGTTGCCGCAGACGACCGTGCTGCTGACGGTGCTGTTCACGCTCGTGTTCGCGCTGCGCAACGGCACGATCCCGCGCCCGGAGATGCTGATCCCGTTCGCTTACTGGGGCGGCCTGTATGTGGCGCTGTTCGCGGGCTTCATCGCCCGCAGCTGGTACGGCGTCGTCAGCGTGCAACGGACGCTCGCGCCTGCCGTGCGCAAGGCCGGCGAAGGCGTCGCAGAGGCCAGCCTCCCGGAGGCCGGCGCCTAGTGTCGCGTCGCCCTCGTCTTGCGAGGACGCGTCAGAAGCAGGATTGGTAGCGCTTGCCGTTGAGCGCGAGGTTGTAGCGCGCGCCCATGATGCCGAGGGCTTCGTCGGCGGCGCAGAACTTCTTCGTCTTCAGACGGTACTCGGCGTTCAGCACGGGCTTACCCGAGGCGAGATATGGCGCGAAGTCGGAGCATTCGCTGTACTGGTTGCACTGCTCGCTGATCGCCCCATCGAAGTACGGAAGCTGTTCGGGCGTCTGTTCGCCGTCGTTCTTCTGAAAGACGGCCATCCCCAGCGAATGCACCTCGTTGGCGACCCACTCGTTGTAGACGAGCTGCTCCTGGGCGGTCAGCGGAAAGCCGCTCTTGTTTGCGTAGCCTTCCATGTTGTCTGGCTCGACCGCGTCGAAGCCCTTTTCGCGGCACATCTGAAAGCGCGCCGTCATGATCGGCTCGAGCACGCTGAGCTGGCGAATGTCCAGCCACTTCTCCCCTGGCCAGCCGTTGCTGGCACCCAGCACCGACTTCGGGAACTCCGAGTAGTCCGGTCGGAAGTCCTCGGCGGTGCCGACGTCGATGTAGCAGACGACGTGCTTGCCCTGAGCGTGCAGGGCCGCCACCTCGGCGGCGCTGTTTTCGAAGCCGTCGATGTCGTACGCGGCGACGGGCTCGTTGTTGTTGACGGTGCCGGTCAGCTGCCAGTACCAGGTCAAATGCTGCGGCGGGATCCACCAGCCGGCGGCGCCGGCGCTCGCGCCGGCGAAGGCGGCCACAGCCAAGGCCACGATCACCGTTGCCGCTGCCACTGAGGCCCGCACCCTCTTGTCAACCCGCATCGTGGCTCGATACTAGACCAAGCCTCGCCGCTCCGTCGAACCCGACCGGCAGCATCCCGGTGCGCTTGGAGCGCCCTCTTAGCCCGACCTTACGCCCGGGTTAGAGACGCTTCAGCGCTGCTCGCGATCGTCTACAGACGGCCATGAGCAACACGATCCTGAACGTCCTCGCGACCGCCGTCGCACCGCATCTTTACTGGATCACGAGCCGCGCTGCTGGCATCGCGGCGCTGCTGCTGGCCAGCATGTCGGTGTGCGTCGGCCTGCTGATGGGGGGCGTACTGCGCGCGCACAGGGCCGACCTGCGGATCGCACACGAGGCACTTTCGCTGGCGACGCTCGCGGCACTCCTCGTCCATGGTCTGACGCTGCTCGGCGACGGCTACCTGCACCCGAGTCTCGGCGACGTCGCGATCCCGTTCCTCAGCGGCTACAAGACGCTCTGGACGAGCATCGGCATCGTCGCCTTCTGGGCGCTGCTCGTGCTCGGGGTCTCCTACTACGCACGCGCTCGCATCGGCGTGCAGCGCTGGCGCCGGCTTCACCGCTTTGCGGCGCTCGCGTGGCTCCTTGGCCTCGCCCACTCGCTCGGTGAGGGCACCGATGCCGGACAGGCATGGTTCCTGGTGATGGTCGTAATCGTCGCGGCGCCGGCGATCGCGCTGCTGCTCGCGCGTCTGTTGCGCTCGGCGCCGAAGGCCCCCTCGACGACGATCGCCGGCCTCCCGGCTGCGGCGTCAGGCGCGGTCCCCGAACCGAGCCCCCGCGCAGCCGAGCATACGCACCGCCGCCAGCCGAGGGTGGCGCGATGACAGCGCCGCCCCCCAACTCCGAGCGGCTGCACGCGAGGACGCTCGCGGCGAGCCGGCGCGAGGCACTGCGTCTGCGCGCCCGGCATATTCGGCGCGCCGTCGCGGGGCTCGCGGCGACGTTGTTCGCGACGGCGTTCCTGATCGTCTACGTGCAGCTCGCGTCCGGGCACGATCCCGCACTCGTGGGCAACACCGCCAAACGTCGCGCCACGGCGGTGAGCGCGAGCCGGTCAGCCCCGGCGGACACATCCGAATCGACCTCCAGCGAATCCAGCTCGGCCGGCGAATCCAGATCCACCGGCGAATCCAGCGCTAGCGGAGAATCGGCCGCGGGCAGCGAATCCAGCTCCGGCGCTGCGGCCGTGACGACGTCGCAGTCATGAGCGGCGACGTCGAGACCGGCGACTACTTCGACTGCTTCGGCTCGCGTTGCGGCGCACTCGTCAGCGGCCGTGGGCGCGCGGGGTCGGCAGCTGATGCCGTGGCACTCGTGCGAGGCGCACTCGAGACCTGGCATACGCGTTTCTCCCGCTTCCTGCCCGACAGCGAGCTCTCAGCCTTGAACCGCGACCCGCGCGAGACCGTGCCCGTGAGCCCGCTGATGGCGCGCTTCGCGCGGGCCGTGCGCGACGCCGGGTCGCTGAGCGGCGGGCTCGTCGATGCGACGCTGCTACGCGAGCTCGAGCGCGCGGGCTACGCGCGCGATCTGCCGGATTCCGTGGCGCTGGCGACGGCTCTGTCGATCGCTCCTGCCCGACGGCCCGCGGCTGCTGCGGCGACGCAGCGCTGGCGCGAGCTGCGGGTCGACCTCGCCGCCGGTACCGTGACGCGCCCGCCGGGACTCGCGCTGGACAGCGGCGGCCTCGCGAAGGGCCTGTTCGCTGACGTGCTCGGCGAGACTCTCGCCACACATCCGAGCTTCGCGATCAACTGCGCCGGCGACCTGCTCGTCGGCGGCACCACGCTCACCTCGCGTCCGATCAGGGTCCAGAGCCCGTTCGACGCCAGCACACTGCACACATTTGAGCGGGCGCAGACAGGGGTTGCCACGAGCGGCATCGGCCGGCGCAGCTGGATCAGCGACGACGGCGCACCCGCCCACCACCTGCTCGACCCCGCTACCGGCAAACCTGCCTTCACCGGGGTCGTGCAGGTGACCGCGCTCGCGCCGAGCACGCTCGAAGCAGAGATCAGGGCGAAGGCCGCTGTGCTGAGCGGGCCCGACGCCGCGCCCGGCTGGCTCCCACACGGCGGCGTGATCGTCTTCGACGATGGCTCACACGAGCTGACGCCAGCGGCGCCGCGCGTCACAATCGGCCAGCTCGCACCGCATCTGCGTCCGCACGCGAAGACGCCTTAGCTGTCTCGGCGCCGGCAATGCCGAAGGCCGAGATCAGCTGCTCGGTGAGCTCCTCGGCGGGCAGCGGCCGCGCGATCAGAAAGCCCTGCCCGGTCTCCGCGCCGAGCGCCTCGAGGCGCTCCATCACGGCCTCGGTCTCGATGCCCTCCGCGACGACCGTCAATCCGAGATTGTGAGCGAGGTCGATCGTCGAGCGAACGATCGCCTCGGCGCGGGGGTCCTCGAGCATGCCCGTTATGAACGAGCGGTCGATCTTGAGCTCGCTCGCCGGGAGCGTTGAGAGATACTCGATCGACGCGTTGCCGGTGCCGAAATCATCGACCGACACGGCGATTCCGCTTGTGCGCAAAACCTCGAGCGCGGCGATCGCGCGGTCGGGGTCGGCGAGCGCGGCGCTCTCGGTGACCTCCACGGTGAGCCGCTCGGCCGGCACCTCGTGGCGCCGCACGAGCTCGTCGATCTGCGCGGGAAGCGCGGGATCGAGCAGGTTGCGCGCGCTCAGGTTGACCGACATCTCCAGGTCGATGCCGCGTCTGCGCCAGGCGACCATCTGTTGCAGCGCCCGCTCGATCACATAGATCGTGAAGGGCCCGACCAGCGCGGTCGGCTCGATCTGCGGGATGAACTCGCCGGGGCCGAGAAGCCCGTGCTCTGGATGGCGCCAGCGAACGAGCGCCTCGACACCGGTGACGCGCCTGCGCAGCAGATCGACCTTGGGTTGATAGTGCAGGACGAACTCCTCGCGCTCGAGCGCCCTTCGAACCTGGCCGAGCAGGATCAGCCTGCTGGGGTCGACGTCATCGGAGGGCGAGTGCAGATGCACCCTGCTCGCGCGCGAGCGGGCATGAGCAAGCGCTGTGTCTGCCCGCTGCAACAGCAGATCCGGGCGCTCCAGGCACTCGTGCAGGACCGCGATCCCGATGCTGGCCTCGACGTTCAGCGCGACGTCATCGATCACCACCGGCGGCTCGAGGCTTTCCTGCACCGCCGCCGCAGCCTCGTGGGCACCCGCGACACCGTCGCTTATCTGAGCGACCACCGCGAACTCGTCCGCGCCAAGGCGCGCAACGTGCGCATTCGCGGCAAACGTCATGCGCAGCCGCCTGGCGACCTCGCACAACACGAGATCGCCGTTGGCGTGTCCGAGCGTGTTGTTGATCTCCGTGAAGCGGTCCAGATCGATCAGCAGCACCGCGACACTCTGCGGACGGGAGGAGCTGAGGCCCACGAGCTCCGTGACCCCCTCGATGAACAGGGTGCGGTTCGCGAGGCCGGTGAGCTGGTCGTAGCGGGCGAGGCGATCGTTCTCGCGCGCCTGGTTTCTGAGCCGTTTCGAGGCACGCGCGACGATCCGAAAGAGAATCAGCCACAGCAGCGCCAGCCCGATCGCCACGAGCAACGCGATCGTTCGCTTCTCGCCGGCGATCGCGGCGGCAATCGGGCGGTAGCTCAGATAGATCTCGAACGCGCCTTCGGGCGGGCCGGACGCGGCGAAGCGCAACGGCACGTAGACCTCGACGAGCTGCCCCAGCCCCACCTCGCTCGCGGTCTCAGTGTGCGGCCGCGGCGTCACGACCTCAGCGTCATCGGGCCTGTTGGCCAACGCGTCCTGCAAGTCATCGCTCGGCGGCAGCGTGCGCCCGATCAGACTGTGATCGTCGGAGTAGATGATTTTGTAGCGGGAGTTCCAGATCTTGATGCGCGCAAGATCCTGCGTGACCGAGCGCCCGCTCAGCTGCGTGTCCAGCTCTGTGACGCCAGTCGGCGTCAGCCCCGTGCGCAGATCCTGCGCCGATAGGTGCGGCTCGATGCCGAGATGGGCGATGATGCGCGCCGACTCGGTGGCGTTCTCGAGCGCCCCGGACACGATCTGCGCCTGCAGCACGCGAGCGAGGATGAAACCGAGTACGACCATCGGCACCAGGCTCAGCAAGGCCACCTGGCGCGTCAGTCCCAAGCGGGCGCCCAAGGACAGATGGTCGCGGCGTGCGCGCATGCCACCGATTCGACGCGCCGAGCGAAAAGCTGGAGTTTTGCGGGGAGAAACTCGACGAGCGGCCCGCGCAGGCCGATGCGCGGGTGCGATACTGAGCTGCGATGCGCGCGCTCGTGCAGAGGGTGACCAGCGCCGCCGTGCGGGTCGATGAGCGACTCGTCGCAGAGATCGGACCGGGCCTGCTGGTGCTGCTGGGCATCTCCCGCGAGGACGACACCGCCGCCGCCGAGCGTCTGGCCGGGAAGGTCCGCGCGCTGCGCGTGTTCGCCGACCGCGACGGCCACATGAACGAGCCGCTGGGAACGCGCGAGATCCTGTGCGTGAGCCAGTTCACGCTGTACGGCGACACGCGTCGCGGCAACCGTCCGAGCTTCATCGCGGCCGCCCCATCCGAGCAGGCCGAACCGCTATATGAGCACTTCTGTGCCAGCGCGGGGGCGCAACGGGGAATCTTTGGCGCTCACATGCGCGTGGAACTGGTCAACGACGGGCCGGTGACGCTGATGCTCGAAACCTAGCCGACAGCGGGCGGCTCACGGCGCTCGCGCAGCGCCCAGCGCTCGGCCCACGCCTCGAGCGGCGTGTACACCTCGAGTAGTCGCTCGCCCTCGCCCGTCAGCTGGTAGCCGTCCGGCCCGAGCTCCACCACCGCTGCCGCGCGGAGCTCGCGCAGCCGCTGGTTGAGCACGCTCGATGACATGCCCGCGCAGCGCTGTTGCAGAGCGCGGAACACCAGCGGGCCACCGCGCAGCTCCCAGATGACGCGCAGCGCCCAGCGTCGCCCGAGGAGATCGAGCAGCGCCATGATCGGGCGCCCGCTGACGGAGCCGCGGACCGCGCGACCCGGCCGCGGCAGCTCGCTCATCGCACCTCGCTTCGAAAACCGAGGCGGGACGCGCGGATCCGGTAGGGTTCCAAGTCGTGCTGTGAAAATCGAAGCAAGATCGACGGGAGTGTAACGAGATGTCTGAGCGGACCGCGCGGATCGAGCCAGTGCAGCCCCCGTATGAAGCGAGCGTCGAGTCGATGCTCGCCAAGTGGATGCCACCCGGAAGCGACGCGGAGCCGCTGCGGCTGTTCCGCACGCTTGCCGTGCACGAGCAGCTGATGAGTCGCATGCGGCCCCTCGGCGCCGGCATCCTCGGCTCCAGCGCCCTCGTCGCGCCGGAGCTGCGCGAGGTCCTGATCCACCGCACCTGTGCGCTGACCGGTGCGCAATATGAGTGGGGCGTGCACGCTGTCGCCTTCGGCGCACCGCTCGGCCTCACCCCTACGCAGCTGCACAGCACCGTCCACGGCGACTGGCGCGATCAGTGCTGGGGGCACGAGCAGGCCAGCGTCCTGCGCCTCGCCGACGAGCTGCACGCAACAAGCGCGATCTCAGACGAGCTGTGGCAGGAGCTCGCGGCGCACTTCGAGCAGGCGCAGCTGCTCGAGCTGATCGTGACCGCCGGCTGGTACCACGTGATCGCCTACATCTGCAACGGCCTGCGCGTCCAGGACGAGGAGTGGGCGCCAGCGTTCCCGCCTGCGTCCGCGCCCGAGGCGGTTCTGCAGGCCGATCGTTGATCACGGCGCGGGCATGCTGCCGGCGATCGGCTCGCGCGCGACGGAGCCGACCAACTGCGCCTCGGCGCCAGTGCCGGCCGTCGTCCAGGTCGCTGTGAACGAGCCCTTGCCGATCCCGGGTGCCTTCACTGTGAGGCTGGCCAGCACCGTCTTGCCGTCTTCGGCGTCGGGGTCAGCTGCCAGGGTGACGGTGCCGCTGACCGCTACTCCAGGCACGAGCCGGTCGTGGCGCAAGCTCAGCAGCGTGCCACCCTTGCTGGCCGTCACCGAGCCACCGCGAAGCCCGCGGTCGGTCTTGACTTCGAGCGCCTCGTAGCGTGCGATCGCGTCGCCCGCCGTGGTCACGGCCGCCGCCGCAAGCCGCAGATCGGCGCTCGGCGCGCTGCGCCGGGGTCGCGTTCATGTCGAACAGCTGCGGATAGTCAAGGCACGACGTCGCGAGATAGAGCTCGACCGAGTATTCGCGCACGGGTTCGCCGAAGTACGCCTCGTCGACGGCGAGGCGCTGCGCGTAGAGGCGCAGCAGCGGCGCCGCGTCATCGGCGTCGAGCAGCGCGCGAGCGGACGCGTCGAGCTCGCGATAGATGTTGGTGTCCTCGGCCGCGTCGCTGAGCAGGTTCACAAGCCCGGTGACGCCCATGCTCACCTTCTGCGGCGCGCCCTGCGGACCAGGGACGACACCCGTGATCGGATGCGCGCGCAGGCTCGCCGCGAGCGCTTCGATGCGCGTCCACGTGGGCCCCGGCGCCGCGCTCGCGCACGTCGGCGCGCGGCTGCAGGCGACGTCGAAGTCGCTCGGCATCGATTCGATCGTGCTGCGATACCAAGGATCGAGCCCGACCGTTTCATAGGTCGAGTCGAGGATCACGCTATGCACCAGCTGCGGGAAGCGCGACGCGAACACCTGCGCGAAGAACGAGCCGTACGAGTCGCCGTACAGGTCGACCTTCCCCAGCCCCAGCGCCGTGATCACGGCAGCCAGATCCTCAGCCGCCGGCGCCGAGGTGAACAGGTCCGATGCGTGCACCCAGCTCCCGTCCGGATACTTCCAGCGGTGGTTGAGCGCGCCAGCACACGTGGCCGCCGTCTGCTCGAAGGCTTCGCCGCCGGTTTCTCCGGAGAAGCGACGCCCGCTGCAAGCGCCGCCAGCGTCAGCACGAGCAGCACGTGAGACCGGCGGCTCATGGTGCGCTAGCGCCGCTGCTCGCGTTTTCGACCATGACAAAGCCTCTCACCCCGAAGCGCGAGAAGCTTTGTCGGTGACACAGCCCCGCAACGCGAGCGACCGTCACGACCGTCTGTTGCCGTGGATCGCCGCCGAGCGCGGCTTTCGCGCGATCGTGCTGCTCGCGGTCGGGATCACGCTGGTCAGCCATCCACACACCGATTGGGCGAGCGAAATCTCGAACTTCGCGCAACGGCTCGGCCTCGACCCAAAAGAGAACTGGATCCAGCGGATCACGCACGACATTCGGCTCCACGCCAGCCAGGACCTGTTCTTCGGCGCCGTGGCGATCGCCTACGGGGTGCTCGAGGGCGCCGAGTCCTACGGCCTCTTCAGGCGCCGTCGCTGGGGCGAGTGGCTGACGGTGGTGGCGACCTCGCTGCTGTTCATCCCGGAGGTTTGGGAGCTCACGAAAAGCGCAACGGTGCTGAAGGTCGGCGTGCTGATCGTCAACGTGCTCGTCGTCGCCTACCTGCTGTGGCGGCTGCGCCGACCGACTGTCGCCTACTCCTCGACGCTGACGCCTCTCCAGAAAGCGAAGTAGTCCTTGATGTTCGACGCCGCCTCCTTCGGAGCCGGGTAGAACCATGCGGCGTCCGGATTGGCCTGTCCGTCGATCTGGATCGTCTTGTAGCTCGCCTCGCCCTTCCAGGGGCAGATCGTGTGCGTGTCGCTGTCGCTGAAGTACTCCATGTGCACGCTCGCCGGGGGGAAGTAGTGGTTGTCCTCAACGACCACCGTGTCATCGCTCTCGGCGAGTGTGGTGCCGTTCCATGTCGCTTTCACAGGCGCTCCTTCCTCGGGGTTTACCCTCGACACTAGTGCGCTCGCGCGCGTTTCAGGTGCGCGAGCCGCCGTCGCGCTCGGCCAACCGCAGCCCGCCGTGCGCGATCCCTGGAGCACCGGCCCGCAACGCCGGGATCAGCTCGCTCGTCACGAGCCCGGTCTCGCGGGTCATCTCGTCCACGATCGCAAACCATCGCGCCATGTTCGCCGGGGTATCGAGTAGCACCGTCAGCGTCGGCACGTGCCGGTGCAGCGACCAGAAGCGTTCGCCGTGCGGTTGGTGCTCACCGTGGTAGCCCCACACACCGCGCAGCGCCGTCGCGCCGGCAGCATTCTCTGCGCGCAGCCGGCGCACGAGCGCGCTGTGGAGCGGACCGGACCCGTGGCGCGTCCGCTCTCCCGCGTACACCACCAGCTTCTGCCAGTAAGCGAGCCCGTCCGCGTCTGTGGCGGGTGGCCGCTGCGGCTCGGCCAGGAGGACGCCGTCGCGCTTGCACACGCGCACGCGCTCGAGCGCGATCGTCGGCGCGGCGAGCGTGTTCGCGAGCTCGCCCAGCGCGTTGGCGATGCTCGCGCCGTCGCCGACGCTTTGGATGATCAGCGGCACGCGCGCGTTGCCGGCGAAGAAGCGCGCGCGCTGACGCTCTCCGCGTACCGTTCCGTCGAGGCCGAGCAGCACGCTCGCTCCCGCGACGCCGTGTCTCTGCAGGCACTCGACCGCGACCGCGTAGGCAGGCCGGGATGCAACGCGCTCGCCGCGGCCGAGGTGGATCGTGACCTTGGTCTGCTCCTCGGCAAGCGCGTGCGCGGCCTCGAGCGTCGATCCGCTGAACAGCCGCGCACGCTCGAGCGTGATCAAGCCGTGAGGCACGAGCGCACGCGCGTCCTCGAGCACGGCCTCGATTCGCGTGGTCGTGTCAAACGCCAGCGCCACCAGCGGCAGGTCTTCCGAGAGCGTCAACAGGCCCTCGCTCTGCAGCCGGTGCTTGATGCCAAAACCTTCGACCCCGCGTATCAACGCGCTCGTCTGCACACCGTGACGGGCGAAGCAGTCGAGCAGCGCGTCGGCGAGCAGGCGACCGCCGGCGCGGTCTCGCTCACCGAGATACACGCTCAGCCGCAGTCCCGGCTCGCCGTTCATCCGCCACCAAGCAGCCGGCCGAGCAGCGACGCCGCGATTCCGACTGCGAGGCTCAGGATGACGTTCGCGATGAGCAACCGGCGCCGGCGATCCTCGCCCAGCCGCTGAGACTCGAGCATCCAGGTCGAGAACGTGGTGTAGGAGCCGATCAGCGCCGTCCCCGCCAGCAGATAGGCGTCGCCGCTCAGGGCAAGCCCGGAGAACAGGCCGAGCACCGCCGCGCCGGAGAGGTTGACGAGCAACGTGCCCAACGGGAAGCGCCCTGGGCGTCTCACCGACACGAGCGCGTCCACCAGATATCGGGCAACCGCGCCGAGGCCGCCGAGCAGCCCCACGCCGCCCCACAGCAGCACCGAGCTCATCGCCACATCCCGGCGCGACGGACGAGCTTCGTCGTCACGAACACGAGCGCGAAGCCACCAGCGATGCTCGCCAGCGCGTAGGCCGCGGCGAGCTCCGGCCGCCCGGCTTCGATCATCTTTGCCAGCTCGAGCATCATCGTCGAGAACGTCGTCAGACCCCCGCACAGCCCGGTGCCCAGCAATGCGCGCCGGTAAAGCGACGGCGGCAGGCGCTCCTGAAGACGCGTGATCAGGTAGCCAAGCAGTGCCGCGCCGAGCATGTTCACCGCGAACGTCGCCCACGGCCACCCGCCCGGACCCACAATGACGCTGCGGGCGAGCGCGCCTCGGGCGACGGTGCCGATGAAGCCGCCTGCGAAGATCGCGATCAGCTCCTGGCGATCGCGCAAGAAGGTCGGCGTTGCCCTACGGCCGACCTGTACGGGCAGGGCGCTGGCGCTGCGGTCGCATTCCACGGCAGTCCTCACTTACGGTCGAGTGACGGTGACGTAGAAGCCATCAGCGGCCGCAAGCCGCGGTTATGGAGCGGGCCTCATCGCTGCGATCGCCAGCATAGCGAGCGCGGCCGGGGCCGCACCAGTGTTGCAATGCGCCCGGCACGCCGCATCCACGCCCTCGGCGACTGCCGGCGCGACCTGATAGACCCCGCCCAGATGGCCGCGCCCGAGAACTCCCCTGTGCGTTCGCGCGGCCCCGCGCTGCGACGCGCGGGCGTGGTGCTGGTGGTCATCCTGCTCGCGGGTCTGGTGGCCTTCGCGCTTTCGCGTCTGGAACTGCAGCGCGTCGGGCACGCGCTCGTGACCGCCTCGCCCGGCTGGATCGTGCTGTCGCTCGCGCTGATGTCGCTGGCGATGCTGATGCGCTCGATCTCCTGGCACCAGACGCTGCGCGCGGCGCTGCCGGACACGCCGATGCCGTGGAGCGCGGTCGTGCGCGCGACGATGATCGGCGTGCTGGGCTCGGCGATCGTGCCCGGCCGCCTCGGCGAGGCTGCGCGCATCGTTGTACTGTCGCGCCGCCTGGAGGGGCGTACGAGTCGGCTGGTGCCGGTGCTCGCGGGTACTGTCTTCTCGCAGACGCTGTTCAACCTGATCGCGTTGGCGATCCTGCTCGTTGTGACGATCACGAGCGTGCCGCTGCCGAGCGGCCACGGCGCGGAGATCGCGCTCGCGCTGTCCGTGCCGTTGCTCATCTGCCTGTTGATCATCGTCGGACCGCGGCTGATCGCGCTCGGGAGCCGCTCGCGGTTCGCCCGCGTCGCGCGCGCCGCGGACGCGGGCGCGAGACTGCTCGCGCTCGCGCGCCGCGGCCTGGTCGTGTTTGCACGCCCGCGTTACGGCGTCACCGCGATCAGCTTCCAGCTGCTGGCGTGGGCGCTGCAGTGGCTCGCCTGCTACGCGGTGATCCTCGCGCTCGGACTCGAGTCCCAGGCGGACCTCGCCGCCGCTGCCGCGATCCTGCTCGCGGTCAATCTCAGCGCGGTCCTGCCCGCGACGCCGTCCAACGTCGGCGTCTTCCAGGCGGCCTGTCTGGTCGTGCTGGCCGCGTACGGCGTCGGCGCGGGACAGGCGCTCGCCTACGGAATCATCCTGCAGGCTGTCGAGGTCGTCACCGCCCTGGTACTGGGTGTCCCGGCGCTGCTCAAGGAGGGCGTCTCATGGCAGGACATCCGCAGTAGCGGCGCCGACGCGGAGTCGGCAGAGCTGGACGCAGAGACCGACGCGCAGACGGGTGCTTAGCCGGCGAGAGCGCGCAACGACTGGCGCAGCGAGCTCGTCGTTTGCAGCACCGCCGTCGGCTCGTAGCCGCAGTGGGCCATGCAGTTTTCGCAGCGCGGGTCCTTGCCGCGACCGTACTTGCTCCAGTCGGTCGTCTCCAGCAGCTCTTTGTAGGTCTCGGTGTAGCCGTCCGCCATCAGGTAGCAGGGGCGCTGCCAACCGAACAACGAGTAGCTGGGAATACCCCAGGCGGTGCAGTCGAATTCGGCCTTGCCCTCGAGGAAGTCGAGGAACAGCGGGCTGTGGTTCAGGCGCCACTTCTTGCGCCGGCCTTCGCTGAAGGCCTCCTTGAACAGCTTGCGTGTCTCGGTGACGCCGAGGAAGTGCTCTTGGTCGGGCGCTTTCTCGTAGGCGTAGGCCGGCGAGATCATCATTTCGTCAACTTCGAGATCGTCGTTGAGGAAGTCGAGCACCTCGCGCACCGTCTTCGGCGAGTCGTGCGTGAAGAACGTCGTGTTGGTCGTCACCCGGAAGCCTGCGGCCTTCGCCGCCTTGATCGCCGAGACGGCCTTCTCAAAGACCCCCTCGCGCTCGACCGATGCGTCGTGACGCTCCTGCAGGCCGTCCATGTGCACTGCCCAGGAGAAGTACGGGCTCGGCTTGAAGTTCTCGAGCTTCTTCTCGAGCAGCAACGCGTTCGTGCAGAGGTACACGAACTTCTTGCGCTTGATCAGCTCCGCGGCGATCACGTGGATCTCGGGGTGGATCAGAGGCTCGCCGCCGGCGATCGAGACCATCGGCGCGCCGCTCTCCTCAATCGCCCCGATCGCCTGCTCGACTGGCATCCGCCGGCGCAGCTCGTGCTCGGGGTGCTGGATCTTGCCGCAGCCGGAGCACGCGAGGTTGCACTGGAACAGCGGCTCGAGCTCCACGATCAGTGGGAACTTCTCGCGTTTGGCCAGCCGTTGGCGCATCAGGTACCACCCCATGCGCGTGCTCTGTCTGATACGGACGGCCATGGGGCTACCTTAGACGCCGGGTGCCCAGTCGTGAAGTGCGCCGGCTACGCGCCGCAGCGCGAGCGCGGCGCGCAGCGCCCCCGCGGCCGCCCGCACACGCAACAACTCGTGCGAAGGGCTGTCGAGGACGACGCGCACCACGCCGAACGGCCGGCCGCCGGCGCCGGCCGCGAGCCACACCGACTCCATGTCCACGGCGATCGCCCCGCCCGCATGCAGCTCGGCGCGCCGCTCCCCCAGCGCGAGGCGCGAGACGCACACGACGCTCCCGGCTCGGACCTTCAGTCCCCTGCCCGTCAAGCGATGCACAAGCTGGTCGTGCAGGTCGCAACGCACGCGCTGCTCGGCGTGCCCTTCATCGCCCGCCGCGTACACATCCTCGGCGACGATCACTTCGCCCGGCACAGAGGTCGCGTCGAGTCCACCGCAGAAGCCGAGCACGAGCATCGCGCGGGCGCTGTCGGCGGCCAGCGCGCCCGCGGCGGCCTGCGAGCGGCGTGGCCCCATGCCGGTCTTTCGCACGAGCGCCCGCCTGGTCCCCGATGAGATCAGGGCCGCCTCGATCCGCATCGGCGCCGCCACCAGCAGCTCGCGTGTGCTCTCCATGGTGCTCACCGGGCGAACTCCCGTGCCACTCGCGCCGCGGCCGGCGCGGGCTGTGCCGGCGCCACTCCCGTGGCATTGACGGGCATGCGCGCACGCGCGGCGCTCGCCGGGTCAAGACCGAGGCGCCGTAGCGCCGTGTCCGCTGCGGTGTGACCGCTCAGCACGGCGCCCTCGAGCGTGGCCGGCCAACCCGTCGCGGTCCAGGCGCCGGCGAGCACGAGTCCCGACAGCTCTGTTTGCGCGTGCGGACGCAGCGCGCCGACCCCGGGCGCGGCGCGGAACGTGGCGGCGTGCTCGCGGGTGGCCAGGAAGAACTCGACGCTCGCGCCTCGAGCACGCGGGAACAACGCGCCGAGCGCGGGGAGGTAGCGCTCGCGCAACTCGCTCGAGCTGATCGCCATCTCACGCTCGGCGCCCGACAGCGACACCGCCAGATACTGGCAGCCGGGCGGCGCGCCGGCTGCGTCACTGCGGTCGAAGACGTACTGCACCGGCGTGCGGACGCCCGCGGCGAACGGCACCTCACAGACAACGCGGTCATAGACGACGTGCAGATTGATGATCGGCGAGCTGCCCAGCCCGCGCCACGCGCCGGCGCGCTCACCGAGCAGCGGCTCGAGCAGCCTCGCGGCACGCATGTGCGGCACCGCGAGGATCGTCGCGCCGGCGCGCATGCGCTCGAGCGCTCGCGCGGCGGCGGGCTCCTCATCGCCGTCGGAGGCTTGCTCGCCGGCGGCGCTCTCCGCTTGCTCGCCGCGCACATCGCGCGCCCCGCGTCCGTGCACTGTGAGGCCGTCGCCGTTGCGTTCGACGCGCTCAGCGCGCCAGCCGAGTCGAACCGTGACACCCGCCTCACGCAGCGCCCGCTCGGCCGGAGCGCCGATCGTCTCGGCGAGCGTCCCGTGGTGAAAGCCGATGTCGCCTGCGTCGGCTCCGGAGAGCAGCCCGGTGTGGAAGACGAACGCGGCCAGCGCCAGCGATGCCTCTGCCGCCGGCAGGTTGAGCGTCGGCAGCGCGATCAGATCCCACAGCGCGCCGACGGCTCGCTCGCCCTGCCCGTGGCGCGCGAGCCAAGCACCGAACGTCTCGGCTTCGAGCGCCGGGTCGCTTGGATCCAGGCGCATCAGGGCAAACGCGGCGCGTGCCGCGCCCGCGCGTTCGGCCGCTGTCAGATGCGGGTAGCGCGCGAGCGCGAGCGCGAGGTGCGCGGGCGCCGGCAGCGAGCCGCGGCGCAGCAGCGCAGGCTTCGCGCCGGGGCTGAGCACGGGTATCTCCAGGCGTGGCTGCACGAACGTCAGATGCTCGCTGCCGAGGCGCGCGAGCAGGCCACGGTAGGCGTGGCAGCAGCGCAGGAACACGTGCTGGCCGTTGTCGAGCGCGAGCCCGTCGCGCTCGAACGAATAGGCGGCGCCTCCGAGCCGGCGCCTGACCTCGACGAGCGTCACGCTGGCGCCCGCCGCCGCGCAGTCGAGCCCAGCGGTGATGCCGGCGAGACCGCCGCCGACGACCAGCACGCTCGGCCGCTCGCGAGCTCCGGCACTCACGCTCACGTGCGCACCCCCAGCATGCCCCGCGCGGCAACCCACACCTTCTCGTGCGCCGGCAGCGACACGCGCCGGCGGGCGACTTCCTGCGGGTCAGCCTCGATGCGCTCCAGCAGCCGCCGGTAGATGCCCGCCATCGCCAGCACGCACGCGGCGCTGCGCCGGTCGAGCATCGCCGTCAGCGTGATCCCGCGGTCGAACCATTCGCGCGCGCGCTCGCTCTCGAAGCGCACGAGCGCCGCGAGCCGTTGCCGCTGTTCCGCCTCCGAGGAGCCCCCATTGGCGCCTGTCTCGGCAGCGCTCGCGAGGACCCCCAGCAGCTCCGCGGCCGACTCGCTCTCCCTCGGGCACTCAGCCGCGGGCAGCGCGCCGAAGCGCCGCAGGTCACTTCCCGGCAGGTACACGCGCCCGTTTTCGGCGTCCTCGCGGACGTCGCGCAGGATGTTCGTCAACTGCAGCGCGACGCCCAGTTCGTCAGCGAGCCGTTCGGCCTGCGCCGGCGCGGCCGACGCGCCGGCCCGCAGGCCGAAGATCGCCAGGCACACCCTGCCGATCGCCCCGGCAACGCGGCGGCAGTACACGACCAGCTCGTCGAACTCCTCGTAGCTGGTGCCCGCGACGTCCATGCGCACGCCCTCGATCAGCTCGCCGAGCACGCCTGCTGGCAACGAGAATCGCCGCTGCGTGTCCGCGAGCGCCACCATCACCGGATCGTGGGCAGGAGCCGGCTCGCGGCGCGGCGTGTCGCCAGCGGCTTCGAGGCCGGCTGCGGGCGCCGCTTGCGAGCCGGCGAGCCCGATCGCGGCGAGCGCGCGCGCCTCGCCGTCGAGCAGCATCAGCTTCTCCTCCGCGGGCAGCGTGCCGTCGCCGATGTCATCCACGCGGCGGGCGAACGCGTACACCGCGCACATCGCGCGGCGACGCTCGCTGGGCAGCAGCCTGATGCCGTAGTAGAAGTTGGCAGCCTGCGTGCGCGTGACCGATTCGCAGTGGCTGTAGGCGGCTGCGAGCTCGGCGGCAGTGCTCACGAGGCGGCGCTCCGGCTCGCGTACAGGGTCCTCGCGAGCGCCGCGGCGCGCCGCAGGCGGCCAGCGCGCGGCGGCCCGGGAAGGACGTCGTAGCGCACCGTTTCGATCGCCTCCAGTGCGGCGCTGCCGCCGGCCGCAAACGCCGCCACGGCGAGCTTGGGACGTCCGCGCAGCTGCGCGATCAGCGGCGCGCCCTCGGCCAGCAGCCCGCGCGCGCGGTCGACCTCGAAGGCGAGCACCGCGCGTAGGGGCGCGCTCGCGTGCGCGCCCGCCAGGTCGCTCTCGGCGCAGTCGAAGCGCCGCAGGTCCTCGGCCGGCAGGTAGATCCGCCCGCGGGCGAGGTCCTCGGCCACGTCCTGGCAGTGCTCGGCGAGCTGCAGCGCTGTGCAGATCGAGTCCGACAGCGCGATTCGAGCCGGGTTGGCGAGCCCGAACACTGAGAGCACGAGCTCGCCGACGGGGTCGGCCGACAGCGCGCAGTAGCCGCGCAGTTGCTCCCAGGTCTCATAGCGTCCGACGCGCTGGTCGACGCGGTTGGCTTCGATCAAACGCACGAACGGCTCACGCGTCAAGCCGCACTCGCGCGCCGTCTCGCCGAGGCGCACCAGCAGCGGGTGCGTGGCCTCTCCGCGCAACGCTCGGTCGAGCTCGCCTTCGAGCCAGTCGAGTGCCGCGAGCCGCTCAGCCGGCGGGCGCTCGTCGGCGTCGCCCAGCTCGTCGACCAACCGTGCAAAGCCGTACAGCGACATCAGGTGCCGGCGCTCGCGGCGCGGGAGCACACGGCTGGCGACGGGGAAGTTCTCCGTCCGCGCTCGCGCCATCACCGCCTCCGCGGCAGGGGCGTCGATCGGCGCGTCGGCTGTGAGCATCACTCCTGTCGCTCGGCGCGCGCGCCGCGGACGTCCTCCGCCGCCTCGGCTGTCTCGGCTGCGAGGCAGCGCCCGAGTGCCATGACCGGGAACGTGAGCCGGTACAGGTGGTAGTTGATGTAGTAGTCGGAGGGGAAGCCGGTGCCGGTGTACTGGGGCTCGTCCCAGCCGCCGTCGACGCGCTGCGTGGCGACGAGCCAGGCGACGCCGCGCGCGAGTGCCGGCGAGCGCTCGCCGGCGGCGTGCAGCGCGAGCAACGCCCACGACGTCTGCGAAGCGGTGCTGGGCCCATGACCGATCCACTTGGGGTCGTCGTAGGAGCGCGGGTCCTCGCCCCAGCCTCCGTCTTCGTTCTGGTGGCGCTCGAGCCAGGAGACGGCGCGCCTGATGCACTGCTCCGAGGGCGCAATCCCCGCGGCGATCAACCCCGGCACCGCAGCGCCGGTGCCGTAGACGTGGTTGATGCCCCAACGTCCGAACCACGATCCGCCAGCCTCCTGGTGCTCGAGCAGCCAGCGCACGCCGCGGCGGGCCGCGGGCGTGTCACCGAGTCCCAGCGCGCCCAGCATCTCGATCGTGTGCGCTGTCACGTCGGCGCTTGGCTCGTCGATCACCTCGCCGAAGTCCAAGAACGGGAGCTCGCGCACGAGCGAGCGCGTGTTGTCGACGTCGAACGCGCCCCAACCGCCGTCGGAGCTCTGCATCCCTTCGACCCAACGCAACGCGCGCCCGATCGCGCCGTCGATCGGAGCTCTCAGCGCAGCCAGCTGGTTGACGCGCGCCAGCGCCAGCACGACCTCAACGGTGTCGTCGACGTCGGGGTAGTTGACGTTGGCAAACTCAAACGCCCAGCCACCCGGTTCGAGCGCGGGGCTTCGCACCGACCAGTCGCCGCGTTGGGTGACCTCCTCGGCGAGCAGCCACTCGGCCGCGGCGAGCATCGCCGGATGATCGTCCGCGACGCCCGCGTCGCTCAGCGCGAGCATCGACAACGCGGTGTCCCACACAGGCGACTGGCACGCTTCCAGGCGCCGGCTCTCACCCGCCGGCGCACCGACGCCACGAGAGTCGTCGCGATCCTCGACCATAAAGCGCTCGAGGCCCTCGAGGCCGCGCTTGATCACGGGATGCTCGAGCGGGTAGCCAGCGAGCTGCAGCGCGATCAGCGAGTAGACCCACGGCGGCTGGATCCCGCCCCACGAGCCGTCGCGCTCCTGACGGCGCACGATCCAGCGCTCGGCCTTCGCGAGCGCCAGCCGGCGCAGCGGCGCAAGCGGACGGCGCTCGTAGGCGCGCAGCAGCTGGTCGAGGCGACCCAGCCACACCCGCCCGCCGTTGCGCAGTCGACTGGATCCCCGTCGCGGCGGCTGCGCGCCGGCCGGTTCCTCAGCGTGCAGCTCCTCGAGATCGAACGGCAGCGGGCGCACGGGCCGGTGGGCTTTGACGATCGACAGCGCCACGATCGTCTGGCGCGCCCAGCAGGCGAACTCGTAGACGTTCAGCGGCACCCACGACGGCAGCAGGATCACCTCGGGCGGCAGCGCCGGCACGCGCTCCCAGGACCACAGCCCGAACAGCGCGAGCCACACGTGGGTGAAGACGCGAGCGCGCTCGAGGCCGCCCTCGCCGCGGATGAACTCGGCCGCCGCCAGCATGTGCGGCTCTTCGGGCTGATCGCCGGCGAGCCGCAACGCCCAGTAGGCCTCGATCGTCGTCGAGAGCTCACCAGGGCCACCGTGGAAGTTCGTCCACGTCCCGTCGGCGCGCTGCTGGGAGCGAATCCACGCGGCGGAGCGCTCGCTCTCAGCCGCGGTGCGAATCCCCAGGAACTCGCGCAGCAGCATGTCCTCAGCGTCCATCGTGACGTTGGTCTGCAGCTCGCCGCGCCACCAGCCGGCGTCATCCTGCAGCGACATCAGGTGCTCGCATGCCAACTCGAGAGCCACCTTCGCCTCGCTGCAAGCTTCCAAGGTCAACTGCGGCATGTGGGAAACCTAAATCTTTTCGTTCTCAGACGACAGTCGCGCACGCTCGCTCCCAGCAACAGCCCTCACCATGACACCTAAACGCCCGCCGGCCCGAGTACCGCGGGGCTTGCAAGCGTGATCACGTGGCGGCGCAGTGTCGCCTCGCTGACGCGTCGCGCAACGGGTGAGACGAAGCGGTATGCGATGAGCCCGTCGATGTCCACGCGGGATAGCAGGTGAAAGCCCGGCGCCGGGGGCGCGCCGGCGCTCGCGACCAGCGGCTTGTAGCCGGTCTCGTCGATCTCACGCACGCGTACGAAGCCGCCGCGAGGCACACCGTGGAGACCCGGCAGGTAGTACTCGAGCGGTGCCGTGCCGAGCTCGACGGTGGTGATCACGCGTTCGCGCGGGGCGACCCGCAGTGCCGCCGCGAGACCGCGCCAGTTGCCGCGCTGCAACCGCGGGCTCAACTCGATGTCGATCGAGATCGCGAGCAAGGCCACGACGATCACGCTGGCGAGCACAGCCGTGGCCGCCAGCCCGGCCCCTCCCCCCGGCCCCGCGGCGGGCCACGCGACGAGCACCGCGATCGCGGCCGTGACCGGGATCATCGCCGCGACGAGGTTGCGCGGCGCGAGATAGTCCGCGCCGAAGGCGACCAGCACGATCGGAATCAGCACGCCACACGCGGCGAGCGTAAGCGCGATCGTCAGGCCCCGCTGTGGCGAGATCGGAGTGTCAGGATCGCCGACGCCGACGCCGGCGGAGGTGCCCGGCGCGTCGGGAGCGTCGCTGGCCGGCCGAGGATCGGTACGTTTCGCGGTAGGAGCGGGCCCCGTCATGCGCCACAGCCCGAGCGCGAGGCCGGCGAGGATCGGCAGCGCGACGAGCAGCTCGACGCCGTGTCCCAGCGCCGAGCCGGTGTAACCGGTGAGGTAGTACTGCGGGATCGCCTGCAGCCGTTCCGAGAGCGGCCAGCGTCCGATCCACTGCGTTCCGTGACCGCCCTGGGCGGAGATCAGCGGCAGCAGCGCGAGCCCGACGAGCGCCAGCACGCCGGCCGCCACCAGCGCCGTCCGGCGCGTGCGTCGATCGCACAGCAGCCACAGCACCATCGGCGCGAGCAGGAACACGGCGAAGTAGTGCGTCAGTAGGGCAAGCGCCGCGGTCAGCGCGAACGCGGCCATCCGTCGTGGCGTCGGATCACGCAACGCGCGCAGGAAGCACAGCATCGCGAGCGCCGCGGTGAGCACGAACAGCGCGTACACGCGCGCCTCCTGCGAATACCACACGAACAGCGGGCTGACGGCGACGATCGCCGCGCAGACGATCGCAGCGCGGCGGCCGCTGAGCTCGCGGCCGATCGCCCAGGCGACGGGCACGGTCGCGATACCGGCAAGCGCCGAGGGCAGGCGCAGCGCGACCTCGCCTGTGCCGAGCACGCGAGCGTCGACCCACTCGAGCACGTACCAAAGCGGCGGGCTGTTCTCCGTGTGCACGACCGAGCGGAGCGTCGCCGCGAGGCTCGCGTGCAGGACGTGCACGGGCGTGAACGCCTCGTCGTACCAGAAGCTCTGCAGATCGAGCGTCGAGAGCCGCAGCGCGGCGGCGAGCAGCGTCAGCGCCGCCAGCGGCCACCACGCGGGCAGCCGCGTCGCAGCCTGGGCCGGGCGCCCGCTGCGCGCAGTCGCCGGGTAGGCCGCCGTGCTCATCGCCTGGACCTCATCGGGCACACATTCCCTGTAGGCCCGATCCGAAGCAGCCGTAGCGGTGCGCGCGCACGTCTTCAACGCGTGGCGGCAGGTACCAGCCGGCGTGCACAGTGCGCACGCCATTCACGGTCGGCCCCCAGATGGCGAGGCAGACCTGCGTCCGTTCACCGGGCGGCCCGGGACTCGTGTTCCCGCAGAGGATTTCGCGTTCGCTGTCCAGGCCGAGCGTTTCGGAGTCGATTGAGATGTTGCGATAGTCGTGCCCGGTGTAGTGACGCCACGTCCGCAGGTCGGCGATCAAGCGATGGTTGTTCTGGACCTGCCGGCCGACGTCGTTGACGGTGGCCACCGCCAGGATCACGCCCACGATCACCAGCACCGTCGTCTCGATCGCACGTACCGTGCCCTTATCGCGCCGACGCGGCGCGCTCGCGGCGGCGGCGCTCATTGCACCGGCGCCAACAGCGGCGAGGTCTGGTGGATCACGAACAGAGCCTGCACGAACAGCGTTGCGATCAGCAGCCGTCGGTCACGCGTGACGACGGCAAGCGGCAGCGGCCACAGGATGTACCACGCCAGCAGCCACGTGCTGGTGACCGCGATCGCAAGCAGCGCCCATCCGGACGCGGCGACCCAGTCGTAGCCGCGCCATGTCCGCCACAGCAGGTGCGCGATGATCAGCACGAGCGCGACCTTCAGCAGGTCGTGGTCGACCGGGAACACGCCGGGCTTCCCGAGCAGGTGCGCGATCTCGGTGGCGAAGCTGTCGCTCGACACGAACGCGGCGTCCCGGTTGAGCGCGGCGACGACGTCGATGCCGTGAATCCCGAACGCCGCGTAGCCGATGATGGCGCCGACTGCGATCGCGGCCGCAGCTCCGAGCACCGGTGCGAGTTTGCGTCTGGAGACGATCATGAACGGCAGCAGCACCGCGACCGTCGCCTTGATCAGGGCGCCGGCCACGACCCACGCAGCTGCCCCTGCTTCGCGCCGGCTCGACGGCGTGCCGATCACCATCAGGCTGACCGCAGCCATCATCGCGAGCATCATGATCAGGTCGTTGTGGGCACCACCGAGCGCGTACAGCACGTACAGCGGGTTGGCGCCGACGACGAGGATCGCGAGCACGGGATCGAGGCCGCGCGCACGCGCGCAACGCCAGGTCAACCAGAGCGTGCCGGCGCTGGCCAGCAACGCCTCGAGCTTCATCCCCCACAGCGCGCCGACCACGCCGAGCAGCGCAAGCGGATAGGAGAGCAGCGTGTAAAGCGGGCCGTAGGCGGTGGCGACGCGGTCCCAGTCGCGCCCGACGTAGCGGAAGATCGGGTCGCGATGGATCGCGAACGGGCCGTGTGTATACGGATTCAGGCCGTGCTCAACTGCCATGCGGGCGTAGGCGATGTAGCTGAACACGTCGGTCGAGATCAGGATCGGACCGACGAACACGATCAGCTGCAGCACCGCGACGAGCGCGATCGCCCAGCGTTTGGAGATCACACCGCCCGCGTAGCGCGACTCGGCGCCGTCGGCGACGGGCCGCGAGCGACCAGCGATCAGGATCAGCCCCAGGTAGGCGCCGCTCGAGACGAGCAGCGCGATCAGGAAGACGCGATAGCCGAGCCGCTCGCCGGCGCCAGCCAGCCAGCCCGCGATCTGCGGCGACTTCGGGATCAGCGGCGAGAGCCCAGCCGAGCCGTCGATGACGACCTCTGCCGCGGCGGCTACGAGCAGCAGCGCCAGCAGCGTGGCGAGCGCGGGCAGCCACCGCTCAGAGCGGACATCGGCGACGCCACGCTCGCTCTGGGCGGCGACACTCACGGAGCGGTGAAGCTCACAGCGCGGTCCACACGGTCTTCGTCTCGAGATAGGCCTCGAGACCGTCGTGACCGTGCTCGCGGCCGATGCCCGAGGCCTTGAAGCCCCCGAACGGCGCCGCGGGATCCACGACTCCCCAGGTGTTGATGTAGACCATGCCCGCGTGCAGCATCGCTGCCAGGCGATGGGCGTTGGAGACGTCACGCGTCCATACGCCGGCGGCGAGCCCGTACTCGCCCTCGTTCGCGCGCGCGGCGACTTCCTCGAGGCTGTCGTATGGCGAGGCGACCAGCACCGGCCCGAAGATCTCCTCGCGTGCGATCCGCAGATCGTCCGAGGTGGTGCTGAACAGCGTCGGCGAGACGAAGTAGCCACCGCTGTCGGCGAGCGCGGCGTCGCCCCCGGCAAGCACCTCTGCGCCTTCGGCGCGGCCGGCGTCGATGTAGTCCATCACGCGCTGCTGCTGCTCGGCTGAGACGAGCGGCCCGAGCTGCGTGTCGGGGTCGAGCCCCGGACCGAGGCGCGCGCTCTTGGCGGCCTCCGCGAGCGCGCTCATCACCTCGTCGTAGCGCTCCGCCGGCGCGAACAGGCGCGAGCCGGCG
This sequence comes from uncultured Solirubrobacteraceae bacterium, assembly GCA_963838405.1. Lineage (GTDB taxonomy): Bacteria > Actinomycetota > Thermoleophilia > Solirubrobacterales > Solirubrobacteraceae > Palsa-744. The sequence goes on along the minus strand of CAWIRA010000005.1, from coordinate 310,103 downwards.
TTGCAGGCCTGGCCGGAGTTGAAGTAGATCGCCTGGAATGACCCCTTGACCGCAGCGTCGACGTCGGCGTCGGCGAGGATGATGTTCGGCGACTTGCCGCCGAGCTCGAGCGTGACGCGCTTCAGCGCCCGTCCCGCCTTGGCGCCGATCTCGCGGCCGACGACCGTCGAGCCGGTGAACGCGACCTTGTCGATTCCCGGGCTGTCCACGAGCGCCGCGCCGGTGCTGCCGTCGCCCGTGAGAACGTTGAGCACGCCCGGCGGAAAGCCGACCTCGAGCGCGAGCTCGCCAATGCGCAGCGCGCTCAACGGCGTCTGCTCGGCGGGCTTGAGGACGATCGTGCAGCCGGCGGCGAGCGCCGGGCCGAGCTTCCACGCGGCCATCAGCAGCGGGAAGTTCCACGGGATGATCTGCGCGCACACGCCGACCGGCTCGCGGCGCGTGTAGCAGTGCATGTTCGGCGCGGTCACCGGCAGCACGTTGCCCTCGATCTTCGTCGGCCAGCCCGCGAAGTAGCGCAGGTGACCGACCGCGCCGTTGACGTCGACGTACTGCGCGAGCCCGACGGGCTTGCCGTTGTCGAGTGACTCGATCTGCGCGATCTCCTCCGCACGTGCTTCGATCGCGTCCGCGAGCGCGTGCATCAAGCGCTCACGTCCGGACGCGGGCATCGAGGACCACGGACCGTCGCTGAACGCGGCGCGCGCGGCGGCGACGGTGCGCGCGACGTCCTCGGGCCCGCCGAGGGCGACCTGCGCGATCTCCGCACCGGTGGCCGGGTCGACGGTCGTGAACGTGCGACCGTCAGCAGCGTCGAGACGCTCGGAGCCGATCAGGAGACGGTGCGGCTGGGCGATGAACTCGCGCGCGGAGGCGCCGAGCGCCTCCGGCAGGGTGTCTGCAGAGAGTGTGGTCATGACGGGAGCGTACCTCGCACAGCGCATATGCTGCGCTCATGGCCGAGCCCTCCAAGGCGGTGCTGCTGACGGGCTGCTCCTCCGGCATCGGTCGCGCGAGCGCGCTGCGCCTGTCACGCGCCGGCTGGACCGTCTACGCGACGGCGCGGCGTCCGGAGTCGCTCGCCGAGCTGGCGCAGGCCGGATGCCACACGCTCGCGCTCGATGTCACCGACGAGGACTCGATGCGGGCGGCGGTCGCGACCGTCGAGGAGCAGCAGGGAGCGGTCGGCGTGCTCGTCAACAACGCCGGCTACAGCCAGGGCGGAGCGGTCGAGACGGTGCCGATGGACGCGGTGCGTCGCCAGTTCGAGACCAACGTCTTCGGCCTGGTGCGCCTGACGCAGCTCGTGCTACCGAAGATGCGCGCACAGCGATGGGGCAAGATCGTCAACGTCGGCTCGATGGGCGGACGCCTGACGTTTCCGGGAGCGGGCCATTATCACGCGACCAAGCACGCGCTCGAGGCGATCTCAGACGCCCTGCGCTTCGAGGTGCGTGGCTTCGGCATCGACGTGATCCTGCTCGAGCCGGGGCTGATCACGACCGAGTTCGGCCACGCAGCCACCGCCAGCATGCCCGACATCGGCGAGCAGGAGGACCCGTACGCCAACTTCAACGCGGCCGTGGCAGCGGTGACCGCGGGCGCCTACGACGGGCCGATGCGCCACCTCGGCGCCGGGCCGGAGCGCGTCGCGAAGGTGCTCGAGCGCGCGATCACGCGCAGCCACCCGCCTGCACGGATCACGATCACGCCCTCAGCGAAGCTCTCGATCGCGACACGACGGCTGTTGAGCGACCGTGCGTGGGACGCGGCGATGCGCCGCCAGTTCCCGCAGCCGCACTAGGCTCGCCGGCTTCGCCCGCTCACGGGGTCTCGTTCGACCGCGACGGACTGCTGTATAGCCATGGCTATACAGACGTTGCCGATCGATGCTCAGAGTGCGGCGACGAGCGTCGGCTGCGGATGCCCGACCGCGAACCCCTGGGCGTAGTCGACGCCGTAGCTGCGGAGCATCCCCATCGTCGTCTCATCGCCGACGAACTCGGCAATCGTCTCGCCGCCCATGCCCCGCACGACACCGGCGAGCGCCCGCACCAGCAGCTGGTCGGTGCGCGAGATCGGCAGGCGGCGGATGAAGTCGCCGTCAATCTTCAGATAGCTGTAGGGCAGATGCCGGAGGTAATGGAACGAGCCGTAGCCGGCGCCGAAGTCATCGAGCGCGAGATCGCACCCGAGCGCCAGCACACCGGAGCAGAACTCGCGCGCGCTTTGCATGTCCGAGATGGCGGCGGTCTCGGTGATCTCGACGACGAGCTGCGACGGGTCGGCGCCGTGCCAGCGCAGCTGTCGCTCAATGTAGGCGAGCATCGTCTTGTCGGTGACCGACAGGGCGGACACGTTGACCGCGATCCGCGGCTCGCGCCCGCCGGCGTCGCCGAGCAGTGCCGCGACCTGGTTGATCACCATGCGATCGATCTCGCGGATCAGCCCGTAGCGCTCGGCCGCCGGCAGAAACCGCCCCGGCGCGACGAGGCTTCCGTCAGGCTCGTCGGCGAGCCGCAACAGCGCCTCGTGGTGGGAGACGCTGCGGTCGCTCAGGCGCACGATCGGCTGGAAGTGCAACACGAACAGCTCGCCATCGAGCGCGCGGCGCAGGCGCTCGAGCCACGGACGCCGGTGCAGCCCCGCCGGCGAGCAGAAGCCTTCGCTGAGCGCGCGGCCGTCGACGCGCGCACGAATGTCGCTCGCCGTCTTGGGGCGCGCCAGCAGCAGGCGCGGAATCGCATCGGGGGTTGTCGAGCTCAACATCGGCCGCCAGTTTCTTCGACGGCACGCCGGGCTCACCTGCCTGCCTGCGCCTCTACAAGGTGTGCCCTCCGGGTGCGCCTGAAACGTGCCGTGCTCAGCTGCGCCTGGGCGGGACGTACGGTCGCCGGGCACGGTCGGAGATCACGCTCTACGCGCGGCGCGCGGATATGTTTCGGGCGCTGCGCGTTCGCCATCCAGAAGTAAGGGGCGACCGAAGCCGCCCACCGTTCAACTGATCGAGCACTCCATTTTGAGCCGCTTCGTCGTCCGCTTGAGGTCGATCGTCGTCGTCTCACAGAGGTTGGGTGGCTTTCCGGCTTCGTCCGCGAGCTTGGCGATCACGGAGTAGATCCCCGGCTTGAGCTTAACGCTCAGCTCCCCGCCGGTGCTATCGGCGACCGTCTTGCCCTTGTGGACAACCGTGATCGTTGCGTTCGGCAGGACGTCCGAGTTCTCCAGCCGAAGCCCCGGCGGGCCTCCGACTCCCAGTACCGTCACTATCAGTAGGATCAGTTTCACTAGGTTTCCTCGTCTTTGCTGCAGGTGTCGTAGTAGATGTTTCCAGGGGCGCCGTTCAGGGATGCCCAGCACAGCCCAGGTGTCGTGATGCTCATATCGAAGTCGTTCCAGGTATGCCACGTATAGTTCGTCCACTCGGCGGAGTTGTTGACTGAGGCTTGAAAAACCGGCTTGCTTTCAGTTGCCACCTCTGCGCCAGTCTCTAGAACGGTCGCTTGCCACGCGAAGTCGGTTTCACAGCCAGCGACCAGTTCCTGGTATCTCCCGTAGTACCAGCACCACCGGCCCCCACCGGCCGTGTCCATTGCGTACCAGTGATCACCGGTTCCGACTTCCCAGACGTAGGGAGCTTCGATAAACTGCTTGTAGCCCTCAGTACCGTTCTGAAACGCCCAGAACCACCAGATGCCGCAGCATCCTTTATACCTTCCGCCGGTCTGCCCGATCTCAGTCCAGGTATTTGGCACTACCGGATTGTAAGCCCACTCCTCGTTATTTACAAAGTACCAGTTCGTAGCGCCTTCGGGTACGTCCATGTAGCTCGTGTCCTGTTCGGCGTAGGCCCCATAGATTTCTTCCGCTCCTGCCATTGGCCAATAGCTGAAGTCGTAAGTCGCCGTTGATCTTCAGATAGCTCGACGACGAGTTGCAAGGGGGATCGCCTCACGTGGCCGTGCCCTCGGGGTGCGCCCGAAACGCGCCGGCGTCACCTCCGCTTCGGCGGCACGTACGGTCGCCGGGCACGGTCGGAGATCACTAGCAGCAGCGCTACGAGGACGAAGTTCATCACCACCGAGGAGCCGCCGTAGGCGACGAACGGCAACGTCACGCCGGTCAGCGGGATCACGCGCGTGACGCCGCCGACGATCACGAACACCTGCAGCGCGATGATGAACGACAGCCCCGTGGCGAGCAGCTTCGAGAACGAGTCACGAGCGAGCACGGCCGTCTTCAGTCCGCGGGCGATGAACAGCAGGTACACCGCCAACAACGCCGCGGCGCCGACGAGACCGAGCTCGTTGACGATCACCGCGTAGATCATGTCGCTTTCGGGCACGGGCAGGATCGAGGCCCCGTGCGTGCCGACGCGCAGCAGCGAGCGGTCGAAACCGGTGCCGAGCAGCCCGCCGTCCGCCTGCGCGAACAGCGATTGCGCGAGCTGGTAGCTGCCGCCTTCGGTCTTGTTGTAGAGGGTTTCGTTGAAGGGGTGTTCCCACGCCAGCACGCGGGCATGCACGTGGCTGACGTGACCGATCAGGAACCAGGCGCCGAGCACGAACAGCACCAGCCCGATCAACGGAAACGACAGGCGCCCAGTGGCGACGTAGAGCAGCGCGAGGAAAGCGCCATAGAACATCAGCGAGGTGCCGAGCTCCCGCGTCAGCAGCAGCGTCGCCATCGCCGCCCCCCACACGATCAACAACGGCCCGAACTGCTTCATCGGCGGAATCGTCAGCCCCATCACGCGCCTGCCCGCCGTCACGAGGATCTGGCGGTTGTCGCGCAGGTAGCTGGCGAGGAAAATCACGATCGCGACCTTGGCGAGCTCGGCGGGCTGGAAGGAGACGCTGCCGATGTGGATGTCCAGGTAGGCGCCGTTGACCTGCTCGCCGATGCCGGGCACGCGCGGCAGCACCGTGATCCCGATGCCGACCAGCGCGATCGTGTAGCGGTAGCGTTCGAGCACGCTGACGCCGCGCTTGCGCAGCGCGAGGATCGTCGCCGCGAACAGCACCAGCCCGAGCACCATCCACTGCGCCTGCTGGCGCGCGAGCGTCGGTTCGATGCGGTAGACCATGACGATTCCGACGCTGGACAGGACGGCCACGAGCGGGAACAGGTAGGGGTCGGCGTTCGGCAGCGCGTAGCGGATCACGAGGTGCGCAGCCAGGCACAGGCCGAGGAACAGCGCGCCGTAGGTCAGCGACACGCTGGAGGCGTGGTTGAGCGTCAGGTTGGTCGCGCCGCCCGGAGCGTTACGCGATGCCTGGATGAAGATCGCTGTGAAGCCGGCCGTCACCAGCAGCGCGGAGGGCACGAGGCCGAGAAGCTCGCGATTCCGGGGGCTGAGCATCCGCTCGAGGGTATCCATCGACCCGGCGCGTGTGCTCCGGTCCGGCCGCTACGCTTGCTCGCGAGCGCGTCGTCCGCCGCCGCGTGCTCGACCTCAGGCCTGATGAGCTGCCACGTGCCGATAGCCCATGAATGACGAGCGTCCACCCTCGCTGTGGTGGGGCATGTGGAAGCGATTTGCGATCGCTGGGGTTTTGATCGTGGTGCTCAGCGGCGCCGCGACGGCGACGGTGGCGCTGAACAAGATCACGACGCTCGCCGACGAGGTGTTCCCGAAGCTCAGCAAGATCGACGCACCGAAGGGCCTTGTGACGCCAGAATACGGCGGCGGCCCGCAGACGTTCCTGATCCTCGGCTCCGACAGGCGCTCGGGCTCGAAGAACGTCGAAGAAAAGGAATCGGCCCCGCACAGCGACACGATCCTGCTGGTGCGCTTCGACCCCGAACAGGGCCAGACGTCGGTGGTGTCGATCCCGCGCGATCTGATGGTCAACATCACGACGCCGTCGGGGCAGATCGACACTCAGCAGAAGATCAACGCCGCGTACACGATCGGCAGCCAGATCGGCGGTCCGAACGAGGCGAGTGTGCTGGCAGCCGAAACGATCAAACACGAAGTCTTTCCGGAACTGCAGCTGAACGGCATCATCGACGTGAACTTCAAGGGCTTCATCGAAGTCGTCGACACGCTCGGCTGCGCCTACGTGAACGTCGACCATCGCTACCTTCACGAAAAAGGTGAAAACGGTGAAGAATATACGACGATCAACCTCGAGCCGGGCTATCAGAAGCTCTGTTACGAAGACGCGCTCGACTACGTCCGCTACCGCCACGACGACTCGGATTTCGTGCGCGTCGCCCGTCAGCAGGACTTCCTGCGAGACCTGCGCGAGCAGATCGACCCCAGCAACGAGCTCGGCCAGATCGACACCGTCGCGAAGGCCGTCGGGCACGCGATCCGGACCAACTTCCCGGCGTCGGCGAGCGAGCTGATCCTGCTCTCGAAGCTGATCGCCTTCTCGCAGGCCAAGCCGCTGCGACAGGTGAAGTTCCTGACAAACAACGTCGACGACATCGTCAACGGCGGCGACTACGTCACCTCGACCCCCGAACTGGAGAAAGAAACCCTCGAGTCGTTCCTCAACGGGCACGAAGAACTGCATCTACCGGCGGCGACGAGCTCCAGCGGGCACGGCTCGCACCACAGCCGCCACAGTCATCACAGCCACCACCACAGCAGCGGCGTCTCGGCGGCGGCGTTGAATCTCGTGCCGACATCCTCGGCGGGTGAGGACGAACTCGTCAAAGTCGCTCCGGAAGTGCCGTTCCCGGTTCTGTACCCGAAGCTCCAGACGGGGGAGTCCGAACAGCAGCAGGTCCGCGCCTACCCGCTCAAGAACCAGCAGAACATTCGCCACCACGCCTACGTCGTCGTCTGGCGCCAGAACCAAGTCGAGGATGCCTACTACGACTTCGAGGGCAGCGATTGGCTGAACCCGCCGCTGTTCGCCCACGCGCGCACGCAGGTGATCGATGGGCGCAACTACGAGTTCGTCAACGACGGCGCGCACATCCACGTGATCGGATGGCGCTCGGGCAACGTCCTCTACTGGCTGACGAACACGCTGCTCGAGGAACTGTCGAACTCGCAGATGCTCGCGATCGCCAAATCGGCGCAGCCTTTGCGTTAGCCGGCTAACGCGACGCGGCGGCCTGGTCGAGCGCGGCGTTCACGAGGGCGTCGGCGTCCGCGTTCTGGGCGCGGGGCACCGTTCGGATGCTCCACTTCTCGAAGCCACGCAGGGCCTGCATCGCCTCTAGGTAAAGCGGGCGCATCGCAGGGTGCTTGACCTTGTAGAGGCCCTGCACCTGCTTGGCGATCAGCTCGGAGTCGCCGATGACCTCGACTTCGCTCGCGCCGAGCTCGTGTGCCCGCGCGAGGCCGAGCAGCAGGGCGCGGTACTCGGCGACGTTGTTGGTCGCGGTGCCGAGCAGCTGCGCACGCTCATCCACGTGCTCGCCGTCAGCGCCGGTGATGACCGCCGCGGCGGCCGCGGGACCGGGGTTGCCGCGGGCGCCGCCGTCGACATGAATGATCAACCGCATCGCGGCACGATTATGAAGGCCGTCGGGGACGTGGCACTTGGATGCGGCCCGGTTCGTGACGCGCTGAAGCGCTAAGAGGCTTGCGCGAGCGGCAGCAGGTCGCCGGCGACGCGCGCGCGGCGACGGTCGCGCACGACGCGGCGCTGGCCCTCGCCGCCGGCGGGAGCGCCGGTGGCGGCGTAGCGAGCGCGCCGATCGAACTCGCGCCGATCGATGATCACGGTGACGTTGGCGTCGCCGCTGTAGTGCTCGACGAGCTTCGGATAGAGCTCGTCGGCGAGTGGTCTGGGAACGACGCAGTAGATCATCTGAACCCCGATCTTACTCCCCGTACGCCAATCCGCAAGCGGCGCTTACGAAATTGTCACGCCGACACGAGCACGAGCGCGCCGGACTCGGCGGCCGCGGCGTTCGCGCGCCGGTCCTCGCGGTCGAGCTCGGCGAGCTCGGTTCCCTGCGCGATCACCTGCGCCTCGGCCGCTGGTTCGCTGAGATCGACCTCGTAGCGGTACCAGCACAGCTCCCAGGCGACGACGATCGTCACGACGCTCGCGAGGTGTTCGGCGGAGCGCACGGTGACGGTCGGCGCGCCAAGCGAGCGCGTGACGCCGGCGACGCGACGGGGAAACTCGCTCGCGTTGAACACGGCGATCGCTTCCTGCGCGTATGCAGACGGTTCCTCGATCGCGGCGGGGTGCTGGCGCTGCCCTTCCTCGCGCGGCGGCGAGGGCGCATCCGCGTCGGCTGCGGGCGGCGCCGTAGCGGCGTCAACGCTCGTCGCCTGCGTGTCCGCCTCGAGCTCGTCTGGCGCTGCGGCGTCCTGCGCACGGCTCGCCACAGCGGGGCGCGCAGACGCCTCGGCGTCGGGCGCTCCCGCGAACAGGTCGTACGGCTGCGGAGCTTCCTCGGCGGCGGGAGCGGCCGACGCTTCCGGCGGCCTGCCGACTTGGCGCAGGCGCTCGAACAGGCTGCGTCCTCGTCGTGCGCGCATCGGTGGCAGCGTCAGCGACTGGCTGTCGCTCTCGCGCAGCCAGCCCTCGTGGGCGGCGCGCGGCGCGCATAGCTCGCACACGATGCGTCTGCGCCCGGCACCGATGAACACGTCGGGCTGCTCGCCGCGCAGCAGCCGCCGCTCACACACGTCGCACTCTACGTCTGGCTGCGAAGTGACGATCGTGCGCGTTGCCATCGGCCCCCCAGACTAGCTGGCGCCGGCGCCGGGAGCAAATCCCGCCGTCTACGCGTGGACGGCGGGGTGCTGGCTGCTTGCCTGCTCGACAACCTTCTGCGCGAGGTTCGCGGGCAGCTCTTCGTAGCGCAGGAACTCGAGCGTGTAGTCGCCCTGTCCCTGGGTGATCGAGCGCAGATCTGGCGCGTAGGTGAGCATCTCGGCCATCGGCACCTCGGCCCGGATCTCGGTCATGCTGCCCACGGGCTCCATGCCGAGCGGGTGCCCGCGGCGGCTGTTGAGATCGCCGATGACGTCGCCGACGTGCGCGTCGGGCACGGACAGCGTGACGAGCATGATCGGCTCTAGGAGCACGGGGTCGGCGAGCTCGAGCGCTTGCTTCATGGCCTGCAGCCCGGCGAGCTTGAACGCGATCTCGGAGGAGTCGACTGAATGGTGGGCGCCGTCGAACAAGCGCACGCGCACACCCTTGACGGGGTAGCCGGCGAGCACGCCGGCCTCCATCGCTTCGCGCACGCCCTTCTCGACGGCGGGGATGAAGGAGCCGGGGATGACGCCACCCTTGATGTTGTCGACGAACTCAAAGCCGCCGGCGCCGTCGCCGTCGATGAGTGGCGTGACCTCGATGTGGCAGTCGCCGAACTGGCCGCGCCCGCCGGACTGCTTCTTGTGGCGCCCGTGCGCGGCGGCGGTGGCACGGATGGTCTCCTGGTAGGGCACGCGCGGTGGGCGCAGCTCGACCTCGACGCCGAAGCGCTCGCGCAGACGGTCGATGATCACTTCGACGTGCACCTGTGAGAGGCCGGCGACGATCTGCTCACCGGTCTGCTGGTCGCGGTGCAGGTCGATCGTGGGATCCTCCTCCTGCAGCCGTCGCAGGGAGGAGAGCACCTTGTCCTCGTCGCCACGGCTCTTGGGCGCTACGGCGAAGGCCATCACCGGGGAGGGCAGCTGCAGGCGCGGCATGTCGATCGGCTCATCGCGCTCGGCGAGCCAGTCGCCGGCGCGGGTCTCCTTGAGCTTGGCGACGGCGCCGATGTCGCCCGGCCCGAAGTCCTGGACGTGCTCGGCGTCCTTGCCGGCGAACACGACCAGCTGGCCGATGCGCTCCTTGGCATGGGCGCGTGTGTTGAGCACCTGGCTTTCTGCCGACAGCGTCCCCTGGTAGACGCGCAGCAGGTTGATGCGCCCGGCGAACGGGTCGGCGCGCGTCTTGAAGACGTAGGCGAACAGCTCTCTGTCCTCGCTCGGGACGAGCTCGACCTCGCCCACCATCAGCGAGCCGTGCTTGACCGGCGAGGGCAGGTCCTCGACGATCGCGTCGAGCAGGCGCGTCGTGCCGAGGTTGCGCGTGGCGACGCCGCAAACCACGGGGAAGATCTTGCCGTGGTTGGTGCCCTCCTTGAGCGCGTCGACGATCTCTTGGTGAGAGATCTGCTCGCCCTCGAGGTAGCGCTCCATCAGCACGTCGGAGACTTCGCAGACCTCGTCCATCAGCTTCTCGCGATATTCGCCGGCGCGCTGCTCGAGCTCGGCGGGGATCGGGATCTCGTCCGCAGCGCCGCGCTCGGGCGTGGGCTCCGCGCGAAACGCCTTCATGTCGACGAGGTCGATCACGCCCTCGACGTCATGCTCGGCACCGATCGGGATCTCCGTCGCGACGACGTGGGGACCGAACGCGACCTTGAGCTGGTCGAGCGCGCGATAGAAGTCCGCGCGCTCGCGGTCGAGCATGTTCACGAACAGCATGCGCGCGATGTCGAGCTCGGCTGCACGCGCCCACAGCCTCGTCGTGGATACCTCGACGCCCATCACGGCGTTGACGACGAACACGGCGGCCTCACATACGCGCAGCGCGCCGAGCGCGTCTGCGATGAAGCTCGGCTCGCCGGGCGTATCCAGCAGGTTGATCTTGCGCTCCTGCCACTGCAGCGAGCTGAGCGTCGCGGAGATCGACATCTGCCGCGCCTGCTCGTCCGGATCGGAGTCCGACACGGTCGTGCCCTCGGGTACGGAGCCGAGGCGGCCGATCGCCCGCGACTCGAATAGCAGCGCCTCATGCAGCGCGGTCTTCCCCGACCCGCGATGTCCGACGAGGGCCACGTTGCGAATGCGATCCGCTGGGGGGTGCATGAGTATCTCCTTCCTCGGGTGCGAGCACCATACCGCCGGCCTTCGGCGAGCGCTAGTGCTTTTCGACACTCGTCCGGCTCAGGGGACGAAGACGATGCGCTGCCCGGAGGCAGTTGCGGCATTCCACGCGGACTCGACCTCGCTGAGGGGTGTCGCGAGCGGGTCGACAGCGAAGCTGCCTTTGCTGATCTGAGCGGCGAGCGCCGGCAGCTCGGCGATCATCGCCGCGGTCGTCAGCGACCCCTGGCCGCTGCCGAGCAGCTGCAGGTTCGCAGCTCGTAGCGCGGCCGAAGGCAGCGCGATCGTCGTCCCCGCCATCGACCCGATCTGGATCCACGACAACGCCCTGCTCGGCTCCGAACGGGCCTTGACGAGCGCCGGGATCGCTCGCTCGGTCACCGAGCCCCACAGGTAGTCGAGGACGACGTCCACGTCTGCCGCGGCCGCTGCGAGCGCCCGCGCGATCTCCTCGGGCTCGCCTGTGAGCGAGACGATCTCGTCAGCCCCGAGGCTCCTGAGCGCGGAAAGCCGCCCTGGATCACGCCCGGCCGCCGCGATGTATCCGGCTCCGAGAAAGTCGGCGATCTGCACAGCCATCTGTCCTGCGTTGCCGGTCGCGCCAAGCACCAGCAGCTTCTGGCCGGCCTCGAAGGAGATGCGCTTGCGGAGCGCCATCCATGAGGACATGCCGGGATTCATGGCGGCTGCGATCGCGATCACGTTGGCGTCGGCCGGCAGCGCGACGGCGCGCCGGTGGTCGAGCACGGTGCGCTCTGCGATCGTCCCGAACGTGCCGTCGAAGGCGACGAAGTACAGGAGCTCACCGTCGGCGGATCGCCCCACGCCGTCGACGCCGGGTATCAGCGGAAGGACATCGGTGCTCGTGTAGTGGCTGCCGGACGCGCCCGAACGCACCCGCGGATGCAGGCCGGCGGCGAGCACATCGACGACGATCTCGTGCTCGCCGTGCGGCTGCGGGCCGGCAAACGATTCGTAGCGGGGAGGTGCGTCGAAGGATCGGACTACTGCAGCGTGCATGGGGGCTCCCAGATAGTAGTTGGCGACACCAACCAATCTAGTTGGTACCGCCAACTAAATCAAGCTAGAATCGGGCCATGGCGGAGCGTCTCGAGACGGCGAACCTGACGGACGCGCTGGTGGAGCTGTCGTTCTTGCTCCAGGCGAAGCTTGCGCGGCTGGCCGCTGAGCACGAGCTGTCGCTGACGCAGGTTCGGCTGCTGGGGATACTGCGGGATCGTGAGCCGGGCATCATTGAACTCGCCGACACGCTGGAGCTCGACAAGTCCAGCGTCAGCGGTCTTGTCGACCGTGCGCAGCGCCGCGGACTGGTCGAACGCGCCTCGCCGAAGATCACCGACGGGCGCGCGATCAGGGTGCTGCTGACGCCGCACGGTCGCACGACGGCGCACCGGTTCGCCGAGCGAGTCTCGAGTGAGCTGGACGAGCTCGTCGAGGACCTCTCCCCCGCCCAGCGCGAGCAACTCGCCCAGCAGGCTGCGCAGATCGTCGCATCCTCGGGGATGTCCGCCAGCCTCGAACCGCCTCGCCGCACGCCGTCGCACGGCCAGCGTTAGTCGTCGAACGACTCCTCTTGCATGCGCGATCTGAGGCGCAGCACGGCCTTGGTGTGCATCTGCGAGACGCGCGACTCGGTCACGCCGAGCACCTCGCCGATCTCGCGCAGGGTCAGGTTCTCGTAGTAGTAGAGGGCGATCACGAGCTTCTCGCGCTCGGGCAGCTTGGCGATCGACTCCGCGATCCGATCCTTGAGGTCGCCGACGTCGAGCGCGCGCGCCGGGTCGGGCGCGCCGGGATCCTCGATCGTGTCCATCAGCGAGACCTGATCGCCGCTCGAGTCGGACACGCTCCACAGCTCGTCGAGCGCGACGATCGAGGAGTGCGAGATCGCGAGCAGCGAGTCGTTGAGTTCCTCGAGGGTGATGCCGAGCTCGTCGGCGAGCTCCTGGTCGGTCGGCGCCCGCTGCAGCGTGTGCTCGAGCTTGGCGTTGGCACGCTCGACTTCGCGGGCGCGGGCGCGAACGCTGCGCGGCACCCAGTCGAGTGAGCGCAGCTCGTCGATGATGGCGCCCTTGATGCGCATGATCGCGTAGGTCTCGAACTTGATGTCGCGAGACAGGTCAAAGCGCTCGATCGCCGAGATCAGCCCGACGAGGCCATAGGAGATGAGATCGGCCTCCTCGACGTGCGGAGGCAGGCCGGCGGCGGTGCGCCCGGCGACGTACTTGACAAGCGGCGAGTAGGCGACGACCAGCCGCTCGCGAACGCGGCTGTCTCCATCGGACTTATAGCGCCGCCAGAGTTCGCGCAGCTCGATGGGTTTGACGTTCGTCTCCAGGATTCCATCCCCCCTATGGGCGGGTGCGCATCTCAATCACGCCCGAGGGTGACTGCGCTGATAGGCGGTTCTGAGCCTGGCGGACTCTACCCGAGTGTATATCTGGGTGCTCGATACGCTCGCGTGTCCGAGTAGCTCCTGAATACTGCGGAGGTCAGCGCCGCCGTCCAGCAGGTGCGTGGCGAAGCTGTGACGCAGCGCGTGCGGCGAGGCACCCTCGCCGACGCCGGTGCGAGTGGTCCACATGCGCAGACGCCGGCGCACGTCGCCGGTGCCCAGCGGGCGCCCAGTCTTGCTGAGGAACAGGGCATCGCGCGCGCTGGCCGCCAGCGTCCGCGCGGAGCCAGCGGGCTCCAGGGCCGCCTGCTCGGCCAGACTCTTGCGCCCGCGGTCGAGGTATGCCTTGACTGCCTCCGTCGCCTGTTCGCCGACGGGCACGAAGCGCGTCTTTCGCCCCTTGCCCTCGACCCGCAGCTGCTCTCCTTCGTGGTCGACGTCGTCAAGGCTGAGCGAGACGAGCTCCTCGGCGCGCAGCCCGCACCCGTAGGCGAGACTCGAAGATCGCGCGATCGCGCAGCTCCAACGGCTCGGACGCGGGAATCGCGTCGAGCAGGCCCTTGGCCTCGCTTGCACTGAGCACGCGCGGCAGGTAGGAGCCACGACGGGGCGTCGAGACGAGGTCGGCGGGGTTCTGGGGGATGTGCCCGTGCTCGCGCTGGCTGGCGAACAGGGCGCGCAGCGCGGCCAGCTTGCGCGCGCAGGTGCTCGGCGCGACGCCCTGTCCGGCCGGCGGGCGCTCTGACAGGTGGGCGATGTAGCGGCGCACGGCCTTCGGGTCGACGTCCGCGGGCGCAAGGCCGCCGGCGCTCGCCCATTGCGCGAACTGTGCGACGTCGAGCGCGTAGGCATGCCGGGTGCGCGCAGCCGCGTCACGGCGGCGCAGGTCGAGCTCGAAGAGCGCGCTCGCCTCGGCCCACGCGACGCGCAGCGACCCCTGCTCCCCAGCCACCACCCCGTCCTGCGCTCGGATGCTCATCTCGTGCACTACTTCGCCGCGTGCGATGCTCCGCCTGCCTGCGGGGGCGGGCAGGACTGCGCACATAGGCGCTTGCGCGCAGAAACCTCTGCGCCGACGGGCACGTCTCGCCGGTGTTTTTCCTTCCTTGGACCGCGTCGTGCGGTGGTTATACCCGCTTTCTGCCAAGGATCGCGGGCTGCACGACCGCGCCCAGCGAAGGCGACCGAGGCTGCAGTACAGTCGATGCGTGAGTGCCGAACAGCGCAGCGACACCATGACCTTCGCCCCAGCCCCCGAGCTCGCCCAATACGGCCCCAGCGGGCGCTCAGGCTGGCTGGACATCGACTGGCGCAAGCATCAGCGCTGGCTCGTGATCGATGGCCAGCCGGTGAACACGATCGTGCTCGGGCCCGCGGGCGCTTCGGAGCAGTCGGACAGCGCGCAGCCACTCGTGTTCGTCCATGGGCTGTCGGGGTCCTGGCAGAACTGGCTCGAGCAGCTGCCCGTGCTCGCGTCCGAACGCCGTGTCGTGACGCTCGACCTGCCGGGCTTCGGCTACTCGCCAATGCCCACCGCACCGATCTCGATCGCGGGCTACGCGCGCCTGCTCGAGCGGCTGCTGGACGAGCTCGAGATCGATGCGGCGGCGGTCGTGGGCAACTCGATGGGAGGCTTCATCGCCGCCGAGCTCGCGATCGCGTTCCCGCAGCGCGTAGAGCGGCTGGTGCTGGTCTCCGCGGCGGGGCTCTCGACCAGCGCGGAAGCCGCGCCGCGCACGGCGCGCGCGGTGCCGGCGCTGCGCCGCCTGGAACGTATCCTGCTCGCGACCGGCGCCTCGGTTGCCGCCCGATCCGACACGGTCGCCCGACGTGCGCGCCTGCGTCAGGCGCTGCTGAACGTCGTCGTGCGTCACCCCAGTCAACTGCCGGCGCCGCTGGCCGCCGAGCAGCTGCGCGGGGCCGGCAAGCCCGGCTTCGTCCAAGGCCTGGAGGCGATCCTCGACTACAACATCCGCGAACGTCTGCCCGAGATCGCCTGCCCGACGCTGATCGTGTGGGGCGATCACGACCGTCTGATAACGGTCAGGGACGCCGACGTGTTCGCCGAGTTGATCCCGAACTCGCGCAAGGTCGTGTTCGCGGACACCGGCCATGTGGCGATGCTCGAGCGTCCGGCGGCGTTCAACGCGCTGCTAAAAGACTTCCTCGCCGAATAAACGCCGCGCCAGCGGCGCCTAGCGTGCGATTGCGCCTTCGGCGGCGCTGCCGACGAGCTTGGCGTACTTCTGAATCGCGACGTCGATGTGCGGATCGGAACGCGGCGGCTGGCGGTAGGCGCTGACGCGGGCCGCGATCTCCTCGTCGGACAGCGCGACGTCGAGACGGCGCGTATCCGCGTCGATTGTCAGCTCGTCACCGTCGGCGAGCGCGGCGATCGGGCCACCGCGTACTGCCTCGGGTGCGACGTGGGCGACCATGAAGCCGCGCGTGGCGCCGGAGAAGCGTCCGTCGGTTATCAGCGCCACCAGTTCGCCGAGCCCCTCCCCCACGATCGCGCCGGTGACCGACAGCATCTCGCGCATGCCGGGACCGCCTGCGGGACCCTCGCCGCGGATCACGACCACGTCCCCCGCCTGGATCTCGTGTGCGAGCACGGCCGCCATCGCCGCCTCCTCGCCGTCGAACACCCGCGCGGGCCCGACGTGTTTGCGGCGCTCGTGGCCTGAGAGCTTGATCACGCAGCCGTCGGGGGCGAGGTTGCCGCGCAGGATCGCGAAGCCCCCCGTCGCTTTGATCGGTTCGTCGAGCGGGCGCACGACGCGCTGACCGTCGGTTTCGTGCGCTTCGGCGGCGTGCTCGCCGATCGTCCGACCGGTGACCGTGGCTGCGTCGGCGTTGAGGATCCCCGCGTCCTTCAGGCGGGAGAGCACGAGCGGCACACCTCCGGCTTCGTAGAGCTCGGTTGCGACGTACTGTCCACCGGGCTGCAGGTCGCACAGCAGCGGTGTGCGCTCGGAGATCGCCTCGAACTCGTCGATCTCGAGCGGCACGCCCATTTCGCGCGCGACCGCCAGCAGGTGCAGGACACCATTGGTGGAGCCGCCGCTGGTGGCGACCGCCGCGATCGCGTTTTCGAGCGCGGGCTTGGTGATGATCTCGCTGGGCAACTGACCACGGCCCAGCACATCCATGACGAGCTCACCGCAGGCTTTGGCGACGTCGAGCTTGCGTCCGTCCTCGGCGGGGACCATCGCGGAGCCGGCCGGGGAGATGCCGAGCGCCTCGAACGCCATCGCCATCGTGTTCGCGGTGAACTGCCCGCCGCAGGCGCCGGCGCCGGGCGAGGCGGCCTCCTCCAGCTCGTGCAGCTCCGCTTCGGTGATCTTGCCCGAGGCGAACGCGCCGACCGCCTCGAAGACCTGCTGGATCGTGACCTCGGCGCCCTTGTAGTGGCCGGGCTTGATCGAGCCGCCGTAGAGCATCAGGCCGGGGATGTTCAGCCGCGCGAGCGCCATCACGGTCCCGGGGATCGTCTTGTCGCAGCCGGAGATGGTGACGAGCGCGTCGAACTGGTGGGCGCTTGCGACGAGCTCGATCGAGTCGGCGATCAGCTCGCGTGAGACCAGTGACGCGCGCATGCCTGAGGTGCCCATCGTGATGCCGTCGGAGATCGCGATCGTGTTGAGCTCCATCGGCGTGCCACCGGCGGCGCGAATGCCCTCCTTGACCTTGGCTGCGAGCACGCGGTTGTTGAAGTTGCACGGCATCGTCTCGATCCACGAGTGCGCGACGCCGACGATCGGCTTGGCGAGGTCTTCCGCGGAGTAGCCGATCCCGTGTAGGTAGGCGCGCGCAGCGGCCCGCTCAGGCCCCTCGGTGAGGGCGCGGCTGCGGTGCTTGACGTCGAAGCTCGAGGTGGTGCTCACGCGGCCCGCACACTACCGGCACGGCGGTCGTTGAGCTCTTGCTCCCAACGGCTGAGACGCGCGAGGTCGCGTCGCACCCGGTCGGGGTCGACCTGGCGCCCAGGCAGGTGCATGTTGGCCTCGCCGACGAGCCGGCGCTCGTCGGCCGTCAGCGCCATCCACTTGGCGAGCACGTCGTCGGAGTCGGGCAGCCGCGCGCTGCCGTATGGCTTTGACATGTCGGGGAAGGCGACGCAGTACTCGTTGAGCAGCTCGCGGGTGTCGGGCACGTACGCGACGATCGGCTTGTGCGGGTAGATCAGGTAGGCGTATGCGGCTCCCGTGCGGGTTGCCGCGTCGGCGCGTGCGCCGAGGCCACCCCAGACGCGCAGGAAGCCGAGCTCTCGATACATGGCCCAGTCGTGCTCGGTGACGCACGAGCGCAGCAGTGCCCGCGCACGCTGCTCTGCACGACGTTCGCGCCCGGGGTCGTAGCCGGTCGGCTCGGTGCCGCGCCTGTGCGCTGCCCACAGCTCGCGAGCGTGCGCGAGCGTGCGTTTGAGCGTTGGCCGCGAGAGCTCCCACAGCAACACCACGAGCACAATCGCGGCGGTGCCGAGCGGGAGGCCCATCGCCTGCTAGCGCGTCTGCCGCGCCGCGCCGCCAGCGGCCCGCGGAAAGAAGATCACGCGCTCGGCGTCGCGCGGCACCTCGTCGAAGCTCTTGACGACTCCGCCTCGCGGCGTCCGCCGGGCGCCTGCGTCGGGACCGCCGCCCACATGCCGGCGTCGAGCTCGCGACGGAACGCCTCGATCAGCTCGCGCTCCTGCTCCGGGACCGCCACGTCGCCCTCGGCGAGAACGATCTCACCATGACCGGGCTTCATACGCAGCAACTTCATCGTCGCTCGATTATGCCAAACGCGAGGGCCGGTACTCACCGCTTGCCGCGCCGCGCGGCGATCTGCAGCACGTCGACCGGTCCGGCGCCGGCACCGACGTCGCGCAGTCCGGCGGCGACCGCTTCGCCGGCAATCCGTCGCGCGGCGCGTGCCGCCTCGAGCGGACCATGGCCGAGGGCAAGCTGCGCGGCGAGCACCGACGCGTGTGTACAGCCGGAGCCGTGGGCGGCACCGTCGGGATGACGCTCGCCCTCGATCTCGATCGCCCGCCCGTCGCCCGCGGAGTCCAGGAACAGGTCGGCGGCGCGCTGGCGATGGCCGCCGGTGAGCACGACGATGCCTGGCCCGAGCTCGAGCAGTGCCCGCGCGAGTGCCTCGACCTCGCCGTCCTCGTCGCCCGCCGCAGCGGGCTCGCGGCCAAGGAGCGCGCGCGCCTCTGGCAGGTTCGGCGTCAGCACGCTGGCGCGCGGCAGGATCTCGCGTACGAGCGAGTCACGTGCATCCGGCGCGAGCAGCGGCGCGCCCGACTCGGCCACCATCACCGGGTCGACCACCACGGGCGTGCCCGCCGGCAACTCGTCGAGCGCCGTCGCGACCGCCAGCGTCACCTCGGCGGTGCCGAGCATCCCCACCTTGACCGCATCGACACCAATGTCCGACGCGACCGCGCGCACCTGCGCGAGCACGATCTCGGGTGGCACGACGTGCACGACGTTGACGCCGACGGTGTTCTGAGCGGTGATCGCGGTGATGGCGCTCGTGCCGTGCACGCCACAGCGCGCAAACGCCTTCAGGTCGGCCTGGATTCCGGCGCCGCCGCCAGAGTCCGAGCCGGCGATCGTCAGCGCGACGGGGGTGTGTGGCGGCGGAGCAGCGGAGCCGGCGCCGCTCACCGCGCGCCGTTGGCGTTCTGCGACGCGGAGGGCTCGCGCAGCTCACGCGGGACGCGGATCGAGTAGATCCCCACCGCGGTCACGAGCAGGCGCTCCTGCTCGTCGCGGACCTCCGATTTCATGATCCCGACGGTTCTGTTGCGCCGGTCGAGCACGGTCCTGCAGACGACCTCGCCGGCGGTCGCCGTCTGGATGTAGTTGATCGAGATGTTGATCGTGGCGATGCGCTCGTCGGGCGTGGTCTGCGCCCACAGGGTCGAACCCATGCAGTAGTCGACCATTGCGTACGTGGCAACCCCCGAGAGCAGCCCGCCGCGGTTGATCAGCTCCGGCCGGATGTCCATGCGGACCGTCTGCGGGTCCTCCCAGCGCAGCCCCATGAAGCCGCTGACGCCGTCCAGCGCGCTCGGTCCCCCCGTTCGCGGGTCCCGCCCCTTTCGCGGGCCCTCGTCGCCGCCGGCGCGAGCGCTCAGGGCTCCGGCTCCGTCGGCCGAGCTGCTCGGATCGTCGCGCACGAGCCTCAGGGTACGCGACGGGACGGGATGAGCCTCGCCGCACGCGCGCACCCGGCATTATCGATAAAATCGATATTATTAGTGCGCAATGCGGATTCAACGACTGTCGATCTCGGCCATCCGGACGTTCGCGCGCGCGTATCTGCCCGGCGGCGGAGCCTCTCCCGGCCGCCGCCGTGGCTCTGGAATGCGGTGTCACGGTAGGTGCAGCGGAACGATGTCGATGGGTCTAACGTTGGTGTCGCACCTCCCGACCGGAGGCATGTGCCTCCGGGCCGGGTGAACCACCGGATCGAGGCCGTTCGAGCGCGATCCGGGACCCCCGTCAAATCGACCACAGGGGAACCCCCATGCCCAGGATCATCGTCACAACCGACCCCGTGTCATCCGAGCAGACCGATGCGAGCCCAGTGCTGCTCGAAGAGCACGTGCACTCGGTCCATCTGAGCAGCGGCCACGCCGCCGCACAGCTCGTCCAGCGGCTCGCGTGGGCCGTCAGCGACGCTGAGCACGCCGAGGACACACATTTGACACACGCAGCGAGCTGAATCGGCACACAGAGCACACCCGCGTCACACCTGCGGGCCTAGCGTGCCGTTCGTGCGCGCTACACGGCCCACTACCAGGGACTCCACCGGCTTGGCCGGTGGTGGGCGCGCTGCCGGCACAGGCCGCGAGGATCCACGTCGTTCGCTCGGGCGACTCGGCGAGCAGCTGGCGGCGGCGCATCTCGAGCGCCTCGGCTTCGCGACGCTGGCGCGTAACGTCCGCACCAGGCACGGCGAGATCGACCTGATCGTCTTTGACGGACGCACACTCGCGTTCGTCGAGGTCAAGACGCGTCGTGTGCGCGCCGCAGCACGCCCGTCTGCTACGGGGCCGCTGGCGTGGCTGCGCCAGCGCCAGCAAGTGCGCATCCGCCGACTCGCTTGCGCCTGGCTCAGCGACACGAGTGCCGTGCGTCCACGGGCGGCCACGATCCGCTTCGACGCGATCGGCGTGACCGTCGATCGCGGCGGGCAGCTCATGGCACTCGAGCACGTCGAAGGGGCGTGGTAGGCGCTACAGCGCGAGCTGCTGGTACGCGAGCGACTGAAACGACATCCTGTGCAGCGGAGAGACGCCCTGACGCAGGATCGCCTCGCGGTGCGACGGGGTCGAGTAGCCGACATGCTCGGCGAAGCTCCAGCCGGGGTGGCGCTCGTCGGCGTGATGCATGAAGCGATCGCGCGTGACCTTCGCGACGATCGACGCGGCGGCGATCGCGGCGCTGGTGGCGTCGCCGTCGACGATCGCGCGTTGCGGGTGCTCGAACTCTGCGACCGAGAAGCCGTCCAGCAGGCACAGGACCTCGCCCGAGACGCCGGCCGTGGCGCCGCGGACCGCGTCGCGCAGCGCTGCGAGGTTGGTCTTGTGCAGCCCGCGCGCATCGATCCCGCGTACACAGCGCGAAACGACGACGACCCTGGCGGCGCTGCGCATGACGAGCGGGTAGAGCTGCTCACGCGCCTCGGGAGTGTGCTGCTTGGAGTCGTTCAGCGCTCCCAGCGCCCGCAGCTCGCGGGTGGTGAGCGTGTCGTAGTCGAATAGCACGCCGGCCGCAACGAGCGGTCCGGCGAGACAGCCGCGGCCAGCCTCGTCGGCGCCGGCGACGAGGCGGAAGCCGAGCCGGCGGTCGAACGCGAATAGCCGTTTGCCGCTGCTCGCCCGCCGGGCGCGGCGTCGCGCGCGGGCTGATGAGCCGGCTCCGGATGCGCGGGCTGAGCTCACGACACCCTCAGCATGCCCGTCGTCGTCGCTAGAAGACGCCGATGCGGTCGGGTGGCCAGTAGGTCGCGACGGCCTGTCCGATGATCCATCCAGTGGGGACGGGTCCCCAGAACCTGCTGTCGTCGGATTCGCCACGGTTGTCGCCCATCATGAACCAGTGACCGGCGGGAATCTTGATCGGCGTCGGGAAGTTGCACTCGGGGCTGACCCCGCATTCGCGGATGTAGGAGTCCTGCTCGCGCACGAACTGGGAGGTGCCGGCGGCCTTGCGGTAGACGTGGCCTTCCTTGATGTAGATTTCGTCGCCTGGGCCGGCGACGACGCGCTTGATGAAGTTGACGCTAGCTTGCTTGGGCACCGGCGTGGCGCACGCGGCGCCGCCGAGCTTGATGACGTGCGGCACGGGTCCGCACTCCTCCTGCTCGGCGCCTTCGGGCGGGTGGAACACGGCGATCTCGCCGACGTGAGGTTCGCCGAAGTCCATGCCAATGCGGTTGACGAGCACGCGCTGGTTGATCGCGAGGGTCGGCTCCATCGAGCCGCTCGGGATCTTGTAGGGCTTGATGACGAAGGCCTGGATGCCCAACGCCAGGCCCAAAGCGACGACGACGATTACGACCAGCTCGATGATCGCGCCGGCGGTGGATTTGGACTTTCGCCGTTTTTTCTTGGTGCCGGACGGCGGCTCTGCGGCGCCGTTGCGCTTCGAGCGCCCGCCTGACTGCGAGTCGGCGTCTTCGCCCTTGCCGGTCTTGGCGGTGAGCTTCACGCCGGTTGATCGCCGACGGTAACGCCTCCTTGGGCGTCGCCGGCATCGGAGGAGGTATCGGCGTCGTCCGCGCTTGCGGCGGAATCAGCCTCGGCTGCGTCTGCTGCGGAGTCATCAACGCTCGTCTCCGGCCCCCCGCCGGCCTCGCTCTCCGCCGTCTCGCTGCCGTCGGCGTCAACCACGACGCTCTCAGCGACCGCCTCCTCTGCAGTCACCCCGTCACTGTCGCTGGCCGCTTCCGGCTCGACCGGCGCCGCCTGCACGAGCAAGCCCGGCTCGACCGTGACCTCAGGGCCGGTGTAGCGGCGCTCGCGCACACGCGCGCGCTTGCCTACCCGGTCACGCAGGTAGTAAAGCTTGGCGCGACGGACGTCGCCGCGCGCGGCGAGCTCGATCCGCTCGATCTTTGGCGAGTGCAGCGGGAACATGCGCTCCACGCCGACCCCGAAAGATTGCTTGCGGACGGTGAACGTCTCACGCGCACCGTGTCCCTGGCGCTTGATGACGACGCCCTCGAATACCTGAACGCGGCTGCGGGCGCCCTCGATCACCTGGAAGTGGACCTTGACGCGATCGCCCGGCGCGAACTCTGGGACGCGACGCAGCTGCGCGCGCTCGATGGTTTCGATGACACTGCTCATGACGAATAAAGGAGGGCGCCTGTAGTGCTCCGCAAGACGCCCCTTTTATGGGGTCTCGGCCGGCGCGAGCAGCAATGGTAGCGGACAGTCGGCTCGGGCCGCCGCAGTCACTGCTCCTCGCGGTCCTGCGTACGCGCTCCGCGCTCGCGGCTGCGCTCGCGGCGCCACGCGGCGATCTGCTCGTGGTGACCGGACAGCAGCACCTCGGGGACGGGCCAGCCGCGGTATTCGGCGGGACGGGTGTAATGGGGATACTCGGGATTGCCTTCGAGCGCCGCGCTGAAGGACTCCTCGGTCGCGGAGCGCTCGTCTCCGAGCGCGCCCGGCAGCTTGCGCAGCACCGCGTCGCACAGCACCATCGCGGCGAGCTCGCCACCGCTGAGCACGTAGCGACCGATCGACACGACGTCGCTCGCGAAGTGCTCGACGATGCGCTCGTCGAAGCCCTCGTAGCGACCGCACAGCAGGGTCAGGGCGGGCTCGCCGGCCAGCTCCTCGACGAGCCGCTCATCCAGCAGCCGGCCAGCAGGCGCGAGCGCGATCACGCGTCGCTGCTGGCGCAGCGCGAGCGGGTCGACGCCGTAGTGCGCACGCAGCGCGCTGTCGAGCACGTCCACGCGTAGCACCATCCCGGCGCCGCCACCGAAGGGCGTGTCGTCGACCTGGCCGCCGCTCAGCGGCGTGTGATCCCGCGGGTTCACGCACTCCAGGCGCGTGCCTGCGGCGAGCACGTTTGCGACGTGACGCTGCGAGGAGAACCACTGAAACCACTCTGGAAACAGCGTGAAGATGTCGATGTTCATGCGTCCGTCCCAGGCTCCTCAGCCGCTCGTGGCTCGACCGACGGGCGTGTTCGGCCGGCGAGGTCGAGGAAGCCGACGTCCACCTCGATCTGCTTGCGCGCCGGCGCCACCACGCGCACCGCATCTTTGACCAACGGCACGAGGATCGCCTCACCACCATCGGCGGCTTGCACTTCGAGCGCCTCACACGAGGGCAGCTCGATCATTCGCCTGACGCTGCCGAGCAACTGCTCGCCGTCGCGCACCTCGCAGCCCTCGAGTTCGTGCGCCCACCACTCGCCCTCCTCGAGCCTGGGTGCGTCGCCACCGTCGACGAACAGCTCGCTGCCACGCAGCGCCTCGGCGGCGGAGCGCTCGTCGATCCCCTCCAGGCGCACGATCGGGCGCTGCTCGGTCCCCGCGCGGCGGAGGATCGGCGCGGTGCGTCCGGCGAGCGTGACGGCGGCGCCGAGGCTCAGCAGCCGTGGACGCGGCCGTGTCACGTAGAAGCTCCCGTCGAGGCCGTGCGGGCGACCGACGCGACCGGCAGGCAGGCCGCGGGGAGCGCCCGTCGACGCGCTCTGCGGGTCCGGCTCGCCGGCCTGGGGCGTCAATCGACGATGTCGACGAGCACGTGGCTGCCCTCGCCGGCGGCCGCTGCTTTTACGACTGTGCGCAACGCGTGTGCGGTTCGTCCGCCGCGGCCGATCACCCGGCCGTAGTCATCTGCGGCGACGCACAGCTCGAGTACAACCGTGCCGTCGTCCTCCTCAAACTGCTCGACGGCGACGGCCTCGGGATCGTCGACCAGGCCTTCGGCGAGGTACTCCAGCAGCCGCCGGGGGTTCTCGCTCGCCATCTGCGCGCTCCGGCCTCTAGCTCGTCCGCGTCTCGATGCCCTGGATGCGCAGCAACTTGCGCACCGTGTCCGAGGGCTGCGCGCCACGCGCGAGCCAACTGCGCGCGCGTTCCTCGTCGATCACGATCGTCGAGGGCTCTGTCTGCGCGTTGTAGTGGCCGATCGTCTCGATTACGCGACCGTCGCGCGGTGAGCGCTGGTCGGCGACGACGACTCGCCATATTGGGTCCTTCTTGCCGCCCACTCGCGTGAGCCTCAGCCTTACCGACACGTTTTCCTCTCTTGGCGCTCTACTCGCGGCGCGAGCTTCGCGCCGGTGACCGCTGCCTTTTGCCTATTTTGCCTGCAAGAGCTTAGACGGTGCGACCCGCCGAAGCCAGCGCGACGCGAGCCGCGGGCGCGAGCGCAGCCTCGTCAGCGCCTGCATTATGCTGGCAGCCAGCAACGATGAAGCCAACTCGACTCTGCGCCATCGTCCTCTTCGCCATGCTGGCACTTGCAGCGCTGCCCGTGCTCGCGCTCGCTGCTGAGCGCGTCAAGGACGGCAGCTACTCCGGGTCGGTCGGCCCGGGCTATCCGCTCAGCTTCAAGGTGGCTGCGCACGGCACCGAGGTCGAGGACCTCATGCTGGGGCTCGACGTGGGCTGTAACGGAGCGCCGGCCGACGTCGCACCGCTTTATCACTTCGGCACGCTCAAGCTCAAGGACGGCAAGCTCTCGGGCTCCACCAGCCGCGCCTTCGGCCCGACGGTGACTGACGCCGTGCACATCAGCGGTGAGTTCAAAGGCGACGACGTCAGCGGCAAGGTCACCGCCGACCAGAGCATCACCAGCCTCGGCAGCTGCACCGAAGCGGACACGTTCACGGCCAAGCTCAAGTAGCTCGCACGGCCGCACGGCGTGGCCGCCCGTGTGACTGTCAGCGCGCGCCGCGCATCAGCGCGCCGATATCGGGCATCTTGCCGCGCCCGACCTGGCGCATGACCTTGCGCATCTGCCCGAACTGCTTGACCAGCCGGTTGACCTGCTGGACGTTGGTGCCGGACCCGCGCGCGATCCGCAGACGCCGCGAGCCCTTGATCAGCTCGGGGCGCCGCCGCTCCTCGGGGGTCATCGACAGGACGATCGCCTGGATTCTGTCGAGCTCGCGTTCGTCGACCTTCATGTTCTGCAGCTGGTGCCCGGCGAAGCCGGGAATCATCCCGAGGACGCTCGTCAGCGGTCCCATTTTGCGGACCATCTTGAGCTGGTCGAGGAAGTCGTCCAGCCCAAATTCGTTACGCCGCAGCTTGCGCTCGAGCGCAAGCGCGTCGTCCTCGTCGAACTGCCGCTCGGCCTTCTCGATCAGGCTGAGAACGTCGCCCATCCCGAGTATCCGTTGCGCCATGCGATCGGGATGGAAGCGTTCGAACTGGTCGAGCTTCTCGCCGGTCGAGGCGAACATGATCGGCTTGCCAGTGACCGCCTTGACCGACAGCGCCGCGCCGCCGCGCGCGTCGCCGTCGAGCTTGCTCATCACCACGCCGTCGAACTGAACGGCCGCTGCGAAGCTCTCGGCGACGTTGACGGCGTCCTGTCCGGTCATCGCGTCGACAACCAACAGCACGTCCTGCGGTTTGATGGCGTCGCGAATCCGTATCAGCTCGTTCATCAGCTGCTCGTCGACGTGCAGGCGCCCGCTCGTATCGACGATCAGCACGTCCTTGCCCTCCTGACGCGCACGCTCGAGCGCCCACGTGGCGATCTCGACGGGGTCGCGTTTGGGGTGGGTGGGGTCCCGAAAATAGACCTCGGCGCCGGCCTGCGCGCCGACCTTGACGAGCTGCTCGACAGCCGCCGGACGGTAGACGTCGCAGGCCGCGACCGCGACGCTCGAAGAGTGCTCCTCGCGCAAGTAGCGCGCGAGCTTGGCGGTCGCGGTCGTCTTGCCCGAGCCCTGCAGGCCCGCCATCAGGATCACCGTCGGCGGTTTCGGCGAGAAGCTCAGGGTCGCTGGCTGCTCATCCTCCCCGCCGGAGGCGGGCGGGCCACCCATCAACAGCGTGAGCTCCTCGGCGACGATCTTCACGACCTGGTGACCTGGGTTCAGGCCACCGACGACGTCGGCGCCGAGGCAGCGTTCCTTGACGCGCGAGGTGAACTGCCTGACGACCTTGAAGTTGACGTCCGCCTCGAGCAGCGCCAGACGGATCTCGCGCATCGCCGCGTCGATGTCCTGCTCGGTCAGCGTGCCGCGCTGGCGTACGTCGGCCAGAGTTCCCTGCAGCTTCTCGGCGAGCGCGTCGAACATGTCCGTTTGATTCTCGCAGCCGCCGCGTTCAGCTCACGCAGACTTCACCGGTGCGCCGCCCGGCGCGGCCGGGCGAGAGGATCGGTGGCGCGTCAGCCCTCGTGGACGTCCGGCGTGGTCGGTGGGCGCGCAGGCAGGTTGTTGCGAGCGGATGGCGCGGGCGGTGCGGGTGGCGCCGGCGGCGCGCCATCACCGAGCCGGCCCCGCAGCGCCTCGCCGATGCCTCCGAACGCCTCAGCGAACTCGGAGGGCACCACGAACACCTTGTTGGAGTCGCCTTCCGCCAGCTGCGGCAGCATCTGCAGATATTCGTAGCTCAGCAGCGCGCGGTCGGGTTTGCCCTCGTGGATGGCGCTGAAGACCGTGTCGATCGCCTTGGCTTCGCCCTCCGCACGCAGGATCGCCGCCTGACGCGCGCCCTCGGCGTCGAGCACCGCCGCCTGCTGGGCCCCTTCGGCGGTGAGGACGGCCGATTGCTTGGCCCCCTCGGCCGTGAGAATCTGCGCCTGCTTCTCGCCTTCGGCGGTCAGGATCGCCGCGCGCCGGTCGCGCTCGGCGCGCATCTGCTTCTCCATCGCGGTCCTGATGTCCTGCGGCGGGTCGACCGACTTGATCTCCACCCGGTTGATCCTGATCCCCCACTTACCGGTCGCCTCGTCGAGCACCACGCGAAGCTCGGTGTTCACGTTCTCGCGAGCCGTCAGCGTCGCCTCCAGCGTCAGGCCGCCGATTACGTTGCGCAGCGTCGTCACCGTCAGCTGCTCGATCGCCTGCAGCGGATTGGCGATTTCATACGTCGCCGAGCGCGGGTCGGTGATTGTGAAGTAGAGAACCGTCTCGATTCCGACGACGACGTTGTCTTCGGTGATCACCGACTGGGGCGAGAAGTTCACGACCTGCTCGCGTAGGTCCACCAACGGCTTGACGCGGTCGATGAACGGCGTGACGATCGTCAGCCCTGGCTCCAACGTGCGGCTGTAGCGACCGAGTCGCTCCACCACGCCCGCACGAGCCTGCGGGATCACGCGAATCGTGCGCGCTGCTACCGCGAGCACGAACACGACGAGCACAACGATGACGATGATGGCGACCATGACCGGTTCCTTTCGCTTTTCCTACCCCTTGCAGGGTATCTCTAATGCGGCACGCTGAAACAGGAATCGATGCGCGACTGCGGGGCCGAGGGTCAAGCGAGGCGCGGACGCAGTGAGCGAAGTGTGCTCAGCGCACGCGCGATCGACGACCAAAGCCTCGCGCAGGCCCTCGCCGCCTCAGTGCATGACCAGGGCTGTTGCGCCCTTTATTTCCACGACCTCGACGCGCTCGCCGACGTCGATCACCTCGTCCTCGTCGTAGCTGCGCGCTGTCCAGACCTCGCCGCCTTCGATCTTCACGCAGCCGATGCCCTCGTCGTTGGCGATGCGCTCGAGCACCATCGCCCGCCGCCCGACCAGCGCGGCCGCACCGGTGCGGATCGCGGGCGGCAGCCGCCGGTGACGGCGTGCGACCGGCCGCAGCGCGGCGAACATGATCACCGACGCGAGCACGAACACGATCGCGGTGAGTGGCGCGCCGACACCGATCAGGCTGACGACGGCGGCGAGCGCCGCGCCCGCCGAAAACGGCAGCAGATATAGCGCCCCGGTGTGGACCTCGCCGAAGCCGAGAATGCACGCTGCGACAGCCCACAGGATCCAATCCATACGGTCAGATTACCTCTCCACGCCGCTTGCACAGGCACAACGCGTTGCGCGGGCCGCCAGGCAGCGTCGCCTGCTCACTCCTCGGCGATCAAGGCGCGTGCGAACTGGTCGGCGTCGAAGGGCCGCAGATCCTCGACCGACTCTCCCACTCCGATCAGCTTGACGGGCAGCTCCAGCTCGCGCGCGATCGCCAGCGCGATGCCACCGCGAGCGGTGCCGTCGAGCTTGGTCAGCACGACGCCGCTGACATCGGCCGCCTCGGCGAACAGCTTCGCCTGGCGCAGCCCGTTCTGGCCGGTGGTCGCGTCGATCGTCAGCAACGTCTCGTGCGGGGCGCCGTCGAGCTGGCGTGCGATCACGCGGCGCACCTTTGCCAGCTCGCCCATCAGATCGTCCTGGGTATGCAGTCGGCCGGCCGTGTCGATGATCACCACGTCGATGTCGCGCGCGCGCGCCTGAGCGATCGCGTCGAAGGCGACCGCGCCGGGATCCGAGCCCGGCGCCCCGGTGACGATCTCGCAGCCGGCGCGCTGCGCCCAGCCCTCGAGCTGCTCGGGAGCCGCCGCCCGGAACGTGTCCGCCGCCCCGAGCAGCACGCTGCGCCCCGTCTGCTCGCGCAGGTGCCAGGCGAGCTTGCCGATCGTCGTCGTCTTGCCGGTGCCGTTGACGCCGACGGCCATGATCACGGTCGGCTGCGGACGGATGTCGATCCGCCCGTCGCCCACACGCGCAGTCGTGGCGAGCAGCTCGATCAGCCGCTCGCTGAGCGCCTCGCCTCCCTCGAGCTGCCCCTCCGCCGCCTCCGTCTCGAGCGTCTGCACCACCGACGCGGTCGTGGCGGCGCCGACGTCGGCCATGATCAACGCCTCCTCGAGACGTTCCCACGTGTGCTCGTCGAGCACACCGAAGAGCGTCGCGTGGATCTCCGAGCCGAGCGCCTGCCGCGTCTTGGCCATGCTCTCGCGCAGCCGGCGAAAGAGCCCACCGCGCTGGCGTGTGGCGGGCTCGGGTGCATCACCGGCCTGGCCGCTGCCGTCGGTGATGAAGAGGTCGCTCCAGTCGCGGGCCACGGGGCGCGCGACGATAGCAGCGCCCGTCGGCGGCGCAACGCGCAAGGCTCCGGGGACGGCGCGGACCCGCTGTCCTCAGGCGACCTCCGCGACCTGCGCCACCTCTGACTGCGCCTGCTCCGCCGGCAGCCGCCGCGAGAGCACCTTCGAGACCCCGTCCTGGCCCATCGACACCCCGTACAGCCAGTCGGCCGCCTCCATCGTGCGTTTCTGGTGGGTGATCACGATGAACTGCGCGCGCCCGGCGTAGCGTCGCAGGAGCGTCAGGAAGCGATCGAGGTTGAGGTCGTCGAGCGCCGCCTCGACCTCGTCGAGGATGTAGAACGGGCAAGGGCGCGCGAGGAACACGGCGAACAGGAACGCCAGCGCGGTCATCGACTTCTCGCCGCCGGAGAGCAGCGTCAGGCGCTTGGTGGACTTGCCGGCGGGCGTGATCTCGATCTCGACGCCCGGCAGCTGCTCCTCTTCGCCCCCATGCTCGGCCTCGCTCTCAGCCTCGGCGGCCGCCTCGATCGCGTCGGCGTCGGCGCCGTCTCCGTCGGGTAGCGGCTGCCCACCGAGCACGGGTCGCGGCGCGTGATCTTCGCGCACCAGCCGCAGCCGGCCGCTGCCTCCCGGGAAGACGTCGCCGACGAGCTCCTCGAAGTTGCGCGCGGCCGCGGCGAAGGTCTGCTCGAAGGTCTCCTCGATCTGCCGGTCGGTCTCGCGAATCACCGAGCGCAGCTCGCGCAGCGCGGTCTCGAGGTCGCTCCGCTGGGTCTCGAGCTCCTCGACGTGCGCCAGCGCCTCGGAGTACTCCTCCTGCGCGAGCGGGTTGACGGGACCGAGCTGCTCGCGCCGCCGCGTCAACCGTTCGACCCGCGCCCGCAGCACCGTCAGCGCTTCCTCGCCGAGCGGCTCACGCTCGGTCTCGTCGTCTGCGGGCTCTCCGGTATCGGACAGTCCGAGGCGCTCGCCGACGCTCGCCAACTCAATCTCGGCCTCGCTCGCCTGGTCACGTACACGTTGCGCGGCGACCTCAGCCGCGGTGACGTTCTCGCCCGCGGTGCGCAGGGTCGCCTGAATCTCGGCCTCGCGCGAGGCGCACGCGCGCAGCTGCGCCGTCATCTGCTCGCCGAGCAGACGTTCGCTCGCGAGCTCTGCCTCGAGCCCGGCGACCCGCTGCTCGACGCCCTCGGCAGCGGCGGCGAGCGCCTGCGCGAGGCGCTCGGCGAGCGGCGCGACGTCGCAGTCGAGCTGGTGTTGGGCGCGCAGGCGCTCGAGGCGCGCGATGCGCTCAACGCGTTCTCGCGCGCGCCGCTCCGCTTGCCGTCGCTCGGAGGCCAGCTCGCCCTCGAGCTCAGCCTGGCGCACGGCGTGGGCCCCTTCGGCGGGTGCGACGCGGCGCTGCTCGATCAGCCAGCGCGTGCGCCGAGCGGCTCGCCCGCCTCGGCGAGCGCCCGCTCGGCGTCACGCAGCGAAGCTTCGCTCTGCACGCGTGCCTCATCGGCGGCGCGCACGTCAGCCAGCAACCGCTCGCAGCCGGCTCGCGCGAGCTGCTCCGCCTGTGCGGCACGCTCGGCGTGCGCGATCAGCCGGTCACGTTCGTTGCGGCGCGCGAGCACGAGCTCGGTCCCGCCCTCGCTCAGCTGGCGCACCTCGCCCCAGGCGGCGAACCACACGCGTCCGCCGCGGGTCGCGGCGATACCGTTGAAGTCGTCTGGTAGCTGCTCGAGACGCTCGACCACCCAGGCGTCCTCGAGCAGACGTGCGGCCAGCGCGATCACCTCGGGGGGTCCACTGATCAACTCCGTCAGCCGGCGGGCATCCGGGGCCGGCGGCGACGCATCGGCGCGCGTGCTCTGCGTCTGCTCGCCGGCGGCGAGCAGTGCGCTGGCGCCGTCCGGGCCGGCGCGGTCGAGCAGCTCCTGGGCGCCGGCGACATCCGCCACGAGCGCCGCGTCGAGGCGCCCACCCAGCGCGGCCGCCAACGCCAGCTCGTAGCCGTCCTGCACCCGCAGATCCTCGCTGAGCGCCCGCGGCAAGCCGCTTTTGCCGGATCCGTCAGCCTGATCGCCGCCGAGGTGCGCGTGCCCGCGCAGGAACTGGTTCGCAGCGGCCAGCTCAGCGCCGACACGCGCCGACTCGCGCCGCGCGTCCTGCGCCTCGCGCTCGGCATCCGCGAGCTGCGCGCGCGCCTGCTCGGCGTGCGCGTCCGCCGCGACACGCGCCGCGCGGGCCGCCGCGGCGGCCGCCTCGTTGTGCTCGATGCGCGCCGTCTGCTCGACGAGCGTCCTCTCCAGGTCGGCGACCTCGCGCTCGATCTCCTGCTCGCGGCTCGCCAGGATCTCCGCGAGCTGCGCCTGCAGCGCCGCAATACGCGCCTCGCCGTCGGCGCCCTCAGCGCTGTCGCCGTCATTGTCGCCCGCCTGCGAGAGCCCGTCGAGCTCGTGCGCGACGCGCTCGATCCGTCGGCCCAGCGTCTGCGCGCTGGCGGCGACCTGCTCGGCGCGCAGTGTCAGCCGGTCGCGAGCCGAGCGGGCCTCGTAGACGCCGCGGGAGAGCGTGTCGTGGCGCTCCGTGCGCTCAGCCAGCGCGCGCTCGGCCGCGCCGCGCTGGTCGATCGTCTCCTGCAGCGTCCGCTCGATCTCGGCGCGCACGGTCCGCGCCTCGGCCACGCTCACCTCGGCGCCGGCCAGCTCGATGCGCCGCGCACGCGACTGGTCGCGCGCAAGCTCCCAACGCGCCTGCAGGATCTGGCGCTCCAGGCGCTCGTGCAGCTCCGCCGCTTCAGCCTGGCGCTTCAGTGGTCGCAGGCGGGTCCGTGCCTCACGCTCGATATCGAGGGCGCGATCGAGGTTCTCCTGCGTGCGCTCGAGCTTCAGCTGCGCGCGGCGGCGACGCTTGCGATGCTTGCCCAGTCCCGCCGCCTCCTCGATCAGCAGGCGCCGATCGCGCGGCTTGGAGGTGACGATCGCGTCGACCCGGCCCTGCGAGATGACCGAGTGCGTCTCCTTGCCGAGGCCCGTGTCCGACAGCACCTCAATCACATCTGTCAGGCGGCAGCGGGCGCCGTTGAGTCGGTAACCGCCCTCGCCGCTGCGCTCGAGTCGGCGCGCGATCGAGATCTCGCTGAGCGGGATGTCGATGCTCCCGTCGGAGTTGTCGAGCACGATCTCAACCTCCGCCGCGCTGCGCGGCTGCACCCCACGGCCGCCACCGAAGATCACGTCCTGCATCGACTGACCGCGGACAGCCAGCGGCGACTGCTCACCCATCGCCCACAGAACCGCGTCGGTGACGTTGGACTTGCCGGACCCGTTGGGCCCGACCACGACGCTGACGCCCGGACCGAAGTCCAGGCGCGTGCTGTCGGGGAACGACTTGAAGCCGCTCAAGGTCAACGACTTCAGGCGCACGCCGTGCACCTCATGGCTCGGCCGTGAGTCGCTCGACCGCTATGCGTGCCGCCTCCTGCTCCGCGTGCTTCTTGCTCCTGCCACTGCCGCTGCCGAGCTCGCGACCGTCCACCCTCGCAGCGACCGCATACGTGCGTTCGTGCGGCGGCCCGTGCTCGCCCGTGATCTCGTAGCTGACCTCCGCGCCGCGCCGCGCGAGCAGCTCCTGCAACGCCGACTTGAAGTCGACGGGATGCTCGAGCGCACCCTCGATCTCCGGTGCGAAGGCCTCGACGACAGCCTCGGCCGTACGCTCGTAGCCGGCGTGCAGGTAGCAGGCGCCGATCACCGCCTCGATCACGGAGGCGAGCACGCGCTCGGTCTCCACAAGCGCAGCAGCGCTCTGGCGCACGCCTGCCGGCGCCGCCGAGCGCAGTCGATCGGGCAGCGCCAGGCGCTCGGCGACGGCGCGGCACGAGACGCCGGAGACGGCCTGCGCACGAATCTTGGTCAGCCGCCCGGCGCCGTAGCGATCGGCCTCCAGCAGCGGGTACAGGTACGCGGTCACGGCGAGCGCCAGGACGCTGTCGCCGAGGAATGCCAGGCGCGTGTAGGAGTCGCTCGGACGCTCGCTCCAGGAGGCGTGGGTGAAGACCTGGCGCGCCAGCTCCACGGGGAGTTCGTCCAGCAGCTCGCCGAGCAGCATCATCGCTCCTCATGCGCGATCCCATCGTGGGCAAGCACGAAATCGACCGCCGCACCCACGGTCAGGATCTGCGCCGCCTGCTCGTCGGACATCCGCACGCCGTAGGTGTCCTCGAGCTCCTGCACCAACGTGTAGAGGTCCAGGGAATCCGCCTCCAGGTCGTCCTTGAAGCTGGTGCCCTCGACGATCGCGTCGGGCTCGACGTCGAGCTCGTCTGCCAGGTGGTTGCGGATCAGGGTCAGGACTTGCTCGCGGGTCATTGCGCCTGCGGCAGGCTAGCGGCCGAAGCGGACACGGGCGCGCGCCTGAGGGCGCCCGCCCGCTCGAGAGCGGCATGTGTCTGCGCGACGATGTCCTCACGCGCGCCACGCTCGGCGCGCAGGATCGCCTGCGCGAAGCCGACGCGCGTGAAACGCCCATGCGGGACGACACCGAGTCGGCGCAATCCCAGCAGGTATGCGCCGCCGCTGGCCTCGGGGTCGAGCTCCGCGCGAATCCCGCGCAACGAGGGCTTCAGCAGCAGACCACCGACCTTCGCGCGCGTGGATGACATCGCGGCCTCGCGCACGGCAGTGAGCATCGTCTGCGACACGCCCTCCATCAGCTTCAGCGCGATGTTGCCGGTGAAGCCGTCGGTGACGATCACATCGGCTCGACCCGAGACGACATCGCCCCCCTCGACGTTGCCGACGAACTCGAAGGCGTCAAGGCCGGCTGCGGCGCGCTCACGCAGCTCGGCGTGTGCCTCGAGCACCAACGCGCTGCCGCGCGCGTCCTCCTCGCCGTTCGACAGTAGGCCGACACGCGGCGCGGGTACGCCCAGCACGACCCGTGCGAGCGCGGCGCCCATGAACGCAAACTGAACCAGGTGCTCGCGGCGCGCCTCGGCGCTCGCGCCGACGTCCAGCAGCGTCACGGGGTGGTGTGGAACGGGCAGCGGGATCGCCAGCGCCGGACGGTAGATGCCCTGCGCGCGCTTGATGTTGAACGTCCCCGCAGCCAGCGCTGCGCCGGTCGCGCCGGCGCACACCAGCGCCTGCGCCCGGCCCGCTGCGACCGCCCGCGCCGCCTGCACGATCGAGGCCTCGGGCGTCGTACGCGCCGCGAGTACTGGATCCTCGGCCTTCGCGATCGACACCGGCGCGTCCACCACCTCGACGCCTGGCGGTGGCTCGCCGAGCTCGGCGGCAGGACCGAATAGCACTATGCGTGCGCCCTCGGCGGCCGCCAGCGCGGCGCCCGCCGCGACCTCAGCCGGCCCGCGGTCCGCGCCATTGCAGTCGACCGCGACCACCGCGTGCGCGCCCCGCGAGCGGAGCGACAGTGACCCGGAGGACGAGGCCCCTGGCGTCACTGCCCGTTAGGAGTGGTCGTGCTCGTGATCGTGATCGTGCGCCCCGGGCGTCACGATCTCGCGGCCCGCGTAGCTGCCGCACACCGGGCAGACCCGATGCGGGCGCCGCGGGCTGTGGCACTGCGGGCACGCGTTCAGCGCCGGCGTGCCGATCTTGTGCTGCGCGCGCCGCTTGGCGGTGCGGCTGTGAGACTGCTTTTTCTTGGGGACGGCCATCGGCGTGAGAAGGGTAGCAAGCCCACCCTCCCCGAGATCGGATCTGCGGCCCTCGCGGCGTCGATCACTCGATCTCAAGCTCGCGCAGCTTCGCCCAGCGCGGGTCCGGCGCCGATTCGTGGTGGTGTCCGGGCGCGGCGCTGTTGAGATCGGCGGCGCACACCGGACAGAGCCCCGCACAGTCCTCGCGACAGAGGATCTTGACCGGCAGCGCCAGCGCGAACGCGTCGCGCGCCCAGCCGGCGAGGTCGAGCGTCTCGTCGCGCACGTACGGGCTGTCGAGCTCCTCGCCGCCACCCGGACGGTCGACCTCGCGCGCCTCCACCTCGACGCGCGGGCTCGCCTGCCCCAGGCAGCGCATGCACGGCCCCGCGATCTCAGCCGAGACGCGCACGCGCAGCGCGTAACCGCCGCCGGTCATCCGCGAGACGTTGAGCTCGACTGGCACGAGCGGCGGTTGCACTGCGTAGCGCTCGGTGCCGAGCACGAGCGGCTCGATCGGCACCGCCAGCTCGAGGCGCCGGCCCTCGCCGGGGCTCAGTCGCAGCCCGGCGAGGTCGAAATCGTGTGTCGCGACAGCCATGTTCCTTCAGGCTAGCGAGACGGCGCAGCTGCCCTATGAGCGTGTGCGGAGCTTCCCGCTTGAGCACCTTGCCGGTGGCGTTGCGCGGCAGCTGATCGACGAACACGACGTCGCGCGGGACCTTGTAACGGGCGAGGTTCTGCTTCACGTAGGACTGGATCTCCTCCTGCGTCAAAGCGTCAGCGTTGCGAGGAACGACGAACGCCTTCAGCCGCTGGCCGAACTGCTTGTCCTCGACCCCCACGACCGCCACGTCCTCGATCTGGCTGTGGTCCGCCAGCAGGTCCTCGACCTCGCGCGGAAATACGTTCTCGCCGCCACTGACGATCATTTCGTCGTCGCGTCCGTCGACGAACAGCCGCCCGGCGGCGTCCAGCCGCCCGACGTCGCCGGTGCGCATCAGGCCGCGCACGATTTCCTTGCCGCCACCGTCGGTGTAACCCTCGAACTGGAACTCGTTGGCGACGAAGATCCGGCCGACCTCGCCGCGCGGCACCTCGCGCCCGTCCTCGTCGAGCAGCTTCACGACCGTCCCGAGCGGTGGGCGCCCGGCGGTCCCGGGCGCGGCGCGCAGGTCCGCCGGCGTCGCGATCGTCGCCCACGCGACCTCGGTCGACCCGTACAGGTTGTACAGAACGTCTCCGAAGGTGTCCATCACGCGTGTCGCGAGCTCGCCCGGCAGCGCTGAGCCGCTGACGGCAATCACCTTCAGCGAGCTGACGTCATAGCGCGCGATCGTCTCCGGCTCGAGCTCCAGAATCCGCTGCAGCATCACCGGCACCACGACGAGCGCGCTCGCGCGGTGCTGGGCGACCGCCTTCAGCGTCTCCTCCGGGTCGAACTTGCGGCGCAGCACGAGCGTCGAGAGCAGCGGCAGGCTCAGTAGGAAGTGGGCGAAGCCCCATGAGTGGAACATCGGCGCGGCGATCATCGTCGTCTCACGCGCCTTCAGGGGGATCTTCGAGAACAGCGCCGCCGCGGGCTCGACCGAGTCGCTCTGCGGACGCGCCGCGCCCTTGGGTGTGCCGGTCGTACCCGAGGTGAGGATCACGATCCGGCCTTTCTCCGCCGGCGGCGCGAGATCGGACTCATCGCCGCTTGCTATCAGCTGCTCGAGCGTCGGCTCCTGCGGGCTGGAGCCCACCTCCTGCCAGGCGATGAATCGCAGCCGACCCTCGGCGCCCGCGCTGACCAGATCGCTGAACTCTTCGTCGTAGATCACCGCCGCCGGCTGCTCGCGTGCGAGCACGTCGGTGATCTGCGGCCCGGCGAAGGCGGTGTTCAGGAACAGCGCGCCGGCGCCGAGCTTCGAGCACGCCACGGTCGCCTCGATGAAGCCGCGATGGTTGCGACACATGATCGCGACGCCGTCGCCGGCGCCGATGCCCGCTTTGCGCAGCTCGTGCGCAAGCGCGTTGGTCCGGCGCTGCACCTCCATGAAGCTGAGCGCCCCGCGCTCGTCGATCAGCGCCAGTCGGC
The DNA here is from genome assembly GCA_963838405.1 of uncultured Solirubrobacteraceae bacterium. Classification (GTDB taxonomy): domain Bacteria; phylum Actinomycetota; class Thermoleophilia; order Solirubrobacterales; family Solirubrobacteraceae; genus Palsa-744. The sequence goes on along the minus strand of CAWIRA010000005.1, from coordinate 273,106 downwards.
TGGGGTGGCGTGCCGCGGCGCCCGTGTAGGCACCTGCCGGCGTCGCGCCCCAGCGGCGCAGCGCCACCATCGACTGCAGCGTCCTGTCCGGGCGCAGCGGCTCGAACATGCCGGTGTCGAACAGCGCCCGTGCGACCTTGAGCTTGTGCACGGCCGCGCGTGTGGCCGCCTGCGTGTTCACGTTTTGACTCTAGAGCAGCAGGGCTTCGACACGATGTGGTGCGACCTCGCCACTAGCTGACTTCAGCCGGCTCATCCTTGCCCTGCAGGCGCTCGCGGCCGCGTTGCACCGCCGCGATGAACTTCGACAGGTTGACCTCGAGCGTGTTGAGGATCTCGTCCGCGTAGTCCTCGGCGCCGAGCCTGATCTCGCGCTCGCGTGCGCGAGCGTCCTCGACGATGTCCTCCGCAGCCCGCTCGGCCTGCTTGGTGACCTCCTCCTCACCCACCAGCCGCTCCTGGCGCTCGCGCGCTTCCTTGATGATGCGCTCGGCCTCCTTCTTGGCCTCGGCGAGCATCTCCTGGCGCTCCTTGACGATCCAACGAGCCTGCTTGATCTCCTCGGGAATCGTCGCGCGCATCTGGTCGAGGATGTCGTAGATCTCCTCCTTGTCGACGCGTACCGAGTCGCTGAGCGGAATCGTCTTGGCGTTGTGCACCAAGTCGTCGAGCTTGTCTATGAGTACAAGGACATCCATTTTTGGTCACCTCGGCGGGGCGTCCGGCCCCGCGTCATCGCTCATTTCGTCAGCGTCTTAGCTCTTCCTGCAAGCGCCGGGCCACCTCGTCGGGCACGAGATCGTCGATCTTGCCGCCGAACGTAGCGAGCTCCTTGACGCCGCTGGATGACAGGAAACTGTACTGCGGTGAGGCCATCAGGTACACGGACTCGATCTGCGGATCCTGGCGACGGTTGAGCTGGTTCATCTCGAGCTCGTACTCGAAGTCCGAGATCGCGCGCAGCCCCTTGACGATCGCTTTCGCGCCGATGCTCCTGGCGAAGTCGACGACCAGCGTCGAGAACGGCTCCACGCGCACCCCCTCGACGTCGCCGAGCGCGCGCTCGATGAAGCCCACGCGCTCGTCGATGCCGAACAGCGCGCTGCTCTTGCGCACGGAGCGATTGACGACGGCGACGACGACTTCGTCATACAGCGCGGCGGCGCGGCGGATCACGTCGAGGTGACCGTTGGTGATCGGGTCATAGGAGCCGGGACAGACGACAATCGATTTGCGCGTAGGGGTCATTGGTGGCGGTGGATTGTGATCGAAGTGTCCCCGTAGCGCTTGCCGCGCTCGAGCGGCACGTCGAGCTCGAGCGGAGCACGACGATCGCTCTCGACGACGACGCGCGCGCCGGGGTTCAGCAGCGCCGGCAGGATCGCCGACAGCTCCGGACCCCACCGCTCGCCAAGCGGTTGCCCGGATGTCGAGGGTGTTGGTCGCGCCCGCCCGTAGGGAGGGTCGATGAACACAAGATCGTATGTCTCCTTGGCCGTCTGTGCGCTGCGGAGCGCCTCGAGCGCGTCGGCGCGACGCACCTCGGCCGCGTCCGCGGCGATGCCCAGTGCCTCGATGTTGGCCTTCAGCGCCCGCACCGCGGCGGCGTCACGCTCGACGAACACAGCCATCCGGGCGCCCCGCGAGAGCGCCTCGATCCCGAGCGCACCGGTGCCCGCGAACAGGTCCAGTACGCGCGCCTGCTCAACGTCGCCGAGCATCGCGAACACCGCCTCGCGCACGCGGTCGGAGGTCGGTCGCGTGACCCTGCCCGCCGGCGCCCGCAGGCGTCTGCCGCCGAGCGCTCCGGCTATGACCCGCATGTCGAGAACCGTGACGTCACGCCGACAATGGCCGCGCGGCGCCGGCGCCAAGCTCGCGCTCCAGCGCCACACCCAGCAGCGCGTGCTCGGGCGCACGCAGCTCCGGGTCCCGCGCGACGATCGCCTCGGCGCACGCGCGCGCACGCTCGAGCATCTGCGCATCGTCGGGCAGCCGCGCGACGCGGAACTGTCCGAGACCCGACTGGCGCGTGCCGATCAGCTCGCCCTCCTTGCGCATCCTCAGGTCGATCTCGGCCAGTCGGAAGCCGTCGGCGTAGCGGACCAGCGCGCCGAGCCGTCCCGAGCCACCGCCATCGGCAGGTCCGACGAGCAGGCAAGATGAGCGGTGCTCGCCCCGCCCGACGCGCCCGCGCAGCTGATGCAGCTGCGAGATCCCGAAGCGCTCGGCGTTCTCGATCAGCATCACGGTGGCGTTGGGCACGTCGATGCCGACCTCGATCACCGTCGTCGCGACGAGCACTTGTGCTTCGCCGCAGGCGAACGCCGCCATCGCCTCCTGCTTCTCGCGCGGGCGCATGCCGCCGTGCAGGAGCGCCAACTCGTAGCCCGCGAGCTCACCCTTGCGCAGGCGCTGCAGCTCAGCGCTCGCGGCTCGCAGTCCCGACTCCGGCGTCGACGGGACCGTTTCGGGGTCGCTGAAGGCGCCCGGCGGCGCGTCGGGATCGTCGATCAGTGGGCAGACGACGTAGGCCTGGCGGCCAGCGTCGAGCTCTACCCGCAGCTGCGCATACGCCTGCTCACGCTCCTGCTCGCCGGAGATCAGACGTGTCTCGATCGGCTGACGCCCGCGCGGAAGCTCGCGCAGCGTGCTCGTGTCGAGGTCGCCATAACGAGCAAGCGCGAGCGTGCGCGGGATCGGCGTCGCGGTCATGTGCAGCATGTGCGGCGCGGGCGTCGAGCGCTCGCCCGCTTGCGCGGGGTCGCGCTCGCCGAGCGCCGCGCGCTGGCGCACGCCGAAGCGGTGCTGCTCGTCGATCACCGCCACCGCCAGCGCCTGGAAACGCACGTCCGGCTCGATCAGCGCGTGCGTACCCACGATCAACGACAACTCGCCGTTGGAGAGCTTGCCGAGGATGTCGCGCCGTCGCGCCGCGGGGGTCGAGCCTGTCAGCAGGGCGCTACCGATGAGAACACCACCCACCTCATTCCCGAGCAGCCCCTGGATCGTTGCAAAGTGCTGCTCGGCGAGCGTCTCTGTCGGCGCCATCAAGGCGGCCTGATGTCCGTGTCCGACGGCCTGCAGCATCGCGTACAGGGCGATCACCGTCTTGCCGCTGCCGACCTCTCCCATCAGCAGCCGCTGCATTGGGGCCTGCTGACGCAGGTCGTGCGCGATCGCCTCGGCCGCGCGCCGCTGATCGCCGGTCAAAGCGAATGGCAACCCGGTCTCCAACCAGCGGTCGCCGAGCGCGCCTGGCTCGGCGAGCACCGACGCACCGGTGCGTGCCATGCGCGCCGCACGGCGGCGCAGAAACGCGAGCTGCGTGAGCAACAGCTCCTCGAAGGCCAGCCGGCGGCGCCCCGTCTCGAGGTCGCCTGCAAGGCGCGGGAAGTGCATCGCCGCCAGCGCGCTCGCACGATCTGGCATGCCCTCGCGCACGCGCGTCGCCGCGGAGAGCGCCTCGGGTATGTCGCCGAGGGCGTCGCGCGCGCCGTGTACGAGCGTCAGTAGCTGCGTCGAGGTGATGCCCTCCGCCGCCGGGTAGTGCGCGACCGCATCGCTTGCGGCCGGGCCCGCGAGACGCCCGGCAGCAGCGTCTGCGCCGAGCGCGTGATGGGAGACGCTGAAGCCGCCGCGGCCGTCCGCCTTGCCATGCAGCAGCAGCCGCGTACCCGGTGGATAGCGCTCGACCAGCCACGGCTGGTTGAAGAACGTCGCCCGCATCCTGCCGGAGGCGTCGCACACCGAGGCCTCCACCAGCGGACGCATGCCACGACGGCGTACCGGACGTGCGCTGATCGTGCGGACCTCGACCGACACGGTCGCCGGCTCGCCCGCGCGCAGGGCCGCGATCGTGCGCGCCTCACGACTGTCGCTCGGCAGATGCTCGAGCAGCTCGCCGACGCTTCCGAGCCCAAGCGCGAGCAGTCCTGCGGCCATCTTCTTGGCTGCGGGCGCGAGCGGTGCGTCCAGCCGCGACGGGCGCGGCCAGCGCACCGGCGCGCCGATCAGCTCGGCGTGGCTGAGCTGATCGCTCGAGGCAAAGCGCGTGGCGCGCGCCGCGCCGCCGCTGCGCTCGCGGCTCCTCGCCTCGCCTGCGGACGCGTCGCGTGTCTCAGGCGTGATCGCGGGCATCAGACGTCAATGATGATCGCGACGGCGGTCATATCGGGCATCTGCCGCCCCCGGCCGCTGTATAACCATTGCGATACAGCGCGTCGTCGGCTCGCTCACTCGGCGGCCAGCAGCCACCAGTACGCCGGCTGGCCCCCGTGGCGCAGCTCGAGCTCGACGCCGCCGTTGGCCATCGCCGCGACCTCCTCGAGGCCGAGCGGAGCGCCCTCGCCGTCGAGCACGCTGATCAGTTCCGGCGGCCCGTCGCCGTTGACGGCGGTGGCGAGCGTGTGCAGCACTGCTTGCAGCGTCGCGCGCGGATCGCCCCATGCCAGCACCTGCTCCTCGACGAAGCCGACGGCGTCGCCGCGTTTGAAGCGCCCCTGGCTGTCGTCGCGCGCCGCGGGCGCCACGGCGCCGGTGCGCACCCGCGCGAGCGCCTCCGTCAGCGCCTGCGCGTTCTCCTCGACAGAGCGCTCGGGAGCGAGCGCTACGGCCGCGGCGAGCCCCGCTTGCTGGCTGGTGGTCGCGGCGACGTGCACCTGCTTGTCCGACAGCTGGGCAGCGTGCTCGGCTGCCATGATCACGTTCGCGCTGTTGGTGAGCAGCACGACCTCCTCAGTCGGGACGTTGTGGATGCCGGCGAGCAGGTCGTATGTCGACGGGTTGAGTGTTGGGCCACCGTCGATCGTGTGCACACCGAGCTCCTGGAACAGCTGACGCAGCCCCTCACCGCTGACGACGGCAACCGCGGCGCAGCGCACCGTCGTACCGGGCTGGGCGTCGCTGCCGCTGCCCAAAGCGTCAGAGCCATAGGCACCGAGACGCCCGTCGCGTTCGGCGACCTGCGCGCGCATGTCGGCCACATCCAGATGTGACACCTCGCCTGCGTCCGCGAACACCGCGGTGGCGTGCTCGGGCCGATCTGTGTGCAGGTGCACCTTCAGCGTGCTCGGGTCCCCGACGACCAGCACCGAGTCGCCGAGCTCTTCGAGCGGGGCGATGAAGCTCGCGGCGTTCAGACCGCTGCCGATGACGGCGAAATTCGTGCAGAAGCGGTAGGTCCCCGAGGTGTGCTCGGGGTGCGTGATGCGTGCCGGCGCGTAGTGGTCGAGCGGCGGTGGCTCCTCGCCACGCAGTGCCGCGACGACGCCGGCGAAGATGATCGTGAGGCCGTAGCCGCCGGCGTCGACGACACCAGCCTCGCGCAGTGCCGCGAGCAGCTCGGGGCTGCGCTTGACGGACTCCTCGCCAGCCTGCACGGCGCGTTCGAGCGCGGCCGCGATCACCTTGTCCTGATCGCCCGGCTCTGTCGCGGGCCCGAAGCGGGCGGTCTCCGGTCCGTGGGCGAGGTCAGCGACGATCTTGTGCGCCATCTCGCGCGCGACGGTCAGGATCGTGCCCTCGGCGGGGTCGCGAACGGAGGAGTACGCGCGGTCGGCTGCGTTGGCGAGGGCCGCGCCGATCAGCGTCGCGTCGATCAGCTGCCCGGGCCTCGAGACCAGCTCCTCGGCGGCGCCGCGGATCAACTGCGAAAGGATCACGCCGGAGTTGCCACGCGCTCCGAGCAGCGCCGCGCGCGCGACCGACTGAACGATCTCCTCGCGACCGATCTCGTCGATCGTGCGCGCTCCGTCGCTACCCTGCAGGCGGTCGAGCTCCGTCAACACGGCGCGCAAGGTGAGCGCCATGTTGTCACCCGTGTCTCCATCCGCGACGGGGAACACATTGAGGTCGTTGACCTCCTGGCGGCGCGATTCCAAATGGGCGAGAGCGCCCGCCACCGCCGCGCGGAAGCGGACCAAATTGGTGTCCGTCACGGCGACAGGTCTATCACCTTCCCCGGGCAAGTCGTCTTGAGACGAGCTGTGCACGCGCCGCAAAAACAGTTTCTCTGTAGGTGGGCTGGGGAAGTCAGGCAACCATCAAAAGCCCACCCACCCCGCGCCGTATGCCCCGCACACAAGCGACCGAGGACGCCGTCTTACAGCTTCCCTGTAGTGCCGCTGAGCAAGCCAGCCAAGCATCAAAAGCCCGCCCACCCCGCGCCGCGTGCTTCGCACGCAAGCGACCGAGGACGCCGGATGGCGCCGCTCAGCGGTGCTACAGGGCCTTGGTTACCTTGCCGGCTTTCAGACAGCGCGTGCAGACGTAGACGCGCTTGGGCGCCTTGCCGACCATGATCCGGACCTTCTGCAGGTTGGGATCGAAACGCCGCTTGGTGGCGACCATCGAGTGGCTGCGACTCTGACCGAAGGCAGGGCCCTTGCCGCAGCTGTGACACACCTTTGCCATCGGCGGCAGTCTAGCGGGCCGCGCCTGGCGACACGGCGGCGGCTGTGTCGGCATCGGCGAGCTGCTCGCGCAGTGCCGCGAGCCTGATGGCGGCCTCGGCGGCGTGACGGCCCTGGTCGCGCTTATCGCCGCCAGCGCGCGCAAGCGCCTGCTCCATCGTCGCGCAGGTGAGCACTCCGAAGGTGCAGGGTACGCCGGTGTCGAGCTGTACGCGCATGACCCCGCGCGCGACCTCGGCGCAGACGTAGTCGTAGTGGTCGGTCTCGCCGCGGATCACCGCGCCGAGGCACGCGACCCCGGCGAAGCGCCCGCTCGTGGCCGCGTAGCTGGCGGCGAGCGGCAGCTCAAAGGCGCCGGGAACTGCGAACACCTCGATCTCGTGGTGGCCGTGCTCGGCGAACGCGGCACGCGCGCCGGCGAGGAGTTTGTCGGCGAGCTCCTCGTAGAAGCACGCCAGCGCGACCGCAAAGCTCACGTTTCCCGGTGCTCCTCGCGCAGCAGGTCCTCGTCGACGTTCAAACCCTGGTGGTGCAGCGTGTGGCCCATCCGCTCGGCCTTGGTGCGCAGGTAGGCGGCGTTGTGCTCGTTGGGCGCGTGCTCGATCGGGATCTGGGCGCTCACCGACAGCCCGTAGCCCTCGAGTCCTCTGATCTTCTTCGGGTTGTTGGTCAGGATGCGGATCGAGCTGAGCCCGAGGTCGACGAGGATCTGGGCGCCGATGCCGTAGTCGCGCAGATCGGCCGGCAGCCCGAGACGCTCGTTGGCTTCGATCGTGTCGAGGCCGTCCTCCTGCAGCCGGTACGCGCGCAGCTTGTTCAGCAGCCCGATTCCGCGCCCCTCCTGGGAGAGGTACAGGAGCACTCCCTGGCCCTCACGCTCGATCATCGACAGCGCCGATTCGAGCTGCTCGCCGCAGTCGCAGCGCAGCGAGTGAAAGACGTCGCCGGTGAGGCACTCCGAGTGCACGCGCACGAGCACGTCGGACTTCCCGGCGACATCGCCCTTGACGAGTGCGACGTGGTGCTTGTCGTCGATCAGCGAGCGGTATCCGACCGCCTCGAAGTCGCCGAAGGCCGTGGGCAGCCGTGTCGAGACGACGCGTTCGACGAGCTTGTCGTGGCGGCGGCGGTATGCGATCAGGTCCGCCACGGTGATCATGCTGAGCCCGTGACGGGCGCAGTACTCGACGAGGTCGGGCACCCGCGCCATCGTGCCGTCGTCGTTCATCACCTCGCAGATCACGCCGGCGGGGTTGAGGCCGGCGAGCCGCGCCAGGTCGACCGCCGCCTCGGTCTGTCCGGCGCGCTCGAGCACGCCGCCGGCGCGGCTCTTGAGCGGGAACACGTGCCCCGGCTGCACGAGGTCGCGCGGCCGGCTCTCGGGGTCGATCGCCACCTGGATCGTGTGCGCGCGGTCGTGCGCGGAGATGCCGGTGGTGACGCCTTCGCGCGCCTCGACCGAAACGGTGAAGGGGGTTTCGAACGGCGACTCGTTCTTGGCGGCCATCAGGTCGAGCCCGAGCTCGTCGCAGCGCTCGGCGGTCAGCGACAGGCAGATCAGCCCGCGCCCCTCCTTGGCCATGAAGTTGATCGCCTCGGGCGTGGCGAACTGCGCCGCGAGCGTCAGGTCACCCTCGTTCTCGCGGTCCTCGTCGTCGCAGACGACGACCATCCTGCCCTCGCGGATCTCCTCGATTGCCTGCTCGATCGTGGCGAACGGGGTTGTTGCGCGTGTACTCATGCTCACCTAGTGATAGCGCCCATCAGGCGCTCGACGTGCTTGGCCAGTATGTCAACCTCGATGTTGACGAGTCCGCCTTCGCGGATTTCGCCGAGGCTCGTGCGCTCGAGCGTCTCCGGAATCAGCGACACGGAGAAGCCGGAGTCATCGAGTGCGCTGACGGTCAGGCTGACGCCGTCGACCGCGACCGAGCCCTTCTCGACGAGGTAACGGGTGAGTTGGGGCTCGGGCTCGATCTCCAGTATCCGCGCGAAGCCCTCCTCGCGAACCGCACGGACGCTGCCGGTACCGTCGACGTGACCTTGGACGATGTGTCCGCCGAGGCGGTCGCCGGCGCGTAGCGCGAGCTCGAGGTTCACGGAGGAACCCGGCTGGAGCGTGCGCAGCGAGGAGCGCCTGAGCGTCTCGATCATCGCCTGCGCCTGGAAGCTCTCGTCGCTGACCTCGGTGGCGGTCAGACAGACGCCGTTGACCGCGATCGAGTCGCCCTCGCGCAGACTGTCCGCAAGCCGGGTACGGATCGTCAGCGTCGCGCCGTCGTGATCCTGCTCGAGCCCGGCGACGCTGCCGCGATCGGCGATCAAGCCCGTGAACATCGCGTCAGCCTCCGGCTCGTGTCGAGTGGCCGCGTGTCGCGCGTGCGACCACGAGCCTCACCACTCGCGCAGGCGTGCGGAGATGAGCAGATCCTCGCCGACGGACTGGCAGTCGAAGCTGAGCGCGCGCAGCGCCTCGGAGATGCGCTCGACGCCTTCGCCCTCGAGTGGGTCGCGCGCGGCGCTGCCGCCGAGCAGCAGCGGCGCCAGGAACAGGCGTAGTTCGTCGATCTCGCCGGCGTCGAGGAAGGCCCCGGCGAGGTGCGGGCCGCCCTCGAGCAACACCGAGGCGACGCCGAGCGCGCCGAGCTGATCGAGCGCCGAGCGCACGCGCGCGGGCTCGTTCTCGCCGGTCGCGACGAGCACTTGCACGCCCGCGGCTTCAAGCGCGTCGGTGTCGGCGCGCGCAGCAGCGCGCGAGGCGACGATCGTCAGTGGGATCTCGGCGGCGGCGGCCACCAGCTGCGAGCTCGTCGGCAGCCGTGCGAGCGAGTCGAACACGACGCGCCGCGGCTGCGCGCCGGGCTCCGCCGGAAGGCCGTCGGGCCGGGCGGTGAGCCGCGGGTCGTCCGCCAGCGCGGTGCCGATGCCGACGACGACCGCGTCGACCGCCGCACGCCATTGGTGCGCGAGGCCGCGGCTGTCCTCGCCGCTGATCCATTGGGAGTCGCCGCTGCGGGTCGCGACCTTGCCGTCGAGCGTCATCGCAGACTTGAACAGCACCCATGGGCGCCCGACGCGCGCGTGCTTGCGGAACGCCTGGTTGAGCAGTCGCGCGCTCGCCGCGAGCTCGCCGTCGGCGAGCACGATCTCGACGCCCTCGTCGCGCAGCGTTCCCAATCCGCGACCGGAGGCCTTCTCGGTCGGGTCGTCCGACGCGATCACGACGCGGCCGATGCCGGCCTGCAGGATCGCCTCGGTGCAGGGCGGCGTCTTGCCCTCGTGGCAGCACGGCTCGAGCGACACGTAGAGCGTGGCATCGCTGAGGTCGGCCATGCCGCACGCCTCGATCGCGTTGACCTCGGCGTGCGCGCCGCCGTACTGTTCGTGCCAACCCTCCCCCAGCACCTCGCCGTTGCGTGCCACCACGGCACCGACGACCGGGTTAGGCTTGACCGTGCCGAGACCGTTGCGTGCGAGCTCGATCGCGCGCGCCAAGTGCAGCTTGTCGGTATCGGTACAGCTCATCATCTGGACCCAGGATAACCCTGGCCGGCTGCGTTCCCTACGCGGTGGCGCAACGTCCGCCATGTAGCCGATAGACGGTCATCTGCGGCCCGGGGCGACTGTAGGCGAGGGGGTAGTAGTCGAAGCTCCAGTCGAAGTTGAAGGGAACCGCTTCGCGCGCGCCGGGCGCATTCGCTTGGCCGTGCGCGTACGGCGAGGCGCGGTATACGACTTCGCCGCGTTCGGAGAGGGCCTTGTAGTAGGCGATCGCCTGCGGCACCGCGCTCGGGTTGGCAAACGCGCGGCCGGACTCGGTCGAGCCGGTGACCACCCAGCAGTAGCCTTCCTGCTCGTAGTAGTCGATCAGCGCAGGGCGCAGCGTCCGCTCGTAGTCCTCGAGGCTGACTTTGTGCGTGAAGCGCGGTTCGAGTCTGCCGTCGCGGGTGCGCCGTGGAGCGAGCCTGTCAAACAGCCCCGGGTACTTCGACCAGTGCTCCCCCCAACCGTCCGGTGAGACCGGCTCGACGACGACACGCGTCCCCGCGGGGATGTGCGCGAGCATCCAGTTGCGCGTCAGCGTGCGCGTGTCGGCCCGCGAGAGCACGAGGCCCGAGTGCACGCTGTAGATGAGCCCCTGGGCGAGCACCGCCGCCACCAGCAGCGCCGTGATCGCGACCCCGAGCACGGTGCCTCGCCCGCGTGTGGTGCGCTCCTCGCCCTGCTCACCGTCCCTCGCCCGCCGTCGCGCAAGCTTGATCGCGGCGCGTGCCATCTGCACCGTGAAGCTCGCCGCGAGCATGCACAGGATCGGGAAGATCGGCAGCAGCCAGCGTCCGAAGTAGCGCCCCTGGAGCCCCATGAATGCGAGAAACGCCACCACCGCGGGCACCAGCAGCCACCACAGGGCGCGCTCGGAGCGCCACACCGTGATCGCGCCGCCGAGCGCAGCCAGCGCCGGCACCCAGCCGAGGCCCCACGTCAGCGACCACAGGTAGTAGACGATGCCGCCGTTGCGAGGCGCCCCGAGCTTGCCCTGTGATTCGCCGGAGAGCGTCGACTGGTGGACGAGTTCGCGGTGGAAGGCGCTGTAGTCGAGCAGCGCATACGGGTTGGCAGTCAGGAACGCGGCGAGCGCGGCAAAGCCGGCGAGTGCGACCCCGCGCAGCGCCCGCCGGCCCGCCCCCGGACCGTCCGCCAGCAGGCGCGCCACGACAGCGGCGACGAGCGGCACGATCACGATGCCGCCCGTGTACTTGGTCGCGCTCGCGAGACCAAGACCGATACCCGCGAGCAGGTAGTCGCGGGCGCGTCCTTTGCGCAGGACACCGGCGCTGCCGAGCAGCGAGAGCGTGACCGGCGCGAGCGTGGGCACGTCGTTGAGCGCGAGATGCGCGTAGAACACAGGCAGGAACGCGACCGCCTCGATCGCGGCCGCGAGCAGGCCGATGCCGCGGTTGAACAGCCGCGCGCCGGTCGCGTACAGCAGCCACAGCGACAGCGTTCCGAGCACCGCGGCGGCGACACGCGCGAGCGTGAACACGCCCTGCGGATCGTGCTCGTAGGCATGGATGGCGGCGCCGGCGCCGCCGTAGGCGATCGTGAGCAGTCCGTGCAGCACGTACGTGAACGCCGGCGGATTGGCGAAGTAGCCGGGGTTGAGCGTCCCCCGTTCGAACATTTCGACGGCGTGCGGCAGGAAGTGGTCGGCCTCGTCGCTGTTGTACGCGTAGGGCAGCCCTTGGCGCACGCCCCACAGGCGCAGCCCGAGTCCGGCGAGCAACACGATCGCGAGCCCCGTCCACACCCAGCGCCGAGTGCCCTCGGAGTCCGCCTGCCCGGCCGGCACGACGCCCGCTCGCGCGGCCTCGCCCTGGCCGAGCTGTGGCTCCTCAGCAGTTGCCATACACCGCGAAGAAACGGCTGGCGTAGATCGGCTTGAAGCCCTTCGGTGGCAGTTGATCCTCCGGGCTGTCGCCAGGGTCGGCGATCGCGTCGACGAAGATCGCGCTGCCGAGCGGGTAGACCGCGACGCTGCGGGCGGCGAGGCGATTCGCGAGCTGCGGTTTGCCGGCAATCGCCTCGGCACGCGCCTGGCTGCGCGCGACGATGTCCTGCTGGCCGACCGTGTCGAGGATCCATCGCGCGTCCGGGATCAGCTTGTTGTCGGGCAGCGACACCGTCGGGCAGCGCCGCAGCTGGGCCCGCACCGCCGGGCTGTTGAGTGCGCTTGCAAGACCCTCGTGGAAGTCCTCGTGCTCGGCGAGCGTGGTGCGCAGGCCCGTCAGGCTCAGCGTGTTCGCCGCCGAGAGGCCCCCGTAGACGACGAGCACCGCTGCGGCGAGGATCCAGATCTGGCGCAGGCGTGAGCCGCGTTCGAGCATCGCCCAGCCGCCGACTGTCACGGCGCAGAACAGCAACAGCATCGTCGCGGCGCCCACGAGATAGCGATCCACGACCGATGCACCGACGGCGCCCTCGGCGAGGTACACGCCGACGAGCAGCACGAGCGCCGCGAGCGGCATCAGCACGCGTCGCGGCGCCATCCACACCGCCAGTGGTATGCCCACGAGGCCACCGAGCAGCACGGGCAGCTTGTCGATCCGAACGCCATAGCTCCACAGGGAGCCGACGACGCTTGTGAAGCCCTGTGTGCGTTCGAGTTCCGAGGCCGCCTTGGCGGTGGCCGTGAGCGAGTACAGGGGGTTGCCGGTGACGATCGCGTCGAGCACGATCCACACCAGTGGGGCGATCGCGGCGAGCGCGAGGTAGCGAAGGCTCCGGGCGAGCGTTATGCGCGTCGTCCACGCGCCGCGATCGCTGCGGGTCGGCCAGCAGCACCACAGCCAGTAGGCGCCGCTCAGCACCCATGCGTCGGGGCGCAGCAGGCCCGCTGCGGCGAGCGCCAGGAAGACCGGGAGCCCACGCCGCGGGCGTTCGACCTCGAGCACGACCGCCCACACGATCAGCGCGACGTAGGAGATGTCGAGATAGCCCTGGGCGGCGAGGTTCTCGATGAAGAAGCGGCTCAGCAGCAGCAGCGCCGCCACGAGCCCGGTGACCGGTCCAAAGCAAAGGCGTCCGAGCCGGTACATGCCGCTGACCGCGGCGACGAACGAGGCGATCGAGCCCAGCACCATCAGGCGCGCGCCGGCCTGCCCGAAGATCGAGCACAGCATCCCGAACGCGATCGCCAGCGGGTGCTCGGTCGGGCCGCGATACACGCGGAAGTCCGGCAGGTGCAGGTGCAGCAGGTCCCGCCCCCACAGCAGCGCGTAGAAGGAGTCGTAGGTGGGGTAGGTCGGGAACGCGAAGTAGCCGATCAGCGCGCCGACGCACATCACGACAAACCCGATCCGCGCCCATCCTCCAGACCCGAGCGCACGCAGCCTCGCCAGGCGGATCGAGACCGGGCTGGGCCGGGTGAGCATCGCGCTTTCCATCTAGCCTTGGTTCATAGGTGCCCGCCGGGCGGCAGCTTGATCACCGCTGCCGATGGGTTCGTTCGATGCTTGGCGCCAAGACCGTGCCGTGCGCTTTGGGATACTGGCGGAAGCCAAGTCTAGGCAATCCGAACGCCATGAAGCTCATCATTCAGATCCCATGCTTCAACGAGGCGGAGCAGCTGCCGCAGACGCTCGCGGACCTGCCGCGGGCAATCGACGGCTTCGACAGCGTCGAGTGGCTCGTGATCGATGACGGCTCGACCGACGCGACGGTCGAGGTGGCGCGTGTCCACGGTGTCGACCATCTGGTGCGGCTCACCAACAACAAGGGCCTGGCTGCCGGCTTCCAGGCGGGCATCGACACGGCGCTGAAGCTCGGCGCCGATGTGATCGTCAACACCGACGCGGACAACCAGTACTGCGGCGCCGATGTCGTCAAGCTGGTGCGCCCGATCCTCGAAGGCCGCGCCGACATGGTCGTCGGTGACCGCGAGGTCGGCGAGATCGCGCATTTCTCGCCGCTGAAGAAGAGCCTGCAGCGGCTCGGCTCGTGGGTCGTGCGCCAGGCATCCTCGACGTCGGTGCCGGACACGACGTCGGGCTTCCGCGCGTACAACCGCGAGGCGGCGATCCAGATGATGGTCGTCTCCAAGTTCACCTACACGCTCGAGACGATCATCCAGGCCGGCAAGCTGCTCGTCGCGGTCGACCACGTTCCGGTGCGCACGAACCCGAAGACGCGCGAGTCGCGCCTGTTCCCGTCGATGGGCGCCTATGTCCGGCGCAACGCGGTCTCGATCTTCAGGATCTACGCCCAGTACGAGCCGCTGCGGGTGTTCTGGAGCCTCGCGCTGGTGATCGGGATCGCCGCGGTCGCGGTTTGGATCCGCTTCGTCGTCGCGTACGCAGACGGCAACGGCAAGGGCCACGTGCAGTCGCTGATCCTCGGCGCGGTGCTGTTCATCGCGGCGGTGGTGCTGTGGGCGCTCGGCGTGATCGGTGACCTGCTGGCGGCGCAGCGCGTGATGACGCAGCGGACCTTCGAGCGCGTGCGACGGATCGAGCTGCAGTTGGGGGTCGAGCCCTCACATTACGAAGCCGGCGATCGCCGGGGTCCACTGCGGGCGGGCTCGGAGGCGCCGGCCAGCCGGCTCACAGATCGCGTCGCGGGCGGCGAGTCGCCCGCCGGCGAGGACTCACCGGCGGGCGAGCACGGGCGCCCGGGCGAGGCGGTGCGGCTGTGAGCGGCGTGACGGTCTCCGACGAGGGCATCGTCACCGGCAACACCTACGACAAGTACGGCTCGAGCAATCCGTTTGTGCGTCGCCTGATGGCGCGCTTCGAGCGCGACCTCGAGGAGCTGTTCGAGGCGGCGGCTCCGGCATCGGTGCTGGACGTGGGCTGCGGCGAGGGCGTGCTGGTCCATCGCTGGGCGCAGCGGCTCGGCGAGGGCAGCTCCGGCGATGCGCCGCGCGTCGTCGGAATCGACCTCGAGGAGGACTCGATCCAGGCGGGCTGGGCCGAGCGCCAGGCGCCGAACCTCGAATACCGCGTGATGCACGCTGCCAATCTGCCGTTCGCGACCGGCGAGTTCGACTTCGCGAGCGCGATCGAGGTGCTCGAGCACGTGCCCGACCCGGCGCACACGGTTGCAGAGATGGCCCGCTGTGCCCAGCGCCATCTGCTGGTGTCGGTTCCGCGCGAGCCGCTTTGGCGGATGCTCAACATGGCGCGCGGCGCGTACTGGTCGGCGCTCGGCAACACGCCCGGCCATCTCAACCACTGGTCCAGGCGCGCGTTCGTCGAGCTCCTTTCGCGTCACGGCGAGGTCGTCGAGGTGCGCTCGCCGTTCCCCTGGACGATGTTGCTTGTCCGACTCTGAGACCCCCTCCAGAGGGACGCCGGGCGAGCTGGACAAGGACGCACGCAGGCGCGCCGGCCAGCGTCTTTCGGGCTACGGCTCGGGGGCGCGGATCCTGTCGATCGGGATCGCCTCGACCGGCCTGCTGACGTTCGCGTACTTCTCGATCGCCAGCCACGTGCTGGGCGAAGAATCGGCGAAGCGGCTCGACGTTCTGTGGTCGGTGATGTTCGTGATCATCTCGGTGATCTATCGGCCGATCGAACAGCTGCTCTCGCGCACGATCGCCGAACGCCGCGCTCGCGGCAGCGCCGCGCACGGGCTCGGCGTGCCGATGCTGATCCAGGCGAGCTTCGCGCTGATCTTCCTGGTGGTCGCGCTGGCGCTGCACAGCGAGCTGGTGAACGACGTGTTCGAAGGCGAGAGCGCGCTCTACTACGTGCTCGTCGTCGGCACGCTGGCTTATGCGGCGAGCTACTTCGCGCGCGGTTGGCTGGCCGGACACCAGCGCTTCGGCCTGTTCGGTGCGCTCGTGCTGATGGAGTCCACGTCGCGCATCTGCTTTGCGATCGCTGTGGCGCTGGGGATCGCGAGCGGGCAGACGGCCGTCGCGCTCGGCATCGCCGCCGCTCCGTTCGTCTCGCTGGTGGTAGTGCCCGTGGCGTTCGCGCGAAGCCGCAGTGGTCGAGTCGCGGCTGACGGCGCGCTGAGCGCGGGTCTCGACGAGGCACTGGCTGAAGAGACGGCGCCGGCCGGCGGGACACTGATCACCGTCGACGAGGCAGCCGCCGCGCTGGCGGGGCCGGGGACGGAGGGAGTGCAGGAGACGGCGGCGCATGGCGACCTGTCGCTGCGCCGTGGCGGCGGCTTCGCGGTCCTGGTCTCGAGCATCATGCTCGCTGAGCAGACGCTGCTCAACGGCGCCGTGCTGACCGTCGACGCGACCGCACGCAGCGCCGTGCTAGCGGGCGTCGTCTTCAACGTGCTGTTGATCGCGCGCGCTCCGCTGCAGCTGTTTCAGGCGATCCAGACCTCGCTGCTACCGCACCTGACGGGCCTCGAGGCGACCGCCGGCCACGAGGCGTTCGCGCGCGCGATCCGCGTGACGATCCTCGCGATCGCGGCTTTCGCCGTGGCGGTGGCGCTCGGCCTGCTGGTGCTCGGCCCGTTCGCATTGGAGCACGTGTTCTTCGGGCAATCGTTCAGCTACAACCGCTTCGGGCTGGCGCTGATCGGCGTCGGCATGGGCCTGCACCTGACCTCGGGGGCCCTCAACCAGGCGGCACTGGCACGCGACCGCGCCCGCGCCGCCGCCGTGTGCTGGGCCTCCGCGGCAGTCGTGTTCATCGTCTGGATGTTCAGCTCCCCCGTCAGCGAACAGCTGCTGCGGGCTGAGATCGGCTACGCCGGCGCGACGGCGCTGCTCGCCTCGATGCTGGCCGTGCTCTACCGCCGCGGTACGGCAGCGCCGGCGCGCGATCAGAGCGCGTCGACGGACGCGGCGATCGCCCGGTAGGCCGCGCCGGGGTCGGCCGTGGCGAAGATCGCCGAGCCGGCAACGAACAGGTTGGCGCCGGCCTGACGGCACGACGGCGCGGTTCGCGGATCGATGCCGCCGTCGACCTCGACCGCGACGTCGTCGCCGACCAGCGCGCGCACCCGCGGGAGCTTCTCGAGCGAGTGCGCGATGAAAGGCTGTCCTCCCCAACCCGGGTTGACGGTCATGCACAGCGCGAGGTCGATCGCCTCGGTCACCTCGGCGAGCACACCGACGGGGGTGCCGGGGTTGATCGCGAGGCCGACGCCAGCACCGGCTTCACGGATCAGGCCGGCGGTGTAGGCGATGTGCGGTGTCGCCTCCGCGTGGAAGGTGATCGAGTCAGCGCCGGCCTTGACGAACTCGTCGGCGTGACGCTCGGGGCGCTCGATCATCAGGTGCGTCTCGAGCATCGCTCCAGCGTCGTGCACCGCCTCTGCCAGCGCCGCGACGACCAGCGGGCCGACGGTGATCGGCGGCACGAAATGCCCGTCCATGACGTCCACGTGGATCAGCCGCGCCCCCGCGGCAAGCACCTCGATCACCTGTTCCCGCAGCCGCCCAAAGTCGGCCGACAAGATCGACGGCGCCACGCGAACGTCGTGCAGCAGCTCGCGTGCCCGTTCGCTCATACGGCCTGGAGCATCGAGTCCCCGCACGCATTGCACTTGAGGATCGCGGTCGAGGACATCCTCACAATCGTCGAGTGCTCGCCGCAGTTGGGGCACACCGAGGTGAGCTCGAAGCGGTGTAGGCAGTACACGCAGCGATAGCGGCCGGGGAGGTTGGTGGGCCGCAGCCACGGCTCGCCGCAGTTGGGGCACTGCGGCCCCAGATCGATCGTGGTCTTCGCAGGCGTCTCGGGATTGCCCTCCATGCTCAGCTCCTGCGCATACGGGCGATGTAGAAGCCCGCAGTGTGGTCGCGATGTGGCAGCGTCAACACGACATCCTCGAGGGCGAAGTTGGCGTGGGAGTCCAGAAAGGCAGCGATCAGGCGCTCATTCTCAATAGGAGAGATCGTGCAAGTAGAGTAGACAAGCACGCCGCCCGGACGGAGGGCCTCGGCGCCGGCGACGAGTATCCGTGCCTGAGTGGCCGCCATTTTGGCGATCGCGGCCGGTGTGACCCGCCAGCGTAGGTCGGCGCGCGCCTGCAGCGTTCCGAGCCCCGAGCACGGAGGATCGACGAGCACGCGGTCGAACCCGCGCGCGTCGGCGCCGCGAGCGGCCTCGGTCCAGTGCTCGGCGTCGGCGACCTCAACGCGGACGCTGCTCGTGTGCAGCCGCTGCGCGGTCCGCGCGAGCGAGCCGGCGCGGCGCTTGTCACGCTCGACGGCCAGCACCTCGCCACGGTCGTGCATCAGCGCGGCGAGGTGGGTCGTCTTGCCGCCGGGGGCAGCGCACAGGTCCAGCACGCGCTCGCCGTCGGTTGGGGCCAGCACGTGGGCGACGCGCATCGCCGCGCGCGACTGCGCGTGAAAAGCGCCGCGCGCCCACGCGCTGGAGCTGTGCGCGTCGAACGGCTCCTCGAGGACCACCGCCTCCGGGATGCCGGGATCGAGATGCGTGCGCACGGGCAACTCGCCGGCGAGCGCAGCGGCGTCGCTGACGAGTGTGTTCGCGCGTAGCGCTACCTCCAGCGGCTCGTTGTCGGACGCCATCAGCGCGCGTGCCTGCTGGGGCCCGAGCGCCCGCCACCAGAGCCGCGCGATCCACTCGGGGTGGGAGTGCTTGATCGCGGCGCGCTCGGGCGTGTCGTCCGCGAGCCCATCGAGCAACGCGTCGGCGCCCTCGCGGGTGGCGCGGCGAAGGACGGCGTTGACGAGGCCGTGACCGGCGCGGCCGTGGGCCTTGGCGAGCTCGACGGCGTCGGCGACCACGGCGTAGTCGGGTGCTCCGCGCGTGTAGAGCAGCTCATACAGCCCGAGCCGCAGCGCGGCGAGCAGCGGCGGGTCGATTGCGGCGACGGGGCGCTCGCTGAGCTGCTCGATCAGGTGGTCGAGTGTGCCGCGGCGCTGCACCGCGCCGTAGGCCAGGCGCATCGCGAGCGCGCGGTCGCGCGGCTCCAGTCGCGCGGCCTCGGCGGTGAGCGCGCGATCGGCGTAGGCGCCCTGCTCGAAGACCCTGCGCAGGACCGTGTAGGCGCAGTGGCGCGCGGGCGCCACCGATGCGGCTGTCGGGCTGGGCACAGTAGGCATGATCGGTTATCCGCTGCGGCTGAAGTGGCTCGGGGCGAGGACCTCGGCGAGATCGTGCGCCAGTCGCGGCGCCTCGTCCTCGCTGAGCGTCGCCGTGGTCACACGGACGCCTGGCGCAGCGCCCGCCAGCCGGTAGGGAGCGCCCGGTGCGAGCACCCAGCCGCGCTGCATCAGCGCGCTGACGGTACCCGCTTCGTCCTGCACTGGTATCCACGCGTTCAGGCCGCAGGCGCCGTATGCGGATACACCCTCGGCGTCCAGACATGCGAGCAGTCGCTCGCGGCGCTCCGCGTAGGTCGCGCTCGCGCGCGCCACGAGCGCGACGACATCCGGATCGCGCAACAGCTGCAGCACGAGCGTCTGCAGAATGTGGCTGACCCAACCTGGTCCGCACTGCTGGCGACCGCTCACGCGGGCGATCGTGTGGGGGTCGCCGGCGAGCACAGCCAGGCGCAGGTCGGGGCCGAGCGCCTTGGCGACCGAGCGCGTGGCGGCCCAGTGTCGCGGCGGCTGTGCGTCGCTCAACAGCGTGTGCAGGGGCGCGTCGGCGACTGCTCCGAGGTGATCGTCTTCGATCAGCAGCGCGTCGGGAAAGTCGACGAGCACCGCACGCAGCTCCCGCGCGCGCTGGCCGTCGAGCGCGGCACCCGTGGGATTCTGCCCGCGCGGCGTGATCACCGTCGCGACGGCGCCGCGCGCAAGGGCATGGCCGAGCTCGGTGGGCAGCATCCCGCGCTGGTCGAGTGCGACCGGCTCGAGCACGAGGCCGTGGGCGCGAAGCACGTCGTAGAGGGCCGCGTAGCCGGGGTTCTCAACCGCGACGCGGTCGCCGGGGCGCAGGTGCGCTGCCAGGACGCGCTCGATCGCGTCCATCGCGCCGCCGGCGATGCACAGCTCGCCGCCGGGCACGCCGTCGGCGCAGAGCTGCCGGCGCGCGAGCGCCAGCAGCTCGGGCAGCACCTGCGGCTCGCCGTAGAGGTGCGCGGGTAGCTCGCAGTGCGCGAGCGCCGTGGCGAGGTCGGGCAGCAGCGCCGGGTCGGGGTTGCCGCGTGAGAGATCGCGCGCGCCCGGCGGCACGGGCAGCGGGGCGCGTGGCGAGGCGACCGGCGGGCCGGAGCCGATCCGCGTCGCACGGCGGGGCTCGCTGACGACGATGCCACGCCGACGGAGCTTCCGCGAGCGCGGCGCCGACGGTGACCGGGCTGAGTCCCGTCTCGACCGCGAGGCGTCGGACGGACGGCAGTCGCTGGCCGGGGGTCAGTGCGCCGCTTGCGACGGCCGCCTCGATGCGGCGAACGAGCTCGGCCTTGCTGCTTGCCCGGATCCGATACTGTTTCAGAGCAGTCATTCATCTGTACTATTACAGATTTTTATAGTTATGGAGAGGAGAGCGTCGTGTCAACGCAACAGCCGAGTCAGAGCGAGACAGCGCAACCGCCATCCGAGCGTGTGCGGCTGCGCCGTAAGCGGGAACGCGGCAGCTATGACCGAGAGGTGATCGACGCGATCCTGGACGAGGCGCTGATCGCGCATCTGGGGATCGTCGATGAGCACGGCCAGCCGTTCGTGATCCCGACGCTGCACGCGCGCAGTGGCGACGTCGTCTACTGCCACGGCTCGACTGCCAGCCGTACGCTGCGCGCGCTCGCGGCTGGCGCGCCGGCGTGCCTGACGGTGACGCTGATCGACGGGCTGGTGCTGGCGCGCTCGGCGATGCACCACTCGGCCAACTACCGCTCGGCGATGCTGATCGGGCAGGCGACGCTGCTCGAGGATCTCGACGAGAAGTGCGCCGCGCTGCAGGCGGTCGTCGAACACATCGTGCCGGGCCGCTGGGCCGATGTACGCGCGCCGAACGCGAACGAGCTGCGCGCAACGGCAGTGCTGTCGCTGCCGATCGCCGAGTGCTCGGCGAAGATCCGTAGCGGTGGCCCGGTGGACGACGAGGAGGACTACGCGCTGTCGGCATGGGCGGGCGTGATCCCGCTCGTGAACACCGCCGCGGCACCCACGTCCGACCAGCGGCTGCGAGCAGGCATCGAGCCGCCGCGCTATGTCACCGCCTACAGCCGCCCGGCGAGCCCGTGACCGCGTAGGTAGGCCGACGCGTCCATCGCGCGCCCGCCGGGCGGCTGCACGACCAATAGCTCGAGCACGCCGGGTGCGCAGTTGAGCAGCAAGCGCCCGCCGCTCGCAAGCGGGCCGCGCTCGCCGTCTCGAGCGGCGCCGGCGTTGCTCGCGTGGGGCTGCTGCGCCTCGCCGCTGTCGAGGAGCACGGCGCGCTGCACGCCGAGCAGGCCCCCGTCGGCGAGCTGCTACCCGGGCGCCGATGTGCGGTTGTAGCGCCCGCACGACGCGCTCGAGCTCCGCAGCGGGCCGACCCGGCTCCAGCAGGCGGTCGGCGGGCCCGAGCTTCTCGGCATAGGTCACACCGTGCTCGGGCTGCTCGACAAACGGCGGCGCCTCGTCGAGTGCTCGCATGAGCAGCTCGCCGCCGAGCTCCTGCAGGCGTGCCGCCAGCGTGCCGAATGTGTCGTCGGCGCGAATCGACTCGACGCCCTCGAGGCAGACCGGACCGCTGTCAAGTCCGGCGGTGAGGCGCATGATCGAGACGCCGGTGCGCTCGTCGCCGGCCATGATCGCGCGCTCGATCGGCGCGGCGCCACGCCAGCGCGGCAACAACGAGGGGTGCACGTTCAGCACCTCGTGTTCTGAGAGCAGTGGCTCCTTGATCAGCGCTCCGAACGCGCACACCACGACCGCGTTCTCGAGGCCAGCACCGGCGCCGCCGTGGGGGCCTAGCGCCTGCGCGATCAGCGCGCGCGAGCGCTCATCGTTGACGTTCTGCGGCTGCGCGAGCGCCAGCCCGAGCGCCTGCGCCTGCGTCGCGACAGGCGGTGCCGTCAGGCGCCGGCCGCGACCGCTGGGGCGATCGGGCCGAGTGATGACCAGCGCTGGGCGATGGGCGTCGCTGCGCGCGAGCCGTGCGAGCACGGCGGCGGCGAACTCGGAGGTGCCGATGAAGACCGTGGCCATGGCGTCGTGCTCGTGCCGCTCGGCGCTAGGCCGCGTCGGCTGGCTGATCGTCGGCCGGAGCCGCGCTCGGTCCTTCGTCGCGAGCCTCGCGCATCGCGCGCATCGCCTCCTTGCGCGCCTCGCGCGAGATGCGGTCGAGTATCAGGACGCCGTCGAGGTGATCGATCTCGTGCTGGATCACCCGAGCCTCGAGTCCCTCAGCCTCGACCTCGATCTGGTCACCGCTCTCGTTGCGTGCACGTACACGCAGGCGTGCGTGGCGCTCGACCTCGACGTGCACGCCGGGAAGGCTCAAGCACCCCTCGTCGCCCAGCTCGAGCTCGTCGCTCAGCCATTCGAGCTGCGGATTGACGAGCGCCGTGAGCGGATCATCGACATAGGCTTTGTAGACGAGCACACGATGCAGCACCCCGAGCTGCGTCGCCGCGAGCCCGACGCCGAGCGCGTCGTGCATCAGCTCGCCCATGCGTTCGACCTCTGCCTGCAGCTCCTGGTCGAAGCGCTCGACGGGCAACGCCGTCGCCCGCAGCACGGGATCGCCGAACTTGCGCACGTGGCGAAGCGCCGCGTCGCGCCGCTCGCGCGTCTCCTCATCGAGCTCGGCGGGCTCGGGCGCGTCCTGCTCGCGCTCGACCTCGACGTCGGCCTCCTCGGAGCTTGGCGTCGGGAGCTCCAGCGATGCGTCCTGCTCGGCTGTGCGGTCGTCCGCGCTCATGATCAGCCTGAGTCTAAGAGCAGCGGCGGTGAGGCGCGGGGCGGCTGCGGTCCTCATCCACCTGTCTCGCCCGCTCTAGAGGCCACTCTCGGGCTGGGCCGGTGATCAGCCCTTTTGGGGCGAGGCGCCGTGAGCGCGCAGCGTCACGATCGTGCGCGTGGTGTGGACCGCGCCCACCGGATCGTGCGCGAGCAGCGTCGCCCGGACGTGGATGCTGTGAGCGCGTTTGAGCAGCGCGCGGGCGCGGCTCGAGAGGTGCAGCGTGACCGCGTGCACCTTGCCGCCCGCGACCGTGAATGTACCGGCGGTAAGCGTCAGGATCGAAGCTTTCCTGCCGGGCGCGTTTGTGCCTCCGGCGATGACGGCGCTGAGCGTGCGCAGGGTTACCGTCCCGGCGCAGCTCGTCTCCGCCACCGGACAGCTGATGTCGAGCGTGATGGCGCCCGACGCGCTCACCTGCAGCACGGTGGCCGCCAGCTCAGCGTCCGGAACTGGTGGCACGAAGCTCACCTGAAAGCCGTTGACCCCCTGTGTGCCGGCGTCGACTGAGGATTTCGCGATTTCTTCTTCGTGCTTCTTGGTTGCTGCCGCTTCCTGCCCCTTTCTTTCTTCTCCGGCTTTCCTTTGCGCTGCTTCGTTCCTCGTTTCTTCCTGGGCTTTCAGGCTCGCTTCTTCTTGGGCTTTCACGGCGGCTTCTTCTTCGGCCTTCTTGGTCGCCGCTTCTTCTTGTTCTGTGAGGCTGTGCGCCGTGACAGTCACCGTGCTCGTAGCCGGCGCGCTTTTGAAGCCGTAGCTGTCGCTCACCGTCAGCGTGACCGTGTATTCGCCGGGCGCGCTGTAGGTATGCGTCGGTGTGCGGCCGCTATCGACAGCCGTTCCGTCACCCCAGTTCCATGTGTAGGTAAGGACTGCGCCCGGATAGGGGTCGCTGGAGGTGTCGGCGCTGAAGCTCGCTGCGACAGCCGGTGCCAACGAATCGGGTGGCGTGATCGTCGCGATCGGCTGCAGCGGCTTGAACAGGTTGAGCGAGTTCGGCGTACCGACGCCCGAGGGCCCGTCGAATCCGGTCGTGGCATTGCACGCGGTGGTCCCTTCGCAATCCACCCTGGCACCCTTCAATGCGTTGGCACCGCACGCCGATCCACCCTCGTCGCAGTAGCCGTTGCCGCCTTCGGTGACGTCGAACAGCGACGATGTTTCACCGAGGTGCCCGTACAGTGTGAGCGCCGGATATTCGACGTCGTTGCTACCGCCGGCGAGCGCGTACATCGAGCTGATCAGTGGCGTCGAGAGCGAGGTCCCGCCGATCATCAGCCAGCCTTTCCCCTCCCCGTTGCGCCTGCAGACCACGCCGCAGTTGTAGCTGTCGTAGATCTCGAAGCCGGTGTTCGGATTCGCGTCGGCGGAGACATCGGCGGCTACGCGTTTGCCGGCACAACCGGTTGCAGCGTAGCCGGGCGTGGTTTCTTGCCAGCGCTCCGCGCTGAACAACGTGCTGCAACCACCGCCGGTCGCGCCTTCGATGAACTCGCTCTTGTTGAGCGCACTATTACCGTTCCAGACTGTCTCGCTGCTGCGCTTGCCTGATCCGTTGAGTTCCAGGGTGGTTCCTCCGACCGACACCACGGAGGGAAGTGACGCCGGCGCGTCTGGCTGTTCGGCGGCAACAGGTTCACCTTCATTGACAAAGGCCGTCCAGTCGTCGTAGCCGTTGTCTCCGGTCGAGGCGGCGATCACGACGCCGGGGTGTTTGTATGCCGCGCGTTCGGCCGTTCCCATCGAGCTTCTCGGGTCCGCCATAGGAGTTGGAGACCTCGGTGGCTCCCAAGTTGACTGCCTCGTCCTCCGCGACGGCAAGATCTTCGAATTCTTCGCTTTCGGCCTCGACCAGCAAGATCTTGCAGTTGGGGCACACCGAGTGCGCCATCTCGACGTCGAGCGCGATCTCGACGGACCAGCCGGTTTCGTCTGGACGTGGCAGCTGCGTGGCACTTCCGCTCTGAGACACCTTGGTGAAGCAGCCGTTCGCTTTCGTGCACGCAGCGATCCCATAGTGTTCGTCGAAGGTGGCGAGGTCGCTTTCGATCTTCGGATCGTCGTAGGCGTCGACCAGCGCGATCGTCTGTCCGGAGCCTCCCGCTTCAGGGCTGTATCCGTAGGCGGTTGCGAGCGCTTTGGGGGTGAGCCCTGAGCTGAGCGCCGGTTCGGCGGCGGCGGTCGTCGTGTAGGAGCTCACGCCAGGCTCGCCGGCGTCGGCCGAGGGCACCGGCACGCGCGCGAGGGCCAAGCACGTCGCATCGCCGGGCTGCGGCGCCGGGCAGACGCGACCGATCTTCGCGTACCCAGTGCGCTCAGGTGCGCGCGTCGACGTCGCCGAGGCGGCCGATGCCGCGACCAGCGAGCCAAGAAGCACCGCGAGAAAGGCGCAGACACGCGGCGCTGCACGCCGTGCACAGCGACGATCCGTCCTCACACCCTTCTGACGGCCTCGCGATGCGTGCTCCGGCCGATCAGCCCGCTTGATCTCCACCACCTCACCTCCGTGTGACTGGTGTCCCGAGTCGGGAACCTACCAGACGACGTTGAGCGGATACAGTAGCGGGCGGCCCGTTGCAGAGCGCCGGCACGCCGGCTCAGCCGGTGTGTTTGCCGGCCTTGGCGTTAGCTGCGCGCAGGATCAGGACCTTCTGGCCGGTGTGCGTCCCTCCTGTGAGGTTGTGCGCGAGGATCGTCGCTCGCACGTGCAGCTCGTGTGAGCGTGCCAGTAGTGCTCGTGCCTTGGCCGATAGATGCAGCGTGAATGTCTTTACGCCACCGCCGGGAACGGCGAACGACCCAGTGGCGAGCGTCAGACGGGCAGGCTTAGCATTGGCGGCGCTGCGTATAGCGTCGAGCGTGCGCAGCGTGACGGTACCCGCACAGCTGCTGACGCCGACCGGGCATCTGATCGTGATGCGCACGGCACCTGACAGGTTTGCCTCCAGCGACACGCCGGCCATTACGGCCTCGGGCGAGGCTTCTTTCGCGGCGAGCACTCCCTGCTTGCCCAGTCCTTCTTCCTGATGTTTTTTGGCCGCCACGCCGGCTGCGACTTCTTCTTCAGCTCGCTTGGCGGCCGCTTCCGCAGTAACTTTCCTGTCAAATTCTTCGGTGAGCCGCTGGATGTCCGCCTGTTCCCGGCCTTCTTCTTCTTGGCGCTGCTTGGCAGCTTCCACCGTCCCGGTCACTGTCTCGCTGCCGCCGCTCCGTTTGTAGCCGATTCGCATCGTCTGCGACAGCTGCGCGCAGCTTTTGGCAAAGTCGATCGGTATTTCCGGGCCGCCTTCAGGCGCGTTGGCAAAGACGCCCGACAGGCTATCGGTGGTGGACACGAGCGTATAGGTAGCGCCGCGGAGAAGCGTTGGGCAGGCTGCCTTTTCCGAGGGTTTGCCGACTACTACCACGAGCGAACCCGCCAATTCGATGGGACCTTTGGAGGAAAGCTGCGAATAGTCGATCTCGGGGGTCGTACCGTCCCCCATGATTTCGAACAAGGTGCCGCTTTCGGCGTCAAGTTTCACGCTCGACGCTTCGAGACCTTCCGCAGGCTCGGTATCGCTTCCAACATCGAGCGTCGCCGCGTTGGTCCTCAGCGCACCGACGGTTCCGGTACCTGCGAAGAAGACGTGATCGAGATTTACGGGCTGTCGATCCGAGGAGTTCAGGGCGTCGTCCTCGAGGAACACGGAGCCGTTGTCGATGCGCTCTCCGGTGAGGTTGGGGCCTTCGATCGTCAGGGGTCCAACCTCGGTTTCGTTCGCGAGGACCAGTTCCGGCCCGCTCTTCAGTTCAACTGTCAGGCTGTCGGGGCCATTCACTTCTTCGCCTAGGAGAACACCGTTCGTGTCGATCGCGCTGCCACTACGGTTGCTGATGGTCCATCTTTGAGCTGCGCTGAGCTGAAGTGGCATCAAGATCAAGTCTCCGGCAGACCCGCCGGAGCCGGCCGCGGGCGCAGCCGTGAGCCCGCCTCCTTCCAGCGTAAGCGTTTCGCCGTCGAGGAAATAGGAATCGCCGTCGTCGATTTCCATCGAATCGGCGGACAGCCCAGTTACATCGTTCGTGCTGAGGTAGCAGGAGTCAGGTGCCGGTTCAGGCGTACACGCTGCGCTCGTCAAGCCGGGCAGGTCCAGCGTGTTGATATGTGTCGAAGCCGCCGGCGCCTGATCGCCTTCCCAATTCGTCGGAGCGGACCAATTTAGTGAGGTCGATTCACCGGTCCAGGTGAACGATGTACTTGCAATCGCCGCCGATGCCAGCATCAGACAAAGACCGGTCGTCGTCAGCAGACACAGAGCCCGCAGCCAGTACCAGCGATGACTGCGGACAGGCCCACGAACCGCCGACCCCTCCATATCTATGTCCATTCCCTCTCCCCGTGCTCGGCGCCTGCGTTGCGGCACGGTACCAGATATCTGAATGCTCTGGCAACAATTACTTTGACGCCGGACCACCGTCGCGACTCGCGGGACGTCAAACCTGCCTACTGCGGATCTACGTCCACGCTGAAGCTGACACCGTTGTGGAGTCGTGCTCCAGCAACTTGTGCGACCGCGTCGCCGACTGCCTTCACGGCCGGCCGTCGTTCAGCAGCCTTCACCATCAGCATCGAGCGCTCGCGCCCTCGCAAGCGAAACAACGCCGCGGGCCCGAGCACAGTGACACGCTCGGCGGCGAGAGATTCACGCAGCGCACTCGCTGCGGCGCGCGCATCCTGGGCGACCTCGGCCGAGCAGACAATCCTGATCAGATGAGAGAAAGGCGGGTAGCCGAGCGCGCGCCGACGGTCGAGCTCGCCGGCGATGAAGCCGTCGCTGTCGTGGCGCGCGGCGTGGACGATGGCGCGCGCCTCAGGGGCGATCGTCTGCACGAGCACGCGTCCCTGACCGCCGCGCCCGGCGCGGCCGGCGAGCTGCGCGATCAGCGCGAAGGTGCGCTCCTCGGCGCGGAAGTCCGGAAAGCGCAGCGTGGCGTCGGCGTCGAGGACGACGCCGAGGCTGACGTCGGGAAAGTCGTGGCCCTTGGCGACCATCTGCGTGCCGATCAGGACGCCGCGGTCGGCCGCCTCGAAGCTGCGCAGGATCTCACCGACGCCTCGGTCCTCCCCCACCATGTCGGCATCAAGGCGAAACACGGGAAAGTGACCATCGTCGAAGACGTGGGTGAGGTCGTGCTGCAGGCGCTCGGTGCCGGCGCCGTGACGCGCGACAGCCGCCGAGGAGCAGTCGCAGCAGCGTTCCGGGACGAGCTCGCGGTGACCGCAGTGATGGCAGGCGAGGTAGCCGCCGGCGCGGTGCAGCACGAGCGCCACGTCGCAGTCCGGGCAGCTCCACACGCGCCCGCACGAGCGGCACGAGAGGAAGTTCGACCATCCGCGCCGGTTGAGCAGCACGATCGCCTTGCCGCCCGCTGCGCGCACATCCCCCAGCGCCTGCGCGGTCAATGGATGCAGGCCCCGCGCCTCGCCGCGCATGTCGAGCACCTGCACGGACGGCAGCGGCCGTCCGTCGACCCTGCTGGCGAGCACGCTCACCGGCAGCCGCTCCATGCTCTCCGGACGCGGCGTCGCGCTGCCGGCCAGCAGCACCGCGCCGCTTCGCACGGCTCGCTCGGCGGCGACGTCGCGCGCGTCGTAGCGCGGGTCGCCCTCGTGCTTGTAGGAGGCGTCGTGCTCCTCGTCGACGACGATCAGACCGAGCTCTTCGATCGGCGCAAAAACGGCCGAGCGCGGCCCCACGCACACCCGCGCCTCGCCGTTGCGCAGGCGCCGCCACTCCGCGTAGCGCTGCGCCGGCGTCAAGCGTGAGTGCAACACCGCGACGGTGTCGCCGAAACGCTCGACGAAGCGCCCGACGATCTGCGGCGTGAGTGCGATCTCTGGCACGAGCACGATCGCGCCACGACCCTGCGCGAGCGCGGCGTGCGCAGCACACAGGTAGATCTCGGTCTTCCCGGAGCCGGTCACACCGTGCAGCAGGCGCTGCTCGACACGCCGTTCGCGTAGCGCCGCGTACACCGGCGCGAGCACCGCCTGCTGCTCGACGGTCAGCTCTGGGGCGCCCCGCCCCCGCACGCCGACCGGCAGGTGCTCGGGGCGCGCCACGGCGCGGCGCTTGCGCCCGCTCAAACGGCGTGTCGCACCCGGCGGCAGCACCAGCGACAGCGCGCGCGCAGGCGTCGAGCAGTACTCGGCGGCGATCCACTCCGCGAGCGCGAGCAGTTCGCGCGGCACCGCGGGCCGGCCGTCGTCGAGCACGCGCAGCGGGGCGAGCAGCTTCTCCTCGGCGACGTCGCTGCTGTCGCTCAGGCCGACGACCACACCAAGCACCTGGCGGCGCCCGAACGGCACGACCAGCATCGAGCCGACGTCAACCTCGTCGGCGAGCGCCTCGGGCAGCCGATAGTCGAACGGGCCGCGTAGCGCCCGCGCCGTCGTCATCGGCTCGACCTTCGCGATCAGCGATCTAGTGGCGGGCGCGGCGTCGCGCCCGTCGAGTACAGCGGGGCTCGACACCGACCTGACCCTAGACGACCGATAGGCGGCGCCAGGCGGCGTCCTCGTTCGCTCGCGTGCAAAGCACGCTTCGCTCGCTGCGTCCTTGCCTGGCTTGCCTCTCGGCCGTCTTCACGCCCTCGCTCAGAGCCCGGCGGCGGCGCGCAGCGCGTCAACCTTGTCGGTCCGCTCCCACGTGAAGTCGGCGTCGTCGCGGCCGAAGTGGCCATACGCAGCTGTCTTCTGGTAGATCGGGCGGTGCAGGCGTAGCTCCTCGCGGAAGGACCCCGGACGCAGGTCGAAGACCTCGTCGACCGCGCGCGCGATCTGGCCGCGCGTGAGGCCGTCTTGCTCGGTGCCGAAGGTCTCGACCATCACCGATACCGGGTGTGCGACGCCGATCGCGTAGGCGACCTGGACTTCGGCGCGCTCAGCCAGCTTGGCGGCGACGATGTTCTTGGCGACCCAGCGTGCGGCATAGGCAGCGGAGCGGTCCACCTTCGAGGGATCCTTGCCGGAGAATGCGCCGCCGCCGTGGCGGGCCATGCCGCCGTAGGTGTCGACGATGATCTTGCGCCCCGTGAGCCCGCAGTCGCCGACCGGGCCACCGATCACGAAGCGTCCGGTGGGGTTGACGAGGAAGTTCCGGCGCAGCTTGCTCGCGTCGTAGGAGCCCTCTGGCAGAATCGGCACGACGACGTGCTCCCAGAGGTCGCCGGGGATCTGCGCCTCTGAGCCCTCGCTGTGCTGGGTCGAGATCAGCAGCTTTTCGATCTCGACCGGCTTGCCGTCCTGGTAGCGAACGCTGACCTGCGTCTTGCCGTCGGGGCGCAGGTAGCCGAGCGTGCCGTCCTTGCGCACAGCCGACAGGCGCTCGGCGAGCCGGTGCGCGAGCGAGATCGGCAGCGGCATCAGCGTGTCGGTCTCGTTGGTGGCGTAGCCGAACATCATGCCCTGGTCGCCGGCGCCGGCGACGTCGAGCTCGTCGTCGTCCGCTGCGTCGGTGCGAGCCTCGTAGGCCTTGTCGACGCCCTGTGCGATGTCCGGCGACTGCTTGTCGATCGCGTTCAGCACCGCGCACGAGTCCGCCGAGAAGCCGAGGTCCGCGTCGGTGTAGCCGATCTTGCGGATCGTCTCGCGCGCGATCTCCTGAATGTCGACGTAGGTTTCGGTCGAGATCTCCCCGGAGACGACGACGAGGCCCGTGTTGACGAGCGTCTCGCACGCGACACGGCCATACGGTTCGTCGGCAAGGACGGCGTCGAGCACGCCGTCGGAGATCTGGTCGGCGATCTTGTCGGGATGGCCCTCCGTGACCGACTCGGAGGTGAACAGGAACTCGTTGTCGCTTAGCTCAGTCATGGTCTTTTGGTGATCCGCTCCGGGAGGTCGAGGGGGCACAGTCGCGAGGCCGTGCCGCGCCTGCAGTTGGCAAAAGTCGCAGAAGTCTATGCGGCGCGGGCGCGTCCACGCTGGCCGCGCTCGACGAAGTCGATGATCAACGGCACGCCGTCCATCCCATAGCGGGCCCGCAGACGATTCTCGACGAAGTAGGCGTAGTCGCGCGTGACGCGCGCGCGTGAGTTGACCTGGATCGCGAACCGCGGCGGGCGCTCGTCGATCTGAGCCATGTAGATCAGCTTCAGGCGATGGTTGCCCGAGCCCCGGCGGGTGCCGACCGGGGGCTGGCGCGCCTGCACCGTCTCGGCCAGGAAGCGGTTCAGCTCGGGCGTGGGAATCCGCCCGCTGACGCGGTCGCCGAGCGTGATCGCCTCGGTCAGCAGGCGCGCGACGTGGCGCCCGGTCTTGGCGCTGACGGTCAGCACGCGCGGTCGCAGGCGCAGCTTTTCGGCGACGCGCCCACGCTCGTACTCCAAATCGAGTCGCCCGCCCGCGTCGCCGTCGGCGGGTTCCTGCATATCCCACTTGTTGAGCACGATCGCGGTCGCGCAGCCGGCCTTCATCGCGAGCTCGGCGATGCGCAGATCCTGCGCGGTGACGCCGTCGCCGGCATCGCAGACGACCAGTGCGACGTCGGCGCGCTCGGCGGCCCGTCGCGAGCGCAGCGACGTGTAGTACTCGACCGAGTCCGACACCTTCGCCTGCCGGCGGATGCCGGCGGTGTCGACGAGGATCAGGCGACGCTCGCCCACCAGCAGCGGCGTGTCAATCGCGTCACGGGTCGTGCCCGCGACGTCCGACACGATCACGCGCTCCTCCCCGAGGAAGCGGTTGACCAGCGAGGACTTGCCGACGTTCGGCCTGCCGATCACCGCCAGGCGCACCGTGTCGTCCTCGGGCTCTGAGTCACCCGCAGGCAGCAGCTCGACGATGCGATCGAGCAGGTCGCCTGTGCCGAGACCCTGGGCGGCTGAGACCGGCATCGGCTCGCCGAGACCGAGGCGATGGAAGTCAGCCGCGAGCGACAGCTCGTTGACGCTGTCGCACTTGTTCGCCGTGACGATCGTCGGCAGCGGCGCGCGGCGCAGCAGATCCGCCATCTCCTCGTCGCCCGCGCGCACGCCGGCGCGCGCGTCGACCACCAGCACCGCCACCTCGGCGTCGGCGATACCCGCGCGCGCCTGCTCGCGGATCGAGCCCGCGAGCGGGTCCTGGTCCTCGAAGTCGACGCCGCCCGTGTCGATCAGCGTGAAGCGGCGTCCGTTCCACTCACACGCGAGCTCCTTGCGGTCGCGCGTGACACCCGGGCGCTCGTGCACGACCGCCTCACGCGTGCCCGTGAGGCGGTTGATCAGCGAGGACTTGCCCACGTTCGGATAGCCGACGATCGCGACCTTCATTGGGCCAGTATGACTGGGGCAACGTCCAGTCCACGGCTGCCGTACCCGCGAGCCCCCGACGTCTGCGTCACGCGGCGCGAGCCAACCCGAGGATCAGCGACAGTGCACTCTCAACCTCCGCCAGCAGCTCGGGGCTGACCGCGCCCAGACGATGCAACAGCCGCGAGCGCGCGACAGACCGAACTGCGCGGCAGATTGCCCGGGAATCGCGATCGATCCCCGCGTCGCGCGGCACCTCGGGACGGAGAGCCGACTGGGCGCGGGAACTCGACAAAGGAACGACCACGATGAGGTCGGAGCGCCTTGCGTCGGCGTTCAGGTTATCGACGGAGATGACGATAGCTGGACGATTCTTCGCCGGCTCGCCCTCTCTACCGGCTCCGAAGCTAACCAGCCACGCCTCGCCTCGGCGAGGCTCAGTCGAGGCCATCGGCGAGGGTCGCCTCCCAGGCGAGGTCCTCGGCGCCAACATCGTGGTTCTCGGCATCCACACGGCTCGCTTCGCGCTCAGAGTCCCAGATTGCCTGTGCCTCTCGCTCACGCGCGACATCTGCGAGCAACGCGGCCAACGACGTTCCTTGTGACCGAGCTTGCTGAGCCAGCAGATCACGGGTCGCCCGCGTCACTCGAATTGTCGCCGTCTCAGCCGTCACAGCGACTCAGTATAGCGCCTTCTTGTGGCGCTATGTGCTGTCCACAAGAGCGACTATCGCGGCCACGACCTGCTCGACGCTGAGCCCGCTCGTATCGAGCGTGACGGCGTCTGGGGCGCTGTGCAGCGGGCTGTGCTCGCGAGAGCTGTCGCGCTCGTCGCGCAGCGTCTGCTCGGCGAGCACGGTGGCGATGTCCGCCCCGAGTTCGGCGGCGCGCCTGCGCGCGCGCTCGTGCGGGTCGGCCGTGAGGAACACCTTGAGCTCTGCATCGGGAGCGACGACCGTGCCGATGTCGCGCCCCTCCGCGACCCAGTCGCCGCGCGCGATCAGCTCGCGCTGCTTGGCGACGAGCGCCGCACGCACGTCCGGATCGGCGGCTACGACGGACGCCGCCTCCGAGACCGCGGGCGCGCGAATCGCCTCGGTGACATCGAGTCCGTCGAGCAGCACCGGGAGCGGCGCGCCCGCCAACGCCGCCGCGTCGCCGGCGCCGAGCCCGATCTCGACGGCGCGGGCGAGCTCGCCGAGCGCGCCCGGGCGCTCCGGCAGCGTCCCGTCTCCCTGCTGCAGCGCCGCCAGCGCGACGCAGCGGTACATGGCGCCGCTGTCGAGATACGTGAAGCCGAGCTCGCGCGCGAGCGCACGGGCGACGGTTGACTTGCCGGCGCCGGCCGGCCCATCGATCGCTACGAGCACAGGCGCTCGAGATCCTCGACGAAACCCGGATATGAGACCGCGGCGGCGTCGATCCCCACAACCTCGACGCCCTCGCGCGAGGCGAGGCCGGCGACGGCGCCCATCATCGCCATGCGGTGGTCGCCGCGCGCGTCGATGCGCCCGCCCCGCAGGCCGCCGGTGCCGCTCACGACGAAGCCGTCGCTGGTCGCCTCGATCTCGCCGCCCAGGTCGCGCAGGCCCTCGACGACGCCGGCGATCCGGTCTGACTCCTTGACGCGCAGCTCCTGCGCGCCGCGCACGATCGTCTCGCCCTCGGCGTAGCAGCCGAGCAACGCGACGAGCGGCAGCTCGTCGATCGCGAGCGGCACCTCGTCGGGCTCGACGACGGTGCCCTCGAGCGCGCCGTGGGCGACGTCGAGATCGCTGACGGGCTCCTCGGCCTCGAGCTCGCCGGTCTCGTCCTCGAGGTCCCCGAGCACGATGCCGCGCATCCGCCGCACGATGCGCAGGAAGCCGGTGCGCGTCCAGTTGACGCCGACGTCGCCGATCAACAGACGCGAGCCCGGGACGAGCACGCCGGCGGCGACCATGAAAGCGGCCGAGCTCGGGTCGCCGGGGACCGTGACGCTGTCGAGCAGCAGCTCGTCGGCGTTGACGACCGTCACGTGCAGGCCGTTGCGATGGATCGCGACACCGGCGCGCAGCAGCATCCGCTCGGTGTGATCGCGGCTGCGCGACGGCTCACCGACGGTCGTCGCGCCGTCCGCGGTCAGCGCCGCCAACAGCAGACACGACTTGACCTGTGCGCTGGCGACGCCGATCTCGTAGGAGATCGCGCGCAGGCGGGTGCCGTGGATGCGCAGCGGCGCGAAGCGATCCTCGCGCGCCTCCAGCTCGGCGCCCATCTGGCGCAGCGGCTCGACGATCCGGTCGACCGGTCGGCGGCGGATCGACTCGTCGCCGTCGAGCGTGAAGCTGCATCCCTCCTGTGCGGCCAGCCAGCCCGGCAGCAGCCGCAGCAGCGTGCCGGCGTTGCCGACGTCGATCGCCGCCGCTGGTTCGCACGCGTCGCGCAGTCCCGTACCGCGCACGACCAGATCCGGGCCGTGGACCTCGACGAGCGCTCCGAGCCCACGCACCGCCTCGAGCGTCGAGGTTGTGTCGGCGGCCTGCAGGTAGCGCTCGATGCGCACCGGCTCGGAGGCCATCGCCCCCAGCAGCGCGGCGCGATGCGAGATCGACTTGTCGGCCGGCGCGCGCAGCTCGCCGGACAGTCCGTGCGCGGGCTCGAAGCGCATGTTCATCGCGAGCCACTCATGCTTGCACGACCGCGAAGCCGAGGTCGGCGATCAGCTCGCGGGCGCGACCGGAGTGCTCGTCGCCGGCGATCCACAGCGCGACGACGCCCTGGCGGTTGTCCTGCGACGGCGATAGCACCATGTCGAGGATGTTGACGCCGGCGCCGCCGAGCGCCAGCGCGATCTCGGCGATCACGCCAGGGCGGTTCGGCACCGAGGCGCGCAGCTCGATCGCCGCGGCGCCCGTGGCTCCCACCAGCCCGGCGCCCAGCAGCGCCTCCCGCTCCGCGCGCGAGCGCTCGTTCCAGGCGCTCAGCGCGTGCGCGTCACCGGCGGCGAGCCAGCCACGCACGTCCTGCAGACGCGCCGCCAGCCCGTCGATCGCTGTCATCAGCGCGTCGCGGTTGGACAGGTAGATGTCGGTCCAGATCGCCGTGTTGGCGCCCGCCACGCGCGTCGCGTCGCGGAAGCTCGGGCCGACCGCGGGCAGCCGCTGGGACTCCTCACCCAGCAGCGCTGCCGTCTCGGCGACGAGCAGGTTGGCGAGCACGTGCGGCAGGTGCGAGACGCCGGCCATCAGCCGGTCGTGGGTCTCGGCGTCGATCGCCTCGGGACGCGCTCCAAAGCGGCTCAGCAGGCGGTGCAGGCGCTCGTAGAGCACGCCCGCGGTGCTGCCTTTGGCGGGCGTCAGGTACCACGTCGCGCCGTCGAACAGATCCTCCCGCGCGTGCTCTACACCGGCGGTCTCCGCACCCGCGAGCGGGTGACCGCCGACGAAGCGCTCGTCGGCCGCCGCGTCGGCCAGTGCGCGCTTGGTCGAGCCGACATCGGTCACGACGCAATCGCCTGCGGCGCTCTGGAGCGCGAGGCGCACGGTCTCACCGAGCGCCCCCACCGGCGTCGCCACGAACACGACGTCCGCGCCCGCCACCGCGGCGGCGACGTCCTCGGCCTGCGCGTCGATCGCCCCGAGCTCGAGCGCCTTGGAGCGCACGGCCGGGTCGGCGTCATACCCGCAGACCTCAGCGTCGGCGCGCGAGCGAGCGGCCAGCCCGATCGAGCCGCCGATCAGACCGACGCCGAGGACCGCGATCCTCATCCGATCAGGTCTGCGCCAGGGCGACGTTGCGAGCGCGCACAGACTCCGCCAAGGCCTCCAGCACCTCGACGGTCGTCTCCCAGCCGATGCATCCGTCGGTGATCGACTGCCCGTAGCAAACCTCGGCCCCGGGCTGCAGATCCTGGCGGCCCGCGACGAGAAACGACTCGAGCATCACGCCGACGATGGCGCTGTTGCCGCGCCCGATCTGCTCGCCGATGTCGGCTGCCACGCGCGGTTGGCGCTCGGGGTCCTTGCCGCTGTTGTCGTGGCTGAGGTCGATCATCACGCGCCGCGGCAGGCCCGCGCCGTCGAGCAGTGCGAGCGCTGCCGCAACGCTCGAGGCCTCGTAGTTGGGCTGGCCTTTGCCGCCCCGCAGGATGACGTGACAGTCCTCGTTGCCGCGCGTGTACAAGATCGCGGGCGTGCCTTTCGGATCGATGCCGGCGAACGCGTGTGGCTCCGCCGCGGCGCGGACGGCGTCGACGGCCACCTGCACGTTGCCATCGGTGCGGTTCTTGAAGCCGACCGGCATCGACAGCCCCGAGCCGAGCTGCCGGTGGATCTGGCTCTCGGTCGTGCGCGCGCCGATCGCGCCCCAGGAGACCGCGTCGGCGATGTACTGCGGCGTGATCGGGTCCAGGAACTCACAGCCAACGGGAATTCCGGCATCGAGCACGCCGAGCAGCACCCGGCGCGCGAGGTGCAGTCCGGCGTTGACGTCGCCCGAGCCGTCGAGGTGCGGGTCGTTGATCAGACCCTTCCAGCCGGTCGTGGTTCGTGGCTTCTCGAAGTAGACCCGCATCGCGATCAGCAGCTCGCTGCTCAGATCGCGTGCGAGCTGACCGAGCAGTGCTGCGTACTCGAGCGTCGCGTCGGGATCGTGAACGCTGCACGGCCCTACCACCGCGAGCAGCCGCGCATCGGTCCCCTCGAGGACGGCGCGGACGTCGTTGCGCCCGCGAATCACGACGTCCGCCTGCTCGCGGCTCAGCGGCAGCTCCTCGAGCAACGCGTCGGGCGCGAGCAGCGGCACGACCCTTTCGATACGCCTGTCGCGGACGAAGTCGGCCGGACGCAGCTCGGTACCATGCAGCTCAGGCAAGAGCCGGCTCCCTCCCCGCGAGCGCTTTGCCCGCGAGCGCCGCCGCGCGCTCGACCGCGAGCGCGTACGAGGCGAAGTCCTCGGCCCGCAGCGCCTGCGGCCCATCACAGATCGCCTCGTCGGGGTCGGGGTGCACCTCGACGATGATGCCGTCGGCACCGACCGCGGCGGCCGCCAGCGACAGCGGCGTCACCAGCTCGCGCCGGCCGGCGGCGTGGCTCGGGTCGACGATCACGGGCAGGTGCGTGAGCTCCTTCAGCACCGGCACCGCCATCAGGTCGAGCGTGAAGCGGTAGGCGGTCTCGAACGTGCGGATGCCGCGCTCGCACAGCATCACGTTGGGGTTGCCTTCCTTGAGAATGTACTCGGCTGCCATCAGCAGCTCGTCGAGCGTGGCGGAGAGCCCGCGCTTGAGCAGGACGGGACGCCCGGCGCGGCCAAGCTCCGCCAGCAGAGGGTAGTTCTGCATGTTGCGCGCGCCGATCTGGATCACGTCAGCGACCTCCAGAACCGGATCGAGGTCGCCGATGTCCATCAGCTCGGTGACGATCGGCAGGCCCGTCTCGGCCTTTGCCTCGGCGAGCAGCCCAAGACCCTCCTGCCCGAGCCCCTGGAAGGCGTAGGGAGAGGTTCGCGGCTTGTAGGCGCCGCCGCGCAGCAGCGTCGCGCCGGCATCACGCACCACGCGTGCGGTCTGCATCGTCTGCTCGCGCGACTCGACGGTGCAGGGCCCGGCGATCAACGCGAAGTTGTCTCCCCCGACCTTTCGCCCGTCGATCTCGAGCACGGTGCGCTCGCCGTGGGTCATCTGCGCAGAGGCGAGCTTGTAGGGCTTGAGGATCGGCACGACGCGGTCGACGCCCGGCTGGCCCTCGAGGCCGAGACTCTCGACGTTTGCGTCCTGCTCGACGTCACCGATCGCGCCGATCACGGTCAGGCGCGCGCCAGAGATGCGGTGCGCGCGCGCACCGGCTCGCTCGATCTTGGTTACGACCGCCTCCACCTCCTCTTCGGTGGCGGTCTCCTTCATGACAATCATCATCGAGTCATCCTTTCACTACGCCTGGGGATGTTAGAGGCGCCGGAGAGCTGCCTCTCATTCGACCGTGAGGAGGACGCTGAGACGCCCGCATCGGTGGCGCTCGGCCCGCTCGCGCGGACCCGGTGCGGCTGCAGGCACCCACTCACGGGCGGGTGCAGGCCGAAGCGCCTAGGTAAATCGCCAGGGGCGATAGGCGAACGACGTTGACCACGCGGCGGCGGCGCGAGCTGCAGGGGCGTATGTGCAGGCCAGCGTGGTCATGACTGTCTCACCGGTTTGTAGCAGACCGGTGACGCACAGTCGAGGGGTGGGAAACAGGTTGACGAACGGCGCCTCCACGACGGGCTGGCGCTCCGCGGCGCCGAGCGCGAGCTCAGGCGCCGTTGAGCACTTCGGCGAGCGCGTCGAGGAAACGCGTGTTCTCCTCGGGCAGACCGTAGGTGACTCGCAGGGCGGGTACCTCGCTGCCGAGCGCGCTGCCGCCGCGCACGAGCACGCCGCGCTCTTCCAGTCCGCGCATGGCCTGTTGCTCGTCGCCATCCTCGCCGAGCGCGAACCAGCAGAAGTTGGCCTGCGAGTCCGCCGGCTGGATGCCGAGCGCACGTAGGCGCTCGTCGATGGAGATCCGCTCGGCGACGGTGCGGATGACACGATCCTCGACCGCGTCCTGGTGGGCGAGCGCCTCGACCGCCGCGGCCTGGGCGAGCGCGTTGCAGAAGAACGGTTGGCGCACCTGATCGAGCGCCCGCGGTAGCTCCTCAGAGCCACACAGCGCGAAGCCGACCCGCAGCCCGCACAGGCCGTAAACCTTGGAGAACGTGCGCAGCAGCACCAGGTTCGGATGGGCGTCGAGCAGCGCCAGCGAGGCGTCCGGGTCCTCGAGCGTGCTGTACTCGCAGTAGGCCTCGTCGAGGATCACGCACACGTGCTTCGGGACATCAGCGAGGAAGTCCGCGATGTCCGCGAGCGGGACTGCGGTGCTGGTGGGGTTGTTGGGGTTGCAGACGAGCACCAGCCGGGTGGCGACGGTGATCTCGCGCAGCATCGCCTCCAGGTCGTGGCGCGCGTCCCGGTCGAGCGCGACCGTCACCGCGCGGGCACCTGAGGCGGCGCTGAGATGCGGATAGACCGAGAACGACGGCCACGCGTACACGAGCTCGGCGCCCGGCTCGAGCAGCGCCTCGCCGGCGGCGAGCAGGATGTCGCACGAGCCGTTGCCGATCGCGATCCGCGACACGGGGACGCCGTAGCGGTCGCTCAGA
Organism: uncultured Solirubrobacteraceae bacterium; assembly: GCA_963838405.1. Lineage (GTDB taxonomy): Bacteria > Actinomycetota > Thermoleophilia > Solirubrobacterales > Solirubrobacteraceae > Palsa-744. The sequence continues at coordinate 233,928 of CAWIRA010000005.1, read as the reverse complement.
CGCTGGCGCAGCAGCGAGTTGGAAGGGTCGGGGTAGCGGTTGAGCGTGCCGAGCGCGCGATCGATCGCGTCGCGCACGGCCGGCAGCGGCGGGTAGGGCGACTCGTTGCTGGCGAGGCGCACGAGCGGCTCCTGCTGGGCGTAGCCGCCGGCGGCGGGGTAGGTCGGAATCCGCCTGATGCGCTGTGAGAACTCGATCGCCACCCCAACATTGTGTCGTGTTCCGTCCGTGACGGCGCTGCGCGCCGGCCGGACTACTGTGCCGCGTCGAGGTCCGTGCGCAACTCGCGCGCGTTGCCCAGGTAGACGTGTGCGGGTACGTGCTCGTCATCCGCGTAGTAGTGGATCAGCACCCTGATGACGCGCGGCATCGACTGCGGCACTGGGATCTCCTGCGCACACAGCAGCGGCACGCGATCGAATCCGACAGCGCGTGCGGCGACGGCGGGGAACTCCGCGTTGAGGTCGCGGGTGGCGGTGAAGATGCAACTGACGACGCTCTCCGGCGCGAGCGCGTTACGCCGCATGATCTCCTGCATCAGCTCGCTGGTCGCGTCGAGGATGTCCTTGGCGTCGTTGCGCTCGACGCTCACGGCGCCCCGCAGGGCGAACAGTCGCATGGCGCGCGATTGTGTCAGAGCGCGAGCGCGCGCAGACGCTCGAGCTCTGACTGCTCGACGCGACGATGAGCGCCGCGCGCCAGTCCGTCCAGCGCCAGCGGGCCGAAGCGCGTGCGTTCGAGCTCGAGCACTCGATGACCGACGGCCTCGCACATGCGGCGCACCTGACGGTTGCGGCCCTCGTGGATCGTCAGCTCGAGCAGGTTCGAGCCGGCGCCGCCGATCCGGCGTGCCTGCGCCGGGGCGGTGACGCCATCTTCGAGGGACACGCCCGCGCGCAAGGCCCGCAGTGTCGCGCCCGAGACCGGCGTGCCGGCGAGACGCGCGCGGTAGGTCTTGGGCACCTCAAAGCGGGGATGCGTCAGGCGGTTGGCGAGCTCGCCGTCGTTGGTGAGCAGGATCAGGCCGGCGCTGTCGACGTCGAGCCGTCCGACCGGGTACAGGCGCAACCCGCGCGCTGGCACGAGCTCGACGACGGTCGGCCTTCCGTGTGTGTCGCGCGCGCTCGAGACCACCCCGACGGGCTTGTTCAGCGCGTACAGCACCCGCGGCTCGGGGCCCGTGAGCGCCCGCCCGTCGAGCGCGACGCCGCTGCTGTCGTCGACGTCACGAGCCGGGTCTGTGACGATCTCCTCGCCCACGCTCACGCGTCCGGCCGCGATCAGCTCCTCGGCTGAGCGCCGCGAGGCGACGCCCGCGTGAGCGAGGTACTTCGCTAGCCGCATCGCCGATTTTCCGTGCTCGTGCGCATCCGCTGCAACGATAGGACGGACGATGGACCTGCAACTGCTCGATCAGACGCTCGCCGCGCGGGGCGAGCCGCGCTTCCGCGCAGGCCAGATCTGGGCGTGGGCGGCGCGTGGCGCGAGCGGCTATGAGCAGATGACCAATCTTCCAGCCGGCCTGCGCCAGGGCCTCGCCGGCGAACTCCCGTTCTCGACGCTGCGCCTGCGTGAGCAGGCGCAGTCGAGTGACGGCACGGTCAAGGCGCTGCTCGACACCGCCGACGGCCGGCCACTGGAGGCCGTGCTGATGCGCTACCGCGACCGTCGCGAGAGCGACATGGGCGCCGGGCCACAGCGCGGCAGGCGCTCGATCTGTGTGTCCTCGCAGTCAGGCTGTCCGTTGACGTGCACGTTCTGCGCCACCGGCGCGATGAAGTTCGCGCGCAACCTCAGCACGTCTGAGATCCTCGACCAGGCGCTTCACTTTCGCCGCATCGAAGCGATCGACCACTGCGTCTTCATGGGCATGGGCGAGCCGATGCTCAACATCGAGAACGTGCTCGCGGCGTGCGAGCGCCTGCCCGACATCGGCGTCACGCACAGGCGCACCACGATCTCGACGGTCGGCTGGATCCCCGGCATCGAACGCCTCTCCGAAAGCGATCTGCCCGTGCGCCTTGCGCTGTCGCTGCACGCGGCTGATGAAGCGCTGCGATCGGAGCTGATGCCTGTCAACGAGCGCTATCCGCTGCGTGACGTGATCGAGGCGTGCCGCGCGTTCTACGCGCGCAAGCGCCGACGCGTGTTCGTCGAGTACGTGATGCTCGCCGGCGTCAACGACACCTATCAGCAGGCGCTCGCCCTCGCCGACGCTCTGAGCACGGGACCATCCGGCTCGCCGCCGATCTTCAAGGTCAACCTGATCCCCTACAACCCGACCGGCGCCGGACCGTACTCGGGGTCGAGCCGCGAGTCGATCGCCGCGTTCCGCGCCGCGCTCGAGTCGCGCGGCGTGCCCGTCACCGTGCGTCTAACCCGTGGGCGCGACATCGACGCGGCTTGCGGCCAGCTCGCCGCCACCGCGGCCTGACCACACCTGCCTACGCATCAGTGCAGTGTCGCGGCAAGCGGCTCGCCACCCTGGGTCCAATAGAGCGTGCTTCCGGCTAGTGCGAGCGAGGAGGGATCGATGTTGTTGCCGGCCGCAAGCACACGTGTGCCGCTTTCGTCGACGGCGCGCACTTCGTATTTGTTCGGCGCGATGGCGGTTTCGACTATCCAGGCGATTGCTCCGTCGGCCTTGGCGACGACGGTGACCGCCTCGCCGTTCCCCGCACTCGCAGGCTCCCCGGGCACGGGCGCGCCTGTCGGCGCTACGTGCAGCACGCGCCCACTGCGGAGATCTCGGACGTACAACACGTCGGTGACAACGGCCGTCGCGGGGACCGTCCGCCTTTCGTAGGCGACGATCGGCCCACTGAGTACCTCGTTCTGGATGAATTCGCGCCCGCTTGGAGCGCCCAGAGAGCTCGGCGGTGGCGGTGGGATGCCGAGCTTGTAGGACCGGTGTCCTCCGTATACGCATGCGTAGACGGACACATAGGGCAAGCCAGGCACTTGCCGTGCTTCATACACCTGCGCCTGGGTATCCGCTGACAGCGGACGAGGGTACCGGGCAGCGCAATTCGCCGGCCCCGCATGCCGTGATGCTGCCGCGCCAGCCGAGGCTGCTAGGAGCGTCGATGCCGCGACTGCGGCGATCGCCGAGATGAAGGCCTTACCTACGACCTAGTGCCTGGCCAGGTGATGTCGCTTGCAGACAAGGTCGGTGGCGGTATCGCGTGCCTCGCTGCTGGTTACGCAGTACTGGCCAACGCGATAGGCGAGCGCGGCACGTGCCGCTTTCGCATGCGCCGTCGTCGCCCCGTTCAAATCGGTTGTGCCGCCACAGCCACACAGACCGATCACGACAGCTGCAAGCGATACGGCCGCGAACAGGAGGCGCGACTGACTCGTCACCGACATTCGAAGGAGCCGTGCCGAGCCGCCACGAACGCGCGCTGGCCTCACTGTCTCGAGGCCGGTAACCCTAAGGCAGTCTGCGGCGCGGCCCACCGGAGGGAATGTCCACTTCGCCCAGCTCGCGTCCGCGCAGGCGTGCGCCGACGGCCACGCGTCGTAGGGCATCTTTCGCCGGTCGAAGCGCGCGATCAGTTCAACGTCGCAGAGAATGGCGTGCGGGCCTGCGTCCAATACAGGGTGCTCCCAGCGAGCGCGAGCGAGAACGGTTCGATGCTGGTGCCTGACGCGAGCAGGTGGCTGCCGCGTTCGTCGATGGCGTGGACTTGGTATTCCGTCGGTCCGCGGATCGTCTTCACTATCCAGGCTAGTGATCCGTTGGTCTTCACGACGATCGTCGTGGCTGAGCCGACGCCAACGTACGGCGGTTCGGTCAACATCGGGGTTCCAGTGGGCACTACGTGGAGCGTCCGTCCGGTCTGAAGGTTGCGCACGTAAAGGACGTTTGCACTGGGTCCTTCCGTCGGCGAGTCATATTTTTCGTACGCGACGACGGGACCGGCGAGGACCTCCTTTTCGACGCCCGAAACACCGCTCGGAGAGCCGGTACCTGTGCTCGCCGCGACTTGGCCGAGATAGTACGGTGGGTGGTTACCATATGCGCAGCCGTAGGCCCCCTGATACGGCAGCGAGGGAGTTTCGCGTGCCTCATACACCTCCGCTTGGGCGTCCGCAGCGAGCAGGTGGGAGTGGTCCGGCACGCAGATAGATCGGACCGCATGCCGCGATCGCGCCATAGCGGCTGCACACGCTGCCAGAAGAACCACCGCCACTACCGAGGTCGCCACAGGAACTCGACGCATAGCTCTACAGACTATCCAGTGCCGGGGAAGTTGCGGTGGTGATCGACATTCGTACGAGCGTCGTGTCGAGTCTTGCGGACTCATCGTCGCTCTGGAGCGGCGACATCCTCTAGCCCCCTCCCTCGCACGCACCGGCGGTGTGATCGAGTCCGTAGGTGATGCCGCCTTCGTTGCGGGCCGCAAGCCGGTAGTGGATTGGGCAGATGCCGTGTCGTTCGTATGTCACGGTCAGCGGTTTGGGTCCCCTGGTGCCTTGCCATTCGGTGGTTGAGCCGTAGGCCGTCGTTGGCCCCCATTCGAAGCGGTATTCGGAGTCGCTGCCGTTAGGGTTGACCTTTCCGGTGAGGCGCAGCGTTTCCGCCGCTGGAAGAACGTTCCCGGTTTCGACTGTGGGCGCAGGGCATCGCTGGCTCTTGAACGCGAGCAGGCAGTAGGCGGCGCGGAAGCCGCCTTCGCTTTTGCGCTTGTTTTCGGGCGGGCTGGGTTCGGGCTCGGCTTCGAGCAGGCCGCTATCAAACGGCCATTTTTGTGGCGTTTCGTCTTCGCCTTCTTGCTGCTTACTTTCGCTGGGTGCCCTGTCGCTGTAGTAGTACACGCGGTCGATCCGAGATGGCGCCGCCTCGTGCAATGTCTCGAAGTCGAGCGCGGACTGGCGTTGAAGCTTCTGTTGCACCCCTGGACTGCCATTCAGGAGCGAGGTCTTTATTGTTCCGTTTTGCAGCTCGACGCCGGCCTCGGTTATCCAGAGTCGTCCTTTTCCTACGCGACCGCCGGTGAAGGCGACGAATTCGTTCGCGGTCGTGTGGGTGTCAGTGACTACATCCAGATAGTCGTGGAAGCCCCAGATGGTCGGCCGAGCGCGCGAACAGTAGTGGCAATGGTTGTGGATAATCGCGTTTCTGTATTCCGACACGTAGCCACGACTGCCTCGAAAGCCGCCTTGGAAGGCAAATTCCCCGGCGACCACAGTACAGCCACAGTGGTTTGACGCGACCTGCTGCGCGATTTGCCAGTACTCCGCGGCGAGCGCCGCATGCTTATTTAGAGGCTCTTTGCTGCCATCTGGCTCGTTCCAGGCGCCCCACATCCCGATACCGTCTGCGTACTTGCTGGTGATGATTTCCGAGATCCTCGCGCGATATTCTTCTTCGTCAGGGATTTCACATTTGTGTGTCGAGCAATGCCTGTCGGGACCGAAGGTGATGAACGGTTCCAGGTGCGGATTCGCCTCGACCGCCGCAAGCCATCGTTCGAGGCGCTCGCGTTCGGTCATTTCCTCTAGTTTTGCTTTTACCAGGGCGGTTTCGCGTACTTGGACAAGTCTTTCGAGCGCGTCGTACGCGATGATGAGGCGGGCTTTATGGACTTCTAGGGGGCCGGTTTCGAGGTTGTGATCGAACGGCGCGAAGGACCCGGGAGACTCATCTGCGAGGCCGTAGTGCACGGGATCTCGTTCGGCGCTGACCTTGTCGGTCGGGGCCGCAATCGCCGTCGCGGCCACCAACGGGAACACTGCGGAATCGGGAGGTTTGATGCTGAGGGTCACGGTGCTATCGCCTGTGACGCTGAGCGCGGCCGGGATGGCGTTTCCTTCGGAGTCCGTCACCGTGGGCGACTGGATCACCATTAGCGCCTGCCCGCCGGTCTGTGCTTCGGCCTTGGCCATTGCGGTGTTGCCAGCTTCGTATTCTGCCTGCGTGTTCTGTGGCTGTGGCATCCCCGCGATCGTTTCCGCCGCGTTGGTGGAGCTGAGATATGCCGCCGGGAGAGGTTCGAGGGGCACTTCTCTTTCGGTTTCACCTTTGGCTTCGACTTCGTCGCTGTGCCTTTCTTCCTGTTCGCGTTCTTCCTTTTCGCCCGGTGTTTCTGGGGCGGGCGTCGTGGGTTCTGGTGTGCCGGCGCGTGGTTGGTGAGAGTTGGGCGGTTCTGTGGATTCTGGCGCGTTGATCACCGCGACACTCCCGCCCGGGAGTTGCTCGAGCTGCTGGTCTGGTCCCAGCCGCAGCTGCCAGGAGAAGGACGTTGGGGCTTCTTTGGAGCGCAGCTGCAGTATCGTGGTGGCGCCTAGCGGCTCGGGACGCACGATCGTGTCCGTCGCAGGACTGGTGTTCGCGAACAGGGCCGCCGCCCCATTGACGATCGTCGGATCGGCGGAAGCATCGGCCGCCGTGTCAACGGGTGTCAGACTGAGTTCACCTGCGGGTGTGTTGACGGCGAATTCGCCGGAGATTTCCTTCGAGATGCTGGAGCTGGTGAGGGCGTGCTGCGAGGAGAGTCCTTCTGAGCCGTCTGCGAGCGCGGGCGCGATGCTTTGTTGTTCGATCATTGCGCTCGTGGATTGCGCGAGCACGTCTGGATCGGTTTGCTGTGCGACCTGCTCGGCCTGTTCGACGCTCAGTTCGCCGTCCGGTACGACGACCGTCGGAGGCGAGGTCGCGCTTTTGCTGGCGAGCGGGCCTTTGACGGTCACAGTCGCGCGCAGCGTCGACCCGCGCTCGGCTGCGCTAATGGTGTAGTGCGCTTCTCCTGCGCCCGAGATCGGCGTGCAGTCGGAGCCGTTGACGTTGCAGCTCAGCCATTCGTAGGCGTTGGTGAGCGGGCCGACGCCGCTCCAGATGCCCGGTTCTGCGTTCAAGGTACCTTCGGACTGCACCCCCCCGGCGACCGACGGCGGGGCGAGCTCGAACGAGTGTTTCGGGCTCGATGGTCGCCGTGGCCGCTGACAGCGCGGTGGAGCTGGCGTTGCCGGCGGATGCCGTGACGAGGACGAGCAGGGTGGATCCGATGTCGGCTGGGCCCGCCGTGTGGGAGTTGGCGGTCGCACCTTCGATCGGTAGGCATTCGCCGCCTGGGGCGCAGCGCTGCCACTGGTAGCTGTAGGTGACCGTGCCTTCGGACAACCACGCGCCGTTGGTCGCGGTGAGCGTCTGTCCCTGGAGCGCTGTGCCTGAGATCGCCGGAGCTCGTTCGTTCAGAGGCGCTTGCGCGGCGGCGATTGGCTGCGTCACCGGCGTGTGGCGGGTACTGGACTGTTTTTCGTCGCTCGCGGTGACCTCTGCGCGGATCCTCGCGCCGAGCTGGCCTTCGCCCGGCTGGTAGCTCGCGCTGGTGGCGCCTTCGATGTCTTCGCAGTGCTCGCCGGAGCGATCGCAGGCCTGCCACTGATAGGAGTACCCGCTGATTGGCAAGGAGTCCGTCCAGCGGCCGTCGGTGACTGCCAGTGCTTGTCCCGTCTCGGGTGTGCCGGTGAGGCTCGGCGCCGACGTGTTGGCGAGCGCGCCAGGCGCGCCGATCGGCATGGTCGCGGCTGAGACGTCGCTGAGCGAGCCGGTAGCGCCAGCCGCGCCGATTCGGATACGCAGGGTGGTAGCGAGGTCGCCTTCGGCGAGATCGTATTCTGGCGCGGTCGCGCCTTCGATTGGTGCGCATTCGGTCCCGCTTTCGCTGCAGCTTTCCCACTGGTAGCTCAGGCGCAGGCCGCTCCCCGCCCAGGCGCCCGGGGCCGCGTAGAGCACTTGGTGCACGTCGGGTGTGCCCGAGATCGAGGGTGCTTCGAGCTCGCCTGGGGGTTCGGCATGCACGACGGCAGCAGTGGCCGAGGTTGCGCGCGCGGAGCCGGCAGCGTTTGTGGCAGTTACGACGACCCGTAGCGCGCTTCCGATGTCGCCGGGGCCGAGCTGATATTCAGCGCCGGTGGCGTTTTCGATCGGTGCGCATTCGGAGCCGCTCTGGTTGCAGCTTTCCCACTGGTAGCCGTAGGTGGGGGACGTGCCAGCCCATGCGCCGACCTGAGCGCTCAGCGTCTGCCCGTCCTCGGTGGCACCGTCGATCGTTGGTGCGCTCGTGTTTTCCGGTGCGCGTGCGACCGTGACCGTCAGCGTCGCGGGTGCGTTTGAGGACGCTGCCCCGAGGGTGTCCGAGGCGGTGACCGCGACCCTGACCGTGTGTCCGACGTCGGCGTTTGCGACGGTATAGGACGAGCCTGTGGCGTTTTCGATGTTTTCGCATTCCGCGATGGCTTTGCATCGTTGCCACTGGAAGCTGTAGGTGAACGGCGGCAGTCCAGTCCAGGTGCCATCGGTCGCGATGAGCGTTTCCCCGGCGGTGTCGGTGCCAGTGATCGCGGGAGTCGTTATGACCGTCGGGCTCGTGTGCGGCGTCCACTCGTCGAGGCGCGTGTTTTCGGTGTCCGCTACCCAGACGTCTCCGGCGGCGTCAGCCGCCACGCCCGATCCGACACCGAACCCCAACTGGCCGGGGCCCGAGCCGTATGTGCCGAACTGACCGATGTATTCGCCGCTGTCGTTGAACTCTTGCACGCGCTCGTTGTTGCCGTCGACCACCCAGAGGTGCCCGTGACCGTCCGCGGCGATTCCGCCCATGCTGTAGTCGAACTGTCCGGGGCCGCTGCCATGGGACCCGAAGGCTTTAATGTATTCGCCGGCTTCGTTGAACTCCACGACATCGTTGTCGCCGCTGTCTACCACCCACATATGGCCTTCGGAGTCGATCGCGATATCGCCGGTGAAGTCTCCGCCCAGATGTGTCGTGACCGTTTTCAGATATTGACCGTCGCCGCTGAACGCCTCGAGCTTCGTTTCGCCAAAGACACCTTCGCCCGACACCCACACGTCGCCGTTGCGGCCGACCGCGATGCCTTCGGCCTTGCGGAAGCTGCCTTCTGACCCTGGTTCGCCGATCACCCTGACGAATGCTCCTTTGCTGGTGTACTCATCCACGCGGCCGACCTCCGCGCCCGGAAGCCATATGTTTCCCGCGGAGTCGATCGCCATCGAGAGGGGTCCGCCGGGCTCTTGGCTGGGTTCCAACCCGGGTTTCCCGAACAGTTCGATTTCTCCCACGCTTCCTATGGGTTCCATCGCCTGGTTGAACTCGATAGCGCCGTTGTAATTCTCGTAGAGAGCCCACAGATTGCCGTTGGGGTCGACCATCACGTCGGTCGGCCCGGGGTAGAAGTCGCTGAACGACAGCGGTTCTTCGAGCGAGTAGAAGGCTCTGTAGTAGGCGAGAGCGGCTGCGGTGACCGTCGCTGTGGCGGCGGAGGTGAGCGATGCTTCTCCGGCCCCGTTTGTGACGGTGACCGCAACTCGGAGAGTGCTGCCCACGTCGGTTGCGGTCACGGCGTGGGTTGCGCTGGTCGCACCCGAGATCGCCGCGCATTCCTCGCCGCTCGGGTTGCATCGCTGCCACTGGTAGCGATACGTCAGCGGCGGCGTTCCCGTCCAGGATCCGACACTGGCCGACACGAGCTCGCCTTCTTGGGGTGACCCTAGAATCGTGGGCGCGCTAGCGTTTGATGGCGCGGAGGCCGGCGCCCAGCGATCGACGCGGTCGTTTCCGGAGTCCGCGACCCAAACCCGTCCTTGTCCGTCGATAGCGAGGCCCATCGGGATGCCGAGGTTGAAGCGTCCCGCTTCCTTCCCAGGGGTGCCGAACTGCCGGACGTATTCGCCGTGGGCGCCGAACTCCTCGATGCGGTCGTTGGAGACGTCGCCGACCCATAGGTTGCCGGCGGCGTCGATCGCGACGCCGAACGGGTTCTTGAGTTGCCCGGCGCCTGTGCCTTCCGAGCCGACCGATGTCAGGTATTCGCCGCTTTCGCTGAACTCCTCGACGGTGCTTTTCGCGAAGTCGGCGACCCAGACGTCGCCCCCGCGCGCGACGGCGAGCCCCTCGGGTTCTGTGAGCTGCCCGGCGCCTGCGGCGCCGACCGCTTTCAGGTAGCCGCCTTCGTTGCTGAAGACCTGTACCCGGGAGTTGCCGGTGTCCGATACCCATACGTTTTCGTGCGGGCCGATGGCGATGCCTTCCGGCTGGTTTAGCTGGAGCTGCCCTGACCCGGAGGACCCGAGCTGCTTGAGGTAAACACCGGCTTCGCTGAACTCCTCGACGCGGTCGTTGCCGGTGTCGGCTACCCAGACGTCGCCTTTGGGGTCGAGCGCGAGCGCCGATGGCCGCTTGAGCTGGCCGTTGCCGGAGCCTTCCGAGCCGAACTCTGTGACGAGTTTGCCTTCTTCGTTGAGCTTCTCGACGCGATCGTCCCCCGTGTCAAGAACCCATACGTTCCCGTGCGAGTCGACGGCGACGTCGCCGGGCTCGCTGAAGGCAACGGGAGCAGACGGTGCTGCACCATCGATTTCGAGTGACGTGCCGAGACCCGAGACCACGACGGCGGTTGGTTCGGAGCTCGCGGATTGCGATCCGACCGAGTTGCTCGCCTGAACCGCGATGCGCAGCGTCTTTTCAACGTCACTCGGTTCGGGTTTGATGCTGGAGCTCGTCGCGCCCGGGATGTTCGAGCAGGCTTGGCCAGCATGGTTGCAGAGCTGCCATTGATATTTGTAGGTGATCGTTTCGCTGCCAGCCCACGAGCCGGGGCCCCCGGTGAGCGTCTGGCTTTCCGCTGCGTACCCCGAGATCGTGGGCGGCGCTGTGCTCACCGGCGGTCCGGGCACGACCGTTGCCGTCGCCGCGCTCGCAGCGCTCCCTTCTCCGAGGGTGTTGGTCGCCGTGACGGTCGCCCGCAGGGTTTTGCCGACCACCGCTTCGTTAACGCGATAGCTTGGCAGGTCGCTTGAGCCCGTTGCCGAGGAGCATTTTTTGCCTTTGCACGCTTCCCACGTGTAGCCGAAGCTGCTCGGACGCGGGAACGCCCGCCAGCTGCCTTCGCTGACGTTCAGCTGCTCGCCGACCTTCGCTTCCTGTCCGTCGGCTGCTTCACCGGTGATTGTCGGCAAGACGGCGTTCGCCGGTTTTCCTTCGACGGGTGTGCTCTGTGGCGAGGTGACGGTCTGTTCACCGGCGCCGTCGCTTGCCGTGACGATCAGCTTGAGCGTCGATTCGACTTGTTCTGCAGACGGGGTATAGCTAGATGTCGTCGCTCTTTTGATGTTTTCGCACACGCCGCCGCGGCAGTCCTGCCACTGAAACGCGAAAGTGAACGGTTCGAGCCCGCTCCAGGTGCCTTCCCTGCCGGCAGAAGTCACGCCTTCTCGCGGCGACCCGGGCACGCTCGGAGCTTCGATGTCGACCGGTGCGAGCGCCGCATAGTGTTCTTTGACTTGGGCTTCGGTCAAGGCCTTCGTGTAGAACGCAATGTTGCTGAGACGGCCAGCGAAGGACACTTCCCCCGAGATCGGGCGGCCGAGATACCTGGCGGACACCTGCCCCAGCGAGCTCGGCGTGACGCTGACTTTTTTTGTCGTGGCCGGTTTGGCGCCGTTGACCGACAGCGACAGCGTGTAGGAGCTACCGGCGGCCACCTCGCTCACAACCACGTACGACCAGGCCCCTGTCGGAAGCGCCGCTGCTGCGTTGACCGCTGCTGACCCAGAGGGCGAGACGATTTCAAACGAAAGGGGGTGCCCGGTCCCAGACGACGCCGGCGTCAGAGACATGTAGTCGCTGGCGCTCGATCCCATCGCGAACACGGGCTGTCCGTATGAGCCGCCGCCCCAGTAGACCCAGCCCTCGAGGGTGAACGCGGTCGCCCCGGACAAGGGGTTGGCCGGCAGGGACGCGTACGCACCTGACGCAAACGATCCCGACCCGGAGCCCGAGAACGGCCCGTTACCACCCAGGACCACGCCGCTGTTCGCGGCCGTATACGTGTGCGCGCTGACGGCGTCTTCGATCGTGCTCGATCCGGCCGGGTCGCCGACGCGAAACCACGCCACCGGTTCATCGCGCACGATCAAGGCGTCGTATTTTTCAGACGAGGGCGTGCCGCCCGCGACGCTGGCCCAAGCGAGCGACCCGATCACTCCCATGAGCATCGCAAGCGCGACCAACCGGCGGCGCACCGAGTGCGACACGCGGCGTCCGCGCGCCGGCAGCGCGTTCATTAGGTGCACCTTCTCGCAGCCGCCACGCTATTCCTGTCGGTCGCCGCCTGACGACGACCCAGGGCCCTCGCCACAGTGGCGTCACGATAACCAGAAACACAGAGAACGGTCAACTATCGGAACCGCTAAAAAGCCCGCAAATTGCGAGACCTGCTCAGCACCGCTAGTGGGATCACGCGCTACGTGGGCTGAGCAGCTTAGCTCGCGCGCGCCTCGCCGGCGCGGAGCAACCGCTCGCGCAGTTCGGCCTGCTCCTCGGGCGTGGGGTCCCAGCGGGCGATGTCGGGAAGCTCGTCGAGGCTGCGCAGCCCGAACAGCTTCAGGAACTGCGGCGTGGTGCGGTAGAGGACCGCGCCGAACTGCGAGTGCCCGGCCTCCTCGATCAGGCCCCTGTCGAGCAGTGTGGCGCTCGCGGAGTCGGCGCTGACGCCGCGAATACGCGTGATCTCGGGACGCGAGATCGGCTGCAGGTAGGCGACGATCGCGAGCGTCTCGGCCTGCGCCGGGCTGAGCGTGGCTGCGCGGGGGCGGCTGAACAGACGCCGGGCGGAGTCCTCGCTGGCCGGGTCGCTCGCGAGCGTCCAGCCGCCGCCGAGCTCGCGCAGTCTGATCCCGCGCCGCCCCGGCGCGTACTCCTCGCCGAGCACCGCGAGCGCAGCGAGCACCGCGCCCTCCCCGGCCTGCGTCGCGTCGGCCAGCTCGCCCGGGCTGAGCGGGTCCGAGGACAGGAACAGCAGCGCCTCGACGGTGCGCACGAGCGTCGGCAGCTTCTCGCCGGCCGGCGGCGATGCCGCCCCCGCGACCGGCTCCGGCACGCCCGGCACGCCCTCGGGGCGCGCCATCTCCTCGACGCTGCCGAGCGCACCCTCGTCCGGGCCGCTCATCCGGGCACTCCTGCACCGGTTCCCGCGCTCAGCGCCACCGGTGGTGCTGCTGTCTCGCGGGCTTGGGCGTGGATCGCGATCTCGCCGAAGCTCTCCTGCTGATCCCATTCGGCCTCGCCGCGCTTGTACAGCTCGAGCAGCGCGAACAGCGTCACGGCCACGGTCATGCGGTCGGCGCCGCGCACCGCCTCGTCGAAGCTGAAGGCCCCGCGGGCCAGCAGGCGTCGCAGATGCGTCAGACGCTCACCGACGGTGACGCGCAGCGCCGAGATGTGACGGACGTTGATCGCAGGCGGCATCAGCAGCAGCCGTCCCATCGCCTCGCCCAGAACCTCCGGGTCCTGAGACCCGTCCGCGGCGTGCACGATCGCGCGGCGCAGGTGCGCGGGTGCGGGTGCGGAGCGGAAGCGCACGCCGTGCTCGCCCGCCAGCAGCTCGCCCAGATGGGTCGCCGCGGCACGGTAGCGGCGCGCATCGAGCATGCGCGCGAGCAGCTCCTCGGCCGCCTGTTCGGGCTCGATGTCGAGCAGCTCCTCCTCCTCGCTCGAGAGCATCAGGCGCGACTTCAGCTCGAGCAGCGCCGCGATCAGCACGATGAACTCGGTGGCGGTCTCGAGATCCAGCTCGCCGCGCTGCTCGAGGTGGTCGAGGTAGGCGAGCACGACTTCCGCGAGCTGCAGCTCGAGCAGATCGACCTCTTCGCGCAGCACCAGCGTCAGCAACAGGTCGAACGGCCCGCTGAACACGTCGAGGTCGAGCTCGAGCGCGCCGAGGCTCACCGCGTCACCGTCGGGTGGCCTTGAGGTCGGGTGCTCATCCGCGCACCGTAGCGGCCGGCGCTGACGTGCCGGCGGACTCCTTCTCAGCGCCGCGGCGCGGGGGCCCAACGCCCATCAGCTCGCGCACGTCGGCGAGGGTCTCCGCGGCGATCCGCCGCCCCCGCTCGCCGCCATCGGCGAGGATCGCCTCGAGCGCGTCGTCGTCGCCGCGCAGCTGCTCGTAGCGCTCGCGCACCGGCGTCAGATACTCGATGACGCCGGCCGCGACCGCCTGCTTGAGCTCTCCGTAGCGCGCCTGCGCGAGCTCGGCTTCGATCGTTGCGGGCTCGGCGCCGCGAACCGCGGCGAGGATTTCGATCAGGTTGCTGACGCCCGGCTTGTCCGGGTCACGGCGCACCTCGCTGCCGGAGTCGGTGACCGCGCTCTTCAGCTTCTTCTCGATCGCCTTCGGCTCGTCGAGCACGTACACGGTGCCCAGCTCGGAGCTTCCGGTCGTGGACATCTTGCGCGTCGGCTCCTGCAGGTCCATGATCCGCGCCCCGACCTCGGGGATGCGGTGCTCGGGCACGACGAGCACTTCCTGGCCCTCGGCGAAACGGGTGTTGAAGCGTCGGGCGACGTCGCGCATCAGCTCGATGTGCTCGCGCTGATCCTCGCCGACTGGCACCTCATGGGCGCGGTAGGCGAGCACGTCCGCGGCCTGCAGGACCGGATACACCAGCAGCCCGGCTGAGACGAGCTCGCGCTGCACCAGCGACTTGTCGCGGAACTGGTGCATGCGCTGCAGGCGACCCAGCTCGGTGACGCTGCTCAGCAGCCACGTCAGCTCTGTGTGCTCGTGCACGTCTGACTGGCGGAAGAGGATGCTGCGCCGCGGGTCGAGGCCTGCGGCGAGCAGGATCGCGGTCGTGTCGTACAGGCGCTCGCGCAGCTCGACCGGGTCGTAGGCGACCGTGGTGGCGTGCAGGTCGACGATGCAGAAGATGCCTTCGCCGCGCTCCTGGCTCGACACGTACTGAGCGATCGCGCCGATGTAGTTGCCGAGGTGCTTGCGTCCGGTCGGTTGGATGCCGGAGAAGATGCGCATCGTTAGCGACGCCGAAGCGAGCTGTCGGTCAGCCAGGGAGGATCCCAGCCGGTGTCGGCCTGGTTGACATTCGTTCCGGGCGCCACGATCTCGTCGATGCGGTCGAGGACGTCCGCGCTCAACGTCCGCTCGAGCGCCGGCAGCTGGCTCTCCAGCTGCTCCATCGTGCGCGGTCCGATGATCGCGGCGCTCACAGCGCGATGATCGGTAATGAACGCCAGCGCCATCTCGATCAGCGAGATCCCGGCCTCGTCCGCCAGCTCACCCAGCGCCTGGGCAGCCTCGAGCTTCGCCTGGTTGCCCGGGATCGACATGTCATAGCGCGAAGGGAGCATCTGCGCCCGCCGGCTGTCGCCGGGTGAGTCGCCACCCTTCCCGTACCTGCCCGACAGCCAGCCGCCGGCGAGCGGGCTCCACGGGATCACGCCGATCCCGTACTGCTCGCACACGGGCAGGACGTCCGCCTCGACGCGCCTGATCAGCATCGAGTAGGGCGGCTGCTCGCACCTGAAACGCTCGCGGCCGCGGCGCTCGGCGGCCCACTGCGCCTCGACGATCATCGAGGCGGGGAAGGTGGAGCTGCCGATGTATCGCACCTTGCCGGCGTGCACCAGGTCCGAGAGCGCGGCGAGCGTCTCGTCGATGTCGGTGTCGGGCTCGGGGCGGTGGATCTGGTAGAGGTCGATGTGGTCGGTTTTCAGCCGTCTGAGGCTGTTCTCGACCTCCTCGATGATCCAGCGCCGGGAGTTGCCGAACTGGTTGGGATCCTCATCGTGCATCTTGCCGTGGACCTTGGTGGCGAGCACGACGGAGTCGCGCCGCCCGCCGGCGAGCGCCTTGCCGACGATCTCCTCGGACTCCCCGCGCGAGTACACGTCGGCTGTGTCGATGAAGTTGATCCCGGCGTCGAGCGCACGGTGGATGATCCGGATCGAGTCCTCGTGATCGGTGTTGCCCCAGGCTCCGAACATCATTGCCCCGAGGCACAGCGGGCTGACGCTCACGCCGGTGCTGCCCAGTTTGCGGTACTCGATCGACATCGCGCTGGCCTACGCCATGACCTCGCGGATTACCGGGCGCTTCGCCGCGGCGACCTCGTCGAGGCGACGCACCGGCGTGCTGTAGGGCGCCGAGCGCGCGATCTCGGGGTCCGTGGCGGCCTCCTCGAGGATCGCGGCGATCGCATCGGCGAACGCGTCGAGCGTCTCCTTCGTCTCGGTCTCCGTGGGCTCCACCATCAACGCCTCCTCCACGAGCAGCGGGAAGTAGACCGTCGGCGGGTGGAAACCGAAGTCGAGCAGGCGCTTGGCGAGGTCGAGCGTCTTGATCTCGAGCGCGCGCTTCATCGGACCGCCGGAGAGCACGAACTCGTGCATGCACAGCTCGCCGTAAGCAAGCGGCAAACGCTCGGCGACGCCGCGCTGCTTCAAGCGCGCGAGCAGGTAGTTGGCGTTGAGCACGGCCGTCTCGGAGGCGTCCCTGAGGCCGTCGCCGCCGAGCGAGCAGATGTAGGCGTAGGCGCGCACGAAGCACCCGTAGTTGCCCTGAAACCCGCGCAGGCGGCCGATCGACTTCGGGCGCTCGTAGTCGAGGTCGAACTCGGGCGCCACCTCGGCGCCAGGCCCTGCGCCGTCCGCTCGTCCCCCGTCAGCGTCGGACTCGTGCCGGACGACCACGGGCACCGGCAGGAACGGCGCGATGCGATCTGAGACGGCGATCGGCCCCGCGCCTGGGCCGCCGCCGCCGTGCGGCTGCGTGAAGGACTTGTGCAGGTTGAAGTGCACGATGTCGAAGCCCATGTCGCCTGGGCGCGAGAGCCCCATCACGGCGTTGAGGTTGGCGCCGTCGTAGTACAGCGTCGCGCCGACGCCGTGGACGATCTCAGCGATCTCGGTGATGTTCGGGTCGAACAGCCCGAGCGTGTTGGGGTTGGTCAGCATCAGGCACGCGACGTCGGTGTCCGCCTTCGCGCGCAGGTCCTCGATGTCGATGCCGCCGTCGGCGTTGGTGGCGAGCTTGACGACCTCGAAGCCGGCCATCGTCACGGTCGCGGGGTTGGTGCCGTGCGCGGTGTCGGGCGTCAGCACCTTGTGGCGCGTCTCGCCGCGATCCTCGTGGAAGGCGCGCGTGAGCAGCACCCCGGCGAGCTCGCCGTGGGAGCCCGCGGAGGGCTGCAGCGACACGTGCGGCAGGCCGGAGATCTCCGACAGCGCACGCTGCAGGTTCCACATCAGCTCGAGCGCGCCCTGGGCGTGCTCAGGGTCCTGCAAGGGGTGCAGGCGCGCGTGGCCGGGGAGCGCGGCGACGCGCTCGTGCAGGCGCGGGTTGTGCTTCATCGTGCACGAGCCGAGCGGATAGAAGCCCGAGTCCAGGTCGAAGTTGCGCTTGGAGATGCCAACGTAGTGGCGCACGATCTCCGGCTCTGAGACCTCGGGCAGACGCGGCGGCCGCGCGCGGCGAAAGCGCTCCGGCAGCAGCTCACCGACGTCCACGGCTGGCACGTCGAGCTCGGGGCAGACGAATGCGCGGCGCCCCGGCGCGCCCTTCTGGAAGATCGTGCGCGCCACGTCGCGCTGCATCGGCGGTGTCGCGATCGCGGGCGCGCCGCCGACGGACTGGCGCGTCTCGACGCCGGGCTCGGCGCGGTTCTCCTCGATCGCGCTCACACGGCCACCGTCTCGCGTCGCTCGCTCGCGACGGCGGCACCGAGGACCTCGACCAGCCGCTCGATGTCGGCGCGCGTGCGCCGCTCGGTGATCGCGACGAGCAGCACGCCGCGGTCCTCCTCGCGCCCGCTGAGCGCGTGCACGTCGACGCCGGGGTTGACGCCCCGCTCGGCGCACCTGCGCCGGACTGCCGCGACGTCCGCGTCGAGACGCAGCGCGAACTCGCGGATCACCGGCTGCTCGTGCAGCTTCTCGACGCCTGGCAACGCGCTGAGCTGCTCACGCGCGTAGTGGGTGCGGGCGAGCAGCAGCTCGCCCAGCTCGACGATTCCGCGCCGTCCGAGCCACGCCAGGTACACGACGCCGGCGAGCGCGTTGAGCGCCTGCGCGGTGCAGATGTTCGAGGTCGCTTTCTCGCGGCGGATGTGCTGCTCACGGGTCTGCAGCGTCAGCACGAACCCGCGCCGGCCGTCGACGTCGACGGTCTCCCCCGCGATGCGTCCGGGCATCCGCCGCAGGTACTCCTCGCGCGCCGCGAACAGGCCGAACGACGGCCCACCGAAGTCCAGGCGGTTGCCGAGCGGCTGTCCCTCGCCGACGGCGACGTCGACGCCACAATCGCCGGGGGGGGCTAGCACGCCGAGCGTGATCGGGTCGACCTGTGCCACGACGACGGGGTCGGCGGCCGCCTTGGCGGCGGCGCTCAGGGCGGCGGCGTCCTCGACCGCACCGTAGAAGTTCGGCTGGGCGAAGATCGCGGCGCTCGTGTCGCCGTCGATCGCCTCACTCCACGCGTCCAGATCGGTGACGCCGTCGCGGAGCGGGACCTCGATCACCTCTGCGTCGTAGCCGTGCGCGTTGGTGCGAAGCGTCTGGATCGAGTGCGGGTGCAGCCCGGCGCTGACGACGAAGCGTCGCCGGCCGTTGTGGAGCGTCGCCAGATAGCCCGCCGCGGCGACCGCCGAGGGCCCCTCATAGACCGACGCGTTCGAGACCGCGAGGCCGGTGAGCTCGGCGATTGCGGTCTGATACTCGAACATCACCTGCAGCGTGCCCTGGGAGATCTCCGGCTGATAGGGCGTGTAGGGCGTCAGGAACTCCGAGCGCTCGGTCAACATGTCGATCAGCGCCGGCACATAGTGGTCGTACATGCCCGCCCCGAGGAAGCTGAGCTCGTCCTCGGCGCTGGTGTTGCGCGACGCCAGCGCGCGCAGGTGCTCGAAGACGTCCTGCTCGGGAAGGCCGTCGGGGAGCTGCAGCGGGCCGCCGAGCCGCACCGGCGCGGGAATCTGGCGGTCGAAGATCTCCTGTACGGAGCCCACTCCGATCGCCGCGAGCATCGCGTCGAGGTCCTCGGGGGTGATTGCGGTGTAGCGACTCAACCTGTCAAGCAGCCTAGCCAGACAGAGTGGCGATGTAGGTGGCGGCGTCGAGCAGCGCCTCGCTCTCTGCGGGATCGGACAGCCGCACCTTGACCAGCCAGCCCTCCCCATAAGGGTCCTCGTTGATCATCCCGGGGTTCTCGACGACGACGTCGTTGATCTCGATGATCTCGCCTGAAAGCGGCGCGACGACATCGGAGACGGCCTTGACGGACTCGACCTCGGTGTAGGGCGCGTCCTTGCTCACGGTGGTGCCGAGCGCGGGCGCCTCGAAGAACACGACCTCGCCCAGCGAATCCTGCGCGTACCAGGTGATGCCGAGGGTCGCGAGCGTGGGATCGGCCTCGTCGATCCGCGCCCAGTCGTGCTCGGGGTGGTACAGCAACTCGGCGGGATAGCTGGCCTGGGCCATTCACGAGTCCTTTCTGTAGAGCGGCTTGTCCTCGACCACGGCGGGGCGCATCTTGCCACGAACGTCTATCTCCAGCCGGGTGCCCGTCGTGGCGCGCTCGGCGGGCACGTAGGCCATGCCGATGCCCGTCTGCAGGCACGGCGAGAAGGTGCCGCTGGTGACCTCGCCGCCGCCGAGCACGGGGTTGCCCTGCCGGGCGATCCCGGGACCGTCGATGGCGAACGCGACGAGCCTTTCGGCAGGGCCGCGCTCACGCACCGCGCGCACCGCGTCGGCGCCGATGAAGCCGGTGTCCTCCTTGCAGCACCATCCGAGCCCCGCTTCGATCGGGCCGCGATCGACGCTGAGGTCGTTGCCGTAGAGGTGGAAGCAGACCTCCAGGCGCAGCGTGTCGCGCGCGCCGAGCCCGGCGGGCACGGCGCCGCGGCGTACCAGCTCCTGCCACAGCATCGCGGCGTCCTCGGGGCTGCACAGCAGCTCGACGCCGTCCTCGCCGGTGTACCCGGTGCCGCACACGATCACCTCAGCGCCCGCCAGGCGCCTCGGCTCAGCCGTCATGCGCGGCGGCAACGGCGAGTCGGAGATCGCCTGCACGATCTCTCGTGCCAGCGGCCCCTGGACGGCGAGCATCGCCCAGTCATCGATGCGGTCGCGCACCTGCGCGCCCGGCACGTCGATCGCGTGCGCGTTGAACCAGGCGAGGTCGCGGAGGTGGTTGGCGGCGTTGGTGATCGTCAGGTAGCGCTCGACGCCGAGGCGGTATGTGAACAGGTCGTCGAGCACGCCGCCGTCCTCGCGACACAGGACGCTGTACTGCGCACCGCCGGGCGCGATCTTGGCGACGTCGTTCGACAGCAGTCGCTGCAGCAGCTCGAGCGCCCCGGGACCGCTGGTTTCAATCTCGCCCATGTGCGACACGTCGAAGATCCCGCAGGCCTCGCGCACAGCTATGTGCTCGGCCATGACGCCCTGGTACTGCACCGGCATCTCCCAGCCGGCGAAGTCCACGAGCTTGGCCCCCGCCTGGACGTGGCTCTCGAACAGCGGCGTGCGCCGGAGAGTGGCGGCGGAGGACATGCGCCGCAGGCTAGCGGGGAGAGAGGCCGCGGTCGGGGTCAACGACTTCCCTCCGGGGCGGCGACCTCCAGGTCGCGGCAGATCTTGCGCGCGAGTCGATAGTCGATCTCCCGATGACGAGGCACAACCGAGCGCGCCCCGTTCGGACCGACCCATCGACTGTGGTTCGAACCCTCGTCCACGAGGCGGCAGCCCTGAGCGCGCAGGTACCGCTCGAGATCCCGGCGCTTCAAGCAGCGATCGTCAGATGGAGTGCCTCTCGCTCACGCTGGTCGTCTGAGGATCTAGGCTCAGGCGAGAGCATCAGCCGCAACGCGTCGATGACGTTCGCGCGAGCCTCCTCACGAGTCTGGCCCTGGCTGTGGACACCAGCCACCTCGGGGATCGAGGCGAGGATCCAACCATCCTCTCCAGGCTCGTAGACGATCATCAGGTCGAGCTGCTCAGGCACTAGGGACACGATACCTCCTAGATGATTGATTCCACGGTTCTATGCGCAGTAGTTGACGAGTGCGCGGCTGGGGCGTCCGAGTTGGTGGTTGAGGGTGATGGCGGCGGCGAGGGTGAGGAGGCGTTGCAGGATGCGCTCTCGGAGGCCGGGGAGGGTCCTGGCGCCGTGACGCTCGAGGGTGAGGGTGTCCTTGCAGCTCCAGAAGATGCTCTCGACTCTTTGGCGTATCGGTGCGAGGTGTGGGTCTCGGCCGGGCTCGTCTTTGCGGCGGGGTCTGATGATCGTGGCGTCCAGCTCGCTGACTCGTTGAGCGAACTCGCGCCCGGCGTAGCCCTTATCGCCGATCAGGGTCTCTCCGCCGTGGCGCCGACAACGCTCGAGGAGCTTCAGGGCGACCTCGCGCTCGTCGCGCTTGGGGGATGCCAGGGCGAGCGCCCGGGGTGTGCCGTCGGGGGCGAAGATCGCGTGCAGCCGGAAACCCCAGAAGAACCGGGAATGGCTGGCGCAATACCCGTAGTCGGCGGCATCAGCGAGCTGGGAACGCTTGACCGTCTCGCGGCTGCGGGCGCACTCCACCGGGGTCGAGTCGACGAGCAGCAGATCGTCGTGGAATCCGGGGCTCTGGGATGCGAAGACCTCCATCAGCCACTCCAGCGTGTCCGCGAGTTTGCGCCGCCGCTTGAAGTCGCCGGCCTGTCCCGGCAGCCGCGGGAACAGGTGGCACAGGCGCTTGGAAGCGACCGCCAGAAACCTACGGTCGGACGGGATTCCCATGATCGCTTGGGCGACGCAGAGCGCGACGACCTCCGCGTCTGTGACGCTTCGCTTGGCGTTCCCCGGCCGCTCGGGCAGGAGATCGTCAGCCGTGACATAAACGGCAGTGAGCAGCAGGTCGAGGTCGGCGTCCATCGAGGCCCCCTTTGGTCGGCGATGCTTCAGAGCACCGCCGACTTCGACCCTGCTGCTCAGAAATCCTCGGTATCCACGACCCCGGCCGTGGAATCAATCATCTGACATGGAGCAAAAAGTCAAGGCCCTGCGCGGGTTGGCGCTGTGTGTCTCGAGCGTCGGGTGGCGGGCGTCCCTGGGCAGCGACGGTGGATCAGACTGACATTCGCGGGTTGGTGCCGCATGACTGGTATCCGTCGGGAGCTGCCTCGGTCTAGCGTCGCGGGTTCCCGGCACGCCGGTGCCGCATAGGTGAAGCGAGGGTTCTCCTTCTGGGAGGGTCCGCCCGCCACCCCACGCTCGAGCATGATCGCTTTCTTCAGCGAGTCCTGAGTGGCTGCTCGGTGGCGATCGCCCAGACGAACCCGGCGAGCTCGCGGGCACAAGCGACCACGACCTTCTGGTGTGGCTTGCCGCGGCCGGCCATCCTTGACCACCGTCGGTGCAGTCGTTGCTGGCAGCGCCACGCGTGCTCGAGGACCTGTGGGTCTTGTCCGCGTTGGCGGCGCGCGAGCTCATAGCCGACGGTTGAGCGCCGGCGGCCATTCCAGGCTGACTCGAGGAGCAGCCGCCGGGCGTGTGCTGAGCCGGCCTTGGTGATCGAGCCCTGCCTGCGGCTATCGCCGGAGGAGCGCTCAGAGGGGACCAGCCCGACGAAGCTCATGAACTGCTCGGCGGTCTTGAACCTGCTGAAGTCCCCGGCCTCGGCGACCAGTCCGATTGCTGTCAGCGTGTCGATCCCGCGCATGCAACGCAGCCGGGCGATCAGCTCGCTATGTGGCCCCTCGCTGGCGAGACGATCAAGCCCTGCCTCGAGCATCTCGATGCGACGGTCGACCTGGTCAACAGCGAACAGGTAGTCATCGAAGGCCTGTTGCTGGCCGGGCAGCGGAAACGCCTGGCGGCCGAGCCACGCGCGGCGCGTCGGGCCCCAGCACGTCGTCGGCATCGTCCGTTCGTGGCGCAGGCAGAACTTCCCGAGGCGGTGGCGCGCACGCATCCGGTCCAGCCGCGCGTCCTCACGCGCCCGGACGAGATCGCGCAACGCCTCATGCTCCGGCGTCGGGATGAAGATCTCCGTCAACAACCCCGCCGCGTGCAGGCCCGCCAGCCGCCGAGCATCACGCTTGTCGGTCTTCACACGATCGCCCGGACGCGCAGGCACGAGCCCCGGCGCCACGATCACGCTGTCGACTCCGGCCGCGACCAACGCACGATGCAGGCCGAACCCAGTCGGCCCGGCCTCCTGGCAGACCCGCACGCCTGGCCACGCCCGGAGCTCTCCCAGCAGCTGCTCGTGGTCATAGCCAAGCGTTCGCTCGCGCAACAGCTCACCATCACGCACCGCCGCCAGCCTCACCGACGACTTGTGCACATCCAACCCGACTACGACTCCCCTGCGATCCTCCACCATGGTCGGCGACCTCCGTATGTGGCTCGGCCGGGATCAAACCCGGCAACCCACGCAGATGCGCAGGCCGCCGGCCATCCTCACCGAGCCCCCAGACCAACCCGGCCGCTCCATCCTGTCTAGTCCGACTGGCCAAGTGGATCGGGACAGTTGCGCCAGCGAAGACCGGTTTCGCTGTTCAGCCGGCGCATGCGCCGGCTGTGGCGGCCCGCATGCGGGCCGCCCTTGGGGCCGCACATGTGCGGCCCCACCGGATGGCGCATGCGCCATCCGGCCCCTTCCGACGAACGCGACTCAGCGGGCCGAGGGTCAAGCGGATCAAGGACGCAGGAAGCGAAGTGTGCGACAGCACACGAGCGACCGAGGACGCAGAGCCCGCGCCGGCCATCGGCCCGCTGAGCTAGCGCAGGAACGGCGGTACGTCTATGTCCTCGTCGGAGATCTCGAGGTTCGAGCGCTGGCGATCGCTGATGCGGGGACCGCGGTCGGGACGGCCGGTGCGACTGTCGCGACGCGCGCTTCGCCCGGGGCGGTGGTCGAAACCGGTGCCGATGACGGTGACGCGCACCTCGTCGGACATGCTCTCGTCGATCACGGCGCCGAAGATGATGTTGGCGTTCGGGTCGGCCTCGTTCTGGATGATCTCGGCGGCGTCGTTGACCTCGAACAGACCGAGGTCCTTGCCGCCGGTGATGTTGAGCAGGATCCCCGTGGCGCCGTCGACCGACTCTTCCAGCAGCGGCGAGGAGATCGCCGCGCGCGCGGCGTCGGCGGCGCGGGTCTCGCCGCTGGCGGTACCGATGCCCATCAGCGCCGAGCCGGCGTCCTCCATGATCGTGCGCACGTCGGCGAAGTCGAGGTTGATCAGGCCGGGAATCGTGATCAGGTCCGTGATCCCCTGCACGCCCTGGCGCAGCACGTTGTCCGCCTCGCGGAATGCGTCCAGCATCGACGTGCGGCGCTCGACGACCGCGAGCAGCTTCTCGTTGGGAATCACGATCAGCGTGTCGACCACCTCGCGCAGACGCTCGATGCCCTCGACCGCCTGGCGCCCGCGCTGGGAGCCCTCGAAGTCGAACGGACGCGTGACCACGCCGACGGTCAGCGCGCCGATCTCGTTCTTGGCGATCTCGGCGATCACGGGCGCGGCGCCGGTGCCGGTGCCGCCACCCTCGCCTGCGGTCACGAACACCATATCCGCGCCCTTGAGCGCCTCCTTGATGTCGTCGCGCGACTCCGACGCGGCGGCGAGGCCGACGTCCGGGTTGGCGCCCGCGCCGAGCCCCTTCGTGGACTCGTGGCCGATGTTCAGCTTGATGTCGGCGTCGCACATCGCGAGCGCCTGAGCGTCGGTGTTGGCCGCGATGAACTCGACGCCCCGCAAACCGGCGTCGACCATGCGACTGACCGCGTTCGTACCGCCGCCGCCAACGCCGACGACCTTGATGACAGCCAGGTAGCTACCGCTTCTCTCCATGATGGTTCGTCCGAAGCCTTCAGTAGAAATGTAGGGTTCGCAGCATACTGGTCGCCGAACCGCCGGGTTGTGCACGTTATGCAGGGAACTTCGCCCTGTCAACGAACCCGGCCAATCTCGCAACAAACGTTGCAGAACGCCCGACTCTCAACCACTCCCTGAGAATCCGTCAGTCGCGCGGTAATCCTCTAGTTGAGGCTTAGTGTTTGTCAGCCTCCCGGCGTGGTCGTGGACGAGGGCGCTTCGGTCGCCCCGGCTGAGCTCGGAGCGGTGCTCGCGCCGGCGCCAGGTTCAGTGCTGGTCGGTTCGCCAGCGCCCGCCGGCGGGGTGCCGGCGTCCGTGCCTGAAGACGGCGGTTCCGTCCCGCTCGTCGCCGCTGTGCCGGTGCCGCTGGACAGCCCGGCGGCGAGTGACGCGACGGGTGATTCAGGGGTGCCCTGGGCGGCGGCAGCGGCGCTCTCGGCAGCGCTCGCGCTCGGCGGCGTGACGCCCGCGGGGAAGCCGGCGGCGGGGCGCGAGGGCAGGCGTACGTCCACATAGGACGCGCCCGCGGAGCCCGGGTCGGCCAGCACGTCGGCGAGCGACAGCCACTTCGCGTGCGGGCGCGTGGCGTCGCCGAAATACACAAGCAGTCCGTTGCGCATCGCCACGGTGAGACCGTGCGGCCCCATGAACGCGCGTTCAGCGAGGCGTGCCAGCGGCGCGGGAGCCGCTCCCAGCACGGTCAGGGCGCCCAGCACGTCCGCGCCGCGCACGCGCCCGCCGGCGGTGAGCTCGGCGCTGCCGGGGATCGTCGGCAGTGAGCTGGACAGCAGCGCCGGGCCGAGGACGACGCCGTCGGCCGCGACGGCCGTCCGCACGCCGCCGGCAAGGAGCGCCGCCACCGGCAGCTGCTCCACGACCTCGATCCGAAGTCCATGGGGAAAGCGTGGCAGCGCGCGCACTTCACGGACCACGCGCAACAGCGCGACCGCCGCAAGCAGCGCGCCCGAGTGCACGTCGAGCGTGCTCATACCGCGCGCCGCATCGGTCAGCGCCGAGCGCACAGCCGCCCCCTCAGGACCGTGCACACCGCTGATCTGGACGCGCTGAACTGCAACGAACGGCGACTGGCGGAACCACAGCCAACCGCACCCGAGCAGCGGCACCGCGATCAGCAGCGCCAGCAGCGCGATCCGCAGCCGGCGTCGCTGCCAGACGCGCGCGATACCGGTGCGCACCAGCCGCACCCCCCCGGCGAGCGGTCGCGGCAACCCGAAGGACGGCCGCGGGGCTCCGCGTCGGCCCTTGCGTGGTGCGGCTCGGCTGCGCGCCGGCGCCGCGGCGAACGAACGACTCATTGATCACGTCTTCGACCTCGCGGCGGGAACCCCTACCAGGGAAAGCGCACGTCGCCGAGCGTCTGCACCTCCGGCTCCAGCGCCACCCCGAAACGGTCGAGCACGCGGCGCCGGCCCGCGGCCATCACCGCAAGCACGTCCGCGGTGGTGGCCGCACCGGTGTTCTCGATGAAGTTGGCGTGCTTGGGGGCAAAGCGCGCGCCGCCGACCGCCAGCCCGTTGCAGCCCGCGTCCGCGAGCAGCATGCCGGCGCTGGCGCCCTCGGCGCACTGGCCGATCGTCGATCGTTCGTCGGGGTTCTTGAACGTCGATCCGAACGTCTTGATTCCCTGTGGCTGGGCGTCGTGGCGCTTACGCCGCATCTGCTCGAGCGTTGCCTTGACGACCGCGACGTCCGCCGGCGCGAGCACGAGGCCTGCCTGCACGACGATCTCACCGTCGCTGAGGCTGGAGTGGCGGTAACCGAACCCGAGCTCCTGCGGCTCGCGCCGCTGTAGTCCCGACGCGGTGGCGACCTGCACCCACTCGAGCACCGACTCGAGCTCACCGCCGTAGGCGTTTGCGTTCATGCGCACGGCGCCGCCGACCGTCCCGGGGATGTTGACGCCGAACTCGATGCCCGACAGCCCCGCGCGTGCGGCACGCGCCGCGACCGCCGGCAGGCGCGCACCACCGCCGCACAGCACCCGCCGCTGCGCGATCGAGATCGCTGCGAGCTCGCGGTCGAGCTTCACGACCAGGCCGAGCACGCCGTCGTCGGCGATCAGCAGGTTCGACCCGGAGCCGACGACGCTCACCGCCAGGCCCTCGGCGTCGGCCCACGCCAGCAGCTCGAGCAGCTGCGACTCGCTGCCGGCGCGCGCGAAGTACTCGCCGGTGCCGCCGGTGCGCACCGTCGTCAGGCGCGCGAGCGCGTAGTCGCGCTCGACTCCGGCAGGCGGGCTCACCGGCTCACCAGCGCGCGTCCCAGCGCGTCGACGTCGCCGGCGCCCATCACCACGCACAGATCGTCCTGCGCGAGCACGCCGTGCAGGACACGCTCGGCGTCGGTGAAGCGCGGCGCCCAGTACACCGGCCTGCCCGCGGCCGCGTCGGCGCTCGCGCGTGCGAGCACGAGGCCGCTAACGCCGGGATGGTCCTCGGCACGCTCGCGCGCTGGATACACATCGAGCACCACGACCACGTCCGCGAGCGCCAGCGCACGGCCGAACTCGCTCGCCAACAACGCGGTGCGCGAGTACAGGTGCGGCTGGAACACGGCGACCAGACGCGTGTGCGCGAGCGTACGCGCCGCGCGTAGCGTCGCCGCGATCTCAGTGGGGTGATGCGCGTAGTCCTCATAGAGCAGCGATCCGTTCGGTCCCTCACCGAGCGGCTGAAAGCGCCGACCCGCGCCCTCGAAGCCCGCCAGCCCGGCGATCGCCAACGCCGGCTCAGCGCCGGCGATCCGCGACGCCTCGAGCGCAGCGGCGGCGTCGAGCGCGTTGTGGGCACCGGGCACGGCGAGCACGACCTCGTGCCCGCGCCAGTCAAAGCGTGAGCCGCCCGGCACGAGCAGCGGCTGCGGCACGTCGTAGCCGACGCGCTCGACGCCGCCGGCGACCGGCGCCAACGCGAGCAGCTCCGGCCGCTCCCAGACGACGATCGCCGTGCGCGCGAGCCTCAGAAATCCACGGAACGCCTCCTGCAGCTCTGCCAGCGACGCAAACGTCGCGTGGTGGTCGAGCTCGACGTTGGTCAGCACCGCGATCTCGACGCTGAGGCTGAGCATCGAGCGGTCGGACTCATCGGCCTCCACCACCAGCCACTCACCGGCGCTCCACTCGGAGTTGGCGAGGCCGCCGCCGACCGGCGCGCCGACCAGCCACCCGGGGCGCACGCCCGCGGCACGCAGCGCGTGGACGAGCATCGATGCCGTCGTCGTCTTGCCGTGCGTGCCGGCGACAGCAATCGTGCGTCGCATGGCGCTGAGCTCGGCGAGCAGCTCCGCACGGGCGCGCTCGGGAATGCCGCGTTCGCGTGCCGCAACGCGCTCCACGTTGTCCGCCGCGACCGCCGAGGAGTACACCAGCTCGACCCCCTCCCCCGTCGGCAGGCTCTCGGCGCTGTGCGGCACGTGTGCCTGCATCACGCCATCGAGCGCCAGGCGCTCGAGATAGGGACCGTGTGCCGCGTCGGAGCCACTCACCTGTGCGCCGAGCGCGTGCGCCGCGCGTGCGTAGCCGCTCATGCCCGCGCCGCCGACGCCGACGAAGTGCAGACGCCGCCGCTGCCACGGCCGCTCCGTCCTGTTCATCGGCAGGCCGCTTCGAGCAGCTCTCGCGCCACGTCGCGGGCCGCATCGGGGCGCGCCAGTCCGCGGGCGGCGGCGGCCATCGCCGCCAAACGGTGGCGATCTGCCAGCAGGTCCGCCACCTCGCCGCCGAGACGTCCGGCGCTCAGCTCGTCGTCGTCGATCACCACGGCAGCGCCCGCATCCGCCATCCAGCGCGCGTTCGTGCGCTGGTGGTCAGCCGCGGCGTGCGGATAGGGGATGAGGACCGCCGGCAGCCCGTGTGCGGCGATCTCGAACACCGAGCCGCCCGAGCGCGCGACCACGAGGTCGGCGGCCGCCAACGCGTCGGCGAAATCGCCCAGGGGCAGGTACTCGCGCAGGTCGTAGTCGACCGGCAGCTTGCGCGCGGCGAGCTCAGCGTGATCGCGACGTCCGCTGACGTGCAGGACGTGAAAGGGCGCGCCCGCGAACGCCTCGACGGCGGCGAGGTTGATCGAGCGCGCTCCCAGCGAACCGCCGAACACGAGCACGCATGTCGCGTCCTGTTGCACACCAAAGCGCGCGCGCGCCGCTGCACGGTCGTGCTCGAGCGGCGGAACCGGTCGCCCGGTGACGCGGTAACGGCGTCCATCGCGTCGGGGCAGCGCGAAAGCCAGGCACACGCGGCGAGCGAACGGCGCCAGCATTCGATTGGTCAGGCCCAGGTGACTGTCGGCCTCGGTCAGCACCAGCGGGATCCGCAGGCTCAGCGCGGCGACCCCCACCGGACCGGCGACGTAGCCGCCGCCGCCCATCACCGCGTCGGGTGCCAGCGTCCTCAGCAGCGAGCGTGCGCGCCGGACCGCACCGGCGGACAGCGCCAGCGCTCGCAGTGCCTGCAGAGGGTTCCTGCGGCTGAGCCCGGTGACGCTGATCGTGTGCAGCTCGAAGCCCGCCGCCGGCACGAGCTCCGCCTCGGCGCGCACGCCACCGATGAACGCGACCGACGCGCCGTCAGCCTGCAGCGCGTCCGCTACCGCGAGCGCCGGCACCACGTGCCCGGCGGTCCCGCCTGCGGCGATCACGATCCTCCTCGAAGCGCTCGTCATCGTCCCATCGTGCCGGTTCGCGTGTGTGTGCGTCGTCGGCGCGAGCCCGCCGCGGACGCGTCCGCGCGCTCCGTGGCGGCGCGACCGCGCGCACGTGGCCGGTCGCACCGGCGGCGACGTTCAACAGCAGCCCCATCGCCGCCAGCATCATCACCATGCTGCTCGAGCCGTAGGAAACGAACGGCAGCGGCACCCCCGTCAGCGGCGCCAGACCCAGCACGGCGAACGCGTTGAGCGCCGCCTGCGAGACGATCAGGGCGGTGACCCCGACCGCGATCAGCCCGCTGTAGAGGCTGCGCGCCGCCTTCGCCGCGCGCAGGCCTGCATACGCGATCAACCCGTACAGGAACAGCAGCGCGAACACGCCGAACACACCGAGCTCCTCGGCGATCACCGCGAGGATGAAATCCGTCTGCGCCTCCGGCAGGTAGAAGATCTTCTGCACCGATTGGCCTGGGCCGACCCCGAACAGGCCGCCCGAGCCGATCGCGATCTGCCCCTGGACAGCCTGGAAGCCACTGCCCGAGGCATGCGCCCACGGGTCCACGAACGACGTCAGTCGCGCGCGCGCGTACGGGCGCGCGATCGCGTAGACCAGGACCAGACCGAGCACCGTGGCGGCGATCATGCCCAGTTTCGCCAGCGGGATCCCGGCGGCGATCAGCATCGCGCAGACGGTGAACGCGATCACCATCGCGGTGCCGAGATCGGGCTCGGTGAAGACCAGCAGGCTCGCCGCGCCGACGACCACCAACAGCGGCCGCGCCAGCGCGCGCAGATCGTGAACCTGGTGCGGGCGCTTCGCCAGCAGCGTCGCCGCGTACAGCACGAGCGCGAGCTTCATCAGCTCGGACGGCTCGAACTGGAAGGCACTCGGTCCGATCCAGCGGCGTGCGCCGTTGATGCTGACGCCCACGTGCGGGATGTGCACCGCAAGCACCAGCACGAACGACAGGCCCAGCAGCGGCGCCGTGATGCTGTGCACTTTCGCGACGCCGTCGCGCGCCAGCACGCGCATCAACACGAGCCCGATCGCGCCGTAGATCGCGAACTTGACCAGGTAGCTGCCGCCGTAGCCGCTGCCCTGCAGCAGCGACGTCGCCGAGGAGGCGCTGTAGACCATAACCGCGCCGAACGCCAGCAGGCACAGCGTCGCGGTCAGCAGGATGCGGTGCTCGAGCGACTGCGCCGGCGCCGCCGTCGAAGCGTTGCGCGCGCGACCCGTGCCCGCGTCCGGCTGCTTGCGGCCGGCCTTGGGGCTCGACGGGCGTCCCTTCCCTCGCGCTGACGGCATCCATGCTCACTTCGACATCCAGCGCGTGAAGCCTCCCGGCTAGACGCCTCTGGATTGGCGGTAGATGGTGAACCCAATCGCGCCGCAGATCGAGGCGACGATCCAGAAGCGCAGGATGATCTTCGTCTCAGACCAGGCCTTCAGCTCGAAGTGGTGGTGGATCGGCGCCATCAGGAAGACGCGCTTGCGCGTCGTCTGGAAGGAGATCACCTGAATCGCCACCGACAGGGCCTCGATTACGAAGATGCCGCCGAGCAGGATCAGCAGCACCTCGGTCTTGGTCATTACCGCGAGGCCCGCGATCGCCCCTCCGAGCCCGAGCGAGCCGGTGTCACCCATGAAGATCGTCGCCGGAAAGGCGTTGTACCAGAGGAACCCGATGCAGGCTCCGACGAGGCAACCGGCGAGCATCGCCATGTCGAAGTCGCCGGCGAGGAACGCGATGCCGATGTACGCCAGCAGCACGATCGCCGCGCACCCCGCGGCGAGGCCGTCGAGACCGTCGGTGAGGTTGACCGCGCTGGTGGTGCCGGCGACGACGAAGTAGATCAGCAGCGGGAACAGCGGGCCGAGCTGGACGTGGTAGTCGACGAAGTTCAGCTGCAGGTTTGTCGGCAGGTGCGCCTCGTGCACTGCGACGAACCACAGGCCCAGCGAGATCGCGATCGTGATCCCGAGCTTCGTCCGTGCTCGCAGGCCGAGTGAGCGCCGCCGCACCAGCTTGATGTAATCGTCGGCGAAGCCCAGCAGCGCGCAAGCGATCGCTGCGCCGAACACCCCCATCGAGCGCCATTCGAATTCGGTCAGGATCAGGAACGGGACCGAGACCGCGATGAAGATGATGATCCCGCCCATCGTCGGCGTGCCCGCCTTCTGGTGGTGGCCCTGAGGACCGTCCTCGCGGATCTGCTGACCGAACTCGCGCCGGCGCAGGAACTCGATGAACTTGGGGCTGAGGAAGATGCAGATCAGCAGCGCGGCCGTGCCCCCGAAGAGAATCCGGCCCATTCAGCGCGGCTCCGACGCGACGCCGAGGTCCGGCGCGAGCACCGGCGGCATTTCCGTGCGAAGGCGCTCCAGCAGTCGCTCGAGGCCCACCCCGCGCGAGCCCTTCACGAGCACGGTGTCGCCTTCTCGCAAGAGGCCGCCGACCAGCTCCGCCGCCGCCGTCGCGTCGCTCACCGCATAGCTCTCGCCCGCGAATCGCGTGCGCATCTCGTCCGCCAGCGCGCCGACCGTCACCAGCAGCTCGACGCCGCGCGCCTGCGCGTGGGCACCGATCTCGGCGTGCAGCAGCGGCGCTTCGGGGCCGAGCTCGAGCATGTCGCCGAGCACCGCCACGCGACGCGCGTCGGCCGTCTCGGCCAGATCGTCGATCGCCGCTCGCATGGACATCGGGTTGGCGTTGTAGCAGTCGGCGACCAGCACGACGCCGCCCGCCAGCTCCTCGCGCTGCCCGCGCAGCGCCGAGAAGCGCACATCGATCCGCCCGCGCGGGGTGTAGCCGAGCGCGCGCGCGGCGGCTGTCGCAGCGAGCAGGTTGCGCAGGTTGTAGGCCTGCCTGAACGAGGGTTGCAGCTCGATCCGCTCGCCGTCGTCGTCGATCACGACGGTGCCGTCGGTTCGCTGCTCGCGCAGTTCCACGGCGCCGCCTGCGCCGAAGGTGATCGTGCGCAGCTCGGCGCGCAGGTGGGGCGCCAGCAACGGCTCGTCCGCCGGCACCACCACGCTCGCGCCCGGCGCGAGACCTGCGATCAGCTCCGCCTTCGCCGCCGCGATCGCCGCGAGCGAGCCGAGCAGCTCGAGGTGCGCCGGTCCGATGTTGACGATCACGCCGACGTCGGGCTCGGCGATCGCGGTCAGCTCGGCGATCTGGCCCGCACCGCGCATCGCGAGCTCGAGGACCAGCAGCTCCGTGTCAGCCGCTGCGGCGAGCAGCGCCAGCGGCATCCCGATCTCGGTGTTCAGATTCTCCGGGCTCGCCGCCACCCGCAGGCGCGTCGCGAGCAGCGCCGCGAGGATGTCCTTGGTCGAGGTCTTTCCGCTCGAGCCGGTGATCGCGACCACCATCGCGCCGCGCGCCCGCAGCTCTCGCCGCCACGCCCGCGCGAGCCTCTGCAACCCAGTCAGCGGGTGCTCGTGCGCGAGGATCGCGCCGTGGTCACCGGGCGAGCCCGCGTCGGCGGTGGCCGCGATCGCCTCGTGGGCGTCCTCCGCCGCGACCAGCACACCCCAAGCGCCTGCTCTCAGCGCCTGCGCCGCATAGGTGCCCCCGTCCGTCCGCTCGCCGCGCAGCCCCACGAACAGCTCGCCCGGCGCCAGCGCGCGCGAGTCGATGCTGACGCCCACCGGGCCCGGCCGCCGATGCCCGTTCGCTTGCCCTGTAGCGCGCACGGACGCGACAGACGGGGGGCGCACGACGCTCGCGCCCGCGGCCGCGGCGAGATGGCGAGCGTCCCAGTCCCTCACCGCGCGCCCGCCTGCGCGCCGTCGGCCGAGCTCCGCGAACGCTCAGCGACGATCGCAGCCTCCTGCTGGCGGCGCTCGAGCGCGGCGCGGGCAACGGCCGCGTCGTCGAACGGCAGCTTGCGCCCGTCCGCGAACTCCTGTCCCTGCTCGTGGCCCTTGCCGGCGATGATGACCACGTCGCCGCGCCCTGCGATCGCGACCGCCTGCTCGATCGCGGCGCGGCGGTCGGCGATCGCGCGCACGTGCTCGCCGGCGCTCGGCGGCACGCCCGCGAGGATCTCTTCGATAATCAGCTGCGGGACCTCGGAGCGGGGGTTGTCGGAGGTCACGATCGCCACATCGGCGAGGCGCGCGGCGATCGCGCCCATCAGCGGGCGCTTGCCACGGTCGCGGTCGCCACCGGCGCCGAACACGCACAGGACGCGGCCATCCTCGCCGGCTTCGGTGACCAGCTCGCGCGCCGATGCGAGGACGTTCTCGAGCGAGTCGGGGGTGTGCGCGTAGTCGACCAGCACGGCGAACTGCTGGCCCGCCTCGACCGGCTGGAAGCGTCCCGGCACGCGCACGCCGCGCTCGAGCGCCGCGACGAGCACGTCGGGCTCGCCGGTGAGCGCGTCCGCTGCGGCGAGCGCCCCCAGCGCGTTTGCGACGTTGAAGCGCCCCGGCATCGGCAGCGTCACCTCGCGGCTTCCCGCGGGAGTGCTCAGCGTGAAGCGACAGCCGTCCAGTCCGCAGCGCAGGTCGGTCGCGCTGTAGTCGGCAGGCGCCTCGACCGCGAACGTGATCGCGCCGTCGATCTCGCCCGCGAGTCGCCGCCCATAGGCATCACCTACGTTGACCACGCTCACCGCCGGCGCGTCCGGCACGAACAGCCGCCGCTTGGCCTGGAAGTAGTCCTCCATGCTCGCGTGGAAGTCCAGGTGGTCCTGCGTCAGGTTCGTGAACACGGCGACCGCGAACGCGATCGCGTCGACGCGGCTGAGCTCGAGGGCGTGCGAGGAGACCTCCATCACGCACGCGCGATCGCCGCCGTCGAGCATCGCCCGCAGGTCCGCCTGCAGGTCGATCGCCTCGGGCGTGGTGCGCGCCACGATCCGCTCTTCCGCGCCGACCACCGACTTGACCGTGCCCAGCAGCCCGCACTGCATGCCGGTCGCTTCGAGCAGAGCCCGCACGAGATACGCGGTGGTTGTCTTGCCGTTGGTGCCGGTCACCCCCACGACGCGCAGCTCGCGTGCCGGATCGCCGTAGAAGCTTGCCGCCGCGGGGGCCATCGCTGCGCGCGCTGACTCGACGAGCACCTCTGGGACGCCCAGATCGAGCGGGCGCTCGACGACAAGCGCCGCGGCGCCCGCCCGCACCGCCTCGGTGGCAAACTCGTGGCCGTCGCGACGGAAGCCGCTGACGCAGAAGAACAGGTCTCCGGGCGCCACGTCGCGGCTGTCATAGGCGAGACCGGTGATCTCCACGCCCGCGGCCTCGCCGGCCAGCTCCGCCGCGATCAAGCCGTCGAGTCGCATGCGCTGATGCTACTCAAGGGGTAGGCGGGCTCCGGCCGGCGCGGGTGGCTCGCGCGGGGCGCTAGCCCGGCGCGATTCCCAGATACGGCAGCGCGAAGCTCATGATCTGGCCGAAAGCCGGTGCTGCCACGGTGCCTCCGAAGATCGACCCCGTCTGCGGTTCGTTGACGACGACCGCGCACAGCAGCTTCGGATCAGACGCCGGCGCGAAGCCGATGAACGACGCGATGTATTTGCTTTTCGAGTATTCCCCAGTTTCCGGGTTGACCTTGCTGGCCGTGCCCGTCTTGCCGGCAAGTTCGTAGCCCGGGATCGAGACCTCGCTGGCGGTCCCTTCCGGTCCGAGCACGCCCTTCAGCATGTCGCG
Source organism: uncultured Solirubrobacteraceae bacterium (assembly GCA_963838405.1). Taxonomy (GTDB): domain Bacteria; phylum Actinomycetota; class Thermoleophilia; order Solirubrobacterales; family Solirubrobacteraceae; genus Palsa-744. The sequence goes on along the minus strand of CAWIRA010000005.1, from coordinate 198,910 downwards.
CACCTCGGCTGCGACGGTGCCGGAGAGGATGCGATGACCGGGCGCCACCGGCAGCGTGTGTCCGCCTACCGCACGCACGATCTGCGGCGCGCGCAGGATGCCGCCGTTGGCGATCGCGGCGTATGCGCTCGCCATCTGCATCGGCGTCACCAGCTCGCCTTGACCGATCGGCAGGTTGCCCATCGACGAGCCCGAATACTGAGCCGGCGACAGCGTCACGCCCGGTTCCTCGCCCGGCAGGCCCACCCCCGTCGGTGCACCGAAGCCGAAACGGTGCACCCAGCGGTTGAAGGTGTCCGCGCCCTCGAGTTTGGCGATCGTGATCGCGCCGACATTGCTCGAACGCGCCAGGATCTCGCCGGCGGTGAGCATCTCTTCGGGGTGTTCGGTGTCGTCGTGGATCGTCTTTTCCGCGACCTGGATCTGGTCCGGGACGTTGAACGTCGAGCTCGGCGTGATCAGGCTTTCCTGGAGAGCGCCCGCGACGGTGACGATCTTGAACGTCGACCCCGGTTCATAGGCGAAGCCGACAGCGCGATCCTCCATGTCTTCCTGCGCGGAGGCGCTCGGTTCGTTGGCGTTGACTTGCGGCCAGTTGGCGACGGAAAGGACCGCGCCGGTGCGCGGGTCCATCACGATCGCCGTCGCGTTCTTCGGTTCATACAGGTGCCCCACCGCGGCGAGCACGTCTTCGACGCGCTGCTGGATGTTCGCGTCGAGCGTCAGCGTCAGCGACTTGCCGGGCACCACCTGATGGGATTCGCTGATCGACACAGGCTGGCCGAGCGCATCGCTGACCACGCGCCGCTCGCCTGAGCGCCCGGTGAGCTGCGCGTTGCGCGAGTACTCGAGTCCGGCCAGGCCGACTCCTTCGGTCCCGACGGTGCCGAGCACCTGCGCGGCCAGAGCGCCACGCGGATATACGCGCCGCATCATCGGCGTGCCGGTCACCCCTGCGAGCTTCAGCGCCAGGACCGACTGGGCCGCTCGCGCCGGCAGCGATCGCGCCAGATAGACGAAGCCGCGACGTTCGGAGAGCTCGCTGAGAACGTTCGACTGCGGCTGCCCCAGCAACGGCGCGAGCGCTCGCGCCGCGCGCAGCGGGTTGGTGATCAGATACGGGTCGGCCGAGATGTCCTGGGCCGGTTCTGAGATCGCCAGGGCGACGCCGTTGCGGTCTGTGATCGTCCCGCGCGGGGCGCTCACGGCTTCAGTCGTCAGCTGCTCGTTGCTCGCGGCCTTGCGCAGCGTCGGCCCGCGCACGACCCCCAGATACACAGCGCGCCCGGCTGCCAGCACGAGCAGTACGAAGAACGCTGCGAAGATCCCCCCGACGCGGCGCTGAAGCACTGCCACCTGCCTACCCCCCGCCGCTCGGCTGGCCGCTGCCGACGCCGCCTGCTTGCACAACGGTGGCCGCCGTCGGCGCTTCGCTCGGCGCTGTTGCCGCCGTCGGCGTCGGCGTCGAAGCCGCGGACGTGCTCGGGCTGCTTGGTTCGGAGACCGGGGCGCCGGCCGTGGTTGAGCTCGGATCCGTTTCTTCGGTGGCGCTCGTTGAGGTCGTAGCCGTGGTGGCCGTTTCGCCTGTTGGCGCAGGTTCGCTGGCGGCACTCGAAGCATCTGCGGGCGTGCCCGCGCTCGCGGCAGCGGACGTGGCGGCGGTTTCGGCGGAGCTCGAGGCGGCGTGCGCGCGCGCCTTCACGGCGGCCGCCGCGCGGGCGATGTTGGCTCGAGGATTGTCTGTGAGGAAGCGCAGCGAGCCTTCCGGTACGAGCTGCATGCCGAGCAGCGCCGCCCGCGTCTCGACGCGTTCGCCGCCCGCGAGTTCCGAGCCTTCGATGCTGAGCGCAGCGTCGGCGCGCTGGAGCTGTGCCTCGCGCACCAGCGAGCGCCCGATGCTGGCATTCAGCTGCAACACGAGTAGCTGCAGCGTGACGATCCCGATCAGCGCGAAGGTAATCACGCCGATCCATACGCGTCCGCGGATCAGGCGGTCGAGCGCGCCGCTGCGCGAGACCCCATCCAGCGCGCCGAGCAGGCCCGGCACGAGTCCGTGCTGGGCCTGCGCCTGCGAACTTGCGCGCGCGCTGCCGCTGCGCTTCGCAGGCGCGCGCACAGGACCAGAGATACGCCTGGGACGAGGCGGGGCGACGCGGGGACGAACGGGCGCACCGGTGCGCCCGCGGGTGGCCGGCGCAGCGGCGGCGGCTGCGGGCGGGGTCACGAGTCGGGCTCCTCGTCGTCGCGCAGCTTGCGCGCCGCGCGCAGACGCGCGGAAGCCGCCCGCGGGTTTTGCGAGAGCTCCGCCGCGGAGGCGACGATCGAGCGGCGCTTCAGCAGCGCCGCCTGCGGCTCGCGGCCGCACGCGCATACGGGCAGGTCCGGCGGGCAGATACAGCCGCGGGCACGCTCCGCGAGGAAGCGCTTCACGCGCCGGTCCTCGAGCGAGTGAAACGAGATGCCCGCGAGGACGCCGCCCTCGCGCAGCAGCCCCCAGGCGCGCGGCAGCGCACGATCGAGTTGTCCGAGCTCATCGTTGACCGCGATTCGCAACGCCTGGAAGGAGCGCTTGGCCGGATGGCCGCCGGCGAAGCGGGCGGGCGCCGGCAGCGCGGCGTTGATCGTGTCCACCAGCTCGAGCGTCGTCTCGATCGGCGCCTGCTCGCGGCGACGAACGATCGCGCGCGCGATCGCGCCCGCATGACGCTCCTCGCCGTAGTCGCGCAGCGCGTGCGCCAGACGACGCTCATCCCACTCCGCGACCAGCTGGCGCGCGCTGAGCGGCTGCGTGGGGTCCATGCGCATGTCGAGCGGCGCCTCGTATGAGTAGGAGAAGCCACGCTCGCGCGTGTCGACCTGCATCGAGGACATGCCCAGGTCGAAGTACACGATGTCCGCGCGGACGCCTTCCCCGGCGAGCAGCTCGAGCGCCTCGGCGTAGCCGGAGCGGATGAAGCGCACCGCGCACGCCGTCTCCGCCGCGAGCTCCGCGAAGCGTGCTTCTGCCAGCGGGTCGCGGTCGATCGCGACGAGCGTTCCCGCCGAGCCCAGGCGCTCGGCCACCAGGCGCGCGTGGCCACCGTCGCCGAACGTGCAGTCGATCGCCAGCTGGCCTGGCTTGGGGTCGAGCAGCTCGAGCAGCTCGCTCGCCAGTACCGGCGTGTGCGAGGCCTGCTCGGCGGGCACACCGCCCGTACCCGGCGCCGGCGAGATGCCCGACCGGCGAGCGCGTGACGGACGGCCGGAGTCACCCGCGCCGCGCCTGCGACGCGCGAGCTCGGGCGCGCGCCCGTCGCGCTCGCACGCGTCCCTGCCGTCAAGCAGCGTCGTCGACACGCGCGGTCACCTCCGCGACGCCGCTCAGCAACGTCGATCGATGTTCGCTCCAGGCGTCCCTCGCCCACAGCTCGAGGCGGTCGCCGACGCCGACCACCACAACCTCCTTGGCCAGCGCGGCGTGCTCGCCGAGGAAGCCGGGGACCATGATCCGCCCCGCCGAGTCGAGCTCGGCGTCGTGCGAGCTGCCGTAGAAGAAGCGCTCGAGCTCGTTCAGCCGCGACGACAGCGGCGGCACATCGGCCAGCGCGCGTCGCGTGTAGCGCTCGTACTCCTCCGGACGCCACACACCCACGCACGGCTTCAGGTCGACCGGCATCGCGAGCACCACGCCCTCAGCCAGCGCGGCCCGGTAGCGCGCCGGCACCGTGAGCCTGTTCTTCGCGTCAAGGGTGTGGTCAAAGGTGCCGCGGAAGGGAACCAAGTGAGCTCCAAGGTGGATAAACCGAGCCGTGGTGGAGGAGTGGGAGGAGCTCCTCCACCGCGGCTCGCTGCGGGCGAACATATCCCACTTCCTCCCACAATGCAACCCTATTTGCACATCTTCTCCCACTACCACGTCACCGAGTCGCTCCACGCTCGAAAACCCCTGCAAACAGGCAGCTTGCGGGCAGCTGGCAGCGGAGCGCCCACGGTCGGATAGCTGCAACACGGCGTGCAGCGACGCATGAGGAAAGCGCTCTTGCAGCCGGCGCTGCCGGCGCTGGAGTCCGCCGTCGGCGCTACGATCGCGTCCGCCGCCTCTCGGTGGCCCGAAAGCGTTCCCGTGCCCTCGACCACCGCCACCCCGCCAGCCAGACGCCGCCCTGCACGCACACGGGCTACGTTCGCCTGCGCGCTGCTGGCGTTGTTCGCGGGCGCGCTCGCAGGCTGCGGCTCCAGCGACACGCCGGGGACCAGCGCCGACCCCGCCACCGCCGTGCCCGCGGCCGCGGTGCTGTACGCGGGCGCGACCGTCCGCCCGACCGGCACGCTCGAGACGAACGCGCTGGCAGCGGGCAAGGCGCTCAGCCACCAGGCCGACCCCTACGCGCGCCTCGTCGGGACGCTGCAGACACCCGGGTCGGCCCCGCTCAGCTTCGAGCATGACCTCGCCCCGTGGCTGGGGCCACAGGCGGGCGTGTTCCTGACCTCGCTGAGCTCCGCCAGCGCGCTGCCGGCAAGGCTCAGCCAAGGCCTGCTCGGCGGCTCGGGCTCGGGCAGCTTCGCGTTCGGAACGGGCCGCGCCCAGGGCGCGGTCGTCCTCGACACCAGCGACGCGGCCAAGGCCAACTCGTTCCTCACGTCCCAGGCGAAGAAGGCCGGCGCACACACGACGAGCTACCACGGCGTCAGCTACGAGGTCAACTCCGAAGGCGTCGCCTTCGGACTCGTCGACCGCTTCGCGGTCATCGGCAGCGAATCGGGGCTCCACGGCGTGATCGAAACGACCCACGGCGCCGGCGCGCTGTCAGCGACCAGCACCTACACGCGGCTGCTCGCGACCGCCCCCACCGATGCGCTCGCCCATGTCTACTCAAACCCCGCCGGCGCGGCGACTGCCAGCGCCGGTCAAGCAGGCGCCGACAAGGAAGGCGCCGCCGGTTTGGTGCATCTGCTCGCGGGCACGCGGCCAGCGAACATCTCGCTCGTGCCCAGCGCCAGCTCACTGACGCTCGACGCCGACACGCTCGGCGTGAGCGGCACCACGGGTGGAGCCGGCGGACTGCTGGCGCCCGACCCCGAAGGTGCGCAGGCGCTCAACGAACTGCCGGGCGAATCATGGCTGGCGATCGGCCTCGGCCACGTCGGCGCGACGCTCGGCGAAGACGCGCAGGGCCTGGAAGCGCTGTCCTCGCTCCCGAGCACGCTCTCGGGCGGCCCGCCCGAAGGCACCGCCGGCCTCACGATCAGCGGGCTGTTGCAGGGCCTCGTGACACCGTTGCGCGAGCTCGGGGCGCCGACCGCGCAGGCAAGGAGCCAGTTCGCCAGCTGGATGAGCTCGGCGGGGATCTTCGCCAGCGGCGCCAACCTGCTCGAACTGAAGGCCGCTGTGACGATCAGCTCGAAGAACGCCACGGCTTCACGCGCCGCCGTCGCCGAGCTCGGCACACAGTTGCGCAAGGGCGGTGCGTCCGTCTCGACGGTGAGGATCGCGGGCACCGAAGCGGCGATCGGAGCACGCATCACAGGCCTGCCCGTGGTGCTCGACATCGCCGCCGCGCGCGACGCGGCCGGCAACGCGAAGTTCGTGCTCGGCGTCGGCGAAGCGTCGGTCAGGACGGCGCTGGACCCGCCGACGACGATGTCCGAATCGGCGACGCGCAGCGCAGCGGCGGCCAGCCTCGGCGAAGGCATCCAGCCGAGCCTGATCGTCGATTTCCCGACGTTCCTGGGCCTGCTCGAAGGCGTCGGGCTGATCGAAGCTCCCTCGCTCGCCAAATACGTCCCCTACCTGCGTTCGCTCACCACGCTCGCCGGTGGCGGGCATCAGCTCAACGGCGGCGTGCAGCGCATGCGGCTGGTGCTCGGGCTGGCGCCCGCCGGCGGCTGAGCGGCGCCCCGGCGCTGGAACAGGTTCTACGGGGCGGGCGAGCCGATCGTCACGGCGCGCAGGAACACTGGACGACCCGCCACGACGCGATCGACGCCGTAGCGCGACAGCGTCGTTTCACCGTTGGACTGCACCGAGTAACGCCCGATCACCGAGTTGCGATTGCGGGTGTCGAAGACGCGCGCGATCACCGTCTGGCGGTCGTTGCCGCGCGCGCCCGAGCTGCTGATCGCGTCGAGCACCAGCTCCATCGCCTCGTACCCGTACAGAGCCTCGGGGCCGCCTTCGACGCCGAACACGCTGCGGTAGTGGCGCAGCACCTGCTGGGCGACGGGCGGATACAGACGGACTGGCAGCAGCGGCGTCGTCAGGTACGTGTTCGCACCCGCCGCGCCGATCTGGGAGGTGAATGCTTCGCTGTTCATCGAGTTGGACCCAAGCAGCAGCAGATTGGGGTCCGCGCGGTAGAGGTCGCGCCACAGCGCCACGGTTCCCTGTCCTTCACCGCCGGCGAGGAACACGGCCTGCGCGTGGCTTTCGACGATTTTTTCAACAGCCCCGGTGAACACAGCTTCAGGTGCGGTCGAGATGCTGTCGTGCGTCACCACCGTGATGCCTTCGCGCTCGGCGAAGTCGGCAACGATGTCAGCGAGCGGCATCTCGAACGGTTCCTGGTTGTCGAGCACGTACAGCCGGTGCACGCCCAGCTGCTTCATCAGCTGGATCTGCGCCTGCGCCTCGCCGATGTCGCCGGGCTGCAGCCGCACAAACGTGCGTTTTCCGCTCGGGTAGAAGCGTTCGGGCTCATCCTGCCCCGCTTCGAACGAGGACGTCAGACCGACGTACGGGCTCGCCGGGCTGATCTGCAGGATGCCCGCCTCGTTGATGAACTGCAGTGACAGCGCCGTGGCGCCTGAGTCGAGGTCGCCGAGATACGCGATCGTGCTCGTGTCCTGCGCGGCTGTCTTCGCGTCGGTGGCGGTGATGCCGGGGTTCCATTTGCCGCTCGAGCGGCTCGAGTCATCGAGCGAGACGTACTCGATCTTGAACTGCCCGGCGCGGCCGCCCGCATCGGCGAGTGCGAGCTTCTCGCCGTCGACGATCTGTTCGGAGGCCACGGCCGAGGGTCCTTGCAGTGGCAGGCTCGAGTAGACGGTCAGCTGGCCGTCGGTCGCTTCGGCCACGTCGGAGACGGTGACCCCGCCGCAGCCGGAGATGCCGAGCACCGCTGCGGCGGCGAGCGCGACCAGGCCCAGCCAGCGCGCGAGCACAGGGCGCTAGCTGTGACGGCTGGGCAGATAGCTGGAGAGGACCTTCACCGCCGCTCCAATCAGGATCACCGCCGCGGCGATCCCGAAGCTGTCGAAGCCGCTGGTCCCAGTCGCCCAGAAGACGATCCAGAGGACGAGTCCGGCGGTGATGGTCATGACGAATCCCATGGCCGCGAATCCTAGCTGGCCGTTCGCCGGTCGGTCGCGTGCAGACCGGCGGCCAGCTCGCCGACGACGAGGCCCACCGCCTCCGCCGGATCGGCCGCCTCGGCCGCGGCGCGCACGAGCCGCGTGCCGACGATCACGCCGTCCGCGCCCGCTTCGGCGGCGTCCAGTGCCTGCGTGGGCGTACCGATCCCAAAGCCGATCGCCACCGGCACCTTCGTGCTCGCCTTCGCGCGCTCGAGGATCCCGGCGAGGTCCGCACCGAGCGCCTGGCGCTCACCTGTGGTGCCGACCACCGACACCGTGTACATGAACCCCCGCGCGTCGGCTCCGATCGCCGCGAGGCGCTCGGGCGTGGTCGTCGGCGCGACCAGCGGGATCAGCGCGATGCCGTGGCGGTCGCACGCCGCCAGCACCTCCGGGGCCTCACCGTGGGGCAGGTCGGGCACGATCATCCCGGACGCGCCGCTGCGCGCCAGGCGCTCGACGAAGGCGTCCACGCCTGGGGCGAAGACCATGTTCGCATAACACATCAATGCGACCGGAACGCTCGCCGACAGCTCGTGCGCGACCTCAAGCACACCCGCCACGTTCGCACCCGCCGCGAGCGCGCGCGTGCCGGCGGCGTGGATCACGGGTCCATCGGCCAGCGGGTCCGAGTAGGGCATCCCCAGCTCGATCACGTCCGCCCCTGCCTGCACGCACGCCTCGCCGATTCGCAGCGAGTCGGCGAGCGTCGGGAAGCCGCCCATCACGTACGGCATCAGTGCCGCACGCTTGCTCGTGTCGGCGAACGCCCGTGCGAGGCGTTCGCTGCCGCCTGCCTCCGCGACGCTCATGACTCGCCGCCGGCGAGTACCTCCGCCAGGTCCTTGTCGCCGCGACCGGACAAGCAGACGAGGTCGAGCTCGCCGTCGTCCTGCCTGCCTGTGCCCTCCAGGGTATGCCCCCCAGGTTGCGCGAGCACCCACGCGAGCGCATGCGCGGTCTCGAGCGCCGGAATGATGCCCTCCAGGCGCGCTAGCTCGCGGAACGCCGCCAGCGCCTGCGTGTCGGTCACCGCGACGTAGCGTGCCCGCGCGGTGTCGCGCAGGTAGGCGTGCTGGGGTCCCGCGCCCGGGTAGTCCAAGCCGGCGGAGACCGAGTGCGCCTGCACGATCTGGCCCTCCTCATCCTGCATCACCGCCGAGCGCGAACCGTGCAGGATGCCGGGCCGACCGCCAACGGTCAACGGCGCGCCGTGGCGGTCGGTGTCGATCCCGTCACCGCCCGCCTCGACGCCGACGAGCGCGACCTGCTCGTCGGCGATGAACGCGGTGAAGATTCCGATCGCGTTCGAGCCACCGCCCACACAAGCCACCACCCGCTCGGGCAGCCTGCCCTCGCGCTCGAGTATCTGCGCGCGCGCCTCGTCGCCGATCACGCGCTGCAGATCGCGCACCAGCGCCGGGTATGGCGCCGGTCCGACCGCCGAGCCGATCACGTAGTGCGTGCTCTGCACGTTTGTCACCCAGTCGCGGATGGCGGCGGAGGTCGCCTCCTTGAGCGTCCTCGCGCCCGCGTCCACCGGTTCCACCGTCGCGCCCAGCAGCCGCATGCGCTGGACGTTCGGTCGTTGCCGGCGCGTGTCCTCGACGCCCATGTACACCACGCACTCGAGATCGAGCAGCGCGCACACCGTCGCCGTGGCGACGCCGTGCTGGCCGGCGCCCGTCTCGGCGATGATCCGCCGCTTGCCCATGCGCTTGGCCAGCAGCGCCTGGCCGAGCGCGTTGTTGAGCTTATGCGAGCCGGTGTGGTTGAGGTCCTCGCGCTTGAGGTACACGGGGCGCCCAAGCCGCTCTGAGAGCCGTCGCGCGCGGTACAGCGGCGTCGGGCGTCCGCCGAAGTCGCGCAGCAGACCATCGAGCTCGGCGCGGTAGGAGGGGTCGCCACGGGCAGCCTGCCATGCCAGCTCGAGCTCCGCCAGCGCCGGCATCAGCGTCTCCGGCACGAACTGCCCGCCGTAGGGGCCGAACCGATGCTCGACGGCCTGCGCCTCGCCGCCGGCGCTCACGCCGGCTGACCGATCGTCGCCGGCTGCTCGCTTCCCGTCGCCGTCGATGCAACTGCAGCGAAGAACGCGCGCAGCCGCTCAGGGTCCTTGTGCCCCGGCGCGGACTCGGTGCCACTGGCAGTGTCGACGGCATACGGGTGCACGATCGAGATCGCCTCGGCGACGTTCTCCGGCGTGAGTCCGCCGCTGAGGATCAGCGGCACCTTCGAGCGACGCTCCCGCACGAGCTCCCAGTCGAACGTCTCGCCCGTGCCGCCGCGCATCCCCTGTCGCGCGACCGCCTTGGCACGCGCGTCGAGCAGGTGGAAGTCGACGTGATAGCGCTCGAGATCACGCATGTCGCCCGAGCCCGCGACCTGCGCCGCCTTGATCACGCGTGCGCCGGTCCGGCGCGCGACCTCGGCGCAGAACGACGGGCCCTCGTCGCCGTGCAGCTGGACCATGCTCAGCTCGAGCGCATCGCAGTCCTCGACGATCTGCTCGAGCGGCGCGTTGACGAACACGCCGCACAGCTCGACGCGGCGACGCAGCGTCGCCGCGATCAGCTCCGCCTGCGCGCGCGAGCAGCGCCGTGGCGAGTCCTCGTAGAAGATCATCCCGAGCGCCCACGCTCCGAGCTCGGTCGCGAGCTGCGCGTCGGCAAGCGTCGTGACGCCGCAGATCTTCACACGCGTGGCGTTCTCGTCCATCCCTCAACCGTAGCGACATGGCGCCGCGGCGAGCTGCGCGTCGGCCGGCGCTAGCCTTCGGGCGTGTTCGGGTTTTCGACCGAGTTCGGTCGTTCGCCGAGCTTGGCGCTGACGGTCAGGTGGGAGTATTTGGCGCCACCCTCCGCGCGCCACAGGCCGATGCTGATCGTGTCACCCGGCTTGAGCGCCTCGATGTCTTCGGCGAGTTCCTGTGAGCTGTTCACCGCTTTGCCGTTGATCGAGACGATGATGTCGCCGCCGACCGCCACCTGACCTTCTTCGGTGGTCGTGCTGACCTTGCCGCCGTGGATGCCGGCCTTCTGTGCCGCGGTGCCCGGCTGCACGCTTTCGACGAGCGCGCCGGCCTTCACCGGCAGGTTCAGTGCCGCCAGCGAGGCGTCGACCGTGCGCGATGTCAGGCCGAGGTAGGCGCCGCGCAGCGTGCCGCCCTTCTCGAGCGTCGCGATCTTGGACTTGGCGGTGTTGATCGGGATCGAGAAGCCGATGCCGACGCTGCCGCCGCCGCTGCTGCCGGTCTCGATCTGCGAGTTGATGCCGATCACTTCACCGTTGATGTTGAGCAGCGGTCCGCCCGAGTTGCCGGGGTTGATCGGCGCGTCGGTCTGCAGGACGTGGTTGATCGTGAAGCCGTTCGGCGCGGTGATTTCGCGCTGAAGCGCGGAGATCACACCGGTGGTGAGCGTGCGTTCGAGGTCGAACGGGTTGCCGATCGCGTAGACCGGGTCGCCGACCTCGACCGCGCTGGAGTCGCCAAGCTTGAGCGGGTGCAGCGTCAGGCCATCTGTCGGGATGCGCAAGATCGCGAGATCGTCCGAGGGGTCCTTGCCGACGACCTTCGCTTCGACGGACTTACCTTTTTCGAAGCTCACGGTCACCTTCACCGCGTTCTCGACAACGTGATAGTTCGTCAGGATCGTGCCATTCGCGTCGATCACGATCCCCGAGCCGGTGGCCGTGCCCTGACGCTCGTTCTGTTCACCAAAAAGGTTGAACGGAGAGGATTCCGATTTCTGCACGATCGTCGAGGTGACGAACGCAACTCCCGGCGCGTCGCGTACATACGCTTCGTGCGGGGACATCCCGGTCGTGCGTTGCGAGGCGTTTGACGGCCTCGGCGCGGCGGCTTCGACGGTCGTGACCAGCGTCTTCGTGCTTTCTCCAAGACCGCCCGCGGCCGCGACCACGACGACGACGACAGCGGCGCCGAGCAGCGCCGAGAGGAAGGGAATGACGAACGTGCGTTTCATTAGAGAGCAGGATGAGCGAGCGGTGTGAACACAATCTAAAGAGCGGCGTCAGCCCAGCTAAAACCTTATGAGGGTCTTCAAAGCCGACTCCGGATCGGCCGCCCGCATCAGCGACTCGCCCACCAGCGCGGCGTCCACGCCACGCTCTTGCAGGCGACGCAGCTGCTCGGCCTCGGCGATCCCCGACTCCGAGACGACCGTCACGCCAGCCGGGATCTCCTCGAGCAACGCCTCCGTGCGCGCCAGATCGACGCTGAAGTCACGCAGGTCGCGGTTGTTGACGCCGATCACTTCCGCGCCGATCTCGAGCGCCGTGTGCAGCTCGCCGCGGTCGTGCACCTCGACGAGCACGTCCAGCCCGAGCGCGCGCGCCGCCTCGTACAGTGCCGCCAGCTCACGCGCCTCGAGGGCCGCCACGATCAACAGCACCGCGTCCGCCTCGGCGAGCAGCGCCTCCTGCAATTGGTAGCCGTCGACGACGAAGTCCTTGCGCAACAGCGGCAGCTCGCACGCGCCGCGCGCCGCGCCCAGGTCCTCGAGCGCGCCTTCGAAGTTCGGTCCCTCGGTCAGCACCGACAGCGCAACCGCGCCGCCACGTGCATAGGCGCCGACGACCTCGACGAGGTCCGGTCGCTCGCGCAGGGCCCCAGCCGACGGCGAACGGCGCTTGAACTCCGCGATCACGCCGATGCCGGGCGCGCTCAACGCGTCGCGGAAGCGGCGCTCGCCGCGATCTCGCCCGGCCGCAGCAAGCAACTCGTCCTCCAGCGGCCGCTCGCGCTTGCGTCGCTCGAGCTCAACTCGCGTTTCCGCCACGATCCGATCGAGCACCGTCGCCGTGCGTTGGCTCATCGCGCGGCGCTCACCGGAGCGTGTCGCTCGCTCGCCAGCACGAAGCGCTCGAGCGCGCTCGCCGCCGCCCCGTCCTCGAGCGCTGCGCGCGCGGCCTGTACACCCTCCGCGATCGAGTCGGCTGCCCCGGCGGCGTAGATCGCGGCACCAGCGTTGATCAACGCCAGACGTTCACCCGCGACGCGTTCGCCGGCGCCGCCGAGCGCGTCCGCGTCCGCGCGCAGGATCGCGCGGGTGATCTGCGCGTTCTGCGCCGGCGTTCCGCCCGCAGGCGGCGGCTGCGAGGACGCGTCCGGCTCGATCCCGGCCTGCTCGGGGGTCAGCACGTAGTGGCGGATCTCCTCGCCGTTGACCTCGGCCACTTTCGTCGGCGCATCGGCCGAGACCTCGTCGAGGCCGTCCTCGCCCGCCACCACCAGCGCGCGATCGACGCCCAGCCGCGCCAACGCGCCCGCCATTCGCTCCAGGAACGCCGGGTCGGACACACCGATCAGCTGACGCCGCGCGCCGGCCGGGTTCGTCAGCGGCCCCAGCAGATTGAAGATCGTGCGCACCGCCAGCTCGCGCCGCACGGGTATCACGAAGCGCGTCGCCTGATGGTGCGCCGGCGCGAACATGAACCCGAAGCCCGCCTCGTCGATGCACGCTGCGACCGCCGCGGGAGCGAGATCGATGCGCGCACCGAGCGCCTCGAGCAGGTCGGCTGAACCCGAGCGGCTCGTCGCCGAGCGGTTGCCGTGCTTGGCGACAGCGCAGCCAGCGCCCGCGGCGATCAGCGCCGCCGTCGTCGACACGTTGAAGCTGCTGCGCCCGCCACCGGTGCCGGCCGTGTCGAGCAGGTCCTCGCGGTCGGTTGGCACGTGCACCGCAAGCGCGCGCATCGTCCGTGCGAGGCCCTCGAGCTCCTGCACCGTCTCGCCCTTCGTGCGCAGCGCGATCAGGAAGCCCGCGATCTGGATCTCCGACGCCTCCCCGTGCATGATCTGCTCGAGCACCTCCGCGGTCTCCTCCGCGCTCAGGTCCTTGCCCGACGCCAGCGCATCGGTTGCAGCAGTCAGGATCGCGTCTGGCATGTGCTTCGCGGCATCGCTTTGGGGGCTCCTCGATGAGACGCTAAGGCGTGGGTGCTGGCGGGTCGCGACGCCTGCGGCGCCACGAACGCACGAGACGGCACCCACTGGGTGCCGCCCTTAGAGATTATCTCCCTCTACAACGTCTCCCTCTGCAGCAGCCGCTGTATAGCCATGGTAATACGGTCCTGGCGTCTGCGGTCTCGCTGGAACCGGTCGTATAGCCATGGTTATACGGTCCCGGTCTCTGCGGTCTCGCTGCAAACCACTGTATAGCCATGGTGATACGGTCCTGGCGTCTGCGATGGCGATCGCCGCCAGGCATTACCTCCGGAGACGCTTGCGATGGAAATAACGCGCGCGCAACAGTTCTGGCTCTGCATCGTCGCGGCCGTCATCGGCCTGGGGCTCGCCGCGCTCCTGCATGCCGACGCGCTCGGCAGCGTTGCCTTGGTAGCCGGCGTCGGGATCCTGATCGGGCTCAGCTGGGCGGCTTGGCAACGAGTCGCCGGCTCAAGCTGAGCGAGCGCCAGGCGCCAGGAAATTGCCGAGCAGCTCACGCCCCTGTTCGGTGAGGACCGACTCGGGGTGGAACTGGACGCCCTCGGCCGGCAGCTCGCGGTGGCGCACGCCCATCAGCACGCCGTCGCCGTGGGCCGTCGCCTCCAGGCAATCCGGCAGTTGCTCGTCGACCACCAGCGAGTGATAACGCCCGACCGTCAACGGCGAGGAAAGCCCGCGGAAGATCGTGCGACCGTCGTGCTCGATGGTCGTCGCCTTGCCGTGCACCGGCGCGTGCAGCTTCCAGCGCCCGCCGAACGCCTGCGCAAGTGCCTGATGGCCGAGGCACACACCCAGCGTCGGCACCCCCGCCTCGGGCATCCGCCGCACGAGCTCGAGCGTGATGCCTGCCTGCACCGGCGTGCACGGGCCCGGCGAGACGACACAGCGCTCGTAGTCTCCGAGCAGGAGCTCATCCACGTTCGCGCGGTCGTTGCGCACGACGTGCAGCTTCGCGCCTAGTTCTCCCAGGTACTGCACGAGGTTGTACGTGAACGAGTCGTAGTTGTCGAGGACGAGCACCTTCATCGGCGTCAGGACCAGTCGGGTTGTTCGCATGCCATCTGCACCGCGCGCATCACCGCGCGCGACTTCGCCACCGACTCCTCGTACTCGTACTCCGGCTTCGCGTCGGCGACCGTGCCGCCACCCGCCTGCACGTGCGCGACGCCGTCCTTGACCACAACCGTGCGGATGTGAATCGCGGTGTCGAGGTCGCCCGCATAGCTGAGGTAGCCGATCGCGCCGCCATAGCCGCCGCGCTTGATCGGCTCGAGCTCATCGATGATCTGCATGGCGCGCACCTTCGGCGCCCCCGACAGCGTGCCCGCGGGCAGCACCGAACGCAGCGCGTCCATCGCGCCGACCTCCTCGCGCAAGGTGCCAGACACCGACGAGACGATGTGCATGACGTGGCTGTAGGACTCGATCTCCATCAGCTCGTCGACGACGACGGTGCCGTATTCACACACGCGGCCGAGGTCGTTGCGCCCGAGGTCGACCAGCATCACGTGCTCGGCGCGCTCCTTCTCGTCGGCCAGCAGCTCGGTGGCGATCTGCCTGTCCTCCTCGGGCGTCGCTCCACGCGGACGCGTGCCCGCGATCGGCTTGGTGCTGACGTGCCGGCCGTTGACCGTCAACAGCGGCTCCGGGCTCGCCCCCGCGACCTGGAAGTCGCCGAAGTCCAGGTAGTACATGTACGGACTCGGGTTGACCGCGCGCAGACCGCGATAGATCGAGAACGCCTCCACCGGCACACGCGCTGACCAGCGCTGCGAGGGCACGACCTGGAACGCGTCGCCCGCGTAGATGTACTCGACGATCCGCGCCACCATCGCTTCGAAGCGCTCGCGCGGCATGTTCGACTCGAACGCAGGCGCCTCGCACGCCGCGGCGGCGCCTGCGCCGTCCCTCTCGCCGCGCGGAACGGGACCGGCGAGCGCGCTGCGAAGTTCGCCGATCGTGCGCGCTGCCTGCTCGTAGGCGCGCTCGATATCCGGCTCCGCCTGCAGGTCGGCGTTGGCGATGATCGTCACCGTGTGCTTGAGGTGGTCGAACACCACGAGCGCGTCCGACAGCATCAGCGCCATGTCCGGCAGCCCCAGCGGATCCCCCTGCGAGCCGCCGGGCGGTGGGCCGAGCGGCTCGACCGTGCGCACCAGGTCATAGCCAAAGAAGCCCACGGCGCCGCCGATGAATGGCGGCACCGAGGCGCGCGCATCCTCGAGCGGTGCCTGGTCAAAACGCGCGACACGCTCGGCCGCCAGCGCGTAGGGGTCGCCGCCGTCAGCCAGCGACCAGCGCAGCACCGTGCGTGGCCGCAGCCCGATGAACGACCAGCGCCCGACCCGCTGGCCCTGCTCCGCGGACTCCAGCAGAAACGCCGGCTCGCCCGGCGCCAGCGCACGCAGCTTCAGGAACGCCGAGACCGGCGTCTCGCAGTCCTCGATGAAGCTGTAGGAGAGCGGGATCAGGTCGTGCGCTCCCGCGAGCACGCGCGCCTGCTCGAGGCTCGGCGCAAGATCGAGCGTGCTCACCTCCGAAGAGCTAGGAGCGACGGCCATCGAGCACCCGCTCGGCGTCCGTGAGCGCACGCCCACGACTGCGCAGCAGCACCAGTAGGTGATACAGGACGTCGGCCGCCTCTTCGTCGACGCGCGCGTCGGACTCCTCGCGCGCCGCGCGCGCCACCTCCTCAGCCTCCTCCATCACCTTTTCGCCGATCCGAGCAGGATCGTCGAGCAGCTCGACCGTGTACGAGCCCTGCGGACGTTCGCGCGCGCGCTCGGCGACCGTGCGCTCGAGCGCCGGCAGCGTCTCGTATGGCGCGCCCGGATCGAGCTCGCCGCGATGGAAGCACGTGCGCTCTCCTGTGTGGCATGCCGGGCCCGCGGGCTCCACCAGCGCCAGCAGCGCGTCACCGTCGCAATCAAGCCTCAGCGCGCGCACCGCCTGCACGTTGCCGCTGGTTTCCCCCTTGTGCCACTGCTCCTGACGTGAGCGGCTCCACAGATGCAGCTCGCCGGTGTCGCGCGTGCGCGCCAGCGCCTGCTCGTTCATGTACGCGAGCGTCAGCACCTCGCCGCTGCTCCAGTCCTGCACCACGCACGGCACCAGCCCCTCGCCGTCGTAGGCGATCTGCCCGCCGAGCTCCCCGAGCGCGTCACCGCCGACGTCGCCGCTGCCATCCGCTGCGTTCATGCGCACGATTGTAGGTGCCAGTAGGAGCCTCGGTCCCGCGCCTGGGCTCGCCCGTGACGGGTATGAGCCACACTGCCACGGCTATGCATTCCATGCTCGAGCGCCGACTGCTCGTTGTCACCGGCAAGGGTGGCGTCGGCAAGACGACGATTGCAGCCGCCCTCGGCCTGCTCGCCGCGCGCGCCGGGCAGCGCACGATCGTCGTCGAGGTGGGCCAGGAGAGCCAGCTGCCGCGACTGTTCGAGGTACCCCCTTCAGCGCCAGGAACAGCGACGCAGCTACAGCCCCGCCTGTCGAGCATCTCGATCGACCCGGACCGTGCGCTGCTCGAGTGGCTGCAGGTGCTGGGCGGCCGGGTCTCCGGCCGCGTGCTCGCGTCCAGCGGGACCTTCCAGTACTTCGCAGCGGCGGCGCCCGGCGCGAGGGAGCTGGTGACGATGGTCAAGGTGGCGCAGCTGACGCGCGCCACCGGGCGTCGCGGCGCACGCGGCTATGACCTCGTCGTGCTCGACGCGCCGGCCACCGGCCACGCGCTCGGCATGCTCAGCTCGCCGCGGACCTTCGGCTCGATCGCGCGCGTCGGCCCGATCGCCGGACAGACGCGCCAGCTGCAGGAGCTGCTGCAGAGCGAATCGCGCTCGGGCTATCTCGCCGTCGCGCTCGGTACCGAGATGGCCGTCACCGAGGCGCTCGAGCTCGAGGACGGCCTGCACGCACGGCTCGAGCGCCGCCTCGACGCGGTCGTCGTCAATGCGCTGCTGCCGCGACGCTTCACGCCGGCGGAGGTCGACCGCATCGCAACGCTCGCCGACGGCGCCGGCGAGGTCACCGACGCGGCGGTGCGCGCCGCGATCGCCGTCCACGACCGCGCGCGCTTCCAGCACAATCAGCTCGCTCGCCTGCGCCGGCGTAGCTTCGATGTCGTCGGCGTGCCGTTCGTGTGGAACGCCCAGATCGACCTCGAGGCGGTCACCGCGATCTCGAAACGCCTCGAACGCAAGCTCGCCCGCCCGACCGCCGAGCCAATCGCGCTCAGGTGATACCGAGGCGGTCGAGCAGCCCGCCGTCGGCACGCCAGTCACGTCGCACGCGCACCGACAGCTCGAGGTGCACCTGCTCGCCGAGCGCGCGCTGCAGCTCGCGACGCGCGGCCGTGCCGATCGCCTTGATCATGCGCCCGTGCGCGCCGATCACGATCCCCTTCTGCGACTCGCTCTCGACCCAGATCAACGCGCGCACACGCGCCAGCCCCGCGCGCGGGTGCTCGAGCTCCTCGATCATCACCTCGACGGCGTGTGGCAGCTCCTGGAACGTACGCCGGATCACCGCCTCGCGGATCAGCTCCGCCAGCAGCAGCTCGCGCGACTGATCGCTGCTGGCGCCCGCCGAGAACATGAACGGACCCTCGGGCATCAGCGACGCGAGGTGCTCGACGAGCGCACCGACGCCGGTGCCTCGGCGGGCGGAGATCGGGAACACCTCCGCGCGCGGAACGAGCTCAGCCGCCTCCTCGAGCACAGGCATCAGCGCCGCCCGCGACAGCCGGTCGACCTTGTTGACGGCGACCGTCACCGGCACAGTCGCCGATGCCAGCGTCGCCGCGATGAAGCGGTCGCCCGGACCCACGCGCTGCTCCCCGCTGAGCATCAACAGCGCCGCGTCCGAGCCGTCGAGCTCCTGCTGTACCCGCCGCGCCATGCGCGCCGTCAACTCGTCGCGCGGGCGCTGAACGCCGGGCAGGTCCACGAGCACCAGCTGGCAGTCCCCGCTCTGATGTACGCCGCGGATCGCGCGCCTGGTCGTCTGCGGGCGGTCGGAGACGATCGCCACCTTCTCCCCCACGACGGCGTTCGTGAAGGTCGACTTGCCGACGTTGGGCCTGCCCGCGAGCGCGACGAAGCCGGCGCGCGTCACGCATCCGCTCCCGCGAGCAGCTGACGCTGGAGCTCGAGCATCTCGCCGTCATCGCGCTCGTGGTCCATGCCCAGCAGATGCAACATCCCGTGTACGACCGCCTCGCGCAGGTCGACCGTGTGCTCGGGGCAGATCACCACGTCGCCGAGCTCGATCGGCACATCCGTCGGCGAGCGCGCGCCGACGCCGTCGATCGGGAACGACAGCACGTCCGTCGGGGCGGGCTTATTGCGATGCTCGCCGTTCAGCCCCGCGATGCGCTCGGCGTCGACGAACTCGATCGCCACGTGGCCCTGCTCGACCCCCATGCGCGTCGCGCTCAGCACGCACAGGCGCCGCACCTCGCCCGCCGGCAGGCCCGCCGGCTCGTCCAGCACCTCGACCTCGATCATCTCCTGTCAGGCGCTGCGGACAGCGCGCGCGCCGATCTCCGCCTGCACCGGAGGCTCCCCGCGGGAGTGCACGTCATAGGCCTCCACGATCCGCTGCACGAGCTTGTGGCGAACCACGTCCTCGGCGCCGAAGCGAATGAACTCGATCCCCTCGACGGCCTCCAACACGTTCCCGACGACGATCAGTCCCGACTGCTGCTCGCGCGGAAGATCCACCTGCGTCACATCCCCCGTCACCACCATCCTCGAGCCAAAGCCAAGCCGTGTCAGGAACATCTTCATCTGCTCAGGCGTCGTGTTCTGCGCCTCGTCAAGGATCACGAACGAGTCGTTCAGCGTGCGCCCGCGCATGAACGCAAGCGGCGCGATCTCGATCACGCCGCGCTCGATGTGCTGCGAGACCTTCTCCGGGTCGAGCATGTCGTGCAGCGCGTCGAACAGCGGCCGCAGGTACGGATCGACCTTCGCCATCAGGTCGCCGGGCAGGAATCCCAGGCGCTCGCCCGCCTCGACCGCCGGGCGCGTGAGGATGATGCGGTTGACCTCGTGCCGCGACAGCGCCGCCGCCGCCATCGCCACCGCCAGGAAGGTCTTGCCCGTTCCCGCCGGTCCGACGCCGAAGGTGATCGTGTTCTCGCGCACGGAGTCCACGTAGCGCTTCTGATTGACGGTGTTCGGCGCCACGCGCAGCCCACGGTGTCGCCACACGACGTCCTCGAGCACGCGCGCCGGTGATTCGTGCGCGTCAAGGGCGCCCGTCACCGCGGTGATCGTGCCGGGACCGATCTGGTGCCCGCGCGCGATCAGGTCGGCCAGCTCGCGCACCACGCGCTCGCCTGCGTGCGTCTCCGACTCCTCGCCCTCGAACGTCAGCAGGTTGCCGCGCAGGAAGACTTTGCAGTCGAGATGCGCCTCCAGAGCACGCAGCACGACGTCCTGGCTGCCCGCGAGCTCGGCCGCGACCACATTCGAAAGCTCGATCTGGGTCCTCATCCCTGCAGTGCCGCTCGCACGAGCTCGGACACCCGCTTTCCGTCTGCGCGGCCGGCGACTGCCGCCATCGCCTGTTTCATCGCGGTGCCCATGTCCTTGGCCGACTCAGCGCCGCTTTCCTTGACCGCCTGCGTCACGATCTCGCTCAGCTCCTGCTCGGAGAGCTCCGCCGGCAGATACGAGCCGATCAGCTCCGCCTCGGACTCCTCGGTCCCAGCCAGGTCCTCGCGGCCGCCGTCGCGGTAGGCCTGCGCGGACTCGAGCCGGCGCTTGCGCTCGCGGCGCAGCACCGCCAGCTCGTCATCCGAGCCTTCCTTGGCAGCCTTCTGCAGCTCGGAGAGCACCAGGCGCAGAGCGCCAACGCGCTGCTTCTCACCGGCACGCATCGCGCCCTGGACATCGACTTTTATCTGCTCGGCGATCGGCATCTGCGACTCAGGATACGCCGCCGCGGCGATGTCGCGGCGAGCGTGTCCCCAACGGGCAAGGCGGTCTGCGCGCCCGCGCCTCAATCGCCGTCGAGCGGCGTATGCGTGCCCAAACGGCCGGGCGCGGAGACGTCACGGCCGAACACCAGCGCCACGTTCCAGTCGACGAGCAGACGCAGCCGGCGTCCGACGCCTGGCATCAGCAGCAGGTGATAGGTGCGCGCGATCAGCCATGCGGGCGTGCCGCGCCAGCGGATGCCGAACGTGATCGCGACCGCCTCGCGATTGCCGAGCTCGGCCACCACGCCTTTGGTTCGATAGCGGAACGGCCGCCTGCGGGCGCCCCCGAACGTCGCCACGATGTTGCGCGCGACTAGGCGTCCCTGGCGGATCGCGTGCTGCGCCGTCGGCGGACACGCCTGTCCAGGCCTGGCGGGGTCGGGCACGGCGGCGCAGTCGCCGATTGCCCACACGTGGGCGACGCCGCGGACGTCGTCCTGCTCGCGCGCCGCCGCCAACGCATCGACATCCACGCACAACGTGCGATCGACGACCACGCGCCCGTCCTGTCCGAGGGGAAGGCCGAGCTTCGCGAGCGCCGGGCTGGGCTTGACGCCGGCCGTCCACACGAGCGTCCGTGTCGCGATCTGCTCGCCGTCGCCGAGCGTCGCCGCCTGCGCGGTCAGTTCGCGCAGCGTCGTTCCCGTGCGGACCTCGATCCCGCGCCCGCGCAGCTCGTGTTCGGCGAACACCGACAGGCTCGGCGGAACCTCTTGCATGATCCGGTCCGTGGCCTCGATCAGGACCCAGCGCATTCCCTGAGCGCGACAGCGCGGATACAGCTCGATCGCCTGCGCGGCGAAGTCCTGCAGCTCGGCGAGTCCCTCGACGCCCGCGTAGCCCGCGCCCACGAACACGAATCCCAGGTACTGCGCTCGCGTCGCGGGATCCTCGATCGACTCCGCGATGTCGAGGCAGTTAAGGACCTGGTTACGCATCGTCGTCGCGTCCGACAGCGACTTGAAGCCGATCGCGTGCTCGGCAAGACCGGGGATCGGCAGCGTCCGCGAGACCGATCCCAGCGCGACGACGAGCTGGTCATAGGCCAGCTCGAGCTGCACGCCGTCGAGCCGCTGCACCGCCAGCGTCGCGCCCACCGGGTCGGCGCCGGTCACCCGTCCGATCACGAGCTCGGTTCGCCGCAGCTGCGATCGCAGCGAGACGACCACGTGCCGCGGCTCCAGCGTCGCGCCCGCGGCGCCGGGCAGCAGTGGCGTGTAGAGCATGAAATCCGCGTCGTTGACGAGCGTCACGCGAGCGCTCTGCGCCGGCAGCAGCCGTTCGAGCGCCCGCGCGGCGTAGAAGCCGCCAAAGCCGCCGCCCGCGATCACGACCTGCCAGGCCACGCTCGACACAATAGGGTGCACTGCGTGAACAACGACCTCTACGCCAGCGCGCTGGCGCCGTTTCTCGCCGAAACGGAGCGTCTGCGCCCTGCCAACACCGAAGTGATCGACGCCCACACGCATTTGGGGCTCGACGAGGACGGGCGCTCGCTGACAGTCGAGCAGTTGCTCTCCCAACTGGACGCCGCCGAGGCGCGCCGCGCGTGCGTGTTCCCGCTTCACGACCCCGAGCGCAAGCCCTCATACAGCGTGCCGAACGACCGTGTGCTCGCCTGGGCGACCGAAAGCGAAGGCCGACTCGTCCCGTTCTGCCGGCTGGACCCCGCCGAAGCGCCGCTCGCCGAGGCTGAGCGCTGCCTCGCCAACGGCGCACGCGGCATCAAGCTGCATCCTCGCGCGCAGGACTTCGACTTCGACGGGCCCGAGATGGGCTCGGTGTTCGCGCTCGCCGAAGACGCGCGGGTGCCGATCCTGATCCACGCCGGCCGTGGGCTGCCGCCGCTGGCCGACGGGCTCGTCGATCTCGCGCTGCGCCATCCCGGCGCCGTGCTGATCCTCGCCCACGGCGCGATCTGCGACCAGGGAATCCTGACAACCCGCCTCGCCGACCATCCGGGCGTGCTGTACGACATGTCCTGCTTCTTCCCGATCGACGTCATCGAGCTGTTCGCGCGCGTGCCCGCCGAGCGGATCGTGTTCGCGTCCGATCCCCCCTACGGACTGCCGGCCACCACGCTCTACATGGCGCTGCGCGTCGCCTCGCAAGCAGGCCTCGATGAAGCGACCGCCCAGACGGTGCTCGGCGGCACGATGGCGGCGCTGCTCGACGCTCGCGAGCTGCCACCGGCGGGACCCCTGCGCCGCGGGCCCACGATCGAGTTGTCCGGGCGCCTCGCACGCGTGTACGGCTACGCGAGCCTCGTCGGGCCCGCGATGTTCACCGGCGCCGCCGAGCAGGCACGGGCGATGCTCGACATGGCGCTCGCCGCCTGCCGCGATCCGGAGCCGGGAACCGACGGCGAGGCGCTCGATGTGATCGGAACGGCACTCACAGTCGCGGGCACGCTCGTGGGCAGCCCCGACGGGATGCGCGGCGCGATCGATCTCGTCTACCGCGCGATCGTGCGCGCCGCCACCGAGATCCCCGACGGACGCTGACCGACTTGGCGCGCGGACGCTCGCGCAGTCGCGCACAGCACGCTCGCCTTTGCCCCACCGGCGCGCGCAGTCGCCATCTCTCACGGTGACCGCGGAGCGCAGTCGCTCGCGACCGTTCTGGGCAGGAGACTGCGCGCAACGATCGCGCAGTTGCCCATCACAGAGCCAAAAATCCGACCAGCAGCGCACGCAACGGCACTGAGCGGGGGCCGGCAGACGGCGAATGCCCGCGGCACTCGCGCCCGCCGTCTACGCTCCGTGCCCTCCTCTTTGCACCCCTGAACCGCTCCAGCCCGTCGCCGGGCCACATCCTCAGCTCTCGATGGACGCGTTCGCGCCAAGTTCGCCGCGACGACGGCGCGCAGATCGCGATTTCCGAGAACCCCTTGGGGGTTCTCGGAGCGTCCTCCAGGCCCGCCTGATCGCTCTCAACGCCGCTTGACGGCTGCTCGCCGCGCTCGTACAAGCCCGCCGATCCCAACCCGGCGCGACGCGTCGCGCCGCCACCAGAGACCGGCAGGAGACAGCCATGACCCACACCGCGACCGAGCAGCTGCTCGACCGATTCATCGACCGCTCGGGGCGGCCTCGCGAAGTGATCGCACGACCCGGCGCCGCCGCCAGCACGCTGGTGGTCGACCGCGACCGCGCGACCGGCGGCGATCAACGCCTGGTGGCCCATCTCGGCGCCGACGAGCCCAGCGGCAATGCGGCGCTCACCAGCAGCCAGTACCTCCACGACACCGCCAACGGGCGCGGCCGCTGTCGGGCGCTCAACGCTGCGGACGAGCGCGTCGCGCCGTTCGCGCAGTCGCAGGCAATCGAGCAGAAGCCACCTGGCGAATGCGCCCCAGAGCTGATCGACCGGCTCGGTTCGAGCTTCGCGTTGGAGCCCGTGCGCAGCGCCCTGTCGATACCGGAGCTGCGTTGGTGCTGTGGCGGGCAGCCCGTCAGCGTGCGCGGGGCGATCGCCTCGCTCGAAAGCTACGAGCCTGTGCGCGCGCTGACGCTCCATGCGCTCGCGCTTCACGGTTGCCGCGAGGCGATCTCGATCACCGTGCTGCGCGCCGAGCTCAGCCGTGTCCAGGACAGTCCGATCGTGTTGAACCGCCGCCTGCGCGAGGTCGTGCTGGCAACGGTCGAGCGCCAGCAGCTCAGCATGAGCGAGATCGCGATCCGCTGCGGACGCGTGAAGCGCGATCGCAGGGGCAACCAGAGCGGCGAGACGAGCTGGCTGGCACGCCGTGTCGGACTGCTTCCCGAGGGTGGGCACAGCACGCCCACTCCCTGGATCCATAGCGACGTGCTCGCGCTGATCGCGCGCCAGGGTCTCGGCGTCAGCCCGCGCGAGGTCGAGCTGTGTTGATCCCCATGCGCGACGCTCCGATCCTCGTGGTCGAGTCCGACCCGCGGATCGGTCGCGCGCTCGCAGAGCAGCTCCTCGCAGACGGCTTCAGCGTCGAGCTCGCACGCACCGCCGAGCACGCCCGCGTCCTCGCCGGCGCAAGCGCGCCCAAGCTGGTGGTGCTCGGGCTGCTCGATAGCGGCTGCGGCGCGGTCGAGCTGCTGCGCGAGATACGCCAAGCCCGGCGCCTGGACGCCCCGTGGGATCGCGCGATGCCGGCAATCGTGGTCGGCGCCGACGCGCGCGAGCTCGATGTGCTGCGCGCGTTCGAAGCGGGCGCCGATGACTTCCTGCGCATGCCCGCCACCTACCTCGAGCTGAGGGCGCGCATGCGCGCGATCCTGCGCAGGACCACGCCCGCACCTCGCCTCGAGCGCCTGATCGAGATCGGACCGCTCGCAATCGACACCAGCGCCCGTGTCGTGACCATCGGCCGGGAACAGGTGGAGCTTCGACGTATGGAGTTCGACCTGCTCGTGCAGCTCGCACGCGAGCCGCAGCGCGTGTTCGCGAAGTCGGAGCTGCTGCGCGCAGTGTGGGGCTATCGCTCCGGCGGCTCGACGCGCACCGTCGACAGCCACGCGAGCCGGCTGCGCCGCAAGCTTGCCGCCGATGGCAACACACGCTGGGTGATCTGCGTGTGGGGCGTCGGCTACCGGCTGATCTGAGCCGGCAGATCCAAAGCCACCGGTCGACTTTGCGCCGGTAGCACTGCAACAGCCACCGGCCGACTTGTGCCGGCGGCGCTGCAACAGCCACCGGCCGACTGCGTGCCGGCGGCGCTGCAACAGCACCCACCGACGGCGGGCCATGTGGCTCGCCGTCGCTCGTTAACCACCGTGGCCGGCTGGCGCCGGTCCGATTGGGCCTCGCGATCTCGCGCGGCCCGGAAGGGAGTGGCGCAATGCCCTCGCATGGATTCTCAGAAGTTCCCGTCGACCCAGCCAGGAGCCTCGAAGAGCTGCTCGGCTCGCTGTTGTCACTGGGCGTTCACGGCATCCTCGGCGTCCTGTTCGGGATCCTCGCGGCACGCGCGATGCGCGCAGCGAACCTGCATTGGAGCTGGGCGGCAGGCGCGCTCGCTGTCAGCCTCCTGGCACAGCCATTGCACGGACCGTGGATGCTGACGCTCGCGACCGCCGGCCTGCTCGCGACCACGCGCGGTCGGCGCTGGCATCGCGCAGACCTCGAGATGGGCGCGGATCTCACCGAGGTCGCCGTCGGGCGCACGCGCCCGCTTGACCTCGTGCGTTCGCTGGCCAGGGCGCTCGCCGAGCGGGCGCGCGTGCAGGAGCTGACCGGCGCCCTGCGCCGGCCGCACGGTGCCCAACTGCTGGTCGGCCGCGACGAGGCCCACCGCGGCGTGTCGATCCCGTTCGGCGGAGCCGCCGGCGGAACACACGCGCTCGTCGTCGGCGCCACCGGCTCGGGCAAGACCGTCACGCAGACCTGGATCGCCGCCCGCGCGATCGAGCGCGGCCTGGGCGCGGTCGTCCTCGATCCGAAGGGCGACGGCGGCATGCGCGAAGAGCTGCGGCGCAGCGCGCTGGCCGTGGGCCGCTCGTTCCTGGAGTGGACACCGGACGGTGAGCGGGTGTACAACCCGTACGCGCGTGGCGGCGCCAGCGAGATCGCCGACAAGGTGTTGGCCGGCGAGCGCTTCACCGAGCCGCACTATCAGCGCCAAGCACAGCGGTATCTCGGCCACGTCGTGCGGACGCTGCGCGCGACGGGCTCGCTGGTGAGCCTGAACGCAATCGTCGAGCACCTCGAACCGGCGCGCCTGGAGCTGCTCGTCAGAGAGCTGGCGGAGCCCGAGGCGCGCGCCACGTTCACCTACCTGGACTCGCTTTCCCCTCGACAGCACAGCGAGCTCGCGGGCGTGCGCGACCGCTTGGCGATCCTCGCCGAGTCCGACGTCGGCAGGTGGCTCGAGCCGCGAACACCGGGTGCGAGCCAGTTCGATCTGCTCGGCGCTATCAGGAGCAGGGCCGTTGTCTACTTCAGCCTCGAAGCGGACAGCCGACCGCTGCTGAGCGAGATGCTCGGCGCGGCGATCGTGCAGGACCTGCAGACGACGGTCGCCGCCTTGCAGGGCAGCCCGCAGCCGACGCTTGTCGTGATCGACGAGTTCTCAGCGATCGCCGCCGAGCAGGTGGTGAGGCTGTTCGGCCGCGCGCGCTCTGCCGGGTTCAGCCTGGTGCTCGGCACACAGGAGCTATCCGACCTGAGGCCGGCGGGGCGTGAGCGGCTGCTCGAGCAGATCCTCGGCAACCTTTCGGTGCTGATCGCTCACAGACAGGTCGTGCCCGAGTCCGCCGAGCTGATCGCGAGCGTCGCCGGACGCAGAGGGACCTGGAAGGTGTCGCGTCACAGCGACGGCAGGACAACGCGCGCCAGGACCCGCGAGCCACGGCTCGATTCCGATCGCGTCATGAGCCTCGCACGCGGCTGGGCAGCGGTGCTGGTGCTCGGCGACGGAGGCGGTGCCCGCGTTGCACGCATGCTCTCGCCGGGCCGAGACCGCTGAACCCAGCACGAACTCAAACCCGCGACATCGCCCGGCCTCCGCGTAAGCGCGCCGGGCTGTGCCCGGGCATCCAACATCGACAGCAAGGAGGACCGAGATGGTCCGATCGAACGACGTCACTTCACCCGAGCAGCTGGCGCTCCTGCGCTGGACGGTCCGCCTCGGCGCCGTCACAGCCGACGCCTTGGCAGTACACGCAGGATCGACGCTTGCCTCGGCACGCGCCCGCCTGCATAGCGCCGAGAGCAAGGGACTCCTACGTAGCCAGCGCCTGCTCGCAGGGCGCCCGGCGCTTTTCACGGCGACACGATCGGGGTTTCGCGCAGCGGGCCTGCAGGGCTTCGAGCCGTGTCGCGTCAGCGTCGCGAACGCGCCGCACGCGATCGAGTGCGCCCGCGTCGCGGCGACGCTGGAGCTCGCCTACCCCGACCACCACGTCATGGGCGAGCGCGAGCTGCGCCGCGACGAGCGTGGAGCGGCAACTCCGCTCGCGAGCGCGCTGCTCGGGCGAGGTCCAGGTGGCAGGCCGCTGTTGCATCGGCCGGACGTTGTGCTGTGGCCGCAGGACGCGCGCTCGAACGAGCGCTTGCCCGTGGCGGTCGAGGTCGAGCTGACGATCAAGGCGCCGCGCCGCCTGCTCGAGATCTGCAGGGCGTGGGCGCGTTGCCGCTGTGTCGCGGGCACGCTGTACCTCGTCGCCGCCGACGTCGAAAGACCGCTCGCGCGAGCGATCGCGCAGGCGCAGGCGGGCGGGCGGATCGCGACGGTGCCGCTCGCCGCGCTCGACGGTGGCGAGGGCGATGCGCGAGGCGCCGCCGAGAGTACCGTCCCCGCCGATGCCTAGCTTGGCTGTCGGGGGGTCGACCAGCAACAGATGGAGACCAGAGATGTCCTATTTCACGATCAACCGCGTCGTTCTCGTCGGTCGTCTCACGCGTGACCCCGAGCTGCGTGCGCTGCCCTCCGGAACCAGCGTCTGCGGACTGCGCGTCGCCTGCAACTCAAGCTACAAGGACGCTGACGGCGAGCTTGTAGAGCGGCCGAACTACTTCGACGTGAGCGTCTACGGAGCGGCGGGTGAGAGCGTCAGCCGCTACATGCGACGCGGCAGTCGCATCGCGGTCGACGGGCGCTTGGAGTGGCGCGAGTGGGAGACGACGGAGCAGGAGCGCCGCCAGGCGGTGAGCATCGTCGCCGACACTGTCCAGTTCCTCGACACCCCCGGCGAGCGTTCGCGCGCACTCGCCGACACGGACGAGGAGGAGGCGGGCGCAACGGATGGCGGCGAGCTGGTGGGCGTTGGGGCCGGAGCGTCAGAGGACGATCTCGTCTTCTAGCGGAGACCTGGAGACGCGCTGCGGCGCGCTGCGCATAGACTGGCGCGCCGCAGCTTCGCCTCACCGCCCAACCGCGTAAGCGAGGAGCCCAACCCACTGATGCCAGTCAAGACGCAAGCGATCGGGAAGACCTACGAGCCGGTCCTCTATGCGGTCGGCCGGGAGAAGGTCAGGGAGTACGCGCGCGCCGTCGGTGAGTCCAATCCGGTCCACCTCGACGTCGAGGCGGCCCGCGCTGCCGGTCACGCCGACGTCGTCGCGCCGCCGATGTTCGCCGTCGTCTACAGCGCGCCTGCCGTCGGGCCGCTGATCTTCGACCCCGAGATCGAGCTCAACTTCGCGATGATGGTTCATGGTGGCCAGGAGTTCGTGTGGGGGCCCGCGGTGGTGGCCGGCGATGAGATAACGACGACCGCCAGCGTCAAGGACATCTCCGAAGACGACGACGCCCGTGGGTATTACGTGTTCGAGTCGATCTCGACCAACCAGCGCGGCGAGCAGGTATGTCGCGGAACGTGGACGAACATCGTGCGAGGAGTGTGATCGCGATGGCAGAGCTGCAAGCAGGCGAGCAGATCCCGGAGCTGCGGGTGACTCCCGACAAGTACCTGACAGTGCGCTACGCGGGCGCGTCGGGCGACTTCAACCCGATCCACGTCGACGAGGAGTTCGCACGCGCCGTGGGCCTGCCCGGCCGGATCCTGCACGGGCTGTGGACGATGGCTCAGGTGGCGCGAGCCCAGACAGAGGCGGCAGGCGGCCCAGAGTCGCTGAAGCGCTTGTCGGTGCAGTTTCGCGGCATGGGCGTGCCCGAGCAGGAGGTCGTGGTCAGCGGCACCGTGCGCGAGCGCTCAGCGGGACATGTGGTGATCGACACGGTCGCCGAGCAGGCCGACAAGCAGATCATCCGCAACGCCGAAGCCGAGCTCGAGCTCTAAGGACGCTTGCCGGCGGCGTCAGCCCGGCGCCTACAATCACTCGCATGTTGAGCCCGCGCCAGGAGCGCATTCTGTGCAAGGTGGTGAACGGCTACCTGCAGACGGGGCTGCCTGTGGCTTCGCGCACGATCGCCGCCGACGCCGACCTCGACTGCGGTCCTTCGACGGTGCGCAACGAACTGGCGCTGCTCGAGGAGCATGGTCTGCTGGCGCACCCGCACGTGTCCGCCGGCAGGATGCCCACCGACGCAGGTCACCGCTACGTCGTCGACCGCCTGCTGGCCGAAAGCTCGCTGCCGGCGGCGCCTCGACGGCTAGAGCTGTCGCTGATTCGCCGTGAGGTCGACGAGGCGATGCGCGCCACGACCGAGACGCTGTCACAGATGACGAATCTGCTCGCGGTCGTCTCGGCGCCGTCGATGAACGCGGCGACGGTCCGTCATGTCGAGGTGCTTGCGCTGCAGCCGCAGGTTGTGCTGGTCGTGATCATCACCTCGGCGGGCAACGTGTCGAAGTTGTTTGCGACGTTCGACCGCGCTGTCGACCCGGGAGTGGTGGCGTGGGCGGGCGAGTACTTGAACGAGCGCCTCGTCGGGCTGGGCCTCGGCGCGCGCATGCTCCAGCAGCGTCTCGTCGACCCGGGTCTGTCGGCCACCGAGCTCGCGTTCCTGGCGCGCTTCGCGCCGGCGTTCGGCGAGCTCGCCGCGGACGGCGAGGACACGCTGTTCGTCGATGGCACCGCGCGCCTGTTCGAGGCCGGCCAGATCGATGAGGCCACGCCAGTGAACGAGCTGATCGATCTGCTCGAGCGACGCGTGGCGCTGCTGCGCGTGTTGCGTGCCGCGCTGGCGGAGCCCGGTGTGTACGTCCGGATCGGCCACGAGAACGAGATCCCGGCGATGCACTCGCTGGCGTTCGTCGCCACCGGCTACGGGATGGCGCGACGCAAGCTCGGGACGGTGTCTCTGATCGGGCCGGTACGCATGGACTACGCCGTCGCGATCGCGAGCGTGCGCGAGGCCGCACAAGAGCTGTCGCGTTTCGTCGAAGATGCCTACGCCGAGAACTGATCGGCCAGGAATGCCCCGCGATCCCTACGAGGTGCTGGGCGTCGGACGCGACGCCTCCGCACAGGACATCAAGAAAGCCTTCCGCCAGCTGGCGATGGAGCTGCATCCGGACGTCAACGCCCATGACCCGGACGCCGAGGAGAAGTTCAAGGCGGCTGCCGAGGCCAACGAGATCCTGTCCGACCCGGAGCGGCGCGCGACCTACGACCGCTACGGGCACGACGGGCTGCGCTCGGGTGGCTACACGCCGAACTTCGACGGCTTTGGCTCGATCAGTGACCTGTTCAATGCGTTCTTCGGCGGCGCCGCGGCGGCGCGCGGCGGCCCCGCCCAGGGGGCTGACATCGCGGTGGCGATCGAACTCGAGCTGATCGAAGCCGCCAACGGCGCCAACGTCGAGGTCAGCTTCGAGGCGGTGGAGCGTTGCGAGCACTGTCACGGCAACGGCGCCGAGCCGGGCACGCCGATCGAGACGTGCGCTCGCTGCGGCGGCGCGGGACAGCTGCAGGCGGTGACGCGCACGATGCTCGGACAGATGGTGCGCACGATCGTCTGCGACGAGTGCCACGGTGACGGGCGCGTGGCACAGCAGCCCTGCGACGAATGTCGCGGTCGCGGGCGCGTGACCAGCAGGCGCACGCTGGAGGTGGACGTGCCCGCCGGCATCTCCGAGGGTCAGCGCATCCGTCTCGCCGGCCATGGTCACGAGGGCGAAGCCGGCGCCCCGGCCGGCGACCTGTACGTGGTCGTGCGTGTACGCGAAGACGACCGCTTCTTGCGCGAGGGCGACGATCTGATCACGGCGCTTGACGTCGCCGCGCCGCTCGCCGCGCTTGGCGGCACGCTCGGCGTCCCCACACTCGAAGGCAGCGCCTCGATCGAGCTTCCCGCGGGAACCCAGCCCGGCGACGTGCTGACGCTGCGCGGCGCCGGGATGCCCGCGCTGCGGCGCAGCCGCCGCGGCGACCTGCGCGTGGTCGTCAACGTCGTCGTGCCACGGCGTCTCAGCGCCGAGCAGCGCGAGCTGATGGAGCGCCTCAACGACTCACTGAGCGAGGAGAACCTACGCTCGCAGGAGTCGGTGTTCGCGAAGCTGCGGCGCGCGCTCGGTACCCAGGCCGCGTGATCAGACTCGCCGTCCGCGTCAGCGGCGAGCACGCCGAGCTGGTGCTGGCCGAGTTGTTGGAGCTGACGCCGGCGGGCGTCGAAGAGGTCCAGCTCGAGGGCGGCGTTGTCGAGTACGCCGTCTACGGTGCTCCCGGCGAGCTGCCCGGGCTGCCAGACCTCGATGCGCTCGTGGGTGACGCTCCGGTCGAGGTCTCCACCAGCGAGATCGCCGATGACTGGAGCGAGCGCTGGAAGCAGTTCCATCGACCGGTGCTGATCGCGCCGCCGTCCGGCCCGCACGCCGGGACGCCGATCCCGGCTCTGCACGTGCGACCCCCGTGGGTGCCAGCGAGCTCTCCCGCCGACGGGCCGGTGCGCGAGATCGTGATCGATCCCGGGCAGGCGTTCGGTACCGGCGCGCACGCCAGCACCAGACAGTGCCTGCAGCTGCTGATGGAGTTGGCAGCAGCCAAGCCGCCGGGCGGACCGCTGCTGGATGTGGGCACCGGCTCGGGCGTGCTCGCAATCGCAGCCGCGGGCTTGGGATATGAGCCCGTGCTTGGCCTGGATCACGAGCGCGAGAGCGTCCACGCGGCACGCGAGAACGCAACGGTCAACGCCGTGCAGCTCGAGACGCGCCGCTTTGAGCTGCGCACACAGGCGCTGCCCTGGATCGGCGATGAGGGGCTGCCGCGAGCACCGCTGGTCGTCCTCGCCAACCTGCTGCGTCCGTTGCTGCTCGAGCTCGCGATCAGCATGCCCGAGGCGCCCGCGGACCTGATCGTCGGCGGCCTGCTCAGCGAGGAGGTCGATGAGATCGTGCTGGCGTTCGCCGAACGCCACGCGATGCGTGAGCGCGAGCGGCTCTCGAGCGGCGAGTGGGCCGCCGCGTGGTTGACGCGCTGACGCCCGCGCGCGCAAAGGCGCGTCTCGCAGGTCACGCAGGTGTCTGCTCGATGGCCGCGGTCGCGCCCGTGAGCATCTGACGCGACTCGACTGCGCTCTCGCCAGCGCGAGGATCTCCGTGCGCGGCGATGACACGGACCTCGGGCGGCAAACGCGGGATGCCGTACGCTCGCAACAGGCCCTCATGCGCGTCGCGCTCGGCGACGAACACGACCCGCTCGCGGCCGGGGTACTCCCAGTCCAGCGGGTACTCACCCGCATACGCCCGGCACGCGCACAGCACCGCGTCCGCGCAGCGAGCGCACTCGCGCGCACGCGCCCGGTCGCGGCACACGAACACGACCAGCGGCAGCGCTTCCGCGCGCCGGCCATAACGAGGCGTGTGGAGCGACCAGCCGGCGAGGAAATGGTCGTAGCGCTCGAGCTTACGCGCGTCGCGCCCCACCGCCGGTCGATCGTCGAGCTCGACGATCACGTCTGTCGCCGGACACGAGCGGGCCGCTGCGGCGACCGTCACGATCGCATCCGGACGCAGCGTCTCGAAGCGGTCGACGTCGATCCGCTCACCGCCCGCATCGGTGCGCAGGAAGTCGTGCGGGGTGCGACCGCCCGGCAGGCGCAGCTCGCGCGGTGTCAGCGTCACCCGAGCCTCGCCGGATGCGCGCGACGGTGGCGAGATCGTCGAGGCCTCCGGTCCGCGGAGCGTCGAGCTGGCATCACCGAGGGTACGTGCGAGCGCGAGCGTCCAACCGGCGACGTGCACGTCGTGCCGCGCCTGGCGCAGTCGGCCGTCGTCGCGCCGCCGGGCGTTGGATCCCGCTGGGGCGACGATCGCGTCCCGGGCGCCGCTCGCCGGCTCGCGGCCGTCGGCGCGCAGCGCTCGCAGACCGGCATCGGCAATCACGTAACACATCGGGATTCCGCCGCCGTCGCGACGATGAAACTGGAAACGTTCGACCATCGCGGCGTCTGACAGGCGCTTCAGTCGCCGCTGTGTAGTGGTGGCCGCGCGAGCCGCGTTGAATCGACGATGCAGCTGGCTCGTGAGCACGTGGCGCATCGACGCGATCAGCTCGAGCATCGCCACGTCCAGCTGGTCGAGCTCCAGCGCCAGCGTCGACTCGATCGGCTTGGCCCAGCGAACGCTGTGGGCGCCGTCCAATTCCACGAGCTCACGGAAGCTCTCGCTGGGAACGGCCGCGGGCGCCTGCACCGACGCTGGCGGCGGGAGCACAGGCGGGGCCGCGGTCGCGTCCCTGCTGCGGTGGCGTCGCTCCCAGTGCGGCTGGCTGAGATCGCTGCGATGGCGCGCGCCGCGGTCGCGCTGTCGCGCCGCGTGCTGCTCGAGGCGCTCACGATCGACGACCGGCGGGATCGTCTCGGCGATGAACGGCAGCTGGCGGCCCGCGCGCGTGACCCAGCTCACGATCGCGTGGTGCTTGGGCAGGTGCAGCCGCACATCGGGACGACCAAGGCTTGACAAGCGCTCCAAGCCGGGGCGCACCGTGTCGGAGAACTCCGCCATCGTCAGGGCGGAGGCGCTACGCGCGTCGCTCACGGAGGCAGTCGCAAAATAGACCCGGTGGGCGAACAGGGCATCGAGCTGGTCGCGCACCTCGAGCTCGGTCCACTGCGAGTCGGCCTGCCAGCACGCGACCGTCTCGAGCCCAGCGGAGCGCTTCAGCGCCATCGTTTCTGCGAACCCCCGGTTGATCACGAGCGGCGCCTCATCGATCTTCAGCGCCACGGCGACTCTGTCCCCGACCGGCACGAGATCCTGCTGGCGCGCAAGTGCCGCGTCGAGCATCCCGACCAGCAGCTGCATCATCACCGACGTGTTGCCGGCACCCATCGCGCCGAGCGCGCCCTTGACGACCACAACCTCACGATTGGCGATCACTCGGTCGAAGTCGAGCGTCAGCGAGTCGGTCAGCAGCACCCGCTTGATCGACGGCGAGTTGAGCAGCCGCGCGAGCTTGTTGACCGGCGCGTCGAGCTTGGCCGTGGTCGTGCTGCGAGCGTCGGCCAGCTGTGCGCTGAGCTCGGCGGTGAAGAACTCCGATATCTCCTTGAACTCTGGCAGCGCGCGCACCCGTGCGCCGACGCTCGCCCGGTAGGAGTATCCCTCCTCCCCCACCGACAGCAGACGCGCCGCGTCCCACAGCGTCGAGTCACGGTCGTAGGCGATCACGGCGATGATCGCGTTGCGCAGGTAACGGTCAGAGGATGCACGGATGTCGGCATCGGTGAACAGGTTCTTGAGCGCAGCGACGACATAGTCGGCGATCACATCGGCCGGAGCGTCGACGGCGAGCGGGTTGAAGCCGCACGTCGGGTGAGCGAGGTCCAGCAGCGTGCACGTGCGCCCGAGCGGCACGGCGCTGAGCGCGGCGTCGGCGGCGTCCCCCTTTGGGTCCAGCACGATCACCGCGCAGCGCTCGCGGCGCACGTCCTCGGCCACGGTCGCGACGAGGAAGCTCGACTTGCCCTGCTCCACCGTGCCGGGCACCGCCGTGTTCTGCCTGCGCAGCTCCACGTCGATCGAGACCGCACCGAACGCATCGCGCAGCGTTCCGAATCCGTCCGCCGGCCTCGAGATCGAGGGCGGCGCCGGCGCTCGCGGGAGCGTGCTGCGCGCAAACGGCACGCTGAGGTAGTCGACGCTGGGCAGCTGCCAGATGCGGGCGAGCTCTCGCGGAGCGAACACACCCTTGCGAAACGAGGGCAACGGGTTGCCCTCGCCGCGCTCGACACGGCGGCTGTACAGCCCGAGCAGGCCGTGGCGGACAGCTGTACCGCGTTCCACCAGCCGGTTCTCCGCACGGTCGACGCGCAGCTCGGACGCGATCTGCTCGCATACGCCGCGACGCTCTGCGATCACCCGCAGATCCATGAAGAACAGCGCCTTGTGTTGCACATCGAGGGCGCCACGCAACTCGGCGTCCTCGACCATCGAGCGATCACGCATCAGCAGATGCTCTCTGCGCTCGCGCGAGAGCCGCGTCTCGCGGCGCCTGTACAGGTGCTTGGCAAACGCCTCGAACAGCGCTGGCGTCGGTGTCAGCGCGAGCTGCACGAACACCGGCTCGCCGCTGGCGGCCATAACCGTCAGGAGCCTGTTGACCGGTGGGTCTGAGCGCCGCTCGGACTCCTCGATCATCTTGGCGCGGTTGAGGAACTCTCCGTGCTTCTTCAGGCGCAGCACCGACGGTGCCACTCCGACTCGTTGTTCGAGCGGCTGCAGGGAGCAGTTGGGATAGGCGGCCTGGAGCGCGGACTCAACTGTGCGCTCATACCCGGCGGGACACGCGATCGCCAGCCACGCCGATTGTCCGCCGGGAACATGGTGCACCTCCAGCGCCAGCGATGGCTGTCCGAACAGCGTCCGCCGCCACCAGCGTCGCAGGAGGCGCATGTGCAGCGCGCCGAACATCGTGACGACGGCCTCGGCCTCGGCGTGGTCAGCCCGGTAGGCCTCGACGCGCAACCGCACGTAGCGGCGGCGCGCTCGCGCACGTATCCGCGCGCACGTGATCAGGGCCAGTACCCCGGCGGCGAACGCCGCGGTGAGGCCCGCCGGCGGCGTCACATGCGATGTCGCCAACGTCGCGACCGCGCCCGCGAGGCGCTCGACGCTCACCGCGAGCGCCGCGGTGAGATCGTGTGATGCAGCACCGGTGCGTCTGCCGCGGAGCAGATTTCCGGGTCCGCCGCGCAAGCACCACGACAGCAGAGTTACGCCCGTGATCAGCGCGAGCAGGCCCAGCAGTCGCCAAAGCAGGAAGCGAAGCACCTGCCAGCGTCTCCGACCCCGCGGGCGGAGCGGGACAGCTCAGCGCGGGCGCGTCGCGCGCTCCACCTGGGCGCCGCGCGGCGTCAGATACCACGCGTTGGCGGCGCCCTTCTCCTGGCCCTCGCCGAGGTTCTCGACCAGCTTCAGACGCGCCAGGCGGTTCAGCAGCTTGGAGATCTGGCCCTGGTCGATGATGCCCGAGCCTTCCGCGATCTCGCGGTTGCTGGCGGCCGGATGCTCGGCGATCACCATCAGCACGCGTACAGTCCTGTAGGTCAGACGCATGTTCAAGCCTTCGAGCGGATCCTTGTGTCGTCGAGGCAGTCTGGGACGCTCGACATTTGCTGCCTCGATCGGCGGTCTCGTGAGCTCCCGCTGCGCTGCGCGCGCTCCCAGATAAGGCAGCACGATCATGCTCATCAGCGAGCCGAGGAGATCGCTCAGCGGCTGCTCGGTGCTCAGCAGGCGCGTGTGGAGCACTGCGAAGATCGCACCGACAACGCCTTCGGCCGTTACCTGCGGCGGTTCACGCGCGGCGTTGTTGGCCGTTCGCCCCCGGTCGATGACCTCGGCAAGTTCGTTGAGTACCCGCCCGCGACACTCGAGCACGCGCGTGCCGGCGCCGAGCGCCTCGACGATGCACAGCCGCGCAAGCCCGGGCTCCTCGTCCATGAACATCAACACCCTTGCCAGCGCCGCGCGAACGCCCTCGCGCCAGCTCGACTCACCCGCGTATGCCTCTTGTGCGATCAGTCGGGCCTGACCGAGAGCCTGGTCGAACGCGGCCAGGAAGCAGTCCTCGCGGTCTGCGAAGACGTCGTAGAAGGTCTTGCGCGAGACCCTTGCCCGGCTTATGACCTGAGCGACCGTCATCCGCGCGTAGCCCACTTCCTCAACCGCTTCCACCGCCGCGGCGAGCATTCGGCTGCGCTGGATCTGCGTGACCTGCCCACGCGGCAGGCCCCCGGGTCCGGGGCGCAGCCGCGCTGCAGCGGTGTGGCTCTTGTACACGACAGTCATGTCTACCCCGTTGGTCGTCTGTTTCGCCACTGCAGGGTCACGGGTCTAGACCGTTAAGTCGAGCCGTGTCTCCGACCTTCTCATGCATACTGGAACATCTCTGCTCGACTTCATGCCGAAGTGACCCCCAGGACCGCAGCCAGCGTTCGATCGTGGGCTCTTCGTCAGAAGTCCACTATCCAGAAACTATCCGATTTCCGAGCGCAGCGTAGCGCCGCTCGAGGACGACTCTACGCGCGCCGGTCGCGGTGGGATATGAGACGCTAGGCGGATGCCGTGGGTCCCCGAGCTGTTTTCCGCACCCGCGCTTGCGCGGGTGATCGATACGCGCCAGCGCGAACTGGTGTCCGTGCCGTACTTCGATGGGCTGATGACCGGTGAGACCGAGGCGTTGGTCAAGTCGTTCGCCGGTGTGCCCGAGATACACCTACCGATGCGCGGGCGCGTGAAGGGTGCGCGAGCCTTCGAAGCGTTCGTATCCGAAACATCCGAGTGGCTCGGGCAACGAAATGTCTCAGTCGAGGAGGTCGAGCACCTCGTCACCGACCGATACGCCTTCGAGGAGGTCATCCTGCACCTCGACGGCGACAGCGGGCGCGTCGCGCTTCCGGTTGCGGTCGTGGCCGACCGCCTGTCCGGCGGGCGGATCGATGAGCTGCGGATCTACTTCAGCAACGCCCCGCTCGGCCGACACGCCGACCGTCCGCCCGTGCTGCAACGCGATCCGGACCTGCGCCTGTCAGGCATCATCGACGAGTATCAGCACGCGCTCGCCGCGGGCGATGTCGAGGCGATCTTGGCAGCGTTCGAACCGGACGGTTTCGCGCGTGAGCCCGCCGGCGCACGACACGTGCAGGGCGCTGATGAGGACCTGCGCCGGTTCTACGAGCAGTTGTTCTCTAACGGGGGCGGCATCGCGCTCGAGTTCTGCGCCGCGGTCGACGACGAGCGCATCTGCGCGCTGGAGTACAACGTCGCGCGCTGGGGCGAGACCGAGTTGGCACCTGAGGCGGGCTTCGCCGTTTATGTGCGCGGCCCGCGCGGGAAGCTGGCTGCGGCCCGCACATACGACGACGCCTATTTTCGCCTGCACCCGCTGAACTAGCGGCGCCTGCCGCGTTCGCTCCCCGCGGATCAGCTCGACATCGGCGGACGGGCGCCGCGCGCTTTGGACGCTGCCGCGATCTCTCCGCGCAGCGTCTTCAGCGCGGCGACGTAGATCTCCGAGAACGTCGGAAACGGCTGAATCGTGTCGGCGAGAACATCGAGCGGAACATGGGCGCGGATCGCGAGCGTGGCCTGCTGCAGCCACTCGCCGGCCTCGGGTCCGAGCGCGTAGGCACCCGTCAGGCGCTTGCCGTCGCTGAGCAGCGTCAGAAAGCCGTTCTGGTCCGCGTACGCGCGCGTATAGGTGGCGGTCTTCGCCACGCCCGACACAGGAACCATCGCGCTGAAACGGCCTGCGGATGCGCCTACGGCCGCAGCCTGCGGGTCCGTATAGACGACGCGCGGAACGGCATCATAGTTCGCCCTGCGCGAGGCACCGAGGATGTTCGCAGCGACCACTTCGCCCTCGTACTTGCCGACGTGGGTCAGCGGCCACACACCGTTGACATCGCCGATCGCCCACACGTTCTCCGCCGCCCGCAGGTGCGCATCGACGGGGACGCCGTGGGCGTCAGGCTCGACGCCAACCGTCTCGAGACCAACTCCCTGCACGCGCGGGCGACGACCGGTGGCGACGAGCAGCCGATCGCCGCGCACCTCACGGCCGTCGTCGAGCTCGAGCACGTACTGCTTGCGATCACGACGCGCGGCGGTCGCGTTCGCGGACAGCAACAGCTCGATGCCTTCGCCCTGCAGCACCTCGCCGAGCATCTCACCGAGCGGTGCCGGCTCGCGCGCGAGCACGTGCTCGCTCATCTCGACGATCACCGTCTCAGCGCCCAGGCGCCGCACGGCTTGCGCCATCTCAACGCCGACCGGGCCGCCGCCGAGGATCACCAGGCGGCGCGGCACAGCCTTCATGCCGGTCACCTCGCGATTGGTCCAGACGCCGTCGAGCTCGCGCAAACCCGGCACCGGCGGGACAACCGCATCGGCACCGTTCGCGAGCACGATGTGCTCCGCGGTGTGTCGCACGCCGTCGACCTCGACGACGCCGGGGCCCGCGAGGCGCCCGCTGCCACGCAGCAGATCGATGCCGTTTTCGGTCAGCCACTTCTTCTGTCCCGCGTCGGAGTAGTCGGAGACCATGAAGTCGCGCCACGCGAGCGCCGCCTTGACGTCGACCTCGGCGGTGGCGGCCGCCTCACGCGCGCCGTGCACCGCCTCCCCGGGTCGCAGCAGCGTCTTCGAAGGGATGCACGCCCAGTAGGAGCACTCGCCGCCGACGAGTTCGCGCTCGACGACGGCCACCCGCAGCCCGCCCTCCGCCAGCGCCCCCGCACAGTGCTCGCCCGGCGAGCCGGCACCGAGCACGATCACGTCATAGTCACGCTTCATCTCGGCAGCTGCTCCCATTTCGTCTCCATCCGGCTCGTCCGCCCCAAGAAAGACACCAACCGTCCGCCAGCGTACCTTCTACTAGCGTGACCCACGACGCTGAGCTCCTCGCATGACGCAGCCGCCGGTGGCCGGCAACGCGAAGGTCGCGATCATCACCGGCGCCTCGCACGGCATCGGCGCGGGCCTCGTCGAGGCGTACCGCGAGCTGGGGTACGCGGTGATCGCGACCGCCCGTTCGATCGCGTCCTCCGCGGACCCCGAGATCGTGGCCGTCGAGGGCGATATCGCCGACCCTGACACGGCCGAGCGCGTCGTCGAGGAGGCGATGAAGCGCTTCGGGCGAATCGACACCCTCATAAACAATGCCGGGATCTACATCGGAAAGCCCTTCACCGAGTACACGCTCGAGGACTTCAACGCCGTTGTCGGCGTGAACCTCGCCGGGTTCTTCCACATCACCTCGCCAACGATCAAGCACATGCTCGATCGCGGCCACGGGCACGTCGTCAACGTCTCAACGACGCTCGTCGAGTACGCGGAAAGCGCAACTCCAGCGGCGCTGCAAACTCTCACCAAGGGAGGCCTCGTCGCGGCCACCAGATCGCTCGCCATCGAGTACGCGGCACGTGGGTTGCGGGTCAACGCGGTCTCGCTCGGGGTCATCAAAACGCCCATGCACGATGCGAGTTCCTACGCGGGGATGGCCGCTGTGCACCCGCTCGGTCGGGTGGGCGAGATCGCGGATGTCGTCGGTGGCGTGCTCTACCTCGAGTCGGCGCCGTTTGTGACCGGCGAGATCCTGCACATCGACGGCGGGCAGAGCGCCGGGCGCTGAAGACCCTCAAGCGGCACGAACGATCGGCGGCAGCTCACAGCTGCCGCCGAAAGACCGCATCCGCCAGCCCGTACACAGGCAGCGTCGGCCGAAAGCCGCCCGGCGGCGTCGGCGGTGCGGCGGCGGCACGTGGCGGCCGCCGCATGCGCCTACTAGCTCGTTCTCGTCTCAGGCGTCCTCACGAGTTGATAGAGGATGATCACCGAGAGCGCGAACACGCACAGCGACCAGAACGGATACGCAGGCAGGTCGAACAGCGAGCCGATCGCCACCAGCGAAGCCGCTGCAACCCCGAACCAGCGCCCGAACGCGCCGCCCATGAACAGCGACCCCGCGGCGATCAGCTCCGCGACGCCGAGGATCAGGGTAATCCAACCCCACGTTTTGAGTTCACTGAGGATGTAATGCGTGTTCAGCACGAAAAAGTGCGATTCGGAAATCGCGGCAATCCCCCAAATGACGTTCAGGACACCGCTAATACCGAGCAGGATGCCGGCGAACAGCCACCAGCCGGGTACGTCATCCGCTTCCATCGAAGCCCCCTCTCATCGTGCTGCGATTGACATATCAAGTCTAGGCTCAGCCATGCGCACGGCTGCAGGATTGTGCCCAATGATGCACAGTCGTTCGGACGTAGCTGCGGGTCGCTCGAGAATCGGGTCGCGCGCCACCGTAAGTCAGCGTTAACCCGGCTCGACAATCTCACCCTGTGGACTGCGCGCATGGGCAGCAGGCCGCGGCGCTTCACCGAGGACACGAGCCGCCCGATCAATCACGAGGCAAAATGCGCAGCCGGCCGTCAATCCGGTCCCACAGGGGCCCTGAACGAGGTTCATACGCACGTCTCCCGGGATACTCCCCGTACGATGTCTGAAGAGTCCACTGTCCCCTACGACTTGGTTCAACTTACGCGGGCCTGGCTGGAGGCCGCAACCAGTGGCGACCTTAACCGCGCGCTGAGCTACTTGGGTCCCGATCCGATCTGGGACATGTCGCCAATGGGCCTGGGGGTCTTCAAGGGTCTGGCGGCCGTAAGCAGCTTCTACGAGGAGTGGATGGGTGCGTACGAGGACTACAGCATCGAGCCAGAGGACATTTACGACCTCGGCAACGGGGTCACCTTCGGCGTCATCCTCCAGCAGGGCCGTCCGCTCGGGAGTAGCGGCACTGTCCAGCTGCGCTATGGAAGTTGTGCGGTCTGGGTCGGCGGCAAGGCCACACATGTCTGGAACTACCCCGATATCGACGAGGCCCGCGCTGCCGCCGAACGCCTCGCCGAGCGGCAGGGATAGGCGTCTAGTAGTGCTTTGGTAGTTTTGTTGTAGGGTTCATCGCTGATTTGGCGAATCCTTCTTGCGTTTGGTTTTCGGCGTTGGGAGGGTGGGATGGCGGTGATGGCGGTGGATGTTCAGGGGCCAGCGGAGGTCAGGGAGCGTTTGGAGGCTTTCGGCGTGGAGGTGCTGGCTGGGGCGGTGAATCGGCCGGTGCAGCTGGTGAATGGCGGGGTGTATCTGCGGGGGTTGATCGAGCAGGGTCCGCGTAAGTCGCTCGAGCCGATGGTCGCGAGGCTGGGCGGCGTGGCTGACTATGAGAGCTTGCAGAACTTCTTGGCGGTGAGCCCATGGGATCCGGCGCTGGTGGTGCGCGCTGTGGCCGAGCGGGTCGCGTCGCAGGTCGATGTGCAGGCGTGGGTGTTGGATGACACGGGGTTCCCGAAGGACGGGAAGCACTCGCCGGGCGTCAAGCGCCAGTACTCCGGGACGCTGGGGAAGATCGGTAACTGCCAGATCGGTGTCTCCGTGCACGCGGTCGGTGAGCAGGGGACGGTGCCGTTGGGGTGGGCGCTGTATCTGCCCGAGGAGTGGTGTGAGGACCCCGAGCGCCGCCGGCAAGCGAAGATCCCCGCCGAGGTTGAGTTTCAGACCAAGCCCGAGCTGGGGGTCGATCTGATCGAGCGCGCCGCTGGCTGGGATGTGCCCAGGGCGCCGGTGCTCGGCGACCAGGCGTATGGCGATAACACCGTGCTGCGCGAACGCCTGCATGACGCTGAGCTCGAGTATGTGCTGTCCGTAGGTGCGGAGACGAAGGTATTCACGCCCGAGACGACTTTCACGGTCCCAGAGCATCAGGGCGGCGCGGGCCCTCCGTATAGCCGGCCGCGGCCCGATCGCGAGCCAGTCGCGATCGCCAAGCTGATAGCTGAACTCCCGCGGGAGCAGTTCCAGACCGTGACGTTCCGCGATGGGCCAGACGCGAAACCCGTCACCTCGCGCTTCTGCTTTCTGCGCGTCAGGGCTGCCAACCGCGCCAAGAAGCGCACGCCGTGGCCACCACGCGAGGAGTGGCTGATCGCCGAGTGGCCCGAGGATCACAATCAGCCGAACGACTACTGGATCTCAAACCTACCCGCCGAGGCCGAGCCCGAACAACTCGCGCGCCTCGCGCGGCTGCGCTGGAAGATCGAGCTCGACTACAAACAGCTCAAGGGCGAGCTCGGGCTCGACCACTACGAGGGACGCTCCTACCTCGGCTGGTACCACCACACCGCCCTGGTCACCGCCGCCCACGGGTTCCTCACCCTGGAGCGGCAGAACCCAAATCACCCGCGGTCGGCCTGAGCCTCCCACAGGCAATCCTCCTGCTCCAGCCAATCTTCAAATGCTGGACCGGCCGCTGCACCACCTGCCAGCAAACAATCAGCCTCGACAAACTCCCCCTCCACCAGCCACCACAAAACGAGTAAACACAGCTACCAAAGCACTACTAGGCATCTGACGCCTCGCCGTCAGCCCCCCCTAGAACGAGAAAACGCCCATTTCTGGAGCCGCAAGGCAGTACCGCTACCGGGATTCGAACCCGGGTTTCCGCCATGAGAGGGCGGCGTCCTAGTCCCCTGGACGATAGCGGCGCAAATCGATCGCCCCGAGGCTAGCAAAACGGACTGTTTCGCCTCGCGCGTGAGGTCGCTGGCCGGGGAGACCGGGGCGCACGTCGCGGCTGCGATATCTTCGCATCCCACGCGGATGTGGCGGAATTGGTAGACGCGCACGGTTCAGGTCCGTGTCTGGGCAACCAGGTGGAGGTTCGAGTCCTCTCATCCGCATAGCGCCGAATGTCCTGCAAATCGGTGCTTTCTTGGCTCGGTCGGCGCCGACGCGTAGACTGGCTAACGATGTTCGTATTGTTGCCAATGGCAACTACGTACGTTCTT
This sequence comes from uncultured Solirubrobacteraceae bacterium, assembly GCA_963838405.1. GTDB lineage: Bacteria > Actinomycetota > Thermoleophilia > Solirubrobacterales > Solirubrobacteraceae > Palsa-744. The sequence goes on along the minus strand of CAWIRA010000005.1, from coordinate 155,458 downwards.
GCGTACACCCGTTGCCCTGCCGTTTCGGCGCATTCGGGGTCTGAGTCAGCGTGAGCGTTCGTTTCGACCGCGGTGCCTGGGAGGTTCGCTGGCGCGACCAGACCCGCAGGCTACGGGCCAGGCGCTTCTCGAGCGAGGAGGCGGCGCGGGCCTTCGACGAGGCGCTGCTGGATACTCGACCGTCCGAGCGCAGCGCCGACCTGACGCGCGGCGCCAAGGGCAGCGTGTACTCATACGAGACTGCGGGAGGAACGCAGTGGCGCTACGTGCTCCGGCGCTCGGACGGCAAGCAGACAAGCATGCGCGGGTTCCCGAGCCAAAGGGCGGCGCAGGAGGCCTATCGACGAGTGGTCGAGCAGATCGACCGCGGTGAGTTGCGCCACACCGACGAGACGTTCGCCAGCTGGTGGGAGACCTGGCTGCGGCGGCGGAAGCCCTACCTGGAGCCGAACGCCTGGCGAGCGTATGACGTCGACGGATGCCTGCGACTCCTCCCAGCGTTCGGCGACACCCGTCTGGACAAGCTTGACGTCGAGCACGTCCGCAGCTGGATGGAGCAGCAGGCCGAAGCTGTCGACGCCGGCGAAGCGGCGCCCAAGACGGTCAACAACGCCCTCGGCACACTCGTGGTGTGCCTGAACGCTGCTGTCAAGGATCGAGTGATCGCCGCCAACCCCGCCACGGGGGTTGAGCGGCTCCCCCGCGCTCACGTCGAGCGTCACTACCTGCGCCTGCAGGAGATCCCGGCCTATCTGGACGCGTGCCTCGACGTCTACCGGCCCCTGGCAGAGGTGCTGATCCACGCAGGCTTGCGTATCTCCGAGGCGATCGCGCTGCAGATCGGCGACCTGGAGCTCGAGGACACCGGCGGCGTCATCGTCGTCTACCGCTCCCAGAAGAAGACCCACCGTCCCGGCACGACGAACGGCTCGACCAAGGGCGACAAGTTCCGCAGCGTCGAGATCGGGCCTCATCTCAGCAGGGTGCTTAAGGACCAAGTCGCCCGGCGCGAGGAGACTGGCAGAGGCGACCGGCACGACGCGCCGGTATTTGTGATGCCCGTCCGTCGACGCAAAGTCGACCGAGGGCGGTGGGCGGGAGCGGGGGATCCCGCTCCGCTGGACCGCAACACCGTCTCGCGTGAATGGCACAAGCTCGCGCTACAGGACGCCAACCTCCGGGACATGCCACAACATTCGCTGCGCCACACTGCGGCAGCTGCGTGGCTGGCAGGCGGGAACTCTCTGATGTACGTGCAGCGCCAACTCGGCCACGCGGATATCGCCACGACCGAGCGCCACTACGGCCACCTCGAGCGCCACGTACTCGCCGCGGGCGCGATCGCCACCGAAGAAGCGATCACCCGCGCGAGCGCCGCGAGCAGGTAGCGCGCTTCCTCAGCGACGGGTGCGCCGCCGTGGTCGACTGGCGGTTGCGAGCGGCTCGGCGGCGGACCGAGTGGTCCGTGTGGATCGTCCCGGCATCCAGTTGGCGCGAGCGTCGTCGAGCCAGTTCTGGACGTCCTCCGAGACGAATCGCAGGGGACCATCCTCGCCGCCGATCCGGATCGAGGGAATGCGGCCGCTCTTGGCGGCTTCGTATAGCCAGGAGCGTGAGACACCGAGCTGTTCAGCAACCGCGGTTGGCTTCATAAGGGTCAATGTGGGTTCTGACTGTGGGTCGTTCATGGTGATGTAGACCGCGAGAGGACCGAAACGACCAATCGGACGCTTCGGACGCTCCTTCGTCCCAGCTCTCGGGTGGCGGGCCGGGCTTCCAGGTGTGTTCCACCCCGCTGCCCTGCTCGCGCAACGTCCGAGCGATGTTGGCGAGCTGGTGGTGGAAGGCGAGCTCTTCGCGGGGGTCGTGTCCGTGATGGTCGATCTGTGAGCGCCACACTGCGAAGGCGCAGAGGGTCTCGGTGATCGCCTCGTCTTGCCACCAGCCGGTTTTGACGTGTCCGAGGTGGCGGGGGTAGCGGCCGTGCAGCGCAACGATCGCGCCCCACATCTCGCGCCGCCAATCGGCGTCGCCGCCGTAGGGCTCGAGCCAGGGCGGGCGCGAGTCCGTCGGCGCGGTCGCGGTCAGCGGTGCCATGGGCGTAGTGATCGTTCCGTTCTTCGTGGCGCGTGCGACTCCGTCTCGGATGATCCGGGCGGCCAGCGTCGCCACGGGTTCGTCCGCCGCTACTGCCTGTTCGTGGAGCTGGGCTGCGGCGGGGTCCGGAAGGACGATCTGCAGGCGATGGCTCACCGGGTCCACCCGGGTGTCCGGTCGTGGCCGGGCTGTCGCTCTCGTTCGGGCGTGATGTCTCGCAGGAGATGCCGGCCGGGTGAGATGATACGGGTGAACCCTGGGCCCCAGTCGGGGTCGGGTAGCTCGGCGTGCTCGAGCGATGGGGTGTGCGCGCGGCTGGTGCGCATCTTCTCGGCGAGCATCTGCACCCGCCCGGCGTCCTGGCCTTCGTTTCCGAGCTCGTCGCGGGCGAGGAAGAACTCGGTCCCGTCGCGGGCCCGGCTCGCCTGAACGTAGCCGCTCTCCTTGCTGGTCTGCCAGCCGCCGGTGATGACCCGGAGCGCTCGACCGTCGCGCCCTGCTGGCGGTAGACGTGCTGGGCGTAGGCCAAGCGCAGGTTCTCCAGGTCCTCGCCTGCGAGGCTCACAACGCGATCGGAACCGTCGAGCTGGACGGTCAGGGCGGCTTGGTCGTGGATGTGGGCGACTTCCCCGCGGGCGCCGTTCTCGACCCTGGGCTCCCCCGGTGTTCGATGCTGCGCGGCGAAGGTGACGAGGTCGCCTTCACGTAGGCCGTAGTGCTGGTGCGGCAGCGCCAGCTCGCTGTCCCCCAGATCGCCTCGGTCGACACGCAACTGCTGTGCTCGCGCGTTGAGCCGGTCGATCTCGACGTTCGATGCGTCCGCGATCAGGGCGACATCGCGGATCGGATACGTCTCGGTGCAGCTCGGCCCAGCGTTTGACGCCGGCCTCCCCCGCCTGGTCGCGGGTGTCAGTGAAGAACAGCCGCCCACGGGCTTGGTAGTGCGCCATCGCCCGCTCGGGCTCCCCCGCCCTAAGCGCCGCCCACGCGCGACGCTCGTCAGGGTCGCCGCACGACGGTTCTCCAGCGCCAGGTTGCGAAGCTCCCCACGCTCAGGTGCCCGGCCGTGCTTCGCGCGGAAGCGCTCGGCGGCCCGCGCGACCTCGCGGTGGCGGCCCGAGAACTCCTCGATCAGTCCCCGTGGCACACCCGCGAGCTCGAAGTACTTCCCTTCCTTCCCTGTGCCCTGCTCGATCGTGAAGCCCTGCTCGGCGAGCTCCTCCGCCAAGGCGGAGCGGTAGAACGCCCCGACCTCACGCGCGCCACGGAACACGGCCCGCGACCCGACCGCGACGATCCGGTCATCCTCACGCACCGCGCCTGTGATCACGACATGGCTGTGCAGCTGGGGGTCCGGCGCCTCGGCGCCGGAGACACCCCTTGCGGTGGTGTGGCGGTAGGCCGTCGCGATCACGTCCTTCGCATGCTCCTCGACGACTTGGCCGTCATAGCGACGACGCACCACCGGAACGCGCTCCTTCAGGTAGCCGACCGAACGCTCGACCGCCCTCGCATGCGCCGCCTCGATCTCCTCACGCTGCCACGGATCCCCGAGCGCCCACACGACCGACACCGACTTCGGCGCGCTGAACGTTACGTCAATCCCGCCGCCACGGTTCCCGTCAGCCCCGGCCGGACGGAGCCACTGGCCGCTGCCAGGGTCGCGGCCTTCCATCAACGCAATGAACTGGGCACCGTCACCGGCGCCGACCCGTCGATCCCGAGACGCGCCAGCGTCTCGGGATCCGAGAGCCACCGGCCCGGCGCCTCCGTCAGCTCACCGTCCGGGGTCAGGTAGTAATCCCCGCGCTCCGGCGCGACCGTCTTCCCCTCCAGGTATTGCGCGTAGCCCGCGCCGCGCCCGGCACCGATGCTCGCAGCGGTCATCACGCCATATACAGACCGCCAGCGGGCCAGAACGGCCACAGCAATCGCACAGCGCCCACAGGGCCGTGCATCTGGTGTGGTTTGGCTGTTGAGGAGCGCAGCGACGTGGAGCTAGACGACGGAGTTGCAGCAGCGTTAGCGTCGGCGACAACGGTTCGTGAGCCGACGGAGGTGCGCGGAGCGATGGAGCGCCCGTGAACGAGGAGGCCGACTGCGAGAGGGAGCGGGGCGGTGGTCATGGGTGCTGCCGGCGTGCTCGGTGCGCGCTCCCCGACACGTTGCGACCGGCGGCCTGTCCGTGAGGGCGAGCAACATTCGTGGGCGTGGCTGGAGAGTGCGAGACCTGTGGACCCCGTTAGCCCTGGCCAGATCCCCGCCCTCGCAGGGTGGGTCCGGGATGGAACACGATGGGTCGCGGCCCGCGTGAAGCCGGACCATGACTCGATCAGACAGCTCTCGCTACGTCCGAACCAGTTCGCGATGGTCCGGCACTTCGTCTACGCCGCAGTGGCACCAAGCCGCCGCTGTGCCCGCGACTGGGACGACCAGTCAGTTCGCCGTGCGATGGCCTTCGCCGACCGAGCCACGCCCGGCACGTTCTCCGCCGAGCCTCAGATCTCCGACGGATACAAGAGCCTCTTCTACACGCAAACGTCCGACGGGACTCGAGAGCGCGAGCTCGCCGTCTACCGGACCGGCCTGGTGGAGCTGCTGTGGAGCGTCCCGCTGCAATGTGCGCCGGATGAGCAGCTCCTGCTCCCGGCAACCGCCGTAATCGGGCCTCTCCTTGGACTCGCCGAGGCGGTCGCGACCCGCGAGTACGCCGAGTTGTCGTGCCTGCACCAGCGCCGCCGGCACTTCGTCAATGTCGACTGGTCGTTCATGATGACCTGCGCTGCGAACCCGAACGGGGTGCGAGAGACCTGGACCGCGATTGAAGTCCCGGATCCGGGTCCCCCACGCGCCGGTGCGCAGCACGGCGGGGAATTCCCACCACACGGGACGGGGCGGCTATCGCTCAGACGCTCCGCTGGTCGCGACGCGATCAGCGGATTCCTCACAGAGCTGCTCGTGGCGAACGGCTACCACGAACTCGGTGACGTGTGCGAGCACACGCTTGCCGCCGCCGACCTCGGGGCTGCGGCCCGCGACGGGCGCGACCAGTAGTTACGCCGCGGCGAGGAGCTCGCGTATGTGTGCGGCTAGGGCTGCGGGCTGGTCCTCCGGGATCAGGGTGTAGGAGTCCCCGATCTCGACGAGCTGGCCCTGCGGGAGAAGGTCGGCGAGGCGACGGCCATGCTCCGGCGGCATCAGCCGGTCTTCGCTGGCCCACGCGATCAGGGCGGGGCGGTCGAACGCGGCGAGCTTGTCCATCCCGGCGAGCAGTTCGCGGCGTCCCTGTGGGGAGCTGCGGACATAGTTGCGCAGGTCGCGGCGGATCTCGTGTTTGCGGATGGGACCGAACCAACGGTCCATGACCTCGCGGGGTACCGGCCGCTTGCTCAGCGGGCCGTAGGTCATCGGCAGCCGGCGCAGCCGGTCAAAGCGAAACGGGAACAGCACGGCGTCCAAGCCTCCGGGGATCGCGGCTATGTACGGCAGCAGCTTCGCTGCGCCCTTCGGGGGCACGTTGTCGAACGCCTCGCACGAGCACACCACGAGCCGCGCGATCCGCTCATCCTGAGCGCCGCCGACGAGCAGCAGGGGTCCGCCCCAATCGCTCATCGCGAGCGTGACCTCACGCAGGTCAAGCGCCTGGATGAACTCGCCGAGGAGCTCGACCATCCCGCGCATCGAGAGGTCGGCGTCGGGGCGCATCGGGCGACGATGAGCACCGAGGGGTAGCGTCGGGAGCACGCAGCGGTAGTCGCGGCGCAGGTCCGCGACAACGTGGCGCCATAGCGAGCCGTCCATCATCAGCCCGCCGACAAACACGATCACAGGGCCGGGCCCGCCCGTGTCCTCGTACTCGATCGTCCCCGCCGACAGCTCCGCCTCAGGCACAGACACCTCCACCGTGAGATTAGATAGATCGCTCCAGTGGCGAACCGTATCATTGCCCCCAAGGCACGCGAGGACAGACCGCAGCTGGCGGCCGAAGGCGACACGAATCAGGGGAGCGAACATGGCCAGCAGCACGAAGGACCGGATCATCGACTCAAGCGCCGAGCTCTTTCGCCGCCAGGGGTACAACGCCACCGGCGTCAAACAGATCGTGCAGGCCGCGAGCGCCCCGTTCGGGTCTATCTACCACTTCTTCCCCGGAGGCAAGGAGCAACTCGGAGCGGAGACGATTCGCACCTCTGGCCAGCTGTACCTCCGATTGTTCGTAACGATCGCGTTGCAAGCACCGGACGTCCCGAGCGCTGTCCGCGAATTCTTCGACGGCGCCGCCGCGACGCTCGAAGAAACCGACTACGCCGACGCCTGCCCGATCGCCACGGTCGCCCTCGAGGTCGCAAGCACGAACGAGCCACTACGCCAGGCAACCGCTGAGGTCTTCGACAGCTGGATATTCGGCGCGACCGAGTACTTCGTGGCCGCCGGGATACCACGCGACACGGCGCGAGAGCTGTCACTAGCGATGCTGTCCTTGCTGGAGGGTGCGTTCATCTTCTGCCGTGCAATGCGCACGGTGGAGCCTCTCCGAGTCGCCGGCGCGAGCGCGGTCGCCGCTGTCCGAGCAGTGCTCCCCGCATAAGGAGGCAGCCGCAGGCGTGTTCGCGCGACGGCGGACTCGGCGCGGCAAGCAAGGACGATCGGCGCGCTGAGCAGGCGTCCGACTACGGGCCGACCAACTGAGCCGAGCGACGATTGCCGGCCGAAGTAATCACGACGATGAGCACGACGATGCCGATCCCGACCGCCAGGACGTCGCCGGCGACGAGGAGATAACCGCCGCTGCGGTGCGGGTTCACGAACAGGTACGGATACCAGGCGACGATCGCGCCGCGCGCCAGCGTGTAGACGATATACAGGGCTGGGAAGACCATCCACAGCACGGTTGTCTGCACCGGATCCAGGCGCACGCGCGGCGGGTCGAGCAGCCAGTCGAGCGTCACCGCTACCGGCATCACGTAGTGGAGGATCGCGTTCACCCACGCGTATGCCGGAGCTTTCCCGGAGAGGAGCACCAGATACACGATCCCGATCGTCAGGATGTAGACGACCGCCGCGCCTCGCAGCAGCTCGACCGTCCGAGAGCGCTCGCCGCCGGGGCGAAGCGCCCCACAGAGGAGGATCGTGGCCGCGAGCAGGTTGCTCAGGACGGTGAAGTAGCTGAAGTAGTCGCCGTCACTGACGCCGGGGCCCGCCGCAACGTATAGCCGATCGCCGAAAACGCGGCAAGGGCCAGCAGTCCACGACAGACGCGCAGCACCGGACCGCTCAGCGCGCGATGCTCGACACCCGAAGTCACAGACGAGGTGGAGGAGGCACGACACGCGAGGCTAGTGGACGTGTCCGCAAGTCCTGCGGTGTATTGGGAGGGATAACGGGCGGCGCGGGGAATTGTGTGTCGTGCCGCGGACCAGCCAGCATGTGATCGAGCTCTCCGAGGAGGAGCGTGGTGAGTTGGAGCGGCGGGCAAGCGTGGTCACGCTGCCGTTCCGCACGGTGCAGCGGGCGAGGATGATCCTGTACGCGGCCGAGGGGATGCAGGACGTCGAGATCGCCGCCCGGCTGGATTGCTCGCCCGACAGTGTTGCCCGGCGAAGATCCCGATTTTGCTGTGAGCGTCTCGATGGGCTTGAGGACCAAGCGCGGTCAGGTCGCCCGCGCCGTTTTCCCCCCGGAACAGGTCGCCGAGGTCAAGGCGATCGCGTGCGAGTTGCCGCGCACCCACGGGCTGCCGCTTTCGCGCTTCTCCCGGGTTGAGCTGCACCGCTTGGTGATCGAGCGGGGCGTGACCGAGGCGTCGGCCTCGACGATCTGGCGTTGGCTGCACGAAGACGCGATCAAGCCGTGGCAAACGCGCTCCTGGATCTTCCCGCGCGATCCGGAGTTCGCCGTGAAGGCCGGCCGGGTGCTGGACCTCTACGCCCGCACCTTCGAGGGCAAGCGGCTACGCCCCGACGAGTACGTGATCTCGGCCGATGAGAAGACGCAGCTGCAGGCGCTCGGACGCGACCATGAGACCGTCGCGCCGGGGCCGGGACGTCGGGGGCTGCTCGAGTTCGAGTACCTGCGCGGCGGCACACTTGCCTATCTCGCCGCGTGGGACGTGCACCACGCCAACCTGTTTGACCGGGTCGAGCAGACGACCGGGATCGTCCCGTTCGGCCGGCTCGTTGACCAGGTCATGCAGGTCGAGCCTTACCGGTCGGCGCGCACCGTCTACTGGGTCGTGGACAACGGCTCAAGCCACGCCGGCAAAACCTCCGTCAACCGGATGGCCGAGGCATACCCAAACGCGAGGCTGATTCACCTCCCCGTCCACGCCTCCTGGCTGAACCAGATCGAGATCTACTTCTCGATCGTGCAGCGCAAGGCCCTGACACCGAACGACTACGCGACGCTACCCGAGCTCGCCGGGCACCTGATGGATTTCGGACAGCACTACCGCACGCTCGCGCGAGCATTCCAATGGACCCTCACCCGCACCAAGCTCGACAACGTGATCGAGAAGATCACCCGACACGAACCTCAACCACTCACCCTCGCCGCATGAGCCGCATCACTTCCGGACACGACCACTAGCAAGCCGGACCTTAAACCGCACCGTCAGCGTTTATTCTGGGCGCATGAGCAAGCCTCCGCCCAGGCCTCGGCAGACCAGGCAGATATCGGCGACGTGGTTGCATCCGTGACGTCAGCGACCTTCGAGCGTCAGCCCCTGGAGAGGGTCATCGCGCGTTACAGCCGCTTCGCGCGGTGGTACCGCTACCTCGAGTGGACGATCCTGCTCGCCCCGGGTTTTCGCCGCCGCGCGGTGCGCCGGCTTGGCCTCCAGGCGGGCCAGCGCGTCCTCGAGGTCGGATGCGGGACGGGCCGAAACCTCAAGCTACTTCGAGACGCCGTGGGAGACCGCGGGCGGGTGATCGGGGTCGACGCGACGCCAGCGATGCTGGAGGAGGCCCAGCGTCTCATCCACCGTCACGGATGGTCGAATATCACGCTCCTACGGGCTGATGCCGCCCAGCTCGCGCTCAGTGAGCCCGTTGACGTGGCGTATTTCTCGCTCAGCTACTCGGTCATCCCGGACCGTGAAGGCGCGCTTGACCGCGCGTGGGAAGCAGTGCGGCCGGGTGGGCGCCTCGTGATCATGGACGCGGGCATTCCCGACGCAGGCTCGATGCGAATCCTGCGCCGCCCCGCCGAGCTGGTCGCGACAGTCTTTCCAGGTGACCCCTATTCGCGGCCGTGGCAAGACCTCCGACGCCTCACCGCGACGGTGAGAACCGAGCGGTTTCAACTCGGGCTGTATTTCATCTGCACGGTGCAGAAGACATGAGCGATGACCACGACTACGAGGGAGCGATCGTCACCTCGAGCTCGCGCCGCAACGTGGTGTCTGAGGCTCGGTGTGTTTGCCGGCGGGTTGCCCTGTTGTGAGGCGCGTCATCATCGTCGGCGCTGGTATCGGCGGCCTCTGTGCGGCGCGCGCGGTCGCTCTGGCCGGCCACGAGCCGGTTGTGCTCGAGCGCTCGTCGGGCGGCGCTACAGTCGGCGCGGGGCTGCTGCTCTGGCCCAACGCGGTGCACGCGCTCGACGCGCTCGGTCTCGGGCAGTCTGTTCGTGACCTCGCCATGTCCGCCCGACACACCACCTTCCGTAACGCCAACGGGCGCACCCTGTCGCACGTCGATGTCGAGTCGCTCGGCCGCCGCGCGGGCGCTCCGATGCTGCTCATCGAGCGCCCCGCCCTTCACGAGGTTCTGGCAGAGGGGCTGACGGTGCACTGCGATGCTGCGGTGAGTGACGTGGACTCGCGTGGCGTGACGCTCACCGACGGCGAGCGGGTCGACGGCGACGCGGTGATCGGCGCAGACGGCATCGGCTCGGTCGTCCGTGACTACGTCTGCCCCGGCGCCAGTCCACTCGACAGCGGCTACACGGTCGTGCGTGGAATCGCCGACCATGACATCGGAGCGGGCGAGGCGTTTGAGACCTGGGGCCACGGAGAGATCATCGGTGGAGCGGCCCTGCCCGCCGGACGCTCCTACTGGTTCTATGAGACCCGCAGCCAGCATGTGGACGCCGAGGACCCGCTCGCCGCCGTCACCGCGGAGCGCTGGCCCGAACCGTTCCCCGCCCAGCTCGCCGCCACGCCACCTGAGACCCTGCTCGTGAACCGCATCCTGCGTCTCGAAGCCCTCTCGACATGGACGCGCGGGACGACCGGGCTGCTCGGCGATGCCGCCCACGCAATGGAGCCCAACCTCGGACAGGGCGCAGCCCAGGCCATCGAGGACGCGGAAGCGCTGCTGGGCGCGTTGCGCACGGGCGATGAGATGTCCGCCGCGCTCGCCGGATACGCGAGGGCGCGCCGACGGCGGGCACTGATGTTCCAGCGAGAGTCATCGCGTTTCGCACGCCTGGCGCTCTCAACGCTCACCGTGCCGCGGGACCTGATGATGCTCCTCAGCCCGGAGACGCTCCAGCGGCCGGTCATGGAGCACCTGATGCGCCGCCACGCCCCGCCCCGCCTAGTGCCAGCGAGGACCTGAACCCGAGGCCGACGGACGGCTAGGACGCGGCCGGCCCGTCGGCCGTGGTAACGAGCAGTCCGGGCCACAGCAGATCGACTGCTGAGTCAACGAGCGCCGCACGCGAGACGTTCGGATGCCGCAACGACCACGTGACGAGACCATCGACGGCTGAGCGCGTCAGCTCGGCGATGACTTCCGCGGCCCTACGCCGGCTTAGGCTCGGTCCGGGTCGGAAGGTCGGCTCGGCGAGCAGACGCTGCGCGGACGCGCTGGTGCCGAGATCACGCAGCCGCTGCTGGAGAACGGCGGTCTCTGGGTCTGTGGAGTCCCCGAGCAGGAGCTGCCAGATATGCGGCTTTGAGTGAGCGAAGGCGAACATGCCGCTCACGAGGTCATGAAAGCGCTCCCGCGGGGAGCCTTCCTGTCCGTGGACTGCTGCGACGGAGAGCAACTCGGTTGCGTAGTGCTCAAAGACGGCGCCGTGGAGCTCCTGCTTCGAGGCGAAGTGATGGTAGATCACGGGCTTGGTGATCCCGGCGGCCCGCGCGATCTGGGAGATCGAGGCGGCGTGGTAGCCACGCTCGGCGAACACCCGCGCAGCGCTCTCGAGAATGACCTCGCGGCGCTGCCCACTGCTGAGACGAGGCCGCCGCGCTAGCGCGGCTGCCGGTGTTTGCGGCATCATGCTAATTTACCTACCGGTAAGTATAGCTAGCGGATAGGAGACGACACGTGGGTAGCTCAGGGCGTCAGGTGACGATCGTCGGCGGCGGTATCGCGGGGCTCGTCGCGGCGATCCGATGCGTCCAGGACGGCGAACAGGTCCAACTGCACGAGGCGACCGGTAAGCTCGGCGGACGCGCGCGCAGCGCCGACGGTCCGTACCTCGCAAACTTTGGACCGCACGCCCTCTACGGAGATGGCCCTTTCTACGCGTGGCTGCGCAAAGAGAAGCTCCTTCCCCCGCTCGCGCGCCCGAACGTCACGACTATCCGGGTGCGTGTCGACGGCGAGATGCGGCGCGTGCCACGTTCGCTCATCACCGCCGCGCTTCGGCTACGGGCCACCGCACCCGCGGATCTCGACTACCGCACCTGGGCGGGCGAACGAGCTGGGACACAGGCCGTCGAGGCCGCAATCGGGTTGCTCTCGCTCCCCACCTTCCACCATGACCCCGGGCAGCTATCGGCCGCGTTCTGCCAGGAGCGCTTCAAACGGCTCATCTATCAAGGCAGCAAGGTCCGCTATGTGATCGGCGGCTGGAACGCTCTGATCGACAGCCTGGCGGTGCGCGGAGGCGAGCTTGGTGTGCAGATCGAGACGAGCTCTCGCGTCACCGAGCTTCCCGAGCGGCCCGTGATCCTCGCGGTTCCGCTCGGCGCCGCTCGCAAACTGCTCCCCGATCGACGACTTGACGGCGAGGGGTCTCGCGTCGTCCTGCTCGACGTCGCTGTAAGCAAGGACGGGCGCTCGCCGCGCGCGCTCATCGACCTCACCGAGCGCCTCTACGTCACGCGGACGAGTGGCCCTGACCCCACCGTCGCTCCCACCGGCGAGGATCTAATCCAGAGCAGCGCCGGCCTGCGACCGGACGAGACCGTCGAGCAGGCGACCCACCGGATAGAGGCGGTCATCGATGCCGGCTTCCCGGGCTGGCGAACACGCGAGACCTGGCGACGCAGGAGCCTCGCCGAGAGCGCAAGCGGCGCGATCGACCTCCCGGGCGAGACATGGCAAGACAGGCCAGCGATCGATCAGGGCGACGGCGTCTACCTGACAGGAGATGCCGTTGCCGCCCCGGGCCTGCTCTCCGAGGTCAGCTACAACAGCGCCACGAGGGCGGCGGCGCTCGCGATGGGCCAATAGCCGATCTTCCCTCGATGGCGGTCGCGCTTGGCGCCGGACGTCATCCGGTTCCCGGTGAGAGCCGCGGCGGCTGGACACGGGCAGGATGTTGCGAGAGTCGCTCGAGCATCCCAACGACGGTAACGGCACCATCGCTGCGGGCGAGAGCAGCTGCCGCTGCGCTCGCGGCGTGCTTCAGTCCCGGATCTTCGAGCGCTTTCGTTATCGCCTCGCGCAGCTTGCGGAGGGATGCGCGCTTGCTGAGGCGGATGCCAGCGCCGCACGCGAGGACACGCGCGGCGTTGTCTGGCTGGTCGCGACCGTCGGGAATGCAGAGCAGCGGCACCGCGTCGGCGAGCGCCGCGTTGACCGTCTGCCACCCAGCGTGCGTGATGACCAGCGAGGCATACGGAAGGACCGTACGGTGCGCCACGAATTCGACGGCCCGGGTGTTCTCGGGCACGCGCAGGCCCCCCGTATCGAGCGCGGGCCCGGCTGTCAGTAGAGCCCGGACTGGCAGCGGCCCGATGGCGTCGAGGACGCGCTGCGCGAGCGCTCGCTGGTTCATGTAGCTGGTGCTGAAGCTGACCAAGACGAGCGGGTCGGTGTTTCCCTCAGACCACGGCGAGCTCCACTCCGCTGTATGAGGCTCAAACGCGGGCCCGACGTAGTACACGTTCGCCGGGAGCCTGGCGCGGCTTGAGAAGTCGAGCCTCTGGTGCGGTCATCACGCAGAGCGCATCCGAGCGGAGCAGCTGCGCGGACCACTCCTCGAGAGGTCCGAGGTCCTGCTCGGCCCGTGCCTTGTTCAGGATGGGCAGGCCGGCCGCGAGGAAACGTCTGGCGGTGCCGTTCAGCGCCCTGTCGCGAGCGCCGCCGAACCGGTTCCCGATCGGCCGCTGGCCCGTGAAGAGAGGCGGCGCTCCATCGACAGGCAGCGGATACGGGCAGTGCACGAGCGCGACGGAAGGCAAGCCAGCTGCCTCGGCGGCAACCCCGGCGCCGCTGAACATCCAGTCAAACAGGACTACGTCGGCAGGCCACGCCTCCAGCGCCTCGGCGCAGTCGCGGGCCGTGGGGAGCACGAACGCGAACAGGCCATGCTTCAGCAAGCGGATGCCGGCGCCGACACGCGTACCGGCCTCCCAATCACGGATCGTGTCGCTTTCGCGTCGCGTGATGTCCATGTCGGGAACGGTGCGCTTGAACTCAACGAACTCGGCGCCCGTGCGTTCGATCCGCGGTCGGGCAGCACGGTGCGCGAGAACCCGCACCTCGTGACCGTGCTCGACCAGGCGGCGCGTGACTGCAAGCTGTGGCGGCGCGTTACCCGAGAACGCCAGGAGTGTCTGGAAGACACGCAAGATCATTTGACTATAGTCGTTCTCCAATCAATATGTCGGATAGCTCAACGAAGAAGCGGACCTACCGGATGTCGACGCGCGCGGAAGCCGCGGCAGCGACACGAGAGCGGCTGCTCGCCGCCGCATGGCAGCACTTCGCGACCCGTCCCTACGAGGACGTTCGGCTAACGGACATCGCCGCCGCGGCGTCGGTCACGCCCGCGACACTCCACACCTCCTTCGGCTCCAAGGAGCAGCTGCTCAGCGCCGCGTTCCTGTGGTGGGGCGAGCAGACGATCACCCAACGCGAGAGCGCACCGGTCGGAGATGCGGCTGGCGCGGTCAGGATCCTCTATGACGCCTACGAGGCCCACGGAAGCGCGATCCTTCGGATGCTCGCCCAGGAGGAGCGAATCCCCGCGATCCGCCAGATGACCGATGCCGGTCGCCTCTACCACCACGACTGGGCAGCGAGGACGTTCAAGCCGCTGCTCGCCGGTCAGCGCGCACCCTCCAGGAAGCAGCGCCTCACCGCGATCGTCATCGCAACCGACCTGCTCGTCTGGAAACTCCTACGTCACGACATGCACCTCGCCCGCGACGAGGCCGAACGAATCGTCCTGGCGATGATCCAGTCTCCCGGAACTGGTCAGAACCCGCTCACGAGGGTGCGGTAATCAAGAAGCAGCGCATGCATATGCGGGCCGCATAGCGCACCGGGCGCGAGCCGCCGTGCGTTTTGCTAACGCTCGGGTGGCTCTTGTCCACCACCGGGGCGCTCACGACCGTCGCGCGGAGACCAGGGTTCCTGTGCCGCTTGTGGCGAGAGCGGGTTGAGCATCTCGCGCATCCGGTGAAGGGTGTCCCGGTCCTTCTGGCGGTTGGCGGTGGCCTTGGAGTGAAGGATCGTCTCAGCCGATGCCACGGGCACCACGATGTGGGTGCCCGCCATCCGCTCGGGGGTCGCGCTCTGAACGATCTCCTCATACCCTCGGGTGCCATCCGGGAGTAGGACCACGTCGAAGTTGCCGTGGCGGGTCGTGAACGCCACACAGATCTGGCCGCGAAACGTGCGCGCGTCGATCCCGCCCGGCGGGCGGAACCCGTCCGGGTAGCGTCGCTCATCCACGCGGAAGCCGCCATCGAGCTTCTTCGACCGCTGCCGCAAGGCGCGAGAGGTTTCCCGGCGAGGGCTCGGGGGTCACGTCCAGGTCGTCCGTGCGCTCGGGCCAGCCGCGGGACTGCGCCGCCGCTCCGCCGATAACGACATAGAGCACATCGTGGGACTCGAGCGCGCGAAGGATCGCTTCACGGCCCGGCTCGGAGCGCTCACCGCTGGGCATGCTCGCCCTCCGGAGTTTCCGTGTCATAGCGCCGGCTACGCTCGAGCGTGGCCCACAACGCCGAGACGAACATCCGCGCGTCGGGGTCCGGCGAGGCCTCCGCGATTCGGATCAGATCGAGCAGCGAGCACACCCTGACCGACGCGGCCGACGCGATCTGAACGCGCTGCGCGTCCCTCCGAAGGTCGTTGTAGCCGCGTGTGCCGGGCGGGACGGGCGTGGCGTGAAGCTCGGCGCCGCTCGCCAGCACCCAGCGCCGCGAGCCATCCGGCGCATCCTGCCCGGGTTCGCCACCAAGACGGCGCATTGCAGCGTCGATGCGTCGCATCGACAGGTCCGCCGGCACCACCTCGAGGGTTCGGGCGCCGAGCACGACCGGCCAGCCATTCAGAGCGCCCGCGACACCGCCGATCACCACGAACCGCGCGTGCTCCGCCAGATGGCCCAGCATTCCGATCGGGTCAAAACCCGTGGGCGTGAGATGTCTCACCCGCTCGGCGGGGTCACGGTGTAGCTGCTGGGCGATGAGCGAGTCGTAGGAATCGTCGTAGCGGGGCATCCCGACCGACAGATCCAACCCGCACGCATGGAGGGCATCGAGCACGCTTTCAAGCGGCGGATGCTGAGCACCGGTCTCCCACCTGGCGATCGTGGACTGAGCGCGGCCGAGGCGCTCCGCGAGTTGCTCCTGGGAGAGCCCCGCACGACGACGGCCGGCAACCAACAAATCGGCACTTCGCATAGGCATGATTATAGCGAATCCAGTATTAGCATGATAGTAAGGTCGAGACTGCGCGGCGGGAGGTCACGGTATTCAGACCGTGACGGCCCGCACCCGGCCTCCCGGGCGCGGGCCCAAAACCGCTACGCCGCGACCGCCTTCCTGCCGTTACGGCCCGCCTTCGCCGACTCCGGCTCCTCCGCCGGTTTAGGGGCGGTCAGGAACTCGACGTTCCCCACGACGCTGTAGTCGTGGCGTTTGGTTCCCTCGCTGTCCCACTCGCCGTACTCCAGCCGGCCGTCCACCGCGACCAGCCAGCCCTTCGAGAGGTACTGGTTCGCGGCCTCTCCGGCCTTGCCAAAGACCGCCACGTTGATGTAGCCGACCTCACGGCCGCGGCCCATCCCGTCGACCGCCAGACGCAGCTGGCAGACCTTCATCTCCTCCGAGACGCTCCGCAGCCCCGGGTCCTTCGTCAGACGGCCCGTGCAGATGACCTTGTTGATGTTCATCGTCGTTCTCCTTCGATTGGTTGGTGCTAGTGACGCAGTCGAAGAACGCCGCTGACCGGCGAGCGGAACCGAAGGACCGAAGGGACGAGGGGAACCCCCCTCGCGGGGGTTGAAGCGCCAGACCGGCAGCGGCGAACATGAGACAAGACACGCCCGGCACCGGGCAAACGCAAGGAGACTGAACTCGAACACTCGGTGCCGCCTGACGCCCGTTAGGTGGACGTCGTGGATAGCGTCCTCGAGTTGGCGCACCGGATCGCGGTGGCGAGTCGCCGCGGTATCGGCCGACACACCACGACGAGACGCACCCAGCGGACCGCGAGCGGGCTGGCGCTACGCGCCTGATTTCCGACGTTCTATGCGGTCCAGCATTCGGAGCAGGAGGTCGGCGAGAAGGATGACCTCGCTTGCTTCTGTGGGGTCGTCAAACTCGACTTGGCGGTGGCTGCTCGGGTTCTTGAACACGCCGATAGCGCCGCGAAACAGCGCCATAATCGCCTCGCTCTCGCCCTTGTCCAAGCTCGTGTCATGGAGCGCTCCACCGGCCTTGAACGCCTCGCCGATCAACCTCACTCCGATGTCGGACTCTGACGCACCGGCCAGCTCGCGCACGCGGATTTCGACCTCGCGCAGCGCGGCGATGGCCGCGAGCTCGAACTCGCCGACCACGAACTGCTGACGCACACGCCCCGCGATCGACGGATGCAGGTCGACATCGAGACGGCGCTGCGCGGCCATCCGGGCCATGCCGCCGTCGGCGAGGGCGGCTACGCCGAGGCGGGTGACGAACGCGAAGTCGCTGCCCTGCTGTTTTGGGTCGGCGAGACTCAGCAGCGCGTTCACGCGGAGCCAATCCCATGCTTCCTGCATTGCACGCTCGTACCCGAACATGTCGGCGTCGCCCACGTACTTCTGCAGCATGTCCCGGTTGACGTACAGCGGTCGCTGGGCTGTACGGCCGTCCGAAGCGATGTGGGCGAGCAGCCTCAGAGCGAGGGCTTCCAGTGGCAGCTCCGCTGCCTCCGCTCCGGTAGGGAAGGGCTCCACGGAACCGCACGCTACCCCCGCTGACGGACGCGCGGCCACCGTGCGTGCTCACCTCGCCCCCCTCGCAGCCGACCCGGGGCCGGGTAGGCTCGGCCGTCGTGACGGCCGAGCCCATGCAGTCGACAGTGAGCCGTCAGCGAGGAAAACGTCGCGGCCGCGAAGGCGCTCATTCCCGTGGTGTTCTTCGGGCGGAGCTCGCCGATGCGTGGCAACAGTTTGGCAACAGTCGCCGGGGAAGATGCGTGCGGGACGGCCACGGGGCCCCATGAAATGGGCGTTCTGGACACGGCAGGACGCATGTTTTCCGGGCCCGCACGGTTCAGGTCCGTGTCGGGGCAACCCGGTGGAGGTTCGAGTCCTCTCATCCGCATTTTCGTGTTTCGAGGATCGGCGGCGGAGTTCGCGAGGTACCGGCGTTAATCGCCAGTTGAGCGGCGAAAGCCCGCCGGTATGCTGGCCGCGCCTCGCCGCGGGCAACGTAGGCAGCCAGTTTCGGGAACTCATCCAGAAGGCCCGAAGCTCTCAGCCTGAGCAGCACCGACACCATCATCAGGTCGCCAGCGCTGAAGTCCCCATCGAGCCAGTCGGCTTCGGCCAAGCGGGCGGCAAGCTGGTCCAGTCGATCGCGAATGCGGTCCTTGACCAGAGGCAGGCGCTCTTCGGCCCACGGCTTCTCGCCCTCCGCGAACCTTGCGGTGACGAGTTCGAGGATCGGCGGCTCCACGGTGTTGAGCGCGGCAAACATCCAGCCGATGGCCCGGGCCCGCGCATTGGCATCGTGCGGGAACAGGCCCGCATGGTGCTCGGCGATGTGCAAGACGATCGCGCCTGTCTCGAACAGGACAAGATCGCCTTCCTCATAGGTCGGAATCATGCCGAACGGATGAAGGCGCAGATGCGCGGCTTCCTTCTTTGCACGGAACGAAACGAGGCGGACCTCGTACGGTTGGCCCACCTCCTCGAGCGCCCAGCGGACGCGCGTATCGCGCGCCAGGCCCCTGCCACCATCCGGCGATCGCTCAAACGCGGTGATGACGATGGTCATCGTGAAATGCTCCTCCGTTCGGGTCGCCGAATGTTCTCACGGTCGCGATCGCTACGTCTATCGTTGCGCGACAGCAGATCGATACGCACCAAGGAGGTCACGATGAGGGTCGTTTTCGTGCACGGAGCTTGCGTGAAGGACGGCTCGTGGTGGTGGCACCGAACCGCCGAGCTGTTGGCCGAGCAGGGCCTCACCAGCCAAGCGCCAGGCCTACCGAGTTGCGGCGAGACGGGCCAGCCGACGAACGCGGCAGGGCCCGGGCTGATCGAGGACGTCACCGCGGTCCGGGACGTCCTGACCGCCACGGACGAGCCAACGGTGGTGGTCGCCCACAGCTACGGGGGGATCGTCATCGCCGAGGCAGCGGCGGGCGTCGAGGCCGTGCACCACCTGCTGCTCATCTCCAGCTACCTGCCCGAGGTCGGCCAGAGCCTCTCTTCGTTCGGCGCGGAGGAGCCCGCGCCGTTCCTCGATATCGACCCTGACGGCGGCACGTTCACCGTCCGACTCGACGCCTTGGCTGAAACGTTCCTGCAGGACTGCGACCCCGGGATCCAGCAACGGGCCACACGCAAGACCGCCCGCCAGAGCCTGGCGGTTCTCCAACAGCCCGCTCAGGCAGCGGCCTGGCAGTACACCCCCTCGACGTACCTCCTCTGCTCAGACGACCGGGGCACCCCCGCGAAGTCGCAGCGCGAGTTCGCTGGTCGGGCGGACAGCGTCGTGGAACTCGACGCCGGCCATCACCCCTTCCTCTCCCAGCCCGCCGCCGTCCGCGACCTGATCATCGCCCTGTGACGGCGAGCGGGGCCACTGCCTTCCGGGCTGCATAGCCGCGGTCGCAAGCTACGCGACGACGAGCGACGCAGCGCCTCCGGTTGCCAATCAACCGCGGGCTTCAGTTGCGCTTTCCGGTGGAGCCCGTCGGCCTCTGGGCAGGACCGAGCGCGACGGCTCCCCGTGAGCTCTTTAGCACGAACTTAGCGCCTGCGGTATTAACCACATCGTATGTCTGGTCCCATCCAGTTCGGCGTTAGCCTGCGCGCAACCGTGACCAGACGGCCGTCGCGGTCACCCGCGAGAGCACAGGCAAGACCGTCGTGGCCGCAGTCGGCATCCGCGCTTTGCGAGCGCGGCGGAGCAGACGGCGCGAACTCCTCCGCGTGAGCGCAACGGGCGAAACGGTGGCCGTCGAGGCGGCCGACTCCGCGACTGCGCTCGGCGGCACCGTTGCCGGCGAGCGGCGAACGCCGCGGCGGTCGCTGTTCGCGCGTGCCCGGCCGCGCCATGCGGCACTCGGCTGCGTCCTCGCGCTGTCCGCGGTGCTGAACACGCGCAATCTCAGCCAGAACGGTTACGCCAATACCTTCTACTCGGCCGCGGTGAAGTCGATGCTGCATTCGCTGCACAACTTCGTGTTCGTGTCCTTCGACCCGGGCGGACTCGTGACGATCGACAAGCCGCCGCTGGCGTTGTGGCTCCAGGCGACGAGCGCCAAGCTGTTCGGCTTCTCCCCGCTCAGTCTGCTGCTGCCGCAGGCGATCGTGTCGGTCATCTCCGTGGCGGTGCTCTATCGCGTCGTCGCTCGGCGGCTGGGACCGACGGCAGGCCTCTGCAGCGCGCTCGCACTGGCTGTGTTCCCGTCGTTCGTGGCCGTCTCGCGCGACAACGGCGTCGATCCGCTGCTGATCCTGCTGATGATCCTCGCGTGCGGCGCCGCGCTTGCGGCGATCGAAAGCGGGCGGTGGCGTTCGCTCCTGGGCTGCGCGGTGCTGATCGGCTTGGCGTTCAACACGAAGACGCTCGCTGCCTACCTGATCGTCCCCGGGATCGCGCTCGCGTACATCCTGTGCGCACCCGGTAGCGCGCTGCGGCGAATCACGCGGCTGCTTGCAGCGGGCGTGGTCCTCGTGATCGTGTCGTTCTCGTGGATCGCGTTCGTGGAACTGACCCCGGCGTCACAGCGCCCGTACGTCGGCAGCTCGACCAACAACACCGAGCTCGGCCTGACCTTCGATTACAACGGGTTCGGCCGCGTCGAAGGCGAGGTCGGCGGACCGGGTCAGATCCAGGAAGCTGAAGGTGGGGGGCTACACGTCGTCTCCCAGACGCGCCCCGCGCGCTCGGTCCGCCACGGGAGACCCGTGACTGCGAGCACGGTGCCCGTCGTGGCGAAGCCACCGCCCACCTTTCTTCCCGACGGGCGCCTCGCCAGCCCCCAGTTCTTCGCGGCCCCGACCGGACTCCTGCGGCTCTTCAAGTGGGGGCTTGCCGATCAGGGCGGGTGGCTGGTGCCGTTCGCCCTCCTCGGCCTGGTCGCGCTCGTACTGCGGGCGTTCCTCGACGAGCGCTCGTCACGCAACCCGCGGCTGGCGACGACGATCGTGTTCGGCGGATGGCTCCTCCCAGAGGCGGCGATCCTCAGCTTTTCCAAGGGCATCGTGCACCCGTACTACGTCTCGGCGATGGGACCCGGCGCCGCGGTGGCCGTCGGTGCGGGCGCCGCGGCGCTCACGTGGCTGACGCGACAGCGACGTAGTTGGGGGCTGGCGCTGGCTGCATGCGCGGTCGTCGCGACCGTGGTCGCGCAGATCGTGATCCTGCACGAACAGCACTACATGCGCTGGTTCATCCCGGTGCTGATCGGCGTCGCCGTCCTCGGCATCTGCTTGATGGCGCTGTCACGACTCGCCGCAGCCGGGATGGCGCTCGCGTTGGGCGTCTTGCTGATCGCGCCCAGCGTGTACTCGACGACGGCGTCGCTCGCGCCTGTGGAAGGCACCTTCCCGGCGGCGGGGCCACACGAAGCGAGCGCCAAGGGGCCGCTCAACAGCGATCCGGGCGAACTGCGTATCGACCACAACCTGATCCGCTATCTCGCCACGCAGAACACAGGACGCCGCTGGGCAGTGTTGACCGACGCGGCACCGACGGCTGCCCCGCTGATCCTGCTCGGCGCACAGGCGGGCGCGCTCGGCGGCTATGGCGGCACCGATCCCGTGCTCAACGGCCCCGCGCTCGCACGCCTTGTTGCCCGACACGAAGCGCGATACATCCTGCTCGGCGGCGAATACGCCTCGCGTGGAGGCAACCTCGCGACGAAGGCGGTGTTGCGGGCCTGCCAGATCGTGCCGGCGCCGATCTGGCACGGCCCTCCCCCCGCCACCGTCTACACGCTCGTGCTGTTCGACTGTGCGGGGCGCGAACGCATGCTCTCCAGCTGAGCAGAACAACAAACGGCCGCCGGCGTTCGCGCCGACGGCCGTCGAGAAGCGTTTGGAGCTGCGCTCAGCTGCCGCTGTCGCGTCGCTGCCGGCGCTGCATCGCAACGATCGAGAAGCCCGCGGCCAACAGCAGAAGGCCAAGGCCGATGTCCCAACGCAGATCGAATCCGGTGAACGGCAGCGTGCTCGATTTCGCGGTGGTCGTCGTGGGGGTGCTGCTTACTTTTTCCGGCGACGGTTCAGTCGTCGGTGTCGTGCCCGTCGGCTTTTCTGATTCTTTCGACGGCAGCGTGCCCGTGCTCGGCGCCGTCGTCGCAGTTGTCGGCGTCGTCGTCGCCGTCGTCGGCGTGGTGGGCGTGGTCGGCGTCGTCGTCGTGCCGGTCGTGGTAGTCGACGGGGTCGTGTAACCGCTGGTGGGTTCCGCCGCCAGCGCCGCACCAGGCGCAAGCGCGAAGGCCAGCATCAGTAGCAAGGAAGTGATCGACAACCCACGCAGGACGGTGGATGACCTCCCCCTCGTCGAAGCTGCTCGTGCACTACGTGGCCTGCTCGAGGCCATGACATCGGTCCGAGTCATGCCAACCTCCTGTTGATGGTGTGGTGAACGCAGCAACCCCGCATCGGGGGCTGTCTCCGTACTTGTCCCGTCGGTTGTTTCTCGCAAGATATCGATCTCTGGTTCGCCGTTTGCAAGCTCTCGCCTGCCTTGATCGAGCAAGGTCTATCAGCTATGGCGGCGCCAACCGCTGTCCGTAGCCGCTCTTTGCGCCTGCGTAGACCCGGTGTTTACCCCGATCTGGCGGCGCGGGCGCTCAGGACACGTGCACTCGACCCGCGAGCGTACCCTCCGCCAAGCGCGCCCGCAGCACCTTCTTGTCGAACTTGCCGACGCTCGTCTTCGGGATCTCCGCGATGAACGCGAACTCGTCCGGCAGCCACCACTTCGCGACGCGGCCGCGCAGGTGCTCGAGGAGGTCGTCGGCACTCGTCTGGGTCGAGTCGCTCAGCACGACACAGCACAGTGGCCGCTCCGCCCAGCGCGCATCCGGCTTGGCGATCACCGCGGCCTCGACGACATCCGGATGCGCCATCAGCTCGTTCTCGAGCTCGACCGAGGAGATCCACTCGCCGCCCGACTTGATCACGTCCTTGGAGCGGTCGGTGATCTGCACGAAGGCCGTCTCGTCGACGGCCGCGATGTCGCCGGTGCGCAGCCAGCCGGAGTCGAACTTGTCCGAGCTCGAGTCATCGCGGAAGTAGCCCGAGGCGATCCACGGTCCGCGCACCTCGATCTCGCCGGTTGACTCTCCGTCCCACGGCACCTCTGCGCCGTCGTCGTCGATCAGGCGCAGCTCGACCCACGGCAACGGCCTGCCCTGCTTGGCGCGCTCCTGCCAGTAAGCGTCATCGTGGTCGCGCTCACGCGGCCGCGAGTAGGTCGCGACCGGGCTTGTCTCGGTCATCCCCCAGGCCTGGAAGATGCGCACCGCGTGGCGCTCTTCGAAGGCCTGCATCAGCTGGCGCGGCACCGCCGAGCCTCCGCAGCCGGCGTTCGTGACCGAGCTGAGGTCGACCTCGGGGTGCTCGTCGGCATAGCGGAGCAGATCGGAGAAGATCGTCGGCACGCAACCCACAAACGTCGGACGCTCGGCGGCGATCAGCTTCGCCAGCGGCTCGGCGGCGAGAAAGCGATCGGGCAGGATCAGGTCGGCGCTCGCGAGCGCCGCGCCGTAGGGCAGCCCCCAGGCGTTCGCGTGGAACATCGGCACGATCGCGAGCACGCGGTCGGCGCGCGAGAGCCCGTTCGCGTCCGTCATCAGTGTCGCCGATGAGTGCAGGCTGATCGAGCGGTGCGAGTAGAGCACGCCCTTCGGATTGCCGGTCGTGCCACTCGTGTAGCAGAGCGCCGCCGCCTGGCGCTCGTCGAGATCGGGGTAGTCGAACCCCCCGCCCCCGGCCTCCGCCATCAGCTCCTCGTAGCGCAGCACGTTCGGCAGCGAGCCGGCATCGCCGTCGCCCATCAGCACGTAGTGCTCGACGCAGTTGAAGCTAGGCGCGAGTTTCTCGAGGATCGGGACGAGCGAGTCGTCGACAAAGATCACGCGGTCCTCTGCGTGGTTGACGATGTACGTCAGCTGCTCCTCGAACAGGCGGATGTTCAGCGTGTGCAGCACCGCGCCGATGCATGGGACCGCGAAGTACAGCTCGAGGTGGCGGAGGTTGTTCCACGCGAATGTGCCGACGCGGTCGCCCTGCTCGACACCCAGCCGCCGCAGCACGCGGGCCAGCGTGTCGATCCGATCGCTCAGCTCGGCATGGCTGGCACGCGCGACCTCGCCTTCGACGGTCTTCAGCGCGACGACCTCGCTGCCCGCGTTACACGAACCCAACCGACCGCGGATGTGGTTGAGCGTGAGCTCAAAGTCGTTCTGCATCAGGCCTTCGAGCATCTGCGTCATCCTCTCCCCACTCCCTCTCGTGGCTCCTGCCGTGGCGCCAGTTGGCGCAGCCCATCGTAGATACCGCGTGTGCGCTCGGCGATGTCATCCCAGTCGAAGCGCAGCACATGCTCGGACGCCTGCGTCACCAGCCGGTCGCGCAGCCCCTCGTCGACCAACAGCCGTTCGATCATGACGCCGAGGTGCTCGGCGTCGCCGCCGTTGAAGCGCAGGCCGACGTGCTCGCCGAGCGGCACCACCTCACGCAGGCCGCCGGTGTCGGCGACGATGCACGGGCACCCCGAGGCCATCGCCTCCAGTGCAACCAGCCCGAACGGCTCATAGATCGAAGGGACGACGCACAGATCCGCGATCCGGTAGAGCGAATGCAGCACGTCATCGCCGATCCAGCCGAGGAAGGTGCCTTGCTCGGAAAGGCCGAGTCGCTGCGCCTGCGCCTTCAGCTCTGCCTCATGCGTGCCGCTGCCGGCAACCAGGAAGCGTACGTCGCCGAGCTGCTCGATCACCGCGGGGAGCGCGTCGAGCGCCAGTTGGAAGCCCTTCTCATAGACCAGCCTCCCGACCAGCAGAACGAGCTTCTCGTGCGGGGCCGCGAACTCGCTCCTCAGCGCGGCGAGGTCCCCCCGCGGCTGGAGTTCGCTCGGATCCACGCCGTTGGGGATCACCGCCACCCGTCGCTCGTCGATGTCGAAGATGTCTGCGACGTGCCCGCGCATGTAGTAGGAGCAGACGATCACCCGATCTGCGCGGCGGGCCATCCGTCGCTCGAGCGAGTGGATGTGCGATTGCGGCGGCTTGTCCACCCAGCCCTGGTGACGTCCGTGCTCGGTGGCGTGGATCGTCGTCACGTACGGCACCCGCAAGCGATCGGCCAGCGCCGCCGCGGCCTGGCCGACGAGCCAGTCATGGCCGTGTACGAGCTCGTAGGAGTGCTCCTGCGCGAGCGCCGCACCGGCGGCGAGCATGTCGCGGTTCATCTGCTCGACCCACGCCACGAAGCGATCGAGGTCGCGCGGCCAGCCGGGCTCCGGCACGCGATGGACGTTGACGCCGCCGCCGTCGCCGACGCGCGTCCGCTCCAGCTCCGGTTCGCGCGGCACGCCGCGCGTGAGCACGTCGACCGCCACTCCCTGGCGCACCAGCGCCTCCGCGAGCTTGCGCACGTGGCGGGCGAGGCCGCCCTCGATCACGGGCGGGTACTCCCACGAGAGGATGAGCGCACGGGTGCTCATTCCCGAGACCCTATCTCCCAGCGGCAGAACATCTGCCGCCGCCGTGTCCGCAGCGTTCTCAAACGCCGATCAGACCCAGCTCATCGATGCGCCGCGCGGCGCGCGACGCGCGCGCGTCGATGCCCACGAGTTCGACCACACCGGCCCGCGAGAGCCTGTCGAGTGCGCGCTCGAGCGCGGCAGAGTCCGCTTCGAGCTCGGTCGCGAGCTGTCCCCGCGACAGCGTCTGCGGCTGTCCGTCGGCGAGCAGGAGCAGCACGATCGCGCGTTCGAGCCGCCGGTCGCCCTCGTCCACCTGCGCGAACGATGTCTCCATGCAGACAATTGTCTACGTTTCTTCTCGCACGTGCGCTGCGACGTGTCACTGCTGGCACGGGCCGTGCTCGTCCGGCGCGAGATCGATCTGAAGCTGGCGCGGCGACGGGCGCAGCGGCTCGCTCGTCGACCGCGGCCGCCCGCGCTTGGACCAGTGCCCGACCACCTCTCGGCTTCTGCACGAGTAGTGGTTGACGCGCCGGTCCGTCGGCTGGATCGCCAGGCCGCCGGGGGCGGTTCCCGTGACGAGCGCGTGGAAGCGCCGTCCGCGGAGATCGACCTCGACGATGTCGCCGGTCTGGATGCCCTCGAGCCGCATCGATGCAGAACTCCAGCAGGAACGCCGGCGCGAGGCGAGCCGCTCGCCAAGCTCGCTGCCGTGGGCGCGCCGACGGCGTCAACGTCGAGCCCGTACGCTTGGCCCACGTGCGCTGGCTCGTCGACGGAATGAACGTGATCGGGACGCGGCCGGACGCGTGGTGGCGGGACAGGCACGCGGCGATGGTCCGCCTCGTCGACATGCTCGAGCGCTGGGCCGCGAGCAGCGGCGCCGACGTCACGGTCGTGTTCGAGCAGCCGCCGTCTCCACCGATCCGCTCGACGGTCGTCGAGGTCGCGTTCGCGCCGCGTCCCCGACGCGACTCAGCCGATGACGAGATCGTGCGGCTGCTCGCCGCAGCCGTAGAGCCGGGTGCGATCCGGGTAGTCACCTCGGATCTGTGGCTGTCCGACCGCGTGCACGCCGCCGGCGCCAGCGTCGAGGCCTCAGCGGCGTTTCGCGCACTGATCGAAGAGCTGTGATGGGACCCGTCACCCGTTACGCGCGCAGCGGCGAGGCGAGCATCGCCTACCAGGTCGTCGGCGACGGGCCGTTGGACCTGCTGTTCCTGACCGGCTGGCTGACCCAGCTCGAGCAGCTCTGGGAGGCGCCCGCCAACCGTCGCTTCCTGGAACGACTCACCACGTTTGGCCGTCTGATCCTTTACGACAGCCGCGGGACCGGGCTGTCCGAACGCGTCATCGAGAGCTACACCGTCGAGCAGGAGGTGAGCGACGCGCTGACCGTGCTCGACGCCGCCGGCAGTGAACGCGCCGCGCTGATCACCTACGCACAGGGCGGTCTCGTCGGTGCGCTGCTCGCCGCCGAGCACCCTGAGCGCATCGGCGCACTGATCATGTACGCGTCCACCGCCCGCACCTCGTGGGCGCCCGACTACGAGTGGGCGATGACGCTCGAGGAACGCGAGGCGCTCAGCGAGCGCAACATCGCCACCTGGGGTGAACCGAACAGCGAAGCCATGGCCGCGTGGGCGCCGTCGATGGCCGAGGATCCGGCGCTCGTCGACTGGTTCGCACGGATGCAACGGCTGGCCGCGAGTCCGAACGAGGCGCGGATCATCGCCAACGCGATGGTCGACCTCGACGTACGCCACGTGCTGCCGAACATCCGCGTGCCCACGCTCGTCATGCACCGCCCGCGCGAGCGGGTGTGGGACGTGCGCCACTCCCACTACCTGGCTGAGCACATCCCGGGTGCCCGCTACGTCGAGCTCGAGGGAGAAGACTCGTTCCCGTTCGTCGGCGACAGCGACGCGATCGTCGAGGAGGTCGAGGAGTTCCTGACCGGCGTGCGCAGCGGCGGAGAATTCGCGCGCGCGCTGCTGACGGTGCTGTTCACCGACATCGTCGCGGCGACGGCGCGTGCGGCAGCGCTCGGCGACGGTCGCTGGCGCGACCTGCTCGCGCACCACGACGAGCGTGTACGGGCGGAGCTCGCACGCTTCGGCGGCCGTGAGGTCAAGACGGTCGGGGACGGCTTCATCGCGACCTTCGACGGGCCGCCGTCGCGCGCGCTGCGGTGCGCGCTAGCGATCACGCGCAGCGCCCGCGCTCTCGACATCGAGGTGCGCGTCGGCATGCACACGGGCGAGTGCGAGCTGATCGGCGACGACGTCGGCGGCATGGCGGTGCACATCGCCTCGCGCATCAGCGCGCTCGCCGCCCCCGGCGAAGTGCTGGTGTCCGGCACCGTGTTCGGCACGGTCGTGGGTGGCCCGTTCGTGTTCGCCGACCGCGGCTTTCATGACCTGAAGGGCGTACCCGGTCGTTGGCCGCTGTTCGCGCTGGGCGCCTGACGCAGCGTTGCTAGCGTGGCTCACATGCGCCGTCTGCTCCCACTCGTCGCAGCGGTGGTCTTCGTCGACACAATGCTGTTCGCCGCGCTGACGCCGTTGCTGCCGCACTTCACGCACGAGTTCGGGCTCTCGAAGCTCGCGGCCGGCGTGCTGACCGCGTCCTACGCCGTCGGCGCGCTGCTCGGCGGCCTTCCAGGTGGGTTCGCAGCCGTTCGCATCGGCCCGAAGCGAGCGGTGCTGGTGGGTCTCGCGCTGATGGGCTTCGCGAGCATCGGCTTCGCGCTCGCGGACACGTTCCCGACGTTGCTCGCGGCGCGCGTGCTGCAGGGATGCGGTAGCGCCTTCACGTGGGCGGGTTCCTTCTCATGGCTGCTCGCGGCGGCGCCGCGACGGCGCCGCGGCGAGTTGATAGGCGTGGCGATGGGCGCAGCGGTGGTCGGCGCGCTCTTCGGTCCGGTCGTGGGCGCCGCCGCGGCGCTCGTCGGACGCACGGTGATCTTCATTGCGCTCGCGGGCCTCGCGGCGCTGCTGGCGGCGCGCACGCTGCTGACCCCGTCGCCGTCCGTGCGGGAGTCACCGGCAGGGCCGGTCATCCGCGCCTTTGCGCATCCGCGTCTTGCCAGTGGGCTCGCCCTCCTGTCGATCGCCTCGCTGCTCGCCGGGATGCTCTCGGTGCTCGGTCCGCTGCATCTCGCGTCGGCCGGCTGGAGCGCAACCGCAATCGGAGCTGTGTGGCTGCTCGGCGCCGCCCTCGAGGCGGCCGCTTCGCCGTTCATCGGGCGCGCAAGCGACCGGCGCGGCGCGTTCGTGCCGGTTCGCTTCGCACTGCTCGCGGCGGCGCTGCTGTCGCTGACGCTGGCGCTCGCCGGCCGTCCGCTGGTGTACGCAGCGCTGGTGCTGCTCGCTTCGACGGCGTACGGACTCCTGTTCACGCCGGCGTTCGCGCTGATCGCCGAAGGCGCCGAACGCGCCGGCCTCGCGCAGGGACATGCCTTCGGCGTGATGAACGCCGTCTGGGCGCTGGGCGCAATGCTCGGACCCGTCGCCGCGGGCGCGATCGCGGGACTGTCCGGCGACTGGCTCGTGTACGTCCTCGCGACAGCTGTCTGCGTGGCCACGCTCGTGGCGGTCCGCGGATCGGCAGCCGCTCAGGGCGCTCCCCAGCCGGTCACCGCGTCTTCGCCTAGGACCGTGTAGCGGATGCCGGGCTACTTCGACGAGCGGTCGATGTTCCGTAGGGTGAACCGCGAGCGTGCCGTCGCGCTTTCGGGCCCGCGAGCGCTGCTGATGCAGGCCGCCCATCCCCTCGCCGTGTTCGGCTTGCTCGCCCACTCGACGGCGCTCGACGAGCCCTACGAGCGACTTGTGCGCACGGCGAAGACGATGAACACGATCGCGTTCGGCTCGCGCGCCGAGGCGAACCGGGTCACCCGCCGCGTGCGCGCGATGCACCGCCGCGTCAGCGGCAGCCTGCCCGAGCCGATCGGCGCCTATGCGGCGGGCACCCCCTACCGCGCGGACGACCCCGGGCTGTTGCTGTGGGTGCTGTTCACGCTCGCCGACTCGGCGATGGTCGTCTACAGCCGCTACGTCCACTCACTCTCCGACGCTGAGAAGGCAGCACTGTGGCAGGACTACAGGGTCGTCGGCGCGCTGTTCGGTCTCGAGGACAGCGCGATGCCGGCGACACTCGAGGACCTCAACGACTACCGGACGCGGATGCTCGAGGGCGACGAGCTCGTCGTCACCGACTGGGCGCGGAGGCGGGCCCGTCAGATCGTGCTCGAACCGCCAGTGCCGCTGCTCGCACGGCCGCTGCTCGAGACCGTGAACTTCGTAACCGTCGCGCTGCTGCCCGACTCAATCCGCGAGCAGTACGGCTTCTCGGCGCTGCCGCCGACGCTCGTGCGCAAGGCGCTCGTGGCGGGGGGCGCGGATTATCTCAAGCGTGCGGTGATCCCGTTCCTGCCGGGCCGGCTGCGGCTCGTGCCGAGCGCACGCGCGGCGTAGGCGAACACCGGCCGCGGTCGTCGCGGCTCATGCCCAAACCCGGATCCTGCTTGGTGGAGAGGCTCGTCAGCTCACCCCTCCCGTGCGAGCCACTCCAGAGCCAGCTCCAGCGCCTCAGCCCGGCTGCGCCCGCCGTGATCGACGCTGACGAAGTGACCGCCGACGAACAGCGAGAAGGTGAGCAGACAGCGAGCCTCGACCTCGTCGTCGTCCTCGCAGATGGCCCCGAACAGGGAGCGCATGTAGTCCATGCGCCTGTTGTCGACGTGCCGCAGTCGCTCAGCGACCGCCTCCTCGCGCCGGGCCCAGCTGCGGATCGCCAGCTCCGTCTTCAAGAGCTCACCGCCTGAGGCGGCGGCCAGTGCGAACAGCCCCCTCAGTCTTGACCTCGCGTCCCCGCCCTCGGCGTCGACAGCCTCGATCACCTCGTCGACCCACGTACGCTCCCACGCGTCCAGCATCTCCTCGAGCAGCGCGCGGCGGTCGCTGAAGTGCCAGTAGAAGCCGCCCTTGCTGACGCCCAACCCCTGCGCCAAGGACTCGATCCTGACGGCGTCCGGGCCGCCCGCGGCGAGCGCGTTCAGCCCGGCTTCGATCCACCTGTTGCGAGGCGTTCGGACCGACGGCGCCACTGCCCTGCCTAGCGGGTTCGGCTCGCTGTTGACATGCCAGACGACGATGCTAGCATCCAACTATACGCTCGCGTATGGATCAAAATACGATGAGCGACTGGCGATGAGGCTCTCGAACTCGGCGCATACATCCAGACCCTGGCGGATCCACGAGATCGCCGGCGACTTTCGGCTCGAGGATGTGTGGGCGCTGCCGACGCGCGGTCAGGCCGATGAGTTTCCGATCTTCGTCGAGGGGTTCGCCGCAGCCGATCCGGCGAAGAGCGCATCGTGCGCAACGCGGACGCTGTTGTCGCTGCGGTGGAAGCTCGGCGAGCTGTTCGGCCTCGACGACCCGGATGAGGGACTTGGGTCGAGGGTCACAACGCTTCGCGAACGGCTGCCCGATGACCTCCGCGCCGCCAGCGGGCCGAGCTTCGAGGCGCTCCCCTTCACCTCGCTCTACCTGACCGACGACGAGTTCGCCGCCGAGATCGCGAACCATACGATGCATGGCATTCTGCACTTTGGCTGGGTCGCCGAGGGAAGCGACGGCTACCGCGGCCAGATGGCGATCTACGTGAAGCCCAACGGACTCCTAGGGCGTGCGTACATGGCGGCGATAAAGCCATTCCGATACCTGATTGTCTATCCACAGATGCTCCGCACGATGGATCGGCGCTGGCGCGAACGGCCCGACCGTGAGTCGCGCGCCTGACAGCGCGGACGGCGGCGGCGCTGTCCGGGATGCCGTCAGACGACGAGGCGCGCTCGTGGAGGAGGTCGACGTGGTGGTAGTGGGGGCGCGCTTGGCGGGCTGCGCGGTCGCGGCACCGTTGGCGCGGGCGGGACGCCGCGTGGTGGTGCTCGACAGGATGGGGTTCCCGTCCGACCAGCTCTCGACCCACGTGCTGATGCCCGCGGGTACGAGCGAGCTGGCCAAGCTTGGGGCGCTGCCGCGGATCCTCGAGTGCAAGCCCTCGCGGGTGCGCTGGGTACAGATCGTCGTCGAGGGCGCGAGCGCGCTGGAGCGACTGCGACCGGCAACCGACGGAATCGACTACGGCGTGTGCGTCCCGCGCGACCTCCAGGACGTACAGCTGGTGCGCGCGGCACGCGACCAAGGCGCTGTGGTGCGCGAGCACTGCACGGTGCAGTCGCTGCGCTGGCGCGGCGGGCGCGTGGTCGGCGTGCGCTACCGCGACGGGGACGGCATCGAGCACGACCTCGCTTCGACGCTACTGGTGGGCGCCGACGGCCGGCGCTCGACGATCGCCGCGCTGGTGGGCGCGTGGACGCCCTACCGGGTCTCGCGTAACGGCCGCGGTCTGGTCTTCCGCTACCTCGAGGACCCGCTGGCGGGAGGCATCGAGGCCGAGACCTACTCCCAGTGGCGCGAGGGTGACTCGTTCGCGTTCGCGTTCCCGAGCACGCCCATGGGGCGCCTGCTGGTCTTGCTGATGGGGGATCGCCGAGAGATCAGCGACGCGCGCGCGGACCCGGAGGGCTACTGGCAGCGCAAGCTTGTGGAGCACCCGGGCCTGGCAGCGCGCGTGGCGGGCGCGCCTGCGGGGACGAAGCTGCGCTCGACGGGCGAGACGCCGGCATTCTTCCGCGCGTCATCCGGTCCCGGCTGGGCACTTGCAGGAGACGCCGGGCACTTCAAGGACCCGGTCACCGGACAGGGCATGCGCGACGCGATGTTCGCGGGGCGGACGCTCGCAGAGCAGGTGCTGCCGGTGCTGGACGATGCCGAGGCCGTCGACCGCGCGACCCGCGAGTGGGAGGCGGCGCGCGATCGCGAGTGCCTGCCCGCCTACCACTTCGCAAACTCGGACACGCGCGTCGAACGCCAGTCGGCGCTGGTGTGCGAGCTGGTTCGCGACGCTGGACGCACGACCGACCCGGACATCACGGACCTGTTCGGCCGCGCGCGCACGCCGCAGCAGATCGCGACTGCACCACGACTGGCACGTGCGCTCGCAGCTGCCATGTGGCACGGCGAACAGCCGCGCCGACAGATACTGCGCCGTCTGCTCCCGGACCTCCGCACGCAGCTGGCGATCGACCTCGAGCGGCGCGCAGGGCGCTTCCGATCGACCCGCACGATCGTGGGCTCCGAGCATCCCGGAGCCGAATGGCCCGCGGCGCCAACGCCGGCGCGGGCATCCGCCCTGGCCACGCCGATGGCCGCGCCGAACGTCGCGACGTCAAACGACGCCGTCGGCGAGGAGGTGCTCGGATGACGCGCATCGCGGTCGTGCAGCCGGCCCTCGCGTTGGGCGAGGTCGCGCGCAACCTCGAGCGGATCGAGGACCTGATCCGCGACGCCCACGGTGAGCACTCGCCGGAGGTGATCCTCCTCCCGGAGGCGTGCACGACGCCGAATGTCTTCGCCAAGATGCTCAGGGGTACGCCGCGGCCGGTCGACGGTCAGCCGTTTCAGCTGCTGACGCGGCTCGCGCGCGAGCTGGACTGCGTGATCGGCGGCGGGTTCGTCGCCGTGCGCGGCAAACACACCTACGGCACGTTCGTGCTCGCCGAGCCCGACGGCGCCGTACACCTACACGACAAGGACATCCCGACAGCGTGGGAGCAGCATTTCTACGTCGGCGGCGACGATGAGGGAGTGACACGCAGCGTGGCGCTCGGCTGCGAGGTCGGGATGATGTCGGGCTCGGAGTGGGCGCGCTTTCGGACCTCCGCCCGCGTGCGCGCGCGGGACGCGCACGTCGTGCTGGGGGGCATGTGCTGGCCTTCAATGCCGCTTAACTGGCCCGGCCCGCTGCATGCGTGGGCCGAGCGCGAGCACACGATCTGGCGGGCACAGGCACGTGCGCTCCCCAGCCAGGTCGCGAGGCTGACGGGCGCACCGGTCGCGATCGCCTGCCACGTCGGCGCGATTGAAGGCGAAACGCCGCTCGGCCCCGGCATTCCCTGGAAGACCCAGATGCTGGGCGAGTCACAGATCTGCGACCGCGACGGCACGATCCTCGCGTGCTTGACGCTCGAGGACGGCGAGAGCCACGTCGCCGCCGACGTCGACCTCGCGCCAGCACCGACACCGCTCGACCCGATCGAGGAGCGCTTCTGGATCCCGAGGTTCACGCTCACCACGCACGCCGCGTGGCACGCGATGAACGCCCACGGCGCGCTCGCCTACAGGCTCCGGCACCGCCGCAGAGGATTCCCCTGGCAGTCGTGGCCAAACGGCGACCTGCCGACGAGATCCCGCCATCGAGCCCGAGCGACGCCGGTGCCGCAACCAGCGCGTGAGCGCGAGCCGCGGCGCAGTGCCTCTCGCGAGCACCCGCGGCCGCCAAATGCCGCTCCTGCAGGTTGCGAGAACTCGTGTCCAGTTAATCGGGGCGGCCGGATTTGAACCGGCGATCCCCACACCCCAAATGTGGTGCGATACCAGGCTTCGCTACGCCCCGAAGTGTCCTCAGTCTAACCGCCAGTCAGAGCGGCGCTGCTAGCCTCCGCCGCCATGGTCGACGTCCAACCCCTGCGCGCGCTCCGCTACGACCCCGCCGTGGTGGGCGAGCTGGCGAACGTGGTGGCACCGCCCTACGACGTGATCGACGCGGCACAACGCGCGGAGCTCATAGCGCGCTCGCCGTTCAACGTGGTCGCGGTTGACCTGCCGCTGGGCGCCCACGGCGAGGACATGGGCGGCACGGGCGCAGCCGGCGCCCAGGATCCGTATGCCGCGGCGGGCGAACTGTTCGAGCACTGGCAGGCGCAGGGCGCGGTGGTCCGCGACGAGGAGCCGGCACTGTGGGCGCATACGCAGGACTACACGGGACCCGACGGCCAGCGGCGCACACGCCGCGGCTTCTTCTGCCGAGTGCGCATCGAGGACTATGGCCCCGGCCGCGTGCGACCGCACGAGCGGACGCATCCGGGGCCGAAGGAGGACCGGCTGCGGCTCACGCGCGCGACGCAGGCGAACATCTCACCGATCTTCTCGCTGTACTCAGACCCGACCGACGCCGCCTGGCGGGCGATCGCAGCGGCGACCGAGCAGACGCCGTGGGCCGACATCACGGACGCCGACGGCACCGTGCATCGTCTGTGGCGCGTGTCGGATCCGGAGGCGATCGCCGCCGTACAGACTGCGACCGGCGATGCGGAGCTGTTGATCGCCGACGGGCACCACCGCTACGAGACGATGCAGGCGTACGCGCACGAGATCCCCGGCGACGGCGACCAGCGCTACATCCTGATGTGCCTGGTCGCACTGGAGGACCCAGGGCTGACGGTGTTCCCCACGCATCGCCTGATCGGCGGCCTCGACGACGAGCGCCGGGCGGCGCTGGAGCAGGCGCTGGCGCGCGACTTCGAGATCACCGAGGTGCCGCTCGAGGAGATCACGCCGCCGCCGGGCGCAGGGCCGCTGCAGCTCGGCTACTTCGACGGTCGTGACGGGCGCGCGCTGCGCCTGACGCTCAAGGATCAGGCGATCGCCGACGCGGCGCTGCCGGGTTACTCCGCGGCCTACCGGCACCTCGACACCGGCGTGTTGGAGACGCTGCTACTGAAGAACGCGCTCGGCTACAGCGATGAGGACATCGCTCACTTCAACGGCCTGTTCTACGCGCGCGACACAGCCGAGGCACTCGCGATGGTGCGCTCCGGCGAGTACGACGCCGCGTTCCTGATGCGGCCCACGCCGGTGGGCCAGGTGCGCGACGTCGCGGCTGCCGGCGAGAACATGCCGCCGAAGTCGACGTTCTTCTATCCGAAGCTCTTGACGGGCCTGCTGTTCAACCCGCTTGGCGCGTCCGGCCGATGAGTATCATGAAAAAAAGCATAAGTAGCAGCCGATCGAGGGGATCGAATTGACACACACGCCAGGGCTCACAAGGATGAAGGCCTCCGCACGACGCGATGGTGGAACACTCAGACACACGGTGCAGGTCCGCGACCACCAGGTGACGGTGGACGAGCCGCTGGATGCGGGCGGAGACGACAGCGCACCGGATCCTCAGGAGCTGCTCGCCGCGAGCCTCGCCTCGTGCACGGCGATCACGATCGAGATGTATGCAGCGCGCAAGGGCTGGGACATCGGCCATGTTGAGGTCGACGTCGAGTACAGCCCGGCGGAGCGTGGCGCTCCGACCAAGTTCCAGCTCGTGATGCGACTGCCGGACAACCTCCCAGAGGAGCAGGTGGAACGGCTGCGCGTGATCGCGGCGAAGTGCCCGGTACACCGCGCACTCGACGGCGAGGTCATGTTCCAGGAGCGCATTGAGCGCGTTCACCTGGCCGCCTGACTCCTCCGACTCCAGCTTCGTCCGGCCTGCCGGCAGCGAGCAGATTCCGGCGGCGGTTCTCGTGCCGCTGTTTCTTGGAGGCGAGGCGCGTGACCCGCATGTGGTGCTCACCCGGCGTCGCGCCGACCTGCGCCGCCACGCGGGCGAGATCTCGTTCCCGGGCGGGCGCCAGGACGCAGAGGATCGCGACCTGACAACGACGGCGCTGCGCGAGGCCGAAGAGGAGATCGGCCTGGAACGTTCACGGGTCCGGCTGCTTGGCGCGCTGGAGCCAACTTCGACGTTCGCCACCAACTACGTGATCCACCCGTTCGTGGGGACGGTCCCGGCGGGGGTCGCGTGGCAGCTGTCGGCGCGCGAGGTCGACGCGGTGCTCGAGCTGCCACTGGACGCGGTGCGCGCGGGCCGGACGAGGACGCGCATGGAACGGCGCGGCATCACCTTCGAAACCGACACCTACGTCGTCGACGAGCATCTCATCTGGGGCGCGACCGCCCGCATCCTCGAGACGCTGCTCGAACGGTTGCGGACGGACGGCCCGGACGGCAGCCTGTCGCTGCCTGAGCTCGGTTAGCTCGGCTGCGGCACCAGCCTGATGTACGGCCGCGGCTCCTCCCACCCATCCGGGTAGGTGTCTTTCGCCTCGTCGTTGGAGACGGAGCCGGCGATGATCACCTTCTCACCCGGCTGCCAGTTGACCGGCGTGGCAACCTTGTGGCCAGCGGTCAGCTGCAGCGAGTCGATCACGCGCAGCACCTCGTCGAAGTTACGTCCAGTCGTCATCGGGTAGACGAGGATCAGCTTGACCTTCTTGTCGGGTCCAATCACGAACACGTTGCGGACCGTCTGGTTGTCGGCGGGCGTACGCCCTGTGACATCACCGGCAGTGTCGGCGGGGAGCATGCCGTAGAGCTTTGACACGTTGAAGTCGCTGTCGCTGATGATCGGGTAGTTGGGAGCGGTGCCCTGGGTCTCCTCGATGTCCTTGGCCCACGCCTCGTGGTTGTCGAGCGCGTCGACGGACAGGCCGATGATCTTGGTGTTGCGCGCGTCGAAGTCGGGCTTGATTTTGGCCATGTACCCGAGCTCGGTCGTGCAAACGGGTGTGAAGTCCTTGGGGTGGGAGAACAACACCGCCCAGGAATCGCCGATCCAGTCGTGGAATTTGATGCGGCCCTCGGTGGTGTCGGCCTCGAAGTCCGGGGCGATGTCGCCAAGTTGCAGCGCCATGTGCTTGCTCCTTTCTCGACGGCGACCGTCGAGTGCTGAGAGAGAACGCCGTTCCAGAGAAATCCTGATCGGCTTTACGGGGATTACCTCTGAGGATAGCGCGCAGGCGCCGCGTTCAGGCTTCCGGCGTCCAGCCCGAGAGCCTCGACCAGACGTCGTCGAGCTGCTCCGATGCAGCCTCCACGCCGGCCGCGCGCGGCGGCCACAGCCCGCCGGCGATCATCGCCACCGAGCCGAGCAGCGCCAGCCATGCGCCCTCGCGCAGCGACAGCGTCAAAAACGGCTCTTCACCGACCGGCCGGGCGAACATCCGGTAGAGCACACAGGCGAGCGCGACGGTGCCCAGCAGGGCCACCCAGCGGCCGCTCGCATCGAGCTCGGAGGGGCGCTCGCGAGCCAGTGAGTTCAGCGCGATCAGGATCCCGAGTCCGGCGAGGATCAGCAGCAGCGGACCGATCCTGGTGAAGGCCTGGTGCGCGCTGATCGATCCGATCTGGCTGCCGGCGACGGAGCTCAGCTCCGCGTGCAAGCCGTTGACTTGTTGCTGCAGAGCGGCGTTTCCGAACTGCGCGACGACCTGGTCATCGCGGCTCTCCAGCGCTGCCACCCCCTGAGCGGTTATGCCGACGCCGTACCACGGCAGGAACACTCCGAGCCCAAGCACGATCGCGCCGAGCGCCGACGCGAGAAAGCCATATGGAGAGCGACCGCGCGCCATCGTCTGCATGCCTGCGAGCGCTCGCGCGCTACGAGCGTCAGCTCCCGCCCGGGACGCCGGGCCAGATGCGGTGCACGCGTATCTCGGCTGCCGCGGGCGCGCCGATGATGCTCCGCGGCCACATGCCGCCCAGCATCATTGTCAGCGCGGCCAGCAGCGTCAGCCACGGCCCCTCGAGCGGCGTCAGCGAGACCGCACCGGCGCCCAGTGCGGGGGGATCGAGGAGGCGGTACAGCGCGCAGGCGGCCGCCGCGATGCCAAGCAGCGCCACCGAGCCGCCGGCGCCGCCTGGAACGGGTGCGGCTGCGCGCACCAACGGCACCAGCGCGTCGAGCATCGCGAGGCCGGCGACCACCAGCAGGAAGCCCTTCATGTAGGGCAGCGCCTGGTGCTCTGTGATGTGCGTCAGCGCGCCGGACTGGGCAACACCAGCGCTCGCGATCGAGCTGACGCGATACCACGGTAGGAATACGCTCGCCACGAGCACGCTCGCGCCGACTGCGGACATCGACAGGCCATATCGGGAGCGCTCTCCGGCCATCTTGCACGCAACATCGGTCACAAACTCCGCGAGCTTGACCCGGGTGGACGATCATGCACCGACGAGCAGCGAGCTCACCGCCGCGCGCGCCGCCGCCAGCCACGCGTCCTGTTCTTGCGGGTCGACGGTGAGGAATGCCGCCGGAATCTCGTTGCGCTGGGTCAGCGCGCGGGTGAGCGCCTCGCCCTCGGCCAGCAGCGCGTTCGCGGGCGCGCTGCCGCGGGCCTCGTAGACGAGGCCGCGCACCGTCGTGTCGATCATCTGTGTCAGGAAGAACTCGAGCCGCGAGCTGTGCAGCGCTTGTAGCTCCTGCTCGCCGCCGACGGCCGTGCCGAGCAGCCAGCAGACGATCGTGACGCTGTCGAGCGCCCCACGCAGCGTCGCAAGCCGGTCCGGGGTGCCGACCCAGCACTCCGCGCCGGCGGCCTCAATCGCCGCGCGTGCGGCGTCGCTGCGCGTCGTGATGCGCACTGCGTGGCCTTCGTCCACCATCACCTCAGCCAGGCGCCGGCCCCTGCAGCCCCCCGCCACGAGCAGTATCCGCGCCACGGCGCGCCATCTTACGTGGCGCGACGCGCGCGTCGCCCGAGGCGCGGAGCGGGTGATGCTCGACTACCATCACCTGCCCCCCATGACCGAGCGATCGCCAACCGAACCAGACGTCGTGACGATGGAGAAGATCGTGGCGCTTTCCAAGCGCCGCGGCTTCGTGTTCCCCTCCTCCGAGATCTACGGCGGCGTCGGCTCCACGTATGACTTCGGCCACTACGGCGTGCTGCTGAAGACGAACGTCAAGAACGAGTGGTGGCGCGCGATGCTCCAGGAACGCGATGACATCGTCGCGATCGACTCGGCGATCCTCCAGCACCCGAAGGTGTGGGAGGCCTCGGGCCACCTCGCGGGCTTCACAGATCCGCTCGTGGACTGCAAGACGTGCGGCCAGCGCTTCCGCGCCGATCACCTGCAGGAGCTCGCGTGCGGTCGCAAACCGTCCAAGCACCCCGGCGAAACCGACGAGTGCGACCTGACGCAGGCGCGCGACTTCAACCTGATGTTCGAAACGACGATCGGCCCCGTGAAGGAGTCCGGCGCGACCGCGTACCTGCGACCGGAGACGGCGCAGGGGATCTTCATCAACTTCAAGAACGTGCTGCAGTTCTCGCGCAAGAAACCGCCGTTCGGGATCGCGCAGGTGGGAAAGTCCTTCCGCAACGAGATCACCCCCGGCAACTTCATCTTCCGCACGCGCGAGTTCGAGCAGATGGAGATGGAGTTCTTCGTGCCGCCGGCCGACGCGCAGAAGTGGTTCGAGCACTGGCTCTCAGAGCGCGAGCGTTGGTATGTCGAGCTGGGCCTGCGTCCGGACCACCTGCGTCTGCGCGCGCACGACCAGGACGAGCTGTCGCACTACTCCTCGGGAACGAGCGACGTCGAATACCTGTTCCCGTCCACCACCCCTGGTGGCGGAGCCCGCTGGTCGGAGCTCGAGGGGATCGCCAACCGCGGCGACTTCGACCTCACCCAACACGCGAACGCTTCGGGCGAGAAGCTCGAGTACTTCGACCAGGCCACGGGTGAACGCTATGTGCCGTATGTGATCGAGCCTGCCGCCGGCGCCGACCGTGCGACGCTTGCGTTCCTGGTGGATGCCTACGACGAGGAACTGGTCGAGCGCGAGGGCACGGGCGAGGGCGAGATGCGCACGGTGCTGCGACTGCACCCGCGGCTGGCACCGGTGAAGGCGGCGGTGCTGCCGCTGGTGGGCAAGGACGGCCAGCCGGAGCTCGCGCACGAGGTGCATCGGGCGCTGCGCGCGCGCGTCCAGTCCGAGTACGACGGCGGTGGAGCGATCGGCCGGCGCTACCGCCGCCAGGATGAGATCGGGACCCCGTTCTGTCTTACTATTGACCACCAGAGTGTCGAAGACGGCACGCTGACGTTGCGCGATCGCGACTCGCTCGCGCAGGAGCGATTGCCGATCGAGGGCATCGCAGAGGAGATCGAGCGGCGCGTGCACGCGCCATGGACCACGCCCAAGCTGCAGCGCGTATAGCGATGGTTATACAGCGTTCGCAAAATCACATCCACACCCGCCCGACCTGACCGCCCGACACGCACCAGCACCAGCACTGACCGATAGGAGAGGGATGGACTTCGACCTGACCAACGAGCAGCGCCTGATCAAGGACACTGCGCGTGAATTCGCCGACAAAGAGATCGTGGTGCAGTCGCGTGAAAACGCGCGCAACCACCACTTCGACCTCGACATGGTGAAGAAGATCGCCGACCAGGGCTACCTCGGGGCGATCGTGCCGCCGGAGTACGGCGGCGCGGGGCTCGACTACCTCAGTTATGGCCTGGTCGTCGAGGAGATCGGCCGCGCGGACTCCTCCATCCGCACCGTCATATCCGTCCAGACGTCGCTGGTGTGCTCGGGGATCCTGAAGTTCGGCACCGAGGAGCAGAAGCACAAGTACCTGCCGAAGCTGTGCTCGGGCGACTGGCTCGGGTGCTTCGGGCTGACGGAGCCGGACACGGGCTCGGACGCGGCCAACCAAAAGACGCGCGCCCGCAGGACGGACTCGGGCTGGGTGATCAACGGCGCGAAGATGTGGATCTCGATGGCGAGCTACGCGAAGGTCGCGCTGATCTTCGCGCAGACCGACCCGGAGCTCGGCTACAAGGGCATCGCGTGCTTCCTCGTGGATACCGAGCAGCCGGGCTTCACGACGCAGACGATCGAGCACAAGATGGGCCTGCACGCCTCCGACACGGCCTCGATCTCGCTCGAAGACGTGGAGGTCTCCGACGAGCAGATGCTCGGCAACGTCGGCGACGGCTTCAAAGTCGCGCTGTCGAACCTCGAGTCGGGACGCTATTCGGTGGCGTGCGGCGCGGTGGGCATCTGCCAGGGCTGCGTGGAGGAGTCGGTGAAATACGCGAAGGAGCGCGAGCAGTTCGGCAAACCGATCGCGAGCTTCCAGCTGGTGCAGGCGATGATCGCGGAAATGGTGCTGAAAACGGACGCCTCGCGGATGCTGGCCTGGCGCGCGGGCTTCCTCAAGGACCAGGGCCGCCCCAACAGTCTCGAGACCTCGATCGCCAAGCTCCACGCGACCGAGGCGTCGCTCGAATGCGCGAACCTCGCGATCCAGGTGCACGGCGGCGCGGGCTACGTCGATGACCATCCGGTCGAGCGCTACTTCCGCGACGCGCGCGTGACCACGATCTACGAGGGCACCTCCCAGATCCAGCAGATGCTGATCGGGCGCGCGATGACCGGCGTCAACGCGCTGGTGCCCGTCTGAGGCGTGCCGGCAGCGAACGATCGCATGGGCAACCAGGCGCAGACACAGCAGGATGAGAAGGCCGGCTCCGCCGGCGGGGCGGGCCGGCCGGCGTCTGTGATTGGCGTGCTGGGAGCCGGCACGATGGGTGCCGGCATCGCCCAGCTCGCGGCTCGCTCCGGGGCGCGCACGCTGCTGCACGACCCCTTCCCGGAGGCGCTCGCGCGCGGCATCGCGAGCGCCGAGGACGGACTGCGCAAAGAAATGGTGAAGGGCAAGCTCAAGGAGGAGGACGCGGCCGCGGCCTCCGAGCGCCTGGAGCCGATCGAGGACATGGCCGCGTTCGCGGACTGCGAGCTGGTGATCGAGGCCGCCCCCGAGCGCTTGGAGCTCAAGCACGAGATGTACGCGAGGCTGTCGGAGATCGTCAGCGAGGAGTGCGTGCTCGCGACGAACACCTCGTCGCTGCTGGTGACGGCGATCGCGACCGGCGCCAGCCATCCGGAGCGCGTCGTCGGCATGCACTTCTTCAACCCGGCGCCGCTGATGCGTCTGCTCGAGGTGGTCGCGGGCGTCGAGTCCTCGCCGCGGGCGCTGGCGCTTGCACACGCTACGGGCGAGGCGATGGGCAAGACGGTGATCGTCGCGAAGGATGGGCCGGGCTTCATCGTCAACCGCTGCAACCGCCCGTTCGGCCTCGAGGCTCTGCGCCTGCTGCAGGAGCAGCTCGCCGACGTCGAGACGATCGACCGCGTCTGCCGCATGGAGGGCGGCTTTCGCATGGGGCCGTTCGAGCTGATGGACCTCGTCGGCGTCGACACGGGCTTCGAGATCTCGAAGAGCTTCTACGCGCAGAGCTTCGGCGAGCCTCGCTGGCGTCCGTCGATGATCGCCGCGCGCTACGTGGCCGCGGGGCTCTACGGTCGCAAGAGCGGGCGCGGCTACTACGACTATGGATCAGGTCCCCACCCACCCAGGCACCGACCCGAGGACCCCGCGCCGCCCGAGAACGCCACGCCGGCGCACGAGCGCGCCGCGGCCGGCGGCGAGGGCGTTGTCGTGATCGCGGGCGCGAGCGCGCTGGCGGACGAACTACGCGAGGCGGCGAGCCAGGCCGGGTACGAGGTGCGCTCGCCGCACGCGCCGACCGGCGGTGTGCTGCCGGGGCTGGTGCTCGACTGCGACCCGGCGCCCGCTCGAGACCCGAGCGCCGATGCGCTCCCAGGCGCGCGACCGGACCGCCGCAGCGCACCCCAGCCCCACGGGGGAGCTTGTGCGCTGCTGTGCGCGACGGGGTCGCTCGGCGCGCTCGATCCCGGCGGCAGCGCCGTCGGCTTTCACGCGCTGCCGCCGCTGTCGCGCTCGCGGCTGGTGGAGCTGACGCGCAACGACTCCTCCTCGCCGTTAGCGGCCGCGCGAGCGGAGCGCTTCTTCGAAGCGCTCGGCAAGCACGTTGCGTGGGTGGGCGACGCGCCCGGGCTCGTGCTCGGCAGGATCGTCAGCCAGGTGATCAACGAGTCGGCGTTCGCGCTCGGTGAAGGCGTCGGCAGCGCGCGCGACATCGACACGGGCATGGTGCTCGGTCTCAGCCACCCGCGCGGTCCGCTCGAGTGGGCGGACATGATCGGCTTGGACCACGTGCTAAGCGTGCTGCTAGCGCTGTGCGAGGAGTACCGCGAGGAGCGCTACCGCCCGGCGCCGCAGCTGCGACGGCTGGTTGGCGCCGGCCGGCTCGGGCGCGCCACCGGTGCGGGCTTCTTCGACTACGAGGATTGAGCCGGCAGCGGCGGCCGGCCCGAGCAGATCTCACGTTTGCTGGCTGTGTCACGTTCTATGAGCGTGAACTACGGTGTTTCCCGTCCGATCCGCAGCGGCCCGCGCACCAGGAGCACGGCCGGCGGCCTACCCCCCTTCCAGCGCTTCCTCGAGACCTACAGCGAGTGCGTGTGGCGCTTCCTGGCGTCCTCCGTCGGCCCGACAGACGCGGACGACTGCTTTCAGGAGACGTTCATCGCGGCCCTGGACGGATATCCGCGGCTGCGAGCAGGATCGAACCTGCGCGCGTGGGTGATGACGATCGCGCACAACAAGGCGATCGACACGCACCGCACGCGGGCGCGGCGGGCGCTGCCGGTGGCGGATGTCGCGGCCGTGGACGGTCGCAGCAGCGCCCCCGCGCAAGCGCTTGAGGAGACGTTGTGGAGCGCCGTGCGCGAGCTCCCCGAGCGCCAGCGCTCAGCGGTGGCGCTCAGGTACATGGCCGATCTACCCCACCGCGAGATCGCGGCCGCGATCGGCTGCTCGGAGGAGGCGGCGCGCCGTTCGCTCTACGAGGGACTAACGAAGCTGAGAAAGGTGGTAAGCGCATGACGGTCACGAAAGACAGAGGCGTTGACAAGCTCGAGCGGGCGCTGCGTCGCGGCGGACGCACGCGACCGGGTGAGCGCG
Organism: uncultured Solirubrobacteraceae bacterium; assembly: GCA_963838405.1. Taxonomy (GTDB): domain Bacteria; phylum Actinomycetota; class Thermoleophilia; order Solirubrobacterales; family Solirubrobacteraceae; genus Palsa-744. The sequence continues at coordinate 111,479 of CAWIRA010000005.1, read as the reverse complement.
AGTCGGCCGCCGGCGCCGTCGAGCGCGTGAGCTCGCGGATCGCGAGCCAAGGCCTCGCCGACATCACCTACGCACCGGTCGACTCGCCGTTCGGGACGCTGCTGGCGGCGGCGACTAGCAAGGGCCTCGTGCGGATCGCCTTCCCGGAGGAGGACGTCGACGCGGTGCTCGACGGTCTCGCGCGGCGGATCTCGCCACGGATCATCCAGTCGCCGGCGGCGTTCGACGGCGTGCGCCGCGAGCTCGACCAATACTTCGACGGCAGCCTCCGTGCCTTCGCGCTCCCCCAGGACTGGTCGCTGATGAGCGCGTTCGGGCGCAAGGTGCTCGGCGCGACGTATGAGATCCCCTACGGGGGCGTGCTCTCCTATGGGGAGGTCGCCGCCGAGGCCGGCAGCCCGCGCGGGTCGCGCGCGGCGGGCAACGCGCTCGGTTCCAACCCGATCCCGATCGTCGTGCCCTGTCACCGCGTGCTGCGCAGCGGCGGCAACCTCGGCGGCTACGGCGGTGGCCTGGACCGCAAGCGCTTCCTGCTGGAGCTCGAGGGCGCGAGCTGGGGCTGAGGGCCTCAGGGGACGCTGTTGAGGGCTCAGGGCACGCTGACGGCAAAGCTGCCCACCGGCACGGCGACGCTGCCGGGGCCTTCGATGCCGCCCGGGCCGCCCGCTTGACGCAGCGTCACGCCGCCGCGCACGACGCCGGCGCGGACGCGAGGGCCGTATTCGCCGACCGTGCGCGTGATGGTCTGCCCCGCGGCGATGTTGGCGTTGGTGCTAATGGCGCCGTAGGCGCCCGGGGCCATGCCTGGTTCGCGCCACTTGATGCTGTAGGCGCGACCGGCGTCGGTGACCGGCGCGCGCGCGATGAAGCTGATCGTGATCACGTAGCGGCCGTGATGCCCGCGGCTCACGCGTGCGTGGATCGGGGTGGCGAGCGCGGCGGCGCTCGGCGCTTTGCCGACGGGGACGTAGCCGACAGGCTCGGACAGCGCCGGTGTGCAGGCGTCGACGCCGCCGATCCAGCTCTTGCTGGTGAGATGGCAGGTGGAGCCGTCGCGGTAGTGGATTTCCTTGATCGGCCCGTCGACGGGGACGATGTCGGCAGTGCCGGCGTTGGCGAAGTTCAGCAGCTGATGGGCCGACGCGAGCGTCACGAACATGTAGGCGCCGTCGGCGCCAACGGTGGGCAGAGTGTGGCGCTGGCCGTCGAGCACGTAGGTGATGCTCTGTGCCTGCGGGCCGAGCAGCCCGTAGTAGATGTTGCGCAGGTCGGCCTGCGCGCAGATCGCCGCGGGCTTGGCTCCGTGTTCGCGTTCTTGGCGGGTCAGACGCAGGCCCTTTTCGTAGGGCCCGGCGCTCGGTGGCACGCAGCCCCCGAGACGCCCGCCGACGCCGATCCAGGCGCTCGCGGCACGCTCGTCGGCGGTGATGTTCGTGAACAGGCGACCCTTGCCGTCGAGCAGCGCACAGGTGTTGACACCGAAGGCGGCGCTGACGGGCAGTTCGTGAAAGCGCCCGTCGTTGGCGAAGGCGCCGTCCTGGCCGAGGGCGCCGAGTTTGCCGTCGACGATGCGCCCGAGCTGCAGGCAGCCTTCGCCGCGTGTGGTGCTGAGCACGCGCATGCCCCAGTTGGGACCCCCGGCGGGGTCGGGTGCGGCGATCGGCAGCATCCGCACCGTGCCAGGGACGAGCCCACCGGAGCCTTCTTGAGCGTTGCCGTACAGCGAGAACGGCAGCTTCGCAGGCGCACCGAGCTCGATCAGCCCGGCGCCGAACGCACCGCCGACGAGCACGAGCCCGACACCGAACGCGATCAGCGGCGTCCGCGGCCAGTGGCCGTTCAGGTTCGCGCGGGACAGCCACCCGAGCAGGCCGCGGCCGGGGCTGCGCGCCCGGCGCCCCGCGGCGTCGTAGAGCTGGCTACGGACTTCGGGCAGAAGCGTCATGACGGGTTCTCCAGTTCAGCTCGCAGATTCGAAAGGCCTCGGCTGACGCGCTTGCGGACGACCAGCTCAGATGTCTCGAGCTCACCGGCGATGTCCGGATAGGTGCGCTCGTCGAGGACGCGCGCGCGAACCGCCTCGCGCTGGTCGGCGGGCAGCCGCTCGAGTAGCTCGAGCACCCAACCGCTCGCGCCGGCGGCGGACTCCACGCGCTCGAGTTCGTCGCTCGTGAAGGCGACCGCGTCGCGGATGCCGACGCGGCGTCGCGCCCGCGCCTCCACCCTGCCGCGACGCAGGCTGCTGGTGAGCGTGTTGCGAGCGATCGTGAACAGCCAGCCGGCAGCGGTTGGATTCTCGGCGCGGTAGCGATGCGCCGCGCTCAGCGCCGCGGCGAACACCTCGGCTGCGAGATCAGCCGCGACCTCGGGGTCGCCGGTGCGACGCGTGAAGTAGCCGACGACGGCGGTCTCGTAACGGTCGTAGAAGGCGGCAAACGCGTCAGGCTGCAAAGCCGTCGCCGCCAGCAGCTCACCGTCGCTGGGTTCATCGCGATCCATGCCCGGTTAACGCCCCGCGCGCGATTCTGTGACCGATCGAGGGCGAACGTGGTCGGCGTGCGAGCGTTCTCAGCGGCGCGCCACCGCGAGCTCCGCGGCTATGCGGTCCGCGCCGGCGCCGGCGCCGACTCGGCGGCAGGCGCCCACTGCGTTTCGGCTGGGTCGCCGAGCGGCATGCCCGACGGGATCGGAACACCGGGCGTGTCGCGCAGGTACCACTCGGCATCGAGCGCCGCCTGGCAGCCCGAGCCGGCGGCGGTGATCGCCTGCCGGTACGTGTGGTCGACGAGATCTCCAGCGGCGAACACGCCTGGGCGCTTGGTGCGCGTGGAGCGGTCCTCGGTGAGCACGTAGCCGCTCTCGTCGAGCTCGATCTGCCCGCGTACGAGGCCCGACTGCGGCTCGTGCCCGACGGCGATGAACACGCCGGTGATCGGGATCTCGCGCTCCTCGCCGGTCTCCGCCTGCGTCAGCGTGGCGTGGCCCAAGGTGCCGGTCTCGCCGGCGACGAACTCCTTGACCGTGTAGGGGGTGACAAACTCGATGTTCGGCTCCGAGCGCGCGCGCTCGAGCATGATCTTCGACGCGCGGAAGTCGTTGCGGCGGTGCACGACCGACACCTTCTTGGCGAACTTGGACAGGAAGATCGCCTCCTCCATGGCGGAGTCGCCGCCGCCCACGATGACCGTCTGGGCGTCGCGGAAGAAGGCGGCGTCACACGTCGCGCAGTAGCTGACGCCGCGGCCGGACAGCTCGTCCTCACCGGCGACGCCGAGCTTCTTGTGCTCGGCGCCCATCGCCAGGACGACGGTCCGGGCACGATGCTCGGTGTCGCCGACCCACACGCTGTGGATGCCGCCGGGCTCGGTGGCGAGCTCGACGCGATCGGCCTGGTCGGTGACGAGCCGCGCGCCGAATCGCTCGGCCTGGTCGCGGAGCTTCTGCATCAGCTCGGGGCCCATCACGCCGTCGCTGAAGCCGGGATAGTTCTCGACCTCGGTCGTCTGCTGCAGCAGCCCGCCCCACGCGAAACCCTCGATCACCAATGGGTTCAGACTCGCGCGGGCGGTGTAGAGCGCGGCCGTGTAGCCGGCGGGTCCACTGCCGATGATGATCACGTTCTCAACGTCGCTCATCTGATCTCCCGTCTTGCTCCGCGCGCCCCAACCGAGGGCGCTTTACTTTGTAAAGTATAGCATCGCCGCTGCGTGCGGTGCCCATTATGAGCCCTGCAGGGCACCCGCCGGCTCAGCCGCGCCCGCACGCCCGGCGCTCGCGGCGGAGACGGGTGCTTCGTGGCGCCAGCGTGAGACTGTGCGACGCAGTTGGAAGTACGCCACGACGCCCGGCAGCGTAGGCAGCCAGAACGAGATCGCACGGTAGGACAGCACCGCGACGACCGCGAGGTCGAGCTGCACGCCGAAGGCGACGAACGCGCCGATCATGCCGCCCTCGACGCCGCCGAGGCCGCCGGGCAGTGGCAGCAGGTTGCCGAGCGTGCCGACGAAGTAGGCCATCCAGATCACGGTGAACGGCGGCGGCGTGCCGAACGCGTGGAACATCGCCCACAGCACTGAGATGTCGAACCCCCACCAGGCGAGCGCCCCGAGCAGGCCGGGGTCGCGGCTGCGGATCAGCGCGATCGCGGTGCGCACGCCGCTGGCAGAGAGCGCCGGCACGGTCGCGGCGCGGGCGAGCCAGTGCGCAGCGCGACCCGAACCCGAGCCGCCGCGCTGGAGCCGGCGCTCGAGGTCGCCGGGGATCAGCGCGATCGCGCCGACCAGCGCGAATAGCACCGCCGCCACGAGCGCCGGGACGATCGTGATCGCGAACGAGCCGCCGCCGGGGAACAGGCCGATCCCGAGGCCGATGCCGTCGATCAGCAACGAACCGGCGTAGACGACGTACAGCAGCACCATGAACGCGACCAACCGTGACGCCACCAGACGCGATTCCAGTCCGGCGCGACGCAGCGCCCAGGCGGTCAGCGCAATGCCGCCTGCGCCGCCCGCGGCAAACAGCCGCGTCGCCACGACGCCGGCCATCGTGATCTCGTAGCTCTCGAGCCAGCCGATGCGCTCCGCGGGCAGCGGGTCGCGCACGAACACAGAGCGGAACAGGACGATGTAGCCCGCAAAGGACAAGCCCTCGAGCACCATGCCGGCCGCCAGCCACCAGACGTCGCCGCCCTCGATCTTGTCGAGCGTCTTGCCGACCCCGGCGAGGTTCGGCAGCACGAAGTACAGGAAGCCGACGCCGGAGAGCATGAACACGGAGAACGCGACGATCTGGCTGCGCGTGAGGATCACACGCGGCATCTCCTCCTCGTGCCCGGCGCCGGCACCGGCGCTCGCCGGCGCTGCGGCGAGGGCCTGCTCGTGGCCTTCCTCACCCGCCTGCGGTCCGGCGCGCTCCATCTTGCTCGTGCTCACCCCCCCTCCTCAGGCTCCCTCGTGGGCCAGTGCCTCCAGCGTCGCGATCGCGCGCCCCAGACGTGCGACGGCGGGCCCCGCGCGCGGCGCCAGCCGGCGTACTGCGACCGTCAGCGCGGCTCCCGCCAGCAGGTCGACCGCGTAGTGCTCGCCGAGATATACGAGCGCGAATCCCAAAGTCCCCGCGTAGGCGAAGCCGAGCGTGCCCGCGACCGGTCCCACCTCGGCTAGCAGAAGCGCGGCCATCACGGATGTGGCGAAGTGCAAAGAGGGCATCGCGGCGAGGGGATTACCTCCAAACACACTGTAGAGCGAGCCCCAGCCGTCCTTCCAGAACACCTCCCCGTACTCGACCATCATGCGCCGCACGGTAGGCGCGGGCTCGCGCCCCTCGCTGGCAGTCGCGGCGGCGTACCACGGCGGCGCGGTCGGTGCGAGCCAGTACACGCTGGCGCCGATGTCGAACACCGCGTAGGTCATGACGGCGGCGCGCGTGAAGCGCTGGTCCTCGCGCGCGAGGATGTACAGCAGCGAGCCGTGCGGCACCATGAACCAACTCCAGTGAGCCCACACGAGCACGCGGTCGAGCTTGCGCCAGTCCGCGGCGTTCGGGCCGCCGGAGGCGAACGCTCGCTGCAGACGGACGCTCGGCAGCTCGCCGAGGCCGAGCACGCGGTCGGCGGCGATCGGATAGTCGACGTGCACGCGCGCTCGCTGCGCGTCGGGATCGTCGTGCGGGAGCTTGTACGCGGCCAGGTAGGCCCACATCTGCAGCGCACAGGTCGCGACGTCGCGCCCGCGTGAGCGGCGCACCGCGATGCAGAGGCCAACCGGCGCCGCGAACGCGACGCTCTGCACCACCAGCGGCGGCGCGCTGACGCGCTTGCGCACGAGTGGAGCGGCGACACCGGCGAGCACCATCCCCCAGGCGGTTGCTCTGATCGCCTTCGACAGCCGCACTGGGCGGGGAGTATATGTCGGTGCCGCGGCGGCTACTCGGCGACGCGCGTGGCCGCGGCCGCGTCGACGAGCGCGCCCACGACTGAGCTCGCGACGTCGGCCTCCGGGTGCCACTGGACGCCGAGCACAAAGCGGGTGGGTGGGCTTCCATCCCCCAGCTCGATCGCCTCGGGCAGCTCATCGACGGTGGAGATGCCGCTCACGATCAGCCCGTCGCCGAGCCGCTCGACACCCTGATGGTGGTGCGACTTGGTGGTGTGCACGAGCTCGCCGGCGGCCCGCGCGGCGAGCGAGCCCTCGGTCAACAGGACGTCGTGCTCGGCTCCGTCGAACGAGCCCGCGACGCGCCGGTGCTCGTTATGACCGTAGCGCTCCGGCAGGTGCTGCACGAGCGTGCCGCCGCAGGCGATGTTGATCAACTGCATGCCACGACAGATGCCGAGCACCGGCAGCTCTCGCTCGATCGCAGCGCGTGTCAGTGCCACCTCGAAGGCGTCGCGCTCCGGCACGGTCCCGCTCGTCTCGGGATGCGGCTGCCGGCCGTAGCAGCCAGGATCGATGTCGGCGCCGCCGGCGAGGATCAGGCCGTCGATCAGCTCGAGCACCTGGTGGGGGTCGCTCGCCAGCTCGGGGTCGGGCGGGAGCATCGCGACGAGCCCACCGGCGCGCTGCACGGCGTCGACGTAGTTGCGCGGCAGCAGCGCCGCCTGCTGGTCCCACACGCTCCAACGGGCGCGCTCGATCGCGGTGCAGATGCCGATCACGGGCCGTTCCATGCTCCACACCATAGGATCAACGCCCACACGATGGCGGCTGTGAGGCCGATCGAGTCGAGCAGAGGAGACCGATGAGCACCCCAGAGGGCACAGGCGATTCGAGCACCGAGCTTGAGAGCGTCAACGTGCGCGTCGTCGACGGCGCCGCCACGATCGAACTGAACCGGCCACAGGCGCTGAACGCGTGGAACGCGCAGCTCGGGGCGGACCTGCTGAGTGCCCTGCGCACAGCCGCGGCGGACGACGGTGTACGGGCGGTGCTGATCACCGGCGCCGGGCGCGCCTTCTCTTCGGGCGCGGATCTGAAGGACATGAGCAGCGGCGCGAGCACCGCCGAGGGTCATCCGGACGTCTACACGACCCTGACCGAGCGCTATCACCCGATCATGGAGGCGATCCGCGAGCTGCCCAAGCCCGTGGTCGCCGCCGTCAACGGGCCCGCGGTGGGGATCGGCTGCTCGTTGGCGCTCTGCTGCGACCTGATCGTGGCGGCCGAGAGCGCGTACTTCCTGCTCGCGTTCGTCAACATCGGCCTGGTCCCCGACGGCGGCTCCTCGCTGTTCGTGCCAAGCCGGGTGGGCATGGCGCGCGCGAGCGAGATGTCGATGCTCGGCGAGCGCTTGAGCGCCGCCCAGGCGCTCGATTGGGGCCTGATCAACCGCGTGTTCGCAGACGCAGAGCTGCGAGACGAGGCGGCCGCGCTCACCGCACGACTGGCCGCAGGACCGACACTCTCCTACGCCGGCACCAAGCGCCAGCTCAACAACTGGCTGTACTCCCGCATGGACGAGCAGCTCGAGCTCGAGGCACGCATCCAGCAGCAGATGACCGGCAGCGCAGACATGATCGAGGGCGTCAGCGCGTTCGTCGAGAAGCGCCCGGCGCGCTTTTCCGGGCGCTAGAGGCCTCGTGGCAAACGTCATCAAGCGCGTCCGGCCCGCGCCTGAATAGAATCCCCGCCGCCTTGGGCCACCTGCTCCCCGCAATGCTCGCGTTCTTTGGTCCTGCGCACGGTGCTTCGCCGAACGCGCACGAGATCAGCAACCTCTACGACATCACGCTCTACATAGCGCTGGTGATCTTCTTCGCGGTCGAGGGGGCGCTGGTGTACGCGCTGGTCAGGTTCCGTAAGCGCAAGGGCGCGGTGCCGGCGCAGATCCACGGCAACACCCGCCTGGAGGTGAGCTGGACGGTCGCGGCAGCCGTGATCCTGCTCGGCCTTGCCGTGCTGACGTTCTCGAAGCTGTCCTCGATCCAGGATCCGCCGAACTCGGGACCGGGCGGGTCCTCACTGGCGGACCTGGGCGAACAGAACAACCTGCTCTACGCGAGCAACCAGCGCCGCTTGCCACCGAATGGCAAATCGCTGGAAATCACGGTGATCGGCCGTCAGTACGTGTGGCAGTTCGTGTACCCGGGAGCGAACGAACCCGACGGTCTGGGCGCGCCCTACAGCTATGAGGAACTCGTCGTGCCGACCAACACGACGGTCACGCTGAACATCGTCTCGCAGGACGTCGTGCACTCGTGGTGGGTGCCGGAACTGGGCGGAAAGTTTCAGGCGGTGCCCGGCTACCACAACTACACGTGGTTCAAGGTCAGCAAGCCGGGGCTGTTCCGCGGCCAGTGCGCGCTGCTGTGCGGTCGCGGGCACGCGCGCATGATCGCGACCGTCAAGGCGGTGCCGCCGGCGCAGTTCGAAGCGTGGCTTGCGAACCAGAAGCAGGAGATCTCAGAAGCCAACAGGGAAGCGGCGAAGGCGCGCACCCTGCTTAACGCACACGAAGGCGCCGAAAAGGTCGAGAACCCCTAGGACACCAGGAGACCAGCGCACGAAATGGCCACCTACGTAGCCCCCATCCCAGAGATAACCGCCCATCGCGCCGAGCGCGAGGCGAGCGGCTGGACGAGCTGGATCACGACCACCGACCACAAGCGCATCGGGATCATGTACATGGTCCTGACGTTCGTGTTCTTCATCCTCGGCGGCGTCGAGGCGCTGATGATCCGCCTGCAGCTGGGCGCCCCGAACAACACGCTGGTGACGCCGGAAATCTACAACCAGCTGTTCACGATGCACGGCACGACGATGATCTTCCTGTTCGTCGTGCCGATGATGGCGGGGATCGCCAACTACTTCCTGCCGCTGATGATTGGCGCGCGCGACATGGCGTTCCCGCGGCTGAACGCGCTGTCCTTCTGGCTGCTGCTCGCCGGCGGCATCGTCTTCTACGCGTCGATCTTCTGGCACCCGCCGGAAGCGGGCTGGACGAGCTATCCCCCCCTCTCCAGCACCCTGTACTCGCCGTCCGGCGGGCAGGACGCTTGGATCTACCTGATCCACCTCACCGGCATCTCATCGCTGGTCGGGGCGATCAACTTCTACGCGACCGTCGCCAACATGCGCGCGCGCGGCATGAGCTGGGGCCGGCTGCCGCTGTTCGTGTGGGCGATGTTGACGTACTCGGTGCTGCTGATCTTCGCGCTGCCGGTGATCGCGGCAGCGGTGACGATGCTGCTCACCGACCGCCACTTCGGCACCCACTGGTTCGACCCCGCCCTCGGCGGCTCGCCGCTTTTGTGGCAGAACCTGTTCTGGTTCTTCGGGCACCCGGAGGTCTACATCATGGTGCTGCCGGGCTTCGGCATCGTCTCGGAGATCCTGCCGGTGTTCGCGCGCAAGCCGATCTTCGGCTACAAGGCGATCGCGGCGTCGACCGTGGCGATCGCCTTCCTCGGCTTCCTGACGTGGGCGCACCACATGTTCACGGCGCCGATACCGGAGGCGATCCTCGTGTTCGTGATGCTCAGCTCGTTCCTGATCGCGGTGCCGACGGGCGTGAAGATGCTCAACTGGATCGCGACGCTGTGGCGCGGCACGATCGAATTCAAGACGCCGCTGCTGTTCTGCGCGGGGTTCATCGCCGTGTTCCTGATCGGCGGCATCTCGGGGGTCTTCCTCGCGATCTTCCCCGTCGACTGGCAGCTCAACGAAACGTACTTCGTGGTCGCGCACATCCACTTCGTGCTGGTCGGCGGCGCGGTGCTGCCGATCTTCGCCGCGATCTACTACTGGTTCCCGAAGATCACCGGACGCATGCTCGGAGAAGGCCTCGGCAAGCTGAGCTTCTGGTTGATATTCATCGGGATCATCGTCACGTTCCTGATTCAGCACGTGATCGGACTTGACGGGATGCCGCGGCGCGTGTACGAGTACCCGAACGTGGGTCACCTGCACCTGTACAACCTGATCTCGACGGTCGGCTCGTTCATCCTCGCCGCTGGGGTCGGCGTGACCGTCATCAACGTCTGGCGCAGTCTCAAGGTCGGCGTGATCGCCGGCCCGGACCCGTGGAAGGCGAACACGCTCGAGTGGTTCACGGCGTCGCCGCCGCCGGTCAACAACTTCGACGTAGTGCCGTTGGTGCGCTCGTTTGAGCCGATGAAGGACATCCGCCGCGAGATCGAGCGAGCGAGCGGCGGCGCACGCGCGCCGGGGACGGCCACGGTCCCGGCGGGAGCGACGCAGGTCGGCCTGTAGATGAGCCTCGCGCCACACCCAGGCGCAGCGCCGGCGATCGAGACACCGACACTCGCGATCGCCGATCGCCGCGCGGGCGGCGCGCTGCAGGTGCTGAGCGACTACCTGGAGCTGACCAAGCCGAAGGTCCAATCGCTGCTGCTGCTGACGACGATCGCGACGATGTACGTCGCGGGCGATCCGTCGGTGCTGTTGGTCGCGCTCACCTGCCTCGGCGGCTACCTGTCCGCGGGCGGCGCGGGCGCCGTGAACCACTGGTTCGACCGCGACATCGACGCGCGCATGGCTCGCACCGCCACGAGGCCGATTCCGGCGGGGCGGATCTCACCGCGCGCCGCGCTCGTGTTCGGTTGCACGCTCGCGGCGCTGTCGTTGCTCGAGCTGTCGCTGACCGTCAACCCGCTCGCAGCGGCGCTCTCGTTCTCCGGCTTCCTCGGCTACGTGTTCGTGTACACCTTCTGGCTGAAGCGGCGTACCCCGCAGAACATCGTCATCGGCGGCGCCGCCGGTGCGGTGCCGCCGCTGGTCGGCTGGGCGGCGGTCACCGGCTCGGTCAGCGGCACCGCGGTGATCCTGTTCTTCATCGTCTTCTTCTGGACGCCGCCGCACTTCTGGGCGCTGTCGCTGCTGATGAAGGACGAGTACGGCGAGGTCGGCGTGCCGATGCTACCCGTGGTGCGCGGCGAGGCCGAGACGCGGCGGCAGATCCTCCTCTACTCCGTGCTGTTGTACGCGGTCACACAGCTGCCGTTCTGCGCGGGCGGCTTCGGCGCGATCTACCTCGTGGCGTCGCTGGTGCTGGGCGTCGGCTTCATCGCCGGCGCCGTGCGCCTGTATCGACGGGCCGACCGGCGCTCGGCGTTGCGCCTGTACCTCTACTCACTCGCGTACCTAGCGCTGCTGTTCTGCGCGATGGTCGCCGACCGGCACCTCTAGGCGGTAATCTTCACGCCCATGATGACCCGCCGCCTCGCACGCAAGAACATCATCACCGGGCTGATCGTGGCCGCGATCTGCATGTTCATGTTCGGCCTGACGTTCGTCGTCGCCGCCGCGTACATCTCATGAGCCCCGTCGATCCTGACGTGCCGCCCGTCGGCGAGGAGATCCACCTTCCCGGGCCAAGCATCCTGCCGCTGCTGACCGCCGTGGGTATTACGCTCACGCTGGTCGGCGTCACCACGTTCATCGAGTTCACCGTCATCGGCGGGATCCTGACGGTCGTCTGCATCGCACTCTGGATCAAAGACACGCGCCGCGAAGTCAACGAACTCCCGCTAGACCACCGCTAGACGCAGGTCGCGCGCCCCGCTCGGCCGCCGAATCATCGACCAGCGGGCCGTCGACCAAGCGGACCAAGGACGCAGGAAGCGTGGCGTGCGAAGGCACGCGAGCGACCGAGGACACCGGTCCGCGCCGCGTCGACGGTCCGCTGGGGCCGTGGTGGTGGCAGCCTGCTCCCCAAAGCAGGCCTGCCACCTCCCCCGTTCACCCCACGGCTACCCTGGCGGGCACCGAGCAGATCGCACCGTCGTCGGTCCAGCAGCGCACGATGTCGCGCACGGACAGCACACCGATGGTCTCGCCGCGCTGGAGGACGATCAGGTGACGGAAGCCGCCGCGAACCATCGCCGCCGCGGCCTCCTCCAGCGACCAGTCGGGCGCAGCGAAGACGACGTCGCGCGTCAGATGGTCGATGACCTGCTCGTGGTCCGGATCCTCGCCGGCGCCGAGCGCCACGAGGATGTCGCGCTCGGTGATGATGCCCGGGCCAGGGCCGTCCGGGTCCATGACCACGGCCGCGCCCACGCGCCGCTGCGCCATCAGCTTCGCGACCTCGCGCAGCGTGTGGCTGGGACCGACTGTGAGGACCATCTCGCTCATGCCTTGCTGGACTTGCATGCTCGCTCCCACCTCCCGCTCAGATGCTCCATCGATGGCGCAACGGCAACGCTCCTGCGGTCAACCTGCCCGGAGGGACGCCCCTCCGAGCACTTGCAACTATTGCCTCAATCTAGTGCTCGCGAGCCTCGCCGTCAAGTGCTCGCCAGCGGCGCCGAAAAGGTCTAGCTATCCGTCGGCGGACGGGTTAGGATCAGCGGCGGGATGGAGCCGACAGGCGCACAGGGATTTTTGATGCGGGAACACGCGGGCGCGCATGCCTAGCCGACGCTCGATGATCGTTGCGGGCGTTCTCGCGGTGATCGCCGTGGCGCTCGGGATCTGGCTCAGCTACGCAATCCATTGGTTCCCGGTCCAGGCTTCGACCCAGGCCCACAACACCGACATCCTCTACCACGTGCTGATGATCGCGTCGATCCCGATCTTCGTGCTGGTCGTCGCGGTGATCCTGTTCTGCGTGTGGCAGTTCCACCTGCGCCCGGGCCAAGAGCTCCTGGACGGTGCGCCTATACACGGCAACACGCGCCTGGAGGTCTTCTGGACGGCGATCCCGGCGATCCTGATGCTCGGGATGGTCGGCTACTCGTTCGTGATCTTGGCCGATAACGAAAAGAAACCCGCGCACGAGCTGCAGATCGGCATCACCGGACAGCAGTTCTACTGGTCCTTCCAGTATCCGCGGTCGGTGACCGGTGGCGCGACGATCAACAGCTACGACCTCTATCTCCCCGACAATCGGCCCGTGTACTTCAACATGCGCTCCAAGGACGTCATCCACGCCTTCTACGTCCCTGCGTTCCGCGTGCAGGAGGATGTCGTGCCCGGCATCACCACGCATATCCAGGTCACCCCGAACCGCCTCGGCAACTACGTCGCCGTGTGCAACCTGCTCTGCGGGGTGGGCCATTCGTTGATGCGCACGACCGTGCACGTGGTCACGCCAGCGGCGTTCCAGACGTGGATCAGGAGCCAGCTGCGCGCCGGCGCGAGCAGCTCGACTGGCGGGGGGGCGAGCGGATAGTGTTGCTTGCAGAAGGCGACCGCTTGATGGGAGACCGGCTCGTGGGAGATGGGCTCGTGCTAGATGGCTTCGATCTGATGCTTTCACCGGAGGCACGCTGATGGCAGCGAAGCTCCGAGGCCCGGGCTTCTATCGCGCCGCCTGGCTGATGGTCGCCGCCGTCGGCTTTTCGGTGCTGCTGACGTGGGTCGTGCGGATGTCCACCGGACACACGACCTTCACGCACTTCATCAAGGGCGAAGCGATCCTGACGGTGGCGCTGCTCGCGGTGCCGCTGGCGTTCCTCGTCGGCATCGGCGGCTTCGACTACTGGTTCTACTGGGCCACGGGCCGTCCTACCCGCCCCGAGGATCACTCCGGTCACGGCGCGCGCACGTGGAAGGACTACTTCCGCATCAACACCGACCACAAGGTGATCGGCGTGCAGTACCTGGTGAACTCGTTCATCTTCCTGCTGATCGGCGGGCTGCTGGCGATGCTGATGCGGGCGCAGCTGGCGCAGCCGGGGTCGCACTTCGTCAGCGCCAACACGTTCAACGGCCTGTTCTCGGTCCACGCGACGATCTTGATCTTCCTGTTCATGGTGCCGGTGTTCGCCGGCTTCGGCAACTTCGTGATCCCGCTGATGATCGGCGCCCCGGACATGGCGTTCCCGCGCCTGAACGCGCTGTCGTTCTGGCTGCTGCCCGTGGCCGGAACGATCATGCTGCTCAGCTTCCTGGCGCCCGGCGGGGCGTTCGCGGACGGCTGGACGGCGTACGCGCCGCTGTCAACCAACTCGCCGATCGGGCAGGACTTCTTCTCGATCGGCGTGCAGTTCGCAGGCGCCTCCTCGATCATGACCGCGCTCAACTTCCTGGTCACGATCATCACGATGCGCGCACCGGGCATGAGCTTCTTCCGGATGCCGCTGCTGGTGTGGGCGAACTTCGCGACATCGCTGCTGGTTGTGATCGCCACGCCGTTCATCGCCGCGTCGCAGTTCATGGTGCTGCTCGACCGGGCGCTCGGCTTTAACTTCTTCAACGCAGCGGCGGGCGGCAACGTGCTGATGTACCAACACATCTTCTGGTTCTACTCACACCCGGCGGTGTACATCATGATCTTGCCCGGCTTCGGGATCATCAGCGAAGTCATCGCCGTGAAGGCCCGCAAGCCGATCTTTGGCTACCGCATGATGGCTTTCTCGCTGCTGGCGATCGTCGGGCTCGGCTTCACGGTGTGGGCGCACCACATGTTCACCTCCGGCATGGCTGCGTGGATCCGCATCCCGATGTCGATCACGACCGCGATCATCGCGGTGCCAACCGGCATCAAGGTGTTCTCGTGGCTGGCGACGCTGTGGCGAGGGGTGCTTCACCTCGACACACCGATGCTGTTCGCGCTTGGTTTCATCACCACCTTCACGCTTGGCGGGATCAGCGGGATCATGCTGGCGATGGTGCCGTTCGACATCGACGTCAGCTCCACCTATTTCATCGTCGCCCATATTCACTATGTGCTGTTCGGCGGCTCGCTGATGACGATCTTCGCTGGCGTGTATTACTGGTTCCCGAAGATGACCGGACGCATGTATGACGAGCGTCTCGGCAAGTGGCATTTCTGGACGACGTTCATCCTCATGAACCTGACCTTCGGCCCGATGCACGTCCTCGGCCTGCAGGGCATGCCGCGGCGCGTTGCCACCTACGCAGCGAAGTTCGCCGACCTCAACCTGTTCATCTCGATCGCGAGCTTCGGCCTGGGCCTGAGCATGCTGATCTTCCTCTACAACATCGTCACTAGCTGGCGCGGCGGCCCGATCGCGGGCGACAACCCCTGGCGCAGCATGACGCTCGAGTGGCAGGTCTCCTCGCCACCGCCGATCTTCAACTTCGACCGCGTTCCGACGGTCGTGGGCGGGCCGTACGAGTACGGCGTTCCGGGCGCTGTCCACGGCATCCTCGGACCGGCGCCAACCCCGGTGGGAGCGGGGACCGGCGTCGCGCACGCACCAAGCCAATGACGAGGAGGCAAACCCGATGAAGGAAGTTCTTGTGATCGCCAACCGTACGCTCGGTGGCGAGAAGCTGCGCGAGGCCGTGCGCGAGCGTGCTGCGTCGGGCGACGTCCGCTTCAGGCTGGTCGTGCCCCAGACGAACCCGTCCGCGGGTCTCGTCATCTACGACGAGGCGGTCCGTGAATCTGCGCAGGTGCGCGTCGATCTGGCGCTGTCGGCGGTCGCGGCGGAAGGCATCGAGGCGAGCGGCGAGGTCGGCGACTCCGACGCGTTCATGGCGACGATGGACGCCGTCGCCCAGCACCGGCCCGACGAGATCATCCTCTCGACCTATCCGATGCAGCACTCGGGATGGCTGCGACGGGATCTGATCGAGCGGGTCCGGAACGCCACGGCGCTGCCGGTCGAGCACATCGTGGCCGACATCGACCAGGAAGGGCTGTCGGTGAAGGTCACGCTGGTGGTCGCGCACAAGACCTCCAGCGGCGAGGAGCTGATCGCGCACCTGCTCGCGAAGGCGGGCGAAGCCGACGCGCGGCTGTTCATCGCCGTCGTGCCCCAGCTCGATGGCAGCGGCGGCGCGCCGCGCGAGGCGCGCGAACGCCTGGCGAGCATGCTCGACCGGCTGCACGCCGCCGGGCTGTTGAGCTCGGGCATGATCGGCGACCCGGATCCGTACACGGCGACGATCAACGCGCTCGAGCTTTTCCACGTCGACGATGTGGTCATCTCGACGCTGCCGGGAGAGCGCTCGGGCTGGATGCGTTCCAACCTGATCGAGCGCGTGCGCGGCGCAACGCCGGTGCCGGTTGAACACGTCGTCGTCGACACACAGGCCGCGACCGTCGCGTCGCAGGCCGGATAGCAGGCCGAGCATGGAGGCAGCCAGCATCTCCCACCCGGCAGGCGGCGCCGGCCACGCCCACGGGGACACGGGCGAGCACCACGGGCCGCCCCCTGCGAACCACAGCTCGCGGGTCGACGCGCCGCTGCTGGGAATGATGCTTTTCATCATCTCCGAGGTGATGATCTTCGGGGCGTTCTTCACCGCCTACTTCTTCATCCGCATCGCCGAAGGCGAACCGTGGCCCGCACCCGGCATGCACCTGCCGGTACCTGTCGCGCTCGTGAACACGCTGATCCTTGTGTCCTCATCGTTTACGCTGCATTGGGCTGAGGCATCGATCAAGCGCGGCAACCGCTTCGGCTTCAAGGCCGGGATGCTGACAACGTTCCTGCTCGGCTGCACGTTTCTGTTCATCCAGATCAACGAGTACGCGAACCTTGGCTTCGCGCCGCAGGACCACGCGCAGCAGACGGTCTTCTACTCGCTCACAGGCCTACACGGCGCGCACGTGTTCATCGGCCTGCTGATCCTGTTGAGCGTGACGGTGCGCGCCTTCCGCGGCCACTACAGCCCCGAGTCACACCGTGGCGTCGAGGTGCCGGGCATCTACTGGCACTTCGTCGACATCATGTGGATCGTCGTCTTTACGACCGTCTACGTTCTTTGACCGCAGTGGACACGGCGTGAGGTTCGATCCTCGAT
Source organism: uncultured Solirubrobacteraceae bacterium (assembly GCA_963838405.1). GTDB lineage: Bacteria > Actinomycetota > Thermoleophilia > Solirubrobacterales > Solirubrobacteraceae > Palsa-744. Next base: position 94,800 of record CAWIRA010000005.1, on the reverse strand, counting down.
CGCTGAAGCTGAACCCGTTGCGCTCTGAGGCCGAGGCGTTCCGGCTGCTGCTGTACGCGATCGCGGTGTTCGTGGTGATCGCCGTACTCGCCGTGATCGTGCGCGTGATCCTCTAGCGCCGCGACGCCGGCTACTTCACGGTGAGCGTGCCGTACATCCCCGCGGCGCGGTGGCCGGGAGCCTCGCAGAAGAACGTGTACTTGCCCGGTTTCAGGTTGACGGTCACGGACGTCGTGCCCTTCGTGATGAATGAGCTGGCGCCGATCGCCGCGGTCTTCTGCGTGGCGCCATTTTCGCCGGGTTCCACGGCGATGTTGTGCGAGACGCCCGACATGTTCGCCATTTCGATCGTGACGGCGCCCGGCTGCGCTTCGGCCTTGGTGGTCGTGTACGCCAGCTCGCCGGCGGGGTTGGCGTCGATGTCCAGCTTGCCCGCCTTCTCGACCGCGGGCTTGCCCGCCCCGGGCGCTTCGACCGCGCTCGCCAGCAGGCCCGTGTCGGCGCCGGGCTTGGCGGCCACCTGGGCGACGTAGGCGGCGATGTCCGTCAGCGTGGAGCCGCTGGCGAGGTCTTTCGGCATCACCCCGTCGGGGTTGGGGTTCTGGACCTGGCCTTCGACGACCGTGCGCACAGCGTTTCGCTGCAGGCCTTCGGCGATGCTCGTGCGGAAGACTTCGTCGAGATCGGGACCGACGATGCCCTTGGTGTCGGCGTGGGCGAGCGCGTGACACGAGCCGCACTTGGCGACGAACGCCTGCTTGCCGACGATCAGGTTCGCGTTGTCCTCACCCTTGACTGCACAGCCCGTAGTGCCGAGCGCGAGCACTACCAGCAGCGCCGCGCCAGCGGTGCGGCTAACCGCGCGCCGCGCATACGGTCCGTCGCCTGGTGCACGGCTGCTTGCTCGCGGGAAGCGCACGGCGAAACCCTATCCGACCCGGCGGCGCGCGGGCAACATTTTGGCCGTCACCCCAAGCCGGCGCTCACGGCTCCGCGAGTGTGTCCAGATCGCCGCTCGCGGCTGCGATCACGCCGCGTGCGACGCCCTCCCACGACCAGCGCTTGCGCACCGTCGCGACGAGCCCCGCGCGTGTCCATGCGCGTAGCTCCGCGGCCGCCGACAGCCAGCCGCTGATCGCCGCGGCAAGCGCCCGCACGGCGTCGTCATCGATGGTGAACGACAGCCACGCGGCCGCCTCCTCGGGGATCGCGCGCGCCAGCACCATGCTGACCTCGGCCAGCCCGGAGTGCGCCGCGCTGATCGGCATCGCGCCGCACGCCGCCGCCTCGGCGGCGACCATCCCGAAAGCCTCCGGGAACGTGCTCGGCACGACGACCGCGGCGCAGGCGGGGAGCAGATCGGCGAGCTCCTCGTGCTCGAGTCTGCCCGTCAGCACCAGGCGCTGCTCGAGCTGACGAGCGGCACCCAGGTAGCGATCGCGCTCGCTGCCCTGCAGGCTGTCGAGGAACGCGAGCAGATGATGCAGCGGCTGCTCAGGCCGCGAGGCATCCTCGAGCGCCCGGCCCGCGTGCGCCAGCTCGCGTGCCCGCTCGAGATCGCCCGTGACGAGGGCGGCGCAAAGGCGTTCGATGCCGTCCTGGTAGGCGCCGAAGCCGACGACGACCAAGCGCGCTTGTGGCGTCGCCTCAAGCACCAGTGGCCACGCCGCGACGAGCAGATCGATGCCCTTGCTGACGATCAGCTTGCCCACGAACGCCACCAGCGCATCGCGCTCGGGATCGAGCCGCGAGACGGCGCGAGCGGCGCCGGGCAGATCACGCCCGAACGCTCCCGCGTCGGCCGGCTGCTCGCCCTCGCCCTCGCCTCCCGCGAGCGCCTCCGCCGCGCCGGTGCGCAGCCGCGCGGCGAGCTCGCGTACGCCAGCCGCGGCACGCGCGGGCTCGCGCGGCGCAAAGCGCGTGACGTCGACGCCCGGGGGTCCCAGCCGCGTGCGGCGCGGCAGCTCCGGGTCCGGGAGCGTGCGCCACAGGCTGAGCGCAGTGTGGCGCGAGCCGACGAGCACCGCGCGGGCGCGCGCCAGCCCCTCACTGGCGAACCTCAGGAAGCGCTCCGGTTCCGGCTTGACGGTGTACTCGAGCGCGCTGCCGTGAACCTTGACCGCATACGGGACCGTCTGGGGCAGCGCCCGGGCGAGGATCGCCGGGCCCATGATCAGGTGGTTGGCGAGCGCCAGCTGCGGAGCGGCGAGCGCGACTACGTCGGTAACCGCAGCGACGTTCGCGTCGAGATAGCGCGCGAGCTCCGCGTCGCTGCAGCGCGCGAAGATGCGCGCTTGGACGCCCTCGTAGCGGTCGGCCACGTACACGGGCAGCAGGTCGCCGATGTCGGGACGGTAGACGACACAGCGGCCGCGCCGGGGCTGATCGTGCGCCCGCAGCGGACGCTCGAGCTCACGCAGGCGCAGCGTCCCGTCATCCCAGTCGGCCACCGCGTCGACGAACGGCTGGCGCTCGGAGTGGCGGTCCTGACTGAGCAGGTGCACCTCGTGCCCGAGGCCCACCAGCGCCGTCGCGAGCTGGGCGTTGTAGACGTTCGAGCCGGTCCCCTCGAGCAGGTAACCGTGGAAGATCAGCACGCGCACGCACGCGCAGCCTATCCACGCCCACACGCTCCGGTAAAGTTGCGGCCGTGAGCACTAGACAGCGTTATCGACTACGAAGCTCCGCAGGCCGCGAAGTGCTGATCGAGGCCGAGCCGGAGGAGATCTACCTGGACCGCGAGTCGGGCGAGCCGCTCGAGATCGTGGGCAAGGTGCTGCCGCTGGCGCCGTCGCGCTCGCGGCTGCCGTGGGCGGTGGAGAACATGCGCTTCTGCCCGTGGTGCGACCAGCACTCGCAGAAGGACCTCAACGAGTGCCCCACCTGCGGCAGGCGTATGGGACCGCTGTGAGGACCCGCGTAGCGCTCGCCGCATGCGCAGCGCTGCTCTGTGGGTTGGCGTTGGCCGCGTGCGGCGGCACCAGCGTCTCCGACGCGGTGCCCAAAAGCACCCCTGAACTGACGCCGCCGACGGACACGAGCGCCGAAGCGGCGGCCGCCGCGCAGACGACCTCGACCGGCACGACCTCGACCAAGAGCACCAAGACGACCGAAAGCACGACCTCCTCCGGAGAAACGCCCGCGAGCGAAAACAGCGAATCATCCTCCGGTGGGAGCGCACCCAGCACCGAAGGCAGCTCCGGCGGCGCCGCCGCTGCAGAAAAACCGGCCTCGAGCGAAGCCGAATCCAAAGCCAGCGAACCTACGGCGCCGGCCAGCCCCACCGGCGGCGCCAGCGCCCCCTAGGCGCCCGCTGGGCGGCGCAATGCTGCGTCCTCAGTCGCTTGCGTGCGCAGCACGCGGCGCTCCCTGCGTCCTTGCCTTGCTTGCCCAGCGAACGCCTAGGGCATCTGCAAACAGCTAGGCAGCTACGGCGTGGAGATCAGCGTTGCGCTGTAGGTGAGGCGGGCGGTCTGGTAGAGGCAGTAGTACTGGACGGCGCTGCCGATCGCGGTCTGTGTCGTTTGGGAGCTGGTGCTCTTGCAGCCGGCCTTGGGGCGGCTGGCGCGCCACGACGTGTTTTCGCCGAATCCGAGTGCTAGCGCCGGCGCCCACGAGGGCACGGTCAGCGCGACGATGTAGCCCTTCTTGACCGGGATCGTTGTTTCGAGCGGGAACTGCGCGGTCTTGCCGAAGTACGGCTGCAGTTTGACCAGCGGGCTCTGGGCGATCAGCTTGTAGGTCAGGTTTGGCTTCCTCTGAGGAGCGAGGATCGCGATCCCGGCTTCGGAGGGGCCGCCCTCGTTGGCGTTGAAGTACTTGATCTGGGTGGGGTTCGGGTTGCCGAGCGTGATCGTCCAGGCGACGATCGTGCCTTCGCGCGGTGCGCTGACGAGATTGTTGGCGGTGGCGACCTTGACCTGAAAGCCTGTTGTGCGGCTGACCGCCAGACACGGGGTGCCAGGACAACTCGGCGCGGTCGCGGGCGTGGTTTCACCGATGACGCCGACTTCGGTGAGCGTCGCGGGCGCGAGGGCCGGCAGCGCCAGCGCGAACGCGGCGGTGACGATCAGGGCAAGAGATATTCGTTTCATATGGGGCATTGAACACACGTAAGTGCTGGATGTCGCGGTTTGAATATTTTCGCTACGTCCCCGAGAGTTCCTGCGCGGCCGCCGCGATCTGCTCGGGGTCGCCCGCGCCCGGCACCCACGGCAGCCGCAGCGGGTCGCCTTCGTAGCGCGGGATGACGTGCACGTGGAAGTGGAAGACCGTCTGCCAGGCGGCGCGGCCGCAGGAGTTCAAGAGGTTGACGCCGTCGGCAGCGAGGCGCTCCTTGGCCCTTCCCGCCAGGCGCTGCGCAGCGAGCGCCACCGCGCTGAGGTCGCTCGGATCGACGCTCAGCAGATCGACGCTGTGCGCGCGGGGGATCACTAGCGCGTGCCCTCGGGTGGCTGGGGCGATGTCCATGAAGGCGAGCGTGCGCTCGTCTTCGTCGACGATCGTCGCGGGCAGCTCGCCCGCCACGATCTTGCAGAAGATGCAGTCGGGGTCGCTCATCGCGCTCACGATCCTATGTCAAGCGCGCCGGGAAACGGCGCACACGCCGGTGCGATCAGCCCTGCATCAGCCGCTGCGCGTAGTCGAGGGCATCTTCACGGTTGGCGAGCTCGCCGGCGTACTGCGCCGCGGCGAGCTCCTCGAGCAGCTCGCCGACGCGCGGGCCGGTGGCGATGCCGAGCTCGCGCGCCAGCTCATCGCCTCTGAGCAGCGGGGCCGGCGGCCCGAGCCGGCGCCAGCGCAGCGTCTCTGCGAGCATTCCCCCGGCAAGCCTCAGGTGAGCCCGTACGGCCTGCTCGGCGCGCTCGCCACGCGTCGCGAGCCTGTCGGCGATCGACAGCAGCGTCACGTCGACCTCGACCGGCGCGGTTGCGTGAAGGTACGCGTACACGGTTCTGCGCGCCAGTGGCTGGCGCTCGTGGACGAGAAAGCCGAGGCGCAGGTGGTGGCGCACGAGCGCACCGACGTGAGCGCGCAGGCGCTCGCTGGCGCGCAGGCGCGTGAGCACTTCGCGGGCCAGCTGTGCCCCGCGGACGTCGTGCGCGATGAACGTCACGCGCCCGTCCGCCGGGCTGACCTCACGGGTCAGCGGCTTGGCTGCGTCGTGAAGAAGCGCGCCCCAGCGCAGCGCCTCACCCCGCGTCAGCTCATCGGCGAGCGGCTCTGCCAGCAGCAGTTCGATCTCGGCGCGGTGCGGGCTGATGCACGCGTCGAGCTCCGCGTCAGCGCCGGGCGTGTCGGTCGTAGCGCTCGTCAGCTCGACCGCTCGGTCGAACACCTCGAGCGTGTGGCCGTATACGTCCAGGTGGTGAAAGCGGTTCTGCTCGATGCCCCGTAGCGCGTCGAGCTCCGGCAGCACGATCGCGGTGGCACCGAGCTGATCCATCAGATCCAGGCCGCGCCGCGCAGCACGTGCGGCGATGATCCGGCGCAGCTCCACGAACACGCGCTCGGCCGACACGCCGTCGAGCGCGGGCGCGTGGAGGCCGGCGTTGCGGATCGTCTCCGGGTCGGGCTCGAGGTCGAGCTCTACCGCCAGGCGCACGAGCCGCAGCACGCGCAGCGGGTCGTCGCTGAAGGCGCTAGAACCGGCGACCCGCAGCCGGCGCGCGCGCAGATCGGCCGCGCCGCCGAGCGGGTCGATCAGCGCTCCACCCTCGATCGGCTCGGCGATCGCGTTGACGGTGAAGTCGCGCAGCTCCAGGTCAGTCTCGATCGTCTCACCGCGCAGCGGCTCGACATCGACCTGCCATGCGTGCTCACGTGCGACAACCCGCCACGAGCCGAACTCCTGTGAGAGCGCGAAGCACGCAGCGCCGCGCGCTGCGCGTGCGATCGCTCGCGCAGCTACGGCGGGGTCGCCGTCCACGACCACGTCTACGTCCGCCGTCGGCCTCCCCAGCAGGCGGTCGCGCGTGGCGCCGCCGACCAGCCAGCTCCGCGTGCCCGCCAGCGCCTCGCGAGCCACGTCGAGGCCGGCGCTCATCCCAGCTCGGCGTCCGCCGTCCGAGATCGCTCCTGCGTGCTGGAACCCTCGATCGCGGTGCCGTCACGGTGGTAGACGCGCGTGACGCGCGGCGTGAGCGCACAGCTGATCTCGTAGTTGATCGTGTCGAGCCGCCGCGCGACCTCCTCTGCGGTGATGCGCTCGCTGCCCTGGATGCCGATCAGGACCGCGCGCTCACCGCGAAGCTGCTCCGGATCCCCGTCCGGACCGAGATCGACGGTGATGCTGTCCATGCTGACCGTGCCGACCAGCGGATAGCGGTGACCGCCGATCAGCACGTCGGCGTTGTTCGACAGTCCGCGCCGCCAGCCGTCGCCGTAGCCGATCGGCAGCACGCCGATGTAGGTGTCCTCCTCGGCGACGAACTGACGTCCATAGCCGGCGCTCTCCCCGGCAGGGCACAGCTTCACCTCGGCGACGTAGGAGCTGAGCTCGAGCGCGGGCTCGAGCGCGCGCGCGGCGGGGTCGCGACCGAACGGATCCATGCCGTAGATCGCGATTCCGCAGCGAACCATGTCGAACTGCGCCTCCGGCTCGCGCATCGTCGCGGCGCTGTTGGCTGCGTGGACGACGATCTCGGGATGCTCGTCCTTCACCGTGCGCGCCCAGCGCGTGAACACGCTCAGCTGGCCGGCGAAGAAGCCGTCGTCCTTGAGCTCGTCGGCGGTGGCGAAGTGCGTCATCACGCCGGCGAGGGTGACGTCGGGCATCTGCGCCGCCGCCGCGGCCACACGTGAGGCCTCGGCCGGGTCGCGTGTGCCGAGGCGGCCCATGCCCGAGTCGAACTTGACGTGCACACGTCCGCCGCCGGCCGCCGCGACGGCCCGCAGGTAGCTCTCGCTCCACACGACCACATCTGCGTCGGCGGCGAGCGCCTCGCTCAACTCCGGCAGGCTGAGCGGGCCCATCACGAGCACCCGCACGTCGCGCAGGCCCGCCTCGCGCAGCTCGCGCGCCTCGCGAGCGTCGGCAACGCCAAGCCAGGCGGCGCCGCCGGCGAGCGCGGCGCGGGCGCTCTGCACCGCGCCGTGGCCGTAGCCGTCGGCCTTGACGACCGCGCAGAGCGCTGTCCCGGCGTGCAGCTGTGTGCGCAGGCGCGCGCAGTTGCGCGCGATCGCGGCGACGTTGATGCTGGCCTGCGCTCTGCGCAGGCCAGTGGCGTGTCGCTCGCGCGGACCGAGTTGTGATGACTGCTCAGCCATTGCCGCGCGCCCTGCCCCGCTGCTGCTGAGCGCCGCCGCTTCGCAGCCGCGCCTGGCGCGTGTCGCGCATTCGTGCGCGGCTTGCGCGCGAGCGCGCCGCCGGCAGCGCCGCGATCACGTCGGAGGCGATCACGCCCTCCGCCGCGCCGACTCTGCGCGCTGCCTCCCTGCCGGCCTCGGCATGCAGCCACACTCCGGCGGCTGCCGCGGCGAACGCTTCCAGGCCCTGGGCCAGCAGCGCCGCGATCACGCCCGTGAGGACATCGCCGGTGCCGGCTGTCGCGAGCGCGGGGCTGGCGCCCGGGCTCACGGCCACGATCCCATCCGGCGCGGCGACCAGCGTGTCGTCGCCCTTCAGCAAGACGACCGTGTCGGCCTGTTCGGCCGCCGCGGTGACGTGACGCAGACGTTCGCGCTCGATCTCGGAGCTGTCGAGCTCGAGCAGCCGCCCGAGCTCGCCGGCGTGCGGCGTCAGCACCGTCGCCGCGGTCCTTCCCCGTAGGTCTGCGAGCCGTCCGGCATGTGCGTTCAGGCCGTCCGCGTCGAGCACCATCGCGACGTCGGCTTCGCGGGCGAGCGCGCGTGCGCACGCGAACGCACCGTCGGTGCGCCCAAGCCCCGGACCCAATGCCAGCGAACCGCCGCGGCCGCTCGCCTCGAGCACGCCGGCGACCGCCTGCGCGGTCAGGGCGCCGTCGTCGTCGGGCAGACCCCGCGTCATCACCTCCGGAGTTCCAGCACCGGCGATCAGCTCCTGCAAAGCCGCCGGCACGCACGCCGTCACATACCCGGCGCCGGCGCGCATGCTCGCCTTCGCCGCCATCTGCGGCGCGCCGGTGAGGCCGCGTGAGCCGCCCACGACGAGCACGTGGCCAGACGTGAACTTCGTCCCCCGCGCGTCTCTGCGCGGCAGCTGCTCGAGCACGCTCGGATCGATCAGCCCGATCGTCGCCCCGCCGGGGGCGCCGCGAGGGATGCCGATGTCGAGCACCTGCACCTCGCCGGCGTGCGCCTTGCCGGGGTTGATCCAGAGCCCCGGCTTGGCGGCGTGGAAGCTGACGGTCACCGACGCAGACACGGCGTCGCCGCGGACGACGCCGGTCGTCGCGTCGACCCCGCTCGGCACGTCGACGCTGACGACGAGCGCAGCGGCGGCGTTGATCGCGGCGATCGCGGTCGCGACGGCGCCGCGGGGCTCGCCCTGGAAGCCCGTGCCGAGCAGCGCGTCGACGAGGCTGACGTCCGCGTTGAACAGCTCTGGCGCGGCCTGCGGCGGCTCCTGCTCGCCGTCGGGAGCGGTCCACGGGCTGGCGTCGAGGCGCAGCGGCGGCGGACCGGGGAGACGTTCGAGGTTCGCGCGGGCGTCGCCCGTCAGCTCTGTCGGCGCCGCGACGCACACCACCGTGACCGGCCGCGAGGACTCGCGCAGCAGGCGCGCCGCGACGAGGCCATCGCCGCCGTTGTTGCCCTTACCGCAAACGACCGTTACGGGACCGTCCGGGGCGAGGCGCTCGAGTGCGCGTGCGACGCCGGCGCCCGCGCGCTCCATCAGCTCGAGGCTCGCAACCCCCTGCTCGTCGATCGCCCAGCGGTCGATCGCGCGCATCGTCTCGGCGTCGGGCAGCGGCACGAGCCAGGCAGGTAGCGAGTTCACCACCGGCGATGCTAGATGGTCCCCCGACTGAGAGCTACTCGACCGTCACCGTCTTCGCGAGGTTGCGCGGCTGGTCGACATTCAGACCACGGCCGCGTGCGATCTCGTAGGCGAGCAGCTGCAGCGGGATCACGGCGAGAATCGGCTGCAGCATCCAGTCGGTCACCGGCACCGCGATCGTCGCCTCGGCATGAGCTTCGACGGCGTCGTCGCCGGCGGTGGTGATCGCGATCACGCGCGCGCCGCGGGCGCGCGCCTCCTGGATGTTGGAGATGAGCTTCTCGAGCACCGGCGAGCGCGTGGCGACGCAGACAACCGGCGTGGCCTCGTCGAGTAGCGCGATCGGCCCGTGCTTCATCTCGCCGGCGGCGTATGCGTCGGTCGAGATGTAGGAGATCTCCTTGAGCTTGAGCGCACCCTCGAGCGCGACGGGGAGACCGATGTGGCGGCCGATGTACAGGAAGAACTCGGCGTCGCCGCACGTCTTGGCGACCTCGCGCGTGTGCTCTTCGCAGCCGCCGATCAGCTCGTCGATGCAGTGCGGCAGCCGCTTGAGCTCGGACACGAGCTCGGCGAGGCGCGCCGGCGCGAGCGTGCCACGCAGCTCCCCCAGGCGCAGACCGAGCAGATACATGACGGCGACCTGACACACGAACGTCTTGGTCGCGGCGACGCCGATCTCGAGACCCGCCCGCGTGTAGAGGACGCCGTCGGCCTCGCGCGTGGCCTGTGAGCCGACGGTGTTCGTGATCGCAAGCACCGTTGCTCCGCGCGCACGCGCGAGACGCATCGCCTCGAGCGTGTCCGCGGTCTCGCCGGACTGCGAGATCCCGATCACGAGATCGCCTGGCCCGACTACCGCGTTGCGGTAGCGGTACTCCGAGGCGATGTCGAGCTCGACCGGCAGCCGCGCCCACTCTTCGATCGCGTAGCGGCCGATCAAGCCGGCGTGGTAGGCAGTGCCGCAGGCGACGACGACGATCCGCTGCACGCCCGCGAGGATCGCCTCGTCCAGCGCGCCGGGCTCGTCGAGGTCGACGCCGTCGCCGCGGGCGGTGCGGTCGGCGATCGTCTCCGCGACGGCGTCGGCCTGTTCGTGGATCTCCTTCAGCATGAACGTCTCGTAGCCGCCCTTCTCGGCGGTTTCCTGATCCCAGTCGATCGTTTCGACCGCGCGCTCGACCGGCTCGCCGGCGGCGGTCGTGATCTGCACGCCATCGGGGCGCAGCGCGACGATCTCGCCGTTCTCGAGGTACTGCGCGCGCCGCGTCTGCGCCAGGAACGCCGGCACCGCCGAGGCCACGAACTGCTCGCCGTCGCCGCGACCGATCACCAACGGACACTCCTTGCGGGCGCCCACGAGCAGCTCGGGCTCGTCGAGGCTCATCGCGACGAAGGCGTAGTGACCCTCGAGCCGGGCGTACGCGGCGCGGACCGCCTCGACGAGGTCGCCGGCGTAGCACTCGGCGATCAGGTGCGCGATCACCTCCGCGTCGGTCTCGGACGTGAACACGCTGCCGGTGGCGATCAGGCGCTGCTTGAGCTTGATGTAGTTCTCGACGATCCCGTTGACGACGACGTGGACACGGTCGCCACTGTCGTAGTGCGGATGGGCGTTCTCCTCGCTCACGCGGCCGTGCGTCGCCCATCGCGTGTGGCCGATCCCGGTGTGTGCCGGTGCGCGCGGCTCGACGAGCACGGCTGTGGCGAGCCCGCCCTCATGCGTCGCCCGTCCTCGATGTTCGAGCTTGGCGCGCAGCGCGTCGAGGTTGCCGACCGCGCGCACGGCCTCGATCCGCTCGTCGGCGATCAGCGAGATCCCAGCCGAGTCATAACCGCGGTACTCGAGCTTGCTGAGGCCCGCGAGCAGCAGTGCCTGGGCAGGACGGGAGCCGACGTAGCCAACGATGCCGCACACGCGCTCGAAGATACCAGCGGCACTGGCGGGCGCCGGCAGGCGGCTGGCGTTCTATGCGAGGTCGCGCTCGACCAGCGCGACCAGGCGTCCGCACACCTGGTCGGCCTCGTCGTCGGTCGGCGCCTCGACCATCACCCGCACCAGCGGCTCGGTGCCGCTGGCGCGTACGAGCACGCGCCCGCGTCCGCGCAGCTCCAGCTCGGCTGCGCGCACGGCCTCCTCGAGCTCGTGCGCATTGGCGAGCGCGCCGCGGTCGCGCACGCGGACGTTGACCAGACGCTGAGGCAGCTTTGACATCGCGTCGCGCTCGCTGAGATCCCTGCCGGCAAGCGCCTCGAGCGTCAGCAGCGCGCTGGCGATGCCGTCGCCGGTGCGGTTGAAGCCCATCTCGATGATGTGACCGGATTGCTCACCGCCGAGCGTCCAGTCCCGGGCACGCAATTCCTCGAGCACGTAGCGGTCGCCGACCTGGGTGGTGGCGACGAGCACACCGGCGCGCTCCATCGCTGAGTGAAAGCCATAGTTGGTCATGACCGTGACGGCGACGCCGTCGCCGTTCAGGCGCCCGGCCTCGCGCAGATGCAGCGTCGCCAGCGCCAGCAGCTCGTCGCCGTCGACGACCACCCCGCGACGATCCGCCGCCAGCACGCGGTCGCCGTCTCCATCGAACGCAAACCCGAGCGCGTGCCCACCGGCGAGCACCGCGCGCGCCAGCTCCTCGATGTGCGTCGAGCCGCAGCCGTCGTTGATGTTGCGCCCATCGGGCGTGTCTGCGATCACCGAGACGCGTGCGCCGAGCCGGCGGAAGATCTCCGGCGCGACCTGGTAGGTCGCGCCGTTGGCGCAGTCCAGCAGGACGTCGACGCCGTGAAGGTCGAGCTGGCGAAAGCGCGTGTGCAGCTCGCGCAGGTAGTCCTCGGGCGCACCGCGCAGCTCGCGGATCCGCCCGATCGCCGGCGCGCCGCCGCCGGCGTCCGCGAGCGACTCCAGCTCGCGCTCGATCGCCAGCTCGGACTCGTCGGAGAGCTTGTAGCCGTCGCCGGCGAAGAACTTGATCCCGTTGTCGCGATACGGATTGTGCGAGGCGGACAGCACGACAGCGAGGTCGAAGCCGTAGCGGCCGACGAGCAACGGCGCAGCCGGCGTCGGCAGCACGCCCCCCAGCAGCGCGTCACCGCCGGCCGCGCTGATCCCCGCTGCGAGCGCCGCCTGCAACATCTCGCCGGACTCGCGCGTGTCGCGCACGACCAGCACCTGCGGGCGTTCCACGCCGGTGTTACGGGTCGCTGCGCGCCCGAGCGCGAGCGCAAGCTCCGCGGTCAGGAACTCACCGGCGACGCCGCGAACGCCGTCGGTTCCGAACAGCTTGCGCGTCATACCGATGGGCGGGGCACGAAGCGCTCCGCGCGCTAGCGCTTGGAGAACTGCGGACGCTTGCGCGCCTTCTTGAGGCCTGCCTTCTTGCGCTCCTTGGCGCGCGAGTCGCGCGTCAGGAAGCCTCTGCGCTTGAGCTCACCGCGCAGGTTCGGGTCCGCCTCCAGCAGCGCGCGCGAGACGCCGTGGCGCAGCGCGCCGGCCTGCGCTGAGATGCCGCCGCCGTGCAGGCGCGCGACGACGTCCATGCGGTCCTGGAAGCCGACGGTCTCCAGCGGCTGGCGGATGTTGCGCTGCAGCGTCAAGCGCGGGAAGTGCTCCTCGAGCGTACGCCCGTTGACGAGATAGCTGCCGCTGCCGGGACGCAGCGTCACGCGCGCGATCGCCGACTTGCGCTTGCCGGTGGCGCGGTAGCGGGCGCCGGAGGCGAGGTCGATGGCGGCGGTCGCGATCGGCTCGCTGAGCACCTCCTCGCTCTCGTCCTCCTCGCTCGGTGACTCCTCGCCGTCGTCCTCGGCGGCGTACGGATCGACCGCGTAGGTGTCCTCGTAGCCCTCGCTGCGACCCAACGGGTCGACGCCCTCGGGCACGATGTCAACCTCGAGGTGAGCACCCGGCACGGCGGGTTTCTCGCGCGGCGCCGCCTCCTCCTCCTCGTCCTCCTGCGCGTCTTTGTCCTCAGCCTCGGCGGGCGTCGCGGCCTGCGGCGACTCGGCTGGCGCGTCCGCGGCCTGTGCCTGCGGGTGCTCTGTGGATTCCTCGCTCGCTGCCGCGGGCGTCTGCGTGTCGGGCGTCGCCGCCGCGGCGTCCGGCTGGACCTCCTCGGCGCTGTCGGGTTGCTCGGCGTCTGCCATCAGGCCTCGATCTCCAGGGGTTGCGGTTTCTGCGCCACGTGCGGATGCTCGGGCCCGGCGTAGATCTTCAGCTTCGTGATCTGCTTGCGGGCGAGGCGATTGCGGGGCATCATGCCCTTGACGGCCAGCCTGATGATGTCCTCAGGGCGCTTCGCGAGCATCTCCTCGAACGTGCGCGAGCGCAGGCCGCCGGGGTAGCCGGAGTGGCGGTAGTAGCGCTTGTCCTTGCGCTTGTTGCCGGTGACGTGGATCTTCTCCGCGTTGACCACCACCACGAAGTCGCCCGTGTCGATGTGCGGCGTGTACTCGGGCTTGCGCTTACCGCGCAGCACGTCCGCGATCTGCGTCGCCAAACGCCCGAGCGTCTTGCCGTTGGCGTCAACCAGCAGCCAGTTGCGCTCGCGGTCGGTCGGCTTCGCTACGTAGGTCTTTGCGGAGGGGGCCATGGCGTGAAAAAGGCCACGCATCAGCGCGGCGGAGTCGAACACTATAGGCCAAGTAGGCCCGGCAGGCGGAGTCGAGGTCGCTCCGGCGCGAGGGGCGTCGAGGCGGTCATCCGGGTTACTCCCACTCGATCGTGCCGGGCGGCTTACTCGTGATGTCGAGCACCACGCGGTTGACCTCGCGCAGCTCGTTGATCATGCGTGAGGCGACGGTCTCCAGCAGGTCGTAGGGCAGGCGCGCCCAGTCTGCGGTCATCGCATCGTCACTGGTCACCGCGCGCACGACGACGACGTAGCCGTAGGTGCGTTCATCGCCCTGGACGCCGACTGTGCGCACGTCGGGAAGCACACAGAAGGACTGCCACAGCTCCCTGTAGAGGCCGGCCTTGCGGATCTCCTCTTGGAGGATGTGGTCCGCCTCGCGCAGCACGTCGAGGCGCTCCTTGGTGGCTTCACCGCCGACGATACGGATCGCGAGTCCCGGCCCCGGGAAGGGCTGGCGCCAGACGAGCCGCTCCGGTAGGCCGAGCTCGGCGCCGACGGCGCGGACCTCGTCCTTGAACAGCGCGCGCAGCGGCTCGACGAGCTCGAACTGCAGGTCATCGGGTAGTCCGCCGACGTTGTGATGGGACTTGATCGTCGCCGCGCCCGTGCCGCCACCGGACTCGATCACGTCCGAGTAGAGCGTCCCCTGTACGAGGAAGCGAGCGGGGCGGGCGGAGTCGAGGTCGCCGCCGCTGGTGTCGGCGAGCTTTTCGGCCTCCTCCTCGAACACGCGGATGAACTCGGCGCCGATCGCCTTGCGCTTCGCCTCGGGGTCGCTGACGCCTTTGAGCTTCTCGAGGAAGCGTGTCTCGGCGTCGACCGCGACGAGCGGCACCTTAAAGGTGTCGCGAAAGGTTTTGACCACCTGGTCGCCCTCTTCCTTGCGCATCAGCCCGTGGTCGACGAACACGCACGTCAGCTGCTCGCCGACGGCGCGGTGCACGAGCAGTGCGGCCACGGATGAGTCGACACCGCCGGAGAGGCCGCAGATCACGCTGCCCTCCCCCACCTGCTCACGGATCCGGCGAACCTGTTCCTCGACGATCGACGCCGGCGACCACGTCAGCTCGCACCCGCAGACCTCCGTCAGGAAGCGTGTCAGGATCTCCTGCCCGTAGGGGGTGTGGACGACCTCTGGGTGGAACTGGATGCCGTAGATGCCGCGCTCGGTTGACTCGACGGCGGCCACCGGCGAGCTGCTCGAGGACGCGAGCGCGGTGAAGCCGGCCGGGGCCTCGTACACGGTGTCGCGGTGTGACATCCAGCAGGTCTGCTCGCGCGGCAGCCCGGCGAGCAGCACCCCCGCCTGCGAGACGTGCAGGTCGGAGCGGCCGAACTCCCCGACCTCGGCCTGCTCGACGCGCCCGCCGAGCGTGTGCACGAGCAGCTGCATGCCGTAACAGATGCCCATCACCGGCACGCCGAGCTCCAGCAGGCCGAGATCGAGCGGCGGCGCGCCGTCGGCATACACCGACGCCGGTCCGCCCGAGAGGATGATCCCGCGCGGTTTGCGCGCGGCGATCTCCTCCAGTGAGACGTGATGCGGCAGCAGCTCGCTGAAGACACCGCAGTCGCGGACGCGCCGGGCGATCAGCTGCGAGTACTGCCCGCCGTAGTCGAGCACGACGATCTCATCGGTCTTCGTCGGCGACTTCAACGCGGCGCGCGCCGACGGATTGTCTGCAGGCTCCGTCACGGGCGCTGCCGACGGGGCCGGCAAGGACGCGGTGAGCGTGGCGTCCTCTTCACGCGAGCTATCGAGGACGCCGCCAAGCGAAGTCGGGGACGGCCCTGACGGCTCAGTCATCGACGAGGGCGGCTACCTTCCCGTTGGTCGCGCCCATGCCGACACCTTGGTCGCGCTGCAGCGCCTTGCCCTCGGTCTGCAGGGACGGCGCCACGACGACCTCCGCGCGGTTGAACTCGGCAAGGTCCTTGTGGCCACAGGTCGCCATCGAGGTGCGCAGACCGCCGAACAGATTGAACGTGCCGTCGTTCTCACGCGCCGGGCCCACGAGGATCTCCTCGAGTGTCCCGTTCTGGGTGGTTGCCACGCGCGCTCCACGCGGCAGGCTCGGGTGGAAGGTCGCCATCCCCCAGTGAAAGCCACGGCCCGGAGCCTCATATGCGCGGGCTAGCGGCGAGCCGATCATCACCGCATCGGCGCCCAGCGCGATCGCCTTGGAGACATCGCCGCCGTTGCGCATGCCGCCGTCGGCGATCACCTGGCAGTACTCGCCCGTCTCGAGCATGTGCGTCGAGCGCGCGTGCGCCACGTCGGCGATCGCCGTCGCCTGCGGCACACCGATGCCGAGCACGCCGCGTGTCGTGCACGCGGCCCCCGGCCCGACGCCGACGAGCACGCCGGCCGCGCCGGTACGCATCAGGTGCAGACCGGTGTGGTAGGACGCGCAACCGCCGACCACCACGGGCACTTCCAGGCTCGGGATGAACTCCTTCAGGTTCAGCGGCTCGGAGACCGTCGAGACGTGTTCGCCGGAGACAACGGTCCCCTGGATCACGAGCACGTCGAGTCCTGCGTCCATCGCGATCTCGTGGTAGTCGAGCACGCGTTGCGGCGTGAGCGAGGCGGCAACGACGACTTTCTGCTCCTTGATCTCCTGAATCCGCTGCGCGATCAGCTCCGGCTTGACGGGCTCGCGATAGATCTCCTGCATCTCGCGCGTGGCGAGATCCTTCGGCAGCAACGCGATCCGCTCGAGCTGCTCCTCGGCGTCCTCATAGCGCGTGAAGATGCCCTCGAGGTTGAGCACGGCGAGGCCACCGAGGCGACCGATGATGCCGGCGCTTTCCGGCGAGACGACGCCGTCCATCGCCGAGGCGAGCATCGGCAGCTCGAACTGGTACGGCCCCAGCTTCCAGGAGATGTCAATGTCATCGGGGTCGCGCGTGCGCCGCGAGGGCACGATCGCGATGTCGTCGAAGCCGTACGCTCGACGGCCCTTCTTGCCGCGTCCAATCTCTATCTCCATCGCTGCATCCTCGCATTCCTGGCGGACACCCCGTCGTTGCAAACGGGCCACTTCACCCCGCGCCCGCTGGCGCCGGAGGGGCTCCGACCGGGCACCTTCAGGGGCGTGTGGGCGAGGCGACTCAAGTGTCGCTGAGCATAGCAATCGGCTCCCTGGCGCTGATGCCCTTGGATATGCTCGAATGACATGAGCGACGGTATCCACACACGCTATGAGCCGGATGCGATCGAGACCCGTCGCCAGGCGGCGTGGCACGAGCGCGGCGCGTTCAAGACGCCGCCGGTGATCGACGAGCAGACAGCGATCTACATCAAGCCCTCGGCGCCGTTCACCTCCGGCAACATCCACATCGGGCACGTGCGCAGCTACTCGATCGGCGACGCCTACGCGCGCTTCCGCCGTGCACGCGGCGACGCGGTGCTGTTCGCGTTCGGATTCGACGCGTTCGGCCTGCCCGCGGAGCTCGGCGCGATCGCCGGCGGCGAGCCGCCGAGCGAGTGGGTGAGCCGCTGCGCCGCGCATATGACCGGTCAGCTGCAGCGGTTGGGCTTCTCCTTCGACTGGGAGCGCTCGTTCCTGAGCTCTGACCCGATCATGTACCGCTGGTCGCAGTGGCTGTTCCTGACGCTGCTCGAGGCCGACCTGATCTATCGCGGCACTGCCAACGTCGACTGGTGCGACACCTGCCACACGACGCTCGCGTCGATCCAGGTCGAGGCGGGCGGCACCTGCTGGCGCTGTCACGGGCCGGTGCGCCTGATCCAGCTGCCGCAGTGGTTCCTGCGAATCAGCGCGTACACAGAGGAGAACGATCGGCGCCTCGCTGAGCTCGCCGGCGGCGAGAAATGGGACGACGTCGCACTGGCCTCCCAGGAGATCGTCCTCGGCCGCGTCGACGGCGTCGAGCTCGACCTGCACAGTCCGGACGGCGAGCAGTTGACCGTCTTCACCCCGCACGCGGATGCGCTCGCGGACGCACGCTTCGTGCTGATGTCACCGCGCCACCCCGAGGCGGACGCGTGGGCGTTGGCACCTCACGTCAACGAGCAGCTCGAGCAGCTGCGATCTGGCGGCTGGGAGCGCAGCTCTCGCGAGGCGGAGACGATCCCGGTGATCGACACCGGGCGCGTGCTCAACCTCGCCGACGGCTCGAGGCTGCCGCTGCTGGTCTCGCCGCTGGTCGACTCGCGCTTCGGACCGACCGTCGTCCTCGGGATCCCCTTGCGCGACCGCACCGATGAGGTGATCGCGCGGCGACTCGGCTTCGATCTGCCCGAGGCCCCAGCCGAGTCCGAGACGAGCGAGGCGCCCGCGACGAACGGCGCTGGCCGCGACGAGGGCGTGCCTGCCCTCCTCGGCGCGCGTGCGGCGGTGCGCTACCGCGCGTACGACTTCACGATCTCGCGCCAGCGCTCATGGGGCACGCCGATTCCGATCGTCTACTGCGAGCAGTGCGGCACCGTGCCGGTGCCGCGCGAGCAGCTGCCGGTGCTGCTGCCGCTGGACCTGCGCCCGACCGGCACCGGCAACCCCCTCGCGGAGCTCGAGCAGTTCGTGCAGACGAGCTGTCCCTCCTGCGAGGGTCCGGCACGGCGCGAGACGGACACGCTCGACTGCCACTTCGACGCGCTGTGGCTGTGGGTCCCGGCGACCGTCCCGCCGGCCGAGCGCGAGGAGTCACTCGAGGAGATATTCGCGCTGGCCGATCTGCGCCAATGGCTCCCCTCCGAGCGCCTGGTCGCGGGCTCCGACAGCGGCAACTTCGTGTTCGACCAGCGCATCATCACGAAGGCACTGCGCGATCTCGGCCCACTCGCGTTCCTCACGGAGGGCGAGCCGTTCGCCGGCTGCCTGTTTCACGAGATGGTCACGGCGGACGGGCGCAAGATGAGCAAGCATCTGGGCAACGTGGTCGACCCCGACGAGCTGGTCGCGCGCTACGGCGCCGACACCGTGAGGTTGGCCGTGCTGTATGCGGCGAGCCCTCAGAAGTCGCTGAACTGGAGCGACTCGGCGGTGCTGCGTTGCAGCAGGTTCCTGACGCAGGTGTGGGAGTACTCGCACACGACGATCGCGCGCCAGGCAGCCGCGCAGGCCGAGACGCAGCCGTCGCCCGACGCGCTCGCGGCGGCGGCGGGCGAGGAGCCGATCAGAGACAACACCGAGCACCTGCGCCTGAAACTGTCGCAGTGGTGCGAGGCTGGCGTGGGGCGTATCACCAAGGACATGGAGAGCCTTGAAATGCACAGCGCCGTACGCAACGTGATGCGTCTTTTCGACCGCATCAAGGACTTCGAGAAACGGGTGCTCGCGCGCGAGGGCGAGCTCAGCGCCGCCAACCTCGACGCGCTCGTCGATGCGCTGAGCTTGCTCGCCCAGGTGCTCGGGCCGCTGGCGCCGCACCTCGGCGAGGAGCTGTGGATCGCGTTGGGTCACGATGCGCGCGCTGCACAGACGCCGTGGCCGGGCGTATCGTTGCCGGTGCACGCATGAGCACACACACCGCACAAAGCCCGACGCAGGCGCGGCAGCGGACACGTTCTTGCGCGACCGCACTCGTCTGCCACCGCTGTGACCACAGCTATCCGCTGGAGGATGCGATCTTCGCCTGTCCGGACTGCGGCAAGGGTCTCGACGTCGTCTACGACTACGAGCTCGCCGCACACCACTTCAGCGAGGTCCCGAGCGCCGAGCGCCCACAGAACATCTGGCACTTCGAGGAGCTGCTGCCGATCGTCGACGCCTCCGCGCAGGCCCGCGTCGGACGCCACTCTGGCTACACGCCATTGATCCGTGCAGACCGACTCGGCGCCGAGCTCGGTCTCAGCAACCTGTATCTGAAGGACGACTCGAGCAACCGGCCAAGCCTCTCCTACAAGGATCGGGTCGTCTCGATGTCGGTCGCACGGCTGCTGGAGCGCGGCGGCACCGAGATCGGGTGCGTGTCGACCGGCAACGTCGGCACGGCGGTCGCCTCGCTGGCGGCCAAGGCCGGAGTCGACGCCTACGTCTTCTACCCCAACCGACTCGAGGACACGAAGGCGCGCGCGTGCATGGCGCTCGGCGCGAAGGTGTGCCAGGTCGAGGGCAACTACGACGAAGCGAACAAGCGCTGCCGCGAACTGGCGGAAAGCACTGGCATGGACTTCGCCAACATCACGCTGCGACCGTTCTACGCCGAGGGCGCGAAGACGGCGGCGTTTGAGATCGTCGAGCAGCTCGAGTGGCAGGCCCCCGACCACATCGTCACCGCGGCCGCCGGCGGCACGCTGTCATCGCGTCTGCACAAGGGCCTGCTCGAGCTGCAGCTGCTGGAGCTCGCCGAGACCGAGGCGACCCGCATCCACATCGCGCAGCCGAGCGGCTGCAACCCGATCGCCACCGCGATCGTCGCCGAGGAGGCGGAGATCCACGCCGTGACACCCGAGACGGCGGCGCATTCGCTTGCCATCGGCAACCCCGGCGACGGATACCTGGTGATCGACGCGGTGCTCAAACGCGGCGGCACCGGTGGCTTCGCCAGCGATCCCGAAATCTTCGCGGGCATCGACCTGCTGGCAGCGACCGAGGGCCTGCTGACCGAGCCGGCCGGCGGCACGACGGTCGCGGTGCTCGAGAAACTCGCCGCCACCGGCCGCTTCGCGCCGGATGACGTGGTCGTCGCGATCATCACCGGAAACGGGCTGAAGACGCTCGACGACCACCCGCAGAAGCCGTGGCCCGCGAAGGTCGACTGCGAGCTCGACGCGATGACGGTGGCGCTGGACGGGCTCAAGCGCGGCGGCACGCTCGTGGACAGCGCGCGCGAACAGCTGCACCTCTGACGCCGCTCACGAGCGCTTACCGGCCGCTGGGCGGGTATAAACAGGCAGAAGATGGCAAGTCCATTTGCATCGCCTCAAGAGTTCCACGACGTGATCGATCGGCTGTTCCGGATCATGAACGATGATCCGGAGATCGGCCCGAAGCTGCGCGACGCAGACGTACCGCGCCGCTTCGACTTCGACGACGTCGACCTGATCTTGAACGTGCGCTCGGGCCGACCGGAGGAGCATTCGAACCTCGCGTGGGAGTGGAAAGACGACGTCGGCTGGGCCCCCAAGGTACGGATGACGATGTCCTCAAAGACAGCCAACCGGCTCTTCCAGGGCCGCGAAAACTTCGCCTACGCAATCGCGCGACGGCGCGTCAGGACCAGTGGCGATCTCAAAGCAGCGCTCGAGTTGATCTCGATCACCAAGCCGATACACGAGCGCTACCGCAACCTCGTGACAGAGGAGTACCCCCATCTGCGCGCCTGAGCGCTAGTCGAACGGCTGTAGTCCGCTGGCGAGACTCGCTTCGAGCTCGAGCGCTCGGTCGGGGCCTGCGAAGACTACGCCCGCTGCTGTGCGTGGCTGACCGGGGGCGCGATACAGCTCGCTGTCGGACGCGCCTCGCGCGGCGCACGGCACTTCTTCCTCGCCACCGGCCATAAAGCCGTAGTAGAAGACGTGCGTCGGCGCGGTCGCCGGGATCAGGTCGTTGACGAGGTAGGAGGCATCGGAGGCCTGTTCGGCTTCGCCGAGCACTTGACCGTTCAGGCAGTAGTAGGCGCCGATCTCGGTGAACCACAGTTGCGTGTCGGCCCCGTGGTCTGGCAACGCTTGCTCGAAACGCAGAACCGGGACGTCGCTGTGGGCCTTCACGGACCGGTACGGGTGTATGCCCCAGATCCTCGGCGAGAACGACAGGGCACCGATGTATTCATGCTCGTAGCTCGGCAGCGACGGAGCATCTTCGAAATCGCCTGCAATCAGCTGGCACGCTCGCTGATCGCAGACAGCATCGGCCCAGTCCGCGATCTCGCCGGCTGTCGCCGCCGGCTCGTTGCCCTGGTTGTTCGGCTCGTTCCACGCCTCGACGTAGGCGACCGGCGCCTGCAGGCCGTCCGCCTGCGTCAGCAGCTGTTCGAGCTCGCGCTGATATTCGCCCGCCGCGCTCGGATAGACGCCGTTGTAACTGGTCAGCGCGAGCACCGGCGTCAGGCCGAGAGCGCGAACGTCCTCGAGCCACGCTTCGAAGCGTTCCCGGTAGTCACCATCCGGGTTCGCACCGCTGCTCGCTTCAGCCATCGTGTTCCACTGCACGACGTAGCGTGCGAAAGCGATCTGCCCAACCCAGCTCGTGCGAAAGAAGCTCGCGAACGAGCTGTCGGCGAAGGAGCCGTTCCATGCCGGGAGGCTCTGATCGGAGATACCGTCGACGTGGGTGGTGGCGGCCTGCGCGCTGGCTGGGATCAACGCCAGGCAGACGACGAGGACCAGTAGACCGCGCCTCGGAGCGATCCGTGCCCGGGGCGTCTGGATCGGCGGGAGTCGGCTGCGCTCAGTGTGAGCCAATGTCTCGAACATAGAGAAGCCGGGCTTGCGCGGGACACCTCCGACAGGTCGCACTCCGATATCGCATAACGATATATTTGTTCCGTGCATGATGAGCTGACCGACGAGCAGTACGAGCAGCTTCTGCGCTTGCGCACCGGCTTGCGTCAGTTCCTGCGTTGGAGTGAGGAGCAAGCGGTGGAGCATGGTTTGACTCCGGCCCAGCACCAGCTCCTGCTCGCGGTGCGAGGCAGCAATGCGCACCGAGGACCTACTATCGGCGAGCTCTCTCAGGTGCTCGTGTTGCGTCACCACAGCGTCGTCGGCCTTGTGGATCGCGCGCAGAGCGCCGGTCTCGTTACACGCCAGCGCGATCCGGATCGCCATTCGATCGTGCGGGTTCGGCTTACTGCTCGAGGCAGCAAGGCGCTCGGAGGTCTGGCGCTGGTGCACCTTCGAGAGATCGCGGAGCTTGCACCGGCAATGCAGGCGCTCTGGCAGGCGATTGCCGCGACGCGTGATCCACCCGCCGCAGGAGTTCCTGATGTGACGGCGGACGTGCGGTGAGCGCGCGCGAGCGCGTCTCGCATCTGGGCGACTTCACGCTGGGCGCAGGAGTGCTGCGGTTGTGTGCGTTCTCGGTACCGCTCGGCGCGGCGAGCGCGGTCTGCGCGCTCGCGCTGCTGCGCCTGATCGGCCTGATCACGAACCTCGTTTTCTACGGGCGCGTGCGCACGTCGCTCGTGGCACCCGACGCCGGCCATCACTCTCCGCTGGTGATCTTGCTCGCGCCCGTCGCCGGAGGACTGGTGGTCGGGTTGCTGGCGCGCTTCGGCTCAGAGCGCATCCGTGGCCACGGGATGCCAGAGGCGATCGAGGCGATCCTTACCCGCGAAAGTCGCATACAGCCAGGTGTCGCGCTCTTGAAGCCGATCTCGGCGGCGGTGAGCATAGGCACCGGCGGGCCGTTCGGCGCCGAGGGCCCGATCATCATGACCGGAGGCGCCGTCGGGTCGATCCTCGCTCAACTCCTGCACACGAGCGCCGACGAACGCAAGACGCTGCTCGTCGCCGGCGCCGCGGGCGGGATGGCCGCGACGTTCAACGCACCGCTCGCATCGGTGCTGCTCGCGGTCGAGCTGCTTCTGTTCGAGTGGCGGCCGCGAAGCTTCATTCCGGTCGTCACCGCGGTCGGGGCCAGCACGGTTTTGCGCTGGTCACTGATCGGGGCAGGACCCGTGTTCGGGCTGAGCGTCGGCGGATCGCACGTCGGCGCCGGCGTCGAGCTGTTGTGTGTGGTTGCCGGTCTCAGCGGCGGGCTATTGGCGATTACGGCGACGACGCTCGTGTACTTCTCCGAGGACAGCTTCGCGAAATTGTCGATTCACTGGATGTGGTGGCCCGCGATCGGCGGGTTGATCATCGGCGTTGGCGGCCTGATCGAGCCGCGTGCGCTCGGCGTCGGCTATGACGTGATCCGCAAACTGCTGCAGGGACACGCGACGATGTCCCTGATCCTCGGCATTCTCCTCGTCAAGACGCTGATCTGGGGGCTGTCGCTCGGATCGGGCACCTCGGGCGGGGTGCTAGCACCGGTCTTCATGATCGGCGCGGCACTCGGAGCCTTGGAGGGCACCGTGCTGCCAGGTGTCACCCCGGGATTCTGGGCGCTGGTCGGCCTCGCGGGTGTCCTCGGCGGTGTGATGCGCTCGCCTTTGACGGGGGGTTGTGTTTCCCCTGGAGCTCACGCATGCGTGGCCGTTCGTGCTGCCGCTGCTGCTCGCCGCGACGAGTGCATACGCGCTCTCCGCCCTGACCCTACGTCGGTCCGTACTCACTGAGAAGGTCGCCCGGCGCGGACTTCACCTCACGCGCGAGTACTCCGTGGACCCGCTCGAGGCGCTGCTCGCCGAGGAGGTCATGAGCCGCGACTTCACCGCCGTGGACGAGCGGGAGCGGCTTGACACTCTGTGTGATGTCGCGATCCACTCACGCCAGTTGCTCTACCCAGTGCTTGACGATCAGCGGCGACTCGCTGGCGTGCTGACGCGCGGAGCGCTCTTGCGTGAAATCGGCTCAGACTCCGCGCCCCTGGCCGGCAACGCGCTGCTGCGAAGCCCGGTCACGGTCGATCCTCAGGACACGCTGCGCGAGGTCGCACAGCGGTTTGCCGAGCACTCGCTGAGCAGCGCACCGGTCGTCCATCGCAACGCCCGATGACTATGAGCCCATGCTCGCTGTTGTAGCGGACCAGAGGGTGCCGCTATCGAGCTTGCTGGCCGGACACCAAGGCAGCTATCTCCGTGAGCACTCCCCGAGAACTGGATTCGCGCAGCTCACCCGAAAGAGGCCCAACGCGGCCTCGGTTCCTCCAAGCTGTCTACCGCACCGCAGTAGACGACGTGAACCCGAGGCTCGGCGTCGCGCCTGGAGACTAAGACGACCGACCAATCACAAACTCTCAAGTGTCGCGCGGAGATCCTTCATCAAGAGGGTCAGGTGCAGCGGATGCGTCGGTGAGCTTTCAAAACCGAACTGTGCGTACCACGCCCGGGCGTTCTCGTCGATTGCGTGCACGAGCAACGCACGGATCCCAATCGGCTTGCCTGCTTGCACGACCCGTGTCATCGCATCGAGTAGCAGCGAGCGCCCAACATGCACGCCCTGATGGCGAGCATCGACAGCCAGCCGTGCGAGCAGAACAACGGGCAATGGCTGTCCACCCGCAAGACCCCGCGCCAGCCGCGCGGTCGCATCACTTGGCATGACCGCACCAGCTGCCAATGCGTAGTACCCAGCTATATCGGGATCCGTCTCGGTCGTGACGAACACACGGGAGCCGCCACTTCGGTGACTCTGGAGAGCATGTTTGCGCAGCCAGTCGTCCAGCGACTGAACTCCGCATCCGAAGTTCTCGGCGTTGTGCCGCGCCTCTAGCGCGACGGGTCGCGCGAAAGCCACTTGCTATTCGTCGAAGACGCTTGCAGACGACAGCAGCCGGGCAAGCTCGGGCACCGGTCGGGCCGGCTGATCGAGCATCTCGACGAACTTGTTCCAGCTGTTCTCATCGAGACCAAAAACCCGGCGGTCGGCGAGAGTGTCCTCAGCAACCACCCGTGCCGCTTGCACGACGAAGTCAGTCAACGGTTGGTCGGTCTGCTCCGCCGCCAGTCGGACGATCGCGTCGACATCCTCAGCGACTCGCATATTCCAGCGCTGCGTCTTGTTCTCGGCGGTCTTCATACCAAGCATTGTACTCCCGGTGTGCGTACGTTTCAAGGAGCGTACTCCCGACGTGCGTACGCCACGTTCGATGCCTCGTCCCCCGCCGCCGGTCGCTGCACCCGCGCCCCAAGACGTGCATTTGCCCCGGAAAATAGCTTTCTCACACACGAGCCGACGTGCCATCGAGCTCGGATACGCGCTATCGAATTCCCTTAGCGTGTCGAATAACCGACCTACTCGACACGCTTGAAGCGAAAAACCCAATAAACACGGGGCATCCCATCGAGAGAGAGCGCGGTTATCGACCCACTTAGCAGCGCGATTTTCGCCCCAAATTGGTTCCAACAAATAGAAAACCCCCGCAAAGCGGGGGTTTTCCTTAGCAGATCGATAAGCCGGATTCTGTCGTTGAGCAGCCATCCATCTGAGCGGCCTACCTGGACCTCGGCGGGCACCTGCAAACGGTCCTGTTTGGCCTTGCATCGAGTGGGGTTTGCCCAGCCGCCGCGTCACCGCGACGCTGGTGCGCTCTTACCGCACCATTTCACCCTTGCCGGCCCGCCGTTCACGTGGGACGGCGGACGTAGGCGGTTTGTTTCTGTGGCACTTTCCCGCGGGTTTCCCCGGGTCGATCCCTCGACCACCCTGCCCTTTGATGTCCGGACTTTCCTCGAAGGCTAATCGCCTCCGCGGCTGCCTGATCTGCTCAGCCAACCTAGCGCGTGTGGGCATCCCTGTGAAGCGCGGGGCAGCGGCGGCCAGGCTGGGGCGAGGCTCAGACCCTCCTGAGCAGCCCCACAACTCGGCCGAGCACCTTGACCTCCTTGCTGCGGATCGGCTCCATGGCGTCGTTCTCGGGCTGCAGGCGAATGTGGTCGGCCTCGCGGAAGAAGCGCTTGACGGTCGCCTCCTCACCGAGCAGCGCCACCACGATCTCGCCATCGCGCGCGGTGTCCTGGGGATGAACCACGACATAGTCCCCTTCGAGGATGCCGGCGCCCTTCATCGACTCGCCGCGAATCCGCAGCAGGTACTCGCCGTCGGTGCCGCCCGCGATTTCGGGCACCGAGACGTAGTCCTCGATGTTCTCCTCCGCGAGCATCGGCTGTCCTGCGGCGACCGAGCCAAGCAGCGGCAGCCCTTCCGAGCGAACGATTCCGCGAACGCTGTCAACCGCGTTGCCGACGGCACGATCGAGCAGCTCAATCGCCCGCGGCTTCGACGGGTCGCGGCGCAGCAGCCCGATCTTCTCGAGGTTGGCCAGATGCGCGTGCACCGTCGACGACGAGGCCAGGCCGACCGCTTTGCCGATGTCGCGCACCGTCGGCGGGTATCCGTACTTGGCCGAGTACCTGCGTATGAAGTCGAAGATCTCCTGCTGGCGCTTCGTCAGGTCCATCTCGGTGTGCCTCCCTGTCGGGGTGGTTTGCGCCCTACAACGAACATGTGTTCGCACTGTAGCGCTGGGTGTGGACGGACGCAAGCGGTGCCGGCGTCGAGCGGCGGTGGGCGCGTCGAGCCCGGGGCTATACTCGCCCCCCTGCGCCCGTGGCGGAATTGGTAGACGCGCAAGGTTGAGGGCCTTGTGAGCTTCACGGCTCGTGGTGGTTCGAGTCCACTCGGGCGCATTTTCTTTGGGACGGTGCCGACGTTTGCAAGTCGCAACCACTTGGAGGACGCGCCGATGCCGCACACCACCTGCCATATGTCGATCTCGCTCGACGGCTTCGTCGCCGGGCAGGACCAGAGCCTGGAAAATCCGCTTGGAAAGCGCGGCAGGGAGCTCCACAGCTGGCACCTCGGCGATGAGCGCGCAAACGACGCCGACGCGACGGCAGCGGGCTGGCTGATGCGACCGCGCGGGGCCTACGTCATGGGGCGCAACATGTTCGGTCCGATCCGCGGCGAGTGGGCCGAGGACTGGCAGGGATGGTGGGGCTCTGAGCCCCCGTACCACGCGCCGGTCTTCGTGCTCACCCACCACGTCCGCGAGCCGATCGAGATGGAGGGCGGCACGAGCTTCCGCTTCGTCACGCAGGGCTTCGATGCCGCCTACTCACAGGCGCGTGAGATCGCCGGCGAGGATGGCGTCGACATCGCGGGCGGCGCCTCGACCGTCCGTCAGGCGCTCGCCGCCGGAGTGATCGACGAACTCACGCTCGACGTCGTCCCCGTTCTGCTCGGATCCGGTGAGCGACTGTTCGACGGAGTCGAGTCCCTCGGGTTCGAGCCGGTCGAGGTGCTCCACTCTCCGCTCGCGACGCACATCCGCTACCAGCGGGCGGCGTGAGCTGCCGTCGTCGGTTCGGGCGGCGTCAGCTTTCTGGCGGCCGCTCATGCGGCTCGGTTCTAGTGGCTGTCGCCTACCGCCGGGTCCAATAGCGGGAAGAAGTGAAACCCGATGTCCCTTAGCTCCGGCGTGAGCTGGGCGGCGGGGTCGGTCACTTGCGGAGGAAGCGTGACGCCTAGCTCCTTGGCCTTCTCAATGACGCCGGCTCCGATGTTCTTACCAAGCATGCTGATGGCTTTGCCCACAACCTCAGGGTCCATGTGCCAATCAGGCAAAGGCTGGGCCTCGAAGGTCGCCCAGGTCTCAGGGTCACGCGCGATCCCGCGGCTGAAGACATGGTCGAAGGTGCGCGCCGACGCATCGCGTTGGGTAAACGGCTCACCCAGGTTCCACAGCTTGCGCAATGTCGCAATCAGCCCGGTGTGGCGGTACTCCTCGTGTAGACGGAACCTGGCTCTACCCAAGGCGACGCGATGATCGCCGGGACTCGGTAGCCCGAACGGTCGAACTTGAAGCCGAACTCGCCTTCTGGCGCGGCCGGGTCGGGCGGCGGGACCGGTCCGGGTGCTACGTGGTCGTAGGTGCCGCCCGGCTCATCCCAGCCAATCAGAAGCGTGGTGTTCCAGACGTTGGTCCCCGTGTCTGAGGTCATGGACCGGTAGGCGTTGAAGATCCGCTCCAAGAAGGCCTCGCCGCCGAGCACACCGGAGGGCGCGTCCAGTCCGACGTCGACGTTGCCGCCGATGAACGATCGACCAAACGCCGGGTGGTAGTCGGAGTGGCCCGATGCCATGTCCGGTTCGATGAAGGAGAAGTCGGGCAGGGTTCCGGCGGCAGCGTCCTTCTCGAACGCGGCGAACGGCACGAAGTGCGTCGCCAGGCGGTCCTTCAACCGCGGATAGTGGATGATGCCGGCGAACGACACGCACATCGGTTCGCCGACGTAGACCTTCCAGCTCTTGCCATGCGCCTCGAGCCGCTCGAAGATCGTTTCTGCGTCGTTCCTTGTGAACCACTTCGTGGATGGGCTGTTGACAACCAGCCCCGACGACGTCGCAGCCGTCCAGAACGAGCGGTTCATGAAGGTCTGCGAGGGCACCTCGCAGAACCAGTGGTCGAACACCCCGAACTCACGCGCGATGCCGCTGAGCACCGGCACCTGCTGTGGTGTGTAGCCGGTCATGATCTGCGCGTACTCTTCATAGGCCGGCTGGCGGCCGACCTCGGCGGTGAACGTGCTGATGTAATCGGTGACGAACCCCTCCATGTTCGGCTCGGTGCCGGGCGGCGGGACGTTCCACGGCGCGCTGACGGCCTCGCCGATCTTGAAGCGGTTGTGCTCGTCCAACGTGTTGTAGAGCTGGGTGTTCGTGTGGTAGTACTCCTCGCCGGAATCCGGGTTGGGAGAGTTCAGGTCGGTCGTGATGTTGTACGGGACCACCTTGCGCTCGGCACCGTGCTCGGCCCACGTCGGGATCGGATTGCTGAGGTCCTTGCCGATCACGCCGTCGAACGTCTTGCCGTCCTCCGGTCCGTAGAGACGCCCCAGCATGTTGTCGAGGGACCGATTCTCGAACAGCACGAGAACGACATGGTCCATCGCGTGCGAGCGATCAGGGCTCATCGGGTGTCGCCTTTGGCGGGTGGTTGGATTCCCCCTGGCTCTTGGCTCTCGGTGAACAAAGCGCCCTGTCCTGCTCCTGATCCTGAGGCGCCGCCACCCCGGCCGCGGAGGACGAACGCGACGAAGACCGCCACAGCAGCCCCGGCGATCGGCCCCGCGACATAGACGAGGTAGTGAGAGAACTTCCCTCCGACGAGGTCCGGACCGAACGTCCGCGCAGGGTTCATCGAGGCACCGGAGATGGGGCTGCCCCAAAGCCCGGCGAGAGCGATGTAGCCGCCGACACCGAACGCGCCGAACAGGCCGACATTCTGAGCGCCTGAGGCGGTGCCCAGAATCACGCTGACCAGGCCGACGGTCAGGATGAACTCCATCCAGAACGCTGCACCCGCCGAGTAGGAAGCGGCCGGATAGTTAGATCCGTAGGTAGCCGACACGTTGATGACTGCGTGCAGGAACAGCGCCGCGATCGTCGCGCCGGCCAACTGCACCACGATGTAGCCAGGCACGCGCTTCCACGGGAAGTCGCGGCGCAGCGCGAACGCGATGCTGACGGCCGGATTCAGATGTGCGCCCGAGACCTTGCCCATGAAGAGGATGATCGCCATCACCGTCAGGGCCGGCGCGACGACAGCATCCGTGTGAGTGATCACGTTCGGAAAGGCATGGCCCATCATGCCGCCACCGGCCGCTGCGAGCACGAGAAAGAACGTGCCGATCGCCTCGGAGATCAGACGCCGCCACTCCTGGCGAGGATCCTTGAAGTCTTCGACCCGGTCGATGAACTCCTGCTCGTAATGCGCGATCAGGCCCTGCGCGCGAACGTCCGGCGTCACGGAACTAGGCGCCGCTGCCATCGAAAGCCCCCTTACTCGTTGCGAAATGGTGGGGTCGCATACTGGCAAATCGCTCGCCGGCGCGGCACCAGATCCCAGGAGCTTCGCGAGACTCAGGCGTCGGCGCCGCTAGACCGATCGGGCCGAGCCGACTGAAACCGATCCGCAGGCGTGCCTGCCTTGAGGCCGGCCTACCGGAACAGGGGTGCCGGACTCAGACGCTCTCCTGAGGCCACGGGAGTCGAGCTCGATCGGGACGCCCATTCCGCGAGAGCCGCAGCGGGCTTAATCGCCAGCAGCGGCATAGCCCAGCGAACCCGCCGGCGCGCCCGACGGGGTCCTAATGACCGCTACCGTTCACGACATGAGCAAGCTCACGTTCAACGCGGTCTTCGAGGACGCTGGTGATGGCTGGGTTTACGCCCACGTTCCCGAGCTCCCCGAGGTGCACACGCAGGGCGAGGGACTCGACGAGGCGCGCGTGATGGTACGCGACGCCATCGAGCTCGTGCTCGAGGATCGACGCCACCGCGGCGAATCCATTCCGGCGACTGGATGCGTCCCGCCCTGGTCGTCAGTCTAGGTCGAAGCGGCCGCGCGGCGCGATGCGGATGCGCTGATATGGTCCGATCGCGTGTCGCCCGATCCCGTCGAGCTGTTGCGTCAGCTGATCCGGTTCGATACGACCAATCCGCCCGGCAACGAGGCTGAGTGCGTCGGCTGGGTCAAGGATCTCTGTGACGGGGCTGGTCTGCTCACGAGGGTCTTGGCGAAGGACCCGGCCCGGCCGAACCTGGTCGCCCGTCTACCTGGACGCGGCGCCGCGCCGCCGCTGCTTCTCCAGGGTCACGTCGACGTCGTCACGACCGACGGCCAGGATTGGCGCCACGATCCCTTCGGCGGCGAGCTGATCGACGGTGAGATCTGGGGCCGGGGAGCCCTGGATATGAAGGGCGGGGTCGCGATGATGCTCGGGGCGATCCTGCGGCTCGCCGAGGCGGCTGAGCCGCCACCGGGCGACGTGCTGTTGTGCGTGCTCGCGGATGAGGAGAACCTGGGAACCTACGGTGCGCGCTTCCTGGTTGAGGAGCATCGCGAGTTGTTTGAGGACGTGAGGCACGCACTCGGTGAGTTTGGTGGCACGCGCTCGATGCTGGCGGGTCTGAGCACTTATCCGATTCAGGTCGGCGAGAAGCAGGTCTGCTGGGTGCGCGTGACGATCCGAGGGCCTGGCGGACACGGCTCGATCCCGATGCGTGGCGGTGCGATGGCAAAGCTCGCTCGGCTGCTGAGCAACCTGGATACACGGCGATTGCCGGTACACATCACCGAGATTCCCCGGTCGATGATCGAGGCGCTCGCGGCCGCATTGCCCGCCGGTGGGCGGGAGTTGGCCGACGGCCTGCTCGACCCCGAACGCACGGACGCAACGCTCGACATGCTCGGCGAGCCAGGACTCATCTTGGATCCGATGCTTCACAACACCGTCAACGCGACTGTCGTGCGAGGCGGCGGCAAGATCAACGTGATTCCAAGTGAGTTGCAGCTCGAGCTCGACGGGCGTCTGCTTCCTGGGCAGACGGCGGACGATCTGCTGCGCGAGCTGCGTGAGCTGGCCGGTGACGAGGAACTCGAGGTGGAGGTCATGAGCTATGAGCCAGGAGTCGACCGGGCAGACCTGTCACTAATGCCGCTGCTGAGTGACGTGCTCACCACCGCCGACCCGGATGCGGTGCCGCTGCCGATGGTGATGCCAGGTGTCACCGACGGCCGCTTCTTCGCCCAGCTCGGAATCCAGACTTATGGCTTTCTACCGATGCGGCTGCCGGCGGAGATGAGGTTCACAAGCCTCATTCACGCGGCCGACGAGCGTGTACCGGCGAAGGAGATCGCCTGGGGCACGGACCGCGTCTGCGAGGTGCTGACGCGGTACAGGTAGGCAAGCGACCTAGACTCCGAATCGAGCAACACCCGAGATGCCAGCATCGCCGCCAATTCCACCCCCGGGTACGTTCCGTGCCAAGGTCGTTAACGCGTTCACGAATGTGA
The DNA here is from genome assembly GCA_963838405.1 of uncultured Solirubrobacteraceae bacterium. Lineage (GTDB taxonomy): Bacteria > Actinomycetota > Thermoleophilia > Solirubrobacterales > Solirubrobacteraceae > Palsa-744. Next base: position 62,866 of record CAWIRA010000005.1, on the reverse strand, counting down.
ACGTGACGCTATACCGGCGTTCTGGTGGCCGGCTGGGCAACAGCCTCAAGGGCGCACCAATACTGCTCCTCGACCACGTCGGCCGCAAATCGGGGCGCGCACGGACCGCGCCATTGCTGTACATGCGCGACGGCGACGACCTCGTGATCGTGGCCTCCCGCGGTGGCTCGGACGCAATGCCAGCGTGGTGGCTGAACCTACAGGCGAACCCGACCACCACGGTGCAGATCGGGAGCGAACGCCGACGGGTGCTGTCGCGCGAAGCCAGCGCGGGGGAGAAGGGCGCGCTATGGCCTCGCCTGGTCGAGATGTACGGCGACTATGAGATCTACCAGCGCCGAACCAAGCGCGAGATCCCGGTCGTGATCCTGAGCCCGGCGCCGTAGCGGTTCCCGCGAGCGTCGAGCCGGACCGCCGGTTCGCTCGGGGTCACAGCCCGCCGAGGAACTCGAGCAGCGCCCCGTTCACGGTCTCTGGCTCCTCTTGCTGCACCCAGTGAGCGGCGCCCGGCACGACGGTGTGCGAGCGCAGGTCGGTCACCCAGTCGGTCATGCCCTCCGTCGATGTGAACTGCCGCACGACGTCCAGCTCGCCCGTCAAGAACATCGCTGGCTGTTCGACTCGCCGGTCTGCAACCAACTCGGTCAGCTCCCAGTTGCGGTCGAAGTTCCGGTACCAGTTCAAGCCACCGGTGAATCCGGTTCGCTCGAACGCCTCCACGTACACGGCCAACTCCTCCTCGGAGATCCATGCGGGCAGGTGGGGCGTCTCCCCTTCGTGGCCGGCCCAGAACTGCTTGGTTCGTGACGTCGCGCCCGCAAGCATCAGCGACAGCGTTCGCCGCACGTCCTGCGCGAGCTCGGCGTCGGCCACCCCCGGCTCCTGGAAGCGCACGATGTAAAAGTCCTCGCCCAGCACGCTGCGCATGATCTCGACCGGCGGCACCGGCGTCCTCGGCACGAATGGAACGCTGAGGCCCGCCACGGCGGCGACCCGCTCTGGGTGCAGGAGCGCGAGCTGCCACACGACGATCGCCCCCCAGTCGTGACCCACGAAGGCCGCGGAGCGCTCGCCGCACGCATCCAGGAGACCGCACAGGTCCCCGCATAGCGCAACGATGTCGTAGTCCTCGATCGCCTCGGGCGCCGAGCTGCGGCCGTATCCACGCATGTCTGGCGCGAGCACCCGATAGCCTGCCGCCGCGAGCGTCGGCACCTGCCGGCGCCACGAGAACGCGAGCTCGGGGAAACCGTGGCAGAGCACCACAAGCGGTCCCTCGCCCTCGTCGCGGACGTTGAGTTGAATCCCGCCGATCGAAACAAGACTCTCGCTCACAGCGCGGACAATACCCTCAGGTGTTGCTCGCGACGAGACCGTCTTGGCGAGCGTCTGTCGGAGCGATCCGGGAAGCCGCGTCTAACGCGCGGCTATCACTCCGAATCGCGGCACCAGTGTCGGGTCCAGGAACGCTTCGATCCCGACGATCTGGCGGTCCGCGACCTCGAGCACGCTGACTCCGTGCGAGACCGACCTGCGCTCGCACACCGTCGTGCCGGCGCCGGCCACTGCGTACAGCAGGAGCAGCCGCAGATCGTGAACGGAGCGCTGCTGGAGTTCCTCGGCGGACTGTGACACCAGGCGCCCGTCGCCACGCGCTGCGAAAGCCGAAGTCCAGGGTGCTCTGCACAAACTAAAGGTGCTCTCAGAGGAGTCCGAAAATCCAGTATGTGGAGCTATCGCCGAAGTGGTGCGCGGCGTGCCGACGGCCCCGAGGTGGCAGCGGCGTCAGCCGGTGAGGCGGGGGTAGCGGTGGCACGGCAGCCGATCCTGGACCCACACGGCGGTCTGCTCGGCTATGAGTTGCTGTTTCGGGAACCGGGCAGCGAAACCGCGGGGGTACTCGACGACCGCGCGGCGACCTCGACGGTCATTCTCGATGGGCTCTTCGACGTCGGCCTCTTCGATCTCGTCGGCGACAACGTTGCCTACGTCAATGTCTCGCGGGACTTCCTGCTCAGCGTGCGCCCGCCACCGCTACCCGCCCGGCGCGTCGTGCTCGAGCTGCTCGAGGATCAGATCGTCGACGACGCGCTGCTCGAGGTGCTGGCGGAACTGGTTGCCGAAGGCTTCACGATCGCGCTTGACGACTTCCGTCTCACCCCTGCCACTGAACAGCTGATCAGGTACGCGAGCATCATCAAGCTGGACGTGCTCGAGCACACCGATCGGTCGCTGGAGGATCTCGTCTCACACCTGAGAGCTAACTACGCCGGCCTGACCCTGCTCGCCGAGAAGGTCGAGACGCCCGCGGAGTGGGTGCGCTGCAGGGTGCTCGGCTTCGACGCCTTCCAGGGGTACTACTTCGCGCGGCCCTCGGGCTTGCAGCGCTCGCGCCTGCCTACGCAGGGTCTCGCGTCGCTGAGCACGATGGTCGAGCTCAGCGCGACCGAGGACTTCGACGAGCTCAACCGCATCATCACGCGCGACGCCGGTCTGAGCATACGCCTACTTCGATACGCCAACTCCGCATACGTCTCCCTGCCCCGGCGCGTCGGCTCCGTTCAAGAGGGACTCGCCTGGCTCGGGGCGGCAACCGTACGCCGCTTTGCGATGATGGTCGCGCTCGCAAGCGTTCATGACGTTCCACACGAGCTGCTCATAACCGCACTCGTGCGGGCCCGCATGTGCCAGCTGCTTTCCGGCGCGGGAGACAGCGCAGCCGGCGACTCGTATTTCACTGTTGGCCTCTTCTCCGTCGCAGACGCGCTCGCTGACGCACCTATGGAGCTCGTGATCGAGCAGCTTCCCTTCCGCTACGACGTCGTCGATGCTCTGCTCTACGGCAGCGGTGAGCTCGGCGGCCTGCTCGACGGAGCCATCGCCTACCAGCGCGGCGACTTCGACGCCGCCGGCGAGCTGATCGCCGATCACCCCGATATCGAGCAGGTGTATCGCGAGGCGGTCACCTGGGCTGACCGCAGTATCGCCGAGCTCGCCTAGGAGCAACTCGCACCCTCTCGGTACTGAGCATCCCATCGTGCTGCGATGCTTGTGTACGTGGTTGCGCGTCCCCGCTGGATCACGAGCGTCGCAAGGCGGGCCTAGTCTCTCGAGGTGTGCCAGAACCGCGCGCGGACATGCTCCTGGCCCGTTAGCCGCAAGCCGCCAGGGCAACTGAAAGCAGCGATGCGCTGGTGGACAACAGAGACGAAAGGGAAGAGGATGACCGGCAAGCAGACAGACGATCCGACGCGTCGCCTGGCGCTGATCACCGGCGCATCGTCAGGGATTGGCCAAGCATTCGCTCGGAGGCAGTCGGCGGCATCGTCGGGCAAACAACCGCGCAGGCGGCAATCGGTAACCGGCATCGGTCGTCGCCGAGGGTCCGGGCTTGCTCGCCCCAACCTACAAACGGGCTAGGCATGTCCCTCAAATTCGGAAAAGTACTGCCGAAAGTGTGTGCATCGCCCGTCCGTCGCGTCCAGCCGTGCGATGCAGCATCCGGCAAGCGTTTCCTCTGGCTCTCCCGAGCCGCGGATCCGGTGATGCAGCTGTCCGAATCCCGCGAGTCCTTCGGGCCACGTTGGGGTAGGTTGAGTCGATGACCGCGAAGGACACAGTGCAGGCGCTCTACTCGACCTACGCCACAGCAGATCCGGATCGCATCGCGGCGTTGCTGCATCCCGATGTCATCTGGATGGCCCCTGCAGGCAATGCCACACAGGTTTGCGCTCGGACTCGGAAGTGCCGATGACACCGGCCCACCGCGCGGCCTCAACAATTTTGACCGTAATGCGATCGTGACATTCATGGCCTACGACTACCCGCGGTACTTCACGAACGTCGTGTTCGAGCCGCGGTCGATGGTTTGCGAGGGGGACGTGGTGCTGGCCGAGCACAGGATGTCGGCGACGCTTCCCAACGGTCGCGCGTATGTCAATGACTACTGCTTTGCCTACGAGGTCGCCGACGACCGGGTTACGGCGATTCGCGATTACATGGACACGCGTGGCGGCTGGTTGCAGGTTTTCGGCGGCGATCAGCCAGCGGTGCTGCTCGAAGCCACGCCGCCCTGAGCGCCGGCTGCCGGGGTGGGCGTCGTCGTCTGTTTACGACCGTTGTGGCGGGATCGGTGCACGCTGCGCGATGAGCCGCTTCGCATCCGGCAGCGCGGCACGCGAGCGGTCGACGAGGATCGGTGCGTCGAGCGCATCGCTGATGGCGCCGGGAGCGGCGTCGTCGGGCGCGCCCAGCGCGTGCGCGAGCGTCTGAACGAAGGCGTCGGGTCGGTCGTTCTGGACATAGTGGTTGGCGCGTGGGATGAGGTAGAAGCTGTTGCGGCCGGGCTTGAACATCAGGTGCTCGTGCCAGACGTAGTTCGCGACCCGAATCGGCGCGACCGTGTCGTACACGCCCCAGATGAGAGTCACGGGGACCGCAGTCGCGGCCAGCGAGCGCAGCCAGGCCGTCTCGTCCACCGAGCGCTCGAGGAGATACTGGATCGTCTCGTTTAGCACCGCGATCCCGTCGTCATGTGCGAACGTCGCGGCGAGGGCTCGCACTCCGGGATCGTCAGGCGCGCGCGGCGGCGTAAACATCACAGCGCCGATGCCCGCCGCGAACAGCTCAGGAGTAAGCCGGTCGAGCAGCTCGGGACTGTGGAGGATCAGCCGCTGCGCGTCAGTGAGGTTCGACAGCGGCAGGAAGATGTTGGCGTTGGAGAGAACCAGGTGCTCCACCGCGGTACGCGCCTGCCCCGACGCCTGGTTCGTCGTATGGATCAGCGCGACGCTGTCGCCGCGGTCGTGGCCGACCATCACGACCGACTGTGCGCCGACGATCTCGGTCAGGTAGTGGTCCAAGAGCTCGGCGTCGCGCCGGAGGCTGTAACCCCAACCGCGCGGCTTCTCGGAAAACCCGAAGCCGGGAAAGTCGAGCAAACACACGCGATAGCACTCGCTGAGCTGCTCGGCGACCTCGAGCCAGTCGATGCTGGACGTCGGGAAGCCGTGCACCAGCGCCATGACCGGCGCGTCTGCGTCACCGAGCTCGAGGTGGAACACATTCAGCGGTGGCGCACTTTCGCCGGCCGGGCTCCATGAGAAGTATGCACCGCGTGCGCGCCACGCCTCGGCACGAGAGCTCAGCTCCGCGTCGCTCATCGACTAACCATAGCCCGCCAAGCACGCAACTCGGTTCCGACCTCGGCGCCACTCAGGCGAGTGAAGGTTGTCCGACTGGCACACGCTCTAGCATCCGCGGCCCAACCGGATCCCTATCGGGCGGTTCCCACGCCGACCCACCAAAACGGAGGCGATCGCCCGTTCTCAGTCTCAGCGCAAGATCGATGCCACACCCGAGCCGCGCTCTCGCGACGCTGCTTCGCCTGTGCCTGCTCGTTGCCCCGACCGCCGCGATGGGCGCCGCGCTCTGCTCGACGCAGGTCCAGGCTGACCAGCTTGCAAAGCTCGACGCGAACGCGGCCTCGGCCGGCCCGATCGTCGTCGATTCTGCCGGCAACGGTTACGTCACCTGGCTGAAGACCGGCTCGCCCGAAACGGTGATGTTCTGCAAGATCCCCGCCAACAGCAGCTGCAAGAAGCCGATGACACTGCCGCTGCCGATTGGCTCGAACGGAGAAGACGACGGGACCTCTCAGCCTTTTCCGGTGCTCGCCGCAGCCAACCAGGTCTGGGTCCTCGCACCGCGCTACGTGCGGGGCGACATCGTCTACTGGCTCTCAACCAACGGCGGACAGAGCTTCAACCCCCCGGTTGACGTAACCGCGCCTGAAGACTACGCCGATAATACGAACGTCGACCAGATCCTGCTCGAACCAACCGAGCCCTTCCTTGCTGACGTTCCACCGGTCGCCTACTTCGACATCACCTCCTCGAACCCGGGGCTCGGTTTCTCGTGGCTTCCCAGCAACCTCGTCGCCGGCGGAAGCCAGAAGACGGGCTTTCAGTTCGAAAGCCCTGGCGCCGGCGGCGTCGGCGGAGCCACGCTCGGCGAGCAGCCGGGTGGCTTCCCGCTCGAGGCCTACTGGCTCGACGGCGAACCGATGGAAGTTCGCTTCTACCGCCAAGCCGCGGGCAATGGCACCGTCGCGCAACTCCCTCAGGCCTGGACGGGACCGACGACGGTCGGCGACGGCTATCTGCCACAGCTCGCCGGTGGTCCACACGGGCTCTTCCTCGCCTACGAGGCCTATCCGCACTCGAACACCTCGCTCGTGCCGTCGGTCCTCGACGTCAGCGCGTACGACAGCTCGACCTCCACCTTTGGTCCACCGAAGACGCTCGTGACCGACCCGCAGTCCGAAGTCTCCCGGGACAACGGCGGCGCAATCGCTGAGAACGCGAACACCGGTGAGCTCGCCGTCGCCTGGCCGAAATTTGCGCCCAGCGGCACGCTCTTGCGCCTCTGGACCTCGAGCAACGGGAGCGCGTTCAAGGCCGTCGGTGACGTGGCGAAGGTTGGCTTCGCATACGCGGGCAACGCTTATCTTGCGCTCAACAGCAAAGGCAACGGCTTCGTGACGTTTCAGGACCACGGCGGGCTCGAGCTAGCAGATCTAACCCCGATCAAGAAGGCGAAGAAGAAGCACCGCTGACGTCGCGACGCAGCTCTCGCTAACGGATCCGGCCGCGGTAGAGCTGGCACGGAGAACCGTGCAGGCCCAGCCCGGCGATCGAGAAGAGGCGCCCAGCGTCGGGTTCTCGAGCGAGGGCATCGTCATCCAGCCCCACTCTGGCGCTCGTCACGAATAGGGTCGCGAGGTCGCGTCCGCCGAACGCACACGATGTCGGTCGCGCAACCGGAAGGCGCAAACTGGCGAGGCGCGATCCGTCGGGCGCGTAGCGATTGACCATCGCACCTCCCCACCATGCGACCCAGATACCTCCCTCTGCGTCTACCGTCAGGCCGTCCGGCACGACCCCGTCCTGCTCCCCTTGCACCAACGTGCGGCGTCCGCTGAGGGCGCCGGTCGACATCTCGAAGTCGAACGCCTCGAGACGGCCCGTGCCGCTGTCGTTGAGGTACATCGTCAGTCCGTCGGGGCTCCAGCCGATGCCATTCGCGATCGTCAGGTCGCTCAGCACGGCTGTGCAACTACCGTCGAGCTCAAGGCGATAAAGCGCTCCGGCCCCAGGCGACTCGTCGTAGGCCGTGGTTCCCGCCCAGAAGCGTCCCTGCGCATCGCAGGCGCCGTCGTTCATCCGCACATCGCTGCGGCCGCCCTCTGGCTGTGCGAGATCCCGGGCGACGCCGTGATCGTCGAGGTGGACGAATCCAGGACCAGCGGCGAGCACATAGCCGCCGTCCAGCGCGGGCGCCACGGCGCCGACATGTCGGTCGACCGCGATCGTCGTGACGCGGTCGAGGCTGCTGTCCGGATGTAGCGTCGCGCGGTGCCACTCGCTGCCGAGGATGTCGACCCACAAGAGTTCTTGGCGCTGCTCGTGCCAGCGCGGGCCCTCGCTGAGGAGTCCCGGGCCGACCGACAGCACCTCGATCTGAGGGTCGCTCATATCGCCGCGAGGTCGACCAGGGCCACGGCGGTGATCGCTAGCATCGCGTTCAGTTTCCCACACCACCGAGGCCGGACACGCCGAGGTGAACGAGCGCCTGGACGTCCTGCTCCATAATGGGCGTCGATGGCCCTCCCGAGCCAGGACAGCCTCGATGTGACAGTCATCGGAGGCGGGCCGGCTGGCGTAGTCGCCGCGTTGCGCGCGGCGCGACTCGGAGCCCGGACCGCGCTCATAACGCGAGAAGCGCTCGGCGGAATGGCGGCACACGACGGGCCTGTACCGGTCAGGACACTTGCTCACGCGGCTCGACTGATGCGCGAGGCCCGACAGATGTCACGCTACGGCATCAACGCCGGCGAGCCGGTGCTTGACTATGCGCTGCTGCTCGATCGCGTAAGCGAAGTAACTGCGGATGTGGGAACTCACTCGGTGCTGCGTAAAGAGCTCGTTGAGTCCAATGTGGCCATCTATGAACACGCCGGCGCGGCACGCTTCATCGATCCGCACCTGATCGAGAGCGAGCATTCACCACGCCTGTCCTCGGAGAAGATCATCCTCTGCACCGGCGGCGAAGCTCGCCCCCTTGATGTCCCCGGCTTCGAGCTGACCAGCACGCACAGCGATGCCTGGCGGCTGTCCGCGACGCCGCCGTCGACGCTCGTGATCGGTGCCGGCGCGACCGGCATACAGGTCGCGTCGATGTTCAAGGCGTTCGGATCGGACGTGACCGTGTTCGAGGCCGCGCCACGCATCTTGATGAGTGAGGACGAGGATGTCTCCGACGCGATCAGCGCCGGACTCAGCAGTGCCGGCGTCCAAGTCCTTGCCGACGCCGGCACGATCGAGCGCTTCGAGCCCTGCGCCAGTGGCGTTCGCCTGATCTACCAGAGCGACGGCGCGCGGCGTACGGTCGAGGCGACAGTGGCCGTGGTTGCGGTGGGCTGGGTCGCAAACACCGCCGCGCTCAACCTCGCCGCGGCCGGCGTGCGCACCGACCAGCGGGGCTACCTGGAGGTGGACTCCGAGTGCCGGACGACCGTGCCGCACATATTCGCGGCCGGTGACATCACCGGACGGCGGATGGTCGTCCACGAGGCCGCCCGCGAGGGCTACATCGCGGCGACGAACGCTGCGCTCGGCAGCGCGCTCGCGCTCTCCGCCGAGGTCAGCCCAATCGGGAGCTTTACCGATCCCGAGTATGCGTCCGTTGGCCTCACCGAGGCCTCTGCGAGAGCTACACGCGACGTGATCGTGGCTACACAGCCATTTGAGTCAATGCCACGACCGATCATCGATGGCCGTCCCGCCGGTTTTTGCAAGCTGATCGTCGACCGCGAGCTCCACACCATCATCGGTTGCCACATCGTCGGAGAGCGCGCAGTCGAGCTCGCCCAGCTCGGAGCAGTCGCGATGGCGTCCGAGATGAAGGTCGAGCAGCTCGCGTTGGTGCCGTTTTCGTTTCCCACCTACGCGAACGCGATGGGGCGCGCTGCGGTTGCCGCCGCCGGGCAGCTCAACCTGCCGCCTGCCTGGGCCGAGGACGACGTTCCACTCGAGACCTAGTGCGACGCAAGCCCGCCATGAGCCTCGAGCGCTGGATGGCGCTCTTCTTCGCAACCGGGTCGTTGTGTTTCCTCGTCGGCCCATTCCCCGGCTACGCCAGTCTCGTCGGGGACAGCGCGGACGCGGTCACGTTCTTCGTCGGTTCGATCCTGTTCACGGCCGGAGGGGCGCTCCAGACCCATCTCTCATTCCAGCTTCGGCACTCACCCGGGGTAGGGCAGGCGGCATGGTTGGCTGCCACCGTCCAGTCGCTCGGCACCCTTTGCTTCAACGTGACGACATATCGGGCCATGCACACCGCCCTCTCCAGCCCTGAGTACAACAAACTCGTGTGGCGACCCGATGCGTTGGGGTCGATCTGCTTCCTTGTTTCGGGCGCGATCGCGTTTCGCGCTTCAGAACGGCGCGGCTGGCTGCCCAAGCGAGGTGCTGCCGGCTGGTGGGAGCCTTTCGTAAACCTCCTCGGCTGCGTCTTCTTTGGGATCGCCGCGGTCGCCGGCCACATCGTTCCCGCAACCGGCACGTTGCTCGATCAGGCCGCCGCCAACTGGAACACCTGTCTCGGCGCAGCTTGTTTCTTGGCGTGCGCCGTGGCGACACTGCTGACGGGTCGGACGCTCAAGTCGCCAAGACTGCGGCGCCTTCGCCGGCTGGAGCACGCCGTCGAGCGACTGGCCTGACGGGGCGCAGCGCCGCTTCTCAGGAGTGAGACGGCGTGCCTTGGAGAAGGACCTCCGGCTGATCGCCGCCGAAGACCTGCAACCAGCCGCCCCGTGTGTCCATGTACTCGCGAATCGCCGTCACACGGCCGTCTGCGACCTCGTACGCGAAGCAGTAGTCGTTGATGTAAGCGCGACCGTTGGGAAGCGTCGCCGACATCCTGTGCTCGGCCAGTACCACGCCCCCCTCACCGACCATCGAGCGGGGCTCGAACGTCACGCTCGCGAAGAACCGTGGGTAGTCGTGGGCCATGAATGCCACGATCGCATCACGGTCCAGATCGTTGAGGCCGCGCGGCGGCCCCGCGTCATCCGGACTTCCCAGCCCGAGCGCAACCTGCGTTGCATTGCCTGCAGGAGCCACCCATCTCACATCAGGATGCAGCAGCGCCGCGATGCGATCAGGGTCTCCCGCGGCGTATGCAGCGTATAGTGCTCGCACTGTCTCCTTCGCGGTCATCACCGCAGGCTACCCCACGCAACCGCAGGAGACTCGCCGGATTCGGACACGTACACCGGGGCCGCGCTGGTCTGCGGCAAATTTCGCCCGGGCTTACCGGGACCGATGTCGACACCGCCAAGCACCTGCTCGGCGCGCACGATCTTGCCCTCGGTGTAGCTGTAGTTCGCGGCGGTACCGATGACGTTCTCCTTACGGATCCCCCACGTCTCTTCGGCGAACACGCGCATGAAGTCACGCCCGCCACCGGAGACGACGAACACCCGGAACTCGTGCGCTTTGAGGAGATCCAGCAGCTCCAGCATCGGCCTATAGACAAGCTCCACGTAGGGCACCCCGAGCTGCGGCTGCTTGACCGTCTCGAGCCACTCGCGCACCTGCGCGTCGAACTCCTCCGGCGCCGTCCCCACCCACGAACGCGTGAACGCCGCAAGCAGCGGCTCCACCGCCTTGGGGTCCTGCACGCTCAACGCAGCCAAATACGCAGGGTCTTTCGCAAGCAGCGACTTGTACGGCTCCTGCTCGGCCATCGACGGGTCCGCCTTGATCTCCTCGGCCCACTTGCGGAACACGAAGTCGAACTGCGGCGGCAACGGCTGCTCCACCCAAAGCGTCCCGTCGTTGTCGAACGTCGCGATTCTGTCAGCGGCCTCGACAAACCCGGGGCCCGGATTCGTCGCGGAGCTGACGAAATCAACGATCGCCTGCTTCGCGGCTCCCTCGTTCCAGCTTGCCAGCGCCTCGGTCACGGCGCTCCGAGTTTTCCAGACGCATCGCGGCTCGCCTCACCCCCATCGGATGAACGTAGCCCGCCGCAGCACGCGCAGACTCCAGCGGCTCTAGACTGCCACCGTCGTCGAGGAGGAGATTCGGAAATGGCAGGCGTCAAGATCGTTGGACTGGGGGGCTCGCTGCGAGTCTCATCGCGCAGTCGCGCAGCGCTCGAGCTGGCGCTCGACGGAGCAGCTGCGTCCGGTGCGACGATTGAGTTGCTTGACCTGCAGCGACTGGAGTTGCCGATGTTCAACCCCGAACAGGAGGCAAACGTGCCCGAAGTCGTGAGGACGATGGTCGATACCTGCTACGAGGCCGACGGCATGCTGTGGAGCAGCCCGATGTACAACGGCTCGGTGTCGGGTTCGTTCAAGAACGCGATCGACTGGCTGCACTCGCTCGGGTCGCGCGAGCCGTCCTACCTTCACGACAAGGTCGTCGGCCTGATCAGCGCAGCAGGCGGAACCCAAGGCCTGCAGGTGATCAACACGATGGATTTCTCGGTGCGCTCGCTGCGTGCGTGGGCGGTGCCCTACTCGGTCCCCGTGTCAGGAGCGACGTCGGCGTTCACAGATTCAGGCGAGGTCCAGGACGAGGCGGTCGCGTTGCAACTGGGCACGCTCGGCACCGAAGTCACGCGTGTTGCCGAGCGCTTCAGGCGCGACCTCGCGCTGCACCGGCGGCTCGAGTGTGAACGTGCCGCCGAGCGCGTCGCCCACGCCGCCTGACGTCGCGTCTATTCGCTGTCGGGCGACTGCACGAGGTCGATCAACGTCGCCGTGATGCGTGGATCGAGCTGACTGCCGGAGATCGCCTCGAGCTCTGCGACGGCGGCCTCGAACGGGAGAGCGCGACGGTATGCGCGATCTGTACGCATCGCGTTCCAGGTGTCGCAGCAGGCGATGATCCGCGCCTCGAGCGGGATCTCCTCGCCGAGGAGCCCGTCGGGATAGCCGCGGCCGTCCCAGCGCTCGTGATGGGAGCGCACGATCAATCCCACGTCGCGCATGAAGCCACCGACGGTGTCGAGCAGCTTCTGGCCCTCGACGGTGTGGGTCTTGATGATCATCCACTCCTGCTCGTCGAGCCTGCCTGGCTTGTTGATGATCTCCTTCGAGATCGCAATCTTGCCGACGTCGTGCAGCAGCGCGCCGAACTCGAGGTTGCGCTGACGCCCAGCGTCGAGCCCGAGCCGCGCGCCGATCTCGAGGCTCATCGCGACCACGCCGCGACTGTGCTCTCCCGTGTAACTGTCATCGGCCTCGACCACGTCGCCGAGCACCAGCGCCGTCCCGCGGTAGGCGTTGTTGAGCTCGATCAGGCTCTCGAGGCGGTCGCGCCGCTCGCGCGCGAAGATCGCCAGCAGGGCAAGAAGCGGGAGCAGCGCCAGCGGCGCCGCCGGCGTCGTTTGGATCTGCTCCGCCACCACCAGCGCGACGCCCGACAGCGCGGCGTCGATCCCGTACACCCACAGGTCCTTCAGCTGCGAGGCAAGCGGCGCGTCGCGCGCGATCCACAGACGCAGCGTAGACGCCGCGAAGTCGACGGTGAACTGGGCCGCCAGCGCCAGTAGCAGTAGCCCCGCGCCGGCGTTCTGCGGCTCCGTGTCGGCGATCACGAACACCGCCACGGGACCGATCGCGAACCATGAGTTGCCCACCACCTGCGCCAGGCGCTCCCAGCGGACCCGCCCCGTCCACACGTCTGTCAGCCGCGCCAGCGCGAGCGCCAGCACGACCGCCGGCGCCACGAGCGCGAGCGGCAACGCGAATAGCAGTGGCACGAACGCGAGCTGCGTAGCGACCGTGAAACCCAGCGGCGTATCGAACCGCACGAGTGTGGCGAGGATCATCAATCCAAAGCAGATGACGGCCGGGGCGATCGCGAAGCTGTGCGGCGGCGCGCAGATCCAGACCCCGGCCGCCGCCGCGACGAAGCCGAGCCCGACAAGCCAATCCGACGCGCGCTCCGCGGGCATCATCGGTGTCGCAGGCCGGCGGAACGTGTCGGCGAGCAACTCCTGCTGGGCGAAGTCGGGGTTGAACGACATCTCCGCAGCGGTATCGGCGCGCATCCAGCGATGCTGAAACGCACAGCCGCCGAATCAGCACCTCGGCTCGAACCGATGTCCACTCTCCGGGACACCGCTAACGCAAGGCCGGCGGCCGACCGACAGCAGCCGGGTAAACCCAACTGAAAAGGGCAAACTCGGCGCAAGCCGGGGACGCAAAGCTAGAGGTCTCGCAACCGTGAGATAGCTCGGCTGCCAGTGCACACCTGAATGGTGCGTCACATGAAGAGATTCCTTTTCAGCTCGAAGGCAGTGCGCGCGCTCGCAGTCGTCGGCGCGATAGCTGTGCTGCCGGTCACGACGGCGTCGGCCAACACGACGTCGATCTTCGCCACGGCCCAGGGCACCAGCTTGCTCGGCACCCCGGTGCCGGTCCTCGGTACCCAGGGCTGGACGATCACCGTCCCGGTCGGCAGCAAGGTGTTGCCGCAGTTCGTCTGGGGTCTGCTCGACTTCACGGTCACGAGCAAGCTCACCGTTGGCGACATGGAGGTCTACTACCTCTATATCGACCCGCGCATGGTGTAGGGCCGCTACGCGGGTGAGCGATGGTCCGGCGGTCCGATTGGCGGGCTGCCGGACCCTCCTCAGCCTCCAGCGCAAGCGCAGTCGAGCAGCTCCAGAAAGTCACGCGGCGAGAACACCGGAATCTCGTCGGTTCGGCCTGTTCGCAGCGTCTCGACGCCGTCGCATCGCCTCAGGTCTAATGTGCGAAGCGTGACCACCTGAGAGGAGCAACGATGCATCAGAGCAATCAGAGCACTCTGGCGAGGACCGAGCTCGGCCAGACGGGCCTGCAGATCACGCGCATGGGGTTCGGCGCATGGGCGATCGGCGGCGGGGACTGGGAGTTCGGCTGGGGCACGCAGGACGACGAGCAGTCGATCGCCGCGATCCATCGCGCGCTCGATGACGGCATCAACTGGATCGACACCGCCGCCGCCTACGGCTTCGGGCACTCCGAGGAGATCGTCGGGCGCGCGCTACAGGGCGTCGCCGAGCGGCCGTACGTGTTCACCAAGTGCTCGCTGCTCGAAGGCGCTGGTCGCAGCGTCGTCCACAGCCTGAAGCGAGACTCGATCCTGCGCGAGGCCGACAGCAGCCTCCGGCGCCTCGGGCTCGACGCGATCGACCTCTACCAGATCCACTGGCCGGTTCCCGCCGCGGAGATCGAGGAGGGATGGGCGGCGCTGGCCGAGCTCAAGGAGCAGGGCAGCGTGCGCCACATCGGCGTGTCGAACTTCGACGTCGAGCAGTTGCGCCGGATCCAGCAGATCGCTCCCGTCGAGACGCTGCAGCCGCAGTACTCGCTGATCGCGCGCGATATCGAGCGAGAGATCCTGCCATTCGCGGAGCGCGAAGGCATCGGCGTGATCGCCTACTCGCCGATGGGCTCTGGGATGCTGAGCGGCGCGATGACCCGCGCGCGTGTGGAGAGCCTTCCCGATGAGGACTGGCGCAAGCGCGACGCGGCATTCAACGAGCCCGAGCTCTCGCGCAACCTGCAGCTGGTCGAGCGCCTGAAGGCGGTCGCCGACCGCTACGACACGACGCCCGGCGCGATCGCTGTCGCCTGGACGCTGCGCAATCCCGTAGTCGACGGCGCAATCGTCGGCTTTCGTGGGCCCGATCAGGTAGACCCGATCATGCCGGCCGCGAGCCTGGAGCTGACCGATGCGGATATAGCCGAGATCGAAGGAGGCGCACGATGATCGCCCGCAAGCTGACCGCCGAGCTCCTCGGAACCGCGCTGCTCGTGTTCGCCGGCGTCGGGGTCGCGACGCTGACGTTCGGCTTCAAGCTGGACGGCGGCAGCACCGCCGCCGGCGTCCTGACGACCGCGCTGACGTTCGGGCTCGTGCTGCTCGTGCTCGTCTACACCATCGGCCCGCTCTCCGGTTGCCACATCAATCCCGCCGTGACCCTCGGCTTCCTGATGTCAAAGCGGATGAGCGCCACCGACGCGGTCGGCTACTGGGCCGCGCAGTTCGTCGGGGGAATCGTCGGCGCACTGGCTCTGTGGGCGGTGTTCAGCGGCTCCCCCCAGTACAGCCGCTCAACGACAGGCCTCGGCACGAACGGTTGGGGCTCGCACTCGATGATCGGCTTGAACGGGACGGGCGCCTTCGCAGCCGAAGTCATCCTCACATTCATCTTCGTGCTCGTCGTCCTCGCGGCTACGAGCCACGTCGCGTCCGCGGGCTTCGCCGGCCTGGCAGTCGGCTTTGCGCTGGGATTGGCGAACCTCGTCGGGATTGCGCTGACCGGAGCATCGATCAACCCGGCCCGAGCGCTCGGGCCGGCCGTGGTCGTCGGTGGCGACGCGCTCGACCAAGTCTGGCTGTTCATCGTCGCGCCGCTCGTCGGAGGGGTTCTCGCCGCGATCGTGTGGTTCGCGCTGATCGCCGAGCGCCCCGACCCGGCGACGGCGGGACGTGTCGAGCCCTCGGATCTTCCACCGGCATCCGCGTGAGCCCGCAAGCGGTCGGTTAAAGGCCCAGCATCTGCAATGAGACGTCCCACAGCTGCGACGCGTCGCCGGGATCCAGCGCGTGCGCGGCGACACCGGGCCGTCTCGACCCCGATCCCGGAGGCGGCTCCGGTGACGACGGCGCAGCGGCCGGTCAGGTCCATGCCGGCGATCACCTCGGCGGCGGTCGAGTGGGTGCCGAACGGCGTCTTGATCGGTGTCATCGAAGAGCTCATGCCCAAATCTCCTTCGTGCTGGCGACGCTAGTACGCTGGAAGTGGCCTAATCGGAGGCCCCTCCGCTACGCAATCGCGAGCGCCTGCTCGAGGCCGCCGTGCGCGCGTTCTCCGCTGAAGGGCCGGACGTGACGCTCGACGCGATCGCGAAGGAGGCGGGCGTCGGCATCGGCACGCTCTACAGGCATTTCCCGACACGCGAGGCGCTGATCGAGGCGGCGTACCGCAACGAGCTTGCGCGCCTGTGCGACGCGGCAGCACAGCTGCACAGGTCGCTGCCTGGCGATGCGGCACTGCGCGGATGGATGGACCGCTTCCTCGACTACATGCGAACGAAGCGCGGCATGGCGGACGCCCTGCGCGTCGTGATCGCCTCGGGCGCCGACCCCTTCGCGCAGAGCCGCGCGCGGATGCTCGCGGCGATCACGGAATTGATCGATGCCGGCGCCGCTGCCGGTGCGATCCGCGACGACGTCCAGCCCGAAGACGTGCTGGCGAGCCTCAGCGGCATCTCGCTCGCGGCCGGCTCACCGCAGCAGCAGCAGCAGGCCGAGCGGCTGCTCGATCTGCTGATGGACGGCTTGCGCCACGGCGCCGGCGCTCGCAGGTGAGCAGTCCCGGCTACACGCCGCGCTGGATCGCGCTAGACGGTGCAGTCAACGCGCGCGTCGTCGTACCGGCCGTGCTGCTGCGAACCGACAACCTGCAGTCGCTGAGCGCAGATGACGTGCACACGCTCATCGACCAGCACGCACTCGAGGTGGTGATCGACCTGCGCACCGACGTCGAGGCCAAGGTCGAAGGGGCAGGGCCGATGAACGCCGAGCGCGACGTGCGTATCGAGCTGCGCTCGTTGTATCCGGACTCCGTCGAGACCGCCGAGCTCGCTGGGGCGGCGGTCAAGCCGTGGGAGGCGCGCAACGAGCACGAGTCGCCGGACGAGCAGCCCGTCGTGCGGGCCTACATGGGCTACCTGCGACAGCGTCCCGACTCGATCGTCGGCGCGGTGCGCGCCATCGCCTGCGCTCGCGGCGCCGTGCTCGTGCACTGCGCGGCCGGCAAGGACCGCACCGGGGTTGTCGTCGCACTGGCACTCGACGCCGCTGGAGTCGATCGGGCGACGATCGTCGCTGACTACCTGGCCACAGCAGAGCGCATCGACGCGATCGTCGCGCGCCTGCTGAGCTCTCCCCTGTATCGCGACCAGCTCGAGGGCAACGACTCCCGCCGCCACGCGCCCGTCCCCGGCACGATCGAGCGTGTGCTCGAGCTCGTCGACGAACGTCACGGCGGATCCGTCGCCTGGCTCCTGGCGAACGGGCTCGACGAGTCCGAGCTGCAGCGACTGCGCCGTCGGCTGCGCAGCAGCGACGGCGGGAGCGCCCCGGAGGACACTCCCGCCTGAGCTGGCTTCTGTCGTCGCGCGCTACAGCTTGATCACGCGCGAGATCGTCGTGACGCCCGGGATCTCGATGAACATCGTGTAGCGGCCGCTGAGACGACCGCGGTGTGCGAGCGCGATCTTCGAGCCCAGCAGACCCTCGCCTCGCGCCACGATCCTGTGGTTGCGGGCAAGCGTCACGATCGTGGCGGTGGGCTTGCGGACGCTGGCCGTTTTCGCCGAGGCGACACACGTGATTTCGAGCTCGCGGTAATGCTTGCCGGTGTGCGTGCACGTGATCGTGCCGAGCGACCCTTCGGGCCCCTGCGGTCCGGCTTTTCCTTCTTTGCCTTCAGGGCCTGAAGGACCCGTTTTGCCTTCGGGTCCTTCGGAACCGGCTGGACCCGTTTTGCCTTCAGTGCCCGCCGGGCCCGTCGGACCTTGAGCGCCTTCTTGTCCTTCTTTGCCTTCTTTGCCTTCCCTGATCTGATTTTCGGAGGAGGGAATTTCGTGTTCGACCTCACCGGTTTCGGGATTGAGGATGATCGCCGGCGCGCGGTTGTCGCTTCTGTTGAAGTCGAACATGTTGTCGAGCGTGCCCGACGTCGCGTCCTCAGAGCCGCTGCCGATTTTGCCGAGTCCCCAGTTTTCCTCGATGAAGCGGGTCACCGAAGATTGCTCGGTGAGCGTGCCGTCGACGTAGTCGCTGCGCGCCCATGGCGAGATCACCATCAGCGGCAACCTCGGGCCGAGTCCGCAGCGGTCCTTGTGTTCGGCGTTTTCAGCCGTGACGGTGCCGCATTTGCCGGCGCCGTTGAGATCGTCGCTGGTGTCGTTCGACGGGTAGATCACCGGTCCGAGCTGGTGGTCATACCAGCCGTCCGAATCGTCGTAGTCGATCACGATCGCAGTGTTGGGCCAGTATTTCGACTGCTCGATCATGTTGATCTCTTCGACCAGGAACCGCTGTTCGTCCAGCGGGTCGGAGTTGCCGGCGTGCCCGTTCTCGTAGGCGGGGGGCTTGAGGAACGAAACCTGCGGCATGTTGCCTTCGGTTACGGCTCTGTTGAACCAAGACAGGTCGTACTGGTGGTTGATCGCTTCGCTCAGTTTCGTCCCGGCCGGGTCGCTGTAGCCGACCTTTTCCAGCGAGCTCGGGGAGACGTGGTCGGGGTTGGCCGTGCTTTCGTAGAACTCGAAGGGCTCGTGGTGCTGCACGTAGTCCGCGACCGTTGCGCCACCGATGTTCTTGTGGCTCGTGTTGCACACGGCCCGTTTTTCTTTGGCGGCGTTTTCGGTGGCCGAGGGAGTGAAGCCACCCTGGAACCAGCCCCAGGTGACGCTCTTTTCGTTCAGCAGATTGCCGACGTTCTTGCCCGTCATCGAGACCGTAACGCCGCCGGGCAGGCCTTCGGCCGTCAGCGCGTTGCCCGAGTTGCTGCACTGGTCGAAGAACGGTTCCGAGTCGCCCTGCAGGACACCGTTGACGACGTTGCTGCTCGCGCCGCCGTGGACTTCCGCGCCTTCAGTGTCGCCGCTGATGAGGTTGATCGCTCCCGGCGAGGACGGACCGAACTGGTTGTCGTAGGAGTTGTCGTTCAGCGCATAGTGCTGAGCGTAGTTCCACAGCCCGGTGACGGTGTTGCCGTCGTAGTAGTCCATCACGATGCCCTTGGGGCCGTAGCTGGAGGAGTTGATCGCCCCGGCTTCCGAGCAGCCGCTGCCCGTCGTCTTCTGGACGAACTCGTTCATCAGGCCGCCGTCGTCAGCTTCTTGCTCGGGCGTGTAGCTGTGCTTCTGGTCGCACGTCAACGCTTCCGCGCGGCCGAGCCGTTTCGGGTTGTCGAGGTTCGGGTTGTTCGTCAGCAGCCCGTTGCTCAAGCCGTTGACGCCTGGCGTCCCGGAGAGCGCGTGGAATTCGGGTTCGCCCGGGGGATTGGCCGCATACGGATATGTCCCGAAGTAGTGGTCGAAGGAGATGTTCTCGGGGAAGATGACCACGACGTGTTCGATGGGTGTGAGCGCCGCCGTGGGCGGCGGAGTCGGACTGGACGCGCTCGACATCGATATGCCGATCGCGGCCGCCCCTACGGCGAGTAGAGCGGCGAGCGCCGCGAGGTACTTCTTGCCGATGCGCAAGTTGCCTTCTCCTTTGGCTTTCGTCGGGCGGCCACCGATCTACGCTGCGCCCCGGCCTCCCGTGTAGGGGCGTGCGGATCGCATCCTGCACACCCGTCGTCGACCACCTGTCATCAGAACGTTGCCACCTCGTTGTGAATCTGTGACCGAGCTTTTTACCTTTTGCAGACGATCACGGGACATCGTCATTACATCTCGGAATTTGCGGCTTCGACACACGTCGCGGTGACGCTACGCCTTGGTAACAAGACGGCCCCGCACGGCGCGTATGTTGCCGGAGCACCGTCGCCAGCGGCGACGCCGATTCACGTCGACCCCTTACAGATGCGCCAGCTGGCAACGACAACACGACCGCACCGGAGGACCACGGGACGCAGGATGCTGTGGCTGGCGATCACCGTCGTGATCCTTGTCGCGTGTATCTCGCTCGGCACCGCGCTCGCCCCAAGCGGCTCGAGCAAGTCCGGACGCTTCTCAGTGCTCGCGCTCGCCGGCAGGACGACTCCGAACCCGCTCGCAGGGCGACTCTCGAAGGTCTACGGCACGGACATACCAGCGAGCCGCTACGGAACGGAAATCGCCGACCTCGAGGACGCCGGCACCAACGCCGCCGGCGAACAGGTCGCCGACCTGTCGCCGATCCCGCCACAGAAGTTCGCGCTGCCCGAGCACGAATACCGCTCCTACGCGGTGCGGTGGGTCTCGCGAGCGCTCGCCGGCGCCGCCTCGCTTGCGAGCGCGCTCGCGACGCGTCAGCCGGGATCGGCGAAGCGGGCGTGGGAGGCGACCTGGGACGACTACATGCACCTCGGCGCCGTTTATGGGCTGTTCGGCGAGCTCAACGAGAAGATCGACGGGAACCCCGGCGGCCTGCCCGGCGGCACCGCCAATCCGAACTTCACGGGGTTGCATCGACTCGAAATGGGACTGTGGACCGGCGCCAGCCCGCGCTCGCTCTTGGGCTACGACGAGCAGCTCGAGCGCGACCTCGAGCAACTTCGGCGCGTGATCCCGACGATGAAGATCACACCGCTCGAATACGCGACGCGCTCGCACGAGATCCTCGAGGACGCGCAGCGCGATCTGCTCAGCGGCATGGACGTCCCCTGGAGCCGGCAGGGGGTGCTCGGCACGGCGGCCGGCCTGGCAGCCACCGAGGAGCTCTTCCACACTCTCGAACCGCTGCTCGGCGGGCGCGAAAACACCGAGGGCGAAGTGCGCACGGAGCTGCTGATGCTCAGCGAAGCGCTGGCTAGGATCCGCCGTGGGCATCGTGGCCGCTACCCGCGCCTCGCGCAGCTGAGCATCTATGAACGCGAGCAGCTCGACGGTTACGTCGCCGGCGCGCTCTCAGCGCTCGATCAGATGCCGGGCACGCTCGAGACCGAAGTCCATCACCTGCCTCCAAAGCTGCAGGCAAGCCCATGAGCAAGCTCGACCGACGCGAGTTCCTCGCCGGCTCGGTCGCCTTCCTCGGCGCCGGCGCCGTCGGCGTGACAGGCGGGGCGCTCGCGGAGGCGGCCACGCGTCCGCAGGTGCAGGAACCAAACGCGGCCGAAACGGACGAACGCTCGCTTGCGAGCCAGCTCGACGCCCGACTCGTCTTCGACGGCGCGCACCAGGCCGGGATCCTGAATCCCGCGCCGGCGCAGGCGACGTTCGTGGCGCTCGACTCGATCGCGGCCGATCGCTCGACGCTGATCGCCGCGCTGAAGGACCTCAGCACGAGGTCGAGAAGCTCACCCAGGGCGCCACCGTCGGTGCCGAGGAGCTCGACGACCCGCCGCCCGACTGCGGCATCCTGGGTCCCGTCAACGCTCCCGACGAGCTGACGGTGACGATCGCGTTCGGCGCGTCACTGTTCGACGGGCGCTACGGTCTCGCCGCGCGCAAGCCGAACCGGCTGGAGAAAATGCCGAACTTCCCTACCGACGATCTGGACCCAACCCGCAGCGACGGCGACGTCCTCGTCTCGATCTGCGCGGCGCACCGCGACACGGTCGTTCACACGGTGCGCGAGCTGATGCGCTCGGTCGTCGGTCACATGGTGGCGCGCTGGAGCCTCGACGGCTTTCAAAGTGCAAAGCGCGGTCCGACGCCCCGCAACAACCCGCGCAACCTCTTCGCCTTCCGCGACGGAACCGCGAATCCAGACACAAACGACCGGTCGCTGATGGACGATCTGATCTGGGTGCGCGGCGGCGCCGGCGAGCTGGAGTGGACGACCGGCGGCACTTATCAGGTGATGCGCACGATCCGCATGCACGTCGAGTTCTGGGATCGCGTCGGCATGTTCGAGCAGCAGCACATGATCGGCCGCGACCGCGCAACCGGGGCGCCGCTCGGCGGCACCGAAGAGTTCGAGGACCCCCGCTACGACCTGGACCCCAAGGGCGAGCGGATCCCACTGAACGCCCACATCAGGCTCGCCAACCCGCGCACGCCACAGACCGCCGATCAGCGCATTCTGCGCCGCGGCTACAACTACGACCGCGGCATCGACGAAGCAGGCAACCTCGACCAGGGACTCGCCTTCGTCGCCTTCAACCAGGACATCCAGCGTCAGTTCGCGACGATCCAAGCGCGCCTGAACGAAGAGGAAATGACCGACTACATAACGCCTGTCGGTGGCGGCTACTTCTTCGCGCCGCGCGGCGCGAGTGGCCCGGGCGACTGGGTGGGCTCGCCGCTTTTCACCTAGCGCCGCCGATGACGAGCGCGCCAGCGGCGGGGTGAAGCGCCAGCGCCTGAGTCTCAGCTCGCGCAGTTCGAGCCTGCGGCGGTTTTCCCGCTTGCCAGGCACGGCAGGATCGTCGGCGGCGTCCAGTGGCCGGCGCCGCCTTCGAGCACACCCGCGATCGCCGCTTCATCGGTCCCATAGAGGCGCATGATCAGCTGGAACGGCCCGGCCGGCGCCAGCAGCCAGTTGTCCTGTTCGGCTTCGGTGGCGGGCGCTGCGGTCTGGATGTAGATGTTCAGCGAGCCGTCTGGCTCGTATTGGAGGTTCGAGCGGTCACCGAGCGTGTGGCGTTCCATCGGGTTGGCGACGAAGAAGCCGCTGGTTTCATACATCGTCAGTGACCAGAACGCCTGCACGGGCACCGGAAAGTCGCTCGCGGGGAAGTGCGCGACGTAGCGGGTGCTGGCGCCGTTCAACGGAAAGCCGGCGCGTTCGGTCTGCGCGATCGGGTAGATCGCGACGTTCGGCGGCAGCGCCCCGAGCCCGATCTTGTCGGCGATCGCCCGCAACGAGTAGTCGGTCCCGTATTTCCCGACGTCCGCCGCCAGCCAGCCGTTGTGCGCGGTGAACCCCGCCAGGAACATACTCGTCAGTTCTTTCTCGACCTGTCCCGGACCGGCGACCACGGCCGCGCGCAGACCGGCGATCGTGCCCGCACCGAGTCGTTCGTTGTTCGCGGGGAATTTGCCCGGGCCGATGCCAACGCTCGCGAGCAGCTTGAGCTCGGGCCGATCGGCGGCCGGCGGTTTGAACTGCTCGAGCGCCGCCCCGAGCGCGTTCCAATAACTGAGCGGTTCTTCGCCCGCCGCTGTCCCCGGAACCCTGTATTCGGTTGGCGTCGTGACTTCCTCTGCGGGCTTCGGCGGCTCGTAGTTGACGCCGTCCTTCCTCCACCTGTCGAGCGGAACAAGCTTCGTCTGCGCCTGAACCGCCACGGCGTCGGGCAGGTCGTCGTTGCTCTTGACGAGCGTGCGCTGGATGATCCATGCACGCTCATACGGCGAATGGATCACCTTCATGCCGTCGATCTCGGCCACGCCTTCGTAGCGCTTGCCCGCGGCGATCACGTAGTCGCCCGGCGCCATCATGCCCGAGGCGCCTTCACCGATGTCAGCGAAGTTTTCGGTGTACGGCGTCATCAGCGGCACGACGTCAAAGCGCCCCTGGCTGGCAGGGACGTGCAGGACGATCGGCTGTGGCCGCAGCTTCAGCCACGCGATCGAGTACAGCGTGTCGTCGTTCGGGGCAACGACCAGGGCCTCTTTTGTGTTCGCGAGTTCTGTGAAGTGTGAGAACTGGTTGACCGGCGCGTCGCCGACGTGGTCGGCAACTGTGACGCTGGTCAGGCTCTGATACACACGCTGCATGTCGAGCAGCGGCTGCCCGTAGACGTACGCCTGTAGCCCGACGCTGAGCGCCTGTTCATATTCCCGGTTGTAATCACCGGCGGACGCGCCGGCGATCGCCGCCGGCGACAGCGCGCACGCAAGCGCGAATACGACGGCCAGACGCCGTCCTCGGCTCGATGTGCGCCCCCGCATGATCGGCGCTCAATGATAGGTCCGACGCGCTCAGGCCGGCTCAGCCGACTCGCGCTAGCGTAGAGCGATAGCCATCACGGCCCCAATCGAAATAGACAGGCAGCGCGTGGAAGCCCTCGCGGAGGAAGAGCTGGCGCGTCTGAACGAGCGCACACCCCGCTCGGCGGCGATGTTCGAGCGGGCTCGCGTCTCGCTCAGCGGCGGTGTCGCCTCCTCCTACCAGTTGCGCGACCCGTGGCCGATCTACCTCGCATCGGGCGAGGGCCCGACGGTCACAGACGTCGACGGCAACCGCTACTGGGACTTCCACAATGGCTTCGGCTCGATGGTGCAGGGCCATGCAAACCCGGCGATCGTGCAGGCGCTGCGCGACCGCGCTGAGCTCGGCACCCACTTTGCTGCCGTCACCGAGGACACAGTGGTGGTCGCCGAGGATCTCGCCGAGCGCTTCGGGCTGGCGCTGTGGCGTTTCGTCAACTCTGGCTCGGAGGCGACGATGGACGCAATCCGGATCGCGCGCGCGCTGACCGGGCGCGAGACGATCATGAAGATCTTCGGCTCCTACCACGGCCACCACGACGCGGTGATGGTCTCGATCGGCGTGCCCTATGAGGACATCGGCGACCGTGAGGAGCTCGCTTCCCTGCCCTACGGGGCCGGCATCCCCGCGGCGGTGACCAAGCTCACGATCGCGGTGCCGTTCAACGATGCGGGCGCGATGGAGCGGCGCATCGAGCGACTCGAGGCCGAAGGACGGGCGCCGGCGTGCGTGATCATGGAGGCGTGATGAGCGTCGTCGAGGACGGCAGCGTCTACCAAGTCGGGACCTACAACGGCAACCCGCTGACGATGGCGGCCGCGCGTGCGAGCCTCGAGCAGGTGCTGACGCCGAACGCCTACCGCCACCTCGACGCGCTCAACGACCGCATCCTCGCTGGCTGCGAAGCGGTGATCGAGCGCCACCGGCTTCCCGGCTACGCGGTCGGCATCGGCTCGAAGGGCTGCGTCACCTTCTCCCCCACGCCGATCGTCGACTACGAAAGCTTCAAGGCCAGCCAGGAGGCGGCGCTCGCCGCATAGGATCCGTCGCCGGCGAGCTTGATCGACGTGGTGCTCGTCCTAACGGAGCACTGACACCGAGCCGGAAGGAGTTCGCACGTGTCCGTGAAGCTCAGCAAAGCCGCTTTCGAGCACGCACAGCAGCTGATCAGGGATGGCCGCTACGTCCACGACGAGAAAGGCGATTGGAGCGAGCACGAGCCGAGCGCCGAAGCGGAGAACCGCTTCATCGAGGAGCACGGCTACGGCGAGTTCGCGCGCTGGCATCTCGGGGTCGAGGATGACAAACCGGAGGACACCAAGGGGCGCTACAAATTCCCCTACGGAGATCTGCGCGACGTGCGTCGCTCCGCGCTGCTCGCCGCCGAGTCGCGCGCCGGGCAGAACCACTACGAGGACATCGAGCTGGCGGCAGCGCATCTGCACGGGATGCTCGAGGGCGCCTCCTCAGAGACGTCAACGAGCTAGGCCGCGCGCCCTTCGCACGCGGCGCGGCCCGTCACGCGGCGAGGCGGCTGGTGAAGAACGCCAGGATCTCATCGCGCGCGGCGATCGTCGGCTGGCCTGCTTCGTCGATCAGGTGCGCGGTGACGACGCTGTGCGGGCTCGCCACGACGTGCTCGAAGAACGGCGGCGTCTCGTCGTTGGCCGCGCTGTCGGGCAACACGCGCGCGATGAAGCGCTCGCCGAGCGCCTCTGAGTAGGCGGCGAAGCGCTCCGCCCGGCAGTGGCGGTCGCCGCTGAAGCGATAGGCCATGACCGTCAGATCGTCCTGCTCCAGGCGCTCGCGCACTGCGACCAGCTCATCAGGCGCGATCTCCAGCCCGGCGGGGTCATCGAGCGGCAGCGAGGGTTGCGAGAGCACCGGCGCGAGCATCGCCGGCTCGAGCATCATCGTCAGCGCGAAGTTGCCCGTGAAGCACATCCCGATCGCACCGACCCCCGGCCCCCCGCTCTGCTCGTGGGCGAGCCTCGCCAGCGAGCGCAGCCACTGTGTCACCGGACTCGACGCGTTCGCAGCGAAAGCGCGAAACTCGGCGCTCATACAAGCCCGCTGCAGGATCGCGCCACCCTCCTCGACGCCTGGCACGGCGCCGTCGCGGCCGAACAGCGAGGGCATGTACACGGTGAAGCCGGCGTCCCTGACCCAGCGACTGAAGCGCGCGACGTGCGGGCTGATCCCGGGCATCTCGGTCATCACGATCACGGCCGGGCCGCTGCCGGCGACGTGAACCACCTTCGTCACGCCCTCCAACGTGATCGCGCGCGGATCGAAGTCATCGAGCGGATCGTCCGCTTCGTCATTCCGGTTCGGCATCTTCACGCTCCTCTCGCTCGCTCAGTCGGGCAAAACATAGACGATCGTCCGTATATATGTCTAGACTTGACGAGGTGGCCCGGGCTGAAGAGCAAGACGACGCCCTCGACCCGCAACCGACGGGCCCGCCGAACGCGTCGCTGCTCGCGTCAGCTCGCGGGCAGCAGCCGCGCGACGGCAGACGCGCCCGGGGCATGCGCAGCCGCACCGCCGTGCTCGAGCGATCGGTCCAGATGGCCTCGCGCGACGGCCTCGAAGGTCTCACGATCGGCGCCCTGGCGGCGGATCTCGGCGTGCACAAGAGCAGCGTGCATTCGCTGTTCGGCTCGAAGCTCGAGCTGCAGCTCGCGACCCTCGCGACGGCACGGTCGATACTCGTCGAGCACGTGATCTCGCCGGCGCTCTCCAGCGAGGTCGGACTGCCAAGGCTGCGCGCGATCGGGGAAGCGTGGTGCGACTATCTCGCGGCCGGCGTGTTCGCGGGCGGCTGCTTTCTGTGCGCGGCTTCCGCTGAGATGGACGGGCGACCGGGACCATTGCGCGATGCGGTCGCGTCGGTGATGCGCGAATGGGTCGCGCTCCTGCGCGCAAACGCGGAGGCTGCGATCGCGGCCGACGAGCTCGACGGCGATCTTGACCCGAACGCCCTGGCCTTTCGCTTGAACGCGCTGGGCATGGCGGCCAACTGGCAGATGCAGCTTCTGAACGATCCGTCTGGGATCGAGCAGGCGCGCTCGGCGTGGCGGGGCGAGCTGACCGGCGCTGCGCACACCTGAGGAGCCGCGGTCGTCTAGGCTGCGCAGCGCAAACGCTCGACGGTCCGAGACCCGGAGCGCTCCGATCGTCATGGAAGCCGACGCTCCACCCATCACCCCTGTCGACTGCCTCGGTGTGGTCACAGACGCGATCGCGCGCACGGACGAAACGCTCGCGCTGGCGACGCGCCACCTGGACCCATCGCTGGTGGACGTGCTCAGCATCCTCGGCTTCGACGCGCAGTACGCCTCCGCGCAGGGGTCCTACGTCTACGACACGAGCGGTCGCGCGTTCCTCGACTTCCACACCGGCGAGGGCTTCGCCAGCCTCGGCCACAACCATCCCGACATACGCGAGGTCCTGGAGGCGACGCTCGCGGCCGACCTCCTCGACGGCGTCCAGATTCACTACTCGCCGCTTGCCGGCATGCTCGCGGAGGCACTTACGCAGCGCCTGCCGGCTGGCATGGAAGCCGTGTTCTTCACGAGCACCGGCGCCGAGGCGGTCGACTCCGCGATGAAGTTCGCGCGCGCGGCGACCGGTCGACCGCGGCTGATCTCCTGCGACTCGAGCTTTCACGGCGTCACGCTCGGGCCGCTGTCGCTGGTCGGCGATGACTTCTTCAAGGAGGGCTTCGGCCCGCTGCTGCCGGGTTGCGAGCGCGTCCCGTTCGGCGATCTCGCGGCGCTCGAGGCGCAGCTGCGCGCGAAGGACGTCGCCGCGTTCATCGTTGAGCCGATCCAGGGCCGGATGGTGACGCTGCCCCCCGCCGGATACCTGCTGCGCGCGCAGGAGCTCTGCCGCCGCTACGGCACGATGTTCGTCGTCGATGAGATCCAGACCGGACTCGGGCGCACCGGCAGTTGGTTCGCGCTCGAGCAGTGGGGGCTCGAACCGGACTTCGTGCTGGTCGGCAAGGCGCTCAGCGGCGGCTACATGCCCGTCGCCGCGATGGTGACGCGCCGCGAGATTTACCAGAAGGCGGTGGGGACACTCGAGCGCTCCTATGTGCATCAGTCGACGTTCGGGCGCAATCGACTGTCGATGGCGGCCGGCCTTGCGACCATCAGGATCATCGAGCGCGACGGCCTGCTCGAGCAGGCAACGCGTGTCGGCGCGCTGCTGCGCGACGGGCTCGCAGAGCTACAGGGGCGCTACGAGATGATCAAGGAGGTGCGCGCCAGCGGCATGATGATCGGGATCGAGCTCGGCGCGCCCAGCACGCGCGTCGCCCGCGTCAACTGGCGCTTGATCCACATGGCCAGCGAGGGGCTGTTCCCGCAGCTGATCGTGATCCCGCTGCATCGCGACCACGGCATGATCACGATGGCGGCAGGCAAGAACGACGTGATCAAGCTGCTGCCGCCGCTGACGCTCTCCGACAGCGAGGCGCACAGCTTCCTCGCGGCGCTCGACGCGGTGCTCGCGGAGTGCCACGGCAGCACGAGCCGTAACTTCGCGGTGGTCCGCGAGATCGCGCTGACGACGCTGCGCCGCCAGGCACGCACGAAGTTCCGGTGACGCGCTGCCTGCTCACGGGCGCGAGCGGCTTCATCGGCGGGCGCCTGGCGGCGCGCCTGGCGCAGGAGGGCTACGCCGTGCGCTGCCTCACGCGCGCGAGCAGCGACACAACGCATCTGCAGCAGCTCGATGTCGAGCTCGTGCGCGGCGACCTCACCGACGCGAGCTCGCTCGCCGCGGCCGTCGCCGACTGCGAGTACGTCTGCCATTGCGCCGCGTTCGTGTCCGACTGGGCGACGACCGCCGAGATCGCGAGCGTCAACGTCGGCGGTACGCGCGATCTGCTCGCCGCCGCGGTGGCGGCGTCGGTGCGTCGCTTCATCCATCTCAGCACCACCGACATCTACGGCTACCCCGGTGGGCGCGCGATCGATGAGACCTACACGGCGACCCGCTTTCGCAACTGGTACGCGCAGACGAAGCTCGCGGCGGAGTCCGAGGTCCGGCGCACCGCCACCGCAGCCCCGCTCGAGACCGTGATCCTGCGCCCGGCGACCGTCTATGGCCCCGGCTCGAAAGAGGTGATCGGCGAGATCGCGCGCGCGATCCGCGGCCGGCACATGCTGCTGATCGGTGGTGGGCGCGCGATCGCGGGCCTGTGTTACGTCGAGAACCTGATCGACGCCGTGCTGCTGGGACTGCGCCACTCCGCCGCTGCCGGCCACGCCTTCAACGTCAGCGACGAGCTCGCGGTCACGTGGCGAGCGCTGGTCGACGATCTGGCTGACGGTCTTGGCGCACCGCGCGTGCGCTGGAGCGTGCCGTACTGGCTCGCCGGCGGCCTCGGCACCGCGCTCGAGCTGGGCTACCGCGCGCTGCGCACAGCCACCGGTCTTAGCGCGCCGCCGCTGCTCTCGCGTCAGGCCGTGCAGGTGCTCGGCTGCGATCAGGACTTCAGCGCCCGCAAGCTGCGCGAGACGCTCGACTGGGAGCCACGCGTGAGCTACGACGGCGGCCTGCAGGCGACGCTCGCCTGGCTGCGGGTCAGCTCTTGACGAGCCGTTGGCTAGCGCGGCAGGTGAAACGGAACGCTGGTGACGACGATCTTGGGCAGCGGCCGCAGCGCGCGCCGCAGCCGCGGCGCGACCTGGCTGTGCAGCGCCCGCTGCCACCAGCGCCGCACGACGAGTTCGGGAAGGATCACGGTCAGCGTCAGCTCGGGACGCAGGCGGTGCAGTGACTCGATGTAGTTGATCATCGGCGCGACGATCGCGCGGTAGGGCGAGACGACGACCTCGAGCGGCAGGTGATCGCCCCACGTGCGCCAGTATTCGCGAAAGCGCTCGGCCTCCTCTTCGGCCGGGCTCACGTGCAGCACCAGCACCGGCTGCTCCAGCGACGCGGCGTACGCGAGCGCGCGCATGCTGGCGAGATCGAGCGCGGCGACCGCCACGAGGATCAGGTGGTGGACCTCCGCGGGCGTCTCCTCCGTCTCCTGGCCCCGCTGCGCCTGCTCGCCGTCGCTCGCGGCGTCGGCGCGCCCGTTCGGCACGATCGCGTGCGGGGGCACCTCGATCGTGTGCGGGTGCAAGGCGATCGCCGCGGCCACCGCCTTGTAGTGGCGGCGAATCGCGTTTGCGACGGTGACGAAGCCGACGACCACCAGCAGCGAGACCCACGCGCCCTCGGTGAACTTGGTGATCGCGGCGGTGATGAACACGATCGCCGACAGCAGCGCGCCGGTGGCGTTGATCGCGAGGCTTCGGCGCCAGCGCGGATCGCGCAGGCGCCACCAGTGCATCACCATGCCGGACTGAGACAACGTGAACGCGAGGAACACGCCGACGGCGTACAGCGGGATCAGCGGCGCGGTCTTGCCGCCGAAGCCCACGAAGATGACGAGCGCGGCCGCCGACAGCACGATGATGCCGTTGCTGAACGCCAAGCGGTCCCCGAGACGCAGGAACAGCCTCGGCGCCTGGAAGTCGCGTGCGAGCAGGAACAGCACGCGCGGGAAGTCGTTGTAGGCGGTGTTGGCGGCGAGCAGCAGCACCGCGGCGGTCGCGGCCTGCACGACCGGGTACATGAAGCCCGAGCCGAAGCTGCGGTGGGCGAGCTGCGAGAGGATCGTTTCGTGCGCGTTGGGGACGACCCCGGTGAGCTGCACGAGCGCGATCGTGCCGACGAACAGCGTGATCAGCAGCCCGACCATCCACGTCAGCGTCGTGCGCGCGTTGCGCCACTCGGTCGGCTTGAACACGGGCACCGCATTGGAGATCGCCTCGATGCCGGTCATCGCCGTCGAGCCGGACGAGAAGGCGCGCAGGATCAACAGCATGCTGACGCCCTCGGTCGCCGTCAGCGGCGGTCTCGGCGTGGCGTGGAAGCTGCGCCCGCCGGCGTCGATCAGGCCGACCGCGATCAGCACGAACATCGCGAGGATGAACGCGTACGTCGGCGCCGCGAACAGCGCGCCGGCCTGGCGCACGCCGCGCAGGTTGCCGGCGAGCAGCACCAAGATCACGCCCACGCCGATCACGACTCTCGCCGAGGCGAGCGACGGGATCGCCGAGGTGACCGCTTCGAGTCCGGACGCGACGGACACGGCGACCGTGAGGATGTAGTCGGTTGTGAGGCCGGCCGCGGCGATCAGCCCGGGCACGCGCCCGAGGTTGTCGGTGGCGACGATGTAGGAGCCGCCTCCGTGTGGGTAGGCGCGGATCGTCTGCCTGTAGGAGGCGCCGACGGCGAGCATCAGGAAGGCGATCGCACCGGCGATCGGCAGCGAGTAGCTGAGCCCGCCGCTGCCGGCCAGCACGAGCACGGCGAGCATCGCTTCCGGTCCGTAGGCGACCGAGGAGAGCGCATCGGCGGACAGCACCGGCAGCGCGATGAGCTTGCGCATCCGCTCGCGGGCGATGGCGCTGCTGCGCAGCGGCGGCCCGATCAGCACGCGGCGCAGGGCCGAGCCGACGCGGGCGTCGGGCGTCGGCTCGACCTCGGCGCCGGCGGTCGCTTCGACCTCGGGCAGCGGCCCGCTCTCGACCGGCACGAAGCGTCCGAAACGGGTCGGGCGGACGTCGGTGGCGGCCGGGAACGCGCCGAGATTGGGGTCGATCGGCAACGCGCGCCGCCAACGCTCGGGGTCCCCGCACACCTGCCCCCACTCGCGGCCGACCTCGCGCAGCACACCGAGCTCGCGCTTGTCGAGCCGCGTCAGCTGTGCGTCGGGACTCGGAGCGCTCTGCTCGGGCGAGCTCACGCCGCGTAACGCTAGAGGTTCGACTCCGCCCCCAGAGGTTCAACTTCAGTACCTTCACGACCGTGACACTGCAGGAGCTCGAACAGGCGGTCGCGGACGGGACGATCGACACGGTGCTGCTCGCGATGACCGACATGCAGGGGCGCCTGCAGGGCAAGCGCCTGACGGCGAGCCATTTCCTCGGGGAGGTCGTCGAGCACGGAGCCGAGAGCTGCAACTACCTGCTGGCGGTCGATGTCGACATGCGCACGGTCGATGGCTATGCGATGTCCTCGTGGGAGGGCGGCTACGGCGACATGGTGCTGACGCCGGATCTCGCGACGCTGCGCGCGGTGCCATGGCAAGAGGGCACGGTCGTGTGCCTGGCCGACGTCGCCTGGCCTGAGGGCTCAGACGTCGTGGCCTCGCCGCGCCAGATCCTGCGCGGGCAGCTCGCGCGGCTGGCCGAGCGCGGCTGGAGCGCCAACGCCGGCACCGAGCTCGAGTTCCTGGTCTTCAACGACACCTACGAGCAGGCGTGGCAGAAGGGCTATCGCGAGCTGAGCCCGGCGAACCTCTACAACGTCGACTACTCGCTGCTCGGCACCGCGCGCGTCGAGCCGCTGATCAGGCGCATCCGCAACAGCATGGTGGCGGCCGAGATGGTCGTCGAGGACTCAAAGGGCGAGTGCAACTTCGGCCAGCACGAGATCAACTTCCACTACGCCGACGCGCTGCGCACCGCTGACGAGCACTCGATCTACAAGAACGGCGCCAAGGAGATCGCAGCGCAGGAGGGCGTGGCGATCACGTTCATGGCGAAGTTCGACCAGCGCGAGGGCAACTCTTGCCACATCCACTTCTCGCTGGCGGACGCTTCGGATCCGTCCGCGCCGCTGTTCGCACGCGAGCAGGCGCTGTTCCGCTCGTTCTTGGCAGGCCAGCTGGCCTGCCTGCGGGAGCTGACGCTGCTGCTGGCACCGCACGTCAACTCCTACAAGCGCTACGCGACCGGCAGCTTCGCACCGACGACGGTCGCCTGGGGCCACGACAACCGCACGTGTGCGCTGCGCGTTGTCGGCCACGGCCCGTCGCTGCGCTTCGAGAACCGGGTCGGCGGCGCCGACCTCAACCCGTACCTGGCGCTCAGCGCGATCATCGCCTCGGGACTGCACGGCATCGACGCCGGCCTCGAGCTCGAGCCGCCGCTCGAGGGCAGCGCGTACGCGGCGCACGAGCGCCCGCGGCTGCCGACGACGCTCGCCCAGGCGCGGGAGCTGTTGGCGGGCAGCGACGTCGCTCGCGCGGCGTTCGGCGAGGAGGTCGTGGCGCACTATCTGAACGCGGCCGACGTCGAGCTCGAGACCTTCAACACCGCCGTGACAGACTGGGAGAGGGTGCGCGGCTTCGAGCGTTTGTAACCGGCAGGGGACCGAGGAGCATGGATGGCGAGCGGATCTAGGGATCGAACGACCGGCGCGATTGTGACGCTGCCGAGCGCGGTGTTCGGGCCGGTGCGCTCGCAGACGGCGTTCGAGGAGACGGTCGATCGGCTGGGCACGGCGATCAAGCTCGGCTTGCTCGCACCGGGCTCCCAGCTGCCCGCCGAGCGCGAGCTGTGCGCGCGCCTCGGGATCGCACGTTCGACGCTGCGCCAAGCGCTGACGGCGCTCGGCCAGAGCGGCCACGTGTTCGCGACGCGTGGGCGTGGCGGCGGGACGTTCGTGTCAGATCCGCTGCCGCCGGCAGATCCGCCCTCGCAGCAGATGCTCGATCGTTGGCGCGAGACGTGCGACCAGCGCCTGGCGGTCGAGCTGGGAGTGGCGGTGCTGGCGGCCGAACGCGCAGAGCGCGCCGACCTCGACGCGCTCGACGAGCTCGCGGCGACGCTCGAGTCGACGCTCGAGGACTTCGCCGCCTACCGTCAGGCAGACGTGCGCCTGCACGTCGCGCTCGCCGAGGCGACGCGCTCGGCGCAGCTCGTACGGGCGACGACCGAGGCGCAGGGCGCGATGACCGCCCTGATCTCCTACATCGCGCATCCGCCGCAGGTGCTCGCCTCCTCGAACGCGCAGCACCGCCGGCTGCTGGCGGCGGTACGCGAGCGCGACGCGATGCGCGCCGTGCGCGTGATGAGCGAGCACCTGCAGGGCACCGAGCACATCCTCGCGGGCTTGCTGCCGAGCGGCTGAGATCTGGGTGGTTCGGACCGCACATGTGCGGTTGGCCAGCTGTCCGCGCCGAAGCTCGCGATTTGCGGCAACTGCACTTGACACCCATCCGGGATCGAGCGTATTGTCACGATTGAAGGACGGACAACCAAACCTTTTCTTTGAGGGGGCTAGCGGATGAGCGCGACGGAGAGTTTGGGTAGCGACGAGCAAAAGCTTGCCGAGCTCGGCTACAAACAGGAGCTGAACCGCCGCTGGAGCGGCTTCTCCAACTTCGCGATCTCGTTCGCGATCATCTGCATCCTCGCTGGCGCCTTCACCACCTACGGCCAGGCGCTCAAGAACGGTGGCCCGATTGCGATCTCGATCGCGTGGCCGCTGATCTCCGTGCTGATCCTGTGCGTCGCCTGGTCGATGTCAGAGCTCGCCTCGGCGATGCCCACGGCCGGCGGCATCTACTACTGGGCCTCGAAGCTGGGCGGAGCCGGCTGGGGCTGGTTCACCGGCTGGTTCAACCTGATCGGCCTGGTGGCCGTGTCGGCCTCGGTGATCTACGCCTCGGCCACGTTCCTGATGTACACGCTCGGTCTCTACGAAGTGCACTTCATCTTCGACTTCACGAAGGCCGCCGCGGGTTCGAACCTGCACTACACCGCGCACGTGATCTTCGCGCTGTTCGCGGTGATCGCGCTCCTCGACCTGGTCGTGAACGTGTTCCGCAGCCAAATCGTGACCGTCCTCTACAACGTCTCGGTGTGGTGGAACATCGTCGGCGTGCTGGCGATCGTCGTACTGCTGATCGCCGTGCCCTCACACCACGCGAGCTTCTCCTACGTCTTCAGCCACAAAGCCAACGAATCGGGCTTCGCCGGAGGGGCCGTGCACGGCGCGAAATTCTGGCTCTACGTGCTGCCGCTCGGCTTCCTGCTGACGATGTACACGATCACCGGCTACGACGCCTCCGCGCACGTCTCAGAGGAGACCCACGGCGCCGAAAACTCGGCCCCGCGGGGCATCTGGCTGTCGGTGCTGTACTCGGCGATCTTCGGCTGGATCGTGCTGCTGGCGATCACGTTCGCGATCTCGCACGCCCACGAAGCTGAAATCTACAAAGCCGGCTACCCGGCGGTGACGATCATCGAGACGGCACTCACTTCGGCGGCCGCCAAGGCGGTGCTCCTGATCTCGACGATCGGCCAGTTGTTCTGCGGGATGGCGTGCGTCACGAGCGCCTCGCGGATGACGTTCGCGTTCTCACGCGACGGTGCGGTCCCGGGCCACAACCTGTGGCGCCGGCTGGGCAAGAGCCGCACCCCCACGTGGTCGGTGCTGTTCGTGGTCGTGTTCGCCCTGATCATCACGATCCCCGCCTACTTCCCGAACCATCTGGGCACCCCCGTGGCGTTCCTGGCGGTGACGTCGATCTCGGTGATCGGCCTCTACATCGCCTACACGATCCCCGTGTACCTGCGCTGGCGCCAGCGCGAGAATTTCGTCCCCGGCTCGTGGACGCTCGGTGCGAAGTACAAGTGGATCAACCCGATCGCCGTGGTCTGGGTCGCGCTGTGCGTGATCATCTTCTCGCTGCCGTTCTCACCCGAAGGTGTGCCCTGGGAAAGCGGGTTCAGTTGGAACGCCGTCAACTACGCCCCGCTGGTCACGCTCGCGGTGATCGCAGGCGTGACGATCTGGTACTTCACCTCGGCGAAGAACCACTTCAAGGGCCCGATCCGCACGATCGACGAGCTCGACGTCGAACAGAAGCTCCCGGCAATCGCCGAGGCGCCCTAGAAGGCACAAAGATGATCTCTCTCGCCTGGGCACATAACGGCCCAGATAGTCACGGACGGGCTGAGCGCTGAGCGAGATCTTGACAGTGCTCGAGCCCGCCACCGAAGGCGTGCTCGCCGAGGTCGCGCGCGCGGGTATCGAGCAGGTCGACGCGGCGATCGCGCGCGCGAAGGCGGCGCTGCCGGCGTGGCGGGCGCTGGCCCCCGGCGAGCGCGCGCGGCTGCTGTACGCGCTCACGGACACGCTGAGCGCGCATCGCGAGGAGCTGGCGATACTCGAGGCGCGCAACGCGGGCAAGGCGATCGCCGACGCGCGCGGAGAGATGGGCATGGTGGCCGACACGTTCCGCTACTACGCCGGCGCGCCCGAGCGGCTGCTCGGCGACACGATCCCGGTGGCTGGCGGCCAGGCGTTCACCGTGCGCGAGCCCGTCGGCGTCGTCGGGCTGATCACGCCGTGGAACTTCCCGCTGACGATCGCCGCGTGGAAGCTCGCGCCGGCGCTGGCGGCGGGCAACACGGTCGTGCTGAAGCCCGCGGAGCTGACGCCGCTGACGGCGCTGCGCTTCGCCGAGCTCGCATACGAGGCGGGGATCCCCGACGGCGTCGTCAACGTCGTCGTCGGACCGGGCTCGACCTGCGGGCAGCGCCTGGTTGAGCACCCGGACGTCGCGAAGATCGCGTTCACCGGCTCGACAGAGGTGGGGCGCTCGATCGCCGCCGGCGCGGCCGCTTCGATCAAGCGCGTGACGCTCGAGCTGGGCGGCAAGTCGGCGAACATCGTGTTCGCCGACGCGGACCTCGAGGCCGCGGCGGCGGCGGCGCCGTCGGCGGTCTTCGGCAACGCCGGCCAGGACTGCTGCGCGCGCTCGCGGATCCTCGTGCAGGAGAGCGCGCTCGAGCGCTTCCTCGAGCTGCTGGAGCCGCACGTGAAGGCGCTGCGCGTGGGCGATCCGCTCGACGAGCAGACGCAGATGGGGCCGCTGATCTCAGCCGGCCAACGTGACGCGGTCGCCTCGTTCCTGGATGGGCACGCGCCCGTTGCGTTCCGCGGCAGCGCGCCCGACGGGCCCGGGTTCTGGTTCGCGCCGACGGTCCTCTCCCCCGTTCGCGCCGGCGACCGCGTCGCCCAGGAGGAGGTCTTCGGGCCGATCGCCGCGGTGATCTCGTTCAGCGACGAGGCCGACGCGATCCGCCTGGCCAACGATACGATCTACGGCCTGTCGGGGTCGATCTGGACGCGCGACGGGGCGCGGGCGTTGCGGGTCGCGCGCGCCGTCGACACGGGCGTACTGTCGATCAACGCCAACACCTCCGTGCGGGTCAGCACTCCGTTCGGCGGTTTCAAGCAGTCGGGCTACGGACGCGAGCTCGGGCCGCACGCACTGGAGGCATACAGCGAGGTGAAGACGATCTTCTACGCCACCGAGGAGCGATGAGCGCGGCGGGGCGCCTGGCGGGGCACGTGTGCGTGGTGACGGGTGCCAGCGGCGGCATCGGCGCGGCGACGGTCGCACTGTTCGAGCGCGAGGGAGCGGCGGTCGTGGGTGTCGATCTGCAAGCGGGCGCACCGGGTGAGCTGGCGCTGCAGGTAGACGTCACCGACGAGCAGCAGGTGCGCGACGCCTTCCAGACGGTGCGTGAGCGCTACGGGCACATCGACGTGCTGTTCAACAACGCGGGCATCTCACCCAACGACGACGGCTCGGTGCTCGAGACGACGCTCGAGGCGTGGGAGCGGGTGCAGCAGGTGAACCTGCGCAGCGTGTTCCTGTGCTGCAAGCACGGCATCCCGCACCTGCTCGAGAACGACGGCCCGGCGCGCGGCTCGGTGATCAACACGGCATCGTTCGTCGCGGTGATGGGCGCCGCGACCTCGCAGATCTCATACACCGCCTCCAAGGGCGGCGTGCTGGCGCTCTCGCGCGAGCTCGGCGTCGAGTTCGCCCGTCGCGGCGTGCGCGTCAACGCGCTGTGCCCCGGACCGGTCGACACGCCGCTGCTCAAAGAGCTGTTCGCGAAGGACCCGGCGCAGGCGGCGCGACGCCTTGTGCACGTGCCGATCGGCCGCTTCGCGCAGCCCGAGGAGATCGCCCAGGGCGCGCTGTTCCTCGCCAGCGAGGACTCGAGCTATGTGACCGCGTCGACGTTCCTGATCGACGGTGGCCTCAGCGGCGCGTACACGACGCCGCTGGACTGACGCCAACGCGATGCTGCAGCTCACGTACACGGGTCCCGACGCGCTCGCGTGGAGAGAGGCGCCCGCGCCGCGGCTGAGCTCGCTGGTGCGCCCGGTGGCGGTTGCCACGTGCGACCTCGACGCACTCCTGCGGAGAGTGCCGGGCGTGCCGGCAGGGGCGCACGTCGAACTGCAGCGCGGTCGCGCCGCCACTGGCGGAACACCCCGGCGCCGAGGTGCTGGTGGTCGGCGGCGCAGGCGCCGGCTCGATCGGCCTGTATGCAGCGGGAGTCGCGGTGGCCCTGGGGTCGGAGTCGGTGTTGTATGTCGATGCGGACGAGTCGCGACGTCAGACAGCCGATGCTGCCTTTGCTTGAGATGTACACGAAGGGCATCACCTTCAAGACAGGCCGCGCGAACGCACGCACGGCGATGCCGCACGTGCTCGCGCTGGCTGCGTCGGGCGCGCTGCGTCCGGAGCGCCGTGCGCGGCGCGCCGCTCAGCTCGGCTCGGCCTCGGCGATCGCACGCGCGAGCGCGGTGTGCCCGCCGTGCAGCACCGGCTCGCCGTGGGATACGAGCACGCGCTCGATCGGCAGCTCGAGCAGCGGGTGCATCAGCGCCGCGACGTCAGCGCGGTCCGCACGCACATCCGCGAGCCAGCTCTGCGGGCACACGAGCACGCCGCCGTGGCCGTCTCCGACGAGGCGGTCGCCGGCGACGAGCGTGGCGACGCCGGGAAGCCAGAACAGCGTCTCGCCGGCGCCGCGCAGCGGCCGCGGCTCTACGCCGTGAGGGATGAAATTCCACGCGCGTGTCGTGTACGCGCGGTAGCGCTCGGCCAGCTGCTCGCGGTCGCGGCGGTGCAATTTGATCGTCGTGAGGACGCTGACGGGGCGCCCGGCGACACGGTGGTCGAGCCAATCGAGGAACAGCGTGCGCTCGTCCGTCGGCAGCAGCGGGTCGATCAGCACCACGGTGTCGGAGACTTCGTAGAGCACCGAGCCGACCAGCTGCGCCCAGTCGCCCGAGCTGCCGGGCGGTGCCTGCGGATTCCACGCGGGGTGCGGCGCGCTCCAATGCAGCAGGCCGGGGGCTATCTCGACTGGAAGCGCGGGCATGCGCCGAGAAGGCTAACCTAGCTCTGAGGCTTGCGAGCGAACGAGGAGGAGCCGCGGCAGCGGGGTGAGGCTGAGCTCATGGCAGAGACCTACTTCCTCAGCGTGGTGCTCGGACTGCCGTTGCTGATGCTGACGATCGCGCTGATTGCCGGCTACCTGCATCGCGACGAGAACGCGGAGCTGCTGGACTGGAAGCCCACCCGTTCACCCGAACGCGAAATCGAGCTGGAGCTGAGCGACGTCGATCAGATGCTCGCCGCGCAGAACCGGCATCGCCGCCGGCGCGGTCTGCCTGAGCGCACGCTCGAGGAGGTCACGGAGCGGGCGTGCGCGCAAAGCGAGCCCGCCAGCCACGCGCTGTCGCCGTGGGAAGGCATCTGACGCACAAACGGGCGGCCGTATCGCCGATACGGCCGCCCGCGTGCTGATCTTCAGCTGTCGCGCTTGCTCAGCCGGTGAAGCGCGGCGCCGTGATGTGATGCACAGCGGCACAGCGAGCCAGCGTGCGGTGCATCGTCGCCGTTTTCGTGCTGCTGGCCGACGTGAAAGCAACGTGGATCGTGAGGTGATGCGCGTGACCGGCCTTGATTGGGATACGTAGCACGTAGGACCCGTGCGAGTTGGCTTTCCTCAGCGTCTCGAGCTTGTGACCGTCGAGCGTGAACGTAACCGAGGCGATCAACTTGCCGTTGACCGACGCGAGATAGCCGCTGCTCGCGACACATGCGTGTGTGTTGCTCGCCAGACGCGCAGCCCCGAACGCCAGCACGGCGGATTTCGCCGGCGATGCCGCGGGCGCTGCTGCTGCGGCGGGCGCCGGTACCGCCACCGGTGTCCACTGCTCGGCAGCCGTTGCGCGCTCGGTCGTGGTGCTCACGACAGCGGCCGCGGGCTTGACGTCCTCGACCGGAATCGTTTCTTCGTGGGTGGTTTCCAGCGTCACGCTGGCGTCGATCGTGTCGGTACCCACGCCGTTTGAGTCGGTGTAGGTGAAGCGGACGACACCGCTGGCGTCGGTCTTGCATTCGGGGTCCGCTGCGCCCGCGCTCGTCGTGCAGGTACCGCTGACACCGCGGTTCTGACCGGTCACGGTGAACGTCACGACCTTTTCCGCCAGCGGCGTTTCGCCCTGGTGAACGTAGGCCACGACCGTGTGTGTGCCGCCCGCGGGAGTGGTTTCGGTCTTCGGCGTCAGCGTCAGGTTCGGCGCTTCGGCGACGATGCCCTCGCCCGCCAGCAGCACGTAGGCCTCGCCGCAGACTTCTTCGCCGGCTTCGGGGTCGGTGCCGCAGGTCGGCTTGAGCGCCGTTTCGGTGTCCACCGCGAGCGGGAAGAAGTCGCTCGGGAATGTCGGGAACGCGATGTGTACGGAGCAGCCCCAGCCCTGAATGTCGCTGTCGAGCAGCTTGCTCGTACCCGTGTCGAATACCGGATTCGCTGCAACCTGGCCGACTTCGCCACCGCACGGTGGGTCGGTGTCCTCGGTCCAGGCTTCTTTGCTCGGCGCTTCGGTCAGGTGTTCGAGCACGTCGTTTTTGTCGCGGCCGTCAGGGCCTTCGAGGATCGGCTGCGTGACCTCGGCGGGGCGCAGATCATCGCCGGCGAGGCGTTCCTCTTCTTCCTGTGCCGATTCCGGGAGATCGGTGCAGCTGGTGTCGAAGTAGATGCCCGTGGCTCCCGCCACGCCTCCGGCGAACGCGATTCCGTCCTGTACGAGGTGCTCGGCTCCGTGATGGCCGGCGGCGTAGTGATACTCGGGATCGGTGCCGATCACGACGCGGTTGCCGACCAGCGGATTGGCGCCGTCTCCCATCACCACCGGTGTCCACGTGTGGGCGGATTCGACGGCCGATAGGGCCGTGCCCCCGCACGACGGGTCGCCGACGATCAGCACCTGGTAGGAGGCGAATTCCGCCGCGGTCATCGCTTCCCATTCTGGGCCGCTGCGAACGGTGACCGTGTAGCCATCCTGTTCAGCCGCGTACTGCTCGAGGCTGACGGGCGTGCCTTCCGGGTTTTGCTGCCCGTCAACGAGCGTGACCGATTCTTCGTCGATCAGCGCGGTTTTTTCGGTGCTCGTTGCCTGCGCGAGCGCCGGCGTGAATGTCGCTGCGGCAGGAAATGCCACTGCCGTGAATGCGATGGCTGCGAGCAGCACCCGTCGCAGGACGCGAAATCTTCCGTGTATCACTATTCCCCCTTGGAGTACCAGATGTATTGCGGGCGCCCGGCCCCAGGCCATCCTGGCCATCTCCCGGGCTCCCGCTCGCGTCGAGTGAGTTCCCCAACGCGAGCCGGCATGATAACTGGGGACATCGCCTTTGTCACATGCTGCAACGAACGCGGCAGAACGCTCTCCCGCCGCGCTGAGAACGCGACGGGAGAGCCAAGAGGCGCCATGGGAGGGGTCACGACGCCACAACCGACCGAGGGAAGAGGCCGGGACTTGCCGGCGAACACGCGGTCCGCCAAATAAACGATAACCGGCAAGCGCCTCAGGCGCAACTCCCGGTCCAAAAGCCCTATAAATGGGGGCGGATCACGGTTCTAGCAGTCGTATCTACGGTCGCGCTATAAACGTTTCGTTTGTTAAGGTCTGGTCGTCGATGCGGGGGCCAGCCCGCGCGAGCTGAGGGCCGACAGAGCTTGCCTGGAGGCAATACCGGATATACTCAGACCCATGGCAAAGGTCATGGTGTCGCTACCCGACGATCTTTTGGAGCGCATCGATATGCAGGCGCGAGCCAGGCATGAGTCCCGCAGCGGTTTTCTGCGCGAGCTGGCCGAACGTGAGCTGGCCGCGCAGGCCGCCGGCGGTCGAGCTGGGATCGAGGCGCTGCTGGGCGAGCCCGTGCGTCTTGGCGGCGATGCGGCAGGACTGATCCGACGGGATCGTCGCTCGCACTGATGCTGCTGCTCGACGCGAGCGTTTGGATCGCAGCTGCTGACTCCGAGGACAAGCATCACGCCGCAGCTCGGGCACTCGTCCTGGACCTCGAGCGACCGCTTGGCGCACTCGATCTCGCGCTGTACGAGATCGCCAACGTGGTGGGGATCGTCAAGCGCCAGCGCGAGACCGCGACACGGATCTGCCGGGCGCTGCTGAAGCGCAGCGAAGGAAGGCTCGTGCGGGTGGATGACGCACTCGCCGAGCAGGCAATCCTGCTCGCGGCAGAGCATGAACTGACCGCCTATGACGCCGCCTACGTCGCTGCCGCCCACAAGTACGCCTGGAAGCTCGTCAGTCTCGACATCAAAGACCTCGTCAGACCCGGTCTGGCGGTGACGCCTGACGACCCGGACCTATAGGAGAATGCGCCCTGCAGCGCCAGCTACCCCCTCCGCCGCTCCTTCCGCTTCGCCGAGGCGAGCTGGCTCACGAGGCGAGCCTACAGGCGGCGGCTGCTGGCGGTCTCGAGCTGTCGCCCGCGAGCCGTGAGGTGCCATGCGTTCGGCCGGCCGTGACCTTGCCCGCCGGAGTTCGCAACCAAACCATGTTGCGAGAGCCGGCTCAGGAGCTTTGAGATCTGGCCTTGGTCGACGATCTCAGCAGATTCGGCGATGTCGCGGTTGCTCGCTCCTGGCTGGTCGGCGATCACGCCGAGCACGCGGATCGTCCGGTAGGTGAGGCGCATGTTCAACCCTTCGAGGGGGTCGGTGCGCGCGTCGGTCGGTCGGGCGTGTCTCGTGGGTGCAGCGGGCGAAGCGGGCTTGGCCAGTTCGGCTCGCGCAGCTCGTGTGCCGAGGTAGGGCAGCACGATCATGCTCATCAGTGGCCCCAGCAGTTCGCTCACCTGCTGATCGCCGCCTTCCGCCAGGCGCGCTTGCAGGACGGCCAAGACTCCGCCCACGACGGCGACACCCGTGAGCGACGGCGGGCGCTTCGACCTTGCGCGAACATCGGCGCCGCGGTCGACGAGCTCCGCCAGCTGAACGAGCACCGCGGCCCGGCGCGCACGCACGCGCGCGCCGGCGACGAGCGTCTCGAGCATGCATAACCTCGCGAGCGTCGGCTGTTCGTCGATCGCGGCGAGCAGGCGACCCAGCGCGGCGCGTGTTCCGTGGCGCCAGCCGGGCGCCTGGGCGTAGGCCTCGCTCGCGAGGACACTCGCTTGGGCGAGCGCGTCGTCAAACGCGGCCAGGAAGCAGTCTTCGAGGTCGGCGAAGATCTCGTAGAAGGTCTTGCGGGAAACCCGCGCGCGGATGATTACCTCGGCAACGGTCGCCCTTTGGTAGCCGAGCTCGTCGACCGTCGCGACGATTGCGGCGATCAGGCGTGTACGCTGAATCTCAGTCACGCGAGCGCGTGGAAGCCCGTTTGGGCCTGAGGGCAACGGCAGCTGCCCAGGCCGTGAACCAACGACCGCGTCAGGCCGCATCGGTGATCCGGTACTTGCGGGTAGACGCGTCCTGCTCGACGAGCCCGAGCGCGACCAGCGTGGAGACGTAGCGATGGGCTGTGCTGGCACTCAACTGGAGCTTGCGCGCGAGCTGGCCGTTGCCGATGTAGCCGCCGTCGTCGGGGAACGCCGCGAGCAGCAGCAGACCGAGCATGAGCGAGCGCGATAGGCGCGAATCGTCGAGCAGCGGCTGCGCGCGCGCAAGGCCGGCGCGCAGGTCCGGTAGGCCTGCGAGTGCGAGGGACACACTCCCAGACCGTGAGAGATCGCGAAGGACGCGCTCGAGCTGAGCTTTTGAGAGTTCGATCGAGATGGCGCCGGCTTGGGCTGACTCAGGCATCGCGTTCCCCTGCGTGAGTTGCGCGACCGCGCGCCTGCCCGCGCCGAGGAACGGCGACGACCCTGCGCTTGAGGGTCGCCGCAAGCTGCACGCCGGCATCCGTAAGCCACCAGGCGTTCGGTGCGCCGGCGCCGCAACCGGCGCCCCTGTTCTCGACCAGCCGCACACGCAGTAGACGCGCAAGCAGCTTTGAGATCTGCCCGGGGTCCGTGATGCTCGCGTGTTCGGCGATCGCGGCGTTGCTGGACCCCGGCAAGAGGCTGATGGCCTCGAGCACGCGTGCGGTGCGGTATGTGAGCCGCAGATCGAGTCGCTGAAGTTGCTCACTCGCAACGCGCGGAGGCGGCTCGGAGCGCTTTGGGGCCGCCCGCGTGAGCTCTTTCGCAGCCGCGCCCGGCCCGAGGTAGGGAAGCGCGATCATCCACATCAGCGTGTTCAGAAGCGCAACGAGCTGTGGCGCGTCGGGGTCCTGCATTTGCGCGTGCACGGCCGCGAGGACGCTGCCCACCACGAACTCACCCGTCAGCGGCGAAGGCGCCAGGCGAGGGCTGGCGTGTTCGCATCCGCGGTCGACGAGCACGTGCAGTTCCTGCAGGACCTGCGTTCTCAGGTCCGCGCGCGTGGACCCGTAGCCGAGGAGATAAGCGAGCGCGAGCTCGCCAGTCTGCTCGTGTTCCAAGCACGTCAACACGCGCGCTAGGCCGGCTCGCAGCCGAGCCGGCCATCCCTCGTATTGTTCATAATCTTGGCGCGCGCGAGCGGCGATCTGATCGAAGGTCTGCTCGATCACCGCCAGCAAACAGTCCTCGCGGCTGTCGAACACGTCGTAGAACGTCTGACGCGAGACCCCGGCGCGGGCTACCACTGTGGTCACCGACAACCCCGCGGAGCCGCACTCGCTGACGACGGATGTGGCTGCTGCGAGCACGCGCATGCGCTGGAACGCAGCGACATGGCGGCGCGCGCCTTCTCTGCTCGCCACCCGATCGGCGAGCACGCGCGACGGTGCTCGGGCAGGCGTCGTCTGCACCTCAATCACCCGTCCGCGCGTGGCAACGAGCGCCCGCGCGTCCGACTCCAAATAGCCAATAAGAAACGATAGCGAGCACGCTAGCGCAAAGCCGATACACCTGTCAAATAACGCCTTCTGCGCGTAATATAAACGTACGCCATGCGTTTTCGTGCAGCGAAAAGTATCGCACCAGTCGTGTCTCCACGGAGGCCGCGGTGATTGACAGCCGCGGCCGCCCGGGAGACGCGACGCGACGGGTTGTCGCGAGAGCCCCCTGCGCGCGCCGTCGGGGAGGGTCAAGGACCGACGCACGAAGTGAGCCCGTGGGATGTTGGCCGCCAGCGGCGCGGCGCGTAAGTCAAGACTTAGAAGGACTCTCGGCGGACTGTCACCGGGATGTCACGCCCGGCTGTCGCCGTCTGGCGCTAGGGGACGGTGGCGCGAGCGGCGTCGA
The DNA here is from genome assembly GCA_963838405.1 of uncultured Solirubrobacteraceae bacterium. Taxonomy (GTDB): domain Bacteria; phylum Actinomycetota; class Thermoleophilia; order Solirubrobacterales; family Solirubrobacteraceae; genus Palsa-744. The sequence continues at coordinate 17,932 of CAWIRA010000005.1, read as the reverse complement.
GATAGGTGTCCATGAGGATCGCCGCCTCGGCTTCGGCTCCGGGCATCAGGTGGCCGTAGCGATCGAGCGTTATCGAGATGTTGGCGTGCCCCATAAACGTCGACAGCGCCTTTGCGTTGACGCCCGCAGCGATCATCAAGCTCGCGAAGGTGTGGCGGCAGTCGTGTAGGCAGATCGGGTCGAGCTGCGACCGACGCCAGGCCCGCAGGGCGCGTTCGTAGAGCGACGTCACGCTGAAAGGACGGCCCCCGGTCCCAAAGACAAGGCCATCGGCGTCGGCGGGAGCGGCCAGGCTGAGCGGGGCGAGGAAGCCGCGCAGCACCATCGCGATCGGTACGCGGCGGGTGCCGGCGGCAGACTTGGGAGCCACGATGAGATGCTCCTTTGGGTCCCATGCCTGACGCACCTCGATCACGCCCGACGCGAGATCGACATCACACCAGCGGAGAGCCATCAGCTCGCCCCGGCGCAGCCCGGCATACATGGCGGTCGCCCACAGGGGGCGGTCCCGCGCAGACAGCGCCGCTACCAGCAGCTCCGCCTCGGCCGGCGAGGCGATGCGGTTGCGCGTCAGCCGGACCGCAGGCAGGTTGAGACCAAGTGTCGGGTTGAGAGGCACCTCGGCGCGCCGCCAGCGGCAGATCACCCGCAACGGCATCACACGGTTACGGATCGTCGAAGGCTGCGCACCCGCCGAAAGGAGACGGTCGACAAATGCCTGCACGTCCTCGATGTTGAGCGCCGAGAGCCGCGTCGAGCCGAACTCGCGCATCAGCCCTCCCTCCCCCATCTCGCCGCCACGCAACGCGAGCTCGTAGGAGCGGATCGTGCTCGGCTTGTAGGCGTCTCCGGAGCGGGTGCGAACTGTGCCGCTGCGTGCGCTCGCGAGCCACAGCGCCGCGGCTTCTCCAAACGTCATCGTCGACGGTGCGCGTAGCTCGCGGCGGCCAAGCTTGACGTAGCTGTCGGCGCGCCACGAGCGAGCGTCGGACAATGAGTCGAAGTGCTTGCGAATCCGCTTGGCATCGCGCGCGCTCCAGACCGCGGCTTGATAGACGCGACGGCAGTTGCAGGAGCCGCCATCGGCTGACGCGCACCCGGCACGGTGCTTCACGACTATCCCCACGTGGCGAGCCTTTGTCGCCGTCCCGCTCATACCACTCGTCCTCCCAGACATCCGGCGGTTGACAATGAGCACCACGAACGGTACGCCGAATCAGGCCAGCGCGGCGTCTGCTTGTCGCCCGCAACCGGCATCAATACTGGTAAAAACACCGACATGGGGATTTGGCGGGGAGGGCCGCGGAGCGCGCCGCGCAGCGCGGCCAAGGCACGCGCGGAGTGTCACTGGCGAGCGCGATGACGGCCCGGCACCTACCGGGCGTCGACGACCCACCGGCGACGCAAGGGCGACGGGCGACCGGCGAACGCGATGTCCGACCGTCACCGCCACTGTCACCGACCGTCCGTGTCCGCGCCCCGCCTGGGGCTCGCCCACCCGGCGCGGTTTATTAGACCGCGCCGGCTGGCATCCCAACCGCTCGCTCTGGTGCCGCCCGAGCGTGTTTCGGCGAGAATCGAGCGTCAGCGGGCGCGTAAGGATGGGTGTGAGGCTGCTCAGCTGGAGGCTTTTGAGCTGGCGTTGTCGCTGGCGGCCGAGGCGGCGGGTGCGGCGTTCAGGGTGCAGGTGGGGTGGGTTGCCGGTGTGCGGGCTGGTTTGGTGGCGCTGCTCGAGTTTTTTGACGAGGAGCCTGTGCTCGCGCGGTATTTGGTGGTCGGCTCGGCGCTGGCGGGGCCGGTGGTGCTTGCTCGTCGTAGGGAGGTGCTCGACCAGATAGCGGTGTTGTTGGATGACGAGCGCGCTCCAGCGCGTTCCTATCCGCCGCCGCTGGCGGCGCTTGCTGTGGCGAGCGGGGTGCTGGGTGTGCTTTATGCGCGGCTGTCTGAGCCTGAGCCGGGTGTGCTGGCGGAGCTCGCGGGACCATTGATGAGCTTCACGGTGATGCCGTTCCTCGGCGCTCGCGCAGCTCGTAGGGAGCTGCAAGGTCCCAGCGAGACGGTGTTTCCGTCGGCGGCGGGCGTGAGCGTCGATCTGGTGCAGGGTCCTGGGAGGCGGCTGAGTCATCACCGCGAGATCGAGGTGCTGGGGATCCTCGCGGACGAGCCAGGGCTGAACAACATGCAGGTGGGGTTGCGTGCTGGTATCGAGGACCGCGCGCATGTCTCGCGGCTGCTGGCGCGTTTGGCGCGCCTGGGGCTGATCGAGAACACGCCGGCCCTCGGGCTGAGGGCTGGTGTGAAGGCGTGGCGGATGACAGGGTCGGGTGAGCAGCTGCGGGAGGAGATCCGCCGCGAGACCTCGGCACCTGGGCCAGGCGTGGTCCTAGATCTGCCGGAGGAGTTCGCTGGCCGTCTGGATTACTGGGCGGTGTGTGTGCTGCGGGCCGTCGGTGAGCAGCCCTGGTTGACCAGCAGCGAGATCGCGGCACGCGCTGGGGTCGAGGACCCGGCGCAGATGTCCAGGCTGCTGGCGCTGCTGGCGGGGCTGGGGCTGGTGAAGAGTGTCCGGGAGGCGCACCGCAAAGGCACCCCGAAGGTGTGGCAGATCACCGACCGGGGCCGCGAGCTGGACAACACGATCGGGCGCGAGGTGCCCGCGCCTGCGCGTAGTGTGGCGCTCGATTTGATGTGGGAGTCCGGTGGGCGTCTGAGCGAGCCTGCCATCGGGGTGCTGCGGGTGAGCGCTGCGGAGCCCGGGCTGAGCAACGGTGCGATCGCGGAACGGGTGGGGATCACCGATGCGAACAGCACCTCACAGCTGCTCGCTCGCCTCGCCGGGCGTGGGTTGATCGAGAACGCCCGCAACGGCGGACGCGAGAACGTGTGGGTACTCACCGCCACCGGACAGAAGCTCCAGGACGCGATCCGCCAGGAGTCCCCGGCGCCGGTGTCGCGGACCGTCGCCTTCGATGCTCTGAAGGAAGCGGGTGGGCGCTTGAACCATCGCGTCGTCTCGGTCCTGAGAGCTATTGGCGCCGAGCCTGGGCTCAGCAACAAAGAGATCGCTGAACGCCTCGGCGTTGAGAGTAAGGCTCATACCTCGAAACTGCTTGCGCGTCTAGCGTGCTTCGGGCTGATCGAGAACCAGGTACCGAACGCGGCGCCGTTCGAGGCGAACGCATGGCGGCTCACCGCGAGCGGCAGACAGCTCGAGGCAACCATCCGGCAGGACCAATCCGACGCGCGGCGCTCATCGTGCAACGGGCAGGCCACGAACCCAGCAGCGGGGCGCTGGTGAAACCCTCCGAGCACCACCCTAGCTTCCTCGGCGAGCCTTTCGAGGTCCTGGGCGTTGCCCCCCATCCCTCCGGGCGGCGCCTAAGAGAGCAAGGCGTGGCAGCTGTCGCGCCGAACCTCGTCGAGAGCCCCGGTTTCTCTTCGCCTCGTATATCTCGCCCGGGTGGCGGAATCGGTAGACGCGGCCGACTTAAGATCGGTCGCCCTCACGGGCGTGTGGGTTCGAATCCCACGCCGGGCATCACATCCATAGCGCCGAGCGCCTTGCACGATTGGTCTGACCGAGCGCAGGCGAGCGCGAGCGGTATCGCTTTTAGCGAGCCGTGTGTGACTGTCTTGCGAGCCACCACGGCAAGCCGCCGGCGTGGGAGGTCGAGGCGCTCCCGGACCTTCGTCTTGTCGTTGCCCCGTAAACGAGGGGTGCTCCCCTCTATATCTGAGGAGGGGTCGGTTCGATGAGAACGCCTTTGCTGTCGCGTGCCTTTAGAGTTGTCTTCGCGTTGGCTTGTGCCGCAAGCGCGACACTGATGGTGCTTGCGCCCAGTGCGTCGGCGGAATCGTGTCCAAACGCGGCTCTGCGCAGTGGTCTGTCGGCGAGCCTGCCGGACTGTCGTGCGTATGAGATGGTCACGCCGCCGTACAAGGGTGGCTATCGTGTCATCTCCCCCGGGGTCGGCGAAGACGGCTCGTATGTGACCGGTCACTTCTACTCCGATCTCGCCGGCTCTGGCAATGACGACGAATTGGAAGGGGCCGCGTATCTTTTCTCGCGTACCGCGTCGGGTTGGGTGACGACGCCGATCTTGCCACCGATAACGGAGTTTCGGGAATCCCTATTCCTCGGATTCTTGGGAAGTGTGAGGCCAGAAGACCACGCGGCCCTGTTGTCGCTGGAAGGGCGATCCGCCGTGGGGACGCGCGAGCCGGATGGCGCGGTCGACGAAATCAGGCCGATGTTGCCGCCCTCAGCCAACCCACGGGAAGGCGCGAGGAATGTTCAAGGTGAGTCGCGTGATTTTTCACATGTGCTGTTCGAGATCGCATCTACCGGCCGTACGCCCAGCCCTTTCTGGCCCTTCGATACTACGATAAATGAAGGTAACGTCCAAAGTCTCTACGATCTCGGTCCCGGGGCCTCGGAACCCGTTCTGGTTGGGGTGGAAGGTGGGGCTGGCAGCACGAGCTTGATCAGCCAGTGCGGGACGCGGCTGGGCTACGAAGAAGGCCAAGACTACAACGCTGTTTCTGCGGACGGCTCGACCGTCTTCTTCACTCCGGAACCGTTGAGTAACGATTGTCGCAACTCTGGTGGTGTCGTCGGTCCACCTGGCAAGGTGCTGTTTGCGCGCATCGACGGTGGACTCCCCGACGCTCATACGGTCCGGATCTCCCCGGGTGAAGGCGTCTTTCAGGGTGCCTCTGAAGACGGTTCGAAGGCGTTCTTCACCGAAGGGTCTGTTCTTGATGAGTATGATTTCGACGAACCGGCTGGGCATAACGTGATCGACGTTTCCGCTGGCTCCGGGGTGTCGGGCGTGTCCGCTATCAGCGAGGATGGTTCGCACATCTATTTCGTCGCTGAAAGTGTGCTGGCGGCCAACGCGGGCGCGGCGACCGAACTGGGGACCGATGTGCCAGAGCACGCCACGGCGGGAGCGGACAATCTGTACGTGTACGAGCGCGACGCGACCTACCCTGCTGGGCGCGCCACGTTCATCGCCCGGCTCTCGGGAGAAGACGCATCGGGGGTCGGCCGTGACAGCACCTCCCAGGTGCAGGTGACGCCAGATGGTCGTTTCCTTGTTTTCGCAAGCAGGAATGATCTTACGCCTGACGATACGACGACGAATGGGGAAGCGCAGCTGTTTGAGTACGACGCGGAAAGCGAAACGCTCGCTCGCGTCTCGATCGGTCAGAACGGTTTCAACGATAACGGGAATAATCCCCCCCAAGGAGCGAGCTTTACGGGCCAGCGGACGTTGTCAGACGACGGCGCGTACGTGTTTTTCTCGAGTAGTAACGGTCTGACGCCGCAGGCCCTCAACCATGAAGTGGCCGACATCTTCGAAGGAAGAACTAACTATGCCAACAATGTCTATGAGTATCACGACGGTAACGTGTACCTGATCTCCGATGGGCGGGACCGGTCCTGGGAAGAAGGCCCATCGCTTGTGACATTGTTGGGGACTGACGCGTCGGGTGCTGACGTGTTCTTCACCACGAGCGATCAGCTTGTGGCGCAGGACACGGACACGGTGGAGGATATCTATGATGCGCGGGTCGACGGTGGGTTCCCGGCGCCCGTGTCGTTGTTGCCATCGTGCTCGGGCGATGATTGTCAGGGTCCGTTGAGTCCCTCATCTGTGTTGCTCTCGCCCGGGAGCGAGTTCCAGGCCGGCTCGAGCCTGCCGCCACCAGCGAAACCGGACGCGACGCCCAACGCGAAACCCACGAAGGCGAAAGCGAAGAAGTGCGCGAAGGGCTCTGTCCTCACGCACGGCAAGTGCGTGAAGAAGAAGCTCAAGAAGCCCAAGAAGGCCGCGAAGGGGAGGAAATAGCATGTTCAAGAGGCTGATGTTCTTCCTCGTGGCGCTCGCGGTGTGCGCGGCGGGAGCCGGCATGATGGTGGCGGCGGCGTCGGCGGCGACGCCCGCTCCGCGTTGGCAGATCTCGGTGGCTTCGATTCCGCAGGAGTTCTCGGCGACTGACACCCAGTCTTCGTGTAGCGCGTGTGACGAGTTTCGCGTGAGGCTCGCGAATATCGGGGGCGCGCCGACGGATGGGTCGACGGTCAGCGTCACCGATACCGTGGCGTCGCCGCTGCAGATCGTGAGCGCGGAAGCTGAGAATACGTCGGTACGGGGATTTTGGAGTTGCACGGTCGGTGGGCCTGACAGTGTGACGTGTACGTCCTCGGGTGTGGTCGGGGCGTTGGCGCAGGACCCCTCGATCGTCGTGCATGTCACTGGAGTAGCCGGTGTGCCTGCCAATACTGTCGTGTCCAATTCTGTGACGGTCTCGGGTGGTGGTGTGCCGGCTGCTTCGGCGAGCGACCAGGTGCTGGTCGAACCGACGACTTTGCTCGGTCCGGGTATCAGGGATTTCAGCGCCAGCTTCCTGGATTCGGCCGGGGAACTGGATACGCAGGCCGCGGCTCACCCAAACGTGCTGAGCACGATATTTGACCTCAACAGCCGATGGAATCCCGAAGAGGCAGTCACCAATGAGGGACTGGGTACGATCCCGGTGGAAAATGTGAAGGATATCGTGGTGGATCTTCCGCCGGGTGTTGTGGGGGATCCGCAAGCGACTCCGCACTGTCCATTGAACCTGTTGGCGACAGGCTTTGAATCGCCGTCGGCGTGTCCGCCGGACACCCAGGTGGGAGTGATAACGCTGACGACAGCCCCTGGCCTGTTTGACGCGATCCCTACCCCGATCTATAACATCTCCCCTGAACCTGGATATCCGGCGGAGTTCGGGTTCACCGTCAAGGGGCAGCGTGTGATCATGTATGCGAATGTGCGTACCGGCTCGGATTATGGTGTGCGTGTCACGATCCCTGGTATTCCCCTGGTTGTTCAGTTGGAGGGTGCCGATGTTACGTTCTTCGGTAACCCGTCGGCGCAGGATGGCGCGCCGCCGCCTGGTGTGGCTCTGTTCACGAACTCGAGCGATTGCAACAGCGGACCGGTCGTCACGACCGCTTATTTCGATACGTGGGAAAACCCTGCTCCCTTGGCCATCAACCCTGACGGCTCCCCCGATCTGGCCGCGGCTGACTATGAAGATCCACAGTGGAAGAAGGCGACGTGGACCGGGTCTCCACCGGTGACGGGTTGTGAAGAGCTGCAGTTCACGCCGTCTCTCGGGTTGCAATTGGAAACGACGAAGGTCGACGAACCCACTGGCCTGGCCGTCGATCTGCACCTCCCGCAGAACGAAGAACCGAACGGGCTCTCCGCTCCGCCGTTGAAGAACGTGACGGTCACGCTGCCGGCTGGTGTATCCCTCTCGCCGTCCGCGGCGGATGGGCTGGGCGCGTGCACCGATGAACAGATCGCTCTGTCTTCGCCGGGGTTGGGTTCGTGTCCTGACGCGTCGGTGTTGGGGACGGCGAAGGTCACGACGCCGTTGTTGAGCAGCCCGCTCGAAGGTTATGTGTTCCTCGCCACCCCCGAATGCGATCCGTGCTCGAGCCAGCAAGCCTCGGAAGGCAGGATGGTGCGGTTGTTCTTGCAGGTTGAAGGCTCAGGTGTGGTGGTGAAGGTCGAAGGTCGCGTGTATCTGAACGCGACGACGGGCCAGGTTACGGCGACGTTCTTGAACGATCCCCAGGCACCCGTGAGCGATATCCAGGTCCAGTTCAAGGGCGGGTTGCGCGCTGGCCTGGCGACGCCGCAATCGTGTGGGACGTTCACCGCGACATCCGACCTGACGCCGTGGAGCACTCCGTACACCCCGGATGGGACGCCCGTAGCGTCGTTCAACGCCGATTTGCAGGGCGATGGCGGCACGGGACCGTGCCCTTCGAGCATGCCGTTGACGCCAGCGTTCAGCGCGGGGACGTCGAACCCGAACGCGGGCCAGTTCAGCCCGTTGACGGTTACGTTCGCGCGTGAAGACGGCGAACAGGACCTCTCCGGCATCCAGGTCGAGACGCCCCCGGGCCTGTTGGGGACGCTGACGGGTGTCCCGTTGTGCGGCGAACCGCAGGCGGAACAGGGTACGTGTCCTGATGCGTCGCGGATCGGGAGCCTGACTGCCGCCGCTGGTCCTGGTGGCCACCCGTTCTACACGAAGGGCAGCGTGTACCTGACGAGCTCCTACGGTGGCGCGCCGTTCGGCCTGTCGATCGTCGTGCCGACGGTAGCCGGACCGTTCAACCTCGGCAACATCGTCGTCCGTGCACGCGTGAACATCGATCCCACGACCGCGGCTTTGACGGTCACGACGAACCCGTTGCCGCAGGTGATCGCGGGGATCCCGTTGCGGTTGCGCACGACGAACGTCACGATCGAACGGCCTGGGTTCATCATCAACCCGACGAACTGCGAGCAGCAGGCGATCACAGCCACCGTCTCGGGCGCGCAGGGTACCGTCACGAGCGAGTCTGTGCCGTTCGCGGTCGCTGGGTGTGCGGGGTTGAAGTTCGCCCCGACGTTCAACGTCTCGACCTCCGGCAAAACCAGCAAAGCGGATGGGGCGAGCCTCGACGCGAAGGTGATCTACCCGACGGGCGCGCAGGGCGTCTACGCGAACATCAAGAGTGTGAAGGTGGATCTCCCGAAACAGCTCCCCTCGCGGCTGACGACGCTGCAGAAGGCGTGTACGGCTGCGACGTTCGAAGCGAACCCCGCGACGTGCCCGACGGCGTCCGTGATCGGGATCGTCAGGGCGAGCACGCCGCTGCTACCCGTTCCGTTGAGTGGCCCGGCGTACTTCGTCAGCCATGGCGGCGAAGCGTTCCCCAGCTTGGAGATCGTGCTGCAGGGCTACGGTGTCCGTGTCGATCTGGTGGGTGCCACGTTCATCAGCAAAGCGGGCGTCACGAGCAGCACGTTCAAGACGATCCCCGATGTTCCCGTCGGCAGCTTCGAGCTGTACCTCCCCGAGGGCAAGTACTCAGCGCTCGCCGCGAACGGGAACCTCTGCACCAGCAAGCTGGTGATGCCGACAGCGTTCACGGGCCAGAACGGCGCGGAAATCCACGAGTCGACGAAGATCAGCGTGACGGGCTGTCCGAAGGCCGAGAAAGCCGTCACGAAGAAAGCGAAAAAGGCGAAAAAGGCGAGTAGGACTCGAAAGTCCAGCGATGGCCAGGGGGGAAAGTCATGAGCATCGTTGGCAAGTCGATCGCGGTGGGTGCTGTTGTGCTGGGTGTGTTGGTGTTTGGTGTCGGTTCGGCGGGCGCTGAAACCAGGTATGGCGATGTATGTTCGTTGGTGGGGACTCCCGCGTTTTGCGCCGGAGCGCAGTTCTCGTTTCCGTGGGGGGTGGGGGTGGACAACTCCAGTGACGTGGAAACGGCTGGTGATGTGTATGTCGCCAATTTGGGCGGCCCGGTGTTGAGGTTCAAGGCGGATGGTGAAGAAGCGCCGTTCTCGGGGACGAATGCCAGCATCTCGGGCAACGAACTGAGCGGGTTCGGCGAATCGTGGGGGGTGGCGGTCGAATTGGCTACCGGGGACTTCTATGTCCTCGGCCATCCGGGGAGTGGGCCGAATGTGGTCGACAAGTTCACCCCGGCTGGTGAACCGATTCCCGGCGAGTCATTCGCTCTACCGGAAGGCGCGTTCGCGTTGGGCATTGCGGTCGATAACTCGATAGAAGCCGGCGACCCGTCCAAAGGCGATGTGTATGTATCCGACATAGAACACAATATTATTTACAGGTTCGATCAGACTGGGCATGAAGTCGGCAAGATCAGCGATACCTCGGGATCTCCAAATGGCCTTGCCGTTGACTCGCATGGCAGTCTGTATGTTGTCAACGAAGGTCATAATGTCGAAAAGTACAGCGCCAATGGGACATTCGAAGCGGTCTTGGACGAAGGCCATCGACCGCTGGCTGTCACGATCGACCCATCGACGGGAGATATTTTCGTGGGTGAGGGCAACGGTGTCGGCGGCTACTACATACAGCCATACACGTCGGCCGGGGTGCCGCTCCCGCCCTCCGGCGAAGGCGCGATCCGAGAAGGCGAAGGCTATGGTCTCGCCGCGAATGCGTCCAACCACGACCTCTATGCTAGTGAGGGCAGTATGGATAAGGGTGTGATCTTCGAACTCGGGTCTCCGCCGCAGACGCCGAGCACCGAAGCGGCGAGTGGGGTAACGGCGACCACGGCTGTGCTGCATGGAGAACTGAACCCTGGCGGCAGCCCGACCGACTACTACTTCTCCTACAACCGGGGCGCAAGCTGCACCGGCCCGGGCAGCACTACGACACCGCTGGATCCTCCAGGGGGGCCGGGTAACCCAGCCACCGGCAGCATCGACATACCAGAGTCCGCACAAATCACAGGCCTCGAGCCGAACACGCAGTACTCGTTCTGTTTCGTCGGCGAAAACAACTTCGGCTCGAACTTCGGGCCGTCTGTGCCGTTGAAAACGCTCGAAGAGGCGCCTACGGTGACGGGCCTTGCCTCCTCGAACCTGGGACAGCCGTTGGGGCAGACCAACGTGTCCTTCACGGCCCAGGTCAACCCGAACAACGAGGAAACCGAATGCCGCTTCCAATACGTCACCGACCAAGCCTTCAACGCAACAGGGTTCGCCGCGGCCACCTCCATACCATGCAGTCCCCCACCCGGTGCGGGCGACGGCGGAGTCGCCGTCAGCGCCAACGTCTCCGGCTTGACCGCGGGCACCATCTACCACTACCGGGTCCTCGCGTCCAACGCCAAGGGAGCAAACGAAGAAGCCAGTGTGTTCTCGACGCTCTTGCCCGCGCCCGTCGTGAGCACTGGCGGTTCCTCCGCGATCACGCTGACCGCCGCTACAGTCACGGGGACCGTCAACCCCGAGGGCATTGAAACCGACTATTGGTATGAATACGGGCCAACAGCAGCCTACGGTCAAACAGAGCCCGTGCCCCCCGGGGTGGAACTCGGATCGGGCTCCACCGCGGAACCGGTGCCGTTCACGCTGTTACCGTTGACGGCCGGCACGACCTACCACTACCGTCTTGTCGCCGAGAGCGAAGCAGGTGTCAGCTACGGCCAGGACGAGACGTTCACGACCCTCGCCTACCCGCCGCCGCTCGCGAGCACCGGTGCGGTGAACAGCATTACGCAGAGCACCGCGACGATCTCCGGCACGATCGACCCGGACGGCACCCAAACGACATACGAGTTCGACCTCGGCGAAGCTGCGGGGAGCTACTCCACCCATGTCTACGGCGTCGCGTTCCCCGAGCAGGGCACTCAGACAGTCACACTAGCCCTCCAGAGCCTACAGCCCGCCACGACCTACCACTACCGGATCCTCGCCAGTAACCAAGGCGGCACCTCCGAAGGAGCCGACCAGACATTCACAACCGCCCCGGCTATCACACCAATCACGGCCCCCCTCACCCCAGCACTCATCGCAGCACCCAACATCCCGTTCCCAGCGGGCAGCCAGGAAAACACCAGCAAAACCGACGCGAAGAAGCTCACAGCCACCCAAAAGCTCGCAAACGCGTTGAAGGCGTGCAAGAAGCAGCCGAGGAAGAAGCAGGCCGCGTGCGAGAAGCAGGCCAGAAAGCAATACGCGCCGGCGAAGAAGAAAAAGAAGCAATAAAGGTGATCGGGCTCGGTAATGTGACCCCTCGCAAGCGAGGGCTTCCTACCAGGGTGGCGCCGCCAAGAGTAGGAAGTGAAATCGAGGAGCGGAGTTCTTCGTTCTTTTTCGCGCCGCTCTCGTGCGGCGTCTTCTCGTGTCCGTGTGCATGCCGGGCTCCTAAGCGTGCGTTGTTCGTGCGGGGCGGGTTCGTCTCGTGTGGGCGCGGCGGTGAACAAGACCGGCGCTGGGGCGATCTCTGTTTGGGGATTGCATCTGGGGCCGAATGAGACGAAAGGAAGTTAAGCAATGAGATCCAAGTCTATGGCTGTGTTGGTTGCGCTCGTGGCGGTGCTGGCGGTCAGCGCGGTCGCGTCGGCGTCGGCTTCGGCGGCGCTGAACCTGCAATGGGAAGTATGCACACAGGCAGCGGGTTCAGGAAAAGAACCACCCACCAAATACGATGAACACAAGTGCAATACACAAACAAAAGCCCTAGTGCTACGGAAATGGGAATGGAAAGTGTTAGCGGCTGGAGAATCACTCCCAATGGTCTCCAGTGGCAGGAGACAGTCCCTGATAGCGAGCATTGGCGGAACTGGGATAGAAATCGAATGTCAAGAAGTAAAAAACTCGGGGACAATCGAAGGAGGCAAACCGGGCAAAGGCAAAGACGAAATAGTCTACCACGGATGTGAAATTGTAGGAGCACGGGAATGCGGTCTATCGGCGAAATCACCAGGGAAAGAAGCTGGCATCATAAGCCTAACGGTGAAATCGGTGCTGGTCGAAATCTCACCGGGAGTAGAGGGAGAGGACTTCGAAGGATCACCGGGCACTACCCTCGGCGAACTCGAATTCGGTAAGAAAGAAAATAAATCTACTCATAAATACGAAGAAAAATGCGGGTCATTTCTTCCTCTAGCGGCGCAACAAATCTCCGGGGCCGTCGTGGGCAAGGCCACAACTCCCACGGGCGGCAGTCTATGTGAGGAGTTGGAATTTACGAAACCCGGCCAGAGAGGCAGCGACCTAAAATGGGGTACTGAAGAACTAACCTACGTAGGTGAAGTCACCTTTGAATTAGAAAACAAATCGGCGTTCAGATGTTCGTAGGGTATGAGCATTTGTTTAAGTAGCTAACGAGTCCACGGTGTGGGACCCAACGGTCGGGTCCCACACCGACGCAGCAGGGGGCGGGGTGGATGGCGTCCGCGAACGCCTGGACACTCATCGCCAAGGGCGATCCGGTTCGGCGCGGTCCGCGTGACTGAACTGGAGCGCCGCTTGGTCCTGCCGGCTAGGACGTCGTCCATCCACAGGACGCCGGCTACGTCGCGTGGAATCGCCTGGAGCGTGATCGCAGCGCGCACGCGTCGCGTGAGAGTCTCCGTGGCAACAACACGCCGCTTGACGCGATGCCGGCAGAACTGCTCGCCCACGGGCCGGGTGGTCGCTGAGAACGAGCCCCGCCATTTCCCGGCGCTTTGCAATGCCCCGTGCGGGACTCGAACCCGCCCCACCGGATTAAAAGTCCGGCGCTCTACCAGATGAGCTAACGGGGCCCTGAGGCCGAACAGTCTACGGCTCCTCAGCGGCGGCGATGCGTAGAAGCTCCTCAATGGAGGTCAGCTTGACGCGCGGTCGCCCGGAGGGCTCGCCGAGCGCTCGCTCGTGATTGTCGATTGCTTCCCAGCCGGAGTAGGTGACGAGCTCGGGTTGGCGCGAGCGCAGCAGCGCCTCGACGGCGGTGGCGTCGGGGTCGCTGGGCAGGTGCACGGAGTGGTCGGGAGACGGTCCATCGCCGTTGCGGGCGCTGAGCGTGGCGAGGCGGCCGGAGCGTGGCGGCGGGCTGCGCTGAGTTGATGTCGACCAGCTCATAACCCCCACCCGCATTCAGCGCTAACTCCATCCTCTAGCGAGGATATTTTTTCGTAGTTCTGGAGACCGGGCCGCATCCGCGCCCCTCCAGGCACTCCACGACTCCGCTCGCCGTGTGGCCCGACTCGGCCAGAGGCCTCGCTCAAAACTCATCGGTGATGTTGGCGAGCTCGTTACGTCGTGTCGTGCAGTTAGATGGATGGGGGAGATTTCTATCGGCAGCCGATTGGCGCCGATGATGAAGCCCTCCGTTACCGAGGGCGCCAATCGGTCAAAGGTTTCAAAAAATCGCCAATAGCCCCTGGGCAGATCCATAGAGCTCTCCGCGGACGTCGGACAATTAGATGGATGGTGCGCTGGGGTTTACTCCAGCGATCGGGGCCGGTGAAGATCAATTCAAAGCGAGGGCCCCGATCGGCAAAGGTTTCAAAGGTGGGGGTAACCCGTAGGGGTTGGTGCCGGTGATGAAGCCTCTCGTTAGAGAGGGCACCAATCGGTCAAAGGTTTCAAAAAATCGCCACTAGCCGTCATCTGTCCGCTCAACAGATCTCCGGCTCGAAGGGGAGAACCCCTCTCGTTCAGCAGACGAGCACTAGGGGTGGGTGGGGACATCAATCACCACAGTGCCCATTTGCTAAATGCTGCAAACCTCACGAACCCTTGGGGGCAGACGCGGAGCCAAGATCGGCATAGTCCGCGTCTGCCTGATGTTGGGCACACTGAACTCGCAAACCTCCTCGCCAACCGGCCCTCACGAAACTTCCAAAACTCGACAGGCTTCCCCGACAAACTCCGGGAGCCCTCACGCACGTACGCGATGCAGCCGAAAAACGCATGCACCCCTCAGCACACCCCCCACACCTCTCGGCAGAGCCTTCATGCTCTCCACAATCCCCCGGGCGGTCATCAGCTAATCATTATCACCTAGTCGCCACACGGTCATCTAGTCGCCGAGGGACGTGATCATGGGCTGGTGCAGGAACTGGGGAGGACCGGGCTCTGTCGAGTGAATCCATCGGTGTCGCTGTGAGTGATGCAAGCGGTCACGAAGGTGACGTCTATGCCTCTGCCGGCGCAGAAGGGGGAGAAGTCATCATCTTTGGTCCGGCGTCCTCGTCGGGCGCTGGGATGAGCGGGGCGCTGGGCGTGGCGGCGATGAGGGCGAGGGGCGCGGTCGGCGAGGTGTCGGGCGGCGTGGCGTGGCTGAGCGTAGTGTGAGGCGTCGGGCGGCGTGGCGTGGCTGAGCGTAGTGTGAGGCGTTGGGCCTGAGGCGGCTGGAGTGTGGCGGCGTGTGGCGGGCTGCGCTGAGGTGATGAAGCGTAAGGAGGCGTAGGGTCGGTGGTCGGGTGAGCGGCTGAGGCGTGGCGGCGGCGAGGTTGGTGTTGGGGTGAATCCTCCCGGCCATGGCCGAACACCACCTGACGGGTAAGTTCGCGTCGTTCGCGCACCCGGTGGGTGGGCACCCCATCGTCGAGGTCTTCAATCATCTCCGGTGAAAGCGGCCGGTGTGGATGGCTGCATCTACTCGCCGACGACGAGTGGGTACATCACGATCGGTAAACAGGAATGCTGGCCAAAACGGGGATGCTGGCCGAAACGGGGATGCTGGCCGAAACGGGGATGCGAGTCAGAGGCGAGTGTCTCCCGGGCTCGGTCAGAGGCGAGTGTCTCCCGGGCTCGGTCAGAGGCGAGTGTCTCCCGGGCTCGGTCCTAGGCAGAGTCCTAGTCATCACACAGTCATCGTCATACAGGACGTGATTCATCTGAAGAATTTTGAAGAATTCGGCGCGGGCTCTGTCGAGTGAATCCATCGGTGTCGCTGTGAGTGATGCAAGCGGTCACGAAGGTGACGTCTATGCCTCTGCCGGCGCAGAAGGGGGAGAAGTCATCATCTTTGGTCCGGCGTCCTCGTCGGGTGCAGGGAAAGAAGGCCCTCCCGGTCCGGAAGGCCCTCCTGGTCGGGAAGGTCCGGCTGGACCCACTGGTGGGATGGGTCCCTCGGGCCCTCAATCATCTGCCGTGAAGAGCCTGAAGTGAGCGGACGCGAACGGTCTAGGGCGGGGAGGGGTCATTAATCACCAACAAAAAACAAACCACGTAGTGGTTGAGGCCTTGTCAACCATCCCTCGGCGACGGTGATAACGAATATCGCTACCGAGGTCGCCTCGGGGCTGGATGTTCCAGAGTGGGGGAAACCCCGTAGGCACCCCTCGGCAGAGTCCTGATCCATTGACGCCCCTTCTCTCCAATCGCTTGCAGAAGGGCGCCAACCCCCAACCAACCCCTTCCGCCAAACCTCCTCCCTTCAGCAGGCGGGGACTATGCCCAGTTGGGCTTCCCGCCTGCTGTCATTGACTCCATCGATTTTCTAATTGCTCGCCACGGCGTCGGCAGCATGCTGACATCCTTGAAGCGAACGTAGTTGTGAGCCGGTTACACGGCGCACCCTCCCGGCCGAGGGCCATCAATCATCTGCCGTGAAGAGCCTGAAGTGAGCGGATGCGAGCGGTCTCCAGAACCCCGCAAACAATCTCCGCAGGAGATGAAGCCTGTGAGCGGAGGCGAACGGTCTAGGGCGGGGAGGGGTCATTAATCACCAACAAAAAACAAACCACGTAGTGGTTGAGGCCTTGTCGAAGGACCTAGAGCGAACGGATGTGAGCGGTCGGGGTGGGCGGGCCATTAATCATCTAAAACTATTCCCGTCAGGGAATCAGGAATCCCCAAACCTCCTCGCCAACCGGCCCTCACCAAACTTCCAAAACTCGACAGGCTTCCCCGACAAACTCCGGGAGCCCTCACGCACGTACGCGATGCAGCCGAAAAACGCATGCACCCCTCGGCACGGTGGCTGCACGCTGGGTGGGCCATTAATCCTCGAGCTCTGATCGGGTGCGAGGTGGGTGCGGGCTGGGTGGGCCATCAATCCTCGAGATTTGATCACCTAATCGCCTGCCTTCATACTCTCCAATCCCCGAAGAGCCTTCATGCTCTCCACAATCATCTGAGACAGACCGCAGGAACGCACGAGAAGCAACACTCGATAGGAACTTAATACGCTTTCCTTTAGAAAAACGAAAAATGGGGAGCCACCAACAGTATCTGGTTCCCGTGCATTGAAAGCCTGTAGCACCAACAAGTCTTGCTTGACAGCCAAATCGCCATAGCTATCCGTCCAAGCCAGTGGCCACCCTCCCCTTGACGCTTCACACTCCCGGTCATCTTCGTGCCCTGGCCCGCCTTCCCAGATCCAGCTTTCAGGTGTCCGTCAAAGCGGGGGAAGACCACCAGCATGAGTGGGATCGCGCCAACTTTTCGCCCCAAACTCCCCGAAAACATTTGAGCTTTGGCGATCCGCTCAAAAGTGTCTCGCCCAAAACCCCGGCAACCGTCGCGGCACGCTGCTAGCTTTCAAAACGGTCGATCACCTGACCAGCTGGCCGCTGGCACAGAGGCCCCTCGAGAAGGGACACGGATGCCAAGCCACCAACCAGCCCAGCCAGCCCCGACCACCCCTTCACCGCACCACCCGCTTCACCGCATCACCTTGACAACCGAATAAGCTTCACGCTTGACCAGCTGCAGGCGTCGGGCCCCGGGCGAAGCAGCTTGACGGCGGTGGCTTCGCCGTCCACCTACGACCCCCAAAGGCTGCCCGCACACGCCGTCGTCACGCTGACGGCAGGCAAGAAAAGGCAATGCGGGCTAGGCCCGCAAAGCCTCCACAGCCATTATCGGCCGATGCGTCCCGTACGTCAAGTGCCAGGACTCGACCCGGGAGTGTCGGTGTCGTGCTGGGCGCGCGCGCGTAGGTCGTCGATGACCGCGATGCTCCAGATGGCGAAGTCCGGGTTCTCGTTGACTTCGCGGACTGCCCGGTAGCGCAGCCTGAATACGATCTGTCCGAGCGGCTCTAGCTCCGGACGAGCGGGGCGGTTCATCTTGCCGACTCTGACTTTCAACGCGATGATGTTGTACGCGACTAGGTCGGCGAGCTGGCGAAGGGACTGCTCAAGCGCAAGGTCTACCGGCATGCCGCCCAGGCCGATCCGGTCCCCGTCGCAGAGCGCCGCGAGCTGGCCCGCCTCTGCCTACAGCACGGCCCGACTCACCAACGAATACCCCGTCGAATCGACTTGGCGACTGGGATCCGTCGGCCTTGACAGGACAGCGAGCGGAACGCCGGCGGTGAGCACAATCCACAGAAGCGTCCCATGCGCGAGCTAAGGTGCTTGCCATGGATCGCACCACCTCACTCATCGCCACCCAGCTCGTCCGAAGCCTTCGACGACGACCTCCAACCCCGATGGGGGTTTCAACATAAAAGGCCCCGAACGTCTCCGGGGCCTCCTGGTCGAGCTCATCACCGAACGTCTCCGATTTCAACTCTCACTCATCTAGGTCCAAACAGATCAATGTGCAGACCCTGTCGAGCGCTTCTCTGTTTGGTCTTAAGCGAAGGAAAAGAACCTTCACAAAGAGTACGCCCG
>CAWIRA010000004.1:0-276282 GCA_963838405.1 uncultured Solirubrobacteraceae bacterium | reverse complement strand
CGTTCAGTCTTCTGGTTTTCAGGCGAGGGAGGGCGCTGGGTCGCCGCGGGCGTGGGCGGTGAGCAGGTCGGTCATGTAGGCAAATAGGGAGCGGTGTTGTAGGCGGCAGGTGGTCGAGGCTGAGAGCAGCCGCTCGATGCGTCGTTCGCCGGTCTCGGATTGGCTGCCGAGGGAGAGCTTGCGGTAGATGACGGCGCCGCGGAGGGAGCGCTCGGCGTGGTTGTTGGTTGGCTCCACGCTGTCGTGAGTAGCGAAGGTCCACAGCGCGGGCCATGCCTTGAGCAGGTTGCGTGCCATGCCGCGGCAGTGGCGGTTGCGCGCCCGTTTTGCGGCGTAGTCGCGGATGATCGGCTCATACTGGTGTTGCAGCTGAGCGGTCGTGCGCTCCAGCTCCGAGCGGTCATCGGTGTGCTGAAAGACCTCCCACGCCCAGAACACGCGCTCGCATAGTTGCAGGCCGGTCTCGCCAAACTCTTTCTCAGCTGCCAGTCCTTCGGCATGCGCGGTGAAGTCGCGCCGTAGGTGTGACCAGCAGAGTTGGCGGCGCGCTAGCGGCAAGTGCGCGTAGGCCCACCAGCGGTCGGAGGTCACGATCCCCTCGTGGCCTTCCAGGAGCCGCTTGGCGTGGTCCTCGTGACGGTCCGGGGCGAGATGAAAGAAGGCGTGACGACCGGTAAACATGCCCCACAGTGCGCGGCGCTGCCCGGCAGTGCGCCAGCCGGTCTCGTCCATGTTCAGGCTCTCGCTGGCCCGCACACGCTCTCCCAGATGCTCGTATGGCTGCTGCAGCGCCCGCCCGGCGCGCTGGAGGATCGCCTCGACCGTGCCGGCGCAGAGGCGCACACCAAAGGCTCTTCGCCGAGCTCCACGACATCGCGGCGAGAGATCCGGTTGCGCACCGAGAGCACCGCCACGGCCGCTTCAAAACGCGGGCCGAACGCGCTGTTCGCGATATCCGCGGGCAGCCGTGCACGCATCCGCTCACCGCAGCCGGGGCAGCGCACCCGCGGGCAGCGATGCTCGATCACACGCGCAGAGATGACTGGCAGCTCTTCGACTTGATGGCGCACCGGGTCACCCACGCTGAGTAGCTCACCCGCAGCGAAGACGTGGCCACACTCACAGCGCTCAGGCCAGTACTCGAGCATCTCATCCACCGCGCAGATCGGCAGCAGCTCGCGGCCGTGACCCTCGTGCCCCGGCTGGGCACCCTGCGAACATCCGGAGTGATCCTTGCCCCGCGCCGCCCGCCGCTTGCCCGGCGGATCCGAGCTCGGCGGCAGCGAGGAATTACGAGAGCTCCTAGAGATCTCGCGCTCCAGCTTCTCCACCCGCGCTTCGAGCTGCTGGATACGACGATCCATCGCCAGCAGCACCTCAACAACCGCCTCACGCCCCGCGTCATAGATCGCCTCCGCCTCCGAGCGCTCCATGCCCCAGGATTCGACGAAGCAGAGTCATGTCCCCCTACCCCACTGAACGCTTACCGATTCTAGGAGGCTCTGAGAAGGCTTCTGATAAGGAAGAGGTCCCAGGTTCGAGTCCTGGATCGCCCACTCACAACTGGCCCGCCCAACAACGGAGGTCAGCATGAGCAGCATCGATGAGCAGATGGTCCTGGCGCACTTCATCGTCTCCGACGACGTCGAGCGTTCACGGCGCTTCTACACCGAGGTTCTTGGCGGCAAGACGGTGATCGGCGGCGAGGCGGGGGACCAGGTGACCTACGTAGCGCTGGCCAACAGCTGGATCATCATCAACGTCGGCGGTGGCCCGACCGACGACAAGCCGACCGTCACGCTCGAGACGCCCCCCGACCCGGATCGGGTGAGCAGCTTCCTCAACATCCGCGTCGCCGACATCCAGGCTCTGTACACGGAGTGGAGCGCACGCGGCGCCGAGTTTCTAACGCCCCCGAAGCAGCACGAGACCGAGATCCGCTGCTACATCCGCGATCCCGATGGCTACATCATCGAGGTGGGCCAGACGACGCTGGCCAGAGGTTGGCGTCCGCCGTCTTGATCGCGTAGGCGTAGAACCCCGGCGACGGACGCTCGCGCAGCCCTACGCAAGCGATGTGTACACCGCGTCGATGAGCGCCCGGTTACGGGGGTCCTGCCACTGACCACCGCCGCGGTTCATCACGTACGCGAATGCGACCCGCGCCTCAGGATCGGCGAATCCGAGCGAGCCGCCGGTGCCGAAATGCCCGAAGCTCTTGGGGTTGGGCCCGAGCGGGCGCTCGGGCTGGGTGAGCTGGAACCCGAGACCAAAGCGAGAGGGACGGCGCAGCACGAGGTCCTCGCCCGCGGACGCCTCGGTGGTGGCCTCCTCGAGCACCTCTGGCTCGATCAGCGGCTGCGCGTCGGCGATCAGCGCGTCGTAGACACGGGCGATGTCGCGCGCCCCTGCGTGCAGGTTGGCCGAAGGCAGTTCAGCGGCCTGCCAGGCGGCGGTGTTGACGGTGCCGATCCCGGTCGCGCCCGGCGGGTTGAGGTAGGCGCAGCGGCGCAACTCTGTGTCGAACGTCGCTCGCTGGCCGCCGCGGGAGACCTGCTCGAGGTCGAACGCGTATTCAGCGCATCGGTGGCGCTCGCCGCGTCCGAGCCCGAAGCTGAGCTCAACGCCCAGCGGCTGCGCGATCTCGCGGCGCAGAAACGTCCCGATGCGTTCGCCTGCCACGCGCAGGACGAGCTCACCGGCCAGGTAGCCGAACGTGTGCACGTGGTAGCCGTGCGCCGATCCCGGCGTCCACCACGGCTCCTGCTCTGCCAGCGCGCGCGTGACCTGCGAGAAGTCATACAGCGACCCCTCCGGCAGCTCTCGCCTGATCGCGGCGAGCCCTGACCGGTGGCTCAGCAGCTCGCGCACCGTGACCGCCGCCTTGCCTTCGGCGCCGAACTCCGGCCAGCGCTCCGCAATCGGCTCGTCGAGCGACAGCGATCCACGCGAGACGAGCGTCAGCACGCACAACGCCGCGAGCGCCTTGCCCACCGAGAAGACGTTCACGAGCGTGTCCCGCTCCCAGCGGCGCGTACGGTGCGCGTCGGCCCATCCGCCCCACAGCTCGACCACCGCTCGTCCTTCCACGAGCACCGCGACGGCGGCGCCGAGCTCGCCGCGCTGCGCGGCGTTCTCGTGAAACGCTTCGGCTACAGCCGCAAAACGCGGGTCGCACGTCCCCGCGATCTCCGCGACGTCAGCCCCGATCGCTGGCACGTCGGACATCGAGAAAGCCCCATTTCACCGCTGGTTAGCGCAGCCGCCAGAGAGACTACTCAGTAAACTCCGGCTCTCCCGTGCCGTCGTGTCTTCTCCGGCGGCCTTTCCCCCAATCGAATCCCCCAGGAGGTTCCCCTTGCCTCAGGCCGACTACGACCGTGGCTTTCCCGCGGGCTCGCACGAGACATCGCCCCTGATCATCGGCATCATCGGCATCTCGATCCCCGTCTCTCTGCTCGCCCTGGCGGCCGTCACGGGCAGCGTTGTGGTGCTGGTGTTCGCGGTGATCGCGATGCTCTGTGTCGGCGCCGCCACGCTCGCGTTCGTGCTGCATCTCGCGACAGATCCACCCGAGCTCGATGAGGAAGGCGCCACCGCAGGTTGAAAGGAGTCGCGCCGCACGGGCGTCGCCCCCGGGCGCGTCCGGCGGCGCGCCTCTAACAGTCCTCGTCGAGGCCACCCGCGTCGGGCAGGCGCGTGGCTTCCTCGTGCAGGATCCGCCAGCCCTCCATGAATTGCGCGCGGGCCGCTGGCGGCAGTCGCTCGAGCGTGCCCCGCAGCGGCGCCTGCGCCTCGGCGAGCCACTCGGTCAGCAGTTGCCTGTAGTCCTCGTGCAGGCGCACGATCGTGCGCCTGCGGTCGCTGTCGTCCTCGGCGCGCTCGAGCAGGCCGGTGCGGCTGAGCTCGCCGACGATCGCGCTCGTGCTCGACAGGCTCAGACCGAGCCGCCGCGCGAGCTCGCTGACGCTGAGTGGCCCGCCGGCAGCGACGGCGAGCACCGCCGGCATGTGCCGCGCCGTCAGCGAAGCGCGCCTGCCAACCTCGCGCAGCTCCTCAGGCGGCGGGGTCGCGCGCTTGAGGCCGGCAAGCGTCTCCCACAGCAACGAGAACAGCTCGTCGACGTCCTGCTCGAGTGGCTCTGCCGGATGGGTTCGCTCTGTTGCCGACACGGTCGTTCGTCTGTGCTACTTTCGGAATCAAACTGTTTGGACAGAGAACTATTCTGTCTAGAGAATACCGTGAAACCCGGAGACGCCCATGAGCGCTAACGAGAGTAGTCCCGCAAAGCCCGGCCTGGTCGCGCGCGGCGCCGAATGGTCGGTGCGCCACCGTCGCATCGTCGTGATCGGCTGGCTCGTGCTGCTGATCGGCTCACTCGGGCTGTCGGGGGCGATCGGGACCGAATACTCGAACAACTTCTCGCTCCCGGGTACTGACGCGCAGCGCGCGGCCGATCTGCTCAAGCGCGACTTCCCTGCGCAGGCCGGCGACTCCGACCAGATCGTGTTCGCCACGCACGGCTCGTCGATCAAGGAAGCGGCGGTGCGCGCGCGTGTCGCGCCGATGCTCGCGGCCGTGGCACAGCTGCCGCACGTGACGGGTGTCGTCAGCCCGTACTCGACGAAGGGCGCACAGGAGATCTCGCCCGACGGCAAGATCGCGTTCGCGACGGTGACGTTCGACGAACGCGCGAACCTGCTGCCGGCGTCTGCGACCGAACGCGTGATCAACACCGCCAAACGCGTCGCCTCGCCGCAGCTACAGGTCGCGCTCGGTGGCCAGGCGATCGAACAGGTACAGAAGCCGTCGCTCGGCGCAGCCACGGGGATCGGCCTGCTCGCCGCGATGGTCGTGCTGTTCATCACCTTTGGCTCGTTTGTCGCGATGGGACTGCCGATCGTGACCGCGATCCTGGGACTGCTGACCGGTATTGGCCTCGCCGGCCTCGCATCGCGTGTGATCGGCATGCCGACGTTCGCGACCGAGCTCGCGGCGATGATCGGTCTCGGCGTCGGCATCGACTACGCGCTGTTCATCGTCACCCGCTTCCGCGAGAACTATCTGATCGGCAAAGACGTGCACGCGGCGATCATCGCGGCGATGGACACGGCCGGGCGCGCCGTGCTGTTCGCCGGTACGACCGTGATCATCGCGCTGCTCGGCCAGTTCGCGCTCGGTGTCGCCTTCCTCTACGGCCTAGCCGTCGCCTCGGCCCTGGCTGTGCTGATGACGATGCTCGCCGCGCTGACGGTGCTGCCGGCGCTGCTGTCTCGCTTCGGCGAGCGCATCAGCCGCCGCACGAGTCTTCGCCGGGGCGCGCGGGCGCAAGCCGGGGCGACCGACGCGCCGAGCGGCCAACGCGGCGGCTTCTGGGCGCGCTGGGCCGCCATCATCGAACGCCACCCGTGGCCGGGAGCGATCGCCGGTCTTGCGATCATGCTGACGCTGTGCGCGCCCGCGCTGGCGCTGCGCCTCGGCAACAGCGACGCCGGCAACAACCCGCCCAACCAGACGACACGGCAGGCGTATGACCTGCTCGCCAAGGGCTTCGGCCCAGGGTTCAACGGGCCGCTGCAAGTCGTGGCGACGCTGCCGCACGCCAACGACACCGCCGCGCTGGCGAGCGTCTCGAGCGCGCTACGCGCGACGGCCGACGTCGCGTCGGTAGCCCCCGCGCGGATCAGCCCCAAGGGTTACACGGCGGTCATCAACGTCTACCCGCGCTCCTCGCCGCAGGCGCTCGCGACCACCGAACTCGTGACGAACCTGCGCCAGCGAGTGCTGCCGCCGGTCGCGGCCGCCACCGGCGCGCCGTTGCTGGTGGGTGGCTCGGAGGCCGCGACGATCGACTTCACGCACGTGCTCTCCAGCAAGCTGCCGCTGTTCATCGCGATCGTCGTGTTGCTGTCCGCGCTGCTGCTGCTCGTGGTGTTCCGATCGGTTGTGATCCCGCTGCAGGCCGCGTTCATGAACCTGCTCTCGATCGGCGCCTCGCTGGGTGTCGTCGTCGCGATCTTCCAGTGGGGCTGGCTCGGCAGTCTCTTCAACGTCAAGGGCGCCCCGATCCAGGCCTTTATCCCCGTGATGCTGTTTGCGATCGTGTTCGGACTGTCGATGGATTACGAGGTGTTTCTCGTATCGCGCATTCACGAGGAGTGGACGCGCAGCCACGACGCCCATCAAGCCACACGTCAGGGGCTCGCCTCGACCGGGCGAGTGATCACCGCTGCGGCGACGATCATGATCTGCGTGTTCCTGTCGTTCGTCGTCGGGGGTGAAAGGGTGCTCGAGCTGTTCGGCCTGAGTCTCGCCAGCGCTGTGTTCCTCGATGCGTTCGTCGTTCGCTCGCTGCTGCTGCCGTCGGTGCTGCAGCTGCTCGGGCGGCGCACCTGGGCACTTCCGAGCTGGCTCGACCATCGCCTGCCCCATGTCGCGATCGATCGCGAAGGCGCCATCGGCGAGCCCGCCCTGGAAAAGGGCTAGCTGGTACGCACGGACGCTAGGACACGGTCAACGTCAGCGTTGCCGTTGCACTCTGTCGCGTCTTGCCGCGACGATCGAAGACTTCCACCGTGATCGGGAACGAGCCCGCGGACTGCGCCTTGACCTTACCGTGCAGCACGCCGGCGCGGCTCAATTTGAGCTTCCCGGGGAGGGCGCCGGACTCCGACCAGTGATACGGAGGAGCGCCGCCCAGCGCCTGCAGCTGGGCTGAGTACTGAGTGCCGGGCGTCGCTGGCGGTAGCGACGTTGTCGTGACGTGCAGTCCGAGCACCGTCAGCGTGAAGTGCTGCACGCTTTCCTCGCCGACCCCGTTTTGGGCGGTGAAGGTGATCGGGAACGAGCCTCTCTGTGTTGGAGTTCCAGACAACACGCCGTGGCTGAAGCTCACCCCATTCGGAAGCGCGCCCGACTCGCTGACCGTCGGCTGCGGCGTGCCCGTGGCGATCACGATGAATTCACCTTCTACGTTTTCGGTGAACGTGGTGCCGTCGGCCGAGGTGATTTCGGGCGCGGCGTTGACCGTCTCGGTGATCGCTTCCGATGATTTCGCGTAGTTGCTGTCACCCGAGTAGGAGGCGGTGATCTGTTCGCTGCCGCCGGTCGCCCCGTGGGTGCTCGTGCACGTCGCGGTGTCGCTGCCGCCATCGCTCAACGGCTGTTCGCTGCATTCAGCGATCGGTCCCGAGCCGTTGGAGAAGGACACGGTGCCGGTCGGCGTGCCGGTGCCCGGCGCGACCGCTGCAACCCTCGCCGTATAGGTGACAGGCGAGTTGACGGTGCCGGTGCCTTCGTCGGAGGAAACGAGCGACGTCGTCGTCGCGACCCCGGGGCTCGTTGCCGAGGTGAGCGTGACGGTGAGAATGTTCCTGTAGAGCGCCGGGTCTTTGGCGCCGATCGTGTAACGCGCCGCCGTGTTGGTGCCGAGCACCGTCCCCGCTTTTTCGATCGGTTTCGGCAGTCGGTAGCCGGAGAACACCATCGTCAGCGACCCGTCCGGGTTCTGTACGACGGCGGGCCCGTAGGCGCGGCCGGAGTAGTAGGCGCTGACTCCCAGCGGTTCGTCAAGGCCTTCGGAGAGCGCCTTGTCCTGGGCGGCGGAGGCCGAGAACGTGTAGTCGGTGCTCAGTACCACCTTCGGCACCGACCATTCCTTGCCGTTGGTGGATTCGGTGTAGAAGATCTGGTTGAACGCGTCACTGTCACCGTCGGTCGCCCAGGCGCCGGATAGGAACATGCCGTAGCTGCCGTCGGGGTTCGTGATGATCGTGCCGCGCGAGCCGACGAAGCGCAGCTCGGTGTTGTCGGTTTCACCTGTGGCGAGGTTCGTCGGGCTTGTGTTCGAGGGGCTCGTCTGCTGCAGAGGGTTCGAGACGTCGTTGTAAGCGCCGCTGTCGTTGCCGCTACCCGATGTCGAGCCGCTGATCGCGCCGAGATCGGTGAAGTTGATTCCGTTTTCGGTGTACGCAGTGCGCAGAACCGAGAGGTCCTCGTTGTTGCCAAACAGCTTCTGGGGGCCCTTGGAGGAGGTGTTCTTGCCCTCGCCGATCTGTTCGAGGGCCGAGACCGGCGCGATTGCCGCGTGCGGACCGCCGATCCAGTTACCTTCCTTGACCGAGCCGGTGCCGCCGCCGCAGCCGGTGAGGTTGTAGCTGCCGCTCGGTACGCCCGACTGGGTCGCCTGCGTGAAGCCGGTGCACGTCACTTCCTGGATCGGCTGTCCGACTTCAGTGCCCAGATAGATTTTGAAGGACCCGCCGGGCAGCGGCTCGCTCGGGTGCACGGAGGGGGTGTAGGTGATCGTGGAGGCGGGAAGTTTCACCGTCCCTTTTGTGTACGTCGAGCCGCTCACAGATCCGTCGGTGGTGCCGACGACGAAGTAGCCGAGCTGCTTTTCGGTGTACAGCACGACGGTCGATTGCGCCGGCGCGCCGGGGTAGCTCGGAAGCGTGCCGACGATCCCGTCGGGAGATTTCAGGCCGGTGGTAACCGCCGCGTGCGGCGGCAGGATCGGATCGGTCGTGATCGCGCTGCCGACGCCCACCGACAGCGAAGAGCCGCTGGTGTTCGTGCAGTCCTCGACCTTGGTGGTCGGGTTCGCGTTGGACTGGGTGCAGTACACGGTGTCACCGTCGATGTAGAGGCGGTTGGGCGCGTTTTCGTTGAGGATGAAGGTGGTGAGCGGCGACACGCTGGAGTTGCCGTTCGTGAACTTGAGTTCGGCGAGGCCGCCTTCGCCGCTCGGCTTGTTCGGACCCGCCGGGATCACGGCGGCAGTGCTGACCGTGGCGATCACCTGGACGATGTCGTCGCTGGCGTCGACGGTGAGCGGGCTAGACCCGGCGACCGTGCAGCCGGCCAGCGCGAGCGGCGAGGTGCTGGTTTCCCTGCAGGTGATGATCGATTTCGACGGCGAGGCAGCGTTGAAGTCCTCGTAGGCGCCCGCGACGATGTGCTCGGGTGAGCCTTCGCCGCCGAGCGTCGAGACGGGGATGCTGACGCCGCCGCTGGTCGGGACTTCGACTTCGCCGGTGGCGTAGGTGTTGGGGTCGATGCCGACCGATTCGGTCGAGGGCAGGGCGCCCAGCGGGTCGCTCGCAGCGGGTTCGACGTCGTGGACGAGCATGCCCACGCCTTCATAGTCGCCGGCAGGGCGCTGCAGCGTGTACAACTTCGTGGAGCCACCGATCGCCCCCACGTACGGGTGACCCTGCCCGTCGTCGTTGGTGTCGGCCGTCGGGCAGTAGCCGTTGTTCTGCTCGAGCGCCTCACCCTCGTTGGTCCAGGTATTGCCGCCGTCGCTCGAGCGCGCGACCGTGATCGCCTCGTCGGCATCCTTGGGCCGGTAGTCGAAGTAACCCGTCAACGATCCGTCCGCATTACGGACGACGTCCGGGAAGTAGTAGGGCGCGAACGGCAACGTCACCCCCGCCGGCTGCGAGACCGGCGCGCCCGTCTCGGGGTTGGCGCCGAGGCTCGTGCAGTAGCCGTCGAGCGGGCCCGGCGTCCCCGCGACGCCGCTGGCGTACGGCACGGTGGCGCTCGCTGCCGGATAGACCGCGACGTTGGGCTCGCTCACGCCGCCGAGCGTCGTTTCGGGGCCGCCAAAGCTGAACTTCGGCAGTAGACCGAGCTCGGGTAGGCGCTGCCGGCGGAGGGGTCGCCCTGCGAGCTGTTCCAGGGGCCTTCGGAGATGCCGTCCACCGTCGGAGCGTTGGCTGTGTACACGGTCCCTTCTGCCGCGGCGGCCGCCGCGGAGGCGAACAGGACGCTCGCTGCGGTTCCAGCGAGCACGAGCGCGGCAAGGACGACAACGCTGAGGCGGCGCACAAAATCTCCGATCTTCGACGGTGGGTAGCGCGCCTTCTACCACCTGCGCGTTCAAACGCGGAAGAGGATTACGGGATCTTCACGAGGTAAAGCCGCGTTCGCCGCGCGCCGATGTCTGTGTTGACATGGCTGCTCAACGCACGAGTGGCGCGCGCCGCAAGGTCCGCGCGCCGGCTCCGCCCACCGCTCCGCCGGAGCAGTGGAGCGAGGAGCTACGCGTCCTCGGTGAGGCGCTGCTCGCCCGTGCGGACGAGGTCCTGCAGCGCACGGTCGCGCGCACGATCGACTCCGGCCAGGTCGTCGACGCGCAGGTGCAGGAACGCTTCGAGCGGATCTGTCAGGGCTCGACGACGGCGGTCGCTCGCTGGATCGCCGGTGAGGGCATCGAGGTCACGAACGCGTCGGCGCAGGAGACCTCGCAGATATTCGGAGAAGCTCGCCGCGCGGCGAGCGGCGTCGCTCAACGAGGTGACCCGCCGTTCGCTGTGGTGGCGCAACGTGATGGCCGAGCTGCTGCGCGAGTGCGCCGCCGCTCTGAAGGTCTCAGACCATGCGCTCAGCGAGGCTCTGAACATGGTCCAGCTGAGTGTCGAGTTCAGCCTGCTGCGCATGTGCGAATGCTTTGAGGCCGAGCGCCAGCGCGCCGACGAGGAGCTCGCGCGGCGCGAGGAGGAGCTCGCGTTTCTGGCGACCCACGATCCGCTCACCGGCCTACCCAACCGCACGCTGATCCTCGACCGCGTCGAGCAGATGCTCGCGCGCTCGGCGCGCAACCAGACGCCCGTCGCAGCCCTGTTCATCGACCTCGACAACTTCAAGGACATCAACGACACGCTCGGCCACGGCGTCGGCGACCAGCTGTTGTGCGCCGTCGCTGCCCGGCTCGAAGGCGTCGTGCGCCACGCCGACGCGGTTGGTCGCCTCGGCGGCGACGAGTTCGTCGTGATCGCCGAGGAGGTCTCGCTCGACGCCGGACCTGAGCTCGTCGCTGAGCGCCTGCTGGAGGCGCTCAAACATCCGTTCAAGCTCGGCGAGGACGAAGGCACGCGCCTGACGGTCACCGCCAGCGTTGGCGTGGCGGCCGGCCACCGTGACTCCGCCGAGGAGCTGCTGCGCGACGCTGACATCGCGATGTACAGCGCCAAGTGGGACGGCAAGAATCGCTACGCGGTGTTCGAGAGCGCGATGCAGGACACGGTGCAAAACCGCATGGAGCTCGACATGGACCTGCGCGACGCGCTCGGCCGCGGCGAGTTCTTCCTCGCCTACCAGCCGACGTTCACCCTCAGCGACATGACGCCGACGGGCGTTGAGGCGTTGATCCGTTGGAAGCACCCGACGCGCGGAATCGTGCAACCGGACGCCTTCATCCCGTTGCTCGAGGAGACGGGCCTGATCACCGAGGTGGGCAAGTGGGTGCTGCGCGAGGCGTGTCGTCAAGGCGCGGCGTGGCGGCAGGCCGGCTACCAGATCGCGATGGCCGTCAACGTCTCGGGGCGCCAGCTCGACACCGACGAGCTGCTCGTCGACATCGAGCAAGCGCTCAGCGACAGCGGCCTCGCGGCCGCCGCGCTGACGATCGAGATCACCGAGACGACGCTGATGCGCAACATCGAGGCGACCGCGCGCCGGCTGACCGAGATCAAGCGTCTCGGCGTGCGGATCGCGATCGACGACTTCGGCACCGGCTACTCCTCGTTGGCGCACCTGCAGCGGTTCCCGGTCGACGCGCTGAAGATCGACCGCTCGTTCATCTCGGGGCTGCGCAGCAACAAGGAGGGCGAGACGCTGATCCACACGCTCGTGCAGCTCGGCAAGGCACTGTCGATCGAGACCTTCGCCGAGGGCATCGAGCAGGAGCACGAGCTGTCGCTGCTGCAGGAGCAGGATTGCGACAACGGCCAGGGCTTCCTGTTCGCCCGCCCGCTGGACGTCGCCGCGATCGAGTCGTTCTTCCCGCGCCAGGGCGACGTCGTCGTACGCAAGCTCGCAGCGTCGCCGCCTGCGAGCTAAGCGTCTACGGCTCGCCGGTAGCTGTCAGCCGCGATCGCCACTGCTCCGAGCTCCACTGCGCGGGCTCGGTCTCCTCGAGGAAGCGCTCGAGCACCGCCACGAAGCGCGCCGGCAGCTCGAGCTGCGGCATGTGTCCGGCGGTGTCGAAGATCTCCAGCCGGCTGTCCGGGATCGCCTGGTGCGCGTGCTCGGCGTGCGTCACGGGGATGATGCGATCGCGCCGCCCCCAGATGATCAGGACGGGCACGCCGCCCGTCAGATACAGCCGATCTCCGGCGTCGACGCGCTGGCCGTC
Source organism: uncultured Solirubrobacteraceae bacterium (assembly GCA_963838405.1). Taxonomy (GTDB): domain Bacteria; phylum Actinomycetota; class Thermoleophilia; order Solirubrobacterales; family Solirubrobacteraceae; genus Palsa-744. Next base: position 264,140 of record CAWIRA010000004.1, on the reverse strand, counting down.
GGTGCCGACGACCGCGCGCAGGGTCGCCAGGAAGGCGCCACGCCGTCGCGCGTCGGCGAGTGACGCGTAGCCGCGGGCGAACTCGGCGACGTCGGCGCTCGGCTGCAGCCCCACAGTCGCGAGGCCGCGCGCCAGCGCCGCCCCGGCGACACGCCCCGGCGCGGCGGTCGCGGCGATGAACAGGTTCGCGCCGGGGAGCGCCGCAGCCCGCAGGACGGGGTTGACCTCCGGGCCCAGTCCGCCGCTCGAGACGAGCACGAGCCGCTCTGTGATCTCGGGGAACTGATACGCAAACTGCATCGCGATGCCGCCGCCGAGCGAGTGCCCGACGAGCGTCGCGCGCTCGTGGCCGAGCTTGACGAGTAGGTCGCGCAGGCCGGCTGCGAGCGACCCGAGCGAGTAGTCGCCGGCGCCGGCCTCCGAGGCGCCGTGTCCAGGCAGATCGAGCGCGATCACCGTGTGGCGCTGCGCGAGCGGCTCGATCACCGGCTCCCAGGTCGCGTGCGTCCCGGCCATGCCGTGGATCAGGAGCAGCACCGGCCCGCTGCCGGCCGTCACGTAGTTGAGGGCCCGACCATGAAGCGACAACGTCGCTGCCGCCACTGTATCCATGTCACCATCGTCGCACGTGTGTCGCCTGTTTGGCATGAGCGCCGGTAGCGAGCCCGCGAAGGCGACGTTCTGGCTGCTTGACGCGCCCGACAGCCTGTCCGAGCAGAGCCGTCGCGAGCCCGACGGCGCCGGCCTCGGCTGGTTCGACGAGCGCGCCGCGCCGCACGTCAGCAAGCAGCCGCTGGCCGCGTACGAGGACCGCAGGTTCGCCGGCGAGGCGCGCGAGGTCCGTTCGCGGACGTTCGTCGCCCATGTCCGCTTCGCCTCGACCGGCGCGCTCGAGGTGCGCAACACGCATCCGTTCGAGCAGCGTGGGCGGCTGTTCGCCCACAACGGCGTGATCGAGGATCTGCCGGCACTCGACGCGCAGCTCGGGTCGGATCGCGAGCTCGTCAAAGGAGACACTGACTCCGAGCGCTTCTTCGCGCTGATCACACGCGAGATCCCGGCGCAGCCGCCCGCGCGGCCCCTCACGATCGACGATCTGGGCGCGACCGCGAAGGCCTCGCAGGCCCCTAGCTCCTGACGCGCTCGCTCTTGGGGTCATACAGCGGCTCGCGCGCGACGACGCCGGCGGTCCACTTCCCGAAGATGTCGACGTCCACCGGCGTCCCCAGGGCGACCTCGACCGGCAGGTATGCGTAGGCGATCGAGCGCTCGACGGTGTAGCCGTAGCCGCCGCTGGTGACGCGCCCGACGATCTCGCCGTCGACGCGCACCGGCTCGTTGCCGAGCGCCACCGACCGCGGATCCTCGAGCGCCAGGCAGCGCAGGCGCCGGCGCGGTGGCGGCGGGCCTGCGGCGTCGCCGGCCTCGCCGCTCACGTCGACGCCGACGCCCAGCGCCGGCGCGCCGATGAAGCCTCCGCCTGCGCGCACGCAGAAGCCGAGGCCGGCCTCATAGGGCGTCTCGTCGGGGGTGATGTCGGCCGCCCACACGCGGTAGCCCTTCTCCATGCGCAGCGAGTCGATCGCGCGGTAGCCGCCGGCGGTCAGGCCGTGCTCCTGACCGGCCAGCCACAGCGCGCGCCACAGCCCGGCGCCATACTCGGTCGGGCAGTACAGCTCCCAGCCGAGCTCACCGACGAAGGTGACGCGCAGCGCGCGGACGGGGACGTCACCGACGACGAGCTCTCGCATGTGCATGTAGGGGAAGTCGAGCGGGTCGTCTGTCAGCGGCGCGAGGATGTCCCGCGCGCGCGGACCCCACAGCGCGAAGCAGGCCCAGCGCGCGGTCACGTCCGAGCAGCGCACGCTGGCGTCGTGTGGTGCGTGGCGGCGGATCCAGCTGAGATCGTGGTTGCCGAAGGCGGTGCCGGTGACGATCGAGAACAGCTCCTCCTCGACGCGTGTGACGGTGAAGTCGCACTCGATGCCGCCGCGACGGTTGAGCATCTGCGTGTAGCTGATCGCGCCGACGTCGCGCGCGACGTCGTTGTCGCACAGCCGCTGCAGGAACTCGGCGGCGCCGGGCCCCGCGACCTCGAGCTTGGCGAACGAGGACTCATCGAACAGGCCGGCGCGCTCGCGCGTGGCGCGGTGCTCAGCGCCGATCGCAGGCGACCAGTGCATCCCGGCCCAGCCGCGCGGGCGCAGCGACTCGTCCCCGTCGGCGGCGTTCGACTCATACCAGTTGACGCGCTCCCAGCCGGACTTCTCGCCGAAGGCGGCGCCGTGCTCGGCGTGCCAGGGATAGGCGCTGGAGGTGCGCAGCGGCCGGCCGGCGAGGCGCTCGTGGCCGGGGTAGCGAATGTCGTAGTAGGTCTCATAGACCTCCCTGGTGCGCTTCAGCGTGTAGCTGGGCGAGCGAAAGTGCGCGCCGAAGCGGCGGATGTCCATCTCCCACACGTCCATCGTCGGCTCGCCTTCGAGGATCCACTCGGCCATCACCCTGCCGATGCCACCGGCGCCGGCGAGCCCGTGCGCGCAGAAGCCCGCCGCGACGAAGAAGCCGCGCACGTCGCTCTCGCCGAGGCAGAACTCGTTGTCGGGCGTGAACGCCTCCGGCCCGTTGATCAGTCGCGTGACGGTGATCTCGTCCATGACGGGCACGCGCTTGGATGAGTTGGCAGCGATCTCCTCGAAGCGCGGCCAGTCCTCTTCGAGCAGGCGGCCGTTGAAGTCCTGCGGGATCGCGTCGAGCAGATGCGCGTCGAGCGACCACGGCGCCGAGTCGCGCTCGTAGCCGCCCATGATCAGACCGCCGCCCTCCTCACGGAAGTAGATCAAGAGGTCGGGGTCGCGCAGCGTCGGCAGGTGCACGCGCGGCTCGCCGGCGGCCCACTGACGGAATGGCTGCGTCACCAGATACTCGTGCGCGAACGGCACGATCGGCACGCGCACGCCGGCCATGCGCCCGAGCTCGGCTGCGAACATGCCGCCGGCGTTGACCACGATCTCGGCCTCGATCGGCCCCCACTCGGTCTGCACGCCGCGCACGCGCGCGGCGGCGGGATCGCTGGAGCTGCGATCGACATCGATGCCGGTTACGCGTGTGTGCGTGAAGATGCGACAGCCGCCCGCGCGGGCGCCGTCGGCGAGCGCGGTGGTCAGCAGCGACGGGTCGAGATAGCCATCGCTGGGCAGGTATGAGGCGCAGCGCACGCCGTCGGTGCTCATCAGCGGGAACAGCTCGCGCGCCTGCTCGGCGGAGATCAGCTCGAGCGGCAGGCCGAACGTCTTGGCCCAGGCGACCTGTCGCAGCACCTCCTGCTCGCGCTCTGGCGTGCACGCTAGGCGGATGCCGCCGCACTGCACCCAGCCGCAGTCGAGCGTGCGATACAGCTCGACCGAGTCCATCATCATGCGCGTCAGCGGCAGGCTCGATCGGAGCTGGCCGACGAGCCCGGCGGAGTGGAAGGTCGAGCCGCTGGTGAGCTCGTTGCGGTCGAGCAGCACGACATCGCGCTCGCCCAGCGCGGCGAGGTGGTGCGCGATCGACGCGCCGCCGACGCCGCCACCGATGATCACCACGCGCGCGCGGTCGGGGAGCTCACGCGGTCGGGCCATCGCGCTCATCGGTGTGCTCGCCGCGCAGGTGTGCGTCCGCCGCCGGCGGCGGCGCGCCGCGGTCGTGTCTGGCGGCGGCGAGCCATTCCCGCATGCGCGGCTGCTCGGCGGCGGCGAGCAGGCGCTCGAAGTGGGTGCGCGCGTAGCGCTCGAAGTCGAAGTCGATCTCCGAGATCTCCGCCTGCAGCACGCCCCAGGCGGCCTCGCGCGCATCGGACAGGACACGCATCAGCGCGAGCGTCGCGCGGCGCGCGTCGGCGGGCGGTTCGTCGAAGTAGGCCCGCAGCAGTCGCTCGTCGTCGGCTTCGTCGAAGTCGTTGTTGACTGACAGGTTGCCGAGGTCGAAACAGGGGTGGCCCATGCCGGCGTACTCCCAGTCGACGATCAGCACCGCGCCATCCTCGCGTGAGCGGATGATGTTGCCCGCGAGCAGGTCGTTGTGGCACGGGCGCGGCTCGTGCGGCGCGAGCGCGGCTGCGATCAGGCCGGCGACGGTGAGCGCTTGCGCGTAGTCGGCCGGCAGTCGCACGCCTCGCTCACGCACGGTGCGTGCGTAGTCCTCGAGCAGGTCAGGAACCCAGAAGCGCGCGGGCAGCTTCGCGCCCGAATCGTGAAAGCGCCGCAGCGCGTGCGCGATCTGCTCGAGCTCGGCGCCGGCGATCTCCGCGCCGCTGACGGGCGAGCAGGCGACGTAGCGCGTCACCAGGCAGTCCGCGTAGACGGCGTCGAGCGCGGGCGCGATGCCGAGCGCGGCGGCGGCGGCGCTCGCCAGCCGCTCGGTCTCGCGGTCGATGCCCAGCAGCGCGGTGTCGGTGCCGTGGACGCGGATCACGTGCTCGCGGCCGCCGAGCGTGACGCGGTAGTTGTGGTTGGTGATGCCGCCCGTGAGCGGCTCGGGCTCGCCGCTGAGCGGGCCGAGCGTAGGCTCCAGACGCTGCACGATCTCCTCGAGCCGGGCCACGCCGGCAACGTAGCGTTCCCCCATAAGGCATGCAACCTATACCTTCACCAGCGTGAACTCGGCCGAGCTGATCGCGAGCGCCGATCTCGAGCGCGCGCGTCCCCGATCGTCCCGGCGGTCTCGCGGAGCTGCTCGAGGTCGTGGCCCGTGCCCGCGCGAACCTCCTCAGCGTCGGCCACGTGCGTGAAGCGGTGTCGCTGCACGTGCGCGAGACCGGCATCGAGCTGACGCTCGAGACGCGTGGTCGCGGCCACACAGATGAGCTGCTGGCGGCGCTGGCAGACGCCGGTTACGAGGTCCGCGGCGCGTAGCGGCTCAGGTGAAGCGCTTGACGAACGCGAGCGCCGTCTCGGCGACCTCGCGCCAGCCGCTGTCGATCGTCAGCGCGTGCCCGCGCCCTGGTACCTCGGTGATCTCGGTGACGCCGGGGTTGCGCGCCTGGCGCTTGTAGGCGGCGTTGGCAAGGGCCCACGGCACTATGTGGTCCTGCTCGCCGGAGATGATCAGCAGCGGGCCGCGGGTGGCGTTCTGGCTGTCGACCTTGGCCTCGGTGCGCGGGTCGAGGTTGGCGAAGGCCGCCTGGAACAGCGGCGCGCCGGGGGCGGCCACGGCAAACGTCGCGTACAGGCTCCCGGCCTCGGCCTCGCTGACGGCGTTGGCGAAGGCGTAGCGGAACTGGGCGTAGGAAAGCGTCACCGCGCGCCGGCGGTTGAGCGGGTTGGCGAGTACCGGGCTGGCCGCCCGCAGCGCCGACAGCGGCAGCGGCAGCACGCCGCGAAACGGCGCCGGGTCGATCGCGACGGACACCTCGGCGAGACCCTGACCCGCGAGGATCTGGGTGAACAGGCCGCCGAAGGAGTGCCCGATGAGGACCGGCTTGCGCTCGAGCCCGCCGAGCACCGCGTCGAGGTGGTCGACGACCTGCCCGATGCGCTTCCCCGCGAACGCCTCCGGATGCGCGCGCGCCTGCTCGACGGTCGGCGGGTCATCCGGCCAGCCTGGGGTGAGGGCCGCGTAGCCCGCCTGCCCGAACATCGCCGCCCACGGCTCCCAGCTGCTCGGTAGCAGCCACAGGCCGTGAATGAAGACGACAGGCGTGCGCCCGGAGGCGTTGGCGTCTGCGATCTGTGCCGCCTCGTGGTCGGTGACCGATGCCATCGTTGTGCCTCCACTTCCCAGTCGCCCCCGGACTCGCACCGCGCCCGTTCAGCGACATCATGCCACCGGTGCGAGGGGCCCGCACGCCGTGCGTGCTCGCCGCTGCTTAGCATGGCGGCGTGGAGATCAGGCCGTTTGCGATCGAGCGCTTCTACGAGCGCTGGGAGTTCCGGGCCGAGTTGATGCTGTCGAGCAGCGACTGCGAGTCGCAGACGGTCGCGGAGTTGCTGGCGCTCGAGCCCGACGCCCGCGAGCGCCTGCTGAACCTGCAGCTCGGCTACACCGAGGTGCCCGGCTCGGCCGAGCTACGCGACGCGATCGCCGCCGGCTACGAGCGCGTCACAGCGGCGGACGTGCTCGCGCTGGCGGCCGCGGAGGAGGGGATCTTCGTCGCTTACCACGCGCTGTTGGGCGCGGGCGAGCACGCTGTGATCGAGACGCCGTGCTACGGATCGGCGCTCGAGCTCGCGCGCAGCACGGGCGCCGAGGTGAGCGAGTGGCGGCGCCGCTACGAGGACGGTTGGGCGCATGACCTGGAGGCGCTCGAACGCCTGCTGCGAGCGGACACGCGCCTGCTGTACATCAACAGCCCGCACAACCCGACGGGTCGCGGAATGCCCCCCGAGGTGTTCGCGCGTGTGCTGGAGCTCGCGCGCGAGCGCTCGCTGGTGCTGTTCAGCGACGAGGTCTACAGGGGTCTCGAGCACGACCCTGACGCGCGTCTGCCCGCCGCGGCGGACGTTTACGAGCGCGCGATCTCGCTGGGGGCCGTGTCGAAGGCGCACGGCCTGCCGGGCCTGCGCGTCGCTTGGCTCGCCGCGCGTGAGCCGCGGTTGCTCGAGCGTGTCAAGGACATGAAGCTCTACACGACGATCTGCTCGCCGGCGCCGAGTGAGCTGCTGGTGGCGCTCGCCCTGCGCCACGGCGAGCGACTGATCTCCCGTTCGCGCGAGCTGATGCTCGCCAACCTGGGCTCGCTCGATCAGCTGCTGGAGCGCCGCGCGGAGCTGTTCGAGTGGGTCAGGCCGAACGCCGGACCGATCGGCTTCCCGCGGGTGCGAGCCGAGCTCGACGTCGAGCAGTGGTGTGAGCAGATCGCCGAGCGCGCCGGCGTGCTGCTGCTGCCGGGCAGCGTCTACGGCCAGCCACGACACTTGCGCTTGGGCTTCGGCCGCGCGAACATCGCCGAGGCGATCGAGCGCCTGGACGGCTATCTCGGCTGAGCGGACGCTGCGCCGGTAGGAGCGACGGTCGTGTGCCGAGCGCTAGAGGACCTTCGACAGGAACGAACGCGTGCGCTCGTGGCGGGGTTTGGCGAGCACCTCATCGGGGCTGCCGGTCTCGACGACGACGCCCTCGTCCATGAACACGACCGTGTCGGCGACTTCGCGCGCGAAACCGATCTCGTGTGTGACGACGATCATCGTCATGCCGTCGCGGGCGAGCTGCTTCATCACGCCCAGAACCTCGCCGACGAGCTCTGGGTCCAGTGCGGAGGTGGGCTCGTCGAACAGCATCAGCTTCGGCTCCATCGCCAGCGCGCGCGCGATCGCCACGCGCTGCTGCTGGCCGCCTGAGAGCTGCGCCGGGTAGGCGTCGAGCTTGTCGGCCAACCCGACACGGTCGAGCAGCTCGCGTCCGCGCTCGCGCGCACCGTCACGCGCGAGCTTCTTGACGCGGATCGGAGCGCAGGTGACGTTGTCCAGGGCGGTCATGTGCGGGAACAGGTTGAAGTGCTGGAAGACCATGCCGATCTCTGCGCGCTTGCGCGCGACCTCGGACTCGCGCAGCTCGTGCAGGCGATCGCCGACCTGGCGGTAGCCGACGAGCTCGCCGTCGACCGACAGGCGCCCGGAGTGGATTTTCTCGAGGTGGTTGATGCAGCGCAGGAACGTCGACTTGCCGGAGCCGGACGGCCCCAGCAGGCACATCACCTCGCCCGGCTCCACCGTGAGCGTTATCCCCTTCAGGACTTCGAGGCGCCCGAAGCGCTTGCGCACCGCCTCGGCGTTGACCATCGCGGCGTTCATGACCACTCGTGCTTGGGTGAGAACACGGCCGCGCGCCAGCGTGCGAGCGCGGTCGGCGCGATCCCGCGCGTGGCACCCCGCGCGTAGTGACGCTCGAGGTAGAACTGGCCGACGTAGAGCACGCTCGTGCACACCAGATACCAGATGCTGACGGTGATCAGCAGCGGGATCGGTTTGAAGTTGACCGAGTAGATCAGCTGGGCGGCGTAGAGCAGCTCCGTCACGGTGATCACGCTCGCGAGCGAGGTGGTCTTCAACATCGAGATCGTCTCGTTGCCAGTCGGCGGGATGATCACGCGCATCGCCTGCGGCAGGACGATCCGTCTGAGCGTCTGCACCCGCGTCATCCCCAGCGAATGCGCCGCGTCGGTCTGCCCCTCGTCGACCGAGATGATCCCGGCACGGACGATCTCGGCCATGTAGGCACCCTCGTTCAGACCCAACCCGAGGATGCCCGCACGGAACGCTGTGATCAGCGTGTTCGCATCGGGGTGCACGAACGCGGGACCGAACGGAATGCCCAGCGAGAGTTTCGGGTACAGGGCGGCGATGTTGTACCAGAACAGAAGCTGCACGAGCACGGGTGTGCCGCGGAAGAAGAAGATGTACAACCAGCTCGCACGCGAGAGCAGCGGGTTCGGCGACAGCCTCATCACCGCCAGGATCACCCCGAGCACGACCCCGATCGCCATCGCGATCACGGTCAGCTCGATCGTCACGACGAGACCCTCGAGAATGCGGCTGTCAAACAGGTATTCGCCGACGACGTCCCATTGAAAGCCCGGGCTGGTGATGACCGAGCGCACCAGCGCTGCGGCTATCACCAGCACGACCGCCGCGGCGATCCAACGACCCGGCCGGCGGACCGGGACGGCCCTTATCTCCTCGGGCCGCCCGGTCGGGTCGGTGACCTCGGACGAGGACACCGGCAGCCCCCGCTCAGCTCTTCGCCCCGTTGATCGTCGGCGTCGTGATCGCCCCTTCGGTCAGGCCCCACTTCTCGAGGATCGCGTGATACTCGCCGTTGCTGATGATCAGTTTCAATGCTGCCAGCAGCGGCGTTGTCATGCCGGTGGTCTTCGGGACCGCGAAGCCGTATGGAGCGAACGCGTAGGATTTACCGACAAGCTTGAACGCGCCGTCGGACTGCTTGATCTGGTAGGCGACGACCGGTGAGTCGGCCATTCCGACTTCCGCGCGTCCGCTCGACACGGCCAGATTGACCGCGTTCTGCCCGGTGAAGATCAGCACCGTCACGCCCTTCTTACCTTCTTTGCCGCACTTCTTGTTCTGGGCTTCGGCTTCTTCCTGCTCGACCGTTCCCTTCTCGACGGCGACGGTCTTGCCGCACAGGTCCGCGACCGTGTTAACACCGGGGTTGGCCGAGGTCTTCGCGTAGAAGGAGATACCCGCGTTGAAGTAGTCGACGAAGTCAACCGTCTTCTCGCGTTCCTTGGTGTCGGTGAACGAGGAGGCGCCGACGTCATACCGGCCGGCCGCGAGCCCCGGGATGATCGTTTCGAAGTTCGAGTTGATCAGATTGACTTTCAGCCCCATGACCGCGCCGAGCGCGTTCATCATGTCGGCGTCCATACCGATGATCGTGTGGCCGTTCGGAGCGATGAACTCGTTGGGGGCGTACTGCGCTTCGGTCGCGACATTGAGCGTGCCTTTGGATTTCATCGCAGCTGGTACCTGCGACGAGACCGTCGGGCTGGCGGCGCTTGTCGTGGTTTTTACGACCGTGACCGACGTCGAGCTTGTGGTGCTGGCGCTGCCGCAGCCCGCGAGCGCGAGCACGGTGAGCGCGGGTACCCAGATACGGGCGACCAGCTTGCTCATCGAATCCTCCCTCAGTCGAGTTGGAGATGACCCCCCACAGGTCAGGGCGGCGAAGTATAGGACGAGCCTGGAAGGCGGGCGCGTCAGCTGGCGGAGGAGCTGAGCGTGTGTCCTCGGGCGCCGCGCTCCAGCAGCGCCTCGATCTCCTCGGCTGGTCCCGGATGGCCGAGCAGGAAGCCTTGCGCCATCTCGCAGCCCATCTCTTCGAGCGTCGCTTGCTGGCTGGCGAGCTCGATCCCCTCAGCGATCACGCTCAGCGACAGCGACCGCCCGACGCCGAGGATCGCCGCGAGCAGCTCGCGGCTCTGCGGCCCGTCGCCCAGGCCCGACGCGAAGCTCCTGTCGATCTTGAGGATGTCGACGGGCATCCGCTGCAGGTGCGACAACGACGCGTAGCCGGTGCCGAAATCGTCGATCGCGATGCGCACTCCCAGCGCCTTGACTTCCTGCAGACGCTCGCACGCCGCGGGAACGTCGCGAACGAGCGTCGTCTCGGTGATCTCGAGCGTCAGCGACGCCGGCTCGATGCGCGAGCGTGCCAACGCGTTTTGCACGTCTTCGGCGAATTCGCGGCGACCGAGCTGACCGGCGGAGACGTTGACGGAGATGCCGAGGTTGAGGCCTTCGGCGTTCCAGGCGGCGGCCTGGCGGCATGCCGCGTCGAGAACCCAGCGGCCGATCGGCACGATCAGCCGGCTCTCCTCGGCGAGCGGGATGAAGCTCGCGGGGGCCACGACGCCACGCTGCGGGTGACGCCAGCGCACGAGCGCCTCGGCGCCGACGACGCGCCGGCTCGCCAGATCGAAGATCGGCTGGTAGTCGAGGAACAGCTGCTCGTCGTCGAGCGCCGCGCCGAGATCGGACTGCAGCGCGAGGCGTCCTTCGGCATCGGCGTGCAGCCCTGCGTCGAACAGCGCGTAGCGATCCTTGCCGGCGGCCTTCGCCGCATACAGCGCGAGATCGGCGTCGCGCAGCAGATCGTCCGGCGTCGCGTAGCTCCCGCTTGCCACGCCGATGCTGGCGGTGACCGAGAACAGCTTGCCGGCGTCGCCCAGCTCGACCGGCTCGCGCAACGTCTCCGTCAGCCGGTCGGCGAGCGCGTCCGCTGTGAGCTCCTGCGGCGTCGCCTCGACGAGCACCACGAACTCGTCTCCTCCGAGCCGCCCGACCGTGTCCTGCTCACGCACGGCGCGCTGCAGCCGTTCGCCCGCGACCGTGAGCAGGCGGTCGCCGGCCGCGTGGCCGAGGTTGTCGTTGACGTGCTTGAAGCCGTCGATGTCGATGTACAGCGCGCCGGCGACGGTGCCTGGGTTGCGTGCGGCGCGAGCGAGCATCTGCTCGGCTCGGTCGAGCACGAGCGCGCGGTTGGGCAGGCCGGTGAGAGGATCGTGCAGCGCGAGGTGTGAGAGCTCGCGCGTCTTCTCGCGCACGAGCGACAGCGCACGCACACGACCGGTCGCGAGCACCAGCAACAGCAGGCCCAGCAGCCCGCTCAGCAGGATGCCGCCGACGAGCAGCGTCAGCGCGTGCGAGTTGCCGAAGATGCTCCCGGAGACGCCGGCGGCGAAGCTCTGCACGGTCCAGCCGTTGCCGAGCCGGATTTCGGTGCTCTGCGCTCCAGGCGGGATCTTGCCGCTGGAGAACGCCGCGTGCGATTGGGGCGTCGCGTAGCGGAAACGCACGGCGAGGTTTGGACGACCATCCAGCGCGCGGGCGAGCACGACGCCGGGGACGACTAGCTCGCCGAGCCATCCCTCGAACGCGCGGCGGCGCGCGGCGGGCGTCGAAGGTGTTGAGCCGCCGCGGTAGATCGGCGTTTGGATCCCGAGCCAGACCGTGCCGCCCTTGTGCACCGGCGCGTAGTTCGCTTCGCCGGTTTCCCTGGCGTTGATCAGCGTCGGCGCGATCGCGCAGTAGTCCATGCCCGCCGGGATATAGCTGGCGGCGTTGCGGGCCAGCCCCGCGACCGCGAGGCAGTAGTACGGGCGATCGCCCGGCGGCAGGATCTGCAGTGGCTCGGCCGGGGCGAGCGCGTTTGGGCCGAAGGGGAGCACCGGCGCTGCGGAGAGGCGCGTCGTGAAGCTCGCGAGCCGTGCGGCGGGCACGAGCTCGACGAAGCCGAAATTGCGCAACTCGGGGTAGCGCTGCATCGCGCGGACCGATGCGGCCCACCTGTCGAAGGCGGCGGGCGTTGCGTGCGGGTTCGCGGACACGAACGCGCCGGCGCTGACGATCAGGTCTTCCTCGTGCTGGATCGCGAGCGTCAGCGTCGATGCGACCTCCGTCGAGCTGAGATGAAAGGCCAGGCGCGCGTTGTCGGCGCCCGAGCGGGCGAGCGCGTGTGCGCCGAGCACCGAGGCGAGTGTCCCGGCGAGCACGATCGCGACCGCACCAGCCACCCACGCGCCGCGACGCCCGCGAAGCCGCACACGTGAGCGTCGCCAGGCGCTGCGCGCGCGCACCGGCGACGGTCCCGACGCTTGCCGTGCTCCCTGCTGGGGCTCGGCCGGGGCGTCGGGGCTTCGGTCATCTGGCAATGCGCTCTCGCCTTCGCTTGGTTGATTGAGCGCATGGCGCCCCAGAAGAGCATCGGACGAACGCGGGAATTGCTGTAGCCCGAAGTCGGCCGTGGACGCAGGCCACGCGCTCCAGGCGGGGCGCGACGGGTGCTCCTGCAAAAGCCCGTCCAGCGAGCTAAGGCAACGACGCCGCACTGCCGATGAGGGGCTCGTGAGAAATTTTGCGCGTCTGCTCTCCCGCCTGACCACCCCGCTGAGCCCGCGGTGCCGCATGCTCGCAGGCAGCGTCCTGCTGAGTGCCTGCGCGGCATTGCTGAGCGCCGCGCCGGCAGGAGCGATCGTGGAGACCGTCGGAGGGACCAAGGTCGGGCTGCAGCCGCGCAACCTCGCGTTTGCGAACGATGGCGTCGTGTCCGGTGAATTCCGTGACCTCGCCGGTGGCCCGATCCTACCGTCGACCAACACGTACGTGATCTATTGGGATCCGTCGGCAAGGCTCCACGGCAACTGGGAACACATCGTCGACGTCTTCATGCAGGGGATCGGGGCCGAAAGCGGCTCGCTTGCGGACGTGTTCTCCGTGGACACCCAATACACGGACCCCGCAAATCGCCGCGCGTCCTATCAGTCATCGTTCCGGGGCGCCTTCACGGACACGAACCGCTACCCGACAACCGGCAACTGCGCCGACCCGGCGCCGTTGCACGCCGGCAAAACACTCACATGCGTCACGGACAAACAGATTCGTGAACAGCTGGAAACCTTCCTGGCACAGCACAAACTGTCAAAGGGCATCGAAAACGTGTACTACCTGCTCACCCCACCCGGGGTGGGGGTGTGTCTCGAAGTCGGTCACTGCTCTGACTATCCGGCCACTCCCGAGGAAATCGAACTCGATGAAGAAGAAGGTCTCGAACCCGAAGCCTACGAACTTTACAAGCACAGCTTCTGCAGTTACCACAGCGCGATCAACACGGATAACTCCACCAACGGCGACGCGAGCACGGTTCTGTACGCCGTGATCCCTTGGATCGCGGGCGGCGCCGGCGACTATCACCTCGCGGCGCAGGACCAGAAGCAGGCATACGACTGCCAGGATGGAGGTTTTCTCCTCAACGAAAAAAACTCAATCCTGGAAAAGGAGCACTCGACGGTCACGAACAAAGAAGAACAGGAAAAACGTCTGGCTGCCGAAAAGAAAGAAAATGAAGAACTGACCGCGGCCGAAGAACAGAAGACAAAAGGCCTGATCACCGAAGCAGAACTGAAAACCAAGAAGGAAGCACTCAAAGCTGCGCGCGTGGTGCGCGAAGCCGAAGAAAAAAAAGCGCGTGAAGCGAGGGAAAAAACTGAATCCCCGCGCGAGCAGGAGCCCAACCAGGATGGACGCGGCGAAGACGGCTCATACGATGACGGCCTCGCTGACCTACTTGTCAGTCAGATCGGAGTCGAGCAGCAGAACATCGTCACCGATCCTCTGCTCAACGGCTGGCAGGACACCGCGGGCAACGAGTCCACGGACGAGTGCCGGAACGTCTTCGCCCTGACCCGGGGCGGGATCGCGACCGCCCAGCCATTGACCGAAGCCGGCTCGCTGTTCAACCAAACCCTCGCGGGTGTCAACGCCTACATCAACGACGCGTTCGATCTCGCGGCCGAGAAGCGGGAATACCCCGGCATACCGTGCCTCACCGGCGTCGATCTCGAAGCGCAGTTCACGGCTCCCAACACTGTCAGTGCTGGCCAGATAGTCGGCTTCGACGGCATGGAGTCCGACATCACGCTGGACGCGGGGACGCACTTCAATGCCAAAGGCGAAGAAGAAACAACCTACCCGGTCTTTACTTGGAACTTCGGCGACGGCTCGCCGGAAGTCAGCGGCTTCGCTCCGGGCGCTCCGTCGTTGAACTCGCCCGAATCAACGCCCTGTGAATCGCCATGGCTCTCGCCGTGCGCCGCGAGCACCTATCACACCTATCAATACGGCGGGACCTATGACGTCACGCTGACTGTCACGGACGTCGGTGGCAACACGGCGATCGTCAGCGAGCCTGTGACCGTGAGTGGGCCCGCGAAGCCCAACGCGTCCGCTGGCCCGAGCGCGGGCGCTCCCGGCTCGACGTCGACGGCGACCGCTGTCGGCACGCCGGCCGCCTCCGGCGGATCCGCCGCGGGGCACGCTCCGGTGCCGCCGCCGGTCGCAGCGGCGGCGATCCCCAAGCAGACGCTCCACAGCGCCGTGCACAAGGGCCTGGTTGTGAGCTACTCCGTCAACGAGCAGGTGGCGGGACACTTCGAGGTGCTGCTCAGCAGCGCGACGGCACACCGGCTTCACATCAGCGGCGCGCCGGCCGTCGGCCTGCCCAAGGGCTCGCCCGCGGAGGTGGTGATCGCTAAAGCGATCCTGGTCACGACGAAGGGGGGCCACAGCGCCGTGCACATCGCCTTCTCCAAGCTCACCGCCGCGCGCCTCGCGCACGTGCACAAAGTCTCGCTGATGCTGCGCCTGATCGTGCGCAACGCCGCCAGCATCGACCCGCTGACGACCAGCGTCGTCAGCAGCGCGACGCTCAGCGCCTGAGCCACGCCTGGCAGTAGCTCAGCGCCTGAGCCACTCCGAGCAGTACTCGACGCGCTGAGCTACTCCGAAGAGTCTTTCTTGCGCTTCGAGCGCGACTTGTCGCGGAAGACGAACCACCACAGGGCGAACAGGCCCACGTAGCCGAGCACGATCGACAGGACCGAGATCACGCCGATGGCGGTGCTGTTCGAGCTTTCGGCTTCGCCGCCGAGCGCCAGCGGCAGCGAGATGGCGAGACCGGCGAGCTGCGCGAGCGCCGGCACTGTCGCTACAGGCCGGGCCAGTGGCGCACCACGTAGCCTTCGTTGTTCGTCGGCTGCACCTGCCAGCGCGACGCGTAGACGCCGCTGCGCCCCGCGGTGTCGTACAGGATCCCGTCCACGTACATGTAGGTGTGACCCGCGTTTGCGTACACCGTTATGTACTTGCCGGGTCCCGGTGCGCCCCAACTCTCCAGCTGCCCCGACGTCTCCGGTGCGCTCAGCAGGCCGCCCGCCGCGAGCGCATAGCTGACAGACCCCGAGCAGTCATAGGCGTTGTCGACAAACGACGCGTGCCCGCCCCCGTACACGTACGGAAAGTTGGCAATCTCGTTGGCGCCGGCGATCACCTTCTGGATGACTTCCGGGACGTCAGTGGGGATCGGGATCGTGCCGTTGCCGCCGATCGACTCACCGCCGGGGACGGGTGTCAGACGCAGGTGCTGAGATTGCCTGGCGCTGCGTTCGACAGCCTGCATCTGTTTGAGCTCGCTGCGGATTTCGGCATTGGAGGGCGCGCCGGCGGCAACCACCGCCGCACTGGCCTTCGCCGGGGTGGCAGCGCTGGCGTGCTGGACCGAGGCAGGCGCCGGATCGCTCTCCGCTTCCAGCGGGTCGGCGACCTCTTTGGCGACGCCCGCGCCGGTGCTGCTGGCGGGCGCGGTGGTTACGGTGCCGGCGCTCGCAGAAGGCGCCTGCGACTGCTTCGGGGCGGCTGGAGGATCGGGCTTCGCCGCCGTCGAGGAGGTCTTCGCGCCGGCGCCAACCGTCGCTTCGCCGCAGCCGGCCAGCGCGACCGCCACCAACACGGCAGAGAGCACCGCGATCAGCTTCCGCTTCGAGCGCATCCGTCTAGGCTAGCGAGCCCGTCCGCCGGGAAGTGCCGCTAACCTGAAGCGATGCGCGAGGAAGCAACGGCCGTCGAAATTCGGCCGCACGTTCGCCTGCTGCACGGGATGCGCCGCCCGGCGAACTGGCTGCAGCTCGTTCGTTTCGGACTCGTCGGTGGAATCGGCTTCGTCGTCAACGTCGCTGTGTACACGCTGTTCGTGCACTCCGTGGGGGTCGACTATCGACTGGCGAACATCGCCGCGTGGCTGATAGCGGTGGTCAACAACTTCGTGCTCAACCGCCATTGGACGTTCGACGCGCGCGAAGGCCGGGCGCGCTCGCAGGCGGTTCGCTTCCTGCTCGTAAGCCTCGCCGCCGAGGCGTTCAGCCTGGCGCTGCTGACGGTGTTCGTCGAGGTCGCCGGTGTTGCGAAGGTGCCCGCGCAGGCGCTAGCGGTCGCCGGCTCGATGCCCCTGAACTTCCTCGGAAACAAGCTCTGGAGCTTCCGCTGACGAGCTCGAGCTGCACCCCCGTTGAGCCCCTGTAGACGCGGCGCGGCGGCTGGCCGGCGGACCAGCGGCTACCTATACTCTGACTTCCCCCCTCTCGGAGGACATTTGTGCAGGAGATGGTGATTTACGGCGTCAGCTTCGACATGGTTGGCAAGCAGCCGATCGTGCTCTTGAAGACCGTCGACGGCAACAAGTTCCTGCCGATCTGGATCGGGCACCCCGAGGCGGCGTCGATCCTGATGAAGCTGCAGGGGGCCGGCACGCCGCGGCCGATGACGCACGACCTGCTGTGCGACATTCTCGGCGAGCTCGACGTCAAATGCACCCAGGTGTCCGTCACCGAGCTGCGCGAGAACACGTTCTTCGCCTCGATCACCCTTAACGTGGGCGGCCGCGAGCTGGAGATCGATTCACGCCCGAGCGACGCGATCGCGCTCGCCGTCCGCTCCGGCGCTCCGATCTACGCCGCCGAGGAGGTCATCTCCGAGTCGGCAATCGAGTTCGAGCACGATGTCGAGGAGTCCGAGGACGTCGTCGAGAAGTTCAAGGAGTTTCTCGACCAGGTGAGTCCAGAGGATTTTGCCGCGGGGGATTCCTGAAGCTCTGAGTGCCGCTCTGAAGACTCTGTATAACCATCGCTATACGGAGTTTGCTCGGGTGAAGGCGCTGGCGAGGATCCGCTCCACCAGTTCGTCGAAGGCGATGTCGGCGGCGTCGGCGGCGAGCGGTAGCAGGCTTGTTTCGGTCAGGCCGGGGCCGACGTTGGTCTCGAGCACCGACAGCTCGCCGCTGTCGGCGTCGAGCATCAGATCGACGCGTGCGGCGCCGTGGCAGCCGAGCAGCTTGTACGTCTCGAGGGCCAGCTCGCGTGCACGCGCGTCGGTGTCCGGCGCCAGCTCCGCGGGGCAGACGAAGGTTGTCATGCCGATCTCGTAACGCGACTCGTAGTTGTAGAACTCCTCTTCGCGCGGGATCGCCTCGACGACCGGCAGTGCCAGCGGCGCGCCGTCAGCTGCGTCGGATTCGAGCACCGAGACCGCCAGGTCACGACCCTTGACATATCGCTCGATCACGACCTTGCGGTCATAGGACAGCGCGCCGACGATCGCCGCGGGCAGCTCTTCGCTGGAGCGCGCGAACTTCACTCCCAGGGCCGAACCCTGGCTCGCCGGCTTCACGACGAGCGGGAATCCGAGCGTCCGCTCGACATCGCCCAGCGCTGCGCCGACCCCGAGCTGTTTGATGGCGCTCTCCTTGATCTGGGTGAACTGCGGAGTGGGAATGCCGGCCTCGCACATCAGATACTTCGCGAGTGCCTTGTCGGTGCAGCGCATGCACGCCGCCGGTCCCGAGCCCGTGTACGGCACCCCGATCAGCTCCAGCAGTCCCTGTACCGTCCCGTCCTCACCATCGCCGCCGTGCAGCGCAACGAACGCGGCGTCGGGCTCACAGTCATGCACCTGCGCGACGAGCTCGGGCCCGGCGTCGATCGCGATCACCTCGTGTCCCAGGCGGCTCAACGCCTGCTGCACACGCGCGCCAGAGCGCAGCGACACCGTCCGCTCCAGAGACCCTCCGCCCTTGAGCACCGCCACCCTGCGAGCGGCGCTCATCGATCCCTTCGCCGGCGTGCCGAACCGGACGAATCAGCGTCGCGGCGAGGCAGCTCGACGACATCGGCCAACGGCGTGCCGTCGTCGAGCGGCGGCGGGGCATCCGTGGCCCGAGAGCCGACGGCCGGGGAGCCCGTGAGCGTTCCCAGCAGGCCTGTGTCGCCGCTCATGACCTTGCCGATGCGCCTGATTCCCTCGCGGATGTCCTCGTCGGGTACGCCCGCGAAGTTCAGGCGCATCGAGGAGCTGCCGCGGCGTCCGTCCATGTACGCCGCACGGCCCGGTACGAACGCGACGCCCTCGCTGCGCGCCAGCAGGTCGGTCGTGTCGACGCCTCCGTCGAGGCTCGCCCAGATGAACAGGCCGCCCTGCGGACGCGTCCAACTGGCCCGCGCGCCGAAGTGTTCCTCCAGCGCCTCGAGCATCACGTCGCGCCTGCGCCGATACAGCTGCTTCAGGCGCTCCACGTACTCGATCCACGCCGGAACCGCGGGCGGGCCTTCGGATCCCGGCTCTGCGAAGTAGGCCGCCACGAACATCTGCGTCACCGGGGAAGAGCACAGGTCGGCACCCTGTTTGCCGAGGTTGAGCTTCTCGAGCACCGGCCACGGCGCCACCGCCCACCCCAGGCGCAGCCCCGGCGAGAGGATCTTCGAGAACGTGCCCAGGTAGATGACCAGATCCGATGCGCCGCCACGGCCGACGGCCTCGGCGTCGAGTGAGTACAGCGTCGGCAGCGGCTCACCCTCGTAGCGCAGCAGGCCGTACGGATTGTCCTCGAGCACCAGCAGCTCGCGCTCGCGCGCGACCTCGATCAGTCGCCTGCGGCGGGGCAGCGACATCGTCACGCCGCCCGGATTCTGAAAGTTGGGGATCGTGTAGATGAACTTCGGCCGACGACCCTCGGCCTGGAGACGATCGAGCGTGTTCTCGAGGACGTCGATCGGCATCCCGTCGGCGTCGATCTCGATCTGCTCGACCTCCGCCTGGTAGGCGCTGAACGTCGGCACCGCCCCCGGGTACGTGGGCGCTTCGGCAACGATCACATCACCGGGATCGATCAGCGTCTTGCAGACAAGATCGATCACCTGCTGGCCGCCGGTCGTCACGAGCACGTTGGCGGGGTCGACGCGCGTGCCCTCACGCGCCATCACCTCGACGATGCACCCGACCGTCGCGGTCATCCCCTCGGTGGGCCCGTACTGCAGCGCGCGGGCGGTCTCGCTGGCGACCTGCGCCATCAGCTTTGTGTACAGCTCGGGCGCGAACGTGCTGGTGTCGGGCAGCCCCCCGGCCAGCGAGATCACGTCCGGGCGCTCGGTCAGCGCCATCATCTCGCGCATCGCCGAGCTCTTCATGCCGCCCGTGCGCGCGGCAAACAGCTCCTCGTAGCGTGCGAGCTCGTGTGCCGCAGGACGGGTACGCCGCCCGCCGCCTCCTGCGCTGGTCGATCGCTCCATTTGCGTGTAGCCTCGATTCGCCGCCGCGCTGCCCGGTTCCTGCGCCGCGGGCCGTCTGACCGCCGGACGTGTCGTCTATCGTCCTGGCCGACCGGAGATCGGCCGCGACCCACGGTATCGCACCTCCGCACGCGCGCGCGCATGAACGGCATCTTCTTCTACATCGGTCTCGGCGCCGGCCTCGCGGCTGCATGCGGGCTGCGCCCGTTCCTGCCGGTGCTGCTCGCCGGCGCCCTCGCCTCCTCGCAGGCGCTCGGCGTGAGCTTCGCGCACGACCCGTTCCGCTTCCTGCAGGACAGCTGGTGGTTGCTCGTGGTGACGATCGCGCTGGTGCTCTCCTACGCGCTGCAGATCGTCTTGAGGCTCGCCCCGATCGCGGATCCTCGCGCGGGCGCGCAACACAGCGACCCGCTTGCCGCGTCGCTGACCGGGCTCGGACTCGGCGCCGGCGCTGTCCTGTTCGCCGGCACGCTCGCCGCGCACCGCGACGCCTGGTGGCCGGGCCTCGTCGGCGGGATCCTGATCGCTGGCCTCGCGCAGCGCGCATCCTGGCCGGTGATTCTTCGTGCCCGCGCGCGCCTGACCGACCGCGCCGCGCGTGACGCGCTGATCGTCTACCTCGACGCGGCGGCGGTCGTGCTCGCGGCGCTCGTGGCGCTGGCGCATCCGCTCGGGTACGTCGCCGTCGCGCTGCTCGTGTGGTTTGCCTGGCGCGGACGTGCGCGCGGCGAGGAAAAGTACGCGGGACTGCGCATCCTGCGCCGCTGAAATCGCGGCCGTGAGCTCCTCTGCGACAAAGCTCGTGCTGTGCGTGATCGATGCGATGGCGCCCGCGATGCTCGAGCGTGCGATCGACGCCGGCGCGGCGCCGGTGCTCGAGCGGCTCGTGCAGGGCGGGCACTATGTGCCTGACTGCGTCGCGGCGTTCCCCTCGGTGACGCCGGTGTGCGCCGCGTCGATCGTTACCGGGGTGAGCCAGGACGAGCATCACATCCCGGGCATGAACTGGTTTGACCGCGACGAGCACCGCTACGTCGAGTACGGCTCCAGCTTCCGCGCGGCGCAGCGCTTCGGGATCGGGCGACAGCTGACGGACACGGTGTACAACATGAACCGCGCGCATCTGTCGCCGCAGACGCTGACCGTGTTCGAGACGCTCGACGACGCCGACGTGCGTACCGCCGGCACCACCTACCTCATGTACCGCGGTCGCCATCGCCACGAGCCCCAGCGCGACACCGCCCTGACGCGCGTCGCGTCGGCGTTCATGCGCCACGCCGTGATGGGTCCGCGCGAGCTGTTCTACGCCGACATCTTCGCCTCGCAACGCACCGGCTGTCGCTCTGGCCTGGGCATGCCGGGCGTGCGCGACAGGCACTCCGGGTGCGTGTCCGCCTACATGGTCGAGCACGACCTGTTCGACTTCCTGCTGCTGTCGCTGCCCGACAACGACTGGTACTCGCACAAGCACGGTCCCGACGCGCAGGTCCATTCGATCGGCCAGGCCGATCTGCAGCTGGCACGCGTCATGAACGCCGCCGGCGGCGTCGAGGAGTTCCTCGCCGAGCACGCTGTGATCGCGATCGCGGACCACTCGCAGGCACCCGTCAGCGCCACGATCGCGCTGCAGGACGAACTCGCCGAGCTGGGCGTGCTCGGGCCGGCGCGCTCATCCGAGGGCGGCGGATCCGCTGGCGCCCGCGAGCCACGGATCGCCGTGTGCCCGTCGCAGCGCGCCGCGATGATCTACGCGCTGCACGAGGGCGAGCGCGACGCCATGCGCGCTTCGGTCGTGACGCGCGCGCTCGCGATCGACGGCGTCGACCTCGTGATGTGGCTCGAGCGCGACGCCCGCGACGCGCCGCGCGAGGGCGTCATCGCGAGCCCGCGTCACGGCGAGCTCCGTTTCGCGCCGGCCCAGGCGGACGCGAACGTGCTCGATCCCCGCGGGCAACGCTGGCGGATCGACGGCACGCTCACCGTGATCGATGCCAGCCTCCACGACGGACGTCTGCTCAGCCCGTCCTATCCCGATGCGCTCACGCGCGTCTGGAGCGCGCTCACCTGCCGCACCTCAGGCGAGGTCCTGCTGTCCGCCGCACCCGGCTTCGAGTTCCTCGACTGGGGTCGCCAAGCCCACGTCGGCGGCGGCAGCCACGGCTCGCTACACGCTTCGGACTCGCTCGGCGCGCTCGTGCTCAGCGGCGTCGAGCTGCCGCAGCCACAGCCGGCGCAGTGGGCGATCCGCGACGTCGCGGCGATCGTGCTGCGTCACTTCGGCCTCGATCGCGCGCGGCCCGCGTCGCTCGTGTGAGCGGCTCGGCGCACGGCGGCGGATAGCGACCGCTGCGGGGCGCGCCCGCCAGTAGCGGCAGGCCCGTCGCGTCGACCCCGTTACTCTCGCCCGATGCGGTTTCACACAACGGTTGCGGGCGGCGCGACAGCCGCAGCAATCGCCCTGTTCGTCGCGATCGGAGCCGCCGCGAGCACGGCCGCCGCGACCACGGCGGCGCCGTCCACGCACGCGACCGCCAACTCGTCGCCGGCAGCGAGCGCGCCACCGGCGAGCGCGGGCGCGGGAAGCACGCGCACGTCGACGCTCGCGGCCACCACCAACTCGGAAACGCCGGTGCCGGTGACGATCACGAACGTGCCTCCGGCTGCACACCGGCTGTCCGCGGAACAGGTACTCGGGATCGCGAACCGACTTCCCGAGATGCGTGCGCTGCGCCGCGAGCACCGCGGGTCCTTCGGGGACGTGTATCTCAAGGGTGCGTTCCAGTGGCAGGTGAGCTACTTCACGCTCGGCGGCCAGAAGGAGATCGGCCTGGTCATCATCAACGACGTCTCCGGCCACGTCGTCGAACAGTGGACCGGCTTCCAGGTCGCGTGGACGATGGCGCGTGGCTACCCGGGCGCGTTCGGCAGACACGTCAACGCGCTCTACATCTGGCTGCCTCTGTGCGTGCTGTTCGTACTGCCGTTCATCAACTTCCGCCGTCCGTTCTCGCTGCTGCACCTGGACCTGCTCGTGTTGCTGTTGTTCTCGGTCTCGCTCGCCTTCTTCAACCACGCTCACATCTACGCGTCGGTGCCGCTGGCCTACCCGCCGCTGCTGTATCTGCTGGCGCGCATGCTCGCGCTGCTGCGTCGCCCGCGCGCGCGGGCGGGTGACTCAGGGCGTCGTGCGCCGGCGCAGTTGCGGCTGCTCGTCTCGCCGCGCTGGCTGGCGCTCGGCGTCGTCTTCCTGATCGGCTTTCGAATCGCCCTCAACGTCACCGACTCAAACGTGATCGACGTCGGCTACGCGGGTGTTATCGGCGCGCAGCGGCTCACCACCGGCAAACCGATGTACGGCGACTTTCCCTCCGACAACGAACGCGGCGACACCTACGGACCGGTCAACTACGAGGCCTACGTGCCGTTCCAGCAGATCTTCGGCTGGAGCGGCAAGTGGGATGACCTGCCCGCCGCGCACGCTGCGGCGATCTTCTTCGACCTGCTCGCCACCGCGCTGCTGTTCCTGATCGGCCGACGCATGCGCGGGCCCACGCTCGGGATTGTGTTCGCCTACGCGTGGGTGTCTTATCCGTTCACTCTGTTCGCGCTCGAGAGCAACTCCAACGACAGCCTCGTCGGCGCGCTCGTACTCGCCGCGGTGCTCGCGGCGAGCTATCGCTCGCAGCTCGCGCTCGCCGGCCGCGGCGCGCTGACGGCGCTCGCGGGCATGACCAAGTTCGCGCCGCTCGCGCTGGCGCCGCTGTTCGCGACGCACGGGCTGTCTGAGACCCCTCGCGAGGAGCGCGGGCGCGCGCTCGCGTTCTATGCGCTCACGTTCCTGGCCACGATCGTGCTGGTCTCGTTGCCGATGCTCGCGCACAACTCGCTGCACACCTTCTACGAGCGCACGATCGCCTACCAGTCCGACCGCGAGTCGCCGTTCTCGGTATGGGGCCTGTACGGCTGGCATGGAGCCGAGCTCGCCGTCGAGCTGTTCGCCGTGGTGCTCGCACTGGCGCTCGCGGTGGTGCCTCGGCGCCCCGACGTCGTCGGCCTCGCGGCCGCCTGCGCGGCCGTGATCATCGCCGAGCAGCTCGGAATCGAACACTGGTTCTACCTGTACATCCCGTGGTTCTTCCCGCTCGTGATCGTCGCGCTGCTGGGGCGGCTCACCGATCCTGTGGGCCCGCCGCCGGTCGCGGCATCAGCACCTGCTCGATCGAGTCTGCGCGCAGCGGCTGTGAGCAGCTGATCAGCACGCCCATCAGCCACGGGTCCTCCTCGGAGGTCTCGAAGCGCACGGGCATCATCGTCAGCAGCGACTCAATCGCCTGCTCGCGCTTGACGCCGATCACGCCGCCGCGTGGGCCGGTCATACCGACGTCGGTGATGTACGCGGTGCCGCCGGGCAGCACGCGCGCGTCGGCGGTCGGCACGTGCGTGTGTGTGCCCACGACCGCCGTCACGCGACCGTCGAGGTGCCAGCCCATCGCCACCTTCTCGGAGGTCGCCTCGGCGTGCATGTCGACGAGGATGTGGTCCGCGTCCGCCAGTTCGCCGAGCGCCACCTCGATCTCCGTGAACGCCGAGCGTCCGGCGCGCAGGTAGAGGTTGCCGCTCATGTTGATAACGCCGAGGCGGACGCCGTTGTGCTCGACCACGCACGCGCCTCGGCCCGGCTGGCTGCGCAGGAAGTTCGCCGGCCTGACGATGCGCTCGTTGCTCGCAAGATAGGGGTAGATCTCGCGGCGGTGGTAGGTGTGGTTGCCGAGCGTGATCGCGTCGACGCCCGCAGCGAACATCTGATCGGCGTTCTTCGGCGTGATCCCGAGCCCGCCCGCAGCGTTCTCGCCGTTGACGACCACGAATGTCGGCTGCAGGCGCTCGCGCAGAACCGGCAGGCAGTCGAGCAGCGTGTTGCGCCCGAGGCCGCCGACGACGTCGCCGACGAACAGGATGCGCGCGGCGCCCGCAGGCGCGGGCGCCGCCTCAGGCTCAGCCATACTCTGGCGATGGCGGGAGGCAGGTGACAGGCGTCTCGGGGAAAGTCCCCGCGAGTGGCGAGCGGGCCGAGCCCCCAGCGGAGCACGAGCGCGAGCTGACGGACCCGACCCGGGAGGCGCCTGAGGTGCCTGAGAGGTCTGAGGCGCCGGTCGCGCCGGTGCGCGTCGTCGTCCCGCGTTGGGTGCAGCTCGTGCTGCTGCCGCTGGCGCTGCTCGCGCTGTGGGCGCTGGCGAAAGCCGCCGGCAAAGTCCTGATCATCTTCATCATCGCCGCGCTCATCGCGTTGATCCTCAATCCGGCTGTGGCCTTCGTGCACCGCGCGCGCGTTCCGCGCGGGCTCGCGGTGCTCGCCGTATACCTCGCATTCTTCCTCGCGCTGACGGGCATCGGCTTCCTGTTGGCCAACCCTATCTCCAATCAGGTGCGGACGTTCACGCGCAACCTCCCCGAAATCGTCAACGAAGCCAACAAAACGATCGCCACCGTGCAGACCGAACTGGACCACCATGGCATCCACCTGAAACTCGTCAAACAGGGCAAAACCGCGCTGCAGAGCATCGAGGGCAAAGTCGCCAAGGAAGCGAGCAAACTCGCGTCGTTCGGCGGCGCGCTCGCGACCGAAGCCGCGAGCGCGATCTTCGACCTCGTGCTGGTGTTCGTGCTCTCGGTATACATGCTCGTCTACGGCCAGCACATCGGCGCGCTGGTGCGGCGGCTGATGCCCGACGGCGATGGCTCCAAGACCGACGACTACCCGCACCTGGTCCAGCGCGCGGTCTCGCGCTATGTCGGCGGCCAGCTGCTGTTCAGCACAGTCATGGGCGCCTCCGCCGGCATCTCGCTCTACATCTTCGGCGTGCTCGGCATCTTCCCCGACGGGCAGACCTACGCGGTCGCCTTCGGCGTGTTCTATGGCGTGATGGAGCTCGTGCCCTACGTCGGCCCGATCCTCGGCGCCATACCTCCCGTGTTGGTGGCGCTGTTCACGAAACCGATCACGGCCGTGTGGCTGGTGATCTTGTTCATCGGTCTGCAGCAGCTCGAGGGTCACGTCGTCGCGCCGCAGATCTTCGGGCACACATTGCGCATAAACCCGCTGCTGGTGATCCTCGCGCTGCTGCTGGGACTGCAGTTCGACGGGATCTTCGGCGCCCTCCTGGCACTGCCGATCCTTGCCGTCCTGCGCGAGACGATCGTCTATCTCGGCCGCCACCTGACGCTCGAAACCTGGGATCGCAGCCAAAGCCCGCTGCTGTGAGCGCCGTCCTCAGCGTGACGCGCCTCGCCAAGCGCTACGGCGAGCTAGAGGCTTTGCGCGACGTCGGCTTTGAGGTGCACACGGGCGAGCTGGTGGGCGTGATCGGCCCCAACGGTGCGGGCAAGACGACGCTGCTGTCGATCATCGCCGGGATTCAAGCGCCGAGCGCCGGCAGCGTCAGCCAGGGCGGAGCCACGGGCGCGTGGCGCGTGGGCTGGGCGCCGCAGGACCCCGCGCTGTACACCAAGCTCTCCGTCGTCGAGAACCTCGAGCTGTTCGCGCGCCTGGAGCGGCTCGCCGACCCGCGCGCCGCGGTCGCACGGATGCTCGAGCAGACGGGACTCAGCGAGCGCGCACGGGAGCCCGTGGGCCGGCTCTCCGGCGGCAACCGCCAGCGCGTGAACGTCGCGCTCGGCTTGATCGGCGACCCACCAGTGCTGGCGCTCGACGAGCCGTCGGCGGCGCTCGACCCGGGACAGCGCGAGCGGCTGTGGGAGTTCTTGACGCGGCGCGTGGCGCAGGGCACGAGCGTGTTGTTCTCGACCCACAACGTCAGCGAGGTGCAGCGCTACGCCGGCCGCGTGCTCGTCCTCGCCGACGGGCGGCTGCTGTTCGACGGGCCTCCCGCGACGCTGCTCGAGCAGACCGGCGAGCCCGCCGGCGGCGACCTCGAGCGTGCGCTCGTGCGCTTCCTCGAAGCGGACGCCCCGGCAAATACCGAAGGCACGCCGTGAGCTCGCTGCTGCGCAAGGACCTGCTGATCCTGCGCCGCTCGCGGCTGTTGCTCGTGCTGCTGGTCGTGTATCCCGTGGCGATCGCGCTGCTGATCGGCTTCGCGATCTCGCGCAGTCCGTCGCGCCCGCGTGTCGCGATCGTCGATGAGACCCCCCCGGAGAGACGCTGCAGGTCGGCGACCAGCGCGTTCCTGTCAGTCAGTACACACAGCAGCTCTTCAACCAGGTCGACGCTGTGCACGTGCCGACGCGCGCGCAGGCGATCGCGAAGGTGCAGTCCGGCGATGTGCTCGCCGCCGTCGTGGTCCCCCCCGACATCGCCGCGCGGCTCGCCTCCGACGTCGAGCCGGCCCAGCTGGAAATCCTCTACAACGGCGACGCGCTCGAGCAGTCACTCGTGCAGTCGACGCTCAACGCGGCGATCGCCCACGCCAACCTGTCCTTCTCTGAACAGATCCAGAAGGCCGCCGGCGTCGCGATCGGCGCCTTGCTCACAGGGGGCAATCTCGGCAGCATCGGTGCTCCCGAAAATCTGATCGGCCTCAGCCAGATTCCCTCGACGCTGGGCGGGATCATCGCGCGCCAACCGCCCGGGCACGTCCGCACGCAGCTCGAACGGGTCGGCGCGTTCGCCGGGTTCGCCGCCGAGAACCTCACGCTCGCCAAGCGCGTGCTGTCGACGATCAGCCAGCCGATCCGCGTCAAGAGCACGCTCCTGCACGGCCGTCGCACACCGCTCAACGCGTTTGCCGTGGTCGTCGCGGTAAGCGTCTCGCTGATGTTCGTGTGCGTGCTGCTCGCCGCCGGTAGCGTCGCGCTCGAGCGCGAAGAGCACACGCTCGCACGCCTCATCCGCAGGGCGCCTGGCGCCGAGCGGTCGCTGATCTCGCGCGAGGCGCTGCTCGCCGAGAAGACGCTGCTGGCCGCCGGCTGCGCGTTCGTGATCGCGCTGGCGATGCTCGCCGGCATCGGCGCGTTCATCGCGCTCGACTGGAGTCGTGCCGGACTGTGGCTGCTCGCGCTCGCCTTTGGCGCGCTGGCCTTCGCGGCCCTCGGCGTGGCGATCGGCGCGCTGGCGCGCGAGGTCCGCGCCGCGTCACTGCTGGCGTTTGCGCTGTCGCTGCCGCTCGCGTTCCTCGCGCTGGTGCCAGCAGGCGCCGTTTCCGGCGGCTTTTACGACGCGATCGCCGCGATCTCGTTCGTGTTTCCGTTCAAGGCCGCGCTGCAGGCGCTCGACGCCGCCGTCAACGGCGCCTCGCCCGCGATCGGCCTCACGCTCGTGCACCTCGCGGTGCTCACCGTCGCGTTCGCGGCCCTAGCGCGCCTCGGGCTGCGGCGCGTCGAGTAGCGCCGGGAGACACGCCGCTCATACCTGCGAGCCGGCCGTTTGCCGGTCGCTGCGGGGTATCCTCGACGGCGATGGCCTTTCCACAAACGCGTATGCGCAGGCTGCGCGCGACAGCGGGGCTGCGTGGCCTGGTGCGCGAGACCGACGTGCGGGCCGGCCAGTTGGTGTTGCCGCTGTTCGTCTCGGAGTCCGCCTCGGCGCGCGAGCCGATCGCGACGATGCCAGGCGTCGATCGCCTGTCGCTGTCGGCGCTGCTGTCTGAGGCAGAAGACGTGGCCGCGCTGGGGATCCCCGCGGTAATGCTGTTCGGGTTGCCCGCCGAGAAGGACGAGCACGGCTCCGGCGCATGGGATGAGGACGGCGTCGTGCAGCTCGCCACGCGCGCGCTCAAGCAGGCGCTGCCGGAGCTGCTCGTGATCACCGACGTGTGCCTCTGTGAGTACACCTCCCACGGCCACTGCGGCGTGTTGCGCGATGACAGCTCCGTCGACAACGACGCATCGCTCGAGCTGCTTGCGCAGACCGCCGTCAGCCACGCGCGCGCCGGTGCCGACATCATCGCGCCCTCGGACATGATGGACGGGCGCGTCGGCGCGATCCGCGAGGAGCTCGATGGCGCCGGCTTTGCCGACACGCCGATCCTCGCCTACTCCGCCAAGTTCGCCTCGGCGTTCTACGGGCCGTTCCGTGAGGCCGCCGACTCGGCGCCGGCCTTTGGCGACCGGCGCGGCTACCAGATGGACCCCGCCAACGGACGCGAGGCCGTGCGCGAGGCGCTGCTGGACGTCCAGGAGGGCGCCGACATGGTCATGGTCAAGCCGGCGCTCGCCTACGGAGACCTGATCAGCGCCGTCAAGCGCGCCACGCGCCTGCCCGTGGCCGCGTACAACGTCAGCGGCGAGTATGCGATGGTCATGGCGGCAGCCGCCGCTGGCTACCTCGACGAGCGCGCGACCGTGCTCGAGATACTCACCTCACTGCACCGCGCCGGCGCCGACACGATCATCACCTACCACGCAAAGGACGTCGCCCGATGGCTTGGAGAGCAGACATGAGCACCGAGCCGCGGGATGCCGTGGTGGCGCCCCTGGCGGACGTCGCCGACCCGACGCTGGCGAGCACGGCGCCGCCGAAGATCCGCAGCCGCAAGGACGGCGCCGCGATCGCGCTCGACGAGCTCGACCGGCGGCTGCTGAACCTGATGCAGGGCAGCTTCCCGATCGCGCCACGCCCCTACCGGCACGTTGCCGAGCAGGCCGGCGTCCCGGAGCTCGAGGTCATGCAGCGCGTACAGCGCCTGCTCGACAAGCGCATCATTCGCCAGGTCACGCCTATCTTTGACACGCGCGCGCTCGGGTACTCATCGATGCTGGTCGCCGCCAAGGTCGATCCCGAGCACCCGCATCGCGCCGCGCAGGTGATCAATCAGCACCCCGGTGTCTCGCACAACTACCTGCGCAACCACGAGTTCAACCTGTGGTTCACGATCGCCACCGAGCCGGATTCGAAGCTGGGACTTGAGGGAACGCTGGAGGTGCTCGCGCGCGAGGCAGGCGCCGAGTCGGTGCGCCAGCTGCCGACGCTGCGCCTGTTCAAGATCCGCATGGACCTCGAGATGGAGGGCGGCACCGACGCGCTGTCAAGCGCCGCCGAGGTCAAGGAGCCGATCGAGCTCGAGCCCCAGCCCTACGACGAGTTCGACATCGCGGTGATCCGCGCGCTGCAGGGTGACATGCAGGTGATTGAGGAACCGTACGTGCCCGCCGCCGTCGAGCTCGGCATCAGCCAGGAGCGGCTGCTCGACCACCTCGCCGCCATGCAGGAGCGCGGCATCCTGCGCCGTGTCGCCGCGATCCTTTACCACCGGCGCGCGGGTTTCTCCGCGAACGGCATGGGCGTGTGGAAGGTCCCCGACGAGCAGATCTTCGAGATCGGCTGTCGCATGGCCGCCGTGCGTGGCGTCTCCCACTGCTACCAGCGCCCGACCTACGAGGACTGGCCGTTCTCCGTCTTCACGATGGCGCACGGGCGCTCCAAGGAGGAGTGCGACGCCGTGCTCGACTCGATCGCCGCGAGAACCGGCATCCACGAGCGCGCCACGCTGTACTCCTCGACCGAGTTCAAGAAGATTCGGCTGTTGTATTTCACTGACGACTTCAAGGACTGGGAGCGCGCGCACGCCTAAGCGTGCCGCGGCAAGCTCGCGCGGCCGGCACCGCTGCTCGTGACCGCATCGCTCACTGACACGCGCTCCTCGGAGCTATACCGTCGCGCGCTCGAGGCGATCCCCGGCGGCGTCAACTCGCCGGTGCGCGCGATGCGCGCGATCGGCCGCTCCCCGATCTTCATCGCCCGCGGCGAGGGCGCCGAGCTGATCGACGTCGACGCCAACCGCTTCATCGACTACGTCTGCTCGTGGGGGCCGTTGATCCACGGGCACGCCCACCCGCAAATCGTTGCGGCGGTCGCCGAGGCAGCGGCGCGAGGGACGAGCTTCGGTGCGCCGACGCCCGGAGAGGTCGAGCTCGCGGGCGAGGTCGCGCGCCGGATGGACGGCGTGGAGATGCTGCGCATGACCTCCTCCGGCACGGAGGCTGCCATGACGGCGATCCGGCTCGCCCGCGCAGCCACCGGCCGCGAGCCGATCCTCAAGTTCGCGGGCGCCTACCACGGGCACGCGGACGGTCTGCTCGCACAGGCGGGCTCCGGTCTGGCGACGCAGGGGCTGCCCGCGAGCCCGGGCGTGCCGATCAGCGCCGCCGCGGCGACCGTCGTCGTGCCGTGGAACGACCGCGACGCCCTGCTGGCGGCAACCGAGCGCCACGCGCTGGCGGCGATCATCGCCGAGCCGCTGCCGGCGAACATGGGCGTGGTCGCCCCCGACGTGGGCTTCCTGACGCTCCTGCGCGAGCGCGCCGACGCAACCGGGGCGCTGCTCGTACTCGACGAGGTGATCAGCGGTTTTCGCGTCGCGCGCGGCGGTGCGCAGGAGCTACTCGGCGTCACCGGCGATCTCGTGATCCTCGGCAAGATCATCGGCGGCGGCCTGCCCGCGGCGGCCGTCGGCGGACACGCCGAGCTGATGCGGATGCTGGCGCCCAGCGGCGAGGTCTACCAGGCGGGCACGCTGTCGGGTAACCCGGTCGCCGTCGCCGCCGGCCTCGCCACACTCGAGCTGCTCGACGAGCCCGCCTACCTGCGCCTGGCGACGATCACCGAGCGCCTCGCCGATGGTCTGCGCGAAGCGGCCGCAGACGCGAGTCCTGTTCCGATTCAGGTGGCGAGCGTGCCGGGCCTGCTGACGGTGTTCTTCAGCGAGCGCTCCGTGGCGTCGTTCACCGACGCGCAGAACTGCGATCTCGACGCGCACGCCGTCTGGTGTCGAGAGCTGCTCGCACGCGGCGTGTACCCGCCGGCATCCCAGTTCGAGGCGTGGTTTCCCTCGCTGGCCCATACCCAGGAGCAGATCGAACGCACGATCGAGGCCGCCGCCGCTGCGTTCGCGTGCCTGGCGCAACAGCCGGCAGGCCGGCGATGAGCGTGACCGGCGACGCGGCGCAGGACAGCGCGCTCGAGCCGCTGCGCGCGATGCTGCGCAGCGAAGGCGGGCTGATCGCAACGCTCGTCGAGGCCGTCGACGCCGACCTCAACGGCGCGACAGAAGCCGGCGACCCGGCGAGCGTCGCCGCGCGAGGACCGCGCGCCGCCGGCAGCCGCGAGGAGTACCAGCT
The DNA here is from genome assembly GCA_963838405.1 of uncultured Solirubrobacteraceae bacterium. GTDB lineage: Bacteria > Actinomycetota > Thermoleophilia > Solirubrobacterales > Solirubrobacteraceae > Palsa-744. The sequence continues at coordinate 232,678 of CAWIRA010000004.1, read as the reverse complement.
GCTGATCGAGGCGATCTATGAGGGCTACCTGTTGCACTACGGCACGCCCCGCGTGGTGCACGTCGCGGAGGCCGACGTGCGGCTGCTCGTCGGCGACCGTCTGTACGCGATCGGGCTGGCGCGGCTGGTCGCGCTCGGCGACACCGCGGCGGTGGCCGAGCTCGCCGACACGATCACGTTGAGTGCCCTCGCCCAGGGCGCTGGCCGCTACCAGTTGGCGGAGGCCGTATGGGCGGCCGGGGCGCGCGCAGTCGGTTGGGGAGCCAGCGAGGAGCACGCGCGCGCGAAGCAACTGGTGCTCGACGGAGCGCCCGGCGCGATCGAGGCGATGCGCACAAGTTCCGCCGGGGCCGCCGCGCCGTCCTGAATCCCGCGTCGGTATTCTATGCGCCCCGTGGCCAACAAGCGCGCAAAGCAGAAGTCCAAGTACACGCTCGACCGAGGCATACCGGGGGCGTTCGAGGGCGAGACAGTCACGCGCCGCAGGTTCATGACCGTTACCGCGAACGGCGCCGGCGCGGTCGCGACCGCGGCCTTCGTACTGCCGGCGCTCGGCTTCGCGATCGGGCCGATCTTCAAGCAGAACGGCATGGGCTGGCAGGCGGTCGGCACGACCGACCAGTTCACCGAAACCAACTACATCCCGGTGATCATCACGCTCCAACCCGAGATCGGCGACGCCGGCAAGTCGACCGCGTACGTACGCAAGAAAGACCCCGCGATCGACACCGATCCCGCCGACCGCGACTCCCCCTACATCGCGATCTCGGACCGCTGTGTGCACCTCGGCTGCCCCGTGCGCTGGGTGCCCGCCTCCGAGCGCTTCCTGTGCCCGTGCCACGGCGGCGTCTACGACCTGCTCGGTCGTCGCGTCTCGGGACCGCCGCCGCGCCCGCTCGACCGTTTTTACACGCGCCTCAACGGCGACGTCGTCGAACTCGGCCCGCGCTACAGCGTCAACAGCCTGCTGCGCCGGTTCTCACCGCGCGACCCCGGCGAGCCGCTGGACGGCGTCGGCCAGTACCTCTACCCGTCGCGGCCCGACGCACAGAAGTAGACCGGTCCAGGACCCGCCAGAACGATGCCGAAGCTACCCGCCCCCCCGCTCCCCTCCGCGCTGAAGACGCCGCCGCCGCGTCCCGGGGAGAACAATGGCGGGCACGGGCCCGTGGAGGAGCTCGAGAAGGGTGGCATCGCGGTCGTCGACTGGGTCGACGAGCGCACCTCGCTGAGCGGTGCCGCGCGCTGGCTGATGTTCCGCAAGGTGCCCAAGGGCACCAACTGGTTCTACACGCTCGGTTCGGCGACGATGTTCGCGTTCCTCAACCAGGCGGTCACGGGTGTGTTCCTGGCGATGTACTACCGGCCGGATCCGAGCGGCGGCGCCTACGAATCGATACGCCACATCACCAACGAAGTGTTCCTCGGGCAGCTCGTGCGCAGCATGCACAGGTGGGGCGCCAGCGTGATGGTCGTGCTCGTGTTCCTGCACATGGGACGCACCTTCTTCTTCGGCGCGTATAAGTACCCGCGCGAGCTCAACTGGGTGATCGGCGTGGTGCTGTTGATCCTGACGATGGCGATGGGCTTCACCGGCTATCTGCTGCCGTTCGATCAGCGCGCCTTCTGGGCGACGACCGTCGGCGTCAACATCAACGGCACCGGACCGCTGATCGGCCCCTACCTGTCGGACTTCCTGCGCGGCGGCTCAGAAATCGGCGCGACCACGCTGTCGCGCTTCTATGCGATCCATATGCTGCTGATCCCGGGGCTGATGGCCGCGTTGATCGGGGCGCACCTGTACCTCGTGACGAAGCTCGGCACGACCGCGCCGCCGTGGGTCAAAGCCGAGAAGCGCGACGAGCTGCGCGAGGCCGAGGTCTAGGGCCGGTGCGGACTTCAACAGACGTCGGCTATCGGCTCGCAGTCGAGGCCGCGCGATGAACCACCAGGAGAAGGAGGAGTACCTCCGCGAGTACGGCATCCTGAAGTCCAAAGGCAAGCCGTTCTTCCCGTATGCGGTCGCCAAGGACGCCGGCATGGCGTGCCTGGTGATGGCGGTCATCCTGTTCCTGGCGATCTTCTTCGGCGACGGCCTCGGCGCCAAGGTCAACGGCGCCACCACCAGTTACGACGCGCGTCCGGACTGGTACTTCTTCTTCCTGTTCGACGTGCTGCGCGTCATCAGGGTGCCGGCCTTTACGCAGATGGCCACGATCGGCGTGCCGACGCTGGCGATGATCCTGCTGTTCCTGCTGCCGTTCTACGACCGCGGGCCGGAGCGCCGTCCGGAGCACCGACCGATCGGGACGATCACGGCCGTGGCCGTGATCTTCGCGATGGCGTTCCTCACCTACCAGGGATCGGAGGCCGGCACACCCGATGCCCTTGAACTGAAGCCATCGAGCGCGGTTATCGCGGACGGCCCGAAGGCGGAGGCGTTGTGGAACGCCGGCCGGCTAGCGGTCGCGCAGTCGGGCTGCGAGGCTTGCCATACGATCGGGCACAACGGGAACCTCGGCCCCGGGCCGCCGCTCACGCACATCGCCAGCAGGTTGCCGCGAGGGGCGATCGCGCGCACGCTCGTCAACCCGACTGCGCCGATGCCGTCCTTCAAGAACCTGCCGGCGAAGAAGTTCGAAGCGATCGTCTACTTCCTGTCGACGCTGAAGTAGCGCGTCGTGCCCGCTCGTCCGCGCGACGGCGACGGAAAGCTGCAGGCCGGCGAGGTGCGCGCGATGTTCGACCGCATCGCGGGCGTGTACGACCCGCTGAACACGCTCATGACGGCCGGGCTGCATCACCGCTGGCGCGAGCGCGCGGCAGATCTTGCGCGCGTCGGCCCGGGCAGCCGCGTGCTCGACGTCGCCACCGGTACCGGGGATCTCGCGATCGAGCTCGCGGGTCGTGTCGCGCCGGACGGCGAGGTGACCGCCAGCGACTTTGCCGAGGCGATGCTCGATCGCGCCCGCGCCAAGGCGGCGGGCGCCGAGGAGCAGGCTGTGCGTCCACGCTTTGAGTGGGCCGACGCGATGGAGCTGCCCTATGCCGACGACTCCTTCGACGCCGCGACGGTCGGTTTCGGCGCCCGCAACTTCGACGATCTCGGGCGCGGACTCGCCGAGATGACGCGCGTGGTGCGCCCCGGGGGGCGGGTCGTCGTGCTCGAGATCACCACGCCGACGCGTGCTCCACTGTCGCTGTTCTACGGGCTTTGGTTCGACCGCATCGTCCCGGCGCTCGGGCGCCTGGCGGGGGCCGGCGCCGCGCTGTCGCGCGCGCGAGGTAGCTCCGACGCCTCGATCGCGGCTGCCTATACCTACCTACCCAACTCGGTCAAGCGCTTTCCCGGGCCGGCAGCACTCGCCGCTGAGCTCGAGCGAGCGGGGTTGTCGGACGTGCGCTACCTGCTCACCGCCGGTGGCATCGTCGCGATCCACGCCGGCACCGTGCCCGGGGACACCGCCACGCCAGGCGGCGGTCGGGCATCATGAGCCCGGTGAGCAGCACGCAGGCCAGCGTCCCCCCCGGGGAGGTGGACGGACTCGATGCGATCATGCAGCGTGGCGGCGAGAGCCTGCGGGCACGCATGGAGCGCACCGAGCGCCACCTCGGGCGCGTCACCGCACAGGCCGGGACGCCGCTCGCCTCGCACGCCAACGCGACCGTCAGCGCCGGCGGCAAGCGCCTGCGCCCATTGCTGGTGGTGCTCGCCGCGGAGTCCGCCGGCGGGCCGCCGCAGACGCTCGACGGTGAGGAGCGCCTGGTGCGAGCGGCCGTCGCCGTGGAGCTCGTGCACTCCGCGACGCTCGTCCACGACGATCTGATCGACGGCGCTCTGCTGCGGCGTGGCCACCCGACGGTGGCTTCTGTCGCCGGGCGCCAGATGGCGGTTGCGACAGGCGATCTGCTGTTCTCGCGCGCGTTTGCCGAGCTCGCGCTCAACGGCGATCTCGCGCAGCTGCGCGCGCTATCGGATGCTAGCTCCGCGCTCGCCGAAGGGGAGCTGCTGCAGCGCGAGGACGCGTACGCCGCGCACGTCGCGGTCGAGCGCTACCTGCGCCGCTGCGAGCTGAAGACGGCGGCGCTGTTCGAGGCAGCCTGCCGACTCGGGGCGCTGACGGGCATCGACGGCTCGCCGGAGCTGGCCGACGCGCTCGGCGCCTTCGCGCGTCGCATCGGCCTTGCGTTTCAGATGTTCGACGACGTGCTCGACGTGTCCGGTCCGGTCGAGCGCACAGGCAAGTCACGCGGCACCGATCTGCTCGACGGCACCGTCACGCTGCCGTTCATCCTCGCGCGCGAACGTGAGCCGGAGCTGGCGGCGTTCGACCTCGAATCGCTGAGCGGCGTCGGTGGCGCGCAACAGGCGGAGGCGCTGTGTGAGCGGATCGCGGCAACGGGGGCGCTGGATGAGGCCCGCGAGCAGGCGCTGACGGTCGTCGCCGAGGCGAAGGCGGCGCTGCCGGGGATCGTGCCGGACGAGCGTTCGGTGCTGCTTGGGATGATCGCTGACGCGGTCGTCGAGCGTTATCGCTAGAAGTCGCTCGGCAGGATCAGGTCGGCGTCGAGCGCGCGTGCGAAGAACTCGATTTCCTCGGACATGTTCGCGTGCGTCATCCGCCTGAGATCGCCGAGCAGCGCGCTCGATCCTCTGTCCAGCTCGTCGTCCAGGCGTTCAACAGCCGTCTGGTCGAAGACGCCTTCGCGTCGGGACTCACACTCCGGACAGCGCAGCACGATGCGCCAATGGCGCGGACCCTCCTCTGACCAGTCGAGCGGGTAGACGAGCTCGCCCGCGCAGTGGAAGCAGATGTGCAGCTGCGCAGGTGCGCAGGCGCCATCGGCCGCGGGAGTGCCCGGCACGCCGTAGACGGCGCCGGCGGGGTGTGCGGCCGGCTGCGGGGGGCGCTGGATATCGGGATTCTTCTCGGAGTCCATTCGTGCTCTGGGACGTCATCGACGCGCGAAGCCAGCGCCTTTAGCCACGGGGGCCGAGACTGAGCCGGTGGTAGGTTCAAGGGCCATGGCAAGCGCCATTCGTACCATCGGTCACGAGGATCAGCTCAGCCTCGTGGACCACCTCGAAGAGCTGCGCACACGCCTGATCGTCAGCGGTGTCGTGCTCGCCGTGGCCTTCGGGTTCTGTCTCTGGCAGAACCACGCGCTGCTGCGCATCATCAACCAGCCGCTGAAGGCTGAGACCCAGAAGCAGGTGGCCAAGGGCGAGGGAACCGTCGGACAGGCCGTGCTCGCTCAGCGCGGGGTGCTGAACGTGGCCGGCACCACGCAGGCGTTGGTGGGCGTGCTCGCCAAGCCGCACAGCGGCCTGCCGGCCGCCACCCGAGCTGAACTCGCGCCGCTGATCGTCAAGCTCAAGGCCGACGTAGCCAAGATCCCCCGCAACCCTGTCGGCGACAACCCGGCCACGCTCGGCATCGGCGAACCGTTCACGACGACGATCACGGTGACGCTGTACTTCGCGCTGATCATCTCGTTGCCGGTGATCTTGTTCGAGCTGTACGGCTTCATCCTCCCCGCGCTGTCGCCACACGAGCGCCACGTGGCGATGCCGCTGCTCATCGCCGTCCCGTTCCTGTTCGCCGCCGGTGTCGCGTTCGGATACTTCGTCGTGCTGCCGGCCGCGATCCGCTTCTTCGTGAACTTCAACGCCAGCGAGTTCAACACGCTCGTGCAGGCGAACCCGTACTACAACTTCGCGGCCACGATCCTGCTGGCGATGGGGCTCATCTTCCAGGTGCCTGTCGTGATCGTCGGCGCCACGCGCCTCGGACTCGTGACGCCGCAACAGCTGCGCAAAGGCCGTCGCTACGCGATCGTGGCATGTGCGGCGGTCGCGGCGTTCCTCCCGGGCGACGTGATCACGCTGCTGCTGGAGACGGTACCGCTGTACCTGCTCTACGAGGCGAGTATTCTGGTCGCTGCGCTTGTCGGTCGCGCGCATCGCGTGCAACCACAGGAGGGCAGCGCCACGACCACGGCAGGTTCCGGAGATCCCGGGGAGGATCCGGCGCCGCCACCACCGCATGACCCAGGAGAGCCGACCGTGCAGGAGCTGATCGACCACACCGACCCAAGGCTGCAGGGCTAGATGCTGTTCGACACCAGAGGCCGGCACCGCCGCCGCCTTGTGCGCGTGATCTACATCGGGCTCGCGCTGATCTTCCTGCTCGGATTCGTCGGCCTCGGCGTTGGCGGGGGCTTCGGCAGCGGCGGCATCTTCAGCGCCTTCACCAGCAGCGAAGGCTCCAGCGGCGCGAGCTACTCGGCTCAGATCGCCAAATACCGCAAGGCCACCCAGAAACAACCGAACAGCGTCGCCGCGTGGGAAAACCTGACGAAGAGCCTCGTGCACGAAGCCGGCAACGAAAAGTACGCCACGAGCGCGGGCACGCCCACCAGCCAGGGCAAGGCCATCTTCCGCGAAGCCGGCGAGGCGTGGACCCATTACATCGCGCTGAACCCACCCAAACCCAACGCCGAACTGGCGCAGCTGATGGAGACGGTCTACGGCGAAGCGGGTCTCAGCGAACCAGCCAAGGAGGTCGAAGTCCTGCAGATCGCGATCGTCGCCCGCCCCACTGACGCCGCCCTGTACGCGGCGCTCGCGGAGTACGCCTACAAAGCGAACAACCAACGCGTCGGCGATCTCGCCGCCGCAAAGGCTGTCGCGCTGTCGCCGAGCGCCGACCGCGCGCGCGTCAAAACCGAGCTCGCCGAAGCCAAGGCCAATCCGTCCGGGGAAAAGACCGAGACGGTCACGACCAACGGCAAAACCTACGTAGGCAAGCTGAACTCCAAAGGCGAACTCAAGGGCGCCCAGGTCCAGACGACGACGTCCACCGGCACCTCGACGGCCACGAAGAGCAAGTAGAATCATCGCTCCGGTCGGCAGATCTCGCCGGTCGCTGCGCCCGGGCCGTTAGCTCAACCGGCAGAGCAGGGGCCTCTTAAGCCCAAGGTTCCGGGTTCGATTCCCGGACGGCCCATTTTGAGAATTGCCTGCAAATGGGTGGGTTTTGGAGAGATTTGGACGGACTATCCGCAGGCGCAAAAGTTCGTGGGTACCACTCGTGGGTACCAAACGGGCGCCGCAAGAGGGCGTTCTGGCCGCCCGGCGACGGCCCGAAGGCAAGCTACCGCTCGGTAGGAGGGACGCTTCGCTGGGATGACCGAGCAGCACGCCCCAATCTACGCCTCACAACTGGAATCACCGTGTTCCCGTCGCCTCGGTCAGCTCGTACCCGAGTGATCGGTAGGCCCGTAGGCGCTTGGCGAACATGCGTCGCAGGACGGGCAGCTCGGCGTCGACGTAGTCGTAGATGAGGGCGTCGTGCTTGCCGGGATGGGCGCGGTGGAGACGTCCGGCGTACTGGACGACGGTGCCCTTCCATGCGATCGGCATGGCGAGCAGCAGAGTGTCGAGGCATGGGTCGTCGAAGCCCTCGCCGATGTATCGGCCGGTGGCGAGCACGACTCGCCCGCTGTCGTTGTCCGTGCTGGCGAGCTGCTCCAGCGCGGCACGGTGCTCGGCTGGTCGCATGTCGCCGTGTAGGACGATGAGCGTGTGGATATCTGCAAGGCGTTCGGCCAGTTGTTGCAGGTGCTCGCGCCGTTCTGTCAGCACGATCGGGCAGCGGCCCTGCGCCGCGAGCTCCAGAGTGTCCTTCGCGATCGTCTCGCTGCGCCGCTCGTCAGTCGCGAGCGCGGCGTAGACCTCCTGAATACTCGCATCGGTGGGAAGCGTTGCGGGGTCGAAGGACGTGTCACGGCGAACAACGCGCAGTACGAGCGGCTGTGCTGAGCGGGTCGCGTCGGGCTCGATTGTGTGGCGGACCGGCCCGCACTGCATCGTGATGATCGGGTGGTGTCCGTCGCGGCGCTTCGGTGTGGCGGTCAGCCCGGTCACGTAGCGTGCGGGTGAGGCTTGGAGGACGCGCTCGGTCGTCACAGCCGGAACGTGGTGACACTCATCCACGATGATGTGACCGTAACCTGCCAGCAGTTGGTCGAGCGTCTTGTGGCGAGCCAGGCTCTGGACCATCGCGACGTCCACCTTGCCCGTGGGCTTGCCGCGACCGCCGCCGATCGTCCCGATCTCGTCTGCCTCAAGATCGAGGAACTCCTTCAGGCGCTTGACCCACTGTTCGAGCAGCGGCTTGCGGTGGACGAGCACGAGCGTCGAGCGTGCCCGGACCGCGATCAGCCGGGTAGCGATGACGGTCTTGCCGATACCGGGCGGTGCGCACAGGACACCGAGCTCGTGGGCGAGCAGCGCCGGCATCGCCTGCTCTTGACGGGCGGTGAGCTCTCCCGTGAACCGCGCCTTGAGCGGCTCGCCGTCGGTGCGCTCGTCGGAGAGCTCCAACGCTATGCCCAGGCCGGCCAGCAGCTCTTCCAATGGCTCGCGACATCCGCGCGGGAGCACCAGGAAGTCGCCTGTCTGCTCGAAGCAAGCAATCACGCGTGGGGTAAGCGCCGTGGATTTACGCATCGCCTGTAGTTCCAGGAACTTCGGGTTGGAGAACGCCGCCAGCCGCCGCAACGCGTCCAGCAGTAACGGTGGCAACCCCTCGCTGCGCACATACAAGCGCTGGGCAAGCGTCGCGCTCACCATGCCGGGCAGCTTCGCGGCGGCGAGCCGCTCGGTCAGCGGCCGCACCGGGCGCCACGGCGCATCACTGTTCTCCGTCTCCTCGGACACGCCGAGGACACGGCCGTCGCCGAGCCCACGGGCCACCAGCTCCTGCAGACGAGCCGGGGCGAGCCGCGGCAGCGACTCCAGATAGGACCACTGGTCCTCGAACGGCTCCAAGCGCTCATCCACGAACAGCGTGTTGCCCTGCTGGCGCGCCTCGTGCTGGAGCGGCAGTGCGATGAGGTTCCCGAAGCCGCCCTTCGGCAGCGTGTCCTGGCTTGGAAACAGGCGATCGTAGGACGCCATCCCCAGCGTGGGGCTGCGCGCCATCGCGTCCGTCAGGAGCATCAATCCGAACCGCCGCGCGAGCGCTGCCTGCACCCGCTCGCTGAAGAAGAACCAGATATGGGCGCCCTCTCCCGAGCGCGAACGCTCGACCGCCGGGACGAGACCGAGCTCGCGGCATGCCTCGCGCAATGCCATCACATCCGCGCGCCACGAGCGTTCATCGAGATCGATCGCCAACAGCCGACACATATCGCCAGCCAGCAGCGGATAGATACCCATCACATGGCGGCCCCGCAGATGCCTGAACAGCTCGCCCTCAGCCGGGGCCGGGAACGCTTGGTTGGGACACTCACCGCACTTCACGCGTGGCTTGTTGCATATACCGTCCTTCCACTCGTTGTCACAGCGTGGCGCCCACCCGCTCTTGCCCTTCGCCGGTTTCTCCCAACGATGCGGGAAGACATCCTCGCGGCCACGGAAGAGGCTGGCGAAAAGCGCGACCTTGCGCTGCGGCGTCCACGATGTCGCCCGATCCGGCTCATCCTCGGCTCCACCGTCTGAGATCGCCCGCTCGCTCTGGGCGCGGAGCTCGACCAGCTCGTGAGTCGCCGCCTCGCGCGCACCGTCGAGCTGCACGAAGCCTCGCTTCCACAGCCGCAATCGCGGTGTCGAACTCCCCGTCTATGGACACCGGCGCATTCTGCACACACAACCGGCGTATACGTGCCAAAGTCACTCAGGACGCGTTTTCCCGGGCGCCGGCTCGTTTCTGGCGGACGACGCTCCGTCAGAGTAGTGCCGACCTCAGGGGCTGAGTCCGGTGTCCTCTTCGAGAAGCAGAGCCTCGATCCTCGCCCGGATGTAGAGCCGTCGCCGGCCGACCTTCCGCGAGGGGACGATGCCTCGTCGTGCCCAGTCCTCAACGGTCGATTGCGGTACGCGCAGCAGGGCGGCGACCTCGGCTGCGGTCATCACGTCGGCGGCGGTGAGCGGTCGGCGGACGGTCGAGCCCATTGGTCGAGGATCTTGCAGTTGTGAGGTTGGTGGGCCCATCGCGGTTACAGACCTCGACCTGCCTGCACCCGCCACCGACTTTGGGGCCGACAAGGAGGCGAAGCCGACGCCTCCGGTGCACGTAGCCGCGGCCACCCGGCCGCCACAACTCCCGACGTTGGGGCTGCCCGTAGTCCTCGCGCGCCCTTGACCGCCGACTCGCGTGTTCCCTGAGTGCTGCTTTTTCGCGTTCGCGCTGCCTCTGGGATCAACGGGCCCACCCGTCTGGCGGGGCGCCGGGTATCCAGGCGCGGGTGACTCCGCCGCCTTCCTGGCGGAGGGTGTGGCCGTAGTCGGAAAGGTTGACCTGAAAGGCCAGCTCTTCGCGCGGGTCTCGACAGGCATCGTCGATCAACTGGCGCCATACGACTATGGCGCACAGGGTCTCGACGTGCGCCTCGCTCTCCCACCAGCCGTCTTTCAAGTCGGCGAGCGCTGTGGGATAGCGGCCGTGGAGCGCCACGATCCCGCCCCACATCCACGAGCGCCATTCCCTGTCCCCGCCATAGGGCTCAAGCCACGGCGCCCGCTGCTCGGGCTCGTCCTCGTTGTAAGTGTCGAGTACGACAGGCGCCGGCTGAGCTTGCGCCGCAGGAACGTGCTCGCCGGTACCCGCTCCAGCAATACCTTGGCGGACCATCTGGCCGGCGAGTCGCGCGACTGGCTCGCCAGCGTTCGCCGCCAGCTCGTCCAGTTGCGTCGCGAGTGCGTCGGGCAACGTGATCTTCAGGCGGCGGCTCATCGGGTGTACCAGGGGGTGCGCTCGTCGGCCGTGTTTGTGCTGGTGGGTTTTGTGGTCGTCATGTGGTTAATGACCGTGAGCACGCTGAACCGGCCAACGAGTTTGGGCCCTTAAAGGTCCCGCTCAATCCTTGTGCATCTCGTCTGTACGACTTTCTGCACTGCTGGGAGGTTGGAAGTGTCGGCGGCGGCTGAGACTCAGCGGGTTGAGGACTGCTGGTTGATCGCGGTAGTGCAGGCCACGCAAGCCTTTCGCGGTCCGCGGCTCCGTGGATGAGATCCGTTGCTGAGAAGATGCGCGCATGAAGATCGCCGACGCCATCGCACGGGGAGAGGGTCCTCGTTTGGACTTCAAGCGTGATCTCTCCTCCCCGAAGTCGGTCCTCAAGGACATCGTGGCGTTTGCCAATACGGCTGGCGGGGTCGTCGTGATCGGCCTGGACGACGATGGGTCGGCGGTCGGCGTTGCAGACCCGTTGCGCGAGGAGGAGCGTCTTTCGAGCAGCATCAGCGATGGCATCGAGCCGCAGTTGCTTCCTGAGATATATGCGGTGTCTTACGGCGAGCAAGAGCTGTTGGTGGTCGAGGTCGCGCACCATCCGGCGCCGTTTCACTTGCGGGCTGAGGGTCCCGAGCGGGGTGTGTACGTCCGGCTCGGCTCGACCAGCAGACGGGCCGAGCCAGAGATGCTCGCCGAGCTGCGCCGGCAAGCCGCGGGGGAGTCCTTCGATCTCTTCGCCCGCTCCGGGGTGGTGTTCGGGGATCTGGACAAGACCCGGTTGACGGCGGCGTTTGAGGGTCACGATGTCCCGCTGCGTGCCGCGAAGCTGGAGGTCCTCGGCGTCCTGACCCGCTATCAGGGCAAGGTGGTGGCGACCAACGCCGGGGTGATCCTCTTCGGCCAGGACGCGATACGGCGGCGCTTCTTCCGCGACGCGCGGGTCGCGGGGGCAAGGTTCGCCGGTCCGACGCGAGCAGCCGACATCGAGGACATCTTCGATCCGGAGGAGGAGCTGACGGTGATGGAGGCGATCGATGTCGCCGACCGCTTCATTCGACGGAACACCCGCCAGGCCGAGCCGATACCGCGAGGGCGGCTTCGACGCGAGCGTCTGTCCGAGTACTCGACCGTGATGGTCCGCGAGCTGTTGGTCAACGCGATCGCCCACGCCGACTATTCGAGGGCTGGGGAGACGATCAAGGTGTTCGTGTTCGATGATCGGGTCGAGATCGTCAATCCGGGGCCGATGCTGCCGGGCCTGACGACCGAGGACATCCGCAACGGCCGCTCGAAGATCCGCAACCGTGGCATCGCGAGCGTGCTGCGACGCATCCGCTACATGGAGCGGTTCGGCACCGCGTGGGAGAAGATCGAAGCGGAGATGGCCGCAGGTTATCCAGAGCCCGGTTTCGATGGAGACGGTCCACTGTTTTCCGCGACCCTGTGGCCTCATCCTTCGTTCGCCGGCTCGCATATCCCGCCATCCCGCCAACGTGGCGGGATAAGTGGCGAGATAAGTGGCGAGATAGCGGGTTTGGGCAAAGGCGATGTGGCTCGCCGCCGCCAAGCCGTCCTCGACGCGCTGGCCCAGGCTGGGGGTCTAGACGCTGGCGACTTGCAGGAGAAGCTCAGTATCGCACCGCGGACGCTGGAGCGAGACCTTGCGGCCCTTCGCGAGGCCGGCCTCGTGGTGCGTGAGGGATCGCGGAAGACCGGCCTCTACCGAACCGCCGAGACAACGGAGTAGACGAGCACCAAGGCGCACCTGAACACCAGCTCGCGATGCTTCGCGTAGTACTTCGGGTGGCTGTACTTGAGGACTCCCATCTCCACGGCTAGGTTCGCGTTTCCGTCGGTGTGCATGTATGCGCGCCGGCGGGGGCGACAATCGGTTTGTTATTAGGGCCGACTTCGAGGGTTTCGTTGCATGAGAGTGTTTCGGTCCCCGTCTTTTCGATGTTCTCGGATTCGGTGGTGTACGCGACTTCACACGACCGCACCTTTTCGCCCTTGCCGTTCAAGCCAGCTTCTTTGCATTCGATTTTCTGCACAGACTTCGCGCCGAGGGATTCGCGTATGTTGGTCGCGAGTTCCGCGCCGCTATTGCTGCTGCTTCCGCACGCGGACAGCGACAACGTCAGGGCGACCGCAGTCAGACAGCTCGAATGCGCACGGGCGAAAGCCTACTGCTGACAAGCGCCTGACCGCCCTGCCGCCCGCCCACCTTTCACGCCAGGGTAGAATCCGCACGCGCAACGACAGGGAGGCGAGATATGAGTGTGCCCGACGACAGCGCGATCGGAGCCGGATTTCGACAGTGGGTCGAGAACTGGGCGCGAGGACCGCTGGAAGAAAAGCAGGAACTCTTCGACGAGATCGAGAACGCTGAGCGGACTGGCTTTCCGTGGGAGCCTGCCGCCGTCGCCTTGTCGCAGCTCGACCCGCAGGCACTCTGGAAGGCGTTTGACGACTCCGAACTACAGGATCTGTATGACTGGTTGCACGCTGCCGGGATACCCACCGCAGCAGAGCGCTTTAAAGACGCCGCACTGGCGCGTCCGTACATAGACGACGGCAAGATCCCAGCGGATGTCCGTGCATTGGTGATGAAGCGAGACGGAGGACACTGCCAACGATGTGGAGCTACGGAAGACCTGACGATCGACCACAAGATCACGCCGTGGTCGCTGGGAGGCAGTTCGACTGATCCCGCCAACCTGCAGGTGCTCTGCCGCTCGTGCAACTCCAGCAAGGGAACTCGCCCTGGGATAGCTTCAGCGGCTGAGCCGCGTCGCACACGCCGGCGACGTCAGGCTCAGGCAACCGCCAACGCGAGCTAGCGTCAAAGTCCCTCAAGGCGCTGACGGCTAGGCAAGCGGGCTCGTAGAGGGCCTGGACACCTCGGTCGTCAGAGGCACCGACGGCCGGAACGCCCGAGTGAACACCTCCGCCTGCTCACTCGCGGGGCGCGCGTGCAAGTAGCGTCCGGTGGTGGCGAGTGCGCTGTGGCCCATCGCGCTCTTGATCGTCACGAGGTCCACGCCGGCAGCGGCGAGCAGTGAGCCGTAGGTGTGGCGCAGGTCATGGAAGCGCAGCGGCCGCAGGCCGGCGGCGTCGCGCGCCCGCTTGAAGCGGCGTCGCAACGCGGAGCTGTCGAGGGTTCGTCCGAGCGCGTTGCAGAACACTCGCTCGTCGGCTCCGGTGAAATCCTCGCGCCTGCTCAGGCGATCGAGAGCGGCCGCGGCTTGGTCCGGCAATGGCACCCGACGGACCCTGCCTGACTTTGTGGAGGACTCCACGCCCGCGCTCATCGCGCGCTCCACGGTCAGGGCATGGCCTGCGAAGTCCACGTCTCGCCAGCGGAGCGCGAGCAGCTCGCCGAGCCGCAGGCCGGCGTATGCGGCGACCCTCACCAGCTCCGCGTCCTGCTGATCCTCTGCGTGTCGTGCCTCGCGCTCTTGGTCGCCGAGGGTCTGCCGCGAAGGCTCGCGGTGCCGGCCGTCGGCGAGTGCCCGCGCGAGTGCCTCGACCTCCTCGGGCGAGTAGTAGACCAATGCGCCCGGCAGCGGCTCCCGGCGTTTGTCGGCCTCGGAGGCGGGGTTCGCTGCCAGTCCGTAGGTCGAGGCACGGCAGCCGTAGTTGAAGGCCGCACAGATCACCGCACGGTGCTTGTTCACGGTGCGCGGCGAGACGCCGGTTGCGCTGACCGTCGCCAGCAACTCCTCCACGTCACGTGTGCTGATTCTCGATGCTGGTCGGTTCCCGAGGGCGGTCATCACGTGGCCGGTGGTCGTGCCCTTCCCGCGCTTGTACGGGACGCCGGGGTCGGCGAGCACGCTCAGGTGGTTGCGCAACGTTGCGGGCTTCGCGCCCTTCACGTCCTCGAGCCAGCGCAGGTACTCGTGGGCGACCTCGCGGAAGGTCACGCCGCGGGCCTTGTGCTCGCGCTCGGTGCGTTCGCGGTCGTCTGCTTCGGCCACATAGGCGTCTACGAGGGAAGCCGCCGCGACATGGGCCGCGCGCTGATCGTAGGAGCCCTCGGGTACACGTCCGCGACGTGGGCGCCAGTCGCCCGTGTCTGTATCGAGATCGAGCCAGGCCGGCCCGACGCGGCGCTTTACCTGCCGGCTGCGGTAGCGGAACTTCGCCTCGAAGAAGGGCTGCCCGTTGTGCTCGCGGACGACCACGGCTGCACTGGGGTTCTTGGTCGACATGCCGGGCCTCCGGTGTGTCCACGGTCCCTGCGATGGCACTCACGCGGGACCCCTTGTCAGGTGCCTATCGGGAGTCTACACGGCGTGGGTACCACATGGGTACCACCCTTCGAGTGGGTACCGCTTTGGGTACCAAACCAACCAAAGTCGTAGTGTTTTAGGGGCGTCGAGGCCGACTAAATCGGCCGTATTTGGCCGTTTCGGGCCTCCTCTATCGGCCTCTTAAGCCCAAGGTTCCGGGTTCGATTCCCGGACGGCCCATTTTCTCGGACGCCCACAAACGGCTAGGGCGATGATGCTCTAGGGCTGGGCCTCTGGCGCCTGCGCGGTGAAGTCGATGACCTCGAGTCCGAGGACATATTGGAAGCCGCGGTCTCGGGTTGCGAGCGCGAATCCGTGTTGTTTGCACAGCGCCGCGATCCAGATGTCGTTTTGCTGAATCGCATTGCCACCTTGCCGCAGCAGCGTGGCGATCTCGCCGAACAGGTGAGTCGTCTGTCGGTCTGGTTCGAGCACGCGAACGCGCGGCGTAGCAAGGAAGCGCTCGAGCGTCGCGGCGTTCTGACGCAGTTTGGTCCCGTTTATGAAGCCGAACCAGAGCTTCTCCGAGCACGATCAGCGGTAGGCCGACGGCTGCGGCTGTGCGTGCTTCGTCAGCCAGTTGCCGATTGCCGTCGCCCAGAGCCTTGTACGCGTTTGTGTCCAGCGCGAGCTTCACTCGACTGGAAGTGCGTCGAGCCACGCTTGTGCGTCAGCTTCGTCGCCGCGATCGGCGGGCGTGTGCCCGACGAACCAGTCGAGGTCGTCGTGCTCGCTGCCTGTCGACGGCAGCTTCGCGTTCTCGAGCGTCTTCACAACCACCGCATTGAGGGTCTTGCCGGTCTCGCTCGCCTCGCGGCGGAGCTCGGTATCGAGAGCGGGCGGCACGCCGCGTATCGTGTACTGGATTCTTGCGATGCCTGCATTATAGGCAGAATTTGCCTGCCGCCACCCCTACCTCTGTGGTCCCCTCTGCGTGTCTCAGCCCGCCGAGCGCGTTTGTCCGTCTTCGCGCCATTCGACCGTCGCGCCGGAGAAGCGCACGGCGCTGATCCGGTTTGCGACGGCGAGCCTGCGGATGCTGTCGCGGTCGCGCAGATAGAGGATCGAATGGCTTGGCGATCCGAGGGAGGCTTCGCTCCGCCCCACCCAGGCCACCGCGCCGTCGGGCGAGAGCGCGAGCTCGAGGACCGTGCGCCCGAGGGGGGCGCCGAGCCGTTCCAGCCTCGGTAGTCGCTCGGGCCCCGCCCCGCCGTCGTATCCGGACGCGTATGCATCGGTTTCCGTCGTGCTTGCTGAGCCCGTGGCGATGTCCTCAACTGTGAGGCTCTGACCGCTGCCGTACTTGCTGCCGTAGCTGGTCACGTAGGCGATGTAGTGGCCGGCGTAGTCCATCCGGGCGATGCTGTCACCGGACTCCGATTCCTGCGAGTCCACCGACACGATCTTGCGCGTATCGCGATGGCCCGGGAGGCACGCGTAGTAGGTTTCCCGGATCCCTTCCTGTGCGGGAGCGGCGGTGGCCACTCGCCAGGCCAGCAGTCGTCGCGAGCGGTACAGAGGGCTGAAGGGTCGTGGTACGGCGCAGCTCGGCGGCGTGCTCGGGGTGGCCACTGTGATCGTCACGGTCACGTAAACATTCGTGCGGCGGCCCGGTGCAGGTCGCTGTGCCACCACGAACAATCTCCCGCGCCGTCCACGGGAGCCGCCGGTCACATGGCCCAGGCGGATCCTGTGTTCACAGTGGGAGAGCGCGCCTTCTTCGCTCACCGCGAACGGCTTAGTCGAGTCGAGCCAGACGAGCGAGCGTTCGACCCCGATCAACGATGGAATCCGGCAGGAAGGAGCCGGCGGGAACTGTCTCGAGCGCCCGCTCGGCTCGATTTGCGCCAGGCGCGCAGGTTCGATCCGCGGCAGCGCCATCTGCGCTTCCGCATTACGTTCAAACGGAGTGTCTGCCATCTCCCGCTCGTAGCCCGGACCCTCGCCCACCCATGCGTTTCGCTCGCCGTCGAACGCGATCCCGTACGCGTCCATCAACCGATTCGTGAGCGTTTGCACCCGGCCGTCTGCTTGGATCCGCGCGACTTCACCGGAATCCCGGGTGAACCACAGATCTCCGTCGGGAGCGATGGCGAGTCCGACGAGGTCGCCGTCACGTCCCCCCTGAGCTTCGATCCCTGAGTATGAGGAGCGGGGTGTGATAAATCTCAGCCTCCCCGCGGTGGTCATCTCTCCGATGGTTTCCGATCCGGCGATGAACCAGAGTCGGTCGGCTGTTACGAGCAGCGGCCGCGTCGGAGCAAACGCGCGTTCCTCGACGACGATTGGTCGCCCGATCGACAGCTCCCGTATTTGCCCGTCTGTCGATACGTGCCCGATCCGGCCCGCGTCGTCCAGGAACCACAGGGTTCCTCCCTCTCCGGACGCGATGTTGGCGGGTATCGCGCCCTTCAGCAGGCCGCGCCTGAACACTGTCACCTGCCCGTCGGGCGCGATCCGGACGATTCCAGCGCGCCTCCATCGACCTTTGGTGCCGCTCTGGGTGCTCCACACGTCACCGCGCGTATCGACTGCCAACCCTCGCAGCCGCACCCCCTTTTCGAGAGCGATCGGCGACAGTGTGAGTTCTCCTGAGGCCGAGACCCGGCCCAGCTCCACGCTGGCGTTGATGTCGGTCTCGGCCAGGAACCACTCCACGCCGTCCCGCCCGGTCGCGAAGTACTGCGCGAAACGTGACACCGGCTTGGTCGGCAACTGGAGTCGGGTTACGCCTCCTCCCGCCGACAGATGCCAGATGCTGGACTCAGCTTCGCTTTCTTCGCTGACCGCGTAGGGCGCCGCGCCTCCGTACCAGATCCCCCCGTGCGCATCCGAGGCGAGGATGAGCGGCTCGCCGCCCGCGTGGTAGGAGGGCCCGAGCACTGGCCCGCGGCCGGCCGCGGCGATCGCCGGCGCGGGCGTCAGCGCGAGCACACCGCTGAGGATGCCCATGCACAGCAGCGACCCAGCCGAGCCTGATCGCACCCGCATCTCACCTCCTTATCGCCTCGGTCAACCCGTAGCTTTAGACCGATCCCTGATCGCCGGTTGCGGTGCCGCGTCGTGCCCAGGCTCTGGCGATCAGGTGCTGTCAACAGCCAGCGCGCCAGCGATGAACGACTGCTTGGCCTCTGTGTACGCCTCGCGGTCCATGCGGTGTTCCGCCGCCAGCCGCCGCTTCAGGCGCTGGTAGCTCTCGGCCAGATCGGGGCGTGCACGCAGAAGGTCCCGAAAGGCCAACTCCTGTCGGTAGCGAGGCGACGCGGTGGGGATCAGATGCAGGTGATGTGTGCGATGCGCCGGGCTGGGCTTGCAGAACCAGTGCATCTCGTCGGTGCGATACGGCGCGTACTGGTAGCGCAGCGCGACGAGCTCCCCGAAGCACGCTCGTGACGACGGTAGGTCCTTGACGCCGACCAGGATGTCGATCACCGGCTTGGCGGCAAGCCCGGAGACCGCCGTGCTGCCGACGTGGTGAATGCCGCCGGTCACCCACCGTCCGATCGCCGTCTCGAGTAGCGCCCTCTCAGCCTCGAATCGGGCCGGCCACGAATCGTCGTACGGCACGATCCGTACCGGCTCACTGTCAGCCTGCGTGTGCTGCTCCACGGCCGCTACTTCACGACAACCGCCAGAAAGCGTCAGTCGACGCTGGCGCCCGACTTTTCGGCCTCCTTGAGTTCGCGCTCGAACTCTTTGTTGTCCAGGTCGATTTCCTTCTCGATGGACTTTTCTGCCCTGGTGAGCAGCTTGTCGAGTTGCTCTTCGATGCGGGACTCGCCGATCACCAGCAGCGTCGCCTGGCCGCCGTCAATCAGGTCGCCAAGCTCCTTGGCGTCGCCTCTGGAGATGCCGCGTTTGAAGTGCCCGCCGAGTCCGCCGATGACGCCACCGACGAGCGCCGCCGGGATGACTGCCGGCGCCGCGAGCACGCCGACCGCAGCGCCTACCGCGAGGCCGCCCCAAGCGCCGTGCTGGGTTGGCTTCTCGTGCTTTTTGACGTGGACCTTGCCGTCCTCGTCCTTCGTAACCAGTGCGACGTCGTAGGTGCCCACGAGGTTTGCCGCGTGCAGGTCGAGCAGCGCCTCATAGTCCGCGTAGGCACCGGCGGCGTCCGAATAGGTTGCGGCGTAGATGAAAACGGGCCTGTCGCTCATCGTGTCTCCAGTCAGCTCGAGAGTGGTCACCGGCAACGGTCAGCGGGCAGTGTACCGTTGGGTGCGTGTCCACACGGGGACGCGTTCTGTCCTTTGGGTTCGCCGCGGTGCTGGTGCTGGCAGGCGTCGCGTGCGCGGCGTTTGTCGGCGGTGTGACGGGCGAAGTGCTGACGATTGTGCTGATCGCGGCGGGTCTGGGCGGCGCGCTGCTGTTGATCTTTCTCGAGGTCGGGCTCGATGAAGAACGCGAGCTGGCGCGCGATGACGAGCTGCGAAGCGTGCGCAAGCGTACGGTGCTGGGGCGCAGAGCGTCCTCGTCGTCGTTGCGTCCGCGCTGGCCCCGCCGGCCGGGTTGATCGCTGCGCCCGGGCCTTGCGCTCAGCCGGCGCCGCGACAGGCAGGCCGGCCGGCCGGTGCTCAGGCGGCGCTGTGCGCCGGCTCGCCGGCGGGCGGCAGGCGGTCGCCGGCGATGATCGTTTCGCGTCCGGCCTGTGTCCACACGACCTGCTCGCGACCGGGGCCCACGCCGATCATCGCGACGGGGGTGCCGGTGTGCTCGGCGATGAAGTCCAGGTAGTCGCGCGCTCGGACCGGCAGGTCGGAGATCGTGCGGCACTCGCCCAGATCCTCCTTCCAGCCGGGAAGCTCGGTGAGCTTGGCGGTGGTGTGGTGCAGCACCGTCTGGTGGTAGGGGAAGTCCTCGAACTCGGCGCCGTCGGCGCCGCGGTAGCTTGTACACACCTGGATGCGGTCGAGACCGGAGAGCACGTCCAGCTTGGTCACCACGAGCGCCGTCAGCGTGTTCAGGCGTGCCGCGTAGCGGAGCGCGACCAGGTCCAGCCAGCCGGTGCGCCGCGGCCGGCCGGTCGTGGTGCCGAACTCGCCCCCGCGCTGGCGGATCGTCTCGCCCATCTCGTCGTGCAACTCGCTCGGGAATGGGCCAGCGCCGACGCGAGTCGTGTACGCCTTCGAGATCCCCCAGATTTCATCGATCGCCTTTGGGCCGATGCCGGTGCCGACGCACGCCGCACCCGCCAGCGGGTTCGAGGAGGTCACGAACGGATAGGTGCCGTGGTCGATGTCGAGCATCGCCCCCTGCGCGCCCTCGAGGATCACCGCGTCGCCTGCATCGAGCATCTCCCACATCAGCTTCGAGGTGTCGGCGATGTGCTGCTCGAGCCGGTGGCCGTACGTCAGGTACTGCTCGGTCATCGTGTGCAGGTCGAGGGCGGGATCCTTCTCGAACGGCCGTAGCGACAGCCGCTTGGGCTCCATCGCCGCGACGATCTTCTTCTTGAGGATCTTCTCGTCCAGCAGGTCCTGCACGCGGATGCCCAGGCGCGCGGCCTTGTCGGCGTAGCAGGGGCCGATGCCCCTGCGCGTGGTGCCGATCTGCAGGCTGCCGAGTTTTGCCTCGCCGGCGGAGTCGAGCAGCAGGTGATAGGGCATGATCAGGTGGGCGTTGGCCGAGATCCGCAGGCCGCTGACGTCGACGCGTCGCGCGCGCAGCGCGTCGAGCTCGTCGATCAGCACCTTCGGGTCGATCACCACGCCGTTTCCGATCACGCAGCGCTTGCCCGGATACAGGATGCCCGAGGGGATCAGATGCAGCTTCCACTCCTCCTCGCCCCGGACGATCGTGTGCCCGGCGTTGTTGCCGCCCTGAAAGCGCACGACGGCGTCGCTGTGCTCGGCGAGCAGATCAGTGATCTTGCCCTTGCCCTCGTCGCCCCACTGGGCGCCCACTATCACTATGCCTGGCATGACCAGAGGAGTTTAGGGAGGCACCGGCTCGCTGCCGGCGCGCCGCGCGCAAATCCCGGGCGCGCGCGCCGCGCGGATCGGCGCAATCCTCAGGTGGAGGGCTGTCCGATCTCGGCCCGCCCGGCGCGATACTCGCGCCGCTTGTCCTCGCCGTCGAGCGGGATCAGGTCGCCGCAGATCTCCACCAGACGCGAGACCGTGCGCGCGCCCAGTCGCTCGGACAGCTCATCCGGCATCAGGTTCGTGGTCGCAACGATCGCGCGCTCGGACTCGTAGCGCGCGTTGACGATCGAGTACAACTGCTCGAGCACCCAGTCGGTGCGGTTCTCGGCGCCGAGGTCGTCAATGTGCAGCAGATCCACCGCCGTCAGCCGATCGAGCAACTCGAGCAGGCCGCCGTCGGACTCGATCGACTCGCGCAGCAGGTTCAGCAGGCGCGGCAGCGAGTAGATCGCCACCGAGCGCCCGGCATCGAGCGCCGCTTTCGACACGAGCATCGCAAGCGTCGTCTTGCCGGTGCCGACGCGGCCCTGGAACCACAGCCCGCGCCCGGCGTCGATGTTCGCGTCGATCGACTGCACATAGCGCCGAACGGCGCGGATCTGGTCCGAGGCGGTCCTCGCCATGTCGCTGACCGGCGGGCGCTCGAACGACACGCCGCGGTACAGCTTCGGGATCCGGCCCTCCAGGCGCGCGGTGCGCGCCGCGGCGATCCGGCCCGCACGGCAGCCGCAGTCGCTGGCGGTGTTCGTGTCCTCGTCGACGACAAAGCCGCTGCCGTCGCAAACGCCCAGCGGGCAGCCGCCGGCTCCCCCGCCGCGGCGCGCCGTCAGCTCGAGCGGCTCGGGGACCTCAGACGCGCCGGCGTCGAACAGCGGCGCGCTCATTCGTAGCGCTCGCCGGCGTAGTTCATGAACTTCGGGTACTCCTTCTGGAAGGTCAGCGTGACTTTGCCGACGGCGCCGTTGCGGTGCTTGGCGATCAGCAGGTCGGCCTCGCCCGGGCGCTCGGAGTCCTCGTTGTAGTACTCGTCGCGGTAGATGAACATCACGAGGTCGGAGTCCTGCTCGAGGTTTCCACTCTCGCGCAGGTCCGACAGCTGCGGCTTCTTGTCCGGGCGCGTCTCCACGGCGCGGCTGAGCTGCGACAGCGCGATCACCGGCACGCCCAGCTCGCGCGCCAGGATCTTCAGCCCGCGGCTGAGCTCGCCGACGGCCGTGACGCGGCTGTCGTAGCGGCTGTCGGTACGCATCAGCTGCAGGTAGTCGATGATGATCAGGCCGAGCCCACCCTCGCACTGGCTGTGCAGCCGTCGCGCCTTCGCACGGATCTCCAGCATGCCGACGTCGCTCGAGTCATCGACCCACAGCGGCGCGCGCGCGAGGCGTTGACTGGCCTTGAGGATCTTCGGCCAGCGCTGCTCGGCGACGCGCCCCTTGCGCAGCTCCTCGCCCTTGATCCGCGCCTGCGAGGCCACGAATCGCTGTGCCAGCTCGGCCTCCGCCATCTCCAGCGAGAACAGCGCCACGGGCTTGCCGTGCTCGACGGCGGCGTTCTCGGCGATGTTGCACACGAGCGCGCTCTTGCCCATTGCCGGGCGCGCCGCGATGATGATCAGGTTGCCGGCCTGAAAGCCGCCGGTGATCTCGTCGAGGTCCTTGAAGCCCGAGGGCGTGCCCGTCAGCGACGTGCCCTCGAGCGACAGCCGGTGCAGCTTGTCGAGCTCCTCGTGCAGCACCTCCTCGATCGCGCGGAAGTCCTGCTGGCGGTCGTCGCGCGCGACCTCGAGCATCGCCTTCTCCGCCTGCTCCACCAGCTCGCGCGGCGGCGCGTCGTGGCCGAGCACGCTCTCCTGGATCTCGTACGTGCTCTTGAGCAGGCGCCTGAGCAGCGCGTTCTCGCGCACGATCTGCGCGTAGCGCCGCGCGTGGCCCGCTGCGGGCACGACGCCGGTGAGCTCGTCCACGGTCGCCGGTCCGCCGATCTCCTGCAGCTTGCCCGTCTGGCGCAGGCGGTCGATCACCGTCAGCACGTCCACCGGCTCGCTTTCGTTGTACAGCGCGAGCATCGCCTCATACACCGCGCCGTGGCGCTCGCGGTAGAAGTCCTCTGCCCGCAGCCCCTCTTCGATCACAAGCGCGTACAGCGAGCGGTCCGACAGCAGGATCGCGCCGAGCACCGACTGCTCGGCGTCGAGGTTATGCGGCGGCGCGATCATGCCCGCAGGCGGCTGCGAGTTGCCGTTGGCTGTCGAGATGGCACTCATCTAGACGCGCGAGTTTAGGCGTGACGCGGGCGCGTCCCGACGGCCGTTCCCGCAAATGCGGCGTGAAAAAGATGCGACGCGCGGGCAGGTGGGTGGCTGTGACCCAGAGCCCCAAGGAGTGCCCGCAAGCGGACCCGGGCGAGATCGAGAGGTCGAACACATGTTCGTATCGTACGGCCTGCTGCGGCGGCGTGGACACAACCGCCGTTCGTGGGACACTGGCTGGCGATGGCACAGGAGAACGAGGCGATACTGCGCGCGGCCTACGAGTCTGCGGCCCGGAGCCGGGGGCCGGATTTCGACTTCCTCGACCCCGATATCGAGTGGCACACTCGCGCGGATTTGCCCGACTCCGCCACGTACCGTGGACACGACGGCGTCGCGAAGCTCTTCTCCGAGTGGTCGGAGTCGTTCGACGACATCCGCTTCGATCCTGAAGAGTTCATCGATGCCGGCGACGATGTGGTGATCGCGGTCTTGCGACTGAGAGGTCGCATCAGGGGTAGCGGCGAGGAGGTCGCGATGCCGGAGACGCACGTATGGACAATGCGTGACGGTAAGGGAGTCGACTGTCGCGAGTACCCAACCAAGGCCGAGGCCCTAAAAGCAGTAGGCCTAGCCGAGTAGCCCAAGCCGAGCCCACCAGTCGTCTAGCGACACCCACCCAGGACTAGGCCAAGCGGAGCAGTGAGTCGACTCGGCCCCACACCGCGGAGCGGTCGGGGACGATCGACTCACCTGCGGAGCGCCGCGCTACTTCTTGGCGACCACCATAGTCTTGATCGTCGCCTGCACGCCCTCGACGACGTCGACGACGACCATGTACGTGCCGACGTTCTTGATCGGCTCGGGCATGTGCACGTTGCGTTTGTCGATCCGCAGGCCACGTGCTTCGCGGATCGCGCTGGCGATGTCCTGAGCGGTGACGGACCCGAACAGGCGACCATCGGCGCCGGCCTGCTGGGGGATCGTGAGCACGGTGCGGTTCAGCAGGTTGACGTTCTCCTGCGCGCGCTCGACCGCCTCGCGTGCCGCGCGCTCGGCCGCCGCCTGTCGCTGGCGCACCGTCTCGATTGCGCCCTTGGTCGCGGGCTGGGCGAGCTTGCGCGGAATCAGGTAGTTGCGCAGGTAGCCCTTGGAGACTTCGACGACGTTGCCCTGCTCGCCGAGCGTGTCGACGTCCTTGAGGAGTATCGCCTCAGGCATGCGGCCCCCTAGCGTTCGCGGTCGCGGTCGCCGCGGTCGCGTCGCGGGCTGTCGTCGCGACCGCCCTCGTTGACGTAGGGCAGCAGCGCCAGCTCGCGGGCGCGCTTGACGGCGGTCGCGATCTGCACCTGGTGGCGCCGGCACGAGCCGGTGATCCTGCGTGAGCGGATCTTGCCCTTCTCGGAGATGAACTTGCGCAGCGACGCGACGTCCTTGTAGTCGACCTGCTCGACCTTGTCGCGGCAGTGCTGGCACGGCTTGCGCCGCCCGCTGCCGGGTCCGCCCTTCTTGTCGCGCCGGCGTACCGGCTTGCCGCGACCGCGTGCTTTGGCCATCAGCGTCCTCCGCCGCGACTGCGGTCATGATCGGGCGTAGTTACGTTGGAAAACACTGAGACCTCGCTGTACTGGCTAGAACGGAATGTCGTCGTCGCCGGCTGCGCCGGCGACCGGTGCGGGCTGGAAATCCCCTTCGTCGACCGGGACGTCGCTGCCCTTGGCGGCCCCGTTGCCGGAAAAGCCGCCCCCACCTGAGGCGTCGTCGCGCGAGCCCAGGAACTGCACCGAGTCGGCAATGATATCGATTGCCTGGCGTTTCGCGCCCTCCTGGGTCTCCCACTCCCGCCATTCGAGCCGTCCGTCGACTGCCACCGGGCGTCCCTTCGACAGATAACGGGCCGCGTTCTCGCCCTGCGCGCCCCACACGGTGATGTCGAAGTAGTTGGGCTTGTCCTCCCATTCGCCGGTGCTGCCGTTCTTGCGACGCGTGTTGCACGCGACGCGCAGCTTGCACACAGAGTTGCCGCTCGGCAGCGAGCGCAACTCGGGATCTGCGGTCAGGTTTCCGGTCAGCACGACCCGGTTGATGTTGGTGGCGGCCACGGCTGCCCTTCCTTTCAGCTTGTCGCTCCCGCGCTCAGCGGGAGTGGATCTGTCGTCTAACTAGAAGCCCCGAGTCTAGAGCGGCGCGCGGGCACGACCGTCACGCGGCGCGCGGGCGGCCGGCTCGGATGCCGCTCATTGCGAAGATCGCTTCACGCGCGGCGAGGTCCCGAAGATCTCGTCCCAGTAGGGAGCGCTGATGCCGAAGCCGCGGGTGTCGTCCTGGAAGTGGTGGCGCATGTGCCGCTCGCGCAGCATCCGCCCGAGCCTGCCGCGGGGACGGAAGTGGTGCAGGTAGTAGTGGGTGAGGTCATACGCCAGGTAGCCGGCGAAGAAGCCCGCCCCGAGCGCCGGCGCGTAGTGCGAGCCGAAGATCAGGTACAGCACCCCGAACACCACCGCCGCCAGCGGCACGCTGACGGCCGGCGGCATCACCAGGCGCATCGGGTCGTTGGGATGGTCGTGATGGACGCCGTGGATGATCCAGTGCAGGCGCGCGCCAAAGCCGTTCTCCGGTTCGAAGTGGAACACGATCCTGTGCAGCCAGTACTCGAACAGCGTCCACAGGGCGTAGCCGGCGGCGAACAGGCCGAGCGTCGCCAGCACGCTCAGGCGTGTCAGCCCCCACGCTGCGAGCACGACGATCGCCGGCAGGAAGATGACCACTGGCACGGTCGGGTGCACGCGCGAGAACGCGTCGAGCAGCTTCGAGTCGAACATCGGCGGCGACGCGCGCAGCACGTCGGTCTTGGTCGCTCCTCGGTCGCTCATGTCCTCGGCCTCGGCCCAGCTCATGCGCCGATGTTATTACGCCGGCGCCCCACGCATAAGTGCGCCGCCGCGGCGCGCGCGCCGTTAGTCGGACTCGGTGACCGTGACGGCGGCCGCGAGCTCGGGCTCGGCGGCCACGTCTGCGGGCGCCTGCGTCGGTTGGCCGCTGTCCGGCCGCTCGCGCTCGGCGCTCGGTGCGGCTGAACGCATGTTCGGCGCCTCGGGTACGCCCGGCGCGAGCTTGATGACGCGGAAGCGCACGACGCCGTCGGTGATCCGCAGCGTGCGGTTGAGGCTGCTCAGCAGCTCGACCTCGCCGACGTGGAACTGCATCAGGTGATAGTCGGCGCTGGTTTTTTTCTCGATCGGGTATGCGAGCGGACGTTCGCCCCACGGGTCGTGGCGCAGCAGCTCTCCCTGCGCCTCGATCGTCGCGCGCGTGTCGGCGACGATCTTCGCGCGCGCGGCCTCCTCGGCCTGCGGGTCGAGCAGCAGCATCAGGTCATATGTCGGGGCAGGCAGAGTCATGCGGCTTCGATCGCACAGGGTAGCGCGTCGCGGGCGAACCGATCGATCAGCCCGCGTCCCGCGCCTTCGCGCGGATGTCGGACAGCTGCTCGTCGATCCAGTCGCCGGGGTCGCGCGAGGTGACGATCTGCGCCAGCCCTTCGGCGCGGCGGCGGCGCTCGTGCGGGCTCATCGTCAGCGCCGCGTAGATCGAGTTGGCGAGCTCCTGGATGTCGAACGGGTTCACCGACAGCGCGTACTCGCCGAGCTCCTCGTGGGCGCCCGTGTTCTCGGAGAGGATCGAGACCCCCTCGCGCTCGTTCACCAGCGGCCCCTCCTTGGCGACGAGGTTCATGCCGTCGAACATCGCGTTGACGAGCAGCACGTCGTAGTGCTTGTACGCCGCCACCGCCTCCTCGAGGTCGTCGCGCAGCTTCAGCTGGATCGGCATCCAATCGGGCGTGCCGTGGCGATGGTTGACGACCGCCACCAGCGCCTCGATGCGCTCGAGGTACTCCGCGTACTGCGGCACATCGGTACGCGAGGGCATCAGCTGCGCGACGAACGTGACCCGCTCGCTGAACTCGGGGTGCTCCTCCAGGAACAGGTCGAACGCGGAGAACCCGCGCAGCACGTTCTTCGACAGGTCCGCGCGGTCGACCCTCAGGATCAGGAAGTCCCTGCGCCGGCGCAGCAGCTCCTGCTCGAACTCGCTCACGCGCGGTCTGCGCGCGATCTGACGGGTCGCCTGGTGGTCGATCGGCAGCGGGTAGGCCCGCACCCACACGTCGCGGTCGCGAAAGCGCACGATGCCGCGGTCGAAGTCGACGTCGAGGTCCATCAGGTCGCGGCAGCACTGCAGGAAGTTGTGCCTGTAGGAGCGCGTGTGGAAGCCGATGATGTCGTTTGCCAGGAGGCCCGTGTAGATCTCCTCGCGGATGCGTGTCGGCAGCACCCGCCACGCGTCCGGCTGCGTCCACGGGATGTGGATGAAGTGATGCAGAAAGACGTCGGGGCGGGCGCGGCGCACGAGGTCGGGGAGCGTGTACAGGTGGTAGTCGTGGACCATCACCACCGGCTCCTCGGCGCCCTCGAGCTGCTCGACCACCGCGCGGGCGAGGTCTTCGTTGACGACGTTGTAGCCGAACTCGAACGCCTCGATCTCCTCTCTGCGGATGTCCGGCGCGTTCGACAGGTCCCACAGGTAGTGCTGGATGAACCACAGCATCGGGTTGGCGAAGACGTTGTAGAAGCGGTCGTAGGCCTCCGGGTCGCTGACCACCAGGCGCACCTGATACTCGCCGCCGCCGGGCGAGCGCACCGGGAACGCGCGACCGTCGTGAACGCGCGAGACCTCGACGTCGTACTCGCTCATCGCCGAGGCGATCCAGATCGCGTCGCGATGCGACGCCAGACCCGTCAGCGCCGTCACCAGCCCGCCGGAGCCGCGCTGGACCTCGCCGTGCGCGTGGAACGTCACCGGGCCACGGTTGCTCACCAGCACAAGCGGAGCCCGCTGTGCCGGCTCGCCGGTCATGACTTGTCTAGCTCGTTGAAGATCCGTAGATAGTCGCGCAAATAGCGCGGCGTTAGGAAATGCTGGCGCACGTGCTCCTTGCCGCGCCTGCCGAGCGTGCGACCGAGCTCGGGGTCGCTCAGGAACTCGGTCGTGCGCCGCGCGCATTCGTCGACGCTCGACACGAGGAAGCCCGTGACGCCGTCCTCGATCTGCAGCGGGATGCCACCGACATCGCCGCCGATGAACGGCCGGGCCTTCCAGATCGCCTCCGAGACGGTCAGCCCGAAGCCCTCGCGCGTGGACTTCTGGATCAGCACATCCGAGTGCGACTGGAAGGCGTTGACCTCGATCGCGCCGACGTTGTTGAAGTTGTTGAGGATGTGAATGTCGGGGTCGCCGTCGGCGTGCGCGATCGTCGAGTTGAAGAAGTCCCACCCCTCCGGGTCGTCGCTGGCCATCGAGCCGACGAGCGCGAGCTGCACCTCGGGCATCGTCTCCTTGACCTCGCGATAGGCGTCGATCACGCCGAGCGGGTCCTTCCAGGGGTCAAAGCGCGACACCTGGCACATCAGCGGTCGATCGACGTCGATCCCGAACTGGCCGCACACGAACGCGCCGTCCTCCGGCGACAGCGCCATGTTCTTGGGCGTCAGCGGATCGATCGCCGGCGGCACGACGTTGACGTGGCCCTGCATGCCCTCCGGCACGTACTCGCGCATGTGGAACAGCGACTCGGGGTAGTCCTGGATGTAGGGCAGCAGGCGGCTGATCGTGTCGCGATTCGGCGTCGAGACGTCGATGTGGCAGCGCCACACCCAGCCCTTCGCCTTCTCCGGCACCAACTTGTACAGCGCGGCCGGCTGCGGGTCGTGGATCAGGCACACGTCCCAGCCGCCTGTCAGCTCGCGGGCGTTGATCTCGTTGTACTTCAGCCACGTCGCCCACTGCTCGTCGTCGAGGTCCTGGGGCGCGCCCTGCAGCGCGTTGTGCATCAGCTTGGTCGCGTTGAAGAACTCTTCGCGGCCGTAGATCACCTGCCACTCGCAATCGAGGCCGACGTCGCGCATCAGTGGCACGAGCGTGTAGAGGATCTCCGAGACGCCGCCGCCGAACGCGGTCGCCGAGATGTGCACCACGCGCTGGCCCTGCAGCGGCTCGGCCAGCTCACGGATTTCAGCGATCAGCTCGCGTCCGCAGATGTGCGTGTAGTCGGCGAGCGTCTTGTTGGCGACGGCGACAGGCTGCAGCACGCGGCGGCACGATACCTAACGCAGGAGTCAGTCCGGCGCCACGGCCTTTGTGCAGGCCAACCTGGCCGCCGGCGCTCGCCCCTGCGAGCCTGCCGGAGACGACAGGCCGATCCGCGGACTAAGGTCTATGGCCATGCTCAACGGTCGCCTGTACCGAGCGGCATTCGTGCCTTTCGTGATCGCGCTGGGCATCGCCGCCTTCTCGCTGGGGTCGCGGCCGCTACCGCTCACCTCGACGCTCGCGCCGGACGCGTTCGAAGGCGCGCCCGCGTATTCCGAACTGCAGCGCCTGGACGCGAGCTTCCCGCAGCGGCGCCCGGGTAGCCCCGGCGACGAAGAACTGGCGCGCGACCTCGCGCAGAAGCTCGAAGGGCTTGGCGGCACCGCCGGTGGCGGCTTCTCCGTGCACAGCTACCGCTTCGACGCCAACACGATCGCCGGCGAGCAGACGCTCACAGACGTCGTCGCCCGGCGCGCCGGCTCGACGAGCGCCGCACCGATCCTGATCGTCGCGCACCGCGACGCCGCCGGCCGCGGCGCCGCCGCGGAACTGTCCGGGACGGCCGCGCTGATGGAGCTCGCGCGCGTGTTCGCAGAGCGCGAGACCAAGCGCACGATCATCCTCGCCTCGACCAGCGGCGGCAGCGGCGGCGACGCCGGGGCGGCGCAGCTGCTGTCGGGCGGCGAGCTGGGCGGCGCCGCGATCGCCGGCTCGCCGGGGCCGCCGCTGGACGCGGCGATCGTGCTCGGTGACCTCGCTGGCAAGCGCACAAGGCCACCGATCGTCGTGCCGTACTCCGACGGGGTCGGCTCCGCCCCGCTCGAGCTGCAGCGCACGCTCGCCGCGGCGATCACCCAGAACGTCGGCATCGACCCCGGCGCTCCGAGCACGCTCGGCCAGCTCGCGCACCTGGCGTTCCCGCTGAGCGTCGGCGAACAGGGCGCGCTCGACGCGCGCGGCGTGCCGGCCGTGCTCGTGCAGGCCTCCGGCGAAAGCGGCCCGTCGAGCGGCGCGCCGGTGAGCGGCGAACGCCTCGAACTGTTCGGTCGGGCCGTGCTCAGCGCCGTCGACGCGCTCGACACCGCACCTGATGTGACGCCGTCGATGGAAACCGACCTCGTGCTGGGGCGCAAGACGATGCCCGCCTGGGTACTGCGGCTGCTGGTGCTGACGCTGCTGCTGGCGCCGCTGGTGACGGTGCTCGACGGTCTCGCCCGCGCGCGTCGGCGGCGGCTGGCGGTTGGGCGCTCGACGCTGTGGGCGCTGAGCTGCGCGCTGCCGTTCCTGAGCTGCGCCGTGCTCGCCTACCTGCTCGGCTGGGCGGGCGTCCTCGGGGCGACGCCCGCCGGGGCGGTGCTGCCGGGGGCGCTGCCGTTCGGCGCGCGGGCGGCGACCGCCGTGGCGGCGCTCGTGCTCACCTTCGCGTTGTCGTGGCTGTTGCGAGCGATGCTGATCCGACGGCTCGGCTCTGACGTGCGGCCGGATCCCGAGGTCGCGGGCTTGGCGTTGCTGTCAGTGCTGCTGGGAGTCGCGCTGCTCGCATGGTTCGGCAACCCGCTGACGGCGCTGCTGGCGCTGCCGGCAGCGCATCTGTGGCTGGCCCTGGCAGACCCCGACCGCTTGGACATCGGCCGGCTGCCGCGCCGCGCCGTGTCGCTCGCGCTGGTCGTCCTCGGCGCCGCGCCGCTGCTGTTGCTGGTCCTGTTCTACGCGCGCCAGCTCAACCTGGGAGCGGGCGACGTCGCATGGATGGGCGTGCTGCTGCTCGCCGCCGGCCACGTCGGCCTGTTCGGCGCGATCCTGTGGAGCGCCGCGCTCGGGTGCCTGGCCGCCGCTGCGCTGGTGGCGTTGGACGTGCTGCCGGCGCCGGCCGGCGTGCCGTCGGCGAAGCCGGCCGAGGTCACGATCCGTGGCCCGCTGTCCTACGCCGGCCCCGGGTCGCTCGGTGGCACGGAGTCCGCTCTGCGACGATAGAGGCGCGATGTCGGAGTCGCTCACCACCACCGCGCCGCCAACCGCGCTCAAAGGGCCAAAGCACCGGCGCTCGGGTTCGGCGCGCGCGCTGCGTGCGCTCGCGGTGACGCTGATCGGGCTCGGGGTGCTGGCGCTGGCGGACGCCGTGATCACGGTGGTCTGGCAGGAGCCGCTGACGGCGCTGTACGCGACGATCGTGCAGGCCCACCTCGGCAGCGAGCTGCTGGCGGTCGAAGGTGTGGTGCCGTCGCCCGTGGAGCGCCGCGCGCTCGCGTCCCTGCCCGATGAGCAGGCGCGGATCAGCTACCTGGCGGGTGAACTCGAGCGACACGCACAGGACGGCGCGGCTGTCGGACGGATCCTGATCCCGCGCGTCGGCGCCGACTACGTGATGGTCGACGGCACCGATACCGGCGATCTGATCCGCGGACCGGGCATCTATCGGGAAACCCACTTTCCCGGGATTGCGGGCACGACCGCGATCGCCGGACACCGAACCACCTATCTGGCGCCGTTTCGAGAAATCAATCTCCTGAAACCAGGCAATCACATCCTCGTGAACATGCCGTACGCGCACTTCACCTACACGGTCACGGGCCAGCGGGTGGTGTGGCCGACCGACGTCCAGGCGGCGGTCGCCAACGTCGGCTACACGCGGCTGGTGCTGTCGGCGTGCACCCCCGTGTTCAGCGCCGAAAAACGCCTGCTCGTGTACGCGCGTCTGACGCGCACCGTGCCGGTGGGCGCCGCGCGGCTGCTTCCCGGTGGCGCGATCCCGCGACCGATCGAAGCAGCGGCGCACACGGCCGCGGCGCCCGCGCTACCAGCGATGCTGGTATCCCTCGATCCGAACCGCGTCTCCCCGCTCGTCTGACAGCGTCACGCCCGCCGACCCTGCGCGCACCTCTCCGATCCAGCTGACCTGCACGTCGCCGAGCGCCGCCACCGCGGCCTGGACGCTTGCGCGCTCAGCAGCGGGCGCACAGAAGCACAGCTCGTAGTCTTCGCCCCCCGCCGCCGCGAGCTGCCAGGGCGCGACGCCGAGCTCGCCCGCGACGTCGCGCACGCCGGCGTCCAGCGGCAGCGCCGCGAGCTCGACGTGCAGCTCGACGCCGCTCGCTCGCCCGATGTGCCCGGCGTCGCTCGCCAGGCCGTCTGACAGGTCGATCATCGCGTGCACGCCCGCAGCTGCGAGCGCGCGCCCCTCGCGCAGCCGTGGCATCGGGCTGCGCGCACGCGCCAGCGCCGGCTCGACGGCGGGCGTGCGCGCAGCCCGGCCTTCGAGGACCGCGAGCGCCGCCGCCGCGGCGCCCAGTCGCCCTGTCACGCCGACCAGGTCGCCCGGGCGCGCGCCGTCGCGCGTCACGACAGCCGTCGCGCTGTCGGCCCAGCCCACCGCTGTGATCGACACGGTCAGCGCCGGCGCGCGGACGACGTCGCCGCCGGCGATCACGGTGTCCGTCTGCGCCGCGAGCGCAGACGTGGCGCGCACCAGCTCCAGCGCACGCTCGGAGCCAAAGCCGGGCGGCAGGCCGAGCACGACGTAGGCCTCGCCGGGGTCGGCGCCCATCGCAGCGAGGTCCGACAGCGCGCCGGCGAGCGCGCGATGTCCGACCTCGGCCGGCGTCGCCCAGCCGACGTCGAGGCGGAAGTGGACGCCCTCGATCATCGCGTCGACCGATGTCACGGACACGGCCCGCGCGCGAACCACCGCTGCGTCGTCGCCCATTCCCCGGATCACCCGCTCAACCTGCGGGCGGCTCGCGAGCTCGGCCGCGATGGAGTCGATCAGGGAGCGCTCAGCGATGCCGTGTCGCGATGCCGATGGTTCAACGGTGTCGGTAGACGATCCGCGCGCGGTCAAGGTCATACGGCGAGAGCTCGCAGCGGACGCGGTCGCCGGGCAGGATGCGAATCCGGAAACGGCGCATCTTGCCAGCGACGTGACCGAGGACGACGTGGTCGTTGTCGAGCTTCACGCGGAACATCGCGTTCGGCAGCGCCTCGATCACCTCTCCCTCGAATTCAACCTTGTCCTCCTTCGCCACGTCACACCTCATCCGGCAGCCTGCGAATCAACGCGACAGCCTCTCGTTTTCCTGGGTATCGGGAATCAAACTATCAGCACGGTCGCGTCAGGGAGCCCCGGCCCCGCCGGCTTGGTTTTCGGTTCCTGCGCCGGACGGCGGCGTCGATGGCGTGCTCGGAGCCCGTACGTGAGGCGCCGGTTCCGTTTCGTGTCCGCGCGGCGCCGCTTCGGGTTCGCTCGGCGCAAAGCCGCCGCCGGCATCCGGCGCGCCGTGGCCTTTGCCGTGACGCCGCGGCTTCGTGAACGTCGGTTCCGAGGAGTGCGCGTTCGCTTCCGCGGCCAGCGCATCGCCGGTGCTCGCGTACTTGCCGTAGAACGGCTTGTAGGAGATCGCTTCTTTCGACGGCGGGAACGGCACGCACGGCTGGCCTTCGGTGACCGCCGCCATGTACGCGTGCCAGATTTCAGCCGGTAGGTAGCCGCCCTGCTGGGGCTCGCCGTGGACGTCGGTCATCGACACGCGCCTGGTCGGATAGCCCATCCACACGGCCGTCGCGTAATCGGGTGTGTAGCCGTCGAGCCAGGCGTCGATCAGTTCTTCGGTCGTGCCCGTCTTGGCGGCCGTCGGGCAGTCGATCGCCGAGCGCGTCGCCGTGCCGCTCTCGACGTTGTCCTCGAGGATGCTGGTCTCGACCGAGGTGACGGCTTCGCTCAGGACTTTCACCCTGTGCGGCTTGCCCCAGTTTTCATCGACCTGGCCGTCGGGGAACACGACCTTGGTGATCGCGATCGGGGCGTTGCGGTAGCCGCCGTCGGCGAGCGTCGCGTACACGTCGGCCATTTCAAGCGGCGTGACGCCGAGCGTGAGGCCGCCCAGCGCTTCAGCCGGGAAGCTCGACAGGTGCGTTTTGACACCCATCGCGTATGCGGTTTGCGTGACCGATTCCTCGCCGAGGTCGGCGGCGAGCTGGGCGTAGACGGTGTTGTCGGATTTGAGCGTCGCGGTGACGAGGTTCATCGACTTGTTTTCCGAGACGCCCTCGAACGTCTGAACTTTGTAGTTCGGTTCGGCCGCGAGCCAGCCGGGCTCCAGTGTGTGCGAGAAGTAGTAGGTGGTGTACGGGTCGATTCCCCGCGAGAGCGCGTCGGCGAGGTCGATCGCCTTGAACGTCGAGCCGGGCTGACGGTGTCCGTCGGCGGCGAGGTTGTACTGCGACTTCTCGTAGCTCTCGGACTCGGCCATCGCCTCGATGTCGCCGGTGCGTGGGTCGATCGTGACGATCGCCGCGGCCGGGTCTTCCGGCTCGTCGAGGACTTCGCTGATCGCTTTGCGCGCCTGGCGCTGCATGTCGAGGCTGATCGTCGTGTACACCTTCAGGCCACCCTTTTCGACCGCCTTGGCGCCGTAACGGGCGGTCAGCAGCTGGCGTACGTATTCGAAGAAGAAGCGCTCTTTGCGTTCTGAGTAGTAGTAGCCGCGGTGCGTCTCCAGCGGGTCGCGCTCGGTCGCCTGCGCGCGTGCCTGGCTGATGTAGTGCAGTTCGGCCATCTTCGCGAGCACCTCGTTGCGCCGTTGCTTGGCGACGGTGGGGTACAGGAAGGGGTTGTACTGCGAGGGTGCTTGCGGCAGGCCGGCGAGCAGCGCCGACTGCTCGAGATCGAGCTGCGACACGGGCTCGTTGAAGTAGATGCGCGCGGCTGCCTCGACGCCGATCATCGTCTGCCCACCCACGGTGCCGTAGGCGATGTCGTTGAGGTAGCTGTTGAGGATCGACTGCTTGCTGTGGCGTTCGTTGTATTCGATCGCGAGCTTCGCCTCGGCGATCTTCTGGCGCAGCGTGTGCTCGTCGCCGCCCAGGTACAGGTTGCGCACAAGCTGCATCGTGATCGTCGAGGCGCCCTGCAGCGCCTGGCCGTGCGCGAGGTCCTTCACCGCGGCGCGAAAGATCCCCGTCACGTCGATGCCGTTGTCTTTGTAGAAGCGCTGGTCCTCGATCGCCACCGTCGCGTTCTTCAGCGCGCTCGGAATTTCGCTCCAGCCGACCGGCGTGCGCAGTTCGTCGGACTGGATCGCGCCCAGACGCGCACCGTCGGCGGCGTAGACCTCGGAGGTGCCGCCGCCGATCGTCGCCTTACGCGATTCCAGCCCGCGAGTGTCGTCGGCGACATGCGCCACGAACGCGACGGCCGCGAGCACGCCGACCGCCAGCGTCGCTGTGATCGCGATCGCGGCCGCGATGATCACGCGCGTGCTTCCGCCGCGACGGTGGCGGCGCTTTCGAGCTTGTCGAGACATCCCGGGGGGTCGAGATTACCGCGCAGGGTGTGATTTCCTGCCACTTGCAAGCGCGGCTGTTCGTAGCCTCGTTGCCTGACCATGAACCCAGACACCGCCGAGCTGGCCGCAGTGAACGACTCGGGCGAGCTGATCGCTCCGCGCGAGCATGCGCAGACGGTCGAGCTCCCCGACGCGCGCGCATCGCTCGCTCCCGCGGCGGCATGGCTGGCGCGCCTGCGCGCCGATCCCGCGCGCATGACCGCGCTGCGCGACACGTGGCGCGCGTTGTGGAGCTCGCGGCTGCTCGTGTGGGTGGCCGGCGTTGGCACGATCCTGGCGTTCGGCTTCGGCCCGCAGCGCAAAGCCTTCGACCCGCCGGGGATCACCAGCGGCTTCGGCTGGCTCGGCAACCTGCTGGTTGCGCCGGCGGCGCGTTGGGACGGCGTCTGGTACCTGGTGATCGCGCGCTACGGCTACCGCCCCGACCTCGGCATCACCTCGCGCACCGCCTTCTTCCCGCTGTACCCGCTGGCACTGCGCACGGTGTCGTGGTTCGGGCCGCCGCCGATCCTCGCCGGTGTGCTCGTATCGGTGGCCGCGCTTGCGTTCGCGCTGTACGGCATCCATCGCCTGACGACGCTCGAGCTGGCGCGCGCGCGCCCGGCGCTCAGCGGCGAGCGGCTCGCGCGCGCCGCGCAGCTGGCGGTGCTGCTGACTGCGTTTGCGCCGATGGCCTTCTTCTTCTCGGCCGTGTACTCGGAGTCGCTCTACCTGGCGCTCTCGGTCGGGCTCTTCTGGAGCGCGCGTCACGGGCGCTGGGCGTGGGTGGGCGTGCTCGGCGCGCTCGCCAGCGCCACGCGCAGCGCCGGCCTCGTGTTGGCGCTACCGGCGCTGATGCTCTACCTGTACGGCCCGCGCGAGGACCGTCCGCCGGATCACCCTGGAGGGTTCGGCTCGCGGCTGCGAGCGCCCTTCGGGCTGGCTTTGCCCGTGGCGCTGCGGCCGCGCTACCGGTTGCGCCCTGACGCGCTGTGGCTCGCCGTGCTGCCCGTCGGCGCGATCCTCTACTGCGCCTATCTCGGGCTCGCCGGCGGCGATCCGCTGGCGCCGCTGCACGCCCAGGAAGTCTGGAGCAGGCACTACGCCGGCCCGTTCGTCGGCGTCTGGGACGCGCTGCGCGCGGCCTTCGAGGGAGCCCGCCAGCTGCTGTCGGGGCAGCGCCATCACATCTATTTCGCGACCGG
Source organism: uncultured Solirubrobacteraceae bacterium (assembly GCA_963838405.1). Lineage (GTDB taxonomy): Bacteria > Actinomycetota > Thermoleophilia > Solirubrobacterales > Solirubrobacteraceae > Palsa-744. Next base: position 195,794 of record CAWIRA010000004.1, on the reverse strand, counting down.
CAAAGACAGCCCGTTCGTGATGGCGGGCCACAACCTGATGCTGCTCGCGTTCCTGCTCGCCGTGATCCCGCTCGTCGTCGGCGTGCTGCGGCGGCTGCCGCTCGCCTACGGCGCCTACGTGCTGGCGGCGCTGGCGCTGCCGCTGTCCGATCCGGTGACCCAGCAGCCGCTGATGTCGCTGCCGCGCTTCCTGCTCGTGCTGTTCCCGTTGGGCATCTGGCTCGCGGCATGGCTCAGCGGGCGTCCACGCCTGCAAATCCCCACGCTCGTGGGCTCGTGCGCGCTCATGGTGTTCTTCCTCGGCCAGTTCGCAACCTGGCACTGGGTCGCCTAGACCTTGGACGAGCGCACGCTCATCAACGCGGACAGCCGGCGCTCGCCGACCGTTGACTGGCCACCATGGATGGCACCGGTCGCGCTGTTGGGCGGGCTCGTGCTCGCGGCCGTCGGCGGACTGCTGCTCGACATTCCGGCCGCGCTGTTGTTCGGGGTGAAGATCACCAGCAGCCACCTGCCGCCCGGGCTGTCGATCGCCGACACCGTCGTCCAGGACATCGGCTTCGTGCTCGTCGCCGTGTACCTCGCGCAGCTCGGCGGCCGCACGGTGCGCTCGTGGCAGTTCGGGCTGCGCCGCCCCGGTGTCGGCTGGTGGCCGGCTGCCGGCCTGATCCTGCTGTTGCTGATCGCGTTCATCCTTATCAGCGTCATCTGGAGCGCGATCGTGCACCCGGAAAAAGAGAAGACGCTCGAACAGCTCGGGTCGAACGAAGGCGCGGCGCTGCTGGTGCTGAGCGCCGGCCTGACGTGCGTCGTGGCGCCCATGTGCGAGGAGTTCCTGTTCCGCGGCTTCATCTTCACCTCGCTGCGCAACTGGGCCGGCACGCTCGGTGCCGCTGTCATCACCGGCCTGTTGTTCGGAGGCGTGCACGTCGGCTCGGCGCCGGCGCTTGACCTCGTGCCGCTCGCAGCGCTCGGCTTCGGCCTGTGCCTGCTGTACCGCTTCACCGGCTCGCTGTACCCGTGCATGATCGCCCACGCGCTAAACAACTGCGTGGCGTTCGCCGGTCTCGAGAACTGGGGCTGGCAGGGGGCTGTGCTCGTCGTGTGTGCGCTCAGTTCGATCGGCGCGATCGTGCTCGCGGCCAAGCGTATCGGCCTGATCGCGCCGGAGCCGGCCCTGCCCGGCGGAGCACATAGGATCCTGTGAATGCGCCGCGAGAACACGTGTGACAGGCCACGCAGCATCCCGCGCGTCTTGCGCCCGCGCGCTGTAATCGCGTCGCTGAGCGCGCTCGGCGTCCTCGCCGTGATGCCCGTCTCGGCGCTCGCCGCACCGAGCGCACCGGCGCCCACGCCCGCACCGGCCCCAACGCCTGCGCCGGCGTCCGCGCCCGCACCGGCGCCCGCTGGCGCGCCGGTCGCTGCGCCCGCGGCTGGCGCGATGCGGCTGACGCTGCACGGCGTCGGCGGCAAACCCCTGTTCGCGCTCGTCGGCTCGCGTATCGTCGTGCGCGGCAGCGTCAGCCCGTATGTGGCCGGCCAGAAGGTCGAAGTGGATTTCTACCTCAACGGCCGCAAGCTGGCGGTGAATTCGGTGAAGGTGCTCGCGGCGCGCGGCGCGACCGGCAGCTTCCGCGTCAGCTTCTCCAGCCGCTACGCCGGCTTGGTGCGGGCGCGCGCCGTGCATGGCGCGACCGCGCAGCAGCTCGCTTTCACGGCTCGCTCGCCCGTCGTCCGCCTCGTGCACGCGAGCCTCGGTCCGGGCGTGCGCGACGAGTCGGTGCGCGTGCTGCAGTCAGAGCTCAACGCGCTCCACTACGCGGTGCCGCTATCCGGCGTGTTCGATGAAGGCACCGGACAGGCGCTGATCGCCTACCGCAAGATGACCGGACTGGAACGCATTCCCTACGCGGGCACGCAGGTGTTCACGCGGCTGCAGCGCGGCGAGGGCGCGTTTCGCGTGCGCTACAAGCAGGACGGGCGCCACGTCGAGGCTGACCTGACAAAACAGGTGCTCGCGGAGATCGAACCGGACGGACGCGTGTACCGGATCTACACGACCAGCTCCGGCAAGCCCTCGACGCCGACGGTGATCGGTCGCTTTCGCGTGTATGAGAAGACGCCGGGTGAAAACAGCGAGGGCATGGTCGACTCCAACTACTTCATTCGCGGATACGCCATCCACGGCTACGCCGAAGTCCCGACCTACGCAGCCAGCCACGGCTGTCTGCGGGTGCCGATCCCCGACGCGCCGTCGATCTACGCGTGGGTGCGAGAAAGCACCCCGGTCGACGTATACAACGAGGACGGCGGCGGCAGCTCGCGTGTGAGCGCGACCGCAGGCCCGTAGCTCGACGCGCGCGTCGAGCCAGGCGTTAGATGCGCAGCGCCCGCGCGAGGAAGCCGACACCGACGCCGTAGACGAGCAGCGCGAAGAACAGCTTCACGCCGCGGGTCAGCCATTCGCTGTTCGAGGAGACGATGCCGGCGAACGGCGAGGTGAATTCGCGGGCCGCGTCGTCGATGTCCTTGTGCACGCTGCTCTCGTGGGCCGTGGCGGACGAGCCGCCGTCGCTGTTGCGGTGGACGGCGGGACCGTTTGTGAGCTCTTCGGTCTGCTGCTTGGACGCCGTTTTCGTCTGGTTGAGCGCGAAGATCGCAAACGACGCGATCACGATCGCGCAGATCACCAGTGAGGCAAGTCGCAGCAAACGCACGATCGAGGAGAGCACGTCGCTAGATTACGTGCCTGCGTGGATGTCCCGGCCAGATATACGAGCGCGCTCGCCGATGCCCACGCGCAGCTGGTGCAGCAGTTGCGCGATCACGCTCTGGTTATCGGCACCGTGACGCTGACGAGCGGCGCGCGCGCCGAATACTACGTCGATGCCAAGCGCGCGATCTTGCGCCCCGAGGGCTTTGCGGCGCTCGGCGCGCTGGTCGCCGGGCAGGTCGCCGAGCGCGGCGCGACGGCCGTCGGCGGCATGACGATGGGCGCGGACCCAGTGGCCTGCGCGGCACTTGCCGGCGGAGCGCGCGCGAAGGCGTTCTTCGTCCGCAAGGACGCCAAGTCGCACGGGCTGCAACGCCGCATCGAGGGTCCGCCGCTGGACGGCGAGGACCGCTGCCTGGTTGTCGAGGACGTCGTCACAACGGGTGGCTCGACGCTCGCGGCTATCGCCGCGCTCCAAGACGCAGGCCTCGCGATCTGTGGTGTTGTGAGCGTGCTCGACAGGCTCGCCGGAGGTGGCGCCGCGATCGAGCAGGCAGCCGCTGCGCCGTACGTGGCGCTGACCACGATCGACGACATCTACCCCGAGCGGCCGGACCGCGCGGTCGCCTGAGACAACATGGCGGACGAGCGCCAAGCGCGGCCCGGTGCGACGGCAACCGTCGTCCGCACCGCCGCCCCGCCCGACGTGCCGCTGCTGCTCGAGCTGTTTCGCGAGCTGGCCGAGTACGAGCACCTCGAGGGCGAGCTGCACGCGACGCACGAGCTTCTGCATGACGCGTTGTTTGGTCCGATTCCTGCCGCCTCGGCGCTGATCGCCGAACACGGCGCCGACGTCGCCGGCTACGCGGTTTTCTACCCCACCTTCTCGAGCTTCCTCGCGATCCAGGGCGTCTGGCTCGAGGACCTGTTCGTGCGCCCAGCGCATCGCGGCGCCGGCGTCGGGCGCGAGCTCCTCGCAGCTGTGGCGGCACGCGTGCGCGAACGCGGCGGCCAGCGACTGGAATGGTCGGCGCTCGACTGGAACGAGCTCGCCCTCGGCTTCTACCGGCGCATCGGCGCGCAGACGATGGACGCGTGGATCACGCACCGGTTGGTCGGCGAGGAGCTCGAGCGGCTCGCCGGGGAATCCACGACGGTGTCGTAGCGCACGGGTTCAGGGCGTGTTTGCCGAATCGAGGGTCGCGGTCTGCGCGCGACGGTAGCCTTCAAGCGACCCGCGGCGTGCGCGCTGCGCAACGCCCTCGTAGTCCAATGGATAAGACGACCGCCTCCTAAGCGGTAGATCCAGGTTCGACTCCTGGCGGGGGCATGGGTGGAAAACGTGTTCTGCGGCCAGAACCTAACGATGCCGACCGAACTGATCGCCCAGAACGGCGCGGCGATGCGAACCATACGTTGCGCAAACGCCGTGATCGTGCTGGCAGCTCCGCCGAGCATGGACGGATCGACAGGTTGACACGCCATCTGACGAGTGTGCCCAGGGGCTCACTCGTGGTTAGAAGTTGCTCGATCGAGATGGTCGCGCACGTCATGAGTCAGCTGCTCGCTTGCGACGTAGCGTGTGGCGGGTCCTCTTCCTTGCTGACTGATTAGCGTGGCGTCGTGGAGGCGTCGGAGGTCGCTGCTCGCCGTGGGTGCCGAGACGTCGGCCTCGGCGGCGTAGGCGGCTCGGTCAGTGCTCTGGAAGAGGCTCTGCTCCAAGGCGATGACGAGACGATCCGGCCATCCGCGCAGCTCCACAAGCTTCTCCAGGTATGCCCATCGCGCACCAGCCTCGGCGAGTTGCCTCAGGCGACGATGGGCTTGCGCTACGTGGGCCTTGACGCAGAGCCTCACGAACGGCGTCGCATCGCGCTCGGGCTGGAATGACCCTCCCTGCACCGCCTGCAATGCGGCGTAGTAGGCCGATGTGTTGCTGCCTAGATATTCCTCGATCGAGACGAACTCGGCAGCCAACAACCCGCCTCGTGCGAGGACGAGAGACTGGACGATTCGTGAGATTCGCCCGTTGCCGTCTCGGAATGGGTGGACGGAGACGACATGCAGGTGGGCCATGGCCGCACGCACGATCAGGTGGGCGTCGGGATCACCATGGGCAAGCCAGTCCATGATCTCTCCCATGAGCGGCGGTACCTGATCGGCTGGCGGACCGACGTACGCGGGCGGTCCGCCAGCCGGGCTAGTGACCTCAATACCGCGCCGGCGGTACTGACCGGGCTCCTTGTCCTTCTGGAAGTAGCAGGCATCGAAGTGGAGATCGAGCACGACACGATCGACCCATCGGAACACGGGATCATCAGACATGACGCCGACGTGGTCCATCGCCCGCGCGTAGCAGGAGAGCGCCATCCGGTCCTCGTCGGTTGGGTCTGTCGGCTCGTCGCCGCTCGCCACGGCCAGCGTCTCCTCCTCGGGTACGTGGAACCCCTCGATCTCGATCGAGCTCTCGGCTGAGGCCGCCCGCCATTGACGGCGCAGAGCGCCAAGCCATCGCCCGGCGATGCTGGCCTGGTCGCCAAGCTCTTCGCGCAGCGCATCGAACGCGGCGAGTTCCGCTTCCAGCGCGGCGTCAGGTGGAGGAGTTCGGTAGATCACGGGGCAAGTATAGTCGATTAGTCGTATTATCATCGGGAGTATCGATATCTTTAGCGATCTTTCGCAGGTAGGCGGGCGACGGACAGGGCGCCCGCGTGAGCTAGAGGATTGCGAGCGGGTTGACTGGTGAGCCCGTACCTCCAGGGATCCGAAGAGGCGCTGTCACGCAGAGGAACTCCCATCGGCCGGCCGCCTCGCACGCGCTGCGTAGATCGTCGAGCTGCAGGTAGTCGAGCGGCGGCGAGCCCTTCGGCCCGAACGGTCCACGCTACGCGCTTTGCATCAACACCACCGTTAGGACGCCTACCGACCGCCGTGAACGGCGGGGCCCCGCACAGCGACCCCGCCGACCCCGACCGGGGGCAGGCGGGGTAACTTGGGGGTTCGCCCCGCCCAGTTCGAGCCGGAACGGCTCGAACCAGCGACGTTACTCCGTTTGCATCCGCCCTGTCGTTAGTTTCATACCTACCGCATGCTGGATGGGCCCGGATACAGCTCCGCCCGCGTGAATAAGTGCGCGCCCAGGGGGTAGCTAGAGCTCAACCGAAGGCGACGCGCAAAGCGGGACCCGTTGAGAGAGCGAAGCATCAGATTGGCGACCGGTTGGGCGATGGCAACGCTGCTGGCGGTCCTGTCTCCCGCGCAGTGCCTGGCCGATGGACCGGCGGCGGCGACGCGCGTCACCTCCACCATCGCGGCGGCAGCAACCGCATTGAAACCAACCGGGTCGAGCGCTCCGGCTGCGAGCGTTCAGGTGGCTGCGCCGGCGGTGAGCGTCAAAGCGACGGTCGCGGCAGTGAACGTAGGCGCGACCATGCCGGCTGTGAGCGTCAAGGCGAGCGCGCCGGGCGTGAGCGTGAAGGCGACCGTGCCGCCGGTGAGCGTGAAAGCCACGACGCCCGCGAGCGTAACGGCAACCGCGCCAGCTGTGAGCGTGACAGCTGCCGCGCCGGCCGTGAGCGCAAAGGCAAGCGCCCCCGGCGTGAGCGTCAACACGGCGCACGCGCCCTCGGGCACGCTCGGCGCAAGTGCTCCTGCGGTCGCCGTCAAGACCTCAACGGCGCCGCCTTCGGCAGGCACCGTCCCTGCTGTCGCCGTCGGGTTCGCAGGCTCCTCAGCTGTGAACATCGCAGCGCCGTCGGCGTCCGGTGCCGCTACGCGTAGCACCGCCGCGTCGAGCGCGGCCGAGGTCGGGCGCGGCGATCCGAGACCGTCAGCGAGCGCCCCGGCGCTCTCCGACAATCTGCCGATGGGCGTAACGGATGGCACGGCCACGAGCTTCGGCCAGCAGCCGTTTTCAGGCTACGCCAGCCCCAGCGGAGGCGCATCGCTGCGTCACCGCGGCGATGAGGCCGCGGCGCGCCAGCGTCTGGTGCAGCACGAAGCACGAGTGCTCATCGCCGGTCTGGCGGGATGCCTCGCCACGCTGCCCCGTCGGGAAAGGCTGCTGCTAGAGCTGCTGAGCGGCATCGACACGCCGCGCGCGCTGACGCTCGAGCAGGTCGCGGCGAAGCTGCACGTTCGCAGCACGAAGGTCCCGCGCCTGGAGCGCACCACGCTGGCACGATTGCGCTCGCTGGCGCGGACGACCGGCTGTGCACGCGCGACGCAGAGCGTGCCGACGATGGAGCTCGCCAGCTACACGGTGGCGGCCGTCCCAGGGAGCGTCGAAGCGGCGAGCGGCGGCGTCAAGGCGGCGCGCTACGCGAAGGCGCCGTCGGGCGGCTCCGCCTCCGCGAAAGGCGGATCGGGCCACCTCGGGCTGGCGGCCATTCCCGCGAGCCACACCGATGCGCTCGTGCTCTTGGTCGCGATCCTCGCCGCGGCGCTCGCGATCCTCGCCCTGTCGATCGACGCGGTCGGCGCCGGTCCGCGCAATCGTCGTTGGCGCGCCCGCTGGCTGGCCGAGACGCGGCAATCATGGAGGCGCAGGCGGCGCCGCTGATGCCTCAGGGCGCACCGGAGCGCGTCGGGCCTAGTTGCGCCCGCCGCCGAATATACGCAGGAAGAACAGGAAGATGTTGACGACGTCGAGGAAGATCCCGGCTGCGAGCGGCACCGCTTCTCCCATGCCCGCACGCCGCATGCGGTTGAAGTCGAGCACCGTGTAGCCGCCAAAGATGACGAGCCCGAGCACCGCGTAGATCAGGTTGCCGCCGGGGATTGACACGAACACGGCCACCAGGCCAAACACGATCAGCGCGAGCAACGCGAAGAACAGCAGTTTGTAGAAGCTCGAGAGATCTCGCCGGATCGCGTAGCCGACGGTGCCGAGCCCGCCGACGAACAGCGCTGTCGCAGCGGCCGCCTGCCAGACCGCGTCGGGCTCAGTTTCGGCGTAGGCGTTCAGCGCGCCGCCCAGCCCCAGCCCGAGCAGCAGCCCGCCGGCGAACAGCAGCGTGATCGCAAGGCCCTCCGAGCGTCGCGCGAAGTTCAGCCCGACGATGCAGCCGAAACCGCCGAAGAAGCAGATGATCGAGGCCATCTCGGTGAGATGGCGTCCGAGATAGGCGCCGAGCGTGAAAAAGACGAGCGTGACCGCGACGAGACCCATGACCTGGCCGAAGACGCCCGCCTCGCCGACAGTCTCGACCGAGCCGAACATCCCTTCGTTGCCGTAGCTGGCGGGCTGTGCCACGGGAGGAACTCTAGCCCGCTATGCCCGCGCGTCAATGCTCGTCATCGTCGACCTCGCCCGCGTCGCTGGCGTCGGCCTGCTGCTCGGCCGCATCCTGCTCGTCCTCGTCCTCGCCGTCCTCGTCCTCATCGTCCTCGTACAGCGACTCGCGGGCGAGCTCGCGCGCGCGACCGTCGAACAGCGCGATCTCGAGCAGGTCCTGGCGATAGTCGTCGGGGGCGATCAACGTGAAGCGCTCCTCGATGAGCGAGCACTGGTCGACGGCGAGACCGGCGAGCTCCGCCGTGACGACGCGCCCGCCCGAAAGCAGCGGGCGACCCCACACGAGCGTCATCGCCGCCGTCGCGCCCGCCTCGCCACGCCAGCTGCCGATGATCTCGTCGCACAGGTCGAGCTTCCAGTCCGGATTGCGCTCGGCGGTTTCGTCGGTGAAGTCGACGTGCGCGGAGAAGTCGCTCGGCTCGCCGTCCTCGCCGGCGGGGACGAAGCGCACGTATCCGAACAGCTCAAATCCGGTCGAGGTCAGCGTCGTCGCCGGGACGTACGTGCGCCCGTGCCAGGTGCGATCTGGATACCACGTGATCCCGACCGGCCCGCCGAGGTCCTCCTCGCCGGCATCGAGCCTCAGCGCGCCGCTGAGGAACTCCTGACGCAGGCGCTCCTCCCAGCGACCGTACGGAAGCTCTTCCTGGGGCGGCTCGGCGGCGAAGCGGGGTACGAAACGTGGCTCCGGGGGCATGGCTGCCGGCCACCCTACGCGTCTCGCAGCACCGCCGCAGCGTGCTCGGGCGCGACGATGTTGAGGTTCACGTCGGTCGAGAGCTCGAGGCCGGCGATGTGCGTCAGGCGCGGCATCACGTCGATCCGCCAGCTGAAGTCCTCGGCGCCGCGGGGGGCGGTGCGCACCCACAGGTTCAGTGGCGGGCTCGAGCCGAGATGGCGCGCGAGCCTGCGCAGGCCGTCGTGCAGAAGCGCCGCACCCGAAGGCCCGGGTTCCTCAAAGCGCGCTCGCGGCGTACGCGGTGCGAGCATCATCTGGAACGGCAGGCGCGAGGCGTACGGGGCCATCAGCACCGCCTCGTCGTCGATCGCGATGATGCGCTCGTTGCGGCGAACCTCCTCGGCGACGAGCTCGCCCAGCAGGTTCTGCCCCATCGTTCGGGTCGTGTACGCGCTGGCGCGCTCGCGCTCGCGTGCAACCGCCGCGGGCACGAAGTCGAGCGCGTACAGCTGCGCGTGCGTGTGTGGCAACGATGCGCCCGCCTCACGGCGCTCGTTGACGATCAGCTGCAGATAGGCGCTGTCGGCGTGCGCGCGCATGCGCTCGCGCCAGGTCTCGAGCGCGACCACGACCTGCTCGAGCGCCAGCTCCGCCAGCGACAGCACGGATTGCGGGCCGTTGATGATGACCTCGTGCGCGCCGGTGGCCTCGCGCGAGGCGAACAGCTCCGGCGCGCCGCGCGTTTCGGCCGGCGGCGGCTGCGCCGGCCTATGCTCGTCCGGCGCCGTCAAGGCGGGATACAGGTTCGGCACCACCCGCACCAGCCAGCCCGGCGAGTTCGGCGGACCGCCAGCGGGCCGCACCGCGTACAGCTCGGGCGGTGTGCGGTCCTCGTGGCCCTCCGCGAACGGATCCTGCTCAGGGTCGATCTGCTGGGGCGGCTCGCAGCGCGGCTCGCCGCCCGGACGCCGCGAGCGCTCGCCCGCGATGATCGTCCTGTGCCCGCTCAGCGGGTCGATCCGCAGCTCACGCAAGGTCAAGCGTCCAGCGCGTAGCGGCTGACGGCCTGTTCGAGCTTGGCGACGCTCGAGAAGGGGCCCTGGTGGATGAACTTGCTGCCGCTGCGATTGATGAACACGGTAACGGGAGTGAAAGCGGAGTCGGTGATCGACGCGCCGGCTTGACCGCTCGGATCGGAGAAGCTCGGATAGCTGAGCGGGAACGAGCGCAGGAACGCGAGCGCGTGCGTATCCGTGTCTTCGGAGTCGATCCCGAGGAACGCGACCTGCCGCCCGCGTGAGACGGAGACACGCTGGAAGACACCGAACTCCTCCCTGCAGGGTTCACACCAGGAGGCCCACTTGTTGATGACCACCGGCGTGCCCCGTAGCGCCGCCAGGCGAGCGCGCAGCGCCGGCAGGCCGCCAGCGATGATCTCGTTTGCCTGCGCGTGCAACGCCGCCAGCGCCGGCGGCGAGCCGCTCAGACGCTGGCGCATCTGGGCGAGCGTGAGCCCCGACGGCGGCGTCGAGGAGGAGGAGCCACCCAGCTGGATCAGGCCGACCACCAACAGCGCCACAGCCGCTGTCGCTGCCGCTGCGATGGACACGCGCTTGGGCGTCATCGGCGTAAGGGTGCCAGATCGCGTTTCGCTTCAAGCGCGCTTGCGCAGCCGTCGCTTCAATCGCGCCTCTCCGTGCTATATCCTGGAAGCACGTCAGTCGGGTTGCTCCTAGCGCCCGGCGAAGGGCGCCGTGGGGCGCCACGTTTTCGAGCCGCGCTCAAGCCCCGCTTCGATTGCGGCTCTGTCTCGAAGTCCACAGCCTCAATGGCCGAGTCCACCTCAGTGGCCCTCGCGGCCGCGACCATTCCGAGTTCCGCCGACATCTCGCGCGCGGAAAAGTTCGTGCGCGAGCGCTTCCTCCACGAGGGCGAGGATTCGGCCGTGGCGTTGGCGCTCGGGACGCCTCGTCGACGTGCGCTCGACCAGGCGCTCGCGGAGCTTGACGCCGACCCGAAAACCAAGAACCCCTCGACGGCGTGGCGTCGCGAGTTCTCGCTGCTGCTCGGGCTCGAGCGCCTGCTCTCCGACGAGGAGCCCAAGCTCGAGGACGGCACCGTACTGTCGGCTCACCAGGTCGATGCGCTGTCGGGGACCTTGACCGCGCTGCTGGCGGAGGCTCAGCAGCGCAGCGCCGTCGGTAACGGCCACGGCACCTCGGCGTCCCCCGAGCTGCTCGCCTCGGCGGACATCCTCGGCCCGGACGGCGCCTCGGCCAACGGCAGCCAGGCGGCGTCCAGCCAGCTCGCCGACCAGGCGGACGCGGCCGAAGACGACGAGGACGAGGACGATGAGGACGAGGACGACGACGAGCTCGACGAGGACGACGATGACCTCGGCCCGGTGCAGCGCGCGGCTCCGGATGAGGACGAGGACGAAGAGGACGCGGATGAGGACGAGGAGGAGGGCGAGGAGGACGAAGAGGAGGAGCTCGAGCAGGAGAGCGAGTCCGAGGAGGAGCCTCGCGACTGGGTCGACGAGGAGGGCGAGGAGGATTCGCTCGCGGAGCAGCCGGAGGACCCGAACGCCGCCAAGCGCTTCTGGTTCGAGCACGCCACGGGCGCCGGCAAGACGGTCGCGGCGCTGGGCTTCGTGGAGGCGTCGCACACCGGCGGCGTGCTGATCCTCACGCACAGGCGCAACCTCGTCGACCAGTTCCTCGGCGAGCTGCGCGACCGCGGTTACTCCAAGCGCATCAGCCGTCCGCTGCTGAAGGGCGAGGACTCGGTCAAGGGACCGGTCACCGTCGAGACCTATCAGTGGTTCGTGCGCAACGCCGGCAAGATCTCGAGCGCGTACACGATCGTCATCTGCGACGAGGCGCACACCGCGCTCGGCGAGAAGACGAGCGCCGCGATCCGCGAGTGGACGGGCCCGATCTTCATCGGCATGACCGCCACGGGCGCGCTGATCGCACGCCACGTCACCGACCTGTTCCCGACCCAGACCTCGCGTTTCGACCTCGCGCAGGCGGCGCGGCGAGGCGTGATCGCGCCGCTTCGCTGCGTGCGCATCTCGCCCGGTGTCGGCGTGCGCACGATCGCCAAGGTGCCGCTGCGCCGCGGCGAGGTGGATACCGAGTTCGATCAGGACGAGCTCGCGAAACTGCTCGACCAGCAGCCGTTCAACGTGGCCGTCGCGAACCTCTACAAAACCCGTTTCAACGGCGTGCCCGGCGTCGTCTACGCGGCCGGCGTGCGCCACGCCTACAACCTCGCCGAAGCCTTCCGCGCCGAGGGAATCAAGGCGGAAGGTGTCTCCGGCGAGACGCCCAAGCGCGAGCTCGTCGAGATCCTCGCGCGCTACGAGCGCGGGGACATCGACGTGCTGATCAACGCGCAACTGCTCGCGGAGGGCTGGAACAGCCCACGCGCGACGGTCTGCGTGCATCTGGCGCCGACGGCGTCCAAGCGCATCTACCAGCAGCGCGTCGGGCGCGTCACCCGCCGCCACCCGGGCAAGGAGGCGGGCCTCGTCGTCGACTTCGTGCATCCAGCCACCAAGCACGATGACCCGGTCGTGACGTTGCACTCGCTGCTGGACCGCGACGTGTACCGCGGCGGCGCGATCGTCGTCGGTCCGGTGCGCCGCGGACGCGGCCGGCGGATGCGCGTCGAGCGGCGCGTGCTGCCGGTGTGTGCCGAGGAGGAGCGGCGTTTTCAGGTGTTCGAGCGCGAGCTCTGGCGGATCGCCGTCGAGCACCTCGACTACGGCGAGCAGCACCTGTGGGCGGCGCTCGCGGGAGCCCGAGTCGCGCCGAACGGCTGGCGCCGGGCGCGCGCGATGCTGCACTTCGACCGCACGGGCGAGCTCAAGAGCCGCTTCCTGATCACGGCCGTCAAGCGCAACAAGAACGCGCAGCTACGCCTGCGTGCGCTGACAGACATCGCCGCGCTGCGCGACCCCGACGCGTTCGACGAGGCGATCGACATCATCGGCGGCTGGCCGCGCGAGGAGCGCAAGGAGGCCACGAAGATCATGCTGCGCGCGCTCGTCGAGCGCAGGATCGGCCGTCGCGACCAGGCCAACGCCTGGATCTGGCGCTTGGCGGAGTACACGCGTGACGTGCACGAGGAGTACGCCGTGCAGCGCTGGCCCGAGACCAAGCGCCTGCTCGGGCTGCTCGTCAACTCGGCCGGCGGCGCCCACGCCCGCAACGCGCGCCGTCTGATCCACGCAGCGCGCAAGCAGGACCGCCGGCTCGCCGCCGCGCTGCTCGCCGCCGCCCTCGCGCACACGCCCGAGGCCGAGGAGGCGCTGCGTGGCGCGCGCACGCGCATGGCGCGCAAGCCCCCGGCGCTCGCCCGCGAGCTGCTTCGCAACTTCCCCAAACGCCGCGCGCGCAACACCAGACGCAGGCGCAAGGGCGCCAAGGGCACGAGCAACGGCTCAGCGCCGGAGGCGCGGTCCACCGCCGCGGCCGAGCGCGTTCGCGAGCAGGCGCAACCCGAGGCGGCCCTGACCAGCGCCACGGCCTCGGCGGGCGCGCCGCGCTCCGAGCTGGCCGACGAGCTGCGCCGCGACGTACGCGACTCGCTCGATCAGCATCCGGCCTAGGAGGGTTTGGCGAGGGCATTGGCGAAATCTCTTCACCAGGTGGATTTGGCCGGGGAAGGGGGCAGCCGAGAGCCGTCGAATCCGGCAGCAGTGGCTCTCCACGCTTACCGTGATCGCCCTCTCAGCGACAGTGAGCGTGAAATTCTGCGGCTCGCGCTGAGTAGCTTCCGGGACGGCAGCGGTCAGACCTACCGTGGCGGGCGGTCATGGCCGGGGTTCAGGGACTACGAGCGGTCGCTCGCGGCCGTGCTTGGTGGCGTCACCCCCGAGAACAAGGGCGTGTTTGACGTGGCGGTCGCCACGCCTAACGGTTTGCCGTTCGGGATCTCCTGCAAGATGGCGGTCTTTCCGCCGCCTGGCAATCAGTGCAGTTTTATGGAGATGTCGAACTCGGCGGCCAAGTTTCGCGACCATCTGCTGCGTCTACAAATTACCTACGCCAATGAGCCGATGCTGGCAGGCCCGTCGGTCATCGACCTCGTGTCCTCATGGCACGCGGCGCAGGCATCCGTCTTCGACATAGCGGGCAGTCGGTACAGCGTGCTGGCTCACGACAGGAAGTGGGAGCACTTTCAGATTCTCTGCTTCCCCCTTAACCTGTACATCGTCAACCCGCGAGGCAGCATCGATTGGAAGTTCGAGGGCAAGGCCGTCAACGGCTACATAGACGACGGTGGGCGCCGCCATCGGCTGTGGCAGTATTACCCAACCTCGGGCGGCCAGTTGAAGTACTACCCGCTGCTGAGCTGGGCAGACTGGGTGACCCCGAAGTTCACACTGGAGCAGCCGCCCCTAGTATCGCCGCTAGAGAAGGCCCGGCGCTACTTTGGTCCGCTCTGGCCTACGAGGGCTTGACCCAAAGCACCTCTATGCGGGGTGCCTGCTTCTCTACCTTCGGGGACTTCGTCGCGATCCGCTGCCATCCCCGGAGCGCCTCGTCGTACATCGGCTCGGCGTAGCCGCTAACGACCACGGGGCCTGGGTGATTGCGTAGCGCCCTCAGCAGAGCCAGGTGATCCTCGTCGGTCATCTCGTCGGCGTACATGGCTTGGGTACGGACACCGTGCGGATAAGGTGGGTCCGCGTAGATCAGGCAATCCTCGGCACCATGTCGTTGGATGACCTCTAGGGCGTCTCGGTTCTCTATCTCGGCGTCCTTCAGTCGAAACGCCAGGGCCTGAAGTTGAGCAGGCACCTTGTTCCACCGATGGGACATACCCGCCGCCCGTTGACACGGACCGCGGTTCTTCCAGCCCGTCTTCTTGGCTAGATCGCTTGCGTGCGCCTGCCAGCACCGCACCACAAACCGCCTGGCGTCCTCGAGCGGCTCCCCCGTTAGCGTGTCTGACTGGTCGTACTCGTCCCGCGACCACGGGGTGGTCTCCAGCGCCCAGCACAAGTCTTCGGTTTGGTCCCTCAGCACCGCGAACATGTTGACGACTTGACTGTTTCGATCGTTGATGACCTCATGCCGCGCGGGGGGCTTGGCAAAGAAGACGGCACCCGATCCGAAGAACGGCTCGACATAGTGGTAGTGCGGCCGAAACTGCTCAACGATCAGTCCAGCGAGGCTCCACTTCGCCCCGGGGTATCGGAGAGCGGCCGGGTTCACGCTGCCGCGGAGCGAGCGAGCTTGAAGATCACGTCCTGACGCGGCACGCTCTTCACGAGAAACGAGCTGGGTTTGGTGTGCGTTCATCGGCGCGGCGAGTCTAACTTCCGCAGGGGATGGCCCCCGAGGACTGACCTAAATGCAGACGGAGGCGCGTATACGGAAGATGCCCTTCCTACCTTGCACCAGTTCAGGCCAGCGAGTTTCGGCACACCCTCCCAGTCGCCTCTAGCCGAGCGCCTGCAGATGCACCTCGCCGGCGGCGATCGTGGTGCGCCCGCCGCCGTCGAGCGCGACAAGCAGCCGTCCCGTGCCGTCGATGCCCTCGGCGCGCCCCCGTCCCAGCTGCGCATCGGATTCCACCGCACCCCAGGCGATCTCGCGCCCGCGCAGCGCGTCACGGGCCCGCCACGCATCCAATGTTGTCTGCGCCGGCTCGCTGAGCCGCCGCTCGAGCGACTGCAGCACCGCGTCAAGCGTCGGCTCGAGATCGCGTGCCTGCAGCCCGAGCGTCGCGGCCGGCAGGCCGGCGACCCCGTCCTCGCGTGCGTTCGCACCCGGACGCAGCTCGGGCGGCAGCTGATCAAGGCGAACGGCGACGTTCAGCCCGATCCCGAGCACGGCCCAGCCCTGTTGCGGGCGGCCCTCGATGAGGATGCCCGCGAGCTTCGCCAGCCCGTGGCCTGGGCCGGGCAGCGCGACGACGATGTCGTTGGGCCACTTGATCCGCGCCTGCTTCCCGGCGACCTCACACACCGCCACCGCCGCGGCCAGCGGCAGTAGCGGCGCTGGGTCGCGCAGCAGCAGCGACATCAGCAGCGCGCTCGCCGGCGGCGCGGACCAGCGCCGGCCGTGGCGCCCGCGCCCGGCGGTCTGCTCGGAGGCGGTCACCAGCGTCCCGTGTGGCGCGCCCGCGAAGGCGAGCTCGCGTGCACGCTCGTTGGTCGAGCCGGTGCGTCGCAGATGCAGGCGCGGCCGGCCGAGGCTCACGCCGGGCGGACCGTCAGCTCATCGTCGGGAACGGCGCCCAGCAGCTCCGCGGCCGAGCCACGGTTGACGGCGAGCGCGACCATCCGTGTGGCGTCCTCGTAGATCAGGAGCTCACCGGGCGTGACCTCGGCGAAGGTGGCGGCATAGCGCGCCGTGCGCAGGGCGCCCGCGTGGCTCACGGTCAGGGTGTCGCCGGGCATCGCGCCGAGCGCGATCAGCTGCTCGTTGGCGGCGTCGAGGATCAGGTTGCCGAACGTGTCGCTGCGTAGCACGTGGACGGTCAACACGCCGTCGCCCATCTGCGCTGATGAGAGCCCGATGCGTCGCAGCTGATCGACGGGCAGCGCCTCGCCGACGGCGCTCAGCGGCTCGCCCGCGGCCAGCGCCGCGGCCACCGGCGCGAAGATGTCGCGACCGTGGAACGTGCGCGACACCGGTCGCAGGCGCTCGGGCGATTCGCCGATGTCGACCGCCTCGGCGACGCCCGCAAGGCGCTCCGCGGCCGGCATCAGCAGCCCGTTGTCCGGCCCCACGAGCACGTGATCTTGCTCGACCGTGCGGATCGCCACCGCCCGGCGCGCGTGCCGACCGATCGCGCTCACGCCTGGATCGACGACCGCCAGGTGCACCCCTGCGGGCAGGAACGGCAGCGCCGAGCGCAGCACGATCGCTCCTGAGCGCACGTCGTGGCGGGGGATCGCGTGTGTCAGGTCGATCACGCGCGCGCTCGGGCAGCGTCGCGCCATGACGCCGTGGCACACGCCGACGAACTCGTCGAGCTGCCCGTAGTCGGAGAGAAAGGTGATGACTGGTGGGCTATTGGCCATTGCTTGCCGGTGCTGCGGCGTCGGCGAGCAGCGCGGCGATCATACCCTCGACGTCGTACGTCGCTGCCTCGATGTCGGGCTCGAGCCCGTGCTCGCGCAGCGCCGCGCTGGTGATCGGGCCGATCGAAACGATCCGCGTCGACGGCGCGAGCGCCGGCTCGCCGCCGGCGGCCTCCACGAAGAAGCGCACCGTCGAGGACGAGGTGAAGGTGACGTAGTCGGCGCCGCGCAGCGCCCGCAGCGCGCGCGGCGACAGCGGCTCCGCGACGGTTTCGTACAGCGCCAGCACGTCGACCTCGGCGCCGCGCGCGCGCAGCGCGTCCGGCAGCACGTCGCGCGCCTCGCCTGCGCGTGCCACGAGCGCATGGCTCACCGGCAGCTCGGCCAGATCCTCGACCAGCGACTCGGCCACGGACCGCGCCGGCACGACATCCGCGACCACGCCGTGCTCGGCCAAGGCGCGTGCGGTGCCGGGGCCGATCGCCGCGATCCTGGTCCGTGCGAGCGCGCGCGCGTCGCCGATGGGGTGGGTGCCGTCGTCGAGCCGCTGGAAGAGCCCTGCGACCGCGTTCGGGCTGGCGAGACAGATCAGGTCGTAGGGCGAGGGGTCGAGCGCCGGGCCGGGCAGTTGCTCGACGCGGATCACCGGCGCCTGGATCACGCTCGCGCCGAGCTCCTGCAGCCGTCGCGCGAGGCCACTCGCTTGGGCGCGCGCGCGCGTGACCGCGACGCTCACGCCGCCGAGCGGACGCGTGCCCAGCCACGCCAGCTCCGCCGCCAGCGACGCGACCGGCCCGACGACCGTGATCGCGGGCGCGCGGACATCCTCGCCCGCGGCGGCCGCGGCGATCGTCTCCAGCGTCGCGGTCACGGTGCGCTGTGCCGGCAGCGTGCCCGCTTCGACGATCGCCGCCGGCTGCGAGCCGGGTCGGCCGCCGGCGATCAGCGCGGCGGTGTACATGGGCAGCTGACGCACGCCCATGTAAAGCACGAGCGTGCCGGGGAAGCGCGCGAGCGCCGGCCAGTCGATGCCGCCGTTCTGCCCATCCGCGTCATCGCCGCCGTCCTCACGTGCATGGCCGGTCACCAGCGCGACGGCGCTCGCGAGACCGCGATGCGTGACCGGGATGCCCGCATACGCCGACGCGGCGACGCCGGCCGTCACGCCCGGCACGACCTCGAACGGGATGCCAGCAGCACGCAGTGTCAGTGCCTCCTCGCCGCCGCGGCCGAACACGAACGGATCGCCGCCCTTCAGCCGCACGACCGTTGCTCCCGCCTGCGCGCGCGCCACCATCAGCGCCTCGGTCTGCTCCTGCGGAACCGACGCGCCGCCTCCCTCCTTGCCGACGAACAGCAGCTCGGCCTCCGCGCGGGCGCCGTCGAGCGCCGCAGCCGGGATCAGGCGGTCGTACAAGATCACGTCCGCCGCCGCGATCAGCTCGAGCGCTCGCGCCGTCAGCAGGCCCGGGTCGCCGGGTCCGGCGCCGACGAGATAGACGCGGCCGCTCACGCTCCCACCGGCCAGTGTTCGACTTCGACCTCGGGCATTGGGAAGTGCTTGGGATTGCCCGTCGCAAGCCGCGCACCGACCGACATGGCGGCTGCTGCGATCAGGCAGTCGGCTTGGCTTAGCGTGATCCCGCGTCGGGCGAAGTCGCGACGCCAGCGCCCGGCGCGTTCACCCTCCACTCGAGCGAGGGGCGCCAGATGCAGTCCTCGCAGGAACCGGAGGACCAGTGCCTCTTTCGCGACGTGGGTGCCGCGCAGCACCTCGTCCATGTTCACCGCGCATATCCACGGGACTTCGCCGACGTCCAGAGATCTCTCTATTCTGCGCGCCGCAGGGCGCTCACGCAACGCGTCGATCAGGACTGTCGTGTCAAGCAGCAGAGGCAACTGTCAGCCGACACGGCGCGGGTCGCCGAGGCGCTGAGCAGCGACCCAGCCGGCCGGGTCGGCATCCCACTCGTGCTCCTCCCCGGCGAGGGCTCCCAGCCCAGCCTCGATGTCTTCACGGCGGCGCGCATCGTCGAGCGCTCGGCGCAGCGCATCTGCGATGAAGGTGCTGCGACGCCGCCTGCCGACACGCTCGTCGAGCTGCTCGACGAGTTCGTCCTCGAGGCTTATGTGCAGTCGCATGGGCCACAAGTTAGCACACAGATTCTCTCCGGCTTGTCACGCTCGGCCGCCCGCTTGGCCCGCCATCTCCGCCGCCCGCCGCAGCATCTCCCCGCCGCCTAGCGCCTGCAAACGCTCGGCGACTCTCCGCCCGAGCGCGTCGGGGTCGTAGAAGCCACCGAGCAGCTCATCGTTGACCCACTCCGAGCCGTCGGGTAGCCCGATCCAGGCGCGCAGCTGCAGGCAGCCGCAGCCGGCGGGCACCGCGTGCGCTGCAAGCGGTGTGTCGCAGCTGGCATCGAGCTCGCGCGCGAGCGCGCGCTCAGCCAGCAGGCACGCGAAGGCGTCCTTGTCCGTGATCGCCCGCACCGCCTCACGTGCCGCCTCGTCGTCCTCGCGTCCCTCGAGCACGATGACCCCCTGCCCTGGCGCCGGTACGAAGCGCTCCGCGTCGAGCACGGCGCCGATCTCGGCCTCGCGCCCCAATCGCTGCAGGCCGGCGCGCGCGAGCACGATCGCGTCGAGGCGCTGCTCGCGGTCGGCCAGCTTGCGCAGTCGCGTGTCGACGTTGCCGCGTATGGGCACCACCTCGAGGTCCTCGCGTGCCGCGCGCAGCTGTGCGAGGCGCCGGACGCTGCTCGTGCCCACACGCGCGGCGGTGGGAAGCTCCTCGAGGGCGCTGGCGCCGCACAGCACGTCCTCGGCCGCCGCGCGTGCCGGCGCGCCGAGCAGCACGAGCCCCGCGGCCAGCTCGCCCGGGACGTCCTTGGCGGAATGCGCCGCGAGGTCGATCTCGCCCGTGAGGAGCGCACGCTCGAGCTCGCTCACCCAGCGGTACTTGTCGCCGCCTCCGCCGCTGGGGGCGACACGGTCGCCGACGGTCACGATCGGCACGATCCCGCAGTCCTCGTAGCCCGCGGCCTGCAACAGCTCGACGACGAGGTTGGCCTGCGCGAGCGCGAGCGCGCTGCCCCGGGTGCCGACTCGCATCAGAGCAGCGTGCGGGGCGGGCGGGTCATCAGCCGGGCCGGCGTCGGCGCGACGGCCTGCCGGGCACGCCCTCTGGGCCGCGCGTGGGCAGATCGTGGACCTCCGCCAGCTCGTTCGCGGGACGCTCCAGCGCCGGCGCGTCCTCGCGCAGCCCGAACAGCTCACGCACGAGCTCGAGGCTCGCGTGGCCGCGGTCTTCGCTGAGGCTGCGCAGGCGGATCGTCGGCTCGTGCAGCAGCCGGCTCATGACCGCGCGGGCGATCGCCTCGACACGCGCGAGGTCACGCTCGGATGCCGCCTCCCAGCGGCCGGAGTTCTCGGCGAGGACCTGCGTCACGATCTCCTCGCCATGGGCGCGCAGCGCGCTGACGGTGGGCAGCGAGTCGAGCTGACCGAGCCAGCGCGCGAAGCGGTGGATCTCCTCCTCGACGATCTCCAGCGCGTGCGGGGTCTCCTCCGCGCGCGTGCTGAGATTGCGCGCGATGACCGCCTGCAGGTCGTCGATGTCGTAAAGGCTGACGCCCTCGAGCTCGCCGCACGCGGGGTCGACGTCGCGCGGGACGGCGATGTCGATCAGCAGCAGCTGGCGGCCGTCGCGCTCGCGCATAACCAGCTCGAGCTCCTCACGGCCCACGATCGGGTGGGGGGAGGCGGTCGAGCTGAGCACGATGTCGGTGCGAACCAGCTGGTCGGGCAGTTTGTCCAGGCCGACGACCGTGCCACCGAAGCGCTGCGCGAGGCTGAGCGCGCGGTCGGCGTGGCGGTTGGCGACGAAGATCGTGCCGGCGCCCTGCTCGGCGAGCGCGCGCGCGGTCAGCTCGCTCGTCTCGCCCGCGCCGAGGATCACCACGTGTCGGTCCTCGAGACTGCCCAGCACGCTCAGCGCGAGGTCGACGGCGACGGAGGGCACGCTCACGCGGCTGGCGCCGATGCCGGTCTCCGCGCGCACGCGCTTGCCAGTCGTCAGCGCCGCCGCGAACAGGCGGTTGGAGAGCGGGCCGGTGGCGTTTGCGCGCATCGCTGCCTCGTGCGCGCGCTTGACCTGTCCCTGGATCTCCGCCTCGCCGAGGATCATCGACTCGAGACCGGCGGTCACGCGGTAGAGCTGGCGGGCGGCGTCGCAGTTGCGCGGCGAGTAGATCGCGTCGGCCAGCTCGGTCGGACGGATCTCCGCGCGGCGCGCGAGCAGACCGAGCACGTCGGCCTCGGCGCGCACCGGATCGCCGACGACGAGATACACCTCGGTGCGATTGCACGTCGAGATCACGACCGCCTCGCGCACCTCCGCCGTGGCGGTCGCCTCGCTCGCGAAGTCCGCCGCTTCGTGTTCGCTGAAGGCGAGCCGCTCGCGCAGCGCGACGGGCGCGGTCTTGTGCGAGATGCCCAGTGCCAGCAGCTCGCTCATGCCGGTGCCGACTCCCGATCGGGATCGTGGCTCGCCGCCGAGGCCCCCGGGCCGTCCGGCGCCGGGCCCTCCGGCGCCGCGCCCTCGGAGACGCTCAGCAGCTCGCCGAGATCGCGCTCGATGTGGCTGAGGCGGATCGCCATGATCGCAACGTAGATCAGCACGAGCACGAACAGCACGATGTAGGCGCCGGCGACGTACTTGCCGGCGGTGTGCAACGGCAGCGCCGGGACCTCTGCGAGTGCGCCGGCGAGCATCAGCGCGCCGAGCTCTGCAGGCTCGGTACGGCGCTGCGAGCGCGCGGTGCCGCCGCGCCGTCCTCGCCGTTCAGGCGCCTGCGCAGCGTCCGTATCTGCGAGCGCGTGTGCTTCGCCGTCAGCTCGTACTTGCACAGGGTCGCAAACAGCAGCGACAGCGCCCCAAGCGAGACGAGGAACGTCAACGCCATCGCAGCCGGCAGGTTGGAGGTGCTGCCGAGCACGCGCGGGTGCAGGTATGCGGTGGACAGGCGCACGGCGATGAAGTTCGCCGGCACGAACGCCCCGGCCGTGATCGCGAACACCGACGCGTAGCGCGCCTGGCGCTCGGGGTCTTCGATCGCGAAGCGCAGCGGCTGGTAGGTGGCGTACAGCAGGAAGATGATCAGGAACGACACGAGCGTCGGCTCGCTCCACACCCACCAGTGCCCCCAAGAGCCCTTGGCCCAGATCGAGCCCGTGATCAGCGTGCCGACGGCGAAGATCAGGCTCATGTGGATCACGACATAGGAGCGCATGTCCCAGCGGGGATCACGCGTGCGCAGATGCTGGATCGCGAGCAGGCCGCCGAGCACGAAGCCGCACAGCGCGATGATCGCGAGCGGCACGTGTACGTAGAAGATCTTCTGCAGGAAGCCCTGTTCGGCTTCCAGCGGCGCGTAGAAGAACACCAGGCTGAGCGACACCCCGATCGCCACGACGGTCGCGATGCTGAGCGTCCCCAGGCCCCTGCCGTACATGACGACGGCGCCCGCAGAGCGGCGTTTGTTCTCGGAAACGCCGGCCGCTTGCCGGCTTGGGGATGCCATTAATCCTCCAGGAGGAAGTCGAACAGGGCGAAGGCGATCAGCCCGAACAAAAGATCATAGAGCCCGAGCGTAAGCAGCCAGCGCAGCGCCGGCGTCCCCGGATGCACCGCGACGAGCAGCGGCGAGGTCGCGCGCGCGCCGCCGATCACGATCGGCACGAACAGTGGCAGCGCCAGCAGCGGCCCGAGCAGGTCGCGCGCCCGTGTGCGTACCGCCATCGCCGCGACGAGCGTGCCGATCACCGCCACGCCGACATCGCCCAGCGCGAGCGTCGCGAGCAGGCCGGGCAGCGCTGGGCCGAGCGGGGATCCCAGCAGCAGCAGCGCGAACGCCGGCACGGCGACGAGCTCGAGCACGATCAGGAACGCGAGCAGCGTCAGCACCTTCGACAGGAACATCGCGCTGCGGTCCACCGGCGCCAGCAGGAACCCGTCGAAGCCGCCCTGGTCGGCGTCCGCGACGAACAGCCTGTTGACGCCGAGGATCGCCGCGAACAGCAGCGTCACCCAGAGGATGCCGGCGGCGAGGTCGCCTTCGACGCTCGAGCGGTTCAGCGCGAAGTGAAAGAGCACGAACGTGGCCACCGCGAACAGCGACATGCCGGGCACCGACTCGAGCGTGCGCAGCTCGACCAGCAGCTCCTTGCGCAGCAGCGCGCCGACCGTCGGCCACAGCTTCGGCGGGCGCGCCGGGCGAACCTGCGCCAGCGCTCGCGGCGGTGCCTCGACGCCGCTCATCTGTACAGCTCCGCGATCTCGTCCGAATCGACGTCGGCGGCGGCGCGCAACAGCGCCGGGCGCCCCGCGCGCAGGCCGAGCACGACGTCGGCCTGCGCCAGGCCGCCGCTCGGGTCGTGGCTGCAGATCACGCGCGTGCGTAGCCCGTTGGGCCCGGCGCCCGCGCTCAGCAGCGGCACCACCAGCTCGACCGCCGCCGGGTCCAGGTTGGCGTTGGGCTCGTCCAGCAGCAGCAGCTCGGGATCGTGGAGCACGGTGCGTGCGACCGCCACGCGCTGCACCATCCCGCGTGAGAGTGTCCGCAGCGGCTCGTTCGCGCGCGCCTGCATCGCCACCGACTCGAGCAGCTCTTGCACGCGCTGATCCTCGACGCCATACAGGCGGGCGTAGAAGCGCAGGTTCTCGCGCGCGGTCAGCTCGCGGTAGAGCAGCGGCTCGTGCCCGAGCAGGCCGACGCGGGCGCGTACCGCCCACGCCTCGTCCGGGAGGCTCGAGCCGAGCACGCGCACGCTGCCGGCGTGCGGACGCAGCAAGCTCGCCAGCACCCGCAGCAGCGTCGTCTTGCCGGCGCCGTTGGGACCGAACACGACGAGCGTCTGGCCGGCGTCGAGCGCCAGCGAGACGTCGGCGAGCGCCGCGCGTTCGCCGTAGTGCCGCGCCAGCCCGTCGACCTCGAGCGCAACTGCCACGTGTGTGCGCTCCCTAGACCTGCAGCGCGCACGCGCTCTGCGCTCGCGCGATCAGCTCGCGCACGGCCTGCTCGCCGTCGTCGCGCAGCAGCGCGATCGGGTCGGGCTCGCCGCCCACGATCCCCTCGAAGAAGTCCTTTCGGTCCTGATATGTGGGCAGCGTGCCCTTCGCCCACCCGCGCACCTCGTTGAGCAGCACCGCCAGGCGCGCGTACGGCTCGCCGAACTGTGCTTCGATCTCGCGCTTCATGCGCTTGGCCAGCGCCGGTGAGGCGCCCGCGGTCGAGATCGCGATCGCGAGCGGGCTCATGCGCACGATCGCGGGCAGGATGAAGTTGCAAAGCGGCGGCACGTCGACGACGTTGACGAGCATCGCGCGCCGCTCGGCGTCCTCGTAGACGGCGATGTTGACTTCGGTGTCGTCGGTCGCGGCGATCACCATGAACACGCCCTCGAGGTCCCCTGCGCCCCCGTACGCGCGCTGCTCCCAGCGGATCGATCCCTCGCGCGCGTACTCCTCGAGCGCGGGCTCGGCCGTGGGCGCGATCAGCGTCACCTGCCCGTCGCAGGCGAGCAGGCCCTCGACCTTCTCGAGCCCGATCTCGCCGCCGCCGACGACCACGCAGCGCCGGCCGGAGAGCTTCAGGCAGGCGATGTAGAAGGGCGTGTCGAGCATCCCCTGGACGCAGCTCTGGTCGCAGATTCCGCGGTGCAGCTGGCAGACGCACTGCTTGCCGGCATAGGCCTGGGCGGGCATGCCCTCAAGGGTAGTGCAGCCCGCGACGCAAATACCAACGCTATACAGCCTTCCGAAGCGCGAACAAACCCGCGCAGCCCGCCGGCCCGCCGGCGCCTCCCGGCAAACTACGGCCTGGGCAGCCCGCGCCCGAAGGCGCGCGCGCCGACCCTCGCGAGCGCCAGCGCGCCCTCTCGCCAGGCGCGGTCGCGGTCGGAGTCGCGCGCGGAGCGGAGCTTGGCGACGGCGCGCATGGCGCGCGTGCTGTCGCCGTCGTAGGGGCCCCACCAGAGTCCGCGCATGGCGGGCGGATCCCACGTGATCAGCTTCTCCTGCGCGCATGCGCGCAGCCCCGCCTGCCCGAGCGTGCGGCCGAGCCCGCTGCCGGCGGCGGCGCCCCACGGTCCGCGCGAGACGGTGGGCCCGGGTAGATGGTCGTTGAGCCAGACCATGCCGGCGTGCAGCTCTCGCGCGATGCGGATCCCCTGGTAACGGTCTGCGGTCCACACCGACGCGCCGAGCCCGTAGTCGCCGCTGTTGGCGGCGGCGATCGCCTCGTCGACCGAGTCGACCGCGCTCACCACCAGCACCGGTCCGTCGATCGGCTCGCGCGCGATACGCATGTCCCTGCTGACGTCGGTGACGACGCTCGGCGCGTAGAACGATCCCTCACAGCCGGGCACGCTGACCGGCCCGCCGCACTGCAGGCGCGCGCCTTCGGCGACTGCCTCGTCGACGAGCGCGCTGACGTGCTCGGCGCGACGGGCGGAGGCGAGCGGTCCGACCTGGACGCCCGGATCGGATGGGTCGCCGACGGTGAGCGCCCGGGCGCCGGCCACGAGCCCGGCGAGGAAGCGCTCGTGGACCTCGCGCGCGACGTACACGCGCTCGATCGAACCGCGCGCCTGGCCGGCGGCGGCGCAGCCGGCCCACAGGGCGCCCGCGATCGCGCGGCGCAGGTTCGCGTCGGCGAGGACGAGCATCGCGTCCTTGCCGCCGAGCTCGACCGTGACCTCCTTCTCGCGCGACACGCACGCGCGCGCGACAACGCGCCCGACGGCCGGAGAGCCGGTGAACAGAACCTTGTTGACGGGCGCCTGTGCGAGTGCCACGCCGACTTCCGCTTCGCCGTGGACGACGCGCACGAGCCCCTCCGGCAGTCCCGCGCGTGCGAGTACCCGCGCGATCCGCTCGCCCGCCAGCGACGCGCGCGCGGCCGGCTTGAAGACGACCCCGTTGCCTGCCAGCAGCGCGCCTGCGATCTGCCCGAGTGGCTGCGCGAAGGGGGCGCTGCCGGCGCCGATCACACCGACCACGCCGTAGGGCTCGAACGCGATCCGCGCGCGCTTGGCGATCGCCAGCGAGCGGCTGACCTCGACGCGCCGCCCGCCGAGCGCGGCAGCGCCGTCATCGGCGATCCATCGCAGCGCGTCGATCGCGGCGAGCAGCTCGAGCGCCGCGATCTCAGCGCGTGGGCGTCCCTGCTCGCGCGCGAGCAGCTCCTGCAGCTCGTCGAAGTCGTCGATCACCGCCTGCGCCATCCGATCCATGTAGCGCGCGCGGTCCTTGACGCGCAGCAGCGCCCACAGCGGCTGCACCTTGGCGACGGCGGCGACCACCTGCTCGACCCGCTCCGCGGGCGTGATCGCGACGGCGCCGAGCGTTGCGCCGCTCGCGGGGTCGCACGCCGTCAGCTGCGCCGGTCCGGCGGCGTTGCCCGTCTCTGCGGAGGCCTGACTCGGGGAGGCGCTCATGGCAGGCGATTATCGCGGCTCTGCGGCGCGTGCCCGGCGAATTTGCTGCAGGCGCTCGGCCAGCGCCGCCTCTGCCTCGTCGGGCTCGTAGAAGCGCTCGCCGACGACGCTCTCCGGCGCCAGCTCCTGGCTGGAGAGGTGGCCGGGGTGCCGGTGGGGATTGTCATAGCCGCCGCGGTCTTGGCCGGGGCGGGGTCCGGAGCGCAGCCACGCCGGCACGGCGCCGGCGCCGTGCTCGCGAACGTGGCGCTGGGCGGCGGACAGCGCGCCACCGGCGGCGTCGGACTTCGGCGCGAGCGCCAGATAGATCGCCGTCTGGGCGAGGGCGTAGCGCGCTTCCGGCAGGCCCACGTGCTCGACCGCCTGCGCGGCCGCCGTCGCGAGCGACAGCGCCGCCGGGTCGGCGTTGCCGATGTCCTCGGAGGCGAAGATGATCATCCGCCGCACGATGAAGCGCGGGTCCTCGCCGCCCTCGAGCATCACGGCCAGGTAGTACAGCGACGCGTCCGGGTCCGAGCCGCGCGTGGCCTTGATCCACGCGGAGATGTAGTCGTAGTGGCGGTCGCCCTGTTTGTCGTACAGGACCGCCCGGCGCTGCAGCGCATCCTCGACACGGGCGAGCGTCACAGCCGGCTCGCCGAGCTCCTGCGCAGTCGCGAGCGCCAGCTCGAGCGCGTTGAGCGCCGTGCGCGCGTCACCTTCGCTGCGGGCGGCGAGGAAGTCGAGCGCGCCGTCCTCGACCGGGAGCGCATCCGCATCCGCATTCGCGGCGGCGCGCCGTAGCACCGTGCCGACCTCCTCCGGCGTCAGCGCCTGCAGCGCGTAGACGCGCATACGTGACAACAGCGCGCCGTTGACCTCGAACGCGGGGTTCTCGGTTGTGGCGCCGATCAGCGTCACGAGCCCCTCCTCGACGGCTGGCAGCAGCGCGTCCTGCTGCGCCTTGTTGAAGCGGTGGATCTCGTCGAGGAACAGCACCGTCTGCCCGCCACCGGTATCGCGCCGGTGGGCGGCGCGCTCGATCACGGCGCGCACCTCGGGGCGCCCCGCGGCGACGGCGCTCAGCTCCTCAAAGGCCGCGCCGGAACGCTCGGCGACGATCCGCGCGAGCGTCGTCTTGCCCGAGCCGGGCGGGCCGTACAGCACCATCGAATGCGGGCGGCCCTGCTCGATCGCGGTGCGCAGCGCCGAGCCGGGAGCGAGCAGATGCGCCTGTCCGACGAACTCCTCGATGCCGCGCGGGCGCATTCGCACCGCCAGCGGCCGCCCCGCCGCTACGTCATTTGGACTATTACGTTTGGCCATGCCCGCGGCCGGAACTTTGTCCAAATCGCGGCTCGAATCGTCGTTAAAAAGGGTATCCACCTAGGTGAGTATCGCTCGCACGCGGCGCCTGCCTCTCGCAACCGATGGCAGGTCGCAAACGATCCCCGTCGAACCGTAGGTTGGATGCCAACGTCGCCCCACCCCGACACTCACCGCAGGACCACGCGCTCCGATGAGCATCGGCGCCGCTGAGCTGCAGCCGTCCGGGGGGGATGCGCTCGAATTCCTCGACGCGGGCGGCGATATCGCCGGGCGCTCGCCGCGGCAGCTGTTCTGGAGCAGGCTGCGCCAGGATCGCGTCGCGCTCGTTTCGCTCGGCTTCATCGTCTTTCTGATCTTCATCGCGATCGCGGCGCCGCTGGTCGTGAGCGTGCTCGGCCTGCCCGGGCCGAACGTCCAGAACCTGAACCTCACGGACTCGTTCGGCTCGCCGCTCGGACCGAGCCTCGCGCACCCGTTCGGCGTCGACACGCTCGGTGAGGACGTGATGTCGCGTGTGATCTACGGCACCCGCGTGGCGCTCGAGGTCGGCATCATCGGCACCGGCATCTCGACCGTGATCGGCGTCGTCGTCGGCATGCTCGCGGGCTTCTACCGCGGCTGGGTCGACACCGGGCTCTCGCGCCTGATCGATGTGGTGCTGTCGGTGCCGGTGCTGCTTCTCGGGCTCGGGCTCGGCGCCGCGTGCTCGGTGCGCGGCTGCGTCAAAGGTCTGATCCAGCCAGGCCTCGGCACGATCCTGTTCATCGTCGCGCTGGCGACCTGGCCGTACATCGCGCGACTCGTGCGCGGCCTCGTGCTGTCGATGCGCGAGCGCGAGTTCGTCGAAGCCGCGCGCGCGCTGGGCGCGTCCGACGCGCGCATCATGTTCAGGGAGATCCTGCCGAACCTCGCGGCGCCGATCATCGTCTACGCGAGCCTGCTCGTGCCCGTGACGATCCTGCTCGAGGCCTCGCTCTCGTTCCTGGGCGTGGGCATCCGTCCGCCGACGGCGAGCTGGGGTCAGATGATCGCGGCGGCGACGCCGATCTTCAACACCGCGTGGTGGTACATGGTCTTTCCCGGCGCGGCACTGCTGTTGACAGTGCTGGCCTTCAACCTGCTCGGCGACGGGCTGCAGGATGCACTGAACCCGAGGAACGCCCGATGACGGGCCCTCGACACGACACAGGAGGCGTTCCAATGAGGTCCACGAGAGTGATGTTGTTCGCGGCGATGGCGGTGTTGACGGCGCTGGTGTTGGCGGCGTGCGGCTCCTCCTCGGAAAGCGGCTCGAGCGGCTCGAGCGCGACCGGAAATGGCGCCAGCGTGGTGACCCCGGCCGGCTACCAGAGCTCGGTCGACGAGTCGCTTACGGGTAAGCGCGGCGGCACGCTCGAAGTGCTGCAGGAAGCCGACTTCGAACACCTCGATCCAGGGATCAGCTACTTCGCCCTCGACTACACCGTGGTGTTCGCGACGCAGCGGCCGCTGTACTCGAACGTGCCGAACTCGAATGAACCGAGCCCGGACATGGCGGCGAGCAAGCCGGAAGTCTCCGCCGACAACAAGACGATCACGGTGCACCTCAAGGAAGGCGTTCACTTCAGCCCACCGGTCAACCGCGAAGTGGTCGCGCAGGACGTCGCGTATGCGATCGAGCGCGGCGCCAACGAAAACGTCGCGAACCCTTACATCCAGACGTACTTCAGCTCGATCGAAGGCATGCCGCAGGCGAAAGGCGGCCCGATCAAGGGCATCGAAACGCCGAACAAGCACGAGATCGTCTTTCACCTGACCGAACCGAAGGGCTTCTTCGTGGCGGAGGCGCTGTGCCTGCCGCTGACGGCGGCGGTGCCGAAGGAATACGCGGAAAAGTACGACAAGAGCAAACCGTCGGCTTACGCCAACTACCAGGTCGCCACGGGACCGTACATGCTCAAGAACAACGCCGAAGGCAAAGTTCTCGGGATCGGCTACGTGCCGGGCAAATCGGCGACGCTGGTGCGCAACCCCAACTGGAACGCCAAGACGGACTTCCGCCCCGCTTACCTGAACGAAATCAAGATTCACCTCGGAGGCACGCAGTCGGTCATCGATCGCCAGGTGCTCGAAGGCAAAAGCGTCGTCCAGAACGAGCCGGTCGCGCAGTCCGCGGTCAAGCTCGCGGCGGAACACTACAAGAGTCAGCTTTCCCTCTCTCCGGGCGCCGGCAACCGCTACATCACGCTCAACAACAAGGTTCCACCATTCAACAACATCAACCTGCGCAAGGCCGTCTATGCGGCGGTCGATCGCGCGGCGCTCGACCGTGAGCGCGGCGGCACGCTTGTCACGAACGTCGCGACTCACTTCATCTACCCGACGATCCCCGGCTTCGAACAGGCGGGCGGCCTCGCGGGTCCCAAATACGACTACAACGAACACCCCGAAGGCAGCACGACGGTGGCCGAAAAGTACATGAAGCTGGCTGGCTACCCGAGCGGCAAATACACAGGTACGAAAACGGTCCAGGTCGTCGGCGCGAGCAACACACCGGAAAAGGAAGACGCCGAAATCGTCAACCAGACGCTGAAGAACCTCGGCTTCAACACGAAGCTGACGCTCGTCGAAATCGCGACGATGTACGCGAAGTACTGCGACGTGCCGAAAGAAGAGATCGAAGTCTGCCCGACGGTCGGCTGGATCGCCGACTTCGCCGACCCGCAAACGGTGCTGAAGCCGACGTTCGACGGCAGCTCGATCGTGCCCACCGGCAACGTCAACCAGGGGCAGGTGAACATCCCCAAGATCAACGAAGCGATGGCCGCCGCGGAACTGATCAAAGGCAAGGAAGAACGCTCGAAGGCGTGGGGCAAGATCGATGATGAACTCGTCGAAAACGCCGTCGCGATCCCGTATGACTGGGAAAAGTCACCCCGGTTGGCGGCGAGCAACGTGCACGGCGTGGCGATGCTCTGGAACGAAGGCTCGTGGGACTACAGCTTCACCTCGCTGAAGTAGCGCGAGGGCGGCGACGATGATCCGCTACATAATCAGACGCCTGCTGTGGGGCGTTCTGCTGCTGATCATCGTCGCCGGGCTGATGTTCGTGCTGTTCCGCGTGCTGCCGACCGCCAACCCGGCGCTGCTGCGCGCCGGTCGCGATCCGCAGCCGAAGCTGGTCAAAGAGATCGAAACGCTGCTCGGCCTCAACAAGCCGCTGACGACGCAGTTCTGGGATTACCTGAAGGAAGTCTTCCTGCACTTCAACCTCGGCTACAGCTACTACAGCCAGGAGTCGGTCAGGACGCTGATCATCGAACGCCTGCCGGCGACGCTGTCGCTGACGCTCGGCGCCGCCGTGCTGTGGGTGCTCGGCGGCCTCAGCGTCGGCATCATCTCGGCGCTGCGACGGCACACGCTGCTCGACCGCGGCGCCATGGGCGGTGCGCTGGTCCTGATCTCGGTGCCGGAATTCTGGCTGGGCCTGGTGTTGCTGTTCCTGTTCGCCTCGGATATCGGCAAATTCAAGATCCTGCCCGGAGCCGGCAGCTACGTGCCGCTGAGCGCCGATCCGTGGAAATGGTTCACCTCGTTGATCATGCCGTGGTTCGTGCTCGCGGCAGGCTCGGCGGCGATCTTCGCGCGGCTGATGCGCAGCAGCCTCAGCGAGGCGATGAAAGAGGACTACATCCGCACGGCGCGGGCGAAGGGCCTGCCCGAGAAGGCGGTCGTGCGCCAGGGGGTGCGCGCGGCGATCAACCCGATCGTCACGCTGTTCGGCCTCGAAGTCGGGGTGCTGCTCGGCGGCGCGATCCTGGTCGAGACCGTGTTCAACATCCCTGGGGTCGGCCGGCTCGCGTACCAGTCGATCCAGTCATCGGACTTCCCGGTGATCGAGGGGACGGTGCTGCTCGCGTCGATGTTCATCATCCTCGCCAACATCGTCGTCGACATCACCTACGCCTACTTGGATCCAAGGGTGCGCTACTCGTGAGCGCTGCCGAGCCGCTGCTGCGTGTCGAGGACCTGCGCGTCGAGTTTCCGAGCGAGGACGGCGTCGTGCACGCGGTCGACGGCATCACCTATCAGGTGATGCCGGGGCGCACGCTCGGGATCGTCGGCGAGTCCGGCTCAGGCAAGACCGTCTCCTCGCTGACGACGCTCGGGCTCACACGTCGCGAGGGGGCGCGCATCTCGGGACGGATCCTGTTCGAGGGCCAGGACCTGGTGACGCTGCCCGAAGAACGGCTGCGCGCGATCCGGGGTAACGACATCGCGATGATCTTCCAGGATCCACTGTCCGCGCTGCACCCCCTTTACAGGGTCGGTGCGCAGCTGATCGAGGCGGTACGCGCGCACCGCGACGTCTCCAAGGCGCAGGCGCGTGCGCGCGCGATCGATCTGCTGGGGCTCGTCGGCATCCCCGATCCGGCGCGGCGCGTCGACGAGTACCCGCACGAGTTCTCAGGCGGCATGCGGCAGCGCGCGATGATCGCGATGGCGCTCGTGAACGACCCGAAGCTGCTGATCGCGGACGAGCCGACGACGGCGCTCGACGTGACGGTGCAGGCGCAGATCCTCGCGCTGATGGAACGTTTGCAGCGCGAGCTGGGGATGGCGATCGTGATCATCACGCACGACCTCGGCGTGGTCGCGGAGATGGCCGACGACATCGCCGTGATGTACGCGGGCAGGATCGTCGAGACGTCCTCGGCCGAGCATCTGTTCGCGGCGCCGGAGCACCCCTACACGTGGGGCCTGCTGAAGTCGATCCCTCGCCTGGACGGCCCGCGCGAGGAAGACCTGGTGCCGATCCCGGGCACGCCGCCGAGCCTCATCAACCTCCCCTCGGGCTGCCACTTTCACCCGCGCTGCCCGTATGCCCAGCCCGATCATGCACGCCTCGATCCGCGCCTGGAACCGCTCCCCGGCAACGCCAGCCATCACGTCGCGTGCCTGCTCGAGGCCGAGGTGCGCGAGCGCCTGTGGGCAGAGCTGGCCGCGGGCGCGACGCCCGAGCAGGCGCTCGCCGCGGTTGGCGTGCCGGGGGCCCCGGCGTGAACGCCTTCGAGCACGGCGTCCCCGACGCGCCGCTGGCGGCGGCGACCCGGACGCCGGCGGGCGACGCCGCCGAGGTATCGCAGGCGGGGCCGATCGTGACGCTGCGCGCGCTCGTCAAGCACTTCCCGATCACGCGCGGCATCATCTTCCAGCGCACGATCGGCGCGGTCAAGGCGGTCGACGGCATCGACCTCGAGATCGAGCGCGGCGAGACGCTGGGCCTGGTCGGCGAGACGGGCTGCGGCAAGAGCACGACCGCACGGTTGATCATGCGCCTGCTCGACGCGACGGCGGGAGAGATCGTGCTCGAGGGCCGCGACATCACGCGGTTGAAGGGCGCGGCTCTGAAGACAGCCAGGCGGGAGATGCAGATGGTCTTCCAGGACCCGCACTCCTCGCTGAACCCGCGCAAGACGATCGGCTCGATCATCGCCGAGCCGTTCGCGATCCACAAGCTGCTGACGGACAAGGACGAGCGCAAACGCGAGGTTCAGCGCCTGATGGAGACGGTGGGGCTGAACCCGGAGCACTACAACCGCTACCCGCATGAGTTCTCCGGCGGGCAGCGCCAGCGCATCGGCGTGGCGCGGGCGATCGCGCTGAGCCCCAAGCTGCTGATCGCCGACGAGCCCGTGTCGGCGCTCGACGTCTCGATCCAGGCGCAGGTGCTGAACCTGCTGCGCGACCTGCAGCGACGGCTTGGCCTGACGCTGGTGTTCATCGCGCATGACCTCTCGGTCGTGCGCCACATGTGCGACCGCGTGGCGGTCATGTACCTGGGAAAGATCGTCGAGCTCGGCCCCAACGAGGCGCTCTACAGCTTCCCCCGCCACCCCTACACGGGGGCGCTGCTGGCGGCGGTGCCGATGGCCGACCCGACGTTTCGCGGCAGCGAGCGCCACCCGCTCGGCGGCGACGTGCCGAGCCCCGCGAACCCGCCCAGCGGCTGCCGTTTCCATACGCGCTGCCCGAAGGCGCAGGCGCTGTGCGCCGAACGCGATCCGCCGCTCGAGGACAAGGGCTCGGGGACGTTCGCGGCCTGCCACTTCCCGCTCAGCCGCGAGGAGGTGACGCAGATGGGCGTACGATCTGCGCGATGAGCGCGTCCCCCGTCGAGATCGGCCGTCCCGGCGCCGAGGCCGAGGAGCTGCTCGCGCGGCTGATTCGCTTCAACACCGTCAACCCGCCCGGCGACGAGCGCGCGGCGCAGGAGTACCTCGCCGACCATCTGACGCAGGCCGGATTCGAGTGCGAGCTGATCGGCGCCGAGCCCGGCCGCCCCAACCTCGTCGCGCGCCTACGCGCGTCGGACGCGGACGCCGCGGCCGGTCCGACGCTGTGCTATCTCGGCCATGTCGACACGGTGCTCGCGAACCCGGACGAGTGGACGCACGATCCGTGGTCGGGAGACATCGCCGACGGCTTCCTGTGGGGGCGCGGCGCGCTCGACATGAAGTCGCAGGTGGCAACCGAGATCGCGGCGGCGGCGTCGCTCGCGCGCTCGGGATGGCGGCCGGCGGCGGGCGAGCTGTTGATCGTGGCTGTCGTCGACGAGGAGACGGGCGGCTCGCTGGGGGCGGAATGGATCACCAAGACGCACCCCGAGAAGGTCCGCTGCGACCTGTTGATCAACGAGGGCGGCGGCGCCGTGTTCGAGCACGCCGGCCGGCGCTTCTACGGCGCGTGCTGCGCGGAGAAGGGCGTTTTCCGCTTCACGGTCATCACCGAAGGCGTCGCCGGCCACGCATCGATGCCGGCGATGGGCGTGAACGCGCTGCTGAAGATGGGGCCGGTGCTGGAGAGCTTCGCGGCGCGCCAGCCGAGCTATCAGCTGACCGACGAGCCGCTCGAGTTCCTGCGCGGCATCGGCGAGGACCCCGCCGACCCGGCGGGCGCGGTCGCGCGCCTGCGCGCAGCCGACCCGCGCCTGGCGATCATGTTCGAGCCGATGCTGGGCGTGACGTTCACGCCGACGCGCATCAGCGCCTCGGAGAAGATCAACGTGATCCCGAGCCGCGCGGAGTTGAAAGTCGACTGCCGCGTGCCTCCGGGGATGGGCGAGGAGGAGGTGCGCGCGGGCATCGCTGAGGTGCTCGGCGAGGAAGCCGACGCGAGCTGGCGGATCGAGTTCAGCGAGCGCGTCGTCGGCAACCGCTCGCCGGTCGCGTCGCAGCTGATGGACACGATCGCGGCGTTGATCTCTGAGCATGACCCCGGCGCCGAGGTCGTGCCGGTGGTGCTGCCCGGCTTCACCGACTCGCGCCACTTCCGCCAGGCATTTCCCGAGTGCGTCGCGTATGGCTTCTTCCCGCAGCGCCACCAGTCGCTGCTGCAGGGTGCGCCGCTGATCCACGGAGCCGACGAGCGCATCGACGTGCGCGATCTCGCGTTCGCGACACAGCTCTACACGGAGCTCGCGCAGCGCATTCTCGGCTAGCGCCCCAGGCGACGTAATTGCAGCGCTCGACAAGCGCTTGACAAGTACGGATAATGAAACCGATGCCAAGGATGGTGGTTTCGCTGGAGAGGATCGACAGATGAGCGCGCAGGTCAGCACCGTGCCGAGCACACCGGCCGAGCGTGCGGCGGCTGCGCACCACGCGGCGACGCATAAGGCTGCCGCGCATGCCGCGCTCACACACCCGGCGCTCACGCATGCTGCGCTGACGCATGCGGCGGTGACACACGCCGCGATACGCCACGCGGCGGTCGCGCACACGGCGCCGATTCACATCTCGGCGCCGCAGGTGTCGCTCGCGCAGGAAATCCAGAACTTCGCGCTCAACTGGGAGCCCGTGATCGCGATCCTGTTCTTCACGGCGCTGATTTTCATGATGTGGCGGATGCTGAAGGTGATGCCGCGGATCAAGCCGCAGCGCATCAAGCCGACGTCAGAGCAATCGGTGACGTTCGCGGACATCGCGGGGGTCGACGAGGCGAAGGCGGAGCTGGCGGAGATCGTCGAGTTCCTGCGCGACCCGAAGTCGTTTCACGCGCTCGGCGCGAAGGTCCCGAAGGGGATCCTGCTGCACGGGCCGCCGGGCACCGGCAAGACGCTGCTCGCGAAGGCCGTCGCGAACGAGTCGGGCGCGCAGTTCTTCGCGCAGTCGGCGGCGTCGTTCGTGGAGATGTTCGCGGGTCTCGGCGCGGCGCGCATCCGCCGCCTGTTCGCGATCGCGCGCAAGCACGAACCGGCAATCATCTTCATCGACGAGCTCGACGCCGTCGGCGGACGCCGCGGCATGGACATCTCCGGCGAGAAGGACCAGACGCTCAACCAGTTGCTGGTCGAGATGGACGGCTTCTCCTCGAGCGGCCGCGTGGTCGTGATCGCGGCGTCCAACCTGCTCGAGAAGCTCGACCCGGCGCTGCTGCGCCCGGGCCGCTTCGACCGCCAGGTGTTCGTCGTGCCGCCCGACGTCAAGGGCCGCGTCGGCGTGCTCGAAGTGCACACGCGCGAAAAGCCGCTCGCGGACGTGGACCTGGGGCTGGTGGCGCAGCAGACGAGCGGGCTCACCGGCGCGGACCTGGCGAATATCTGCAACGAGGCGGCGATCTTCGCCACCAGACGCGGCGCCAAGGCGATCGGCATGGTCGACTTCGACTCGGCGCTCGAGCGCGTGATCGCGGGGGTGCAGTCCAAGCGCGTGCTCAACGAGCACGAGAAGCGGGTGGTCGCGTTCCACGAGGCCGGGCACGCGCTGTGCGGCGAGCTGCTGCCGTCGGTCGACCGTGTGCACCGGATCTCGATCGTGCCGCGCGGGCGCGCGCTCGGCTACACGCTGAACCTGCCGGCGGAGGACCGCTACTTGAAGACGCGCGAGGAGCTGCTCGACTACATGACGGTGCTGCTCGGCGGTCGCGTGGCCGAGCAGGTGGTGTTCGGCGCGATCACCACCGGCGCCTCCGATGACCTCAAGCGCGTCGCGGAGATCTCCCACTCGATGGTCCACGACTTTGCGATGGGCACCGCCGGCGTGGGGCGCTCGCCCGAAGGCGACGTGCGGCTGTCGGAGCGGACGCTGCGGCTGCGCGACGAGGAGCGCCAGGACCTGATCGAGGAGGCGCGCCGCGCGGCGCAGAAGCTGCTGGTTTTGCACCGGCCGCAGCTGGATGCGCTGGCACACGAGCTGCTCGAGCGCGAGGTGCTGGAGCGCGACGCGATCGAGCGGATCATGGCCGGCATTCCGCGCATGGAGCGAGCCCCCGGCGTGGGCCTGCGCGTGGTCGCCGCCACCGAGCCGCCGGCGCCGCTGCTGGGCCCGCGCCCACCCGCTCCGATCCCGCTGCCGGAGCTCGGCGGCGGCGACGAGCCGGGACGCATATAGACTGCGGCAGGTGTTCAGCCGCATTGACCACATCGGCGTCGCCGTCGAGGAGATTGAGCCCGCGCTCGAGCTGTATCGCGACAGCTTCGAGCTGACGCTTGCGCACCGCGAGGTCGTCGAGGATCAGGGCGTAGAGGCTGTGCTGCTGGACGTGGGTGAGAACCACGTCGAGCTGCTGGCGCCGCTCAGCGCGGACACGCCGGTCGGCAGGTTCCTCGCTAAGCAGGGCCCCGGTCTGCACCATGTCGCCTACCAGGTGAAGGACATCGACGCGACGCTCGAGAGCTTGCGCCAGGCTGGCCTGCAGCTGATCGACCAGCAGCCCCGCACAGGCATCCGCGGCTCGCGCGTGGCGTTCATGCACCCGCGCGCGACCGCCGGCGTGCTGACCGAGATCGTCGAGCCGGCAACCGGGACGGGGAGTCACTGATGCCCGCCGCGGCACGCCGCGTGACGCTCGGCTTCCAAGGCGGCCAGGTGCTGGCGTTGCGCGTCAGCGAAAAGCAGCTCGAGGGCCTGTACGGGTCGCTGGGCGGCGCCGGCTGGTTCGAGCTCGACAGCGAGGAGGGGCCGGTGCGGGTTGAACTTGCGCAGCTGGTTTACATCAGCGCGGACAGCAGCGAGCCCCACGTCGGCTTCGGTTAGGGCGCACGATAGGCGGCGCGATACGGCGTCCTACCGATCGAAGATCGGCGAGCTCGTGTGCCGAGCACACTTCGCTTGCTGCGTCCTTGTCTCGCTTGCCCATCGCACGCCCTAACAGGTTGATTCCACAGTTTGCAAACCTCGACGAGCGCTTGCTGCGGTTGGCGCGCACCAAGGGACACACGCCCGCGGCGGAGCGGCT
This sequence comes from uncultured Solirubrobacteraceae bacterium, assembly GCA_963838405.1. Taxonomy (GTDB): domain Bacteria; phylum Actinomycetota; class Thermoleophilia; order Solirubrobacterales; family Solirubrobacteraceae; genus Palsa-744. The sequence continues at coordinate 158,035 of CAWIRA010000004.1, read as the reverse complement.
GGTTGCGCGGTTCTCGCTGCTGGGGGAGCACGCGGGGGTTTGGCTTTTGATCGGAGCCGTCGGTACGGCCCTCGACGCGCAGCGCAGAGATGAGTGGCGACGGGCGACGGCAACCGTCGCCGGGGTTTACGCGCTGAACACCGCGATCAAGCGGCTTGTGGGGCGTCGGCGGCCGGAGCTGGACGGGCTGCCGCCGATCGTTCGGACGCCGACGACGCTGAGCTTTCCGAGCGCGCACGCGTCCGCGGCGTTTGCCGGAGCGCGGCTGTACTCGCGCCTGGGGCTGCCTGCGGTGCCGCTGTATGCGCTGGCGACGGGGCTCGCGCTGTCGCGGCTGTATCTCGGGGTGCACTATCCATCTGACGTGCTTGCGGGGGCGGCGCTGGGCGCGGTCGTGGCCTCGACACACGCTGGAAATCGCCGTAGGCCTACCGCATTGCGGCGGGAGGCCCGGCGGCTTGCGAGCGATCCGGTCGATCGCGCCGAGCTGTCAGAGCTTCGCGACGAGTTCGACGGTCTAACTCCGTGTTGGCCTGCCGATTGATGGGTTGTAACTCACGCCGGCACGCCCTCGGGCCTGCCCGGTCCCGGGAGCGCGTTGAGGATCGCCTGGGGCATACGTTTGCTCGCCGCCCAGATCTCGACGGCCACAATCTCGTCGGTAGCGGCGTCGTGATCGATCAAGCCCCATTCGACCTGCTCGCTTACAACGTGATCTGAATCACCAGTTGGAAGCCAGGCTATGTCGGCGTCGGGATCGTAGTACGCGTACATCCTCTTCACCGAGGATAAGCGCTCGATCGTCATCGTCATCCGAAGCTACGCGGCGCTTGGGATGCCGGAGCCCGTCGCCCCAACGTCTGATCCTGGGAAGATGCCGCCCGTGAGCACGCGCATCGGAATTGTCGGCATGCCCAACGCGGGCAAGTCATCGCTGTTCAACGCGCTGACGAAAGCGGGCGCAGAGGCGGCGAACTACCCGTTCACGACGATCGAGCCAAACGTGGCGGTGGTGCCTGTGCGCGACGAGCGCATGGAGGAGGTGGCGAGGACGGTGGGCGCGTCGGAGATCGTGTGGGACACGGTGGACTTCCACGACATCGCTGGTCTGGTCGCGGGAGCGCACCAGGGCGAGGGTCTGGGCAACCGCTTCCTGGCAAACATCCGCGAGACGCACGCGATCGTGCACGTTGTGCGCGCGCACAACGACGAGAACGTGGTCCATCCTGAGGGTCGCGTGGATCCGCTGGCGGATATAGAGACGATTGAGACGGAGTTGGTGATGGCGGACCTCGAGGCCGCTGAACGCCGCGTGGAGAAAGTCGGGAAACAGGCCCGCGGAGGCGATCGCGTTGCCATCGCGGAGGAGGCGTGGCTACGCGATGTGATCGCGGCCCTGCAGGCCGGTCGCCCGGCGCGCACGGTAGCGGTGCCCGAGGAAGCACCCAACGCTGCCCGCGACCTGGGCTCGCTGACGAGCAAGCCGGTGCTGTTCGTGGCGAACGTCGACGAGGGCTCAGAGGCTGTCCCGGCAGCGGTAGCCGAGCACGCCGCCGCGCAGGGCGCGCGCGCGGTCGCGGTGTCCTCCCGCATCGAGTCCGAGCTGGCGGAGCTCGACGACGAGGACGCGGCGGCGATGCGGCAGGAAATGTATTCCCGCCCACCCAGCGAGTCCGGCCTGCAGTTGGTGGTGCGCGAGGCGTTTGCGCTGCTCGAGCTGATCTCGTTCTTCACGGCAGGCGAGGCGACGATCGCCCAGTCCTGGCACCTGCGCCGCGGGCTGACCGCGTGGCACGCGGCGGGCGAGATCCACACGGATATCCAGAAGGGCTTCGTGCGCGCGGAGGTGATCGGCTGGAAAGAGCTGGTCGACGCGGGCGGCTACGCGGGCGCGCGCGAACGCGGAACGCTGCGGCTGGAGGGGCGCGACTACGTGATGCAGGATGGGGACGTCATCACGGTGAAGTTCACGCCGTAGGCGACAGCGAGACCACCGACGACTTCACGCCGGCACGATCTCGAAGTTCTGTCGTCCGTGCAGCCGGTAGATGTGGAAGTCGGAGTCGAGCGTGAAGATGCGTTTCAGCCGGCGCTCCTCGGCGAGCGCGACGAGTGTCGCATCGGCGAGATCCATCGGACGATCGGCGTAGCGCTCCATCAGCCGCGCCGTCCGCCTGTTGCCGGCCGCCGATGGCTCTGCAACAACAAGATCCTCGCGCAGCACCATGCGCCATAGCGGCTCTTGTCCATGCCAGCCGGCGACGCGGCCGAGTAGGTACATGGCCTCGGTGAACGCAGGCCAGGTAGTGATCAGCGGCAGACTCAGCTGCGCGAGCGTTTCCCGGCAGCGCGTGTGGTCGATCTCGTCCGCGTCGATCAGCGCCACCAGTGGTCCGGCGTCAGTGAGCGTCACTCTCGATGCGCGAGTGCGTCGGCGAACGCGGCGCCGGTATCACGCGCCTGGCCGCCGCCTCCATGAACGGCGCCGACCACGTCTGCCAGACGCTTGCTCGCACCGGTGGCGAGCGTGTGGTCGGCTCGTTCGCTCACGGCGCGCCGAATGAACTCGGACACCGAGGTGCCTTCCGCTGCTGCAGCCTGCTGCACGCGTGTATCTAACTCGTCACTCAGTCTTATGCTGCGCATGACAGCATCGTATCACAATGCGAGGGGGTGTGATACGCGCCGATTCTCGGGTTGTCAGCCGGCGCCCGGCATCCCCTCGAGTCGTGTCGCAAGTCGTTGCATGCCGAGTTGTCGGGCAGCTAGCGCGCCCCCCGCGAAGTTGGTCTCGCGGCTGCGCGGCGGCTCGACGTCGATCCGCTGCAGCGTGGCGATCTCCCTGAACCTGCGCAGCAGCTCCGCGTTCTCGCACAGCGCTGCGGCGATGCGCGGGCGCATGACGCGGCTTGCTCGGACTGCGGCCGCGTCGGCGTCGTCTGCGTGTGCGTCGGCGCCCGCGGCGCTGAGCAGCGCCTCGAGCGTTCCGTGCTCGCGCAGGAGCTCGGCGGCGGTCTTGGCGCCGATGCCGGGCGCGCCTGGTAGCCCGTCGGACGGGTCGCCGCGCAGTGCGATGAAGTCGGGCACCTGCTCGGGCTCGACGCCGTAGCGCTCGCGCACCCCGTCCGGCCCGATCTCACCGTGGGTGCCGCCCTTCAGCAGTTCGGCCACGGCGACACGGTCGGTGACGGCCCCGTAGAGGTCGCGATCGCCGGTCAACAGCAGCGCCTGCCCGCCGCGCTCTTCCTCGGCACGTGCGTGCGAGAACATCACGTCGTCGGCCTCGAGATCGGGACTGGTTGCGTATGTCCAGCCGAGGCTCGCGAGCAGCGCCGGCGCCTGCTGCCACTGTGCCGCGAGCTCGGGCGGCATCGGGTCGCGGTGCGCGTGGTAGGGCGGGTACAGCCGCACGCGGTACTGCGCCTGCTCGTCGCCCATGCACGCGACCACGCCGTCGGGCGGCTGCACCGGCGGGGGCCTGTCGTAGAAGGTCAAGATCGCGTTGACCGTGCCGAGGAGGGCGTTGACGGGCTGCCCGTCGGCGCCGACGATCGATTTGGGCAGGGCGAAGTAGGAGCGGTACAGCAGCCACGGGACGTCGGCAATCAGCAGCGGCGCGGGCACGGCCTCAGCGTATGCGTCACGCGCGGGCGACGCACGCCGGCCGTGTCAGCCGGCGAGCATCCAGCAGTTTTCCGTCCAGCGGAAGCGATTGGACGCGTCGGCCAGCAGCGGTGCCGGCAGCGCGATCGTCGCCCAGTTCCCGTGGACGACTACGACCGCCGAAGCGATCGCGTGCATCTGCGTGCGCAGCCGCGCGACTTTTGCGGACCTGCAATGGACGAATATCGTAGATCTCGACGAGGCGGCTAATGGGCCTCGGCGCCGCCGGTGCCAGCCGCCGTGACGCCGTTGGAAGCCGCGGTCGCCGGCGCCGAGGCACCGCCCTGCACGCCGGGTGTCGGCGCAGGGGCCGGCACGGGTGGGCTTTCGGGCGCAAAGGGCGTGAACGGGGCATGCCCGCTGTGGTCGGGCTCGCGCGTCAGGCGCGTGCCGCTCTTGACGCTGAAGTACGCCCAGGTGCTGCTGAGGCCGAGGCGAGCGGCCAGTTCCGGCCCACTCACAGAGGTGGCGCCGCGCGAACCGAGCACCTCGGCGCTGACGATCCGCGGCGAGACCCCGCGCGTGAGCACCTCGATGCCGCGGAAGGCGCCCTTGACGAGACCCTGCAGTCGGGCCGTGGTGGCGGCAAAGGTCATGCTGTGCGTCCAGTCCGAGGCCGTGGTTTCGTAGGCGTCGGCGACGCCGAGGAGCCACGGCTCGGGCGTCGAGCCGAGGAACGAGTCCTGGGCGTCCTCGGTCATCCCCCCGGAGCTCGCGAAGTAGTAGGTGATCGCCGGCTGTCCGGCGTAGGTGACGACCTGCCCGGCGGTCGCCGCCACGGCGGCGTTGGTGCTGGCGGTTTCGGCCGCCACGCCGCGATACATCTGCGAGCGCGTGTCCGAGTACACGTCGAAGCGCGAGCCGCCGGCGTCGGCGGTGAGCGCGTAGGTGCGGCTCGCGATCGCCTGCGCCTCGAGCGCCGCGGCCGGCCAGCTCGAGGGCATCTCGGCAGAGACGACGCCGCGCACGTAGCGTTCGAGCGCGACCTTCTCGACCTTGGCGCCGACGAGCACCTTCACCTGGAAGCCGGCCGGCGCCTGGCCGAGCGCGGTGCTGGTGTAGTAATGGGCGAGGATCGCAGCGTCGCTCCAGCCGTGCTCGGCATAGCCGAGCGCCCCGTCCTGGCTCATGCCGACGCCGTGACCTTCGCCGGCGCCTTCGATCACGAGCGTCGACGCGCTCGCGGGCACGGCCGCCAGCGCGAGCGCCACGAGCGTCTGCGCCAGCAGCACACCCGCGCGTCGGCGCGCCGCAGCGGCGCGGCGACGAAGGCGTCGATCGGTAGCGAGTCCAGTCACGATTGAGTGCTGCAACACGCCTACGTGCCCACGGTCGCGCCGGATGGCCGTGTGTTCCATACCCACTCGGTCGGGTTCGCGGCCGCGGCGCCTGAGCGCTGCACGAGACCTCCCGCTTTGCGGAGCGCTGAGGCGGTTTGGATAGGCCAGGGCGGTGGTAGGTTGAGTGCATGAGCACCGTTGGTTCTGCCACCCGTTCGGACGCAGAACGCGCGGTGCTCGAGTGGGTGCCCACGGAGCTGTTCATCGGTGGGCAGTGGCGCGCCGCGGCCGCTGGCGGCACGCTCCCCATCGAGGATCCTGCGACGACGGACGTGCTGGTGGAGGTGGCCGACGCACAGGCGAGCGACGCGCTGGCGGCGCTCGCGGCGGCCGCCGACGCGCAGCCGGAGTGGGCGACGTACCCGCCGCGTGAGCGCGGCGAGATCCTGCGCCGCGCGTATGAGGTGATCGTCGAGCACACCGACGAGCTGGCGCTGCTGATGACGCTGGAGATGGGTAAGTCGATCGCCGAATCGCGTGCCGAGATCTCCTACGCGGCCGAGTTCTTCCGCTGGTTTTCCGAGGAGGCGGTGCGGATCCACGGGCGCTACATGGTCAACACAACCGGCAAGGGCCGCCTGCTGACGATGCGCCAGCCGGTGGGGCCATGCGTGTTCGTGACACCGTGGAACTTCCCGACCGCGATGGGCACGCGCAAGCTCGCGCCGGCGATCGCCGCCGGCTGCACGATGGTCGTCAAGCCGGCCAAGCAGACACCGCTGTCGATGCTCGCGCTGGCGAAGGTCCTGGAGCAGGCTGGCCTGCCTGCCGGCGTGCTCAACGTGATCACCGCGCTGCACGCCGGCGAGGTGATCGAGCCGCTGCTGAAGGACTCGCGCACGCGCAAGCTGTCGTTCACGGGCTCAACCGAGGTCGGGCGCTCGCTGATCGAACAGTCGGCGCAGCAGGTGCTGCGGGTGTCGATGGAGCTCGGCGGCAACGCGCCGTTCCTGCTGTTCGAGGACGCAGACCTCGACGCGGCGATCGAGGGGGCGCTGACGGCGAAGATGCGCAACATCGGCGAGGCGTGCACGGCGGCCAACCGCTTCCACGTGCACGAGTCGGTCGCCGACGAGTTCGCCCGCCGGCTGGCCGAGAAAATGGCTGCGCTGAAGCTGGGGCGCGGCACCGAGCCCGGCGTCGACGTCGGTCCGCTGATCGACGAAGCCCAGCGTGCCAAGGTCGCAGAGCTCGTCGAGGACGCCGTCAACCGTGGCGCGCGCCTGCTGCTCGGCGGACATCCCGTCGACGGACCCGGCTACTTCTTCGAGCCGACCGTCATCGTCGACGTCCCCGAGGACGCGCGCCTGCTGCGCGAGGAGATCTTCGGTCCGGTCGCGCCGATCGCGACGTTCGTCACCGACGGGCAGGCGCTCGACGCCGCCAACCGCACCGAGTACGGGCTCGTCGCGTACGTCTACACGCGCGACCTCGACCGCGCGTTCCGCGTCTGCGAGCGACTCGAGTCGGGCATGGTCGGCCTCAACCAGGGCGTCGTCTCAAACCCCGCCGCGCCGTTCGGCGGCGTCAAGCAGTCGGGCTTCGGTCGCGAGGGCGGCTTCGAGGGAATCGACGAGTACCTGGAGACCAAGTACGTGGCGATGGGGGTTTGACGGGAGTAGGCGGTAGCGCTCGCAAACCGACGAGCTCGCCTCAATGCCGGCCGCTAGGCTAGCCACCGAGGGCGGGCACCCGCGGCATAGGTCGTTGCGGCCGCCACCGCCACGGAGGGTCGTGCTGCGGCGAGCACCTCACGCGGCGTCGCGAGCCCTGGAAGGTCGTCGTCGAAGACTGGGACGCACAGCCCATCCGGCATTGGCCACGCGGCGGAGGGCACCAGTATCGCCTGCCAGCCGAGGGCGGCGACCAAGCTCGCGAGTTCTGGGCAATCGCCGTAGTCGGGCGCGTCGGCAGCGAAGCTGTCGGTGTTGAAGCCAGACCGCGCCAGGAGGCTGATAGCCCACTCGCTGGTGAGGTCGGCGAGAGTGTCGAACGCCAAGTCGAGGGCAAACAACGCGCGAGCCGCGACTGGCAACTCCAGCGGTCCGAGGGCCGCGAGCCCTGGATCGTCGAGACCCACTCCTCCCGTGGGGTCGGCTGCGGCGACATCGTGGGGATGGTTGCGGCAGTACTCAGCCCAAGCGACGGCTGCGGTCGTCGCCGTGTAGAGGGTCCAGTCCGTGGGCCATCGACCCTCTCGCCTTAGAAATAGTGGATCCGGGTTCGCGCCACCGGGAGGGAGCCAGACATGGCGGTAGTACACTGTAACCGCGGTACGCAGCACAGGGATCTGCCTCAGCGGCGCGAGATCCAGTGTCACGCTAGGTAGCTGGAGAAGTCTCGTATGCGCGTGCTTCCGCGACGATCGCCTCAACCTCGCCTGCGGCCAGACGTTCCAGGCGCGTAGGAGCGCCGGCTAGGAACCACCGCTGAACACCGCTTGGGCCGAGGCCACCAACGAGGCTCAGGCCAATCGCGCGCAGCCGTTGAAAGAACTCCTCGCGGTGCACCGGGATGGTGCTGGCACGCCACGATGCGACCGCACGCTCGCTAACTCGCGTCGCCTGGGCGATCTGGGCGAGTGTTAGCCCAGTGACAGAGCGCGCATCTTCGAGGAGATCGCCCGTCAACGGAGGAGTGGCTGGTCGATCAACAGCCACAGCCGGAGTGTGCCGCGCAATTGCCGCCGCGCGGCTCTGCAGTGAATCGTCCAAAGCCGGCTCGGACGCCTGATCGCCGGCCATGGTTGCGTGATGCTGGATGCCCCACATGTCCGCAAGTCGTAGCTTGGCGAAAACGAACGTACCACCGTACTCGTCGCCTGTGGCAAGGTCGCCCAGCCAGCGTCCAAGGACGCCAACGTCGCTATCGATGTATCCCAGAGACCCCGTCACCGCGGGGCGGCAATCAGGGGCCATCTCCACTTTCTCGCTTACGCTTTAGCTCAGCTAGATATGGACGCGTCAGTGACCACACAAAGAGTGGCTCTATTAGAGCGTGAAAATCGCGGACCATCTCGATCAACGGCTGCGGAGCAAATGTGCGCTCGGCGACCGAAAAGTAGTCGAAGTCAAGGAGATACGTAGCGTCCTCGACCAGCCCGTGACGGATTACGACCGTCCCAAGCGTCTCCTCAACGCGCAACTCGCCAAAGCTACGTTGGAGGCCGCCCTGCACCGCGGTGCCCACAGGTACGACGAGCTTAGGATTGATGATCGAGCGTATGTCGTCGCGGAGGCGTGGATCCGTGATCTCGTTGACGTACCGCAAGCCAACCCTCATCTCTCGCTTGGGTTGGAAGACCTCGTCACACGCCCGCACCGCGGCGCTGAACTCATCGAGAAATTGCGGGAAGTCGTGATATTGCGGCCCCGCCTCGACAGCAATGCTTGAGTGGCCGAGTGTGACGGCGTAGCCACGACCGTCATCTTTGAAGGGCCATACAAGGTCGGGCGCTCCAGGAGGCGAAACGGGACCCTGGGGTGGCGCAGGCCCCACTTGAATTGTGAGCGTTTGGGCGGCCTGAGGATTCTCCGGAACGTAGCCGCGAGCCAGTCTCTTCTCGAAGTCCGCAACCATGTCTCGGTTCGCGACCGCATGTACAGGGCTGTAGCGCACTTGAGCGACCGCGACCTTGAGAGGCGCGGCGGGGAGATGGCTCAGGCTGGCTTTAGGGACGCGGATAGGCATAGTCGGACTTCATGAACTACTTCATGATAGGAGCTGGAACGGTCGCGAGCGCCAATGCAGGCTCACGCCCACTCGGCGCCTACGCGCTCGACTCGCGCGCCCGCATCGGCAGCCGGAAGATGAGTGCAAACGCGGCGGCGACCGGGACGAGGCACGCCCAGGCGGTGATCGCGAGCGCGTGCGTCGGCGGCGGGCTGGCGAAGGCTGAGAAGAAGATCGTCCCCAGGGCGGCCACGCCGACAGCGCTTGAAAGCTGCTGCACCGCCTCCAGGACGCCCGAGGCGGAGCCGACTTCGTCCATCCCGACGCCGGCGAGAATGAACTCGAACAGCTGTCCCATCGACATCCCGGCACCGGCGCCGATCAGGAACAGTCCGGGAGCGAGGTCCAGCGTCGAGGCCGTGTTCGCGCCGGTGACGGTCAGGGCTAGCACGACGGTCCCTACGCCGACGATCGCGACGCCGAGATGGAGCAGCCGGCGGCCAAGGCGGGCGACGAGCGCGAACGAGGCGCCCATGCCGATGATCATTCCGAGGACCATTGCCAGTAGCGTCAATCCGGCGTGGATCGGGGAGAATCCCTCACCCAGCTGGCCGAACAGCGACACGCACAGGAGCAGTCCACCGAAGGCGCCAAAGAAGGCAAGCGCGACGAGGATTCCGCTCGTGTATGAACGGTTGGCCAGCAGTCCCGGCTCGATCAGCGGGTCGCCGTCGTGGTGGCGCTCCCACATCACGAACGCGCCGAGCAGCGCCGCTCCGGCGGCGATCGTGATGAACGTCCATGCTGGCCAGCCTGCCGCGCGCCCCTGGATCAGCGGGTAGATGATCGCGGTCAGCGCGAGGCCAATCAGGATCATGCCGCCGCTGTCGAGCCGGATTCCGGGGTGGGCGATCGTCCGCGGCAGCACCCGCACGGCCGCGGCGAATGTGGCGATGCCGATCGGGACGTTGATCAGGAACACGAGCTGCCAGCCGATGCCCCATAGGTTTGCCTCGACAAGCGCGCCGGCGAGGATCGGTGCGGCGAGCATCGAGAGTCCCATCATCGGGCCGAAGGCGCCGAACACCTTGCTCATCTCGTCCGCGGCGAAGCACTCCTTCAGAATCCCGAATCCCTGGGGGATCATCAGCGCCCCGAACGTGCCCTGCAGCACCCGGAAGCCGATCAGCGTCGAGGGTGAGGCGGCGGCTGCGCAGGCGGCGGACATCACGGTGAAGCCGGCGGAGCCGATCAGGAACAGTCGGCGGCGGCCGAACATGTCCCCGAGACGCGCGCCGGTGATCAGGAACACGGCGAACGCGAGCGTGTAGCCGGCGCTCAGCCACAGCAGCGTGGAGGCGCTGCCGCCGAGAGCGTGCCGAATTGACGGACCGGCGACGTTGACGATCGTCGCGTCCATCAGGTCCATCACGTTCGCCGCGAGGACGACTGCGAACACCGCCCAGCGCACCGGGTTGCGCACGAGAGGCTGGGTCGTGGTTGCGGGGCGAGGTGGGGCGATCGTCTCGGGTATTGCTGGCTCCTTTCATGCACCGAACAACGTTCGATACGAACACTGTACGTCACGATCGCCGTTCGTGTCAAGTAGGATTGCTGGACATGAGCTCTCCGACCCGCCAGCGCTCGACCCGGGACCGTCCCGCCAAGGCGCCACTGAGCGAGGACGCGATCGTCGATGCTGCCCTCGCGATCACCCGCACCGAGGGGCTGGATGCGGTGACGATGCGGCGGGTCGCCGCCGAGCTGGACACCGGAGCTGCCTCGCTCTACGTCTACACGCGCAACCGCGACGAGCTCCTACGCGCGATGATCGATCGCGTCGCCGGCATGGTGCCCTGGGTCGCGCCCGAGGCAGAGCGCTGGCGCGAGCAGGCTCACGAGCTGATGGACAACTTTCGCGAGGCGCTGGAGGCGCACCCCGGGCTCGCGTCGGTCCTGACGGGCGAGCCGCCGACAACCGAGAGCACCCTTGCGGGTGCCGAGAACCTGCTCGGGATCCTGCTCGCCGGCGGCATCGCCTCGCAGGACGCTGCCTGGGCCGTCGACATCCTGATGCTGCTCGTCACCGCCACAGCGACCGAGGCCGACGTCCGACGGGCCAGCGGGAGCATGGTCGAGGCCAACATCTTCCGGATCCGAGACACCTTCGCCGCGCTTCCACCGACGCGCTTCCCGCTGCTCGTAGCCAACGCGTCGGAGCTCGTCGCAGGCTCCGCCGAAGAGCGCTTCCGCTTCGCCGTCGACACCTTCCTCGACGGCCTCGCCGCCCGCGCCTGAGCCGCCCTTCCTCTCGCTCGCCGGCGGGAGCCTATTTCAGCTGCTGGCGAGCTGGAGCGTCAGCACAGCGATGATCGACGCGAAGCACAGCACGTGCTGGCGCAGGATCGCCCTCGCCAGCACGCTCTGGGTCGCGACGCTGTCGCGGCCGCTGCCCAGTCGCACCGCGCTCGGCACGGTGCGCACACCGGCGAGCACGATCGCGAAGGCCGCCAGCGCGAGCGACACATAGGCGATCCACGGCGTCGGCTTGCCTTTGACGATCTCGGCGACGATCGCGGCAAGCGTGGCGAGCATCACCGTCGCGATCAGGCGGTTCATCGGCCGCGCACCGGTGGTCACGCGGGCGTAGTAGGCGCCGATCGAGTCGAGCACCGATCGGGGCAGCTCGCCGCTGCCGTGGCCGAGCGTCTGTACGTCGAACATCAGGTCGAACCACAGGACCGCCAGCAGGAAGCCGGCGCCCGCGGCGACGAACGCGTTCACGTGGCGACGAGCACGCGTCCCACGCTGTCGGCCACGCAAACCGGCTTCTCAGCGCCGTCGATCTCGACGGTGAAACGCGTCACGACCTGGTGCCAGCCACCGCCGACGTCGGTGAGCTCGACCACCTGCGAATAGCCGTGAACTCGCGAACCGACGGGCACGGGCGCCGGAAAGCGAACCTTGTTCCAGCCGTAGTTGACGCCCATCACGAAACCGCTCGACTCGCTCAGGTCTTTGCGCATGCCGTCGATCAGCGACAGCGTCAGGTTGCCGTGCGCGATCGTCGTCCCGTACGGGCTCTCGGTCTTCGCGCGCTCGACGTCGGTGTGGATCCACTGGTCATCGCCGGTCAGCTCGGCGAACTGGTTGACCATCTCCTGCGTCACCTCGCGCCACTCGCTGGGGCCGACCACCACATCCTTGAGCGCTTCCAGGCCCTCGATCCCATTGGCGACAGCCTTGGGCATGCTCGCGCTGATAGCCATCAGCACTCCTTTCGCGTTAGCCGAAACCGGAGCGCAATGCTAGACGCTTGCGCGCCGCCGCTACAGGCTCAGCGGGTCCGTGCGCGCGGCGGTCTGCTGCTCGGCGTGTACGGTGGGGATGCTGGCGGTGAGCACGTTCTCGATCAGGTTGGCCGTGACCGGTTTGCCCATCAGTGCTCCCTGCGCCATCGTGCAGCCCATCGACTGCAGCGCGGCCATCTGCTCGTAGCTTTCGATGCCCTTGGCGATCACCGTCAGCGACAGGTCGCGTCCGACGATCAGGATCGCCTCCAGCAGCCAGGTGCGGTAGTCCTCGTCCTCGGAGGCGGCGAGCGAGCCGCGGTCGACCTTGAGGAAGTCCAGCGGCAGGCGCCGCAGGTCCGAGTGATAGGCGTAGCCGCTGCCGCCGAAGTCATCGATCGCGATCCGCACTCCCAGGTGCTTGATCTCCTCGAGGCGCTCGACGGCTGCGTTGACGTCGTTCATGACGGTCGTCTCGGCGATCGCGAGCGTCAGCATCGACGGCTCGAGCCCGGACTGCTGCAGCGCGCGTCGCACGTCGGTGACGAAGCCTTCGCGGTTCAGCTGGTGTGGCGCCACCTCGACGGTGACCCCGACGTTGTGGCCGGCGACGGTCCATGCGGCGGCGCGTGTGCACGCCTCTTCGAGCACCATCCGCCCGATCGGCACGCTCAGCCCGGTTTCCTCAGCCAGCCCCATGAAGTCATCGGGCAGCACGACGCCGCGCTTGGGGTGCGTCCAGCGCACCAGCGCCTCGAGGCCGGCGACCCTGCCGGTGCCGAGGTCATAGATCGGCTCGTACAGCACGAAGAACTCGTTCTCGGCGAGCGCCGTGTTGAGCTCATTCTCGAGCACACCGCGCCCCTCGATCACCGAGCGCATGTTCGCGTTGAACAGCGTGTAGCGGTCCTTGCCCGCGGTCTTCGCCGCGAACAGCGCCAGCTGCGCGTCGCGCAGCAGGTCGTCCGCGGCGGCGTAGCGTCCGAACGCGAGGCCGATGCTCGCCGTCAGGAAGAAGTTGGGGGCGAAGTCGTCGAGGTCGAACGGCTTGTGCAGCGCCTCGACGACACGCCGTGCGAGCGAGTCCAGGCGGGCGCCGCGAGCGGCGGACTCGACCAGGATCACGAACTCGTCGTCGCCGAGGCGCCCGACTGTGTCGCCGGCGCGCACGACGCCTTCGAGTCGCTCGGCGACGATCTTCAGGATCTGGTCGCCGGCAGCCTGCCCGAGACGCTCGTTGACGTCTTTGAACCAGTCGAGATCGATGAACAGCGCGCCGACCAGCAAGCCCGACTGGCGGCCCGCTCGCGCGAGCATCTGCTCGGCGCGGTCGAGCATCAGCGGGCGGTTGGGCAGCCCCGTGAGCGGGTCGTGCAGGCTCTCGACGGGCTCGCTGCTCGTCGGCGCCTGCGGCACGCGCACGCGCACCAGCAGCGGCGTGCGTCCGCCGCCGAGCACGAAGATCAGGATGCCGAGGATTGCGCTCAATACGCAACCGACGATCAGCAGCGCCAGTGCGGGGCCGTCGCTGAGCACGCTCGTCGCGGTCACGGCCGAGAAGCTCTGGACCGTCCAGCCGTTCGGCAGCGCGACGGTGGTGCTCTGCGAACCCGGCCGTGCGCTACCGCTGGCGAAGGCGAGGGTCGAGGAGCCTGTCTGGTAGGCGATCTTGACGGCCGATGCTTCGTGGCCGCGCAGCGCTTCGCGCAACATCACCGACGGCGCCAGCACCTCGCGCAACCAGCCGACCGACGCCGCCGTGCGTCCGAAGACGGAGTGCGGCGTGACGTTGCCCCGGTATACGGGCAGGTCGATCGCGAGCACCTGCGTGCCGTTGATGCTGACCGTCCTGTAGGTGCTCTGGCCCGAGTCGCGCGTCAGCAGCAGTCCCGGCGTCAGCGCGCAGTAGTCGGTTCCCGCGCGCGGGGCCCTGGCGGGGCCGCGCACGAGGTTTGCGACCGCCAGGCAGTAGTAGGCGTGGTTCGTCGCGGGGAACACGCGCATGGCGGGCCGCGCGGGCTTCGCCGGCGTGGTCGACGCGGGCGTCGCGGTCGCTGCCGTCGACGAGCTCGCGGCATCCGAGGCTTTCGTGGTCGTGGCGGGCGCCGCCGGCTGCAGCTTCTGGCCGGTGATCCGCGCCCGGAAGGCGGCGAGTTCATTCGGGTGCACGAGCGTCAGCAGGCTCAGCCCTTCGAGCTCCGGGAAGCGCCGCAGCGTGCGCGCCCATTTGACCCAGGTCGCGAATTCCTTCGGCGAGGTCTTCGAGTTGCCCGCGAAGTAGGTGGCGGCGCCGACGGCGATGTCTTCCTCGTGGCGCAGCGAGAGCTTGACGGCGTTGGCGATCGCCGCGGAGCTCTGCTGAGCGCCCTGGCGGCCCTTGCTGGAGTCGCTGTTGGCGACCGCGTGCGCGCCCAGCACCGAGGCGACTACGCCCGCCGCCGTGCACAGCAGTGCCACTAGCGCCCACACCAGCTTGCGACGCGCGGGGTGCGCGGAGTTGCTCTGCACCGGCTCCGCAGCGCGCGGCTGTGGCGACTCCGTCACTGCAGGCGCCACGGGCGACTCGGCGACGCCGTCGCCGCCTGGAGTCTCTTGAGGGGTTTCACTCTCAGACATTGCGTTCTTGTGTCCAGGCGGCGCGTGGGCGTGCGCCGTCCTGGCGTGATCGAGCTCGACTCGGGCAAACGATCTGCATCGTGCCTCCATCTCGACGAAAAGACGACCATTGTTTACGGTCAAGCACCCGTTGCACGCTTTCTTGCATGTTCGTTGGCGCCGCAGGCCCGGGTGCGTGCGACAGGTGCTGCGAGCGCGCACTAGGGTGTATGGCGCCCGTGTCCTCCGGACCGACCACCACGCCGCCAAGTGCCGCACGACGGGGGTTCTCGCCGCCGGTGCCTCCGGGCGAGGTGCGCGCGCTGTACTGCAAGCACTTCAAAGACCGCCGCAAGGAGCGCCAGCTGATCTCCGCGGCGTCGTTCTTCGTGACGTTCGCGGCGGTGCGCGGCATCACCCACGCGATCCGGGCCGAACGCGGACCGTTCAAGAACATCACGCCGGGCGGGCGCCACATACACCACATGACGTTCGGCATCACGGGCCTGCTGACGGTCGGGTACCTGTGGCTGCTGGAGATCGGCGTCGACGAGCGGCGCCGGGCCTCGCGGCTCACATCGATGGCCTTCGGCAGCGGCGCGGCGCTGACGCTCGACGAGTTCGCGCTGTGGCTGAACCTCGCCGATGACTACTGGAACAAGCAGGGTCGCGAGAGCATCGACGCGGTGGTGCTGTTCGGCTCGCTGCTCAGCGTGAGCGCGCTCGGCAAGGGCTTCTTCGAGGAGCTCCTGCAGCACGCGCGCACGGGCGAGCGCACGCTGCCCGAGTTCGACAGCGCGATCTCGAACGGGCGCAACGGCTCCCACCCGTAGGGCTATCCTGCGTAGATGGCGGTCGATGCCCGCGCGGCGTGGACGCGGGCTCGGACCCGCACCTTGCCGGCGCTCGCGCTCGCGCTCGCGCCGGCCCTAGCCGGCTGCGCCAGTTCCTCGCCCGCCGGCAACGGTGTCGCGTCGAACTCTCCGACGCGAATCGTCGCGCGCGCGACGGCCGCCGCGACCGCCGCGGAGAGCGTTCACGTTGCGGGCTCAATTCTCAGCGAAGGCAAGCCGATATCACTCAACATGGAGCTCGATGCGGAGAAGGGCGGCAAGGGCCGGTTGACGCTGGGCAATCTCAGCGTCGATGTCGTGAACGTCGATCGCGCCGTCTACCTCAAGGCCGGACCCGCCTTCTACAGCCGCTTCGTCGGGCCCGCCGCAGCACGCGTGCTGCAGGCGAAATGGCTGCGTGGCTCCAGCGTCAGCGGGCCGCTCGCGTCGTTCACATCCCTGACAGAAGTGCGCAAGCTGCTGAGCAGCACGCTCGCCGGTCACGGCGCTCTCGCGCGCGGCGCGACGACGACGATCGACGGCGAGCCGGCCGTCGGTGTGACCGACACGGCCGGCGGCGGCACGCTGTACGTCGCCAGCACCGGAACTCCGTACCCGCTCGAGATCGTCAAACGCGGGGCCGACGCCGGGAGGCTCGTCTTCGACGGTTGGAATCAGCCGGTCGCGCTCGCGGTGCCGCCGAGCCCGCTCGACATCCATCAACTACAGAGCGGCCGCTGAAAGTCCTGGCTCATATGTCTATCGCCCCATACAACCGGTCAAGCGTCGCGCCACGCGCGACGAACCTGCATGCATCGGGCAGCGGGGATTCGGGAACGACACACAACGCGAGGTCTGCCAGTGAGCAGCGCAATCGAAGCGAGTCTCCTTCAGCGACCGGCCGAACCGGGAGCAAACCCAGAGGATCACGCAAGCGGGCGATCTGGATCGCTGGGAATCGGTGCGCGCATGCGTAAGCTCGCCGGAGCGGAGCACCAGTCGCCGGGTCGCCGACCGCCCCGCCGCAGGCACAAGCGCCGCAGCAAGGCCGTCTCACTGCTGCCGTGGGCGCTGCTCGGCCTGGCCGCCGTCCTCGCCGCTGTGCTGTCTGGCGCCTCGACGCCGGTCGTCGTCTGCCTGGTCGTGCTCGCATGCGCGGCACTCGCGCTCGGCTGGTACTTCGGCGAGAGCACCAGGGTCGCGCTCGAGGACGAGATCGAGCATCGCACGAGCGAGCTCAAACGCGCGCTGTCGGAGCTCGAGATCGCCCAGGCCGAGACGGTTCAGCGCCTGTCGATGGCGGTCGAGTTCCGCGACGAGGACACGGGCGCGCACATCGAGCGGATCGGACGCTTCTCGGTGCTGTTGGCCGAACACATCGGCATGGACTCCGACTTCTGCGAGCGGCTCAGGCACGCCGCGCCGCTGCACGACGTCGGCAAGGTAGCGATCCCCGACGCGATCCTTTTGAAGCCGGGGCCGCTGACCCCGGAGGAGCGCGCGATCGTCGAGACGCACGCAGAGGAGGGTCATCGTCTCGTCCGCGGATCGTCCTCCTCGATCCTCGACATGGCCGCGACGATCGCTCTGAGCCACCAGGAGAAGTGGGACGGCAGCGGCTACCCGCGCGGGCTCAAGGGCGAGGCGATCCCGATCGAGGGCCGAATCGTGGCGGTGGCGGACGTGTTCGACGCGCTCACCAGCGACCGCGTGTATCGCAAGGCTTTCTCGATCGAAGACGCTGTGCAGATGATGCGCGAACAGCGCGCGCGCCACTTCGACCCCGTGCTCTTGGATGCATTCATGGAAGTGCTCGGAAGGACGGGTCCGGATGCACGCGAACAGCTGCGCTCAGACCCGGTCGCGCTCGTTGAGAGCACGCTCGAGACCTTCGCCACGGCGCTCGAACGCGGCGACGCGGAGATGGCCGAGGGCGCGATCGCCACGGCGATCGAGGACGGCATCACGCCGACGACGCTGCACGCCGAGGTCATCGGGCCGGCGCTGCGGCGCATCAGCGTGCTGTTCGAAGCAGGACAGATCGACGCCGACCGCGAGCATCGCGCGACGACGATCACCAGGCGCGTGCTGGCGACGTTGTACCGCTACATGACCGGTAGCACCGAGCCCACGCGCGAGCGCGTGCTGCTCGCGGGCGTTGAGGGCGACGAGCACACGCTCGGCCTGCAGATGGTCCACGACCAGCTCGCCGCGGCCGGGTTCCAGACGATCTTCGACACCGATCTGTCGGCGGGACGGCTGCTGGAGATGGTCGATAGCCAGTCCCCGGATCTGATCGTGGTCGGTGCCACCGTGCCGAGCGCATCGGAATCCTTCGAGCTCGCGCTGCGCGATCTACGCTCGCAGCGTCCCGACCTGCCGATCGTGCTCGGCGGCCCGGCGGTCGGCGGCAGCCTGCCGCGCGAGCGCGGCGGCATGCGTGTGCTCGAGCGCATCGACGAGTCGGTGGAAGCGGTCGAAGACCTGCTCGCCACCGCCAGCTCGGCCGCGCCCGTATAGATTTCCCTCGCATGAGCACTCCCGCGATCGTGACCGGCGGCGCCGGTTTCATTGGCTCGCACGTCGTCGACGCGCTGCTCGCCGGGGGCGAGGACGTGACCGTGATCGACGACCTCTCCTCGGGCGACGCCGCCAGAGTCGCTGACGCCGCACGGCTCGTGGAGCTCGACATCACCGACGCTGCCGCGCTGCAGGCCGTCTTCGACGAGGTCAAGCCCCGTGCGGTCTTCCATCTGGCGGCGCAGGCGAGCGTTGTCGTCTCGGTCGAGAATCCCGCCCGCGACTGCGAGGTCAACGTGCAGGGCACGCTGAACGTGCTCGCGGCAGCCGGCCGCTTCGACGCGCCTGTGGCCTTCACCTCCACTGGCGGCGCGCTGTACGGGGACGCCGCGCCGCGGCCGACGCCGGAGGACCGCATTCCGGCGCCGCTGTCGCCGTACGGGGCGTCGAAGTGGGCTGCCGAGGCGTACGTCAACACGTGGTCGCTGTCCTCAGGCATCCCGCACGCGGTCTGCCGGCTTGGCAACGTCTACGGCCCGCGCCAGAATCCTCACGGCGAGGCGGGCGTGGTGGCGATCTTCGCCGAGCACCTCTACACCGACAGAGCGCCCAAGCTCTTCGGCCACGGCACGCCGACGCGCGACTACGTGTACGTCGGCGACGTCGTCAGCGCGCTGCTGGCGGCATCGGGGCGCGCCGGCACCTACAACGTCGCCACCGACGTCGAGACCGACGTGATGACCCTCTGGACCGAGCTGCAGCAAGCTCGCGGGCAAGCACATCGAGCCGGAACTCGCGGATCTGCGCCCCGGCGAGCTCACGCACAGCCGCCTCGACATCAGTCGCGCCGGGCGCGAGCTGGGCTGGCGCCCGCAGGTGTCGATCGAGGAGGGGCTGCGTTTGACCTATGAGGCGCTGGTGGAGGAATTCATCAGCCAATCGGCGTGAGCAGCGTTCATTCGAGTGCCCGCCGGGGCTGCCGTGCACGGCGAGCGAGACGGTAGCATCGGGTCCTCGATCGAGAGCGATCAGCGGCGAGATAGCTCAGTTGGTAGAGCACACGACTGAAAATCGTGGTGTCCCGGGTTCGAATCCCGGTCTCGCCATTTCTGTTTTGCCTGCTAATCGCTAGGTTTTTGTTGTGCTTACGGTCAGCCTATAGGGCGCGTTTGGGGCCATTTTCGTGCCCGTGGTCCAATTCGTGGTCCAAAACCTCGCCTTGTGTGGTGCTGCCGGCTAGTTCTAGGCGCAGGCGACATGTCGCGAGGACTCGGGAATTGGCTTGGTTGTGCGGTTTCTTCCCTGTCTCCCCGTCTACTAGAGATGTGGGGACCATACCCGCGAATCGTGGTGTCCTCAGTTCGACTTACTACGCGTGTTTGACAGAGTTTTACAGGGTTTACGCGATCTCGATAAACCTCCCAAACCCCGTCTCTGATCGACACGGATTAGACGTTGCTAAGCGCGGTATGAGCGTTCGCGACTCGCCCGGCGAGCGCGAGTCGCAGGCAGGGAGCACGCCAGCTCCCGTCCTCGGGCGCCCGCCGATCTCGTGATTTCGGCGCGATCATACGTCGATGGCTGAGTGCTGGCGGAGGTACTCGCGCAGGTAGGGCAGAGCGAAGTCGACGTAGCCGCGGCGCGTGGGATAGATCAGCTCGGCTGCGATGAGCCGTAGGCGGTACTGGCTGGCGTAGTTCACGTCGACACCGAGGCGCTGTTGGATGTCCGCCATCTTGGACGGACCGTTGTCCTGGGCCATCGCGAGCAGGAATGACTTGCCGATGTCTGATGCGGTGCTCAGCGCCGGCTCGTGGATGAGCGCGCCGAGTCGGCGACGCGCTCGGACGACCCCACGGGTGGCGTCGTCGACGGTGATCTCCGGCGCGCTGGGGTTCATCCGCCACACCTGGGCGCCGACCAGCTGGAGCAGGAAGGGGTAGCCGCGGGCCCCATCGACCATGATCTGCAGGGCCTCGTCGCCGATGTCGCGGCCGGCTTTCTGGATCGGTTCACGCAGGGCGCGTTCAACGTCGGCGCGGGCTACTGAGCCGAGGGTGTGCCGTTCAGCTCGGCGCAGGAAGGTGAGAACGTTGTCGTTGACAACGTCGCTGACGCTGGCGGCGAGGCCGGCACCGGCAAACGCAAGCTCGCGATTCTCGCGGAACGTGTGCTGCACGACGGTGGCGAGCTCGCGCAGCTCTTCGATTTGGTTTTGGTGGATCTCGTCAAGGGTTATCAGGACGCCGGTGCTTTGCTCCGCCAGCAGGTCGGTGAGCATCTCGAGCTGGTTACGCAGACCTGCTCGGACGACGTGCGCCTCGATCGTGCTCCAGGTGAGAGAGCCGATATGCAGCGGAGCGCTCACACTGCTTATGCGGCGCTGCACCGCCTCGGGGTTGAAGTCGCGCAGCAGTCGTGGGAGGTGCTGCTGGGTTATCCGCGAGACGAAGCCAGGGTTCGCGGTCTCGCTGACGATGAGCCAGCCTTGCTCGCGAGCGCGGTCCTCGACAGCGTTGAGCATGACCGTCTTGCCGGCGCC
Organism: uncultured Solirubrobacteraceae bacterium; assembly: GCA_963838405.1. Classification (GTDB taxonomy): domain Bacteria; phylum Actinomycetota; class Thermoleophilia; order Solirubrobacterales; family Solirubrobacteraceae; genus Palsa-744. The sequence goes on along the minus strand of CAWIRA010000004.1, from coordinate 137,580 downwards.
GCGAGCACCTGTGTAGAGGGTCGCACGGCCCGCCGATCCGGGGCCATCCTCCAGTGCCTCGGTGAATTCATCGAGGAGGTCGTCGCGGCCGACCAGCAGCGGCGGGCTGACACCGAAGCTGGGGTGGAAGGGGTTTTGCATACCGTCCACCATAACTGATCCTATTAGAGAGCGTTAGAGTTCTTAGAGTCCGTTAGAGATGACGTCGCGGCCACGGGACATGGCGATCCGCGGCTCGGGTAGGTCGCTCGGGGGGCGAGCACTAACGATGGCCTGCCCCACTCTGCGCCCCAAGGCTGCCCTGCCGCTCGTGCGCGAGCGCGGTAGTCATCTCGCCTCCAACCGCAAGGACTCTCTCGCGGACGGCGAGGTGCTGGCAGTATTGCTGCGGTGCGTGGCTTTGAGGCCGGTCCGTATGGGATTTGGGTGCCGTTGGGATCACGCGATGTCCCCGGCGAGCACATCGATTTGTCGTGGCCTGGGCCTGTAGCGTCGAGGGACCGGTACGAAGTAAAGATCGCTAGCTGGGAGGCGTGTCAAGGATCATGAGAATTCCCCAGGTGTGATTACGGGTTTTCCCCACCTTGTGGGAGGCCGGTGAGGGCTGGTCGGAGCGCGGCGATGGTGTCGCAGGCACGCTTCACGCGCGCGAGACTAATGTCGCTAGGCGTCGAGCTGATCGAAGCTGGCGTGCGTGCAGTTGTCTTGATCGGAGGAGGCGAGCCGCTAATGCATCCCGCGATCGGCGACCTGATAGCCGTCCTCGGCGGCGCGGGAGTTCAGGTCGGCCTCACGACAAACGGGACGCTTCTCGACCGATACATGCAGCCCATCGCAGTGCATACCGCGTGGACACGCGTATCTGTCGACGCGGCCTCTCAAGAGACCTACCAGCGATTCCGACCCCATCGCGGAGGCGCGAATGTCTTCTCCCAAGTCATCGCCGGGATGAGGCGACTCGCGCGTGTCAAGCAGGGCGCGCTGGGATACTCGTTTGTACTTCTCGGGAGATACACCACGAGCGGAACACTCACTGCTTCGAACTACGGAGAGCTGCTCCAAGCGGCGCGTCTTGCAAAGGACATCGGCTGCGACTATTTTGAGGTGAAGCCAGAGTACGACTTGGCCCACCGCCTACGCGTGTTGCCTGCGGCAGTTACGGCACAGCTAAGGCGTGATCTTGACTCCCTTGCTGCGCTCTCGGATGCGACATTTGAAGTCGTCGCACCCCCGACGCTCCTTGATGTGATTGCTGGCGCAGTCCACGAACAGCCAAAGACATATCACGAGTGCCCAGTCGCCAAGCTCAGGACTCTGATCTCAGCTTCGGGCGCATACATATGCCCATATCATCGTGGTCGCGCAGCATCTCGATTTGGTGATCCGCAGGTGGAGTCCTTTGACACGATGTGGTTGCGCCATCGAGAAGGTGGGGTAGGGGAAGCCACATCGCCAATCGATGACTGTCAGTTTCATTGCATACGACACGAGACGAACCGTGCGATCATCGAGATGGGAGGACCGGACGCACGACCTGCCAAAGCCGCCCCCGACTACGATCTGTTTATATGACCCGATGAGCGCCGAATCGTGACCAAGGGTGGGCGCGCGAGACGACGGTGGCAGGCGCCGGCCATAGCCCGCGAGCACTCCTGGCTGAGCAGGCGTGTGCCGCAGGCGACATGGCCGAAGCCGCACGGCATTTCGAGTCTGCCGCGCGAGCCGCGACTTCCGCGGTGGCGCGCGCAGAGGCTTGGAAGGATGCCGGCGTGGCTCTGCGAGCCTGCCGGCGGGTAGGGGATGCGATGGCGAGCGCGCAGAAGGCACGAGCTGCCATCGAAGCTGAGCGTGCGCCCCGCGCCGCCTACCTACGCGCCGAGATCGCAGTCTTGACCGGGAACTGCCTGGCAGATCAAGGCCGCTGGCCCGACGCAGACCGCGAGCTCGAGGAAGCCGCTTCAGAGTTCGCGCGGCTCCAGAAGTGGATAGAGGCTGCGCAGGCGACGCTCGGACGCGCTCCCTCGCGGAGCGCGGGGAGCGGACGGCTAGCATCACGTTTCTCGAGGCTCTGCGCGGGATGCAGCTTCCCGCCCCGCTCGTTTCGCAGGTCTTCAACAATCCCGGGCTCCTCTACAAGTCCGAAGGACGCCTCCGCGACGCCCGCGAAGCACTGGAGCAGGACGTCGCGCTGTGCCGCCGAGCGGAAGACGCGAGTGGCGAGGCTATCGCGCTGCTCAACGCGGCGTCAGTGATCGCCTTGCAGCACGAAAGCGGGAAAGCCGTCGAGTACGCCGATCGCGCCGCAGGCCTCTTTGCTAAAGTCGGCGCGCCCGACGGCCGTGAGCGCGCGACGGCCTTCGCAAACCAGCTACGAGGACCACCAAAGTGACGACGACAAGCGTGGGCGCATCGACATGGCCCGAGAATCTACCCCGCAGCGGCAATGATCCGATCAGTTATGCAACGGGTCATCTGGCGGAGGATATCTTCCGCGAGTACGACCTGCGCGGAACGACCGCGGCAAACCCGCCGGATCCCGCTGACAGTCTTAACACTTATGTCGCGAATCGACTTGGCCGCGCCTTCGGGACCTATCTGGATCGCCGCGGTCTATCAGAAATAGCTGTCGGCCACGACTCACGAAGCTACTCCGAGCCGCTCGCCACTGCCTTCGTCGCGGGACTGCTCGCGACCGGCCGGTCTGTGCGATTCATCGGGCTCGCCACGAGTCCTATGGTGTACTTCGCGCAGAATGTCCTCGGCGGGATAGCCGGTACAGCCGTGACGGCCAGCCACAACCCGAACGGATGGGCAGGCTTCAAGCTCTCAGACAAGGCGTCTATGACTCTCGGCCCAGAGGAAATTGCCGAGGTGCGCGAGATCGCCGAGTCGCGCACTTTCGTCGCCGGTGAGGGGCGCTATACGGAGGTCCGTCTACTAGAGCAGTATGTCGGCGAGGTCGTTACGCGCGTCGGGCCGGCGCAACCCCTTCACGTCGTTCTCGACGGCGGCAATAGTGTGTCCGGGCCGATAGTCCAGCGCGCGTTTGAAGCCGCCGGCCACGACGTCACGATGCTAAACGTCGAGCTTGATTGGACATTTCCAAACCACGAGCCGGACCCCGAGGCAGTAGCGGCGCGGCGAGAAGTCGCAGACGCCGTAAAGGCGGGTGGTGCTGACGTCGGCCTTTCACTGGATGGTGACGGAGACCGCCTAGGCGTCACCGACGAGCACGGAGCGATCGTCTGGTCCGACCTCGTGCTGGCAATTATGGCTCGTGACTCGCTCGGACGCCATCCTGGCGCGAGCATCGTGTATGACGTAAAGTGCTCACGCGCCGTCGGTGAAGTGATCGAAAAAGCTGGCGGCATCCCCGTCATGTGGAAGACGGGGCACTCCCACATCAAGGCAAAGGCGCACGAACTCGGCGCACCATTTAGCGGAGAGCGCAGCGGGCACTTCTTCGATGCCGGGGACTATTTTGGCTTTGACGATGCGGTCTACGCTGCCCTTCGGTTTGCAAAGATCGTCAGCGACTCCGATGAAAGCGTTAGTGAGCTAGTGAGCGCCCTGCCTCAATATGTTTCAACTCCAACAATGCATGCGCACTGTGACGACGACCGAAAGTACGCTGTAGTCGATGAGTTTCGCGCCGTGGCGGAGCACGCACCCGGGCTCGAAAAGATCATCGACGTCAACGGCGTGCGTGCGGAGTTTAGCGACGGCTGGTTCCTCGTCAGGGCGTCATCTAATCTCCCGGCGCTCGTGATCGTCGCAGAGGCGACCACCGAGGAGCGACTGCAGGGGCTATATCACATAGTGCGCGACGGGTTGACGCAAATCGCTGGCGTAGACAGCATCTGGGAGAACGACCCCTTCGCTGAGACTACGTAGTCCCGCCACTCGGGGCCAGAGGAGGCGTGGGGGCGGGTGTACCAGTCTGGCATCGCTGTAGCGATAATAGTGGCGGCGAGTTTTGCGGGGCTCGGCCTGCTGGCTGCGCATGGCTTCCTACGCCACGTCGGCATTTTCATGCTCGAGCTCAGCGCGGCGTGGGTCGTAGGCCTGCTCTTTGCCGACCACTGGCTCGCGTTCTTGCTTCTAGCCGCGATGGCCGTGTCACATCATCTGACGTGGTTGATCTGGCACCGGGGCGACCGTTCGACTAGTCGTGAGGTCGACGGCGAGCCACTAGGAGCTTCCTCCGATTCTCGAGACGCCTCGCACAGCACCGTCGAGGTTGTAACGCAGCCCGAGGAGTATCACCGGGCTGTCGACCGACTCGAACGGGATGCACGCGAGGTCGAGAAGGTCCTACGTCGTCTCGATACGGTGTTTAAGACTGAGGAGTACGCGCAGGTCGTGGCAAAGGCACGCTACGGGGAGAACTCACCTCTCTATACGGCTTACGTCGAAACGCACCGAGTGCGGCGACGGGCATTCCAAGACAAGCTGCAATCAGGAAAGCTCGTCCATCGCGAGATCTGCTCTCTAAACGTCGTACGCAACATTCTGCTGACCCCGGATCATCCAGGGGTCAACTGGCTTCCCCAATCACTCGCTGAGGCCCAAGTTCAGGAGGTTATTCAGACGCTGAGGCTGTACCCGCATGGATACAGCCTCGGGCTCTCGGCCATCGACCATCCCTTCCGCTATGCAGTCTACGATCAGCGCACGGCCGTTATTCACGAGGCAGTGGGGTCCGCCGACGCATATCGCGTTAACTCCATCTTTATGCACGGCGGAACCGCAGTAAAAGCATTCCGAGATGAATTCAACATGCTTTGGGAGCAGATGCCGTTGGACTGTCGAGAAACGGCGCTGTAGCCGACCGGCTCGAAGCTCTGCTAACCGAAGCACTCAGCGCGCGAGGGTCATCGGCTCAGAGCGCGGACTGAGTAACGGCGGCGTGGCGCGCGGCGTCGGGGTCACAGACCCGACGCGGATGTCCCAGCTACTCGCGGATTGACTTCGGCTCGCTCCACTCAGACAATTATCTGGGCGGCTGTGGCTTGCGCCGATGAGGTTCGACTGGGCCTGGCTGTGCTCACGACTGCATCGCGCGCGTACCAATCGCCAGCGAGCAGGACGGGTAGCATCCGAGAACGTGCTACGCGCCGCCACACTCTGGCTCCGACCCGCAGGCTGGCCGTTGCTGTCCGCGGCCGCGCGCCGCCGGACCTTGCTGCTCGCGTGGACCGCGATCCTCGCCCAGGTCGTGTTCCTCGGCGGATGGATACTCGCCGGCGCTCTGGAACCCCATTACTCGGCGACCCGCCAGTACATCAGCGAACTCGGCCGAGACAGCGCAATCCACCCGTGGATCTTCACGGTCTTCGTCGGGATCTGGGGTTTGGGCTTCATCGCGCTCGCGGTTGCGGTCGTGCCGTCGCTGCGCACGCGGCCGCGGCCGCTGGCAATGCCGTTGTGCTTCGCGCTCGCTGGTGCGTGCGCGATCCTCGTCGGACCGCTGCGCATGGACTGCTCAACCATCCTGAGCGCGGCGTGCAGGTCACACGAAGCCGCAGACGGGAGGTCCTGGCATTACGAAGCGCACATCTGGCTGAGTCTCGGCATCAAGGTCGCGCTGCTGGCGTCGGGCTTCGCTTTCGCCCGCTCGGCGTGGCCGAGCCGGCTGGGAAGGCTCGTGTTAGGCGGTGCGCTCTTGCTGTTGGTCGCCGGGATCGTGACGTTCATCCTGCACGACTCGTTCACCGGCTACAACGGACTCGAAGAGCGCCTGTGGGCGTTCGTTGCGCAGGCATGGGCATTGGTGTGCGCGACGGTGCTGATCCTCGAGGCGACACTCACGCCAGACAGGCTGCAGGCGCACGAGGTTTCCATCTCGCGCGGTGCACCAGCCGAGCCAGCAGCGGTCGGCATCGATCCGGCGTAGTCCGCGCCGCGTCATTCGACGCGTGGGCCCCGCCCCCGCTTGCGAACGGAGCTCGCGGCGTCGGCAGTGAGCGCGCCGCTTGATTGGGACGGCACGGCGATTCGCCATCCCAATCAGGCCGAAAGCGGCAGCAAATTGCGGCAATTCGCATCGACGACCCAGCTCGAGCGCTACCAGTAAAACTCCCGCAAATCGCGGACAGCCTGGCGACGCGGTTGCCGCCTCGCTCCTCCTGCCACGCGGGTTCGAACACGTTGCTCATGCGCTGGCACGATAACGCCCGCCCGCAGCCGGGAACGCCGGGCTGCAGCTACGAGTGGCTCGCTGCGTTGCTGTCTAGGCGTCAGGAAGTGACCGCGGTCCGGCTCCGACCGCGTTGACACGGCAGGTATTGTGCCCTGAGCGGCAGAAATTCATCGGAAGCCGGGGCGTTTGGGGGGATGCTTACATGGATGGGTCGGGCGGCGTGCACTGAGCCGGCGAGCGTTGGTGCTGGGCTTGGTGGCGGGCTTGCTGTTCGTACCCGGCTCGGCGTGGGGCGCGGCCGCGAAGAAGGCCGTCGGTGGGGGCCCGCCGCGAGCTGCACGGCTGTGAAGAAGGGCTTCTACGCGGAATCGCGATGCGAAACGCGCGAGGAAAAGAAGGGCAAACCGAAGGGCAAGTTCGAAAAGGCGCCCGGCCCCAGCTACACCGCGACGAGCGCCACGGTCACCCTGCAAACGCCAGGGCTCCCCGGCAGCACCGTCACGTGTACCGGGAGTACTGCGACCGGCGAAGTGACCGGCCCGAAAACGGGCTTGGAGCGGATCACGTTCACCGGCTGTGAAGCCGCCGGCGAGAAGTGCTCGAGCGAAGGATCCGACGCGACCCCGTCGGGCAAAGCCGGGGTGATCGTCACGAACCTCCTGCAGGTCAGGCTCCTCGGCCCAGTATCAGGCCAGGTCTGGACGCAGCTCCAAAGCGCAGAACACGAACCATTTGCGATGGAGTTCGGCTGCGAAGGATCGCTGCTCAGGACGATCGGCTCGCTCGCGGGAATCCAGGCCGGCAACGTCAACGTCTCCAGCCACGCGAGCACCACCACGTTCGCGAGCGCAGCCGGCGAACATGCGCTCTACAGCGGACTCTCAGAAAACGACGGCACGGGATGGGCTGGACCCGATCCGGCCGGCGCCACGTTCACGGCCAGCAACAACGCCGCCTCGGCTACGGAGATCAAAGGCTAAGACGCTTCAGCCGTTGAGCGCGACCGGGATCGTGCGGTACTGGTTGAGGAACGTCGAGCTGACGCGTGTGGACGCTCCGTCCAGCGCGAGGTCGGGGAAGCGCCGCAGCGTTTCTTCGATCCACAGCTTCAGCTCCAGACGCGCGAGCCCGGCGCCGAGGCAGAAGTGCCGGCCGCCGCCGCCGAAGCCCTGGTGGTCTGTCTCGCGGCGCACGTCGAAGCGCTGCGGGTCCACAAACGCAGACTCGTCGCGGTTGCCGGCGACGTACCACAGCGCGAGCTTGTCCCCCGCCTTGATCTGCTGGCCCGCGAGCTCGGTGTCGCACGTCGCCGTGCGACGCATGTAGGCGAACGCGGGGTTGTAGCGGACGAACTCCTCGACTACCTGCTCGAGCGCCACCGCACCCGAGCGCACGAACTGCATCTGCTCGGGGTCCTCGAGCAGGTTCTTCATGCCGCTCGTGAACACCGCGCGGGTCGAGTCGTTGCCGGCGATCATCAGCAGGAAGAAGAAGCTCAGCACCTCCTCGGGGGCGAGCCGCCCGCCTTCGACTTCAGCCCCGAGCACGGCCGTCGTGAGGTCGTCTGTCGGCGTCGCGGTGCGCTCTTCGAGCATCGCGTTGACGTAGGGCACGAACTCTTCGAGCGCGCGCCACACATCGCCGAGGTCGGGCACCAGCCGCGGGTCCTCGAACGCGCTCGTACGGTTCGTCCAGTCGACAAGTTTGGGTGCATCCTCGCGGGGGACACCGAGCATGTCGCCGATCACCATCGAGGGCACGTAGATGCCGACGTCCTGGACGAGGTCGAGGTTGCCGCCGGGGTTCGCGGCGAGCGCGCGGTCAAAGACGAGGTTGATGATTTCGCGCATCCGCGCGGTGTGCTCGAGCGCGCGCTTCGGGGTGAACGCGCGCTGCACCAGCGCCTTCAAGCGGTCGTGGCGCGGCGGGTCCTGCGTGATCAGCATGCTCTCGACGAGATCCATCGGGTCGGGCGTCTGCTCATCCCAGGAGAGTTTGTCGACGACGACGATGCTGCGTTTGGAGGAGAAGGTGGTGTGGTCGCGCCCGACGGCTCCGATATCGGCGAAGCGCACCACCGACCAGAAGCCGCTCTCCTGCGGGAACGCGTCGAGCGCGCTCCAGTGCAGTCCGTCCATCGCCCGCATCTGCGCGAACAGCTCGTGCGGCGGGCCGTCCTGCCAGAGGTCGAGGTTGCCCAGGTCATGCTCCGCGAGCTTTGACTCAGGTGCGATCAGGGTAGTCATCTTGCTCTCCTCTGGAAAGGTGGCGTTCGGGTGTCAGTGTTGCCGCGGGTTTCCTTCAGGTTCCGGATGCTCAGTGGGCGCGAATCGCCGTCTCGCGATCCGCGCCCACCGTTGCCAGGAGACCTTTGCTTTCAGCCGAGCGCTACGCGCCCGCGCCACCGCATTTGCGGCTTTCGAATTCCTGCGCGGTCATGTATGTGCTGGTCGGGTAGTAGGCGCCCATGACTTCTGTCTCGGTTCCTGGCGCCGTGACTTTTTCGATGCTATTTGCAAACGTCGGGTTGGACAGCTGGTTGCGCATCAGTAGCGTGTCCAACGACGGGCGATTGTCCGCCGCGTATTCACCTTCGAGGTCATCGCCTCCGGTTCCCCAGTTCAGCCAGGCAACGCCGCAGCCGTTCCTGGCGTTCTTGGGTCGATCTTCGGGGAGGCTCACAACGACCGTGTATTCGCTGTTGCTGTTGGTCGGGACCTCTTGGTCGAACAGGCACGCTGAGTTCGTCTTCAGCACGGCCGGTTTCTCGAGTCCGCCGGCGGTGCAGATCGACCAGTAGCGAACCTGTGTTTCAGCCGTCTGGTTGTTGATCTTAGTGTTGTCGTAGGTTTCAGGGTGCGTCGGCATCTTGGCGTGGATCACCAGGATGTTGTGCCCTTCTGTGTTCGGCCCGATCGTGCGGTCGGCGTAGGCGATCAGGTATGCGTTCGCCGGGGTCGCGTACAGCCCGCTCGTGACCGCCGTCGGAAGTGTGCCGATGAGTTTTTCATACGGTTCACCGCCACCGGCAAAGAAGGGCTTCTCGAGGTACTGCAGGTTGCGGAAGCGTTCCCAGTCGACCGGGTTCACGGCCGGGTGCGGCGCCGGCGCCAGGTCGCGGAGGTGGACGTAGGCCGCGGGCGTCGGTGCTGCGATCTTTTCAATCGGCAAGTTCGCGATCCCGCTCAGATCAGAGACCGCGGAGCAGGCAGCTGCTTCTTCGGTGATCGGCTGGCCGCCTTCGAGGTTCACTGTCGGAGATGGCAGTGGGACGCCTGCGTTCGCTTCGAGGTTCTTGTCGGGCCGGTATATCCGCATGATCATCTCGACCTGCTGTGTTTCGCCGGTTTTGCTTTCCTGTCCGACGTACAGCGTGTTCGGAGCAGGTTCCGCCGGCGTCGTCTGTCCGCTCACCGTGATCGTGTACGAGCGGTTCTTGGCCCTGCGGTCTTCGCCGGGCCTGTATGGGTTGACCGAGCCGGGGTCGGGGTTGATCTGCGAGTCATAGATCGACGTCGCCGGCAGGCCGCTTTCGGTTCCTCTGGTCACGTATGACGTCAGCGAGAAGAACCGTGAGTGTGGGAACTGTCCGTGCAACGTGACCGTCGCGCCGGCCGGGAGCTGCATGCGCGTGTAGTAGTAGACGACGTCGGTGTCGACGGCGAGGACGTTCTGGCCGGCGACGGGGTAGTTCATTTCGTTGATCGGACCTACGTTCGACGAAGGAACACCCCAAAAGCAGGCGTTGACTGGGCCGGGGCCCATCGTCCCGGGCTTGACAACGGCGCCCGCCTTACCGAATGCGGCTGCGGGCAGCGCGGCGATCGCCAGCACGACGGCGAGCGCGCCGAGCAACAGCGCCGGGCCCGAGTGCCCCGCCACCTTGTTGTTTCGAGATCTTCCGTGTCGTTCCATTCCCACTCCTCCATCTCCGATTTCGTTGAGCAGAGGCGACCGTAACAGGTGATGCAACGAATGTCAATTTAGTTGCGTCCTTCTCCTAACATATAAATCGAACATAAGCAAGATCGCAGGCAAATAGTGCCAAGGATCGAGGGCTAGGCTATGCTTCAATCGGTCGGTCCGAGAGCCGCCGTTCCCCAGGACGTGGAGAGATTTGGATGGCCACGACGCAGCCGTCGCGAGCAGAGCAGCAGACACCGATCTTCCGACGGCCCGCCCCGCAAGACGCCCTTGATCTCGCCCGCGCTGCGTTCCTCGCCGAGGAGCGCGTCGAGATCGGGGTCCTGGCCGCGCAGCTGTCGATCTCGCGGGTCACGCTCTACCGCTGGTTCGGCACGCGCGACAAGCTGATCGAGCAGGTGCTCGTGCAGCTCGCGGGGGTCTTCGTCGTGGCCGCCGAAGCCGAAGCCAAGGGAGACGGCGACGAGCGAATCCTCGACTTCACGCGCCGGCTGATGACCGCCACGGTGAACTCGCAGCCGCTACGCGGCTTCGTGGAGCGCGAGCCACAGTTGGCCCTGCGACTGCTGATCGGCGAGCGCGGCGCGGTACACGACAGCATCACGCAAGCGCTGTCTGACGTGATCGCCCAGACGCACTCTCCTGAGCGAGCGCAGGCGCTGCGACACAACGTCGACGTCGTGGTCCGGGTGGCGACCGCGCTGCAGTGGGGAACGCTTGCGATCGGGGAAGAGCCGAAGATCGAGGAAGCGGTCGAGATCCTCCGTGTCCTGCTGAACGCCAGTCAGGGCGCCTAGCCAGCGAACAGGCTCACGCCGGCGGCGCGGCCGGCGGGGCCGCTTGCAGCGACGCCTCGAGTTCGGCCACCTCGTCGTCGCTGAGCGTGCGTCGAACGCGCTTCGTGTCCTCGTCGAGCGCTGCGAGCATCACGTCGGCGTCCGCAGGCGCGCCGATCAGGACGATCGCCGATGACCCGCGAGGCAGCTTGGCGCGCAGCTGCTCGGCGAGCGCCTTCGCGTTTCCCTCGGGCTCCGTGTCGGTCGGTGAACCCAGCTCCGCGCCCACAATGCCGCCTACCAACAGCCCGACGGCGATGCCCGGCGGTCCGAGCAGCACGCCGACGAGGCCGCCGGCGGCGGCTCCGATGCCGGCGCCCTTCTCCGAGACGTGGTCGGTCTCATCGATATCGAGGTAGTGGCCCGCGAACACCCCGCGTAGCACCAGGCGTCCGCTGGGGTGATGTTCCACGAAGCCGACCTCGTGCATCCACGATGCGTCGCCGCCGCGCGTCTTCGCGTCTGTGTAGCTGCGGAGCGCGGTGTCCTCGCCCTCGAACTGAACGACTGCGAGATCGAGGCCCATTCGCGAAGTCTACCGCCGACGGTCCGCGTCCAGCTCGACCGAGATGTCGTCCAAGGTGGCGAAGTTGACACCGCCTGCGGGCGATGAACCTGCGACTCTGCGGCCAGCTGACCAGCGATGTCCGACGCACTCGAAAGCCTCCAGATCATCGACTTCTCCCGCGTGCTGGCGGGGCCGCTGGCGACGATGGTGCTCGCGGACTTCGGTGCCGAGGTGACCAAGGTCGAGCGCCCCGGCAGCGGCGATGACACACGCGGGTGGGGGCCGCCATACGACGAGACCGGAATGGCCACCTACTTCCAGGCGGTCAACCGCAACAAGCGCAGCGTTCCCCTTGACCTGCATGCGCCCGCGGATCGCGAGCGCGCGCAGCAGTTGGTGGCCGGCGCCGACGTCCTCGTCGAGAACTTCCGTCCTGGCCTGATGGACGAGCTGGGGCTGGGCTACGAGGACATGGCCGCAGTGAATCCAGGGCTCGTGTACTGCTCGATCACCGGATTCGGGTCCGCGCCCGCGGCAGCGATGCTGCCGGGCTACGACATGCTCGTGCAGGCACTCGGCGGTCTGATGAGCATCACCGGCTCCCGCGACGGCGAGCCGCTGAAGGTCGGCGTCGCGCTGGTCGACGTCATCTGCGGCCTGTTCGCCGCCTGCGGGATCCTCACGGCGCTGCGCCATCGCGACCGCGCCGGCGCCGGCACCGGCCAGCGCGTCGAGATCGATCTGCTCTCGTCGCTGCTCGCGGCGCTCGTCAACCAGGGCTCCGCGTTCACGCTCGCGGGCGCCGTCGCCGGGAGGCTCGGCAACGTCCATCCGAGCATCGCGCCCTATGAACTGCTCGCTGCAGCGGACGGCGAGATCGTGATCGCCGTCGGCACCGACAAGCAGTTTCGCGCGCTGACGGAGATTCTCGGCTGCGCCGAGCTCGCGGACGAGCGGGACTTTGCGACCAACTCCGAACGGGTCGCCAATCGTGAGCGCCTGCGGGAGCTGCTCGAGGCCCGCCTGCGCGCGAAGCCGGCCGCCGATTGGGTTGCCGAGCTCACGCGCGCGCGGGTGCCCGCCGGGCAGATCAACGACATCGCCGGCGCCTTCGCCCTCGCGGCTGACCTCGGTCTCGACCCGATCGTTGAGGTGCCGCGAGCCGATGGCGGTGTCGCGCGGCTGACGCGCAATCCGATCCGCCTGTCGAGCACGCCGGCGAGCTACCGCACCGCACCGCCCGTGCTGCCGTCGAGTTCGCCCAGCGCCAGCGACTGCTGATGGCCTTTACCGAGCCGCTAGCGAGCTCCGCCCGCAGCTTCAGGCGGCCGCGGCGTCGCAGCCGTAGAGGTGTTCGCGCAGCTGGTCGCAGCGCTCGGCCGACCAGCGCTCGCTGGTCTCGAGCGACTCGATCAGGTCCTCGGCCGCCCGCAGCAGCCGCCGGCTTTCGGGCTCGGCGAACAGCAGCGCGTCGGCGGCCGCGAGCAGCTGCTCGCGCTCTTTGGCGTGCAGCTTCGTCGCGCCCTGGCGGTCGATCGTTTCGAGCAGCGCCGTGTAGTGGGCGCCGCGTGCGGTCATCTCGTCGGTCGTCATCATCACTTCCAAGCTTAGCTACCCCTCGGCCAGCGCCGCCGGCTGTGCAGCATCGAGCCCGGCTGCCTCGGCAGCGGCGCCGTCGAGCGTGTCGGCGGGCTCGACTGCCTCGATCGCGGTGCCGTTCTTGCGCGCGTCCTTGCGCGCCTGCTTGTCGATACGGCGCTCGCGCAGCCTGCTTTCACGCGTGAGCTTTGCCATCGTCGTCTTCTTCTTGCCGCTTGAGGCCATGTCTGTCCGATCGCTGGGCGTGGAGAGCCGAGTGGAGTCATCCGGCGCGCTGCTCGAGGCGACTCGAAGGCCCTGAATCGGGTCGAGCGGGGCTCGACCACATGAGGAACTTTAGCGTCTCGGTCGGTGGCTCCCGCGGCTCTCACCGTCGATCCGTGGCTCCGCGATCAGCTCGCGCGGTAGTGCCCCGGCCACTCGTCGTGCGCGCCGCGCGTATCGTTCGCTCCGTCAAACGATCGAACGGACGCAGGCGCAGCGCACGATGCCGGCAGTGACCTTCTACTTCGACCTCGGTTCGCCGTACGCATACCTGGCGGCAGAGCGCGTCGATGCGCTGCTGACGCAGCCGGTCGCGTGGCAGCCGCTGCTGCTCGGCGGTCTGTTCAAGGCCAACGGACGCAGCTCGTGGGCGGTGGGCGACGCCGAGCGTCGGCGCGCGGGCATGGCGGAGGTCGAGCGTCGCGCCCACGACTACGGGCTGGCTGCGATCCGCTGGCCGCAGGAGTGGCCGGCGAACTACCTCGTCGCGATGCTCGCGGCGACGTTCGCGTTCACGGTCGGGCGCGGGCGCGAGTTCACGCTGCAAGCCTTCCGCAACGCCTTCCAGGAGGGATGGGAGCTGAGCGACCCCGAGCGCGTGTTCGCGACCGCCGCGCAGGCCGGACTCGACCGCGACGAGCTCGAGGCGGCGACGCGCGACCCGCGGATCAAACAGGAGCTTCGGCGCGCGACCGACGCCGCATCTGCGCTCGGTGTCATCGGCGTCCCCACGCTCGCGCTCGACGCGCAGCTGTTCTGGGGCGATGACCGCCTCGATGACGCCGCTGCTCAGCTCGCCAACGTGACGCCCTAGACTCCCGAGCTGTGGACTTCGGGGTCGGCTACTTCGCGACGCACGACGGCCTCAGCCCGGGGGCGATCGCGCGCCTGGTCGAGGAGCGCGGGCAGGAGTCGCTGTTCTTCCCCGAGCACACGCACATTCCGGCGAGCCGCGAGACGGCCTATCCCGCGGGCGGCGAGCTGCCGCGCAAGTACAGCCACACGCATGACCTGTTCGTCGCGCTGACGGCGGCCGCCGCGGCGACGAGCAAGCTGCGCGTGGCGAGCGGCATCTGCCTCGTCACCGAGCGCGATCCGATCACCACCGCCAAGGAGGTCGCGAGCGTCGACGCGCTCTCCGGCGGTCGCCTCGAGTTCGGCGTCGGCGCGGGCTGGAATCGCGAGGAGATGCACAACCACGGCACCGACCCGCGCACGCGAATGGCGCTGATGGCCGAGCGCGTCGAGGCGATGAAGGCGATCTGGACACACGACGAGGCGAGCTACCACGGCTCCTATGTCGACTTCGAGCGCATCTGGTCGTGGCCCAAGCCCGCGCAGCGCCCGCACCCGCCGGTGCTCGTCGGCGGCAACGGCGCGACGGTGCTCGATCGCGTCCTGCGCTTCGGCGACGCGTGGCTGCCGAACAACACGGGCGAAGACCTGCTCGCGCGAGCACGCGAGCTGTGGGCCCGCGCCGAGCGCCCGATCGAGGTGATGGTGATGGGCGCGCCCGCAAAGCCGAAGGTGCTCGACGAATTCGAGCAGGCCGGCGTGCGCCGCGTCGTGCGCTGGCTCCCGTCGGCGGGGCTCGCGCCGGTCGAACGTGCGCTGGAGCGCTGGGAGGACGCGATCGCCGAGCTGCACGGCGAGTGACCACGCAGGCCGCTCGCCGCTGCTTTGCGGCAGCGCGGGTCGCGCGCCTGGCGACCGTCGACCCCGGCAGCCGGCCGCACGTCGTCCCGATCGTCTTCGCGCTCGCGGAGGAGACGATCTACAGCGTCGTCGACGCCAAGCCGAAGCGCAGCACCGAGCTGCGCCGCCTGCGGAACGTCGGCGCTAACCCGCGCGTGTCGGTGCTGGTCGATCACTACGACGACGCCGACTGGGGAGCACTGTGGTGGGTTCGCGCGGACGGGATCGCGCGCGTGCTCGACCTCGACGAGCCCGAGGCCGGACGCGCGCTCGAGCTGCTCGCGCGCCGCTACCCGCAGCAGCGCGCGATCGGCCCCGTGCTGGCGGTCGATGTCGAGCGCTGGACGGGATGGTCGGCGCGAGGCTCTTGCCTCTAAGGGCCGGTCACTCGGTGCCCACTCGACCCGTACGATCCCGTACGTATCCGTACGGTTTTGATAATGTTGTGATCATGGCGACGATCAAAGCCGAGGATGTCCGGATTCCCCGCAGCGCTCGAGAGGCGGTGGCTCACCACGAGGAGGTCGTGGTGCTCAACCACGAGCGGCCCGCGTACGTGATCGTCCACCCTGACGACCACGGTCAGACCGCGAGCTCGCCGCGCCGCGGACGCTCCCTGCGGGCGGCGCTGTCAATACTCGCGCAGGCTGCCCCGCCCGACCAGTCCTTTGCCGAGGACATGGAGGCGGTGCTCAAAACTGTGGGGCCGATGCCGGGCGATCCGTGGGCACCGTCCTAGACACCACGGTCTTCGTCGATCTCGAGCGAGCGATGCGTGTGCTGCCGGCGGCGCGCGCGAGCACAGAGGTTCCCACGCGCTTGGAGGCGCAGCTCGGCGAGAACGAGGAGGTGGGGATCGCCGCGATCACAGCCTCGGAGCTGTTGCACGGAGTGCACCGGGCCACAGACCAGTATCGCGGTCGACGCGCGGCGTTTGTTGAGGGTGTGCTCACAGCGTTTCCGACGCTTTCCTTCGACCTTGTCGTGGCGCGAGCCCACGCGATGCTCTGGGCCGGGCTGGCCGCCGCTGGGACAGAAGTCGGTGCACACGACAGGCTCGTCGCAGCCACGGCGATGTCTGCGGGATGGCGAGTCGCCACCGCCAACGTCCGCCACTTCGATCGCGTGCCCGGCTTGGACGTCAAGGTCGTCGAACTGGCGTGAGCCCACGTCGCCCGCCCAGGCGTGCGCCATACGCGTCCGATTTCCGCTAGTCGTCGACTCGATGATGTGTCACGGTGCGTGCGTGGACTTCAACTCCGATCGCGTCTGGCAGGCGATCGAGGCGTGCGACCCGCGCTTCGACGGATGGGTCTTCTGCGGCGTCAAGACGACCGGGATCTACTGCCGTCCGAGCTGCCCGGCGCGCACGCCCAAACGCGAGAACGTGCGCCTGTTCGCATCGGCCGCGGCAGCGCAGGCTGCGGGCTTCCGCGCGTGCAAGCGCTGCCGCCCGGACGCCACGCCGGGCTCGCCCGAGTGGGATCTGCGCGCCGATCTCGTCGGCCGCGCGATGCGCCTGATCGCCGACGGCCTGGTCGATCGCGAGGGCGTCGGCGGCCTGGCGCGGCGGCTCGGCTACACCGAGCGCCACGTCCACCGCCAGCTCGTCGCCGTCGCTGGCGCCGGTCCGCTGGCGCTCGCGCGTGCCCAGCGCGCGCAGACCGCGCGCATCCTGCTGGAGACGACCACGCTGGCGATCACCGACGTCGCGTTCGCCGCAGGCTTCCAGAGCGTGCGCCAGTTCAACGCGACGATCCGCGAGGTGTTCGCGCTGACCCCCGGCGAGCTGCGCACACGCGCGCGCCGACACGGGCGAGCGCAGGACAGCGGCGCGCTTTCGCTGCGCCTGCCCTATCGCGCGCCGCTGGACGGCGAGGGCCTCGTCGCGTTCCTCGGGCTGCGCGCCGTGAGCGGTGTCGAGGAGGTCCACGATGGCGCTTATCGGCGCAGCCTGCGCCTACCACACGGCAGCGGCGTCGTCGAGCTGCGGCCGGCCGACGGGCACGTCCACGCCCGCTACTGGCTGTCCGATCTTCGTGACCTCGGCGCCGCGATGCAGCGTTCGCGCGCGCTGCTCGACCTCGACTCCGACCCGCTGAGCGTCGCCGAGATCCTCGCTGCCGAGCCGCTGCTCGCGGATCTGGTGCGCGCACAGCCCGGACGGCGGGTGCCGGGCGCCGTCGACGGCCACGAGCTGGCGATCCGCGCAGTCCTCGGTCAGCAGGTCTCGCTGCGCGGCGCCGCGACGCTCGCCGGCCGGCTTGCGGCTGCGCACGGCGAGCTGCTCACGCGTCCGCTCGGCGGTGTCACGCACGTGTTCCCCTCCGTCGCGGCGCTCGCCGACGTGGATCCCGCGAAGCTCGCGATGCCGGTTGCGCGCCGGCGCGCGCTGCTCGCGCTCGTCGGCGCGCTCGTCGACGGGGAGCTCGTGATCGACGCAGGCGCCGAGCGGGGCGCGGCGCGGCGTCGGCTGCTGGCGCTGCCCGGGATCGGCCCGTGGACGGCCGAATACATAGCGATGCGCGCGCTGCGCGACCCCGATGCGTTCCTGCCCGGCGATCTCGGCGTCCGCCACGCGCTCGAGCGGCTCGGGCACGCCGGCGAGCCGGCAGCCGCAACGATGCTCGCCGAGCGCTGGCGACCGTACCGCGCATACGCGGTGCAGCACCTGTGGGCGTCGTTGCCGCCGGCGCGTTCGAAAGGCGCCCGCGCCAACGGCGCCACGGGCGACGTCCAGCGACTCGCCGCGTGAGCGGCGGGAGCGCATAAACCGATTCGACATACAGGAGGCCCACCGCGATGAACACACCCGCTGAGCAGGCTGAGCGCTTTTTGGCGCTGCACCGACAGCAGGCGCCGTTGCTGCTGGCAAACGCATGGGATGTGGGCTCGGCGAAGCTGTTCGCCTCGCTCGGCTTCCGGGCGCTCGCGACGACCAGCAGCGGTTACGCGGCGAGCCTCGGGCGCCTGGACTACGGGGTCACGCGCGAGGAGGCGCTCGCGCACGCTGCGGCGCTCGTCGCGGCCGTGGACGTGCCCGTCTCGGCGGACTTCGAGGACGGCTTCGCCGTGGACGCGGCCGGCGTCGCCGAGACCGTGCGCCTCGCGCGCGAGGTCGGCCTCGCGGGCTGCTCGGTGGAGGATTGGGATCCCCGCGAGCAGCGGCTGTACGACATCGATACGGCGAGCGAGCGCGTCGCCGCGGCCGCCACCGCGGCGCACGCGGGCTCGACGCACCTGGTGCTGACCGCGCGCGCCGAGAACCACCTGCGCGGCAACCCCGACGTCGCCGACACGATCGCGCGCCTGCGCGCCTACCAGCAGGCCGGCGCCGACGTGCTCTACGCACCGGCGCTCGATCGCGCGGGGGACCTGCGCGAGCTGCTCGAAGCGGTCGAGCTGCCGGTCAACGTGCTCGCTCGCGCCGGCGCGCCGCCGGTCGCGGAGCTGACCGCGCTGGGCGTCAAGCGCATCTCGGTCGGCGGTGGCTTTGCGTTTGCCGCGTACGCGCCGCGGTCGAGGTCGCCAGCGAGCTGCTCGATGCGGGGACCTACGGTTTCGCGGAGTTGGCCGCAGCCGGCGCCAAGGCCGTGCGGGCCAGGTTCGCCTGAGCACGTGCGGTTGCCGCCGGCCGCGTCGCTCAAGCGCGTGCGGTCGGCGCGGCGGGTGCCGCGTGCGCCGTGCTCGCGCGCTGCGGCGCCCGCCTCGCGAGCACGCGTACGCGCGCGGCGCCGCGTGGCCTGAGCGTGGGGCCGCCCGGCACCGGGCGCGCGATCGCCGCCGACACCGCCTCGAGCTCGACACGCGCGAGCAGCTCGCGCAGCACCACCTTCATCTCGAGCAGCGCCAGCGATGCCCCCAGGCAGCGGTGTGCGCCACCGCCGAACGGCAGGAACGAGTAGCCGTCGGGCGCGTCGCCGAGGAAGCGCTCGGGGCGGAAGGCGTGCGGGTCGGGGTAGACGCGCGGGTCGTGGTGCACGCCGTAGGCGTCGACGAGCACCGTCACGTCCGGCGGGATCGTCCACGGCCCGATCGTGAACGGCTCGAGCACGTGGCGTGCGCTCGTGATCGGGATCGGCGAGCGGATCCGCAGGATCTCCTTGACGAGCGCTTCGAGGTAGGCGTCATCGCCCTCGCGCGCGCGGGCCATGACGGCCGGGTTGTGCACGAGCAGTTCGGCGCCCCATGCGGTCGCGGTCGCCGTCGTCTCGTGCCCGGCTGCGATCAGCGTGATCAGTTCGTCGCGCAGCTGCTCGTCGCTGAGCCCGTCGCCGGCCTCGTCGCGGGCACCGACCATCATCGCGAGGATGTCCTCGCGCTCATCCAGGAGCGGGTCGGCGCGGGTCGCGGTGATGTGCTCGAACAGCAGCGCGTCGAGTTCGTCTTTCAGTCGCCACGAACGCCGCGACAGCAGGTTCCAGCGCGAGCGGCGCGTGAGCTGGGGCACGAACAGCGCGAGGCTGTTCAGCGGCGTGTTCAGCTGGTCGAAGATCTCCCGCAGGCGTTTGCGCGTCGCCGCATCGGAGACGCCGAACACCGCCTGCAGGATTACGTCGAGCGTCAGCGCCTGCGCGATCGGCTGCAGCTTCACGACTTCGCCCGGGCGCAGGCGGTCGAGCTCGTCCGCCGCCAGTCGCTGCATCAGCCGCGCGTAGGACTGGACGCGCTCGCCGTGGAACGGCGGCAGCAGCATCTTGCGCCGCATCAGGTGCTCGGGTGGCTCGAGCATCAGCACCGACTGCGCGCCGAGGAACGTGCTCAGCAGGTCGTTGCCGTGGCGCTTGCCCAGCGGGTCGCCCGTGTACAGCCGCCGGATCACGTCGCGGTCACGGGTCAGGACGGCGCTCGGCGAGGTGCCGATGCGGACGCTGAAAGTGTCCCCGTAGCGCTCGTGGCCGCGGTCGCTGAACTGCGCGTAGCGCCACACGCGCTCCATCGCCTGCACGGCTCGTGGCGTGTTAGGCCCGGGTGGCAGCGAACCGCTGCTGCGTCGCGAGGCGTCGAGCGAGGTGGACATCCCCACGTCACGGTAGTGGTGGCGGCGGGGCGCGTCAATGCCATGACATCGGACTACCTCGCGGTGGCGAAAAGAGCAAAATGCGTGCGATGACGGTGGGGCGCAGCGAAGTGGGGACACCGCGCCAGGGGTCCCGCAACCTGATTCTCGCGGCGATGATCTTCGCCGTCGCGATGACGTTCATCGATCAGACGATCGTCTCGATCGCGGCGCCCGAAGTGCAGAAGCAGCTCGGCCTGACGAGTACCGGCGTGCAGTGGGCGATCAACGCATACCTGCTGTCGCTGGCGGCGCTGTTTGCCTTCGGCGGGCGCCTGGCGGACACCGTCGGTCACCGTCGCATGGTGACGCTCGGCGTGGTGATTTTCGCCCTCGCCTCGGCGATGTGCGGACTGACCCCGAAAGGGAGCATCGCCCAGGCCTGGATCGTGACGTTCAGGGTGATCCAGGGCGCCGGCGGCGCGATCATGTTCCCGGCCGCGCTCGCGATCGTGGTGCAGACCTTCGAGCTGCGCGAACGCGGTCGCGCGCTCGCGGTCTTCTTCGGCATCGCCGGCGGCCTGACCGCGATCGGCCCGATCCTCGGTGGCTATCTCACGCAGTGGACGTGGCGGGCGATCTTCTGGGTGAACATCCCGGTCGCGATCATCGCGCTGATCCTGATCGCGGTCTCGCGGCCGAGGACGGTGTACCGCGCGGCACGCATGGACTGGCCGGGGCTGGCCCTGATCGCGAGCGGTGTGGCGCTGAGCGTGTTCGGCTTCCAGCAGTCCGCGATCTGGGGCTGGGGCGATCCCGCGACAGGGCTGTGCATCGCCGTCGGCGCCGTGCTGCTCGTCATCTTCTACCGCTTCGAGATGGGTAGGACTCGCCGCTGATCCAGGTGAGCATCTTCCGCGTGCGCCCATTCCTCGTCGAGAACGTGATCCTCGCGATCTCGATGCTGGTGTTCATCCCGGTGTTCTTCTTCGCGAGCGAGTACGCGCAGATCGCGCTCGGCAAGACGCCATCGGAGGCGGGGCTCTACATCCTCTTCTTCTTCATCGGCTTCGTGATCGCCGCCCAGATCGGCGGGCGCATGCTCGACCGCCGCGGCGCCAAGCGCCCGGTGGTGCTCGGCTGCGCGCTGAGCGCGGTCGGCTTCTATCTATGGGCGGGCAAGGTCACGGGCCTGGACTTCGGCGCACAGCAGATCGACATCATCCTCGCGGGCGCCGGCATGGGGATGATGCTCGGTCCCGCCAACACCGACGCGGTCAACCGCGCATCACGGCTCTCCTACGGCGAGGCGACCGGCATCACGCAGACCGTGCGCAACTACTCGGCGAGCCTCGGGCTCGCGATCCTCGGCACGATCCTCGTCTCTCAGACGCGCTCGCGGATCACCGACTCGTTGGTCGCGCGCGGGCTCACGACCGCGCATGCCCACGTGATCGCCGGCCATATCTCGCAGTCGCGCAGCGGCAGCACCGCGTCGATTCCACACTACGTGCGGCTCGACTTCGCCTACGCCACACGCTCGGTCCTGTATGTGATGGCCGCGATCATGGCGGCGGCCGCGGTCGTGGCGCTGCTGTGGCTGCGCGAGGGCGTGCAGGAGGAGGTGCCGGCAGCGGGCGAGGAGGCAGACGCCGACCCCGATACGGGTAGCGAGCAGACGGCGCTGGCCTGAGATGGACGCGGCGGGCGTGGTCGGCTTCTCGGCGGACTTCGGGCGGACCGCATCGGACTACGCCCTGCATCGCGCAGGCTTCCCGGCGCAGCTGCTCGACGTGCTCGCCGCGCGTGGGGTGCCCACCCGGGGGGCCCGTGTCGTCGACCTGGGCACCGGTACCGGCAGCCTCGCGCGCCTGTTCGCCGGCTACGGCTGTGAGGTCACGGGCGTGGACATTGCCGCACCGCTGCTGGAGCAGGCGCGGCGGCTGGACGGCGAGCACGGCGTCGAGGTCACCTACGCGCAGGCGCCGGCCGAGGCCACCGGCCTGCCGAGCGCCGCGTTCGAGCTGGTCAGCGCCGGACAGTGCTGGCACTGGTTCGATCGTGCGGCCGCCGCCCGTGAGGTGGCGCGCCTGCTCGTGCCGGACGGACGTGCGCTGATCGCGCACTTCGACTGGATCCCGATCCCCGGCAACGTCGTCGCCGCGACCGAGGAGATCATCCTGCGCTACACGCCCACGTGGCCGTTCGCCGGCCGCGCCGGCCTTTACCCGCAGTGGCTGATGGACCTTCAGAGCGCGGGCTTCAGCGAGATCGAGACGTTCTCATTCGACCTCGACGTGAGCTACTCGCACGAGGCGTGGGTGGGACGCGTACGTGCCAGCGCGCCGGTCTCCGGCACGCTGGACGAGGACGGCGTGGTGGCGTGCTCGCGGGAGCTGACCGCGATGCTGCGCGAGCGCTTCGCCGCCGATCCGCTCGCGGTGCCCCATCGCCTGTGGGCGGTGACCGCGCGGCGCCCGGCAAGCTGAGACCGCCCCGGCGGATGCTGCGAGCCGGGGCGGCCTCCTGGAGGTCCTATCGGTTCAGCCTGCTCCTAGTCAACCGCAAAACCGGGCCGCACCTCCGGTCGCTGAACACGGCCGAGTGCTATGGTCCGCGCCGCCACGCGGCCGAGGGAACCCGGTGGGAATCCGGGACTGACGCGCAACGGTATGGACAGCTGGTCGAGCAGACCTTCAGGTCCGAGTCCGAGTACTCACCGGGTGGCACCGACATACGGACCCTGCTCTCGCGATGGAGCGGTGGGTCGAGACCTTTCTCGCTTCTGCAGCGGGACGGCGACGCCCCCGCCCCCCTAACAGAAGGAGATCCATCTCATGCGACCTATCACCCGTCGGCTGGCGCCGTTGGCGCTCGCCGCGATTGCGTTCGTGGCACCAGCCGCGGCCAGCGCCTCACCTGGATCGAAGGCGACCGAATGGCTCGCCTCGCAGCTGCACCCGACCGGCTCTGGCTCCTACTGCGAAGTGTTCGGCGAACAGTCGGTGGGCGAGACGATCGAATGCTCGCTCGCGTTCAAGGCCGCCGGCGCGAGCTTCAACGCACAGCGCGAAGCGACATACAAATGGGTGCTCGCGAACAAGAGCGCCTACGTCGGCAGCGAACCGTGCGCGACGACCACGCACGCGCTGTCAGCCGGGGCGGTCGCAAAGCTGGCGCTGGTGGTGGAGGCCCAGGGCGGCAACCCCGAAAGCGTCGAAGGGCGCAACCTGATCGCCGACCTCAAGTGTCTGCAGGTTCCCTCCGGCAGCGAAGCCGGCCGCTTCAGCGACAAGAACCAGCCGAACTTCTCCAACGTCACCGGCCAGTCCTACGCGGTGATCGCGTTGAAGGCCTGCGAAGTCGACTGCACCAGCAAACCGAACCTGAAAGCGTGGGTCGAAGCGGGCGCGGCGTACCTGCGCGGCCAGCAGTGTTCTGTGAAGAAGCCGAAGACGCTGAACGGTGCGTTTCGCTCGACGATGGGCTTGGCGCCCAACACGTGCAACGACGAGCCGCCGTTCGAAAACGAAAGTGAAAACGAAAACGCGGTCGAAGTCGATTCCACCGGCGCTGCCGTACAGGCGCTCGTAGCCGATGGGACGAGCGAATCGAAAACGGCGGCAGCAGCGGCCCTGAAGTGGTTGAAGAAGCAGCGCAAGAGCTCGCGCTACTGGGAGAACTACTGCAGCTTCGAAGAATCGTCGGTGATCTTCCCGAGCGTCAACAGCACCTCGCTCGCGATCATGGCGGACGTCGAGGGCAATGCTTCCCTGGGCAAAGTCGAGAAGTGGCTGGGAGGCATCGTCGAAGCGCAGCCCGCCGGTGAATCCGGCCTGCCCTCCTGCACCGAAAGCGGCCCGCCCGAAGTGCTCGCGACCACACAGGCCATCATCGGCCTGTACGCAACCAGCTATCCGCGCCTGGTGGGACTGCCGTAGGCATGGCCGGCGCCCGGGAACGAGCACGATGCCCGCTCCCGGGCGCCGCTTTGCTGTGCGCTTGCAGCCTGCCGGTCCTACTGGTCCTGCTCGCCTTCGCCGTGCGCGCGCCCGGCGCGGCCGCGGCGAACGTTCCCAACCCGGAACCGGCGCTGATCGAACGCTGGGAACCGTGCGAACCGAACACGGGCGTCACCGTGATCGTCGACGATCAGAAGATCGGCACCGGCAAGATCTACGTGGGCTGCGCGCCGGGAGCGCAGGCGGACGGCGTCGAAGCGCTGCAGAACGCCGGCTTCGAGCTCGAAGGCACCCTGGGCTACGGGCTCGCCTTCATCTGCCGCATCGACGGCGAGCCCACGTCTGCGGAAACGGCGTGCGAAAGCACGCCCGGCAGTGGCGCCTACTGGTCCTATTGGCGCGGTAAGCCCGGCGGTAGCTGGGGATTCAGCGGCGTCGGCGCCAAGAGCCCGCAGAGCGCCGCGCCGGTCAACTCCGTCCAAGGCTGGTCTTTTGGCGGCGGGCATGCGCCGCGGATCACGCCGATGGACGGCAGCGGACCGTCGTCGTTCAGCCTGCCGCCGGCGCAGGAATCGTCGGTGATCCCGGCCGCGCTCGCACGCGAATGGCTGACAAAGACGCTTGACGAAACGGCGGAACTCGCGGATGAACTCGAAGTGAAGAACGCTGCAGAACACCCTGACGCCGAAGAAGTGCTCCCCGGAGTGATCGCGCTAGCGCGCGCCGGCTTGGAGCCAGCGGAAATAAAACCGATCACGGGCTGGCTCGCTCGGAGCTGTGAAGTGAAACACGCGCCGGTCGAAGGCTGTCCGCTGCGCGAACTCGCCAACAGCAAAGAAAAGTATCCAGAACGCTTCGCGCTCGCAGTGTTGGGACTGCAGGCGCTCGGGCAGAACCCATCCAGCTTCGCCGGCCGCGACCTGCGCGGCGAACTGGAAGAAATGGTCGCCAAGACCGGCGAAGTCAAGAGTGAAGGGAGTCACAGCAAGGACGTCGAAGTGACGGCGCCAACGGTGCTGGCGCTCGCGCGCACCGGCACGCTCTCTGAAAAGGATCTCAAGACCGCCGATCTGATCCTCGCCGAACAGAACGCAGCAACCGGCAGTTGGGAAACCACGACCGCCGCCAGCACGGAAGCGCTCGAAGCGCTCGCCGCAGCGCGCGAACAGGGCGCGGCGGTCCTCGGCGCGAGTCGACTCGAAAGGATCGATGCAGCCATCGGCGCGGCGGGCCGCTACCTGGAAAGCATCGAGGAAGCCGGCGGTGGTGTCCGCGAAGAGCAGAGCTCCGAAGCCATCTATAACCCGAGCGTCAAATCAACCGCGCTCGGCGCGGTCGGCCTGGCGCTCAGCGGCCACCGGGCGGCGGCCGAAGCCGCCGCGAAGTGGGTCTCCCGCTATCAGGTGACGGCCGAATACGCGGGCACCGGAAACCCCGAAACGGGTGAACACACACCTGCCGAAGATGTGATCGGGGCGTTCCTGTCCAATGAAGCTGCCCTGCGCAAAGCACTCGTCTCCGGTGTCGGATCCAGCAACGCCCACGGCAAGTTCTCCGAAGCGCGCGCACCGACGACGGATGCGCTGCTGGCGCTCGCGACGATCGGGCCCTACGCCGAACCGCAGAGTCCGCCGCCAGGCGGTGGGGGCGAAGTTCCGGCTCCGGGCGCAACCACAGGCACGACGTCCCTCACCGGCTCGCAAGCGGTCCTGGGCAGTCGCGACACCAGCCCACTGCTCGTGCAGGCGCTCCACCTGGACGGCCTCGGTGTCGAGCGTGGGCTCGTGGGCGTCAGTTGGCGGATCCTCGAAGCGGCCTCGGATCTGAGCTCGTGGACGATCGCCTCGCGGCTGCTCGGGGTCGCGGGCGCCGGCGAGGTTGTGAGGGCAACGGGAGGCGCGGGCTCGAGCTCGACGCTGGTGAAGCTGCCTCCCGGAGCGTTCTATGAGCTTCAGATCACGTTCACCGATGCCTTGGGTCGCAACTCGACCATGCAGATTGGCAAGGTGGTCGTGCCTTACGGCGTTCGCTGGAGCGGGCTGCGCTACCGCGGACGCTGGCGTCAGGTGCAGCAGGCCGGAGCCTGGCTCGGGAGCACAAGCCGTGCCGGCGCCGGTGCGGCGGTCTCGGCGACGCTCGCCGCCGGTCGGCCCGTCTTCCTGATGCGCGCCACGCCCGCGGCGGCGAGGGTCGAAGTCCGCACGGGCTCCCACCGTCAGGTGTTCGCGATCGCAGCAGGTGGCGCGAGCGCGCTGCGCCAGATCACGGCGCAGCAGCGCTCGAAGGCAGGGCAGGTCAGCCTGCTGGTGCTGAAGGGAACGGTCGATCTCGATGGCGTGGCCGTCGAACGCTAGAGCGCCGCGTGGCGTGCCGCGGTCGTGGGCGCTGAGCCTCGCGCTCGTTGCGCTGCTGATCGCCTGCATGGCGGTTCCGGCGCTCGCGGCGCCAGAGGGCGAAGCCAACGCGACGCGGCTCGACAGCACGGTGCGGTTTCTGGAGAGCGCGCAGAATAGCGACGGTGGTTTCACTGCAAACGGTGACGCCGGAGAAGCTTCCAATCCGGAGGTCACCGCTTGGGTGTCGATCGCGCTCGCCGCGGCCGGCATCAACCCACAGAACCAGTCCCAGTCCGACGGTGCGAGCGCCTATACCTACCTGAGCGAACACACTGGCGAACTGTCGGAAACGACCAACTTCGAGCGCGTGTTGATGGTCATCGACGCCGCGGGTACCTCGCCTCAGGACTTCGGTGGTGTGAACCTCGTGCAGGCGATTCTCAACCGCAAGCTCCCCAACGGAGGCTTCGCTCACGACCAAGGAGACGGCACGCCAGGCGTGAACGACACCATCTTCGCGATCATCGCGCTCAGTCCGATCCGGGAACCGGCTGTCCAGGAAGCGATCAGCGGCGCGGTGGAATGGCTCGAGAGAGACCAGAACTCGAGCGACGGCAGCTGGCCACTGACACAGGGCGCCGAAGGCAACATCGATATCACCGCCGCCGCGATCGAGGCGCTGAATGCCGCCGGCGTGCATAACAGCGAAGCGCAGCGAAAGGCGTTCGAATACCTTCGCGGTGCCCAAGACCCCGACGGAGGCTTCCCCGAATCCGTGGCCGGCGCCAAACCAGAATCGGACAGTGCCTCGACGTCCTGGGTCGTCCAGGCGATCTGGTCGGCAGGCGAAAACCCCGAAACCTGGAAGCAAAAGAGCTCGGGCAAGGAACCACTTGACTACCTCGAATCGCTGCAGCGCGCGAACGGGAGCATCCAGTGGAAGGTGGGCAGCGATGAAGAACCGGTGTGGATGACCGCCTATGCCGCTCCCGCGTTCGCCGGTTGGCCGCTGCCGCCCCCTTTCGACCCTCTGCAGGTTTCGAGCAGCGTCCCCTCCGCAAGCGCCACCGGCGTGACCGCTGGCGGCGGCGGCGACGGCGCCCCGCTGTTCAGCCGACCCCAGCCGCAGAGCCTGGGCGACACCCCCGGGGGAGCGAGGCAACTGCAGGCCGCGCGGCGGCATAACGGCAGGACGACCTCCAGACATGGTCGGGAGCCCGATCCACACCCGGCGACCGACGCGCTGACGATCGCGGCATCCGGTGTCGTCGAACCTGCGGCGTCGACTCGACGCCACCCACGACACCGCGGTGAAGCACGAGCCGCAGCGACCTCACACGCGGCGGCGGGCGACTCGTCCGGTGGCTCGGGCGCAGCCGTCACGGGCCTGGTCATCAACGCCTCAGACGACACGCCGGCCGTTCAAGCCGGCGCGCCGGGCCTGCGCAGCGCCGGCGCGGATGAAAACCCCACACAGGGGCTGGCGATCGCGTTCGCCGGCCTGATCGTCGCGCTGATCCTGGTTGGCTCACTGTTGGAGCGAAGGCGTCCCGAGGTGATTATGTGAGCACGCCGCTCGCCACGGATAGCATCGCCGAAGCGCTCGCGCGGATCGCCTCGGCACTGCGCACCCCGGTGCTGGTGCTGGCGCTGCTCGTGCTGCTCATCTGTGCCCTGGAAACCGGCCGCTTCGCGATGGAGCTGTGGACTCGTTGGCGGGCGGGTCGGGGTTCGCTGCGCGTCCTCGTGCGGCAGGTGATCGCTGACCCCGCACAGGCCGCCGCGCTCTCGCGCCGCGCCCCCAGCGCCTTCGCGGCGGATGCGCTCGTGCAGATTGCGCGCGCGATCATGGCCGGCGACAACGCAGGCGTCGAGTACGCGCTGGCCGACTACGAGCTCGCCGTCGAGCGGCGCCTCGAGCGCACCCGCATCCTCGTGCGCGCCGGGCCCGCGCTCGGTCTGATGGGCACGCTGATCCCGCTCGCGCCAGGTCTCGCGGCGCTCGGGCACGGCGACGTGTCGACGTTGGCGACGGATCTGCGGACGGCGTTCGCGGCCACCACGATCGGACTGCTCGTCGGCACCGTCGCGTTCGCGCTGACGCTGACCCGCACGCGTATGTACAGCGAAGACCTCACCGCCCTCGAGCGCGCCACCGTCGCTCCGGGTGAGCAGCCCGTCCAGCGCCAGCCGCCGATACCTGTCCCGCCAGTTCGCCCGATCGCCGTTACGGGTGCCGGCCAGCCGGTGACACCGCCACTGCCTGAGAGTCGACGATGACCCGCTACACGGGGCTCGGCCGGCACAGCGGGACGAGGGAGGCCGTCGGCGACCCGCTGGAAGGCCTCGTCAACCTGTTCGACATCGGCATCGTCCTCGCTGTCGCTTTCCTGATCGCGGGGCTTGGCCTGACGCTCAACGACGCCAAGCACACATTGCAGAAGCGAACGACATCGACTCCGCAGCACACGCAGACGCTTCCCTCGCCGGCTGGTGCGCCCACTGCGAGCGGGCACGGCCAGCCCGTCGGCACGGTCTACCGGCTCAGCAACGGCCAGCTCGTGTACGTACAGAAGCGGCGATGAGGCTTGCCAGGATCTCGTTCGTTGGCGTGCTCGGCGCCGTTGCGCTCGCGGGTTGCGGCCTCGGCGCCGGACCGACGCCGAACGCCGTCACGCTGGTCGTCACCAGCGGCTTCGGCGCCCGCGTGCTGCACGCCGCCGATCCACTGAAGGTGCACGGTCAGGAGACAGCGATGAGCCTGCTGCAGCGCAACTACCCCGTCGCCACGAGCGACGGTGGCGGCTTCGTGGAGAGCGTCGGCGGGCTCTCCACAGGGCAGGAAGCGGGGCAGCCCGTCGACTGGTTCTATTACGTCAACGGCGTCGAAGCGACCAAGGGAGCGGATGCGACGAACGTGCACTCGGGCGATCGCATCTGGTGGGACCGGCACGACTGGAGCCAGACGGAGACGGTCCCTGCCGTCGTCGGCTCGTTCCCCGAGCCGTTCCTGAACGGGATCGAAGGCAAGCGTCTGCCGGTGCGCGTCGAATGCGCGTCCGTCTCGGGCTACGCCTGTCGCACGGTCGCCGCGCGCCTGCGCGCGCTCGACATCGCCGCCTCGACGACAACGATCGCGCGAGCCGGCGCACCGCAATCGCTGCGCGTGCTCGTTGCGCCGTGGACCGCGATCGGCGGCGATCTCGGCGCGCAAAGCCTCGAACACGGGCCGCGCGCCAGTGGCGTGTACGCACGCTTCTCCAGCGGTGGGGGGGAGCTGACGCTGCTCGACCAGGCCGGCGGCTCGGTCCAAACCCTGCGCGGCGGCGCGGGCCTGATCGCGGCGACCCGCCACACGCAGGACCCGCCGGTGTGGCTCGTCACGGGCACCGACGGCGACGGTGTCGAGATCGCGGCGCGTGCGTTTGACGAGCGCACGCTGCAGAATCGCTTCGCGGTCGCGGTTGGCCCTGCCGGCGCGATCGCGCTACCGGATCGGAAGCCGAGCGGATGAAGCCAACGGCGCTGTTCTACCGCCGCTTGCCGAGCCCTCTGCACGCAACCCGTGCCGGCGTGGCGGCGCTGTGGGTGGCGGCGCTATCGATCGCGACGCTGCTGCTGTTTCACCCGCTGGTTCTGCTCGCGTTGCTCGCGGCCGTTCTGTGGGCGGGCGCCGGCGCCGGCGTCGGACGCCCGCTGCTGCGCTCGCTGCGCAGAGGCGCGATCGTGTGGCTGCCGATCGTCCTCGTCAACGTGCTCGTATCTCGGGAGGGTGTCACCGTATTCGCACGACTCGGCGACCTCGGCCCATTCGGTCAGGGAAACCTGACGGTCGAGGCGCTGGTGTATGGCGCGGTGATCGCGCTGAAGGTGACGCTGCTGATCGTGATCACGACGCTCGCGAGCCTCGCGGTCGATCCCGACGAGCTGCTGCGGATCCTGCGACGGCTGTCGTTTCGCTCGGCGCTCACGGCATCGCTGGCGACGCGCATGATCCCCGTGCTCGCCGCCGATGCCCAGCGGCTCGCGGAGGCGCAGCGGACCCGCCCCGCCGGCCCGCCGCGCGGCACGCGCGGCCGTGTGGCATTGCTGCGCGCGGTCGTCAGCGGCTCGCTCGATCGCGCGATGGACGTCGCCGCCACGCTCGAGGTGCGTGGCTTTGCGAGCGCGAGCCGCGCGCCGCGCATGGCGCGTCCGTGGTCGCGCCACGACGTCGCGTTCCTCGCGTCCGCTGTGGCGATCCTCGTGCTGGCCGTCTGCGGACGACTCGCCGGAGCAGCGAGCTTCAACGCCTACCCGGAACTTCACGCTCCCGTCGGCGTCGGCACAATCGTGCTGAGCACCGCCCTCATCGCAGCCGTGGTGCTGCCGTTCACCGACCGCCGAGGAATCGACTGATGAGCACGCCGCTGCTGTGCTTCGAGCAGGTCAGCTATCAGTATCCGGGGGCGCCCACGCCGGCGCTGAGCGAGGTCAACATCGAGATCCAGCCGGGCGAGTTCTGCCTGCTCGCGGGGCTCTCCGGACACGGGAAGTCGACGCTGCTGCGCGCCGCCTGCGGCCTCGTGCCGCACTTCCACGGCGGTCATTTCGCGGGCCGCGTCACGCTCGCAGGTCTCGACACGCGCGAGCACGGGCCGGCGCGCCTGGGCGCGTACGCGGGCGTCCTGTTTCAGGACCCCGAGACCCAGCTAGTGATGAGCAGCGTGCGCGCCGAGCTGGCGCTCGCGCTGGAGAACCGCGGCCACAGCGCGGCGGCGGTCGCACGCGGGGTCGAGGAGGTCGCGCTCGCGCTTGGGATCGACGCGCTGCTCGATCGCACGACAAACGAGCTCTCAGGGGGTGAGAAGCAGCGCGTGGCGCTCGGCGCTGCGCTCGCCGGGCGACCGCGGCTCGTGTTGCTCGACGAGCCCACCTCCCAACT
The DNA here is from genome assembly GCA_963838405.1 of uncultured Solirubrobacteraceae bacterium. Taxonomy (GTDB): domain Bacteria; phylum Actinomycetota; class Thermoleophilia; order Solirubrobacterales; family Solirubrobacteraceae; genus Palsa-744. The sequence goes on along the minus strand of CAWIRA010000004.1, from coordinate 106,391 downwards.
CGACCCGGTCGCCGGCGACGAGCTGATTGGCCTCCTGCGCAGGCTCAACCAGGAGTGGGAGACGACGATCGTCCTGGCCGAGCACCGTCTCGAGCGCTGCCTGTCGTCGGTCGATCGCGTGATCGCGATGGAGCGCGGACGCGTCGGCTGTGACAGCGACCCCCACGGATTCCTCGCCTGGGCCGCCGAGCGCTCACCGGCGCTGCAGACGCCGGCCGCCAAGCTGTTCGGGCTCACCGGCCTGCAGCCCGCCCCGACGGGCGTCAGAGCGGCGCGCGCAACGCTGCGCGCGCACGGCCTGCTGGGAGAGGAGGGGGTCCCGCCGCAGCCGGCCGACCGGCCCAAACGGAAAGCGAAGGCGCGCCGAACGGTGACGCCAGCGGCGGCCCTCGAGTTCTCCGGCGTATGGCACGAGCTGCAGCGCGGACCAGCGATCCTGCGCGGCGTCACGCTGCGCGTGCAGCCGGGGGAGAGCATCGCCCTGATGGGTAGAAACGGCGCCGGCAAGTCGACGCTGCTGCGCCACGCGGCGGGCCTGCTCGAGCCAACCAGGGGACGCGTCGCGCACGCCGGCAGGATCGCGTTGCTGTTGCAGAACCCGGGCGACTACTTCGTGCACGACCGCGTCGCCGACGAGGCGCCGCCGCAGGCGCTGGCGGCGGTCGGCCTGGCCGAGCTGGCGCAGCAGCACCCGCGCGACCTCTCAGGCGGCGAGCGCCAGCGGCTGGCGCTCGCGATCGTCACCGGCTCCGGTGAAGCACCGGCGGTGCTCGCGCTCGATGAGCCGACCCGTGGCATGGACCGCGAAGCCAAGGCCGAGCTGGCGCAGGAGCTGCGCCGCCGCGCCGAGCAGGGGCAGGCCGTGATCGTCGCCACGCACGACCCCGAGTTCGCGGCTGCCTGTGCCGATCGCGCGGTGCTGATGGCCGACGGCAGGGTGATCGCCGACGACACGGCCGCCGAGCTGCTCGCCGGCGGCTGGTACTTCGCCACCGAGACCGCCCGCATCCTCTCAGGCGCCGAGGGGGCGCTGCTGCCGGAGCAGGGAGCGGAGCTGCTGCGCGCCCGCACGGACCCCGCCCAGCAGGCGCTTGACGGCGAGCCAAGCGCGGCGGCGATCCTCCCTGGAGCCGCTCGATGAGCTGGCCGATCGCATCCTTCGTCGTGGTCGGCGTCGTGCTCGGCATCGGCTGGCTCGCCTACGAGCGCAAGCGCCCGTCGGCGCGGATGGCGGCGGTTGTCGCGGTCATGGCAGCGCTGACGGCGCTCGGCCGCGATGCCTTCGTCGCGCTGCCCGACGTCAAGCCGATCACCGCGATGACGTTCGTCGTCGGCTACGCGCTCGGCCCGCTGCCGGGCTTCACCGTCGGCGCACTGGGGATGCTGGTGTCCAACTTCATGCTCGGCCAGGGTCCGTATACGCCATGGCAGATGGCGGCATGGGGCATGGTCGGTCTCGCCGGCGCCGCGCTCGGAGCGCTGACTCGCGGGCGCGTCGGGCGCCTGTCGCTCGCGCTCGCCTGTGCGCTGGCGGCGCTCTTCGCCGGGGAGATCATGGACCTGTACACGTGGACGCTGGGCGCCGTCCACACCCCGGCCGCGTTCCTCGCCGTCGCCGGTCAGGGCCTGCCCTACGACATGACCGGCGTCGTCGCGAGCTTCCTGTTCGGCCTCGCCTTCGCTCCCGAGCTCGCACAGGTGCTCACGCGCGTGCGCGTGCGCATGGATGTGACGTGGGCGCCGACGGCCAAAGCGCCCGGCTCGGCGGAGGAGATCGCGGGCTGAGCGGCCAAGGACGGCTATGCGCTGGCTGCAGGCCCGCCCAACGCAGCCAACGCCGCCAGGAACGGCGCGCGCGCGGCGGCGTCGCAGTGCCCGCGCACGAGCGCTGCCATCGCGCCGTCGGGGTCGGCGCCGGTCGCGAAGTCGGATCCCGGTCCGCAGACCGGCTCGAGCGGCGAAAGGCCGTCCCAGGCGGAGCCCGGGACCGTTGCGTCGAGGCTGACGCGGTGCTCGCCCAGCGTGACGGCGAGGTAGCGGTGGACGTCTGTGAGCCCGTCGGCCGGCACCGTCGCGGCGACGGCGACGCCGAACAACTCGAGCGCGCGGGCGCGATCGAGCCTGTAGACGCGGTGAACGAGCGCTGGCTCGGTCTCGGGAAAGCGCCGCGCAAGCACCTGCCCGAGAAACAGGTGCTTGGTCGCTGCGGTGCCGCGGGCCTCGAGCAGCATGCTCTCGACGGTCGCCTGGCTGGGGAGTCCGGTGGGCAGCGCGCGCACGGCTTCGACGAGCTCCACGAGCGAGCAGTCGGGGCGAAACAGCGCGCCCAGGGCGGCGCGCTCGCCGGGTTCGAGGTGAGGCCACAGCGCCTCGTAGCCGATGAAGTTGAACAGCCGCGCGCTGGGCTGCAGCGGCTGCGGCGCCACCAGCAGTCGGTTTACGCCCACGCCGAACGGCGGCGCTTCCGCGAACGCGAGCTCATCGAAGCCGCAACGTTCGAACGTCGCGCGAATCGATGGGACGAGATCGGGGGGGCGGCGGTGGCGGGTCCAGATCACGCTCGCGCCCGCAGCGCACAGCTGCCCGAGCTGCTCAATCGTGTTGACGATGTCCCGCTCCGAGATGTTGCCGAGCACGCCGCACAGGAGGATCACGTCCGCGGGGGCCGCACCGATGTAGGCGTCGGTCAGCGACGCGTCCGCGGCGACGGCTTCGACCGCGTCGAGGCCGGCAGCGGCGGCGGCGTGCTGCGCCAGCTCGACGTTCTGCGCGTCGAGCTCCACCAAACGCGCGCTGACCTCAGCGCGCCGCGGATGCTCAGCGAGGACGCCGATCACGTCGTGCCCCTGGCCAGCGCACATGCTGATCACCCGGATCGGGCCGGGCGCGGCACGGTCGAGGACGTCGCGCAGCTGTGCCTGCACGAGCGCGAGACGCCGCCCGAGCTCCGAGTCCGGGGTGTCGTAGCCCGCGTGCCAGGCGGCCCAGTCGACCGACTCCTGTGAGGCTGCGGTGGCGCCGTTCACGATGATCGACTTTACATCCCGCCAAGGCGCTCGCTCGAGGGCAGTTTCAGCCGGCGCCGGCCGTCGCGGGCTCGCCAGCGCGCTCGACCGTTCCAGGCGAGCTCAGCCGCGCAGCGAGCGGCAGGCCCAGCAGCGCCACCGCTGCCATCGCCAGGAAGGCGGCGAGCGGCTCGTGGACGAGCACCTGCACGAGCAGCGCCACGACCAGGCCGCCGAGGTTCCCCGCCATCCACACGATCGCGCCGGCGGTGCCGGCCGCCGCGCCGGCCAGCAGCTCCGCGGCGGTGAGGATCACCGGCAGCGCCGGCAGCAGCACGAAGCCCATCGCGGCGAGTGCGAGCGCGCGCACGCCGAGCCAAGGCGTGACGCCGAGCGCGACGCAGCCGAGACAGGCGACGAGCACGGTGGTGCGCATGTAGCGGCGCTCGTCGTGGCGTCTGGCGATGACCGGCGGCAGCACCGCGCAGCCGACGATCCCGGCGACCACCATCCCGACCAGCAGCGCTCCGGCTGCGGTTTCCGAGACGCCCGACGGGTGCAGCAGCGTCTGTAGCCATGTCGCCAGCGCGACGAAGATGCCGAAGCCGAGGAACACGAGCCCGCACAGCGTGCGCATCGGCGCGAGCCGCCACAGCGCGCGTGCGGCGCTGCCCTCGATCGCGGCGTGCTCGTCGCTGGCGTGTCCGGGGCGGCGCAGCGCGATCACCAGCGCGAGCGCTGCGATCACGGCGAGCGCGGCCTCGACGACCAGCAGGCGTTCGAGCTGGCCGTGCGCACCGAGCGTCGGTCCGAGCAGGAGCGCGAGCAGCATCCCGACGAAGTTGCCGGCCGAGCCCAGCGCGATGCCACCGGCGCGCTCCTCTGGTGGCAGATACTCGCCGGCGAGCTTGCTGACCGCGCTGAGAACGACCGGCTGGGCGACAGCGACCAGCACCTGGCCGGCCATCGCCCACGCGAACGTATCGCCGCCGAGGCGCACGACGCCGCCGAGCGCGACGAGCGCAGCGCCGCCGGCGAGCGCCGGGCGAAACCAGCGATCGAGCAGCATCCCGGCGGGAATCGCGAGCACGACGTACAGCAGCGGGAAGATCTCGGCGAGCCAACCGACCGCGCTGACCGAGACGCCGTAGCGCCTCGCCGTTTCGGTCGTGATCGCCGCGTAGGTGAGCCACAGCACCTGCGTCGCTGCACACACAAGCCCGTATGCGGTGATCACGCGCCAGCCGCTGCGCTTCATCGGCGCGAAGCTTATTGCACGGTGCTCACGGCGGCGGGCGTTTCGCGGCGCGCCAGCTCCTCGCGCACGAGCGGCGCGACCTTCGTTCCGAACAGCTCCATCGAATGCAGCACGTCGCGATGGGCCACCGCGCCGACGCTCATCTGGCCGATGTAGCGGTCGTGGCCGAAGGCTCGTGCTCGTAGAGGATCTTCTCGGCGACCTGCTCGGGCGAGCCGACGGCGAGCGCGCCGCGCGGCGAGCGCAACGCTTCGTACTCCGGTTGTCCGGACGGCGGCCAGCCACGCTCGCGGCCGATGCGGTTCATCATCGCCAGATACGCGGCGGCGAAGGCCGAGTCGGCCTGCGCCATGGTGTCGCCGACGAACGCGTGCGTGTTGATCGCGACACGCGTCGCAGCGGAGTCGTGGCCGGCCGTCGCGGCGGTCTCGCGGTAGAGCTCCACCAGCGGCACGAAGCGCTCGGGCTGGCCGCCGATGATCGCAAGCGTGAGCGGCAGGCCAAGCGTTCCCGCCCTGACGACCGATTGCGGGGAGCCGCCGACCGCCACCCACACCGGCAGGCGCTCCTGCACCGGGCGCGGCCACACGCCGGCGTCCACGAGCGGTGGGCGGTGGCGCCCGGACCAGGTCACGTTCGTCTGTTCGCGCAGTGCCAGCAACAGCTCGAGCTTCTCGGCGTACAGGTCGTCGTAGTCGTCGAGGTCGTAGCCGAACAGCGGAAAGGACTCGATGAACGACCCGCGCCCGGCCATGATCTCTGCGCGTCCGTTCGACAGCAGGTCCACCTCGGCGAACTCCTGGAAGACGCGTACCGGGTCGGCCGAGCTGAGCACCGTGACGGCACTCGAGAGGCGGATCCGCTCGGTCTTGACGGCGGCCGCGGCGAGCACCACGGCGGGCGAGGAGACGAGAAAGTCGGGCCGGTGGTGCTCGCCGATGCCGAACACGTCGAGCCCGAGCTGGTCGGCGAGCTCGACCTCCTCCATCAGCTCGTCCATCCGCTGGCGCGGACTGACACCACTGGCGAGGTCAGCGAAGGTCGCGAGCCCTAGTTCCACGCGAGCACCATAACAAGATTTAGTTGTCTACGCAACTATCTTCCCGGGCGTTGTCGCTGCTTCATCGGCGCTCGACGCGCGGTTACGAAGCTGCCACAACGCCCGTTGCTCGGCGATGCTCAATAGGCGCCAACGATCGGAGCCGGGCGCCCAAACGTAGATGCGGGCGTCGACCACGCTTCGCATGCCCGCGAGCAGCGCCAACGTCTCGCGCGTGTCGGCACCCTCCGCGAGCACCCGCGTGCTCACCACGTCGACCACCTTGAACACGCGTGGCGCCGGCGGCGCGGGCTCCTCGACCGGTCTGGCCGGTCGCTCGAACGTCACGGTCGCCAGCTCGCGCTCCGGGCGCGGGCTACCGTCCTTCAAGGGCGCGATGTGCGCGCCGGTGCCCTTCGTCTCGGTGTCCAAAATCCATGTCTTTGCCACACCACTCAATCTAGCCACCGGCGCGCGCGCTTCTCACACGCTTCGCAGCGCCGCCGCCGGCGCGAGGCGCGCGGCTCGCACGGCCGGATACAGCCCGGCGAGCGCGCCGAGCGCGACAGCGATCACCGCTGCGCCAACCACCGACAGCGTCGGCACGACCACGATCCAGCCCTGGGTCGAGGCGTAGACGGCCGTGGCGCCCGCACCCAGGGCGATCCCGGCGCAGCCGCCGATCAGCGACAGCAGGATCGACTCGCCGAGGAACTGCACGCCGATGTGGACAGCGCGCGCTCCGAGCGCGCGGCGCAGGCCGATCTCGGGACGGCGCTCGAGCACGGAGATCACCATCACGTTGGCAATGCCGACGCCGCCCACGAGCAGTGCCACGGCGCCGAGACCGAGGAACACCGCGGTCAAGGTGCTCTGCGCGTCGGCGCGGGCCTGCAGCGCGCTTGATGGCCGGCTGACCTTGGTCTGTTCGGGGTTCTGCGGGTTGGCGGCGGCGCCGAGCAGCGAGTCGGCCTCAGCCACGCGTTCCGGATCCGCGCGCACGTACAGCATGGTGGCGTGACGGGTGGTGGCGAACAGGTGCTTGGCGACCGGGTAGCCGATCAGCGCGGCGCGTTCGATTTCAGGCGCCAGCGGCAGCGGCCCGATGACACCCGCAACCGTGAACCAGGTGCCCTCGATCAGCACCTGCAGCGGCCGCCCGTCGGCGGACAACCGCTCGACGCCTAGCCGCTGGGCGGCGACGAGGCCGAGCACGACCAGCGGATAGCGCTCGTCGCCGGCGTTGAGAAAGCGGCCGAGCAACATCTTCCCCGCGAGCGTGGCGAGGAGCTGCGGGTCGGCGGCGTCGACAGCGATGCCGTTCGTTTCGGCTGCTTCGATGAAGCCGCTGCGCCGCGCCGTCGCGCCGGACACGCTCGTCACGGCTGCTGCCGAGTCCACGCTGCGCAGGTTGCGCACGTCCCTGACGGCCGCTTCGGGCAGCTTGGCCGCTTCGCCGAGGAATGTTTCTCCGGGCGTGACCGTCAGCAGGTTGGTGCCCAGTGCGTTCAGCTCGGCGACTAGGCCGGCCTTGCTCGAGTCCGATACGCCGAGCACGGCGACCATCGCGGCGATGCCGATCGCCACCCCGAGCGCCGACAGTGCCGCACGTAGGCGACGCGTGCGCAAGCCGACGCTGGCCACCCGCAGCACGTCGCCCGCCAGCAGGCGGCTGGGCGCGAGCTCAAGCGCCATCATCGATCAGGCGGCCGTCGCGCAGCTCGACGCGCCTGGGCAGCGTGGCGGCGATCTCGCGGTCGTGCGTGATCACGAGCACGGTCGTGCCGTGCCCGTTGAGCGTGCGCAGCAGCTCGAGGATCTCGTGGCCGTTGCGCGTGTCGAGGTTGCCGGTCGGCTCGTCGGCGAGGACGATCGCCGGCGAGCTGACGAGCGCGCGGGCGATCGCCACGCGCTGCCGCTCGCCCCCGGACAGCAGCGCCGAGATCTGACGCATGCGATGGCTGAGCCCGACGCGCTCGAGCGCCGCGGCCGCCGCACGCCGGCGCTCGCGGACGGGGGTACCGGTGTAGAGGAGGCCGTTGGCGACGTTCTCCAGTGCGCTGTCGGCATCCAGCAGGTGAAACTGTTGGAAGACGAAGCCGATGCGACGCGCTCTCAGCGCGGCGAGGTCGCGGTCGGACGCGCGCGCGACGTCGACCCCTGCGATCCGCACGACCCCGCTGGTGGCCCGTTCGAGCGTGCCCATGATGTGCAGCAGCGTCGACTTGCCCGAGCCGGAGGGCCCGACGATCGCGCAAAGCTCGCCGTCTTCGATGGTCAGGTCGACGCCCCGCAGCGCGTCGACGCCGCCCGCATAACGCTTGACGACGCCGGACAGCTCGAGCACCGCGGTCACTGTGACTCGATCACGGTCATGCCTTCGTGGACGCCCGCGCCTTCGACCTGGACGTAGCCGGCGGCGAACATCCCCGGCGTGACGGGCACTGCTGCGCGCCGGCCCTGTTCGAGGCCTTCGACGGCATAGCCGCCGCCGGCGGTGGCGATCAGGGCGGTGGCGGGGACGCTCAGCACGTCGTGGCGGACGCTCTTGACCAGTTCGACGCTGACCGGCGCCTCGTCGAGATGGGCGACATGGCGGTCGAGCGTGATCGTCACGGGGATCGTCGATTCGCCGCTTTCGCCGCCGGGGCTGCCCTTGGCTTCGTCGCCAGCGCCGCTGGATTCGCTCGCGACCGTGCCGATTTCAGTGACCTCGCCGGAGGCCTCGCCGTCATCGGGCAGCTGCACCGTGACGCGCTCGCCGAGTCGCGCCAGCCGCTGCTGTTCGGGCTTCACCTTCAGCTGGACGATCTGCTGTGTCGAGGTCGTGGTGAGCGCGACCTCACCGGCGCCCGTGCCCGATTCCGCAGCGGGCGAATTTTGATCGCCGCCATCTTTGGCGGGCCCTTTGCCAGGTTTTTTCTCGCCTTCGTCGGTGGAGCTCTTGCCGGGCGGGTCCTGCCCGAGGGTGACCTTGACGTCGGTCACCCGCCGCGCGCTGGGCGCGAAGACGATCCGACCGAGCTCGACTTCGCCGGTCTGTGCCAGCCCCTCGGCCTTTTGCCAGCGCTTGACAGCGGCGGCCGTGGCTTCGTCGAAGGATTCGTCGTCGGCGATCGCGCCGTAGGGGTCGAAGCCCAGGTCGATCAGGTTCTGGTTGAGCTCGGTGACGTCGGGGCCATCGCTGACGCCCTGCTTGAGCGCGCGGTAGGCCGGCACCGAGCCGTACATCAGCACGACGGGCGTGTCGTTGATCCGCCACAGCGTGCCGCCGTGGCCGATCACTGCACCGACGGCAGGCAGCCACGTGAAGGTCCCGCCCAGCCGGTCGTACAGTTCGAGCGTCGCGCCGTAGCCGAGCGTGCCGTCGACGGTCGAGCTTTCAGACAACGTGCGCCGGGTGACGTTCGCTGTCGTGTCGCCGGCCGGCACGCCGGTGTCGGCGCCGTGGTGCGCGCCTGAGCCGCGGCTGGGCAGCACCAGTGCGAGCACTGCGACCAGAGCCACCGCCAGCGCGCCGGCGGCCAGCCAGCGCAGGCGCCGTCGTCGCGAGGACTCCACGGCTCAGCCTCCGGTCGCGAAGCCGCTTTCTGCGGACGAGCTGCCGGGCGAGCCCGAGCGTTGGTTGGCGGGCGGCGCGCCCTTACCCTTGAAGGGAAGCAGCCCCTGGCAGGATTGCTGCGCTTTCTGGAACGCGGGGCTTTCGGGGTTGGGACCGGCGCCTGGCTTGCCGTGGATCTGAATCGCGATCCGTCCTTCCGAGCTCGAGGCGTGCACTTCGATGCCGTGTTCGCGCATGCACTTGGCGAACTTTTCGACCGCTTCCGCGCGCTCCACCTTTTCCTGCGGCGAGAGGTTGAGCTTCCGTGGTGCGGGCTGGTACTTCTTGCAGGCGTTCTGAGCCGCTTCCATCTTCGCGGCTCCGCCCGCGCTGTGGACTCGGACGGCGTCTTCGCCGCCAGGTCCGGTCGCGGCCGTCGCGTCGATGCCGTGTTCGCGCAGGCACTTGGCGAAGTCCGCGTTCTTGACTTCGGCCTGCTGTTCGGTCGCGGCAGTCGATGTCGAGGACGGCGAGGAGCCGCCGCAGGCCGCAAGCGCGACGGGGGTGGCGATCAGGCTGAGCACAGCGAGCAGGGCAAGCGCTGGGCGGTGGGACATGGACGCTCCTTTGCGAGTCAGTCGACGATCGCGCCGCCGGCCGGACTCCTACCCGGCCGCGGCGCCAGGCACATCTAGCCCGCCGAACCTGAGGATCGCCTTAGAGAAGCCGAGGAGCTTGCTGAAGGCCGCTCAGGCAGTCGGCGCGTCAGTCCGCAGCGCCGCTGACTCGTCGTCCGTCATCGCGAGCGGCGGCAGCTCGAGCGTCAGGCGTGCGCCTCCGTCGGGATCGTTGGCGGCATGCACCGAGCCCCCGTGCGTCTCGGCCATCTGGCGCACGATCGCCAATCCCAGCCCGGACCCGGGTCTGGCGCGCGCGGCCGGCGCGCGGTAGAAGCGGTCGAACACGCGTGGTAGGTCCTCGGGCGCGATCCCGGGCCCACGGTCGCGCACCTCGAGTCGCCCCTCGCGCACGCGCACCTCGACCGGCAGGCCGGGACGGTTCCATTTACACGCGTTGTCGAGAAGGTTGGCGATCGCCCGCTCGAGCCGCGCGGGCGCGGCACGCACCAGCGATGGCTCGGCGTCGAGCACGAACGAGCAGTCGGGAGCGTGCAGGCGTGCGCGCTGGAGCGCGCCGGCCGCCGCCAGGTCAAGTCGAACGGCCTCGACCTCGATCGCCTCGACGTCGGTCTTGGACAGGTCCACGAGGTCGCCGACGAGCACCGTCAGCTCGCGCAGCTGCGCCTGCGCGGCCGCGACGATCCGAGCGCGTTCGCGTGGCGGCAGCTGCTCGCCGACGGCGAGCGCGTCGAGGTTCGTCTGCACGCTCGTCAGCGGCGTGCGCAGCTCGTGCGAGGCGTCGGAGACGAGCTGGCGCTGCGCCAGGCGCGAGCGCTCGAGCGCGGCCAGCATCGTGTTGAAGCTTTCCGCCAGCCGTCCCAGCTCATCGGCCTCGCCGGTGTCGATGCGATGCGTGAGGTCGTCTGTGCGCGCCACGCGTTCCGCGGCGCCCGTCAGCCGGCGCACGGGCACGAGCGCGGCGCGCGATACGAGCAGCCCGAGCGCGATCGCGAGCGCGACACCGCCGAGGCTGACGATGGCGAGCACGAGCTTTAGATGCGCCAGCGTGCTGTCGACGTCGGTCAGCGGCAGGGCCACCTGCCACACCCCGTTTGCTACGGGGGCGTGCTTGGTGAGGATTCGCACCGGCGTCCCGGCGACGGTCGCGTCGCTGAAGAACGCTCCGCGATGCCCTGCGGCGACAGCACGCGTGGCGGCGGTGACCGGCAGCAGCGATCGTCCGTCTTCAGGGCCGAGGATCTTGCCGTCGGCCTGAAGCAGCTGCACATACCCGGTCGCGCCGCCGAGCGTCGGCCTCGGAAGCACCAGACGCGTGACGGCCCCCGCGCCCCTCGACGACCGTTTGGCGGAGTCGCTGCTGGCGGACGCCGGTGCCGCGGGCCGACCAGCGACCAGGACGGGTTCGCTCGGCGCCGCGCCGCTGCTCGACTGGATGCCGATCCGGTTCACCAGCGAGCCGGGCGAGGGCAACTCGTCTTCCCTGCTCAGCTGCACGACTTCAGCGGGGCTCAGGTCGGTGCGAATCTGGACCGCCTGAGGCAGGCCGGGTGTGATCTTCTGGCGAAGGCTGGCGTCCGTCTGTCCAAGCAGCTCGTCACGAGTCACCACGTAGACGACAACCGACGCCAGCACGACGGAGGCGGCCACCGCGCCGGCCGCAAGCAGCACCATGCGGCGGCGGAAGCTCATCGCGCAGCCGTCCTCAACACGTAGCCGACCCCGCGCACGGTGTGGACGAGTCGCGGCTCTCCAGATGCCTCGGTCTTACGTCGCAGGTAGCCGACGTAGACCTCGAGCGAGTTGGAGGCCGGTCCGAAGTCGTAACCCCAGACGCGGTCGAAGATCGTCACGCGCGTGAGCACCTGCCGCGGGTGGCGCATCAGCAGTTCGAGCAGCAGAAACTCGGTGCGCGTGAGCTCGATCAAGCGGCCGTCACGCCGCGCTTCGTGCGCGAGTGGGTCGAGTTCGAGGTCCTCGAAGCGCAGCAGCTGCTCGTCTCCCTCCCAGCCGGTCCGGCGCAGCAGCGCGCGCAGGCGCGCGATCAGCTCCTCGCGGGCGAACGGCTTCGCGAGGTAGTCATCGGCGCCGGCCTCGAGGCCCGCCACGCGCTCGCTCACCTCCGAGCGCGCGGTCAGCATCAGCACCGGCGTGCGGTTGCCGCTCGCGCGCAGGCGCCGGCAGACCTCGAGGCCGTCGAGGCCGGGCATCAACACATCGAGAACCACCGCGTCGGGCGAGTCCGCCGACAGCGTGCGAATCGCCTCGCGACCGTCGCTCGCGGTCGCGACCTCGAAGCCGTGGAGGTCGAGCACGAGCGCGAGCGCTTCGCGCACCGAGGGGTCGTCGTCGACGACCAGCAGACGCATGGTTGGATGCTGACCGACGAACGTGAAAGAAACCTGAACCGCAGCGACCCGAAACCTGAGTCGGCGCTACGCTGCCGGCATGGCTCGCGGCTGGCCAACGTTGCCCGCCTACGATCGGTGGAGCGCGACCTGCGACACGCTCCACGCGCACACGCAGGTCCTCGGCAAGCTGGCGGTCGCGCTCGCGCCGCCGGAGCCCGAGCTGCAGCACGCCGCGCTGCGGCTCACCGCGCGCGGATGGGAGACGAACCCGCTGCCGGCGCCAGACGGCTCGGGCGCGTTCATCGCGGCGCTCGACCTGCGCTCCGGCGAGGCGCTCGTGGAACACAGCGATGGGCAGTCGCGGCGACTGGCGCTGACGCCAGATCGTTCGGTAGGCGCGGTCGCGCGCGAGCTGCTCGGCGCGGTCGCAGAGCTCGCGGGCGCGGTCTCGATCAGCCCGACCCCGCAGGAGGTGTCCTGGAGCGTGCCGCTGGACGAGGACGAGCAGCACGCGAGCTACGACACGGATCACGTCGACGCCTACTTCACCGCGGCGACGCGCGCCGCACTGGTGCTCGCCGAGATGCGGGCGCCGTATCGCGGGCGCTCGACCCCGGTGAACGCCTGGTGGGGGTCGTTCGACCTCGCCATTAGCCTGTTCTCGGGCGTGCCGGCCGATCCGCCGTCGGAGGACTTCATCATGCGCAACGCGATGGACGCTCAGGAGGTCGCGATCGGCTGGTGGCCCGGCGACGCCCGCTACGGCAAGGCGGCTTTCTATGCGTACGCGCATCCGGCGCCCGAGGGCTTCGCAGACGCGACGCTCGACCCGCCCGCGGCGCGCTGGGCGTCCGACCTCGGCGAGTACATCCTCGAGTGGGACGACGTCGTCACGAGCGCGCATCCGCACGCGACGGCGCTCGCGTTTGCCCGCTCGGTGTTCCGCCACGCATGTCTGGTGTGCGGCTGGGACCCGGTGCTCGCCGGTAGCGCCGAGGGCCACCCGCCGCCGCTCGTCTAGCGCCTCACCTGACCGCCGCCGCTCCTGTCGCTAGCGGTCGACGATCGACCGCATCAGAAAGAACATCACCACCACGCTCACGATCATCACGTATGGACTGTTGCTCATGTCGGCGCCCCCTTCTGCCCTGCCGAGTCTCAATGGCATGACTGTGACAGTGTCGGCGCCGCCGGTGTGTGGCATCGCTCACGTAAGCGCAGCGAACTTATAATCGCCGCATGGCCTCAGCGGATCTGGAGCTTGTGCGCGGCAAAGCGAGCGGTGTGAAGCTGGAGCAACTGCAGGTGAATGGCGCGACCCTGTTCGAGGTCGCTCACGGCAAGGTCACACGAATTGTTCAGTACTTCGACAGAGACGACGCCCTCGCCGACCTCGGCCTTAAGCCCGAGGCACCTCGTTCATAGCGACGCCTCAGCCGCTGACCCAGGCGCGCGCGTCCTCGAGCCCGTCCATGCCGAAGATCCGCACCTCGCCGGGGATCATCCAGGCGAACGCGCGTGTCGCTTTGACGATCCACTCGACGCCGGTTACGAGCGCGAAGCGCTTCCAGGCGGAGCGGTGCCCGACGGCAACGTCGAGCCCGGTCTTTACGTCCTCGATCCACGCGCCCGGCTCGAGTCCGTCGAAATCGGGTAGCACGAACAGAAGCCGCATCTCACCCGACTCGACCGCGTCGTGCAGCACCGGCTCGAGCACGTTCTTGTAGTCGGCCTTGCTCAGCTTGCCCGACGCGCGAAGCCCCAGGGTCCCGGTCGGCATGTCGCTCAGGCGCTCAATCATCTAGGTGTCCTTAGGCCGCGGGCAAGAGAGGGGAAGGTGTCTCGCATCGAGCCTCCTACCGCCGCGCCCGCATTTTCGACCACTCCGCCTTGTGCACGCGCTTGGCGGCCTGATAGTCGATCAGCGCCTGCGGCGAGTCAACGTCGCCGAGCGTCGGGTGCCCGGGCACGAGCTCGGCTGCGGCGGCGACGCCGAAGCGCTTGGCGAGCACCGCGCCGAGCGACTTCACCTTCATCTCGCCGAAGCCGGGCAGCTCGGCGATGTTCGCGCGGAGCTGCGTGGCGTCCTCGGCTCCGGTCCAGAGGAGGCTGGCGTTGCCGCCGTACTCGTCCTGCACATACTCCGCCAACGCGTGTACGCGTTCGGCCATTTTCGCGGGGAAGCGGTGAATCGCGGGTTTCTCGCGGAACACTGGCTCGAGATCTGTCGCGACCAGGCGCGCCGCGTCGAGCGTGCCGACGCGCTCCTTGATCGCCAGCGGACCGGAGAAGGCCTTCTGCACAGTGATCTGCTGGTCGAGCGCGAACCCGATCAGCAGCGCCATCGGGTCTGAGGCGATCAGCGCGTTGGCGTCGTCGGAGTCGGTGAAGTACAGGCGATCGGGCACGCGGTCAATCGTACTGGCGCTCGGTTTGAGTCGATTCGCCCGCTTCGCGCCCGTCGGCTGCGGTCGCGGCCCTCGCCGCGGCGACGTAAAGCAGCGCCTGCACGCGCGCGACCGCGCCGACGGCCTCGTCGGGAGGCAGCAGCTCCGGGTGGTGCAGCGGGCGCGGCGCAAAGCCCGCGGCGCCGTCGAGGCCGACGAACGCCATCGCGAGGGGCGCGAGCGCGCCGAAGAAGGCAAAGTCGTCGGATCCGCACGAGCGCCATTCCGGTGCGAGCGTGAGCCCGGCGTGCGCGAGCAGCTGACGTGCGCGCGCGACGATCCGCGGGTCGTTCTCGAGCGCCGGCTCGCCCGGCTCGAGCTCGACGCTGGCCTCGCATCCGTGCGCGGCGGCGATCGCGGTCGCGGTCTCGACGACGAGCTCGCGCAGCGCCAGGCGGTCCGGCGGGCGGTGGGCACGCAGCGCGCCGCGCGCCTGCGCCTGCGCCGGGATCAGGTTCTCGGCGGTGCCCGCCTCGAGCACGCCGATCGTCAGCGACGCGGCGCTCAGGGGGTCGATGCGCCGCCCGAGCTGGGCGTGGAGCGCCACCACGACCTGCGCGATCGCAAGGATCGGGTCGCGCCCTTGGTGCGGATAGGCGCCGTGGGAGGGCGCCCCCTCGACGGTGATCGTGAAGCCGTCGCACGACGCGTTGACCGCGCCCGGGTCGAGCGCCACGCTGCCCCATCGCAACTCGGGGTGGATGTGCGCTGCCACGATCGCGGCCGGCGCGAGCGCGCCGAGCTGCTCGTCGGCCAGCTGCTGCGCGCCCGACGGGTAGGCCTCCTCGCTGGGCTGGAAGACCGCGAGCAGCGGCGCCGGCAGCTCGTCTGCGAGTGCGTACGCGGCGCGTGTGAGCGCGACGAGCGCCGCCATGTGGACATCGTGCCCGCACGCGTGCATGACATCGCCGGAAGCCGCGAACGGCGCGCCGGTTCGCTCGCGCAGCGGCAGGCCATCGAGCTCGGCGCGCACCGCCACGGGGGCGGCACCCGCGCGGGCGCCTTCACGGCTGGCGCCGAGATCGACTTGCGCGAGCAGCCCGGTGCCGGCGACGACTTCGGCTGCGAACGGCAGCTCGGCGGCGACGCTCGCGGCCGTGTGCTGCTCGGCGTGGGCGAGCTCAGGTGCGGCGTGCACGCGCCGGCGCAGCGCGACCGCCCTCGGCAGCTCGCGCTCGATGCCGGCGAGCAGCGCGTCGAGCAGCGGCTCAGTAGATCGCGCCATAGCGCCGGCAGAGCTCCTCGAGGTCCACTCCAGCGGCCGCCTGCAGCTCGGCCTGCTTGACGCTCAGATACGCCTCGTAGAGGAGCGGCGACATCCAGCCGCGCACGGTGCCGTCCTCGGCCAGCGCCTGCAGCGCCTCGGCAAGCGTCGCCGGCAGTGCCCCGACGCCGTAGCGCGCGGCCTCCTCGGCGTCGAGCTCGGCCGGGTCGCGGTCGAGGATCGCGGGCGCGGGCAGCTGCTCGCGTACCCCCGCGAGCCCCGCTCGTAGGATCGCGCCCAGCGCCAGGTAGGGGTTTGCGGTTGCGTCGGCGCCTCGGTACTCGAGATGCAGCTGGCGCTCGGCGCCCGCGTCGGCGAGCTCGACCACCGGCGGGATCCGCAGCAGGGCCTCGCGGTTGCGCTGCGCCAGGCACACGGCTCCGGCGCTCCAGCGGTGCGGGCGCAGCCGCGCGCCGGAGACGGGGCTCGGCGCGGTGAGCGCGCTGAGTGCGCGCGCGTGGCGCAGGATGCCCGCCGCGAAGTGCTCGCCGAGCTCGCTCAGGCACGCGGGACGGTCGCGGTCGTAGAGCAGCGAGCCGCCGCGCGCGTCGAGCAGGTTCAGGTGGATGTGCACGCCGTTGCCGGCCTGTTCGGGGTCGAGCAGCGGCGTGAAGCTCGCGCGCGTCCTGGCGCGGCGGGAGATCTCGCGCACGACCTCCTTGAAGACGACGGCGCGATCGGCGCCGGCGAGAGCTTCCGCCGGTGCGACCGGGATCTCGAACTGGCGTGGCGCGTACTCGGCGAAGAACCGCTCCGGCTCGACGCCGGCGTCCACCAGGGCGCCCATCACCTGCGCGGGAAACGGATCGACGCGCCGCTGCGCGTCGAGCGAGAACGGCAGCGCCGCCGCGTCGTCTCGCTCCAGCTGGAACTCGTGCTCGAAGCTCGCCTCCAGGCGCGCGTCGAGCGTGCGCTCGAGCTCGGTCAGCGCGTCGCGTAGGAAGCTTCGTGGGCAGCACTCCCATGGCTGCCCGGCGGTGTCGACGATGTCGCACAGCATCAGCTCAAGCGCGCTGTGCTCGGCGTCTGGCCCGACGCGCACGCGCGTGCCGGCGTCGGGGAGCAGGCGCAGGTCGCCGGTCGAGCCGAACGGGTTGGGCTCGGCGACCGGGCCGAGCGGCGTCAGCGCGTGGTTGGCGGGCACCCAGCCGACACCGGCGCGGAGATGCTCCTCGAGCTCGGTGGACAGCACGGCGCGTCCGCGCACGATCGCGCCGAGGTCGCAGCACACGAGCGCGACGAGCTCGGTGCCGTTCACCTCGCTGTCTCGCTCGTGAGCGTGCCGTTGTCCCAGATGCGCTCTTCGAGTCCCAGCGCCGCCGCGCCGCTGCGCACCGTCTCGGCGTCGCCGGCGAGCACGACGACGAACAGCCCTCCGGCCGGCATGTCGCGCCGCTCGAGTGCTGCCGCGAGCCGCTCCTGCGGCTGCAGGTGCACGCCGCCGTCGCCGAGCGCGGGGTACGTGTCGGCGACGCCGTACAGGCTGCCGCGAGGGCCGCGCACGCGGCCGAACACGCACGCGAAGTGCCCGACGTGCCAGTCGGGCGGCGGGCCCTCGAGCTCGCCGTCGAACAGGTAGCTCAACAGCTGGTTGACGCTCGCGCGCCCGCCCCACAGGTGGTGCGTGGCGAAGTTCGCGACGAGCGTGACGGGATGCTCCAGCGCGGCCGCGAGCTCGAACACGCCGGCGAGCGTGGTCGCGTTCCAGGGTCCCGCGTACGGGATCGCCGCAAGCGCGCCCGCCGACAGCGTCGCGATCGCCTCGCCGAGTCCCGCGGCGGTCGTCCCCGACACATCCGGATCCTCGATCGTGGGAATCTGCAGGCGATAGTCGCGTCGCCCCGTTTCCCCATGCGGCAGTGTCCCCGCGTCGCGCATCCCGGAGACGATGCTGCCGGCGGCCAGCGCGACGGCGTCCTGGTCGATCGGCTCACCACTCGCTGCGGCCACGCCCGCCGCGTTCAGCGCTAGCGCTCCGCAGAAGGCGCCGCACAGGTCGTCTCGCTGCGGCAGCTCGCGCGCGTGCGCTGCGAGCAGCTCGCGAGCGCCTGCAAGCAGCGTAATCTCGAGCGGATCGGGCCTCGCCATCGCCCCAATTTACCGGGGCAAAGCCGACGCTTGAGGAGAAGCCGAGCGGGAGGGCGTAGGCTACGGGAATGGGCTGGGACTTCTCGACGGAGCCGGACTTCCAGCGTGAGCTTGACTGGATGCGCGAGTTCGTGCGCGAGGAGATCTGGCCGCTGGAGGCGATCTGGCACGAGCTGGGACTCGAGGGCCTGCGCCGAGCGCTCGCGCCGCTGCAGGAGCAGGTCAAGGAGCGCGGCCTGTGGGCGACGCACCTGCCGCCGGAGCTTGGCGGCCAGGGCATGGGCCAGGTGCGCCTCGGCCTGATGCACGAGATCGAGGGCAGCTCGCCGATCGCGCCGCTGGCGTTCGGCAACGCTGCGCCGGACTCGGGCAACTCGGAGATCCTCGCGCTGGCGGGCACGGACGAGCAGAAGGACCGCTGGCTGCACCCGCTGCTGGCGGGCGACCTGCGCAGCGCGTTCAGCATGACCGAGCCGGACACCCCCGGCTCGGACCCGACGCAGCTGCGCACGCGCGCGGTGCGCGACGGCGACGGGTGGGTGATCGACGGGCTCAAGTGGTTCTCCTCGAACGGCTCGATCGCCGATTTCCTGATCGTGATGGCGGTCACCGACCCGAATGCGCGCCCGGCGCAACGGGCGTCGATGTTCATCGTCCCAACCGACACGCCCGGCGTCGAGATCCTGCGCGACGTGCCGACGATGGAGCACCCGTGGGAGGAGTTCGGCGGCTACGGCGGCCACGCGGAAATCGCCTATCAGGGCGCGCGCGTGCCGGCGGACGCGCTGCTGGGTGGCGAGGGGGAGGGCTTCCTGCTGGCGCAGCACCGGCTCGTGCCGGGGCGCATCCACCACTGCATGCGCTGGCTGGGCGTGGCGAACAGGGCCTTCGACATGCTGTGTGAGCGTGCCACCTACCGCCACGCGCACGGCTCGCTGCTGGCGGAGAAGCAGACGGTGCAGAACTGGATCGCAGACAGCGCCGCCGAGATGCAGGCGGCGCGGCTGATGACGCTGCATGCGGCGTGGGTGATGGACGCGCAGGGAGCGAGCGCGGCGCGCACGGACGTCGCGCTGATCAAGTTCTACGGCGCGAAGGTGCTCCACGACGTGGTCGACCGCGCGGTGCAGGTGCACGGTTCGCTCGGCTACTCAACCGACCTGCCGCTCGAGCAGATGTACCGCTTCGCCCGCGCGGCACGCATCTACGACGGCCCCGACGAGGTCCACCGCCAGTCGGTCGCGCGCCACGTGCTGCGCGGCTACTCACCGCCGCCGGACGGCGTCCCGAGCGAACACCTGCCGACGCGCCGCGAGCAGTCGCGGGAGCGCTTCCGGGACCTGCTCGAGGCCGTCACCGCCAACGACTAGCCTGCGTCGGCGCGGTCCATGACGCCAGCACGACTGACGTTTCGAGGACGATCAGCTCTTGCCGAAGCCGGCTCTGGAGAGATGACCGTCGACGTCGCGGGATAGATCAGCCGGGCCATCGAATACCCCGGACGCGTGAGGCTTTCGGAGAGCGTCCGCTGCGCCGTCCTGAGCGAAAGCTTCGCGGATGACCGCCGCCTTGGTTGTGCCCTTCGCGGCGGCCCGACGCGCAAGCGCACGGTCAACCTCGGGGTCAATGTAGATACTGATCTTCTTCACGCTCTGCGGTATACCACCTGCCGTCCGCAGACATCCTGCGAAACGGACGCCGCGTTGGGCGGATGCCAATCAGCGAGCATCAGTGGGCTCCCGGGTCCCGTGCCGCCCGTGCCGGCTCTACGCTGAGATGACTGTGGCAACCCAGACCAGACGCCCGCGCGCCAAGTTCGACCCGAGCGCGTTCGAGGGCTTCCGCTTCACCGCGCGCGACCTGGACGAGCACGGCCGCGTGACGCTGCACTACGCATTGGACGACGAGATCGAGTTCACGGAGGTGTTCGAGCTGCCGCTAGGCGACCCGGGCCGCCGCCTGGACGAGGCCGAACGCCAGCGCGTCGAAGGTCTGCTCGCGCTGCTGCACTGGGTGGCAGGCGTGAGCTACTACAAGACAGCTCTGCCCCCGAAGGTGAGCTGCGAGACCGGCGCCCCACCACCGGCGGTGGCGAGTCTGCTTGAGGCTCTCTACTCCGAGGGCCTGGCCGAGCTGGCGTTCAGCAACAGCCTGCCGGGGCTACCGCGTCCCGTGTTCGCTGGCGGAGCGTCGTCCACGCGGCCGGTGACGGCCGCGGGGACGAGCGCGCAGCCGGCTGACAGAACGCAGAGCCGCCTGCTCGTGCCAATAGGCGGCGGCAAGGACTCCGCCGTGGCGCTGGAGATCGTCCGCCGCTCCGGACACGAGCTCGCATTGTTCTCATTGGGCGACGCGCCGCCGATCGCGCGCACCGTCGCCGCGGCCGGACTGCCGCGCCTGCTGGCGACGCGCACGCTCGACCCGGGCCTATCCGCGCTGAACGCGGCCGGTGCGCTCAACGGCCACGTGCCGATCACCGCGATCGTCTCGTGCGTGGCGTTGCTGAGCGCGGCGCTGAACGGCTTCGACGCGGTGGCGATGGCCAATGAGCGCTCGGCGTCGGCGGGCAATGTGACGTGGGACGGCGTCGAGGTCAATCACCAGTTCAGCAAGGGTCTGCGCGCCGAGCGGATGCTGAGCGCGGCGCTCGAGCAGCTGGCGCCGGCGCCGGCGTATTTCTCCGTGCTGCGCCCCGCCTCCGAGCTCGCGATCGCGCGCGCGTTCGCGCGCATGGAGGACTACCACGGCGCGTTCACGAGCTGCAACGCGATCTTCCGCATCGACCCCGCGCTGCGCGCCGCGTCGTGGTGCTGTGACTGTCCCAAGTGCCGGTTCGTGTTCCTCGTGCTCGCGCCGTTCACGCAGCCGCAGCACCTGCGTGAGATCTTTGGCGCGGACCTGCTCGACGACGAGCGCCAGTTCGACGGCTTCGCGCTGCTGACCGCGACGGGCGGGCACAAGCCGTTCGAGTGCGTCGGCGAGGAGCAGGAGAGCGTCGCGGCGATCCGCCTGCTCGCGCGCGCGCACGCGTGGAGCGAGCACAGCGTCGTACGACGGCTCCGCGACGAGGTCCTGTCGCGCTTCCCCGCCGACTGGGGCGACCCTGACACGGTGCTCGAGCTCAGCGACGAACACTCGGTGCCGGCGTCGCTGCTGGCGGAGGTCCGTGCGGTTCTCGGAGCTTGACGGCGCGAGCGTCGGCGTCTGGGGCGCCGGGCGCGAGATCGCGTCGTTCGCCGATCAGCTCGCGCGCCGCCTGCCGTCGGCGCGGCTCACGGTGGCGGCCTTCGACGCGCCGCCGGGTGATCCCGTGCGCGAGACGCTGCGCGCGCCCGGCGTGCGGGTCGTGGCCCGCGACGGTGACGGCCCCGATGTAGTGGTCGCGGCGCTGAACGGCTGCGACGTGGTGGTGCGCTCGCCCGGCGTGTCGATCCATCGCCCCGAGCTGCGGTCGCTGCTTGCGGCTGGCACGCGCGTGACGACGGCGACCTCGCTGTGGCTCGCCGAGCACGGCGCCACAGGCGTGCTCGGCGTGACCGGCACGAAGGGCAAGAGCACCACCGCTGCGCTCGCGTTTTACCTCGCGCGTGCGGCCGGGCTGACAGCGCAGCTGGCGGGCAACATCGGCGTGCCGGCGCTGGAGCTGCTCGATCGCGACGCCGCGGCGGTGACGGTGCTCGAGCTTTCGAGCTACCACACCGCCGATCTGGAGATCGGGCCCGAGGTCGCCGTCGTGACGAACCTCTACCGCGAGCACACCGACTGGCACGGCAGCGAGCAGGTCTACCGCACGGACAAGCTGCGCCTGCTCGACCTGCCGGGCGTGCGCGTCGCCGTGTTGAGCGCGCGCGACGAGCGCCTGGCGCACGTGCAAGCCCCGGAGGCGGTCGAGACGGTGCGCTTCGGCCAGGCAAGCGGCTGGGACGCGACTGCCGCGGGGATCTCGCTGCGGGGTGAGCTGCGAGCGAGGAGCGACGAGCTGCCGCTGCGCGGCGAGCACAACCTCCTGAACCTGTGCGCCGCGCTGAGCGCGCTCGAAGCGCTCGGCGTCGCACCGGCGCCGTTGCCCGGCGCGCTGGGCGGCTTTCGCGCGCTCCCACATAGGCTCGAGACGGTCGCCGAACGCGACGGCGTCGAGTGGGTCAACGACAGCATCTCGACGACGCCCGAGTCGGCAATCGCCGCGCTCGCCAGCTTCCCCGGCCGCGAGCTGGTGCTGATTGCCGGCGGTCAGGATCGCGGGCAGGACTACGGTCGGCTCGCAGGCGCCCTCGCCGCGGCGGACGCGGCGGTGATCGGCGTGCCGACGACGGGCCCCGCGCTCGTCGCCGCGGCTCGCGACGCCGGCGTGGCGTCCGCGCGTGCGCTCGACGCTCCCGATCTGGCTGGCGCGGTAGCGCTGGCGGGGAGCCTCGTGGCGGATGGCTCGGTGGTGCTGCTCTCGCCGGCGGCGCCGAGCTACGACAGCTACGGCAACTTCGAGGAGCGCGGCGAGTCCTTCAGCGAGCTGGTGCGTCGCCGCTGAGCGGCGGCGCCTCGTCGCTCGCTGCTGCTTCCGGGGGTGTGCCGGTGGGCTGCGCCGCGTTCGCCTCGGCCTGCCCGGCGGGCGTCAGCGGCAGCGCGTCGGCCTTTGCCTCGGCTGCAGCGCGGTTCTCCTCCCTCACCGCCAGCCAGATCTCCTCGCGGTAGATCGGGACACCGCCAGGCGCCGCGATCCCCAGCCGCACGGTGTGGCCGCTGACCCCCATGACGGTCACCAGGATGTCGTCGCCGATGACGACGCGCTCTCCGGGACGACGCGTCAGGATCAGCATCGAGGCTGATTATGAAGCAATTCGTGTCTCTGCGGGAAGCGCGAACAGCGGCGCCTGCAGCGGAGCGTCCTCGTGCGTGTTGAGCACTTGATAGCCGCGGCCGTCGCGGATCAGCAGCGGCGCGCGCAGGTTGGCTGTGATGTCGGCCGGGTTCGGAGTCGCCCGCACGGTCACGTACAGCGTCGCTCCGTCGGCGTCCTCGACGCCCGTGCGCTCGCGATCCTCGGGCGCGATCTCGAGCGTGAACGTCGAGAAGAACTGGAAGGGGCTGACGACCGGCAGCGCGAGCGCGGGATTGTCGATCGCGTGCAGCCACAGGAAGCCGCTGCCCGGGTTGCGATCGAGCAGCGTGTAACGCAGGCCTCCGAGGCCGATCAGCCCGAACGGGAACTCGATCACGTCCTGCTCGTCGATCTCGACGGTGCTGAAACGGATGCTCTCGAATGTGACGGACATGATGCGGTTCTCCTTGGCGTTGGTCTACTGCAGGAAGTTGAGCAGCGATTCCTGGACGATGCTCGCGGCGGCGCGCAGCGCCGCCTCGTAGGCGGCTTGCTCGTTCGCGAACGCGATCGAGGCTGTTGCGACGTTCGTGTCGTCGGTGTTCGACAGCGCCTGCGAGATCGAGGTCTGCAGGTCTTCGTTGCGGGTCAACGCGGTCTGCAGCTGATCGGTCGCGCTCCCCGCCGCCGCCTGCAGCTGGGTCAGCGTGTCGATGTTGCCTTCGAGGTTCTGCAGGTCGGTGGTGCCGAGCGCTTCGCGCCCTTCGGGGGTGCCCGCGCGCATGTTCTTGGCGATCGTGCGCAGCGTGTCGAGCAGCTTGCCGTCTTCGGAGGCTTCGCCGTTGCCCAGCAGCGTCGAGATGTTGGTCGTGATCGTGATCGTCGCCCCGGGCCCGACCGCGCGGCTGACGGTTTCGGCGTTGCCCATGTATTCGTCGCCGGTGCCCTGTTCGTAGGGCGCGGTCGTCGTCGCCGTCCCCGAGAACACGTACTGACCGGCGTACTGGGTGTTGGCGTCCTGCTTGAGGCTTTCGGTCAGCTGTTCCACCTGCAGCGCCATCGTTTCGAGGTCTCCCTGGTTGTAGGTGCCGTTGGCGCCCTGCACGAGCAGTTCGCGCACGCGCTGGGCGACCTGGCCCATGCTCGACATCGCCGTGCTCGCGGTGTTCTCCCACGAGATCCCGTCCTGCGCGTTGCTTTCGTAGGAGCTGAGCCCGTCGAGCTGGCTCTGCAGGTCGATCACCTGGCTCGCGCCGTACGGGTTGTCCGACGGTTCGAGGATCGTTTTGCCGGAGGACAGTTCGTCGGTGGTCCGCGTCAGCGATCCGAGCGACGCGTTGAGGTCGTTGAGCGTCGCGCTCGTGACCATCGCTGGAGTGATGCGCTCGCTCATCGCTACAGCCCCACCACGCCGGTGTGCTCGATCAGCGTTTCGAGCATTTCGCTCATCGCCGTCAGCGTCCGGGCCGAAGCCTGGTAGCCGCGCTGGAAGGTGATCAGGTTGGTCATTTCTTCGTCGAGCGAGACGCCGGAGACGCCCTGGCGCTGATCGCTGATCGCGGTGACCGTCGTCTGCAGGTTGCTCTGTTCGTCGCCGGCCGTACGCACGTCGCTGCCGACTTTCTCGACCAGCGCCGCGTAGCCCTGTTCGGCAGCGCCGCCCCGCAGCGCCGCGATCGCGCGCGCGACTTCGTTGCCGCCGACGGCTTTGGTGCCGGATGCCTGGACTTCGGAGGGTTCCACCGCGACCGCGAGCGTGGCCGCCGTCGTGCCTGAGAAGAACGGCGTCGTCAGGTGTTCGTTGACGGTGTTAGCGAGCGTTTCCGCGACGCTGTCGAGCCCGGTCTGCAGCCCGGTGAGCGCGCCGGTGGGACCGGTCAGGGCCAGGAGCGCGCCGAGCTGACCCCCGGCCGATTCGGTCAGCGTCTGCGGCCAGTTGACGGTCGTGCCGTCGACGAGCGGTTTGGCCGCTTCGCCGAAGGTGACCGTGTCCATGTGGTCGGGCGCTTCGGTGACCGTGATGTTGGCGAGCGAGGAGAGCTTGTCGAGCAGCTCGTCACGACGGTCGAGCATCGCGTTGGGCGGCTGGCCGGCTTCTTCGGAGAGCTTGATCTGGCCGTTGAGCTGCGCGATCTGGTTGGCGGCGTTTTCGACTTCGCCCAACGGTCCCGTCAGCGCGTTGTACTGTTCGCCGGCCTGGCTGGAGATCGTCGCGAGCTGTGCGCTGAGCTGTTTGAAGACGCTCGTCAGCTGCTTGCCGGCCGCCACGACAGCCTCTTGGGCCGCTTCGTTGCCGGGTGCGCCGGCGAGCGTGTTCCACGCCGTCCAGAAGTTCGACATCTGGCTCGCGATGCCCGCGGTCGAAGGTTCGTTGAAGGCCGCCTGGGCCTGCGTCAGCACTTCCGATTCCGTGCTGGCGGCGCTCAGCGCGCTGTTCTGGGTGCGGTACTGGGCGTCGAGATAGGTGTTGCGAATGCGCGTGATCGTCGTGACGCTGACGCCGGTGCCGAGCTGAGCGCCGCGGCCCGTCTGCGAGGAGATCGCAGGGATCGTCAGCGGCTCGTTCGGTTCCAGCAGCGCCGTCTCGCGCGAATAGCCTTCGGTGTTCGCGTTGGCGATGTTGTTGCCGGTCGTGTCGAGCGCCGTCTGCTCGGCGATCAGGCCGCTGAGCGCTGTCTGTAGTCCTGCCAAGCTTGGAATCGGCATCGTCTAGGCGCGCAGGTCGAGGACGTGCAGGGCACCGTGGGGGCGCGCCCGCGTGATGGACTTGGAGGAGCCGTGCGTGTCGTAGCCGTCGACGCCGTCGAGCGAGAGCATCCCCATCAGGTGGTCGAGGAAGCCGAGCTCGATCTGCATCAGCGCGCGGTTGCACGAGTGTTCGCGCTGAAGCTCGTGCAGCAGGCCTCTGAGCTCGGCGCTGCGCGCGCTCGCGCGCTCGCCGCCGGGGCCGTCCATCAGCGTGCTCAGCAGCGCCAGCGTGACCGCCTCGGCGGGCACGCCCAGGCGCTCGCCGCTGCGCGTGAGCAGATACGAGCGCTCCTCCTCGAGCAGCTGGCGTCGTCCGATCTCGCCGCGCAGGATTCCCGCCAGGCGCACGACCGTGTGCACATCGCGCGCACGGATCGCCGCGCCCTGCTCGAGGACGACCTCGAGCAGGCTGCGTGCGGAGGCGATCTGCGCGTCGAGGTGCGCGAGCACGTCGGCGGCCAGCGCGCGGTCCTGCTGGATCGTCGGGTGGCCGACGAGCGCCTCCGGGCTCATGCGCCGGTCCCGCCGCTCGCCGTCGGTGTCGCGGCAGCGCCACCCGCCGGCGTGATCGCGCTTGGCTGCGCGGAGGACGCGGCGCCGTCGCTGCCGTGCGCCTGCGTGCCGGCGCCTGCCGTTTCGAGATCGTGCGTCAGCTGCGCCGCCAGTCCGAGGCCGCCGCCCTGCATGACGCTGGCCGCCAGCGCCTGCGGCAGCATCGAGGAGATCGGCGAGCTGCTCGCGCCGGCGCCTTCGGAACCGCCCGCTTCGGAGCCCGAGCCGCCTTCGGATGATTCGCCGTCGAGCCCGCTGCTGCTCGCCAGCGACTGCGAGAGCTGTTCGACGAGCGTCTGTTCGAAAGCGAGCGCGCTCGCGTACGCCTTCTGTGTCGTCGCGGAGCCGCGGCGCACCCACTCGGGCTCGAGCGCCTGGTTGACGGCGGGCACGCCGCTCGCGCCGGTCACCGCGGGAAGGCTCATGATTGCGGACGCAGCTGGTTGGCGATCGACATCATCTGGCTGTCTGTCTGAATCGCTGTGCTGTTCATCTGGAAGGCGCGTTGCGTGCTGACCATCAGCGCCATTTCGCCGGCGACGTTCACGTTCGAGGCCTCGAGGGCACCCTGGTGAATCTTGCCCGTCGCCGGGTGCGGCGCGCCGCTGGCGGCGCTCGGCGTCAGGCCGTTGGCGCCGTTCTCGAGCATGTGTTCGGGCGCGGTCACCGTCACCAGCTTGATCTGGCCGAGCTTGCGCGTGCCGGCGGTCACGGTACCGTCGGGGCCGATGCTGACCTCGCGCGGCGAGACGCCGGGCGGCAGCTTGATCGGCGGCGTCAGCTTGCTGCCTTCGGAGTTGACGATCATGCCGTTCGCGTCGACGCTGAAGCTGCCGTCGCGTGTCAGCGACTTCTGGCCGTTCGCGCGCGTCAGCTCGAAGAAGCCCGGCCCTTCGATCGCCAGGTCGAGCGGGTCGCCCGTTTCGGTGACCGCGCCCTGCGCTTCGCTGCGGCCGATCACCTTGGCGCTGGCGCCGGCGCCGTCGGTGCTGACGGTGCCCGCGATGTCCACCGGGCTGTACAGCAGGTCGCTGAACGAGACCCGCTGGGACTTGTATCCGTCGGTCGACAGGTTCGCGAGATCGTTGCTGATCGCGTCGAGCTGTTCCTGCTGCGCTGACATGCCTGCTGCTGCGGAATACAGACCTTCGAGCATCGGCCCATCCTGTTCGTGGTCGTCGGCGAGCCCGGGCCTCCGCATGGCGGTCCAGCCGGGCTCGGGAGCTCTTCCTCCCGGTGATCGGCCGCCGTCCCGCGGACTTGAGCCTCGCCAGGGCGCTGCCTAAGAGGGCAGCGCGCCGACCTGTGAGGCGGCCACCTGCAGGGTGCCGGCGATCGATTGAATCGCCTGCTGGCCTGACTGGAAGCTGCGCAGCGAGGTGATCATTTCGACCATCACCTTGGCGGCGTCGACGCCGGAGCCCTCGAGCGAGCCCTGGCGGACCGTGCCCGTCGGCTTGCCGGCAGCCGCGCCGGTGTACAGGTTTTCGCCCTGCTTGACGGCGCCCGGGACTTCGAACACGCCGACCGCGGTCGGGGGCACAGTCCCGCCCGCGCCGACTTTGATCTGCGCGCCTTTGGCGCCCAGCACCGGGTCGCCGTTGGTGTCCGTCAGCACGCCCGCGGCCGAGGTTGTGAACTGCCCATCGCGGGTGTAGCGGATTCCCTGTGCCGTCTTGACCGCGAAGAAGCCGTTGCCCTCGATCGCGAAGTCGAGCGGTTCGCCCGTTTCCTGCATCGTGCCGGGCGTCATGTTGGTGTAGGCCTTGCCGAGCGCGACGCCCTGGTTGACCGAGCCCACGGCGGCGCCGTCGTCGGTGTTCGCCATCAGCACCGAGCCAAAGCTGTGCTGCGGTGTTTCGTCGGGCTTGAAGCCGGGCGTGGAAGCGTTGGCGAGGTCGTTGGAGAGCTGATCCTGGCGGACCTGCTCGGCGACCATCCCCGACGCGGCGATGTCAAGACCGAGGTCCATCTGCCTCGGGTGTTCGACCGCGGCCGACAGTTCTTGAGTCTCCCAACGATCGATAGAGGCATCGCCATCGTAAGCACGCGATACGTTTCCTTCGTGTTCTCCTTAGCGACGGTGCGAGCGTGGGCGAAGGGGCAGGACATGCCGAAGATCGAGCGGTGCATCGTTCGGATCGTGGTCGCCGGGCTGTTGATCGCGGTGGTCTGGTTTGCCTTGACGTTCACGATCCCTTCGCACGCGACCGGCCACAATCGGATGCCGGGCGTTGCCCTTGGCCAGCCAGATCTCTATCGAGCTGAGATTGGTCTCGCCCTCCTCTACGCTGGGTTGCTACTGCTGATGGCGTTGTTCTATGGGGTACTGCGAGGGACGCTTCCCATCGAAATCTCGCAGCAAGGTGCGAAGTGGCCACAAGCAGCCAGTGCGGCTAATGTCACCCTCGATGAGCTCGATGCGTCAGTTAAGGGACTTCAACGCGATTTGACCGATGTGCGCGCGACACTCGTCGAGAAGGAAGTAGCCGCGGGGTCGGGAAATGGCTAACATCGATAGTACGTTTCGCCGATAGAGTTTGAGAGGTCACAATGGACGAGGATCGAGAGCTGGCTAGGAAGATCGCGACAGTCTCGCCGCTCTCGGAGGACACGGCCTTTCTCGCTCTTCGGACCGGTGGACGTACCCGGGAGCTTGCGCTCAGCATTCTTGAGGCCGAGGACCGGTATGCGGCGGATAATGCAAGCGTTGCGGCGGCGAAAAAGAAGCTGGCCGACCTTATCCCGGCGTAGTCCCGCAGCAGTCACCTCCCACTGGGGTTCTAACCCACGGAGGTGAACAGCGGCAGCTCGCCGGAGAGCTGTTCATACAGGCGCAGCCGCAGCCGCGTGTGGATCTGGGAGATGCGGCTCTCGGAGACGCCGAGGCGCTCCCCGATGTCGCGCAGCGTCCAGTCCTCCACGTACAGCAGGACCGCGACTTCGCGCTCCTGGTCGGACAGGCGCGCGAACGCCTTGCGGAAGCGCGCCTTGGCTTCGTGGCGTTCGGCCTGCACGACCGGGTCCCATTCCTCGTCGGCGCTCTCGAGCGTGTCGATGCGCTCGATCGTGGCGCTCTCGTCCGAGCGCACGATCCTGTTCAGCGAGCCGACCTCCGCCAGCGCGACCTGGTCGAGTCGCCGCGTCAGCTCGCCCGCCGTCATGCCGACCTCGCCCGCGAGCTCCTCGCGCGTCGGCTGGCGTTCGTGCAGCGCCAGGAAGCGCTCACGGGCGTTGTTGATCTCGCGCTCGTCGCGGCGCAGCGAGCGCGGCGCCCAGTCGTGGCGGCGCAGCTCGTCGAGCACCGCGCCGTGGATGCGGGTCCACGCGTACTGCTCGAGCGTCGCGCCCTTCTCCGGGTCGTAGCGCTCGATCGAGCGGATCAGCGCCTCCAGGCCGCACGACAGGAAATCCTCGACGTCGCACTGCGCCGGCACGCTGCGCACCTTGCGGTAGACGATGTAGCGGACCATCGGCATGAACATGAAGATCAGCCGGTCGCGCAGCTCGCGGTCTTCGCTGCTGCGGTACTCCTCCCAGATCGCCAGTACCTCCGCCGCGGGCACCCTGGTAGCGCGCTTTCCGATGATTTCCATTCTCCAGCTCTGGTGTCGAGGAACTGACAGGGGTGTGACGCGCATTGGATTCGCTGTGGCTGCGATTTTCCCTGCCGTATGCAGCGCGCGCTCAGAGATGAGGGGGGCCGGTCGATGACCGGACCAGGACATGGTCCTCCGCTTCTCAGGCCCGACTCAACAGGAACGCTCCGCGACGGCGACAGAGTTGCCGGCGCGGGCGCGCCAGCTGCTGGCCGGCGACGACCTGCATGGATACCGCGAGCTGTTCGATCGGGTCGCGCTGATCGACGATCCGCACCGGCGCTACTGGGCGGGCGTGGGCCTCGTCGAGGCAGGCCTGGCGGCGCGCGCGAGCACGACGACCGCACGCTCGCCGGCGCTGCTGGTGACGCTCGCCGGCGGCGCGTTGGAGCTGCTCGAGCGCGCGCCCAGCGAGCCGCGGCTGCTGAGCCTCGCCGGCGTCGCCCTCTTCGAGCTGTGGAGCCTCGACGCCGCCGAGGCGCTGCTCGAGGCGGCACGGCGTCTGGACCCCGAGCTGCCCGGCATGGAGCGCCAACTCCGCGAGCTGGCGGCGCGACGGCGCGGCGGTCACAGCCGCGGCCGCCGGGCGCCGCTGCGCGCCGCGCTTCCCGAGCTCGGCCGGCAGGCGCTCGAGATCGCCAGCCGCGCGCGGCCGGCGGAAGGCCTGAGCCTGAGCCTGTGCATGATCGTTCGCGACGAGGAGCAGATGCTCCCGCGCTGCCTGGCGGCGGTGGCCGGCGCGGTCGATGAGATCGTGATTGTCGACACCGGCTCCAATGACGCCACGATCGAGATTGCGCGCTCGTTCGGCGCGCGCGTGATCGAGCACGAGTGGTCGGGGTCGTTCGCGCAGGCGCGCAACGTGTCGTTCGACGCGGCGCGCGGCGACTGGCTGATCTACCTCGACGCCGACGAGGTGCTCGTCCCCGAGGACGGCGCGTTGCTGCGCTCGCTGACCGGGCGCACATGGCGCGAGGCCTTCTACCTGTCGGAGACGAACTACACCGGTGATCTCCAGGACGGCACAGCGGTCGCGCACAACGCGCTGCGTGTCTTCCGCAACCGCCCCGAGTATCGCTTCGAGGGCCGCGTGCACGAGCAGATCGCCCAATGCCTGCCCGCCTACCTGCCGGAGCGGATCGAGGCGACGAGCATCCGCGTCGAGCACTACGGCTACCTCGGCGTCGTGCGCGACGAGCGTCAGAAGTCAAACCGCAACCTCGAGCTGCTGCGCCTGCAGCAGGCCGAGAGCGCGCCGACGGCTTTCCTGCATTACAACCTCGGCTGCGAGCACGCTGCAGCCGGCGACGACGCAGCCGCGCTCACAGAGCTCGAGCGCTCGTGGGAGCTGTTGGAGGCGGCTGCGGACCGCGACGCGCACAAGTTCGCGCCGTCGTTGGCGAGCCGTCTCGTCAAGGCGCTGCGCGCGTGCGGGCGCCCGCACGATGCGCTCGAGCGCGCCGAAGACGGTCTCGAGCGCTTCCCCGGCTTCACCGATCTCGTGCTCGAGCAGGCCCGTGCCCTGATCGCGCTCGGCGAACCTGAGCGCGCGGTCGAGCGCTGCGAACGCTGCATCGAGATGGGCGACGCTCCGTACCCTTACACGGCGACGGTCGGCGCCGGCAGCTACCTGCCGCGGCTGCACCTCGCCGAGCTCAGGCGCGCCGAAGGAGATCTCGAGCGCGCCGTTGAGCAGCTCGAGCGCTGCGTGCGCGAGCACCGCTACTACGTCGGCTCCGTGCTTCCCTACGCGAGCGCGCTGCTGGCGGGCGGGATGCAGCCCGAGCTTGTCGTCGGCGAGCTCGAGCGGCACATGCCGGACCCCTCGCCCGCGGCTCGCTTCCTGCTCGCGACGGCGCTGTACGAGGCCGGCGCCAACAGCGTCGGCGAGTCCCAGTTCAGGGCCGTGCTCGCACGCCAACCGCACTCCAGCCGCGCGCGCGTCGCGCTGGCGGAGGCGCTGCTCGCCCAGCGACGCTACGGCGAGGCGGCCGTCGAGGCGGCTGCCTTGGGGAGCGATGATCCGCTCGCGCTGATCGCCTGCCGAACCGAGCTGTTCGCGCGCACCGCGGCCGGCGATGGCGCCGGCGCGGTGGCCGCGCTCGCGCGTGCGCGTGCGGCGGGTATGGACGCTGCGGAGCTCGAGCTGTTCACAGCCTGGCGTCAGCTGCTCGGCAGCGGACACACCGAGATCGCGTTGGCCGAGCAGGCGGTGCCGCTGCTGGCGGTGATGCTCGAGGCGTTGCTGCGGGTCCAGGACTTCAAGAGCTTCGAAACGCTGCTGGGGCTGCTGGGGCGGACGCCGCTGAGCGAGCGCGAGCGCCATCAGCTGCTCGCCGAGTTGTACATGCGGCGCGGCTTCGCCGCCTCGGCGGCGGAAGAGTGGATGGCGGTGTGCCAGCACGGCCCGGACACGAAAGCGCTGGTCGGCCTCGCGAGCATCGCCGCGGCACGCGGCATGCCGCGTGAGGCCAGCGATTTCGCCGCTGCTGCGCTGTCACGCGATCCGGACAACGAGGCCGCCGCGAGCCTGCTCTCGCAGGCCGGCGCCTCCTGAGCAAGCGAGGCCGAAGGTGCGATTCGAGCAAAGCATGTCGCAGTTGCAGGAGATACTTCAAGTTTCCGCAGAGGCCGTCGATGAACACGGTGAACGCAAGCGCGAGGCGGCCCATGGATTGGACCGCGTAACCACGTTTTCAGGGAGAAAACGCCATATGAGCTCGCCCCTTCTGCCTATTGAGGGCCATTTGAGCCCGTCGAGTACAGATACCCAAGCAGTCACCAGCACCGAGGACACCGGCTCGTTTCTCGCCGGCGTGACGCCGGCCGAGGCGCCACTCGACGCCGTCGCGGGGATCACGCCCGCCGATGCGCCGTTTGACGTCGTCGCGAGCAGGGGCGGCCCGCCGCCGTACGTGCTC
The DNA here is from genome assembly GCA_963838405.1 of uncultured Solirubrobacteraceae bacterium. Taxonomy (GTDB): domain Bacteria; phylum Actinomycetota; class Thermoleophilia; order Solirubrobacterales; family Solirubrobacteraceae; genus Palsa-744. The sequence goes on along the minus strand of CAWIRA010000004.1, from coordinate 74,124 downwards.
GAGCAGATCACCGCCGCCGGCAGGATCGACGAGGCGCTGCGCGACGGCGGCCATCACGTGCGCTTTCTGAGCACCGCCGACGGCCGCATGAGCGTCGAGCTTCACGACCGCGACGGCATCGCGCAGCGGACGCTGTCGGTCGCCGAGGCGCTCGAGCTGGCGGCCGGAAGGCCGCTCGAGTAGGTCGCCGCGATGTCCACCTCAGCGCTCGGCGTCAACGCCACAACCGGCGCCCCGATCACGATCTCGGGCCTTGCCTCGGGCTTGGAAACGTCGAAGATAATCGGCGCGCTGATGGGCGTCGAACGCGAGCCCGTCACGCACCTGACGGGCGAGCAGGAGAAGATCCGCGCCGAGCAGGAGCAGCTGCAGCAGGTGCGCTCGAGCCTCGAGCAGGTCGCGACCGCAGCCTCCGAATTCGCCCTGCCGACGCTGTTCGAAAGCACGCAGGCCGTGACCTCGAGCGAACCGGCCCGCGTCAGCGCCGTCGCCAAGTCCGGCGCCGGCGTCGGCGGCTACGAGGTCGAAGTCACGCAGCTCGCGAACTCGGCGCAGCGAACCTTCACCTTCAAAAGCCCGGCCAGCGAACAGAAACTGACGATCGAAGGCCACGAATTCACGCTCAACGCGGGCGAGACCGCCAAAGGACTGGCTAGCGCGATCAACGCCAGCGCCAGCTCGACGGTCTACGCGGCGGTGCTCGAAGACGGCTCGCTCGTGCTCTCCAATCGCGCCACCGGCAGCACCGGCGGCGAATACATCAAAGTCACCGGTGAAGCACTCACCGAAACGGCGGGCACCGCGCGGGCTGGCAAGAACGCCGAATACACCGTCGACGGCGTCAAAGGCAGCTCCGCCTCCAACACCGTCACCGACGCGATCCCCGGAATCACGCTCACGTTCGGCGGCCTCACCCCGGCCGGACCGGTGACGATCGACGTCGAAGCGCCCGGCCCCAGTCTCAGCGCGATCGAAGCGCACGTGCAGAGCTTCGTCAACGCGTACAACGCGACCGTCGAATCGGTCCAGGCCGAGCTCGCCACGAAGCCGCCGGTGAAGCCGAACAGCGGCGAACTCGGGGTCGGCGCGCTGTTCGGTGACATCGAACTGACAAGCCTGCTGAACAACATGCGCGACACGATGTACGAATCGATCGCCGGGCTCGATCCGGAAATGTCCAGCCCGCTCGACATCGGCCTCAGCACCGGCCAGAGCACCGGCGGCGGCGCCTCGACGCAGTCATCGCTGGAAGGCCTGTTGACGCTCGAACCGACGAAGCTCGCGGAAGCGATCAAGGCGAACCCGTCGGGCTCCCAGCAGATGCTCGAACAGTGGTCGCAGAAGCTCCAGGGCCTGGTCAACGCGGTCAGCGGCCCCGGCGGCTCGCTGCAATCGCGGATCAGCGGCGATGAATCGCAGGTGACGGAGCTGGGCAACCAGATCTCGACGATGAACGTGATGCTCGAACACCGTGAAAAGGCCCTACAGGCCACGTACGCGGCGCTCGAAGGCGTGATCTCGCGCAACACCACGCAGAGCGCCTGGCTCGCGAGCCAGGAGGAATCGCTCACCAAGTCCGGCGCGTAGGTCGCGGCGCTCAATTTTCCGCGCCGCGCGCCGATGATGGGCGTGAGATGCGCAACCCGACCGCCGCCTCCCACGCCGCCTACCGCCGGGGAACGGTGATGGCTGCGACCCCGGGACAGCTGGTCGTACTGCTCTACGACGGCGCCCGCCGCTTCCTGCGCCAGGCGGTTGTGGCGATGGGCGAAGGCGACATCGAGCGCACGCACAACTGCCTGCGTTACGCCGAACGGATCATCAGCCACCTCGACGGCACGCTCGACTTCGAGCAGGGCGAGCTGTCGCAGCGTCTGCACACCATCTACCAGTTCCATCTCAGGCACCTGCGCGCGGCGCGGCTCAACCAGGACCCCGCCAAGATCGAAGAGATCAGCGAGCTGCTGGGCGAGCTCCGCGATGCCTGGAGCCAGGTCGCCAACGAGATCGAGGGCACCGGCACCGACGTGTCGAGCTCGCAGCTGGAGCGCGCGTGAGCGCCGCGGCGCTCGACGACGCGCGCGCGCCGGAGCTGGCGCGCTACGAGGCTATCTATGCCCATGCAGAGCTCGAGCTCCAGCTCGCGGGCAGGGGCGAGATCGAGAGCCTGATCGCGCTCGACGCGCGCTGGGAGGAGCTCGTTGCCGGCCTGCCCAAGCAGCCGCCGCCCGCCGCTGTCGAGCTGCTGCAGCGTGCGCGCCTGATGCACGAGCGCACCGGCATCGAGCTCTGCCGACTGCGCGAGTCGCTGCTCGGCGAGCTCGCGGCGACCGCCCGCGGGCGCCGCGCCGCCGACGGCTACGCGGGACAGCTCAGTCGCCGCCCGCGGCTCGACCGCAGCGCGTAGCCCGCCGCGATCGCCGCCGCCGCGCGAGCGATCGTCGTGCCTCAGCTAACGGTGAAGCTGGTCGCGCTCGCGACGGTGCCGCTCGGCGTCGTCGGGTTCGTCACTTCGATCGCCCCGCTCGCCGCTCCGGCGGGCACCAGCGCCTTCAGTTTCAGCGCGCTGACGTATGTGACGCTGGTGGCTTTGACGCCGCCGAAGCTCACCGTCGAGCCTTTCTCGAAGCCCAGGCCGGTGATCGTGACGGTCGCCGCGGGCGCCGCCTTCGTGGGGCTGAACGAGTGCAGCGACAGGCTCGGGGTGAACTCGGTGGCGCTCGTCCGGGTCGCGACCGGCGTTGTCAGCGAGACCGTCCCGGCGAGGGCGCCGTTCGGGACCGTCGCTTCGAGGAGCGTCGAGGAGCGCACCGTGAACGCCGCTTTGACGCCGGCGATGTGCACGGCGGTGGCCCCGGTGAAGCCCGTGCCGGTGATCGTGATCGAGCTGCCGGTGAGCCCGGTGCTCGGCGTGAACGAGCTGATCACGGGAGCGTTGGAGATCACGGCGGCGGTCGCGCTCGAGACCACGGGTGAGCCGCTCCCGGAGGCATTGGCGGCGCTCTCCTGCACACGGATCGTCGCGCCCACGGCGCTCGCCGGCAGCGCGTAGGTGGTTCCCGTCGCGCCGCTGATCAGCGCGCAGCCGCCGCCGGTGGCGTTGCACTGCAGCCAGTGCTCGCTGTAGCTGCTCGGGTTGTCCGACCAATCGCCGTGGGTCACGCTCAGCGTCTGGCCCTGCTCGGCGGAGCCGGTGATGCTCGGCGGCGAGACCTCGGCGGGACTGACGGCCGTCGCGAACGCGCCCAGCCCGACCGGGCTGCCGACGCCCGTCGGGCCGTCGTATCCGCGCCTGGCGCTGCACGAGCTGGCGTCGGTGCAGGAGCCGTTGCTCCCGGACACGACGTCGTAGAGGTCGCTGCTTTCACCGATGTGGGAGTAGAGCGTCGCCGCGGGGTATGCGACCCCGTGGGCGCCGCCCCCCAGCCCGAACTCGGCGGCGATCACGGGCGAGGCCACCGATGTGCCGCCCCAGGCGCCCCAACCCGTCGGGTAGCCGCCGGGGTTGGCGGTGCTGTCGTAGACGTCGACGCCGGTATAGGGGTTGCCGATCGCCGCCACGTCACCGACCGAGCGCCCGCTGCCGCAGGCGGTGGCGGCGAAGCCCGCGACTTCGCTCTGCCATTTGGGCGCTTCGAAGACGGTGCTGCAGCCGCTGCCGCCGCCTTCCCACACGGTGCTCGTCCAGCTGCCGCCGGACTGCGTCAACGTCGTGCCGCCGACCGCGACGACGTCCGGCGAGCTCGCCGGGAAGTTGGCGGCTTCGATGCCACGGCAGCCCTCGTTGAAGTAGCCGCAGTCGCCGGCCGATGCGGTGATCACGACGCCTGGGTGGTTGTAGGGGCCGTTGTCGGCTGCGTAGCCCGCAAGCTCTGCGCCACCGTAGGAGTTGCTGACCTCGGTCGCGCCGGCGCTGATCGCCGCGTTGACCGCCGCGCCGAGGTTCGCGAAGGATTCGTTGTCGGCCTCGACGAGCAGCACGTGGCAGCTCTGGCAGATCGCATGGGCCATCTGCACGTCGAGTGAGATCTCGGTCGCCCAGCCGCCTTCGCGCGCGGGCAGCGGGCTCGTGCGTCCTTCCTGGTTGAGCTTGCGAAAGCAGCCGTTCGCGGTCGTGCATTCGGGGAGACCGAACTGCCTGTCGTAGACGCCGAGGTCGGCTTCGGCGGTGGGGTCGTTGAAAGCGTCGACGACGGCGACCGTCTGCTGTGAGGTGGGGAACGTCGCGTTCGGCAGCGCGTATGCCGCGTGCAGCAGTTCCGGCGTGAGGCCGCCGGCGATCGGTTGCTTGTTCGACACCGCCGGGGAGCCCGCCGCGGCTTCCGAGGCCTGGCGTTTGGCGTTGGCCTTGAGGTCGCCTTCGGTCAGCGCGACCGTCACGAGCCGCACGCCCAGGCAGGCGGCGGAGCCCGGCGGCGGCGTCGCGCACGCCCGCTCTGCCCTGTAGGCCGAGCGCGACAGCGACGCGCCGGCGACGGGCGCCAGCACGAGCGCGAGCACGGTCGCACACGCGCAGGCGGCTGCAGTCTGTGCGGGGTGGCGATGACGCGTGCGGCGGCGATCACGATCGGGTTGGGGGCGGTGACTTGACATTTCGATGGTGCGGCCGATTACTCGGTGGCGATCTCTCGCCTGCAGCGTCGGTCGCCGCGTCCGCGCCCGTGAGCTGGGCGCGAGGCGCGTGGACGTCTCGGCAGCGGCGCCGGCCCGGCCTAAAGATCGATCGCGATCGGCCGATCAAGAGAGCGGCCCCTCGATGGCCACGATGTCAGCGACCTCAGGGAGAGCGTCGGTTTCAGCCCAGGGAGGGCGGAAAGACACGGAGATCGGGCATCTAAACATGGCTCTGGTTGACTCGACCCAGCAGTTGCTGGAGGCCGCGATGCGCGGCTCCTGGCAGCGCGAGACGGCGCTCACGAACAACATCGCCAACGCCGACACCCCCGGCTACCAGCCGCAGGAAGTCAACTTCGAGTCCGAGCTGCAGGGCGCGATCAACGGCGGCGTGGAACCGGGCGAAGCGCAGTTCCAGACGGTCACGCACCCGGAGGAAACGGGCCCCAACGGCACCGGCGTCAGCGTCGATCAGGAATCCGCGAAGCTGGCCGAAAACGGGCTCGACTATCAGGCGCTGACGCAGGTCATGGGCGTGCGCAACAACATCCTGCACTCCGCGATCGGCGCGCAGGGGTCCTGATGGGAATCTTCGACGCGATCGGCATCGCCGGCACCGGCCTCACTGCGGAGCGCATCCGCATGGACGTGACCGCCGAGAACCTCGCCAACGCCGACACCACGAAAGCCGCCAACGGCCAGCCCTACCAGCGCCAGAACGTGGTGCTCGCACAGGTCGGCGCGAGCGATTTCGGTGGCGCCCTGACGAGCGCGATGCAGGGTTCGACGCAGCAGGGCACCTCGCAGCCGGGCGGCGTGCAGGTCACGGGCATCGTCGCCGACAACACGCCCGACCAGCAGGTGTATGACCCGGGCAACCCCGAAGCCAACGCCCAGGGTTACGTGAAGATGCCGAACGTCAGCACGGTCACCGAAATGACCGACCTGATCTCGGAGTCGCAGTCCTACCAGTCCGACGTGACGGCGATGCAGACCGCCAAGTCGATGTTCACCTCGATGCTCGGGCTGCTCAAATGATCATCCCGCCCGTCGGAGGACTCGGCGGCGGCCTGTCCGTGACCGGCGCGGAAGCCCTCGCCCAGGGCGGCCACACCGGCGGCGCGGCCGCGGGCGGCGAAGCCGGCGGCTTCGGCGGCGAGCTGACCGAAGCGATCTCCTCGCTGGAGAAGACACAGGACAGCGCCTCCAGCGCCTCGCAGGCGCTCGCCACCGGCAGCGTCAGCGACCCTGAGACCGCGGTGGTGACGGTCGAGGACGCGCAGCTGGCGATGGAACTCGCCTCGCAGCTGCGCAACAAGGCAACCGAAGCGGCCACTTCGATCTTCAACACCCAGGTCTGATCGATGAACGCCTCCCAGCTGGCCTCTCGGCTCACACCGCGCGGATGGTTGATCGCCGGCGGCGTCGCCGTCGCGGCGATCCTGTTCATCTACATGTTCGTGCACACGGTCTCAGCGCCGAGCTACTCGACGCTGGTGAGCGGCATCGAACCGTCGCAGACGGGCAAGATGACGAGCACCCTCAGCGCGCAGGGGATCACCTACCAGCTGCAGAACAACGGCACGGCGATCGCCGTGCAGTCCAACGAGACGGCCAAGGCGCGCGTCGCGCTCGCCGGCGCGAACCTGCTCGGCAACACCCAGCCCGGGTTCTCGCTGTTCGACAAACAGAACCTCGGCGAAAGCAACTTCCAGCAGCAGGTCACCTACCAGCGGGCGCTGCAGGGGCAGCTCGACGAAACGATCAACAGCGTCCAGGGTGTGTCCGGAGCGCAGGTCGAGCTGGTGCTGCCGAGCTCCCAGAACCAGATCTTCGGTGAAACCCAGGACGTCTCCTCGGCGGCGGTGCTGCTGTCGGGCACGAGCGCGCTCGCCGCGGGCTCGGTCCGCGGGATCGCGCAGCTGGTCTCCTCGAGCGTCCCCGGCCTGCAGATCGGCAAGGTCACGATCACGGGCGCCAACGGCCAGCTGCTGTGGCCGCAGGGCGCGGGCGGCGGTGGCGAATCGGGCAGCGAAGTGCAGGAAGCCCAGCAGCATTACGACCAGACGATGGAGGCGAGCCTCGACGCGATGCTCGGACAGACGCTCGGCACCGGCAAGGCACAGGTGCTCGTTTACGCCAACATGAACGTCAACAAGACGAGCAAGGAATCGCTCGAATACGGCAAGACGGGGACGCCGACGCAGCAGAGCAAGGACACCGAAACGCTGACCGGCACGGGCACCGGCGCGGGCGGCGTGACCGGCACCGCCAACCTGACGGCCGCTGCGGGTGGCGCGTCCGGCAAGTCGAACTTCAAGCACGAAACGACGACCTCCTCGCTTGGCGTCGACAAGACCGTCACCCACACGGCGGTCGCGCCGGGCGTCGTTGAAAGCCAGCACGTGTCGGTGCTGCTCGACAAGTCGGTGCCCGCCTCCGCGCTGCCGGCGATCCGCGAAGCCGTCACCAACGCGGCCGGGATTCAGACCAAGCGCGGCGACACGATCTCGATCGGCCAGGTCGCGTTCGCGAAGCAGACGACCGCGGCCGCCGCCAGCAGCCCGCTGAGCATGGCCAAGTACGTGCTGCTCGGCCTTGGCGCGATCGTCTTCCTGTTCTTCACGACACGCTCGCTGCGCAAGCGCGAGAAGGAGCCGATCGCCGAGCCCGTGTGGCTGCGCGAGCTCGACGTGCCGATGCGACTGTCGGAACTCGAACGCGAAACCGCCACGCGGCCGATGGCCGTGACCGCCGGCGCTAGCCCACCGCGCGCGCCGGGTAGCTCAAACGGTCACGACAGCGACGGCGAGGACAGCATCCGCCGCCAGGTCGAGCAGCTCGTCGACAGCAACCCTGACCGGGTCGCGCAGCAGCTGCGCAGCTGGATGCAGGAGGGCTGAGCGCGATGGCGCCGGAGGCCTCTGCTGACGCGCTGCCGGCGCTGGCGTCAGCCTCGAGCGACCTGCTGCCGGCGACGATCGCCGACCTTCCCGGGACGCGCAAGGCCGCTGTGCTGATGGCCGCGCTTGGTTCCGAGCGCGCCGCGAACGTGCTGCAGCGGCTAGGCGAGGAAGAGATCGAGAACCTGTCGATGGAGATGGCCGGCCTCAGCGCGGTCGGCCCCGAGACAACCGACGAGATCTTCTCCGAGCTCGCCGAGCTCGCGCAGCGCGATGCCGGCGCCTCGGGTGGCATGGAGTTCGCCCGCGGCGTGATCGAACGCGCGCTCGGCCCCGAGCGTGCGGCCGAGCTGCTCGGGCGCATGTCGGCGCGAACCGAGACGCCGCCATTCGAGTTCCTGCAGCGTGTGCCCGCCGAGCGCACCGCGGCGCTGCTGCGCAGCGAGTCGCCGCAGACGATCGCGCTGATCCTCGCGAGCCTGCAGACCTCGAGCGCGGCGCAGGTGCTGGCACGCCTGCCCGAGCGCCAGCAGCCGGACATCGCGCTGCGGATCGCGCGCATGGGCGAGACCAGCGCCCAGGTCGTCCAGCAGGTGGAGGACGTGATCCGCCACAAGCTGACGGCGGTCGCCGAGCGCGAGTACTCAGCCGCCGGCGGCACCAAGACCCTGGCTGAGATCCTCAACCACTCAGACCGCACGACCGAGCGCGCGGTGCTCGAGAAGCTCGAGACGACCGACAAGGACCTCGCCGAGGAGGTTCGCGGCATGCTGTTCGTGTTCGAGGACATCGTCAAGCTCGAACAGCGCGCGGTCCAGCAGGTGCTGCGCGAGGCCGATCAGAAGGACCTCGTGCTGGCGCTGCGCGGCGCCCCGGAGAACGTCAAGGAGGTCGTGCTGACGAACATGTCCGAGCGCGGCGCCGAGATGATCAAGGAAGAGATGGAGATCCAGCCGCCGCAGCGCAAGCGTGACATCGACGCCGCGCAGAGCCGGATCGTGGCGGTCGTGCGCCAGCTCGAGGAGTCCGGCGCGATCGTGATCGCCAGCGACAGTGAGGACGAGAGCGAAGCGGTTGTCTGACGCGGCCACCAGCTACGACTTCGAGCCGCTCGAAGCATCCGATCCGCCGCCGCGCGACGCGATGGCGCGGATCCTCGCGCAGGCGATGGCCGACGCCGAACGCATCCGCGAGGCGGCGCGCGCCGAGGGCTACGAGCAGGGCCGCGCAGCCGGCCACGAACAGGGCATGGCCGAGATCGCCGACGCGGCGGCAGCGCTCGGGGAGGCCGCGCAGGCCGTCGAGGCGCTGCGCGTGGAGACCGTGCAGACGGTCGAAAAGGACTCGATCAAGCTCGCGATCGCGCTCTCGAACAAGATCCTGATGGGCGCGCTGCAGGCGCGCCCGGAGCTGGTCGTGGAGGTCGTGCAGGGAGCGCTGCGACGGATCAGCGACAGGCGCACGATCACGGTGCTCGTCAACCCCGCCGACCTCGACGTCGTCAAGGGCGCGGTCGGGCGGCTGACGGGCCAGGGCAGCGGCGTCGAGGTCTGCGACGTGCAGGCCGACGCGCGCGTCGAGCCGGGCAGCGCCGTCGTGCGCACCGGCGAGGGCGAGGTCGACGCCGGCGTCTACACGCAGCTCGAGCGTGCCAGCGAGGTCGCGGCCGCGGCGCTCGAGGCCGACGGGCAGGCCGCGTGAGCGAGGTCGAGCTCGGCCCGAAGCGAGCAGCGCCGCTGCTCGAACGCGCCACCGAGGCGATCCGCGATGCCGATCTCGCCAGGCGTCGAGGCTTCGTCACCAACCTGATCGGGCTGATCATCGAGGTCACCGGCCTGCAGGCCGAGGTCGGCGAGCTGTGCCTCGTCGGCACCGAGCGCAACCGCGAGCCGGTGTCCGCCGAGGTCGTCGGCTTCCGCGACGGTCGCACGCTGTTGATGCCGCTCGGCGAGCTGACCGGCATCGGACCGGGCACGCGCGTGCTCGCAAGCGGCGCTCCGTTTCGCGTCGCCGTCGGCGAGCACCTGCTGGGACGCGTCGTCGACGGGCTCGGTGAGCCCCAGGATGAGCGCCCACTGACCCCGCCCGCGCACGACCGGCTGCACGGCCCGCCGCGGGTGCTGCGCCGCTCGACGATCGCCGCGCCGCCGGGCGCGCTGTCGCGGCCGCGCATCAGCGAGCGCGTCGGCCTCGGGGTGCGCGCGCTGGATGGGCTCGTGCCGTGCGGACTTGGACAGCGCCTCGGCATCTTCGCCGGCTCCGGCGTCGGCAAGTCCTCGCTGCTGGGCATGATCGCGCGCTCGACCAGCGCCTCGATCAACGTGATCGCGCTCGTCGGCGAGCGCGGCCGCGAGGTGCGCGAGTTCGTCGAGCGCGACCTCGGTGACGCGCTGCAACGCTCGGTCGTCGTGGTCGCGACCTCCGACCAGCCCGCGCTCGTGCGCATCAAGGCGGCGTTCACGGCGACGACGATCGCCGAGTACTTCCGCGACCAGGGCCACGACGTGATGCTGATGATGGACTCGGTGACGCGCTTCGCGATGGCGCAACGCGAGGTCGGGCTCGCGATCGGCGAGCCGCCCGCGACGCGCGGCTACACGCCCAGCGTGTTCGCGCTGCTGCCGCGGCTGCTGGAGCGCGCCGGCACCAGCGCCAAGGGCTCGATCACGGGCCTTTACACGGTGCTCGTCGACGGCGACGACATGAATGAGCCGATCGCCGACGCCGTGCGCTCGATCCTCGACGGGCACGTCGTGCTGACGCGCTCGCTCGCGCACGCCGGGCACTACCCGGCGATCGACGTCCTGCAGAGCGTCTCGCGGCTGATCGGCGAGATCATCCCGCCGGAGGTCGAGCAGGCCGGACAGCGCCTGCGCGGCGCGCTGGCGGTGCTGCACGACAAGGAAGACTTGGTGTCGATCGGCGCCTACCAGCACGGCAGCGACCCCGCGCTCGACGTCGCGCTCGCGCATCGCCCGCGGATCGAGCGTTTCCTGCGCCAGCCCGTGCACGAGCGCAGCGACCCCTCGCGGACGGACGCGCGCCTGCTCGAGCTCGGCGCCTCGCTCGCCAGCGAGCTGGAGCGGGTCGGTGGCGAGATCGCCGATGCCGAGGAGGTCGTTCCAGGGCTCGACACCGCCGCGACCGCGACCGCGACCGCAACCGCATCTGAGGCGGGACCGCCCGCGATCCCGGCGCTCGGACTGGGCATCTGAGATGAGCGCATGAGCGGACGATCCACGGGCGCTCTCCGCCGAATACCGAGCAACCCGAGATTAGGAAAGGGAACTGAATGATTGTTCGCACCAACTTTGTCGTTCGTCCGCCGCTGGTAGAATGAGCCGCATGGCTACATCAACTGGAAAAGCGCAGAATGTCGTGGTTTCCTCGCAGATGGCGAAGGACGGCCAGATCGAGGCATTCGAGCAAGCCAAGCCGTCTCCATCGGGAGGGCATCAAAAACTCTTTGGCAACCAGCTTCGGTGGGCCAAGGACGTTATTGCAGAGACGCGCGCGCAACGTCGCGCGTCGTAGCGTTTCTTAGTCGTGCGTTTGGACTAGGGTGGTGCCGTGTCGCAGGATCAGACACGGCTACTCATGGCCGTCATTATTTCCCTCGTACTGCTGGCAGCGGGTCTTTACATTCTTCTAGCCGACCACGCTAGTTCTGATCTCGAAAAGGCAGCGACTGGCTGGATCGGACTCATCATCGGCTACTGGCTCAAGTAAGCCCCCACAGCGCAGCATTTTTATGGCTGCTGCGACCAGCCAAGCGGGGATCTTAAGCAGGTACGGACGTACCCGAAGCGCCGGCGCTCAAGAACCGAACCGCGCAGCCGATAACCGGGCCGTGAGCGCCTCTACATTCCGCTTTCGCCTCGAGCGCGTGCGCGCCGTGCGTGAGCGCAAGGAGAAGCTGGCCCAGCGCGAGCTCGCCGACGCGATCTCGCGCCGCTCGAGCAGCGTCGCCGAGCTGCGCTCCGCGGACGCCCACCTCGAGCACGCGCTCGAAGAGCAGCGCACGGTGGGGGGCGAGCGCGAGGCGGTGAGCGCCAACGACCTGGTTGCGCGGCAGGCCTTCCTTGAGCGTGTCGAGGCGCAGCGCAGGCTGCGCGCGCGCGAGCTCGAGCAGCGCGAGCTCGAGGTCGCAGAGCGCGACGCCGAGCTGGCGACGGCTGCCAGCGAGCACGAGATGCTCAATCGACTGCGCGACCGCCATCGCGGCGAACACGACCGCGAGGCCGACCGCCGCGAGCGCAACGTGCTCGACGAGATCGCCTCCACGCGCTTTCGCAGGAGCACCGCGTGAGCGCCCAGTCGATCACCGGAGCCGCTGCCACGATGCCCGCCGGCGAGCTGGCGACGCTGCAGCGCATGCAGCAGCTGCAGGCATTGATCGAATCCGCGCGACAGGTTTCAAGCGGCGGTGTCATCTCGAGCACAGCCGGCGCCGCCACGAGCGCGTCGAGCACCGGCGCTAGCGACTTCGCATCGGCGCTGCAGGCAGCGACGAGCTCGGACGCCGCCAGCGCCAGCACCGCCGGCAGCGAGCTCACCGGCACCGCAGGCGCCGGCACGAGCGGTGAATCTGAATACGAATCGTTGATCGACCAGGCGGCCAGCCGCAACGGCCTCGACCCCGCGATCCTGCACGGGCTGATCGAGCAGGAGTCCGGCTTCAACGCGAGCGCTACCAGCAGCGCCGGCGCCGCCGGGTTGACGCAGCTGATGCCCGGCACCGCGTCCTCGCTGGGCGTCGCCAACCCGCTCGACCCTGCCGAATCGATCGAAGGCGGCGCGCGCTACCTGGGCCAGCTGATGGGCCAGTTCGGCGGCAACGCCGAAGACGCGCTCGCCGCTTACAACGCCGGTCCCGGCGCGGTGCAGCAGTACGGCGGTGTGCCGCCCTACTCCGAAACCCAGAGCTACGTCTCGAAAGTGCTCGCCAACGCCGAAGCCTTCCGCCAGTCGCACCCGACGAGCACCGTGGGGAGCCTCGTATGACCGTCGCGCCCACGCTCCTGCTGGCGCCGCCGTCCGCGGCGCCACCGATGTCCGGCGCGCCACCGGGCGCGCCGCCGCCACCGGGCGCCGAGCTCTTCCAGAGCGCGCTCGATGAACATTCGGCCCGGACCGCAAACGCGGAAGGCCAGCAACCGAAACGCCCGGCAGTCGCCGGCGCCCAACAGTCTCGCGGCCGCGAACGCTCGCGCACGCAGAAGCACGCGCCGAGCGCAGCCGACGCCGCACGCGAAGGCACGCCCACCGCCGCGTCAAAGGCGAGCGTCCAGGCCGTCGCTGCCGCGCCCTCGAGCGCTGCGCCGGGCGAAGCCTCTACCGACGCCGCCGCTCAGGGCGAACCGACGCAGGTGCTCGCGGGGGCCAACGCCACTGCGCCGCCGAGCGCGGCAAGCGAAGCCGACGCAGCCACGACGGCGGGCGTAGGCGCAAGCGAAGACGAAGCGACGGCCGCCGGCGGCGCACAGGAAGCGACCGAGACAGGCGCGCAGACGGCCGGCGTCGAAGGCGCAGCCGGCGAAGGTGCGCCCGCAGGCGACACCGCAGCCGCAGCGAGCTCGCTCGCGAGCGCAGCGTCCGCAACGGGCGGCACGAACCCGGCGACAGCCGCCGCGAGCGCCGCGAGCACGAGTCCCGCGGCGAGCGCCCCGGCGCCGGCGAGCTCCGCGACCAACGATCACGACGCGGGCCGCGCCGGCGGTGCAGCCTCCGCGTCACGAGCGAGCCTCGCAGCGAGCAGGCAGGCCGCCGAAGCCGCTGCACCCGCGTCGACAGCGGACGCGAGCGGCGAAGGCGCAACTGCGTCCTCCGCGACACCGGCACCGGCGCCCAGCGCAGCGGGCGCACAGCCCAGCCAGCAGGGCGCGCAGCCGAACACGAGCCCCGCGAGCGCCGCAGGCATCGCGCGCGCGACAGGGGGCGTCACGGCGCCGCCGGCCCCGCAGGCGAGCGGCACGGGCCTCGCGAGCGGCCAGGACGGCGCCGCCGGCGGCGGCGGCGAAGGCAAGCCGGGGCCGGGCGGCGAAGGCAGCGGCGCGGCGACGCAGCAGGGCAACTCGACGGGTGCGTCGACGACCGCGGCGGCGGCACCGGAAGCGCCAGCCGGCGGCGAAGCGAACCCACTGTGGGGCGCCGCGGCGGCGACCCAGGCGCCGGCCAGCGCAGCGTTCGCGGGCGCCACCACGGGCATGCCGTCGGCGTCGGGCGTGGGCATGCACGAGCTGATCGAGTCGATCCACGCGACGATCGACATCGCCGTCCGCCAGGGGGCGACGCAGGCGCGGATCGCGCTGCAGCCGGACTCGCTCGGGCAGATCAACGTGCGCCTCAGCCAGACCAGCCAGGGGCTGCTCGCGCGCGTCAGCGCCGAAACGCCGGCCGCCGCGCAGGCGCTCGCCGACGGGCGCGCCGAGCTGCACCAGTCGTTGAGCACGCTCGGCGTGTCGCTGCTGCGCCTGGACATCGGCTTCGGCCAGTCCCAGACGGGCGAGCGCGACGAACGCTCCGCCGGCGACACCGGATCCGCGGGCTCATCGGGCGCCGCGTCCAACTCTGAAGAAGTCGACGGCGTCGAAGCGTCGGCAGCGCCCGACGGCGCGGCACGCTCGGCGTCGATCGCCGGCGGCGCGCTCGTCGACGTACTCGCCTGAACACCACGAAAGGACCGATCGCAATGACCACCAACCCACTTGCAAGCGCCGCCGCAGCCTCCGGTGGCGCCGCGGCCGAAAAGACGCCCGAAAACCCGAGCAGCATCCTCGGCCAGAACGACTTCCTGAAACTGATGGTCGCGCAGCTGCAGGCGCAGAACCCGCTGGAACCGGGCAACAGCAACGAATTCGTGAACGAGCTCGCGCAGCTGACGCAGGTCGAGCAGACGACCAACCTGGCGAACGCCAGCGAGCTCTCGGGCGCGGTGCAGCTGATCGGACGCACCGTCACCTACAACGGCGCGACCGGGTCCGCAGCGACCGGAATCGTCGAAAGCGTCCAGTCCTCCGCGTCCGGCACGTCGGTGACCGTCGAAGGCATCCCAGGCGTGACCCTGTCGAGCATCACGGAAGTCAATTGAGCCCGATCTCAAACCCAGCGCTGGTCCCGCCGGGAGGCCTCGCGGCGCCGCTCGCGCCGGCGTCGGGCGCCGGCTCCACCGGCAAGGGCGCCGCCACAGGCGCCCAGCGCAAGGACGGCCACAGCGGCCCGTCGTTCGCCGACGCGCTCACCCAGGCCGGGCAGTCTCAGCAGCTGCAGTTCTCAAAGCACGCGCTCGCGCGCGTCGAACGTCGCGGCATCGACCTCGACGCGAGCACGCTCGGACGACTTTCACAGGGCGTCGAACGCGCCGCGAGCAAGGGCTCGCGCGACTCCCTCGTACTTGTCGACGGCACCGCTTTTGTGGTGTCCGTCAACAATCGCACGGTCATCACGGCCGTCGGCTCCGAACACATGAAGGACAACGTGTTCACCAACATCGACAGCGCCGTCATCGCATGAAGCGAGCGGTAAGCAACTACGGCCGGACCTCATCGAGGAGGCCGCGAAAGGAAGGGCAGTCAGGATGATGGCAGGAATGTATGCCGCTATCAGCGGCCTCGATACGAATCAAACGATGCTCAACGCGACCGCGAACGATCTCGCGAACGTCAACACCGTCGGTTACAAGGCGGTCAGCGTCACGTTCGCGAACTCGCTCACGCAGGTGCTGCGTGGCGCGTCCGGCGTGACGCCCACCAACGGTGGAACCAACCCGGAGCAGATCGGCCTCGGCGCGCAGGTGCAGGCGACCGTCAACGAAATGACCGAGGGCGCGTTTCAGTCGACCAACAACCCGCTCGACGTCGCGATCGAGGGTCCGGGCTTCCTGCGCGTGGGACCGGGTGCGCCGGTCGAAGGCAAACCGACCGAAAACATCCCGGCGAATGTCCAGTACACGCGCGCCGGCGACCTGACCACGAACACGGCCGGCTACCTGACGACGCAGGGAGGCGAATACGTGATCGGCCGCGACGCCGTCGTCGCGACCACTTCCGAAACCGGCGACACCTACGAACCGGGCACGGAAGACACCTACATCCAGATCCCCCCCGGGTCGAGCAACGTCTCGATCGGCCAGGACGGCTCGGTCAGCTACACCGACGAGACGAAAGGAAGCGAACACTATCTCCAGCGCGTGACCGCGGGCTACCTGTCGCTCGCCACGTTCGCCAACGAAACCGGGCTCGAACGGCTCGGTGGCTCGCAGTGGGCGCGCACCGCCAACTCGGGGGCGCCGCTCGTCAACACCCCCGACACGCCGGGCTTCGGCACGACCGTCGGCGGCGAGCTTCGAGCAGTCGAACGTCGATCTCGCGACCGAGATGACGAACATGATCACCGCCGAGCGCGGCTACCAGGCGAACTCGCGCGTGATCTCCACCGCGGACGAAATGCTCGGCACGCTCGTGACGATGCAGTAACCGCTTTCCGAGTCGCCGCATGCGGCGCTGCCGCAATCACGATCAGCTACGAAAGGACGGCGCTCAGCAGGGACAACTCCGAGGAGCCCGGGGTGGGACGGCCCAAGAAGCCGTCCCACCTTGTGGCTAAGCTTTTGCCGAAGGGGGTGCGTGCCCATGATCACGCTCAACAGGCTCGGACATACCGACGAGCCTTTCCAGCTCAACCCGGACATGATCGTGACGGTCGAATCGACGCCCGACACGGTCATCACGCTCGCGACCGGAGCAAAGGTCGTGGTGGCAGAGACACCGGCCGCGGTCGCCGCTGAGGTGCACACGTATCGCGCCGAGGTTCTCGCCGAGGCCTTCCGGCGCCGGGGCGCCGCGCAACGCCAGACCCCGCCCGCGCCTGTGTTGCGCGAGGCAGGACGCGAGTCGCCGCGGCTGTCAGCCGTCGAAGACGACCCCTCGTAGCTAGGTTCTCGCTCTCTCGGGCCATTTTCCCAGCGTGACACGTCTCTCGCAAGTCGACTGTGCGATGCGTCGCGAACGGTGCAATATGGACAGTCTGGACACCTGCGGACGCATGTACTTGCGCCTCTCGTCGGCGTGGCAGAGGCGACTGATCTCGTCCTAGTCGGCCTGAGCAGATACCTCAACGTTCTTACTGGTCGCGGCTGGTGGTGACACCGTCCTGCTGCATAGGCAAGCTGGTGGTTGACCCAAAAAAAACTGCCGCAGGCTGCCCCTATTGGCTCGCGAGGTGACGTAGATTGCCGAGCCAGAAAAGGCTCCATTTTGAGAGAGAAACCATGTCGGAGCCTGCGATTGACGACATCTCAGGGATGAGATAGCGTGGCCGAAGTTGTTTATCTAGGCTCGAGCAGATGCGGGTCGTGCGGTCCTCTGCACGTATTGTCGGCGAAATGACTGCGAAGGGTGCAGGGGAGCGGGGGAATAGGAACGTCGCTCTCGGCACCCCACGCACGCGGCCTTGGCGAGGAGCACGAGCCTTGAAGAACGGAGGGTGCGATGGGACCCGGGAGATCAAGGACGACCGAACAACCTCGACGCACCGTGGGCGTTAGGGGCGTCGGCCTGATCGTGGGCTCAGCGCCGCTCGACGTTGATCTGCTTGGTCGTCCCGTTGCGAGAGTGCACGCTGACGCGACCGCCGCCCTGGTTCTGAACGATCTCCCGAGCTCTGGCAACCGCCTCTTTCTGGGTGCCGGCGACCTCGATCGTGCCGGCATCGGGAGTCTTTGCGATTCGCCAACCTCCCTCGCTGTGGGGAAGTACGTGGCGCACATCCCGCCGGTTGTTTTCATTTGTGTTGGCGGCGACCTGGTGGCGAGGGCTCGCCGAGCCACGCTTTGCCGCTCGGTGGCTTGCGTCGGCCCCATTGGACCCGTTCGAGGATGCGGGCAGGGCAAACGCTGGGAGGGCGGCTCGCATCCGTTGTGGCTCGGAGGCGGCGCTCAGGCGCCGGCTGCTCTCGC
The DNA here is from genome assembly GCA_963838405.1 of uncultured Solirubrobacteraceae bacterium. Lineage (GTDB taxonomy): Bacteria > Actinomycetota > Thermoleophilia > Solirubrobacterales > Solirubrobacteraceae > Palsa-744. Next base: position 56,652 of record CAWIRA010000004.1, on the reverse strand, counting down.
GAACGAGCTGGCGCCCTCGCGGTGTCAGTTCCCACATTGCTTGGCGACCCAGGCGTCGCTGGACGACCAGACCTCGCGCGCGCAGTTCGCGGCCCAAGCGACTGATCTGGGGAGCGCTAGTGCCAAGACGATCACCGAGTTCGGTGCTGCTGCGGGGGACGGTTCCCTCGAGAGCCTGCAGGAAGCTCCAGCTGAGGCCCCCCTGGAGGAACTCGAGTTCCTCTGTAGAGGGAAGGCGCTGAAGCGCCCACCTCGTCAGGGCGAGCAGACCCAAAAGCCAGCCCCGTACTTCCCGTGTATGCGGCGCGTTGCCGAACACACTCGCAAGCGCATCGCGCAACGGATCCGTGGCATCAGCGAGCGCGTCCACCTGAGAGGCCAACAGCAGATCGAGCACCCCAGAGGTGATCGCAGAGAGCTCCGCCTCCCAGTTCTCGCTGCGAGGGTCGATCTCCCGAAGCCGCTCCAAGACCGCTGTGCTCTCGATAGTCGGGTGCCCAGAGTGCTCGACGGAGCTTCCATGCTGCCGCGTGCTCATCTGTCGATCATCTCCGAAATTTGGGTTGCATGTCAAGTGTAGATGAAACGTTGCACGAGCTCGCCGACCTATTCTGCGAGCTTTATGACGCGATCGACATAGCGGCGTTCGGCGACCATATCGAGGAGTGGCTCGCCGACACCCAGCTGTGGAGCGTCACAGCGGCGGTGGCTGGCGACGTAGAACATGGCCGGAGAGGGGCCGAGGCGATTCGCATGCGACTCAACAGCACAGACGATCCCGAGAGACAGCGCTTTGCTTGTTTGCGCGGCATAGACCGTGCGTTTGCCAGCGTCAATCCTGCGATGCGCGGCGCCGAGCCGGTGCCGAGCGGACTGACTCGTCTGGCATTGCACGTTGCGGCCTATCAGCGCCTTGACTCGGGAGCCAACGGCGGCGCGCTGCTGCCCCGCTTGGTAAACCCCGCAGCGAGGGCCGTGCTGCCCAACCATCCTCGGGAACTGTTCGCGAGCGTGGTTCGCGTGCCAGAGGCCTCGCTGCAGGCGTGCTCGCACGTGGTGCTCGGTGAGGCGGCGGCGTTTCATCGCCACGAGATTCTGGCCGGTGTGCGCGTCGGCTGCGTGCCGTTCATCGCCGACCCCGATGAGCTTGATTTCGAGACAGAGACACGAGCGGCGGGGCGCTTCTACCGCATCGCGCCGCGAGGACTCGATGCGACTCGCGAGCGCATTGCGCGCGTCATCGCGAACCTCGACGGGAGCGGCGTGATGATCGGGATGGTGCCAGAGCTGACGCTGACGAGCGAGCTGCTTTCGATCTGGAAACGAGTGCTCGCCGAGCGCGAGCTTGGGGCGAGCAAGCTGCATTGGCTGCTCGTCGGTAGCGGCGACCTCACGGGTGAGCAGCCGCCGAAGAACACCGCTGTGCTGCTCAATGGGCGCACTGGCGAGGTCATCGCCGAGCAGGACAAGCTCTATCCATTCGCCCTCAGCCCGGCCGACATCGAGCTGTGGAACCTGCAGGAGATCCTGGGAACGGAGCAGATCGAGGAGGACCTGAAGCGAGGGGAGCGGCTGTTCATTCTCGAGGCGAATGGGATGCGCGTGGCCATCATGGTCTGCGAGGACCTCGCAAGGGTTGTTGACCTGGCCGGATTCGTTAGAGACTTCGGGGTGTCCCACGTCCTCGTGCCGGTCTTTGCAAGGCCCAATCAAGACCGCCGCTGGGAGCGGGCCGCTGCCGATGTGCATGCTGCGAGCACGGGCAGCACGATTGCGGTGGCCAACAGTCTTGTGATGGCGAGCATTCTCGGCGAGAAGGCGTCGGGAGAGGGCACGTGCCTGGTCGTGTGGCCCGGCGTGAGTGGCGCGCTTGTGCTCAAGGCCGACGCTCCAGATGTACCGATGTGTTTCCAGCTTCACCCCGACGGCATGGCGAGCAGCGACTAAGCCGCAAATCACTGCGCCCCTGTGCTGGCAACGGTTGGCACCCGCGCTCGCCTCTGCTCGTGGGCGGGTACGCTCAGGACCTTGCCCGGGCTGCGTAGCGTGTAGTCGACGAGCTCGTAGCGACGGCCGCCGTGCATCTCCCGCAACAGACCGCCGACGCTCCAGCACGCGGCGGTGAGTCCAACAAAGGCCGTGGCAACGGCCCGGGTGGCCAGCAGTTCTACACCGCAACGATCTCCGCTCTCCGCCGCAAGGGCTTGGTAGGCGGCGGAGAGGCCCGCGTTGGGCGGCGGCGAGGCGGCTGACCAGAGCTCGCGGGAGCTGCGCGCAGCGGGAAGCCGGCGGATCGACATCGCCAGGAAGCCGTCGGGCCCTGCGCCGAGCCCGGCGTCGAAGATCACCGGAAAGCCGCTTTCGTCGAGTGACTGACGGGCGGCTGGATTGTCGACTCCTGCAAACAGAACGGCCGGCTCGCCCGGCGCGTAGAGCTTGCCGCCGAGGAAGCGATGCTCGACGAGCCGCGTGTCCCAGCCCAGGGGCGCCATCGTGCGCTCGACAAGGCGAGTCTTGCGTGTTCCAACCTCGCCGTCGATATGCAGAAGCGATGTCGCCTGGTTGGCGTTCGAGAGGCGATCCTCATCCTGTAGCACGAGGGGACGCGAGCCACCGGATGGGTAGGGAAGCAGGCTCAAGAGCCATGCGTAGGCTTGCCCGAGATGGCCGAGACCCAGGAGCCATGCCTCGGCGGGCAGCTCGCTTATCGGTGGGCCTTCAGCTTCGGGGTTCTCAGCGTCGAGATCGGGTCGCCACAGGGAGACGGCGGCACGGCGATCAGCGGCCGGAGCGAAGCCGCGCAGTCGCTGAAAGCACTCGGAGACCGCGATTGCCCCGGCGAGCAACGCGGCGGGTGTGCTTGGGGGGCCGAGTTTTCTTGCGAATGGATGAGGCGCGACGCCGGCGACCCAGGTGCCGGCGAAGGGATAGACAGCAACAGTCGGGGCCTCCGAGGGCGGCTGGTCGTCGAAGACGATCGTCGGAACGCCACTCTCCAGGGTGTCGTCAAGCTGCGCGCCGAGATGCTCAAGCGCCTGGGAGAGCAGGCGGTCGTTGCCGGGCCCGAAGACGCAGGGAGGATCCTCGTCAAGCACGACCCGTATGCCGCCGTGGACAGCCCTCACGCCCGCGTTTACGGCACTGAGCAGCGCGGCCTGCCAGGCGGGCTCATTGCACGCCTCGCTTGCGGCGAGGATCTGGATTCGGTAGCCGCGCAAGATCGTCTCCGCGTCCCGAAAGCCGGTTGCCTGGCCGGCATCGACGAGAAGCTTCGCTACACGGTTGACTTCGTCAGGATCGAGCGCCGTCTTCTGCATGGGCCGCTCGCTATCTATGCGCATGAGCTCACCACCACGTCAGGCGCAGGTGGCGCGCGGCTTTTGACCCGTAGTGGCTGACCCATGTGCGGTCCCCGCCATAGACGTGGTAGCCGACATCGCGGCGGCGCATTCGACGCGTCGCGAAGTGGGGAAGGATGATCCCGACGTGCCCGGCCTGCGCGACCATCGGATTGGCCCGGTCGATTGAGCTCTGTTGAACGCCGCCGCCGGGGTGCGTGTGGACGTCAGCGATCACTCGCAGCCCCTTCTCGGCGCAGATTCGCCACAGCTCGACGAAAGCTCCCCCGCGTATCGAGATGGCACCGTTCAGAGCGTCCGGATCTAGGTCATCGAAGGGGATCCACATGACCGCTCGTCGCGCTCGACCGCTGCGATCCGCGAGCAGGAATGCGCCGCTCTCGCGTTCACCGGCACCGCGCTCAGCGAGGTCCGACAGCATTTTGCGCCACATACGGCGGTTCATTCGGATCTGCGAGTCCTCACGGGAGAACATCTCGCTTCACCCGCGCGAGCCGGTATAGGAGGGGTCGTTGAGCAGGCCGTGCACGATGCGCAGATACTGCGTGATGTCGAGCGCCGGGTCCCAGATGTAGCTGGGATGCCGCTGGCGCCAGACGTCGTGACCCTCAAGCGCGAGACGGTCGACGGGGATGTAGAGGGCGTCGACGCGCCAGCCGGGATTGAAGGCGGCCATGATGCGCGGCCCGCCGGCGGGCCAGTGCTCTCCGGCAAGAGGAGCGTTGGCGGTGAGATCCCATGGCCGCGCCGTTGGTGCTTGCGGGTACCCGGTCAGATCGAACTGGAACGCCCACCATGGCGGAGCGGAAGATCGCCCAGCTGCGGCGATCTCGATCACCGCGAACGGCCAGATGAGGCTGGCGATGCGCCAGTAGCCGCGGTCGGCGCCCGCAATAAAGCTCGTGCTGACGAGATCCTCGCGAAACAGGCGCTCCGCGGAGGAGATCGTCTCGGCTTGAGGCTCGGCGCTCATCCCTCGAAGCGGTGCTTGGCGATCAGCATGAAACAGACTTTCCCCGGCGTCTCGGCGTCTAGCGAGCCGAGGTGCTCATCGTCACCTGGAACTCTGCCGTCCGCGCACAGCGCGAGCGTGTGCTCGGCGGCGTCCGCGTGGCTGAGATGGAATCCCTTCTCGCTCACGGTCCACTTGAATACGCACTCGACCCTCGTTGATGATGAGAACTCGTGCTCTCGGCTCTCGCCGTTGTAGAGCACTTCAACTGCTACCCGCTGGCGTGTACCGGCGAACACGTGGGCCTTGTCGGGCACCCCGGCCGCCTCCGCGCTGACCGCTAGATCGAGCAGCTCATCACTGTCCTCCAGCAAGGCTAGTGCGACGGCGCCGTCCGCCTGGCCGAGAGCCTCGCCGAGGACTGCACTCGGTGAGGTATCGAGTCCGTCGGGCTCTGGGTGTCCGTCGCGATGAACGTAGATTTTCATGCGCCGCTCCTATCGCTTGCTCTAATCAGGATGTCAACTATAGCGCAATTGTTGATGCCGCGCATAACGAACTCGCCAGCTGACCACTGCCGCACCCCGGGGCGCGCCCGACGACACGACGATGTCGCGCAGTTCTGCGACTCCGTCTGTACCGCGCGACTGCCCGACCGCGCCGCCCGAGCATTCGCCATCGCATTCGGACGTCTTGTCAAGTACCGACGCGGCAGCGGCGAGGGCCGATCTTTTGCTGGCGGTACCGATCGTGCTCGCGACCTTGGAGAGCTCACCTGCTCACTCGAGCGTCGCTCAAAACACGATCGGCGAGAAGACTCCCTGCTTATTCCTTTGTGTCCAAGGCCTCGAGGTCAGAACACCAGGACGCCCGCTGTTCGGCCACCTAGCTCGAAACGAGCCGAGCCGGCGTAGCCCGAAACGGGCAGCGCGTGTCGGCCGGATCGACCGTTTGTGCACGCGTTTCGAGCAAAACTGAAGGATTTTCTGCGAAGCGCCGATGTGGCAAGCAATGAAGGCTGCAACAGCCATCGGGATCGGGGTCGCCTTCGGCTCCCTGATGTTGAGCTCGCTGATGGGCGGGACCAGCCCTGCCTCCTTCATCGACATCCCGGCGCTGCTGATCATCCTCGGCGGCACCGGCGGTGTGACGCTCGCGAGCGTCGGCATGGCGCCGATGAAGCGCGTGCCCAGCCTCTACAAGCTCGTCTTCTCGGCTGAACCGCCGGACATGCGCGGCCAGCTCGACCGGCTCGTGTCGCTCGCCGACAAGGCGCGTCGCGAGGGCCTGCTGGCGCTCGACGCGATGCTCGGCGAGATCGACGACGCGTTCACGCGCAACGCCCTGCAGCTGGTCGTCGACGGCACTGATCCCGAGATGGTGCACGCGATCCTCGAGGCCGAGGTCGACGGCATGGCCGCACGCCACGAGGCCTCCGCCGCTCCCTTCGAGAAGGCCGGCGGCTTCGCGCCGACGATGGGCATCATCGGCACCGTGCTCGGGCTCGTGCACGTGCTGCAGAACCTCGCCGCGCCGGCCTCGCTGGGGCCGTCGATCTCCGCGGCGTTCATCGCCACGCTGATGGGCGTCGGCTCCGCCAACGTCGTCTTCCTGCCGATCGCCAACCGCCTCAAGGCGATCTCCGCCGAAGAGATGGAGCTGCGGATGATGACGCTCGAGGGGATCCTCTCGATCCAGGCGGGCGACAACCCGCGGCTGGTCTCCGAAAAGCTGATGTCCTACCTGCCGCCCGTCGAACGCAGCGCCGGCGAGGAGCAGAACGTGGCACGACTCGACGTCGAGGCCAAGGCAGCCTGAGATGCCCCGCGGACACGGCCGCCGACGCCATGGAGGCGCGGAGGAGGGCAGCAACGAGCGCTGGCTGCTGACCTACGCCGACATGATCACGCTGCTGATGGCGCTGTTCATGGTCCTGTTCTCGATCTCCTCGGTCAACATCTCCAAGTACCAGACGCTGCAGAAGTCGCTGAAGGCGGCGTTCTCGGGCAACATCCTGCCCGGCGGCAAGGCGGTCGCGCAGCAGGGCGCCACCGACAACGCCGCGCAGACGCCCGCGAGCGTCGAACTGCAGGCGATCGAGCCGGTCAAGACCGAAGGCTCCGCCAGCCTGCAGAACAGCTCTTTGCACGGCGCCAGCGCCACCACCGCGAGCAGCGCGACGAGCAGCTCGGCGAGCGCCGCCGCGCAAGCGCTCAAACAGGCCGCCGTCCAGAACCAGGCGGCGGAGTTCGCGCGCATCAAGGCCGAGCTCGACGCCTACGCCGCCTCGCACGGCTTCGCCAAGAGCGTGCAGACGACGATCGAAGCGCGCGGCCTGGTGATCAGGGTGCTGACCGACGATCTGCTGTTCGCGTCCGGCAAGGCGGCGCTCGAAGGCCGCGCCGACGGGCTGCTGGCGGAGATCGCCCAGCTGCTGAACGTCGACGACACGCACCCGATCTCCGTCGAAGGCAACACCGACAACGTGCCGATCCAAAGCAGCGAGTTCCCGAGCAACTGGGAGCTCTCGACGGCGCGCGCGAGCACCGTTGTGCGCTTCCTGATCGCGCACAGCGTCAGCGCCAGCAGGCTGACCGCTTCGGGCAACGCCGAACAGCGCCCTGTCGACAGCAACGCCACCGCCGCCGGGCGCGCGCGCAACCGCCGCGTCGAGATAGTAATGCGACGGATCAGCGCTGCCGAAGATGAAGGTGCACAGGAACCGTAGTCAAGGAAGACACCACTAGAAGTCAAGGACGACAGACATGCTCAAGAACAAAAAGCTAATGCTCGCGGTGGCCCTGCCGATTCTCATACTGGGAGTCGGCTACAAGATGACCAGGCCGGCCCCCGTCAACAAGGACAAGATCAAGGGAACGATCTACGTGATGCCGGCGCCCTTCCTGCTGAACCTCCAAGACGGACGCTTCGCGAAGCTGACCGTGGCGCTCGAGCTAGCTCCCGGGCAGAGCGACGGCGCCTCCGCGACGGCCGCCGCCGCCAGCGGCGAAAACGCCGTCGGCACGCTCCCCGAGGAACCGATCGTCCGCGAAATCGTGACCGACGCCGTCACCAATCAGAACGGCGAAACGCTCGTCGGCGAATCTGGCCGGCGCAACGTCAAGCACCAGATCCTGAAGGCGATCGATAAGCAGACCGACGTCAAGGTCGAAGCCGTCCTGATGCCTGACCTCACCGTCCAATAGGAGACAGCGTGGCCGAGACGATCGAGTACGAGCAGTTCGACCAGAACGGCGATCCAGACGCGCCCACGCCGGCCGCTGCATCCAACGGATCCACGGCGTCCGGCCTTGACGCCGCCGCCGGGCAGGTCGACCTCAGCCGTCTCAGCGACATCCCCATGGAGCTGAGCGTCGAGATCGGACGCACGCACATGACGGTCGGTGAGACGCTCGATCTGCGCGTCGGCTCGGTCGTCACGCTCGAGCGCCTCGCCGGCGAGACCGCCGACCTGCTCGTCAACGGCAGCGCGATCGCGCGCGGTGAGGTCGTCGTCATCGACGAGCAGTACGGCCTGCGCGTGACCGAGATCCTCGACGCGCAGTCCGAGCACGAGCCCACGACCTCAGACGAGCTCGCCGCCGCCGAGGAGCAGGCGGGGGCCTGAGCTGCGCATGAGCGAGAGCGAGGAGGAGACGCAGGGGGCGGTCGCGCAGGAGGCGCCGCCCGCGCCCGCAGCGAGTGCCGGCGCCGGCAGGCACGCGAGCGCCGGCGAGCAGATCCGCACGCTCGACTTCTCGCAGCCGACCAAGTTCACGACCGAGCTGCGGCGGCGGATCGTGCGCGCGCTCGACCCGTTCTGCGAGGCGCTCGGCGGCTCGCTGGCCGGCGAGCTGAACGCCGAAGTCGAGGTCGTCCTGACCGACATCAGCCAGCACACGTGGGCGGCGGCGAAGTCGCAGCTGCCCGCCGACTCGGTCGCGGTCGCGGTCGCGCCTGAGGGGATCGAGCGGCACATGCTGATGAGCGTCGAGCTGCCGTTCGTGCTGCAGGCGCTCGAATGCCTGCTCGGCGGCGAGGCGGCGCAGGCTCCGGCGGAGCGCCATTTGACGGAAATCGACTGGGTGCTGACGCGCGGCACGCTCGACGCGGTCGTGCATCAGCTGTCGGCCGCGTGGGGCGAGCTCGGCGGCCCGCCGCTGGCACGCGGCGATGTCGACATGGAGGGCGACGCCGGCGTGCACACGCCGATCGGCGAACCGACGCTGTCGATCGCGCTCGAGCTGAAGATCGACGGTCTCGACTCGGCGATGTCGCTGCTCGTGCCGTGGGGCGCGATCGAGCCGATGATGGAGCGCATCCGCGGCGGCGGCGGCGACTCGCGCGTGGCGGACCCGCGCGGCGCCGACGCGCTGCACCGCGGTGTCGCCGGAGCGCAGGTGCTGTTGCGCGCCGAGGTCGGCTCCGTGCAGATGCCGATCGAGCGCATGCTCGGGCTGACCCCCGGCGCGCTGTTGACGCTCGACGACAGCGCCGAGGACGGCGTGCTGCTGTTCGCTGAGGGCGTGTCGCTCGGTCGCGGACGACCCGGTCGCGCCGGCGCCAGACGCGCGGTCAAGCTGTTCTCGACCGGCGAAGCGAGCGTCCGCGCCGACACCTACGCGACGCTCGGGCGCTCGGAGCTCGAACGGGCGCGCGCGCATCTGGAGTCCTCGCGCACGAACCCCGAAAGCCGCGCGATCCTGAGCAGCATCTTCGTGCGCGTGTGGGCGGAGCTCGGCAGGACCCATCTGCCGCTCGGGCAGGCGCTCGAGCTCGCCTCTGGCGTTGTCGTCGAACTCGACCAGCGCGTCGACGCGCCGGTCGAGCTGTTCGCCAACGGGCTGTGCTTCGCCAACGGCAGCCTCGTCGTCAGCGCCGACGGCGCGTGGGGCGTGCAGGTGGCCGAGCTGCTCCAGTAGGGCGGCCGCGCGGCGGGCCCGCGTCGGTCCGGATTCGGCTCAAGGCTGCGCCTTCAGGGCCGATAACGAGGGCGACTCTTCCTCGGAGTCGTCCCTCGATGATCAAGTCGATCCTGCTTTCCCGTGCGGTCGCCCCTGCGTCCGCGGCGCTCTGCGCCTGCATGCTCGCATTCGCGAGTCCCGCGTCGGCGTTCACCTCGCCGCTCAAGGGGGACGGCGAAAACGCGCCGCTGAGCCTCAGCGGCTCCAGCAGCACGTCGCACTCGACGAGCTCAGGCGGAGCGAGCATCGTGCGCACGATCGTCGGCCTCGCGATCGTGATCGCCGTGATCTGGGGGCTCGCATGGATCATGCGCCAGGTCAAGGCCCACCGGGAGGGCCACGACTCGCCGGAGTCCGGCACGGGCCTCGCGAGCGTCGCCGCGCTGACGCTCGGCTCGGGCCGCGCCGTGCACCTCGTGCGCGCCGGCAACGACTACGTGCTGCTCGGCAGCACCGAGCACGGCGTCGCGCCGATCCACCGCTACACCGAGGAGCAGGCGCTCGACGCGGGGCTGCTCGCGGAGCCGGGGCAGGTGCTGGAGCAGCCTGTCCAGCGCTCGCGCCTGGCGACGCTCACCGGCCATCTGCTGTCGGGCGTCAGCCACGGCTCCCGCCACGCGCAGCGGGTGATCACGGACGGCACCGACCACGACGACGGCGGCATCCCCGGTCAGCTGCCGTACGCGCCGCGACCGCCGCTGAGCGGCGAGGTGCGCTCGGGCTCGGACCCGATGCGGATGCCATCCCCCTCCTCAGGGCTGCTCGAGCGCCTGCGTGAACTGACGGTGCGCCGATGAACGTCGCACCGCTGCTGCACGGCGTCGCGTTCGGCTCATCGCTGCCCGCCGTCAACTCCAGCAGCGCCGTGCAGATCCTGCTGCTCGTCGGCGGCCTGACGCTGGTGCCGGCGATGCTGTTCACGGTTACCGGCTTCAGCCGCATCCTGATCGTGCTCGGCTTCATCCGCAGCGCCGTCGGCACGACCACCGCGCCGCCCAACCAGGTGCTCGTCGGGATCGCACTGTTCCTGACGATCTTCGTGATGGCACCGACGATCGGTGCGATCAAGAAGATCGCGATCGAACCGCTGGAGGCGCACAGGATCAGCACCACCGCCGCGCTCGAACGCGCCGAGGTGCCGATGCGCGGCTTCATGTTCCGCCAGACGCGCACCGAGGACATCGAGCTGTTCATCAACCTCGCGCACGACAAGCAGCCGCACACGCGCGCCGAAGTGCCGACCGAGGTGCTGATCCCGGCGTTCATCGTCTCCGAGCTCAACACCGCCTTCCAGATCGGCTTCCTGATCTTCCTGCCGTTCCTGCTGATCGACCTGATCGTCTCCTCGGTGCTGATGAGCATGGGCATGATCATGCTGCCGCCGACGTTCATCTCGCTGCCCTTCAAGATCCTGCTGTTCGTCCTGGTGGACGGCTGGGATCTCGTCATCAAGGCGCTCGTCCAGAGCTTCCACACATGAACCAGGACACCGTCGTCAACCTCGCCACGCAGGCGATCAGCCTGTCGCTGAAGATCGCCGGGCCGCTGCTTCTCGTCGCGCTCGTCGTCGGCCTGCTGGTCAGCGTCTTCCAGGCCGTCACGCAGATCCAGGAGCAGAGCCTGTCGCTGATCCCCAAGATCGCCGCCGTCGGCGTCGTGGTCGTGCTGCTCGGCCCGTGGATGCTCGGCCAGCTGGTCGCCTACACGACCGCGCTGTACACGTCGATCCCCTCGATGGTGGGCTCGTGACGAAGCTGCTGAGCGAGCTGGCGGGCAACGAGCTCGTCGGCTTCATCCTCGTGCTCGCGCGGGTGACGCCGCTGTTCTTCATCGCGCCGCTGTTCTCCTCGAAGATCATCCCGCCGCACGTGCGCGGCATGATCGCGGTCGGGATCTCGGTCGGCCTCGCGCCGGTCGCGCTGCAGGGGCAGCACGTCCCCAGCGAACCGCTGGCGCTCGCGGGCCTCGTCGTCGAGGGGATGCTCGTCGGGCTCGCCTTCGCTTTCTCGCTCGGCGTGCTGATGGGCGCCGTCGAATCGGCGGGCTCGATCATCGACGTGCTCTCCGGCTTCTCCTACGGCGCGCTGATCAACCCCATGGACAACCAGGAAACGGCCGTCATGAACCGCTTCTACTCGCTCGTCGGGACAATGATCTTCCTCGTCATCGGCGGCGACGCATGGACGCTGCGCGGCCTCGCGCGCACCTTCCAGCTGGTGCCGCTGACGAGCGCGCCGCGCCTGTCCTCGCTGGTGGGCGGCGCCGAGCAGGTGTTCAGCACGATCTTCGCCGCCGCGCTCGAGGTCGCCGCGCCGGTGGTCGTCGCGCTGTTGATCACCGACGTCGCCTTCGGCATGGTCTCGCGCGTGGTGCCGCAACTGAACGTCTTCGCGGTCGGCTTCCCGACGAAGGTCGCCGTCGTGCTGCTGGTGGTCGGCGCCTCGCTGCCGTTCACCGCCACCTGGATCTCCAATCAGCTGTCGGTCAGCGTCGGCGCTGCCCTCGGCTCGCTGCACGTGGCCTGAACGATGCCGCGCGAGGACCGCACAGAGAAGGCGACACCCAAGCACCGCAAACGCGCGCGCGAGAAAGGCCAGGTCGCGCGCAGCAGCGACCTCAGCGGCGCCGTCGTCGTCGTCGCCGGGCTGTTCGCGATCGCCCTGATGGGGCCGCGGATCGCGGACGCGGGTGCGGCGATGTTCCACATCGCCTTCGGCGCGATCGCCAACCCGGCGCAGGCCACGTCCGCGGCAGGGCTCGACGACCTGTTGCATTCGTCCGTCTCGACGGTCGCCTTCGCGATCGCGCCGGTCTTCGGAGCGTGTCTGCTCGGCGGCGTCCTCGGCGGTGTCGCGCAGGTCGGCTTCAGGCCGAGCGCGCACGCGCTCAAGCCGGACTTCAAGCGGCTCAACCCGGCCTCCGGCCTGAAGAACCTGCTCGGTGCCAACGCCGTGTTCGAAGCGATCAAGACGGTCGTCAAGGTCGCGATCGTCGGCGGCGTCGCGGCGCTCGCGCTGCTGCCCGGGCTCACCCCGCTCGCGGCCGTCGTCGGCATCCCGCCGCTCGGCCTCGCCGCGCTCGCCAAGGGCAAGGCCTTCGGTGTCGCCGAGCACGCAGCCTTCGCCTACGTGCTGATCGGGCTGGTCGACTACGCGTGGAAGCGCCACCGCCACGAGAAGCAGCTGATGATGACCAAGCAGGAAGTCAAAGACGAGACCCGCCAGTACGGGGTCTCCGCCGAGGTCAGAGCCGCGCAGCGCCGCCGTCAGATGCAGGCCGCCCGCGCGCGCATGATGGCGGCGGTTCCCGACGCCGACGTCGTCGTCACCAACCCCACGCACTACGCCGTCGCGCTCACCTACGACGGCACGCGCACCGCGCCCGAGGTGGTGGCCAAGGGCAAGGACCTGATCGCCGCGCAGATCAGGCGCATCGCAGAGGAACACGACGTGCCGGTGATCGCCGACCCGCCGCTCGCGCGCGCCCTGCACGGCTCGGTCGAGATCGGCCAGGTGATCCCGGAGGAGCTCTACGCGGCGGTCGCGCGCGTGCTCGCGTTCGTCTACAGGCTCGCCGGGCGTAGAACCGCCGCGCCCTCCTCCAGCCAGCCGAGGCTCGCGTCGTGAACAGCCCCGGCATCCAGAAACTGCTGCGCCACACCGACATGCTGGCGGCGGTCTCGGTCGTGCTCGTCGTGACGATGCTCGTCGTGCCGCTGCCGTCGGAGCTGCTGAGCCTGCTGATCACGCTCAACATCGCCGCGGCGCTGACGATCGTCTCTGCGACGATGTACCTCGGCAAGGCGCTCGACTTCGCCTCGTTCCCGAGCCTGCTGCTGCTGACGACGATGTTCCGGCTCGCGATCAACGTGTCGGTGACGCGCCTGATCCTCACCACCGGCGACGCCGGCAGCGTCGTCAAGTCGTTCGGTGAATTCGTGATCGGCGGCAACGTGATCGTCGGCCTCGTGATCTTCCTGATCCTCGTCGTGATCCAGTTCGTGGTCGTCACCAACGGCGCCGGGCGCGTCGCCGAGGTCGGCGCGCGCTTCACGCTCGACGCGATGCCGGGCAAGCAGATGGCGATCGACGCCGACCTCAACGCCGGCCTGATCACCGACCAGCAGGCGCGCGAGCGCCGCGCCGACATCGCGAGCGAGGCCGACTTCTACGGTGCGATGGACGGGGCCTCCAAGTTCGTCAAAGGCGACGCGATGGCGGCGCTGATCATCACCGGCATCAACCTCGTCGGCGGCATCATCGTCGGCATGGTCCAGCACGGCCTCAGCTTCGGCGAAGCCACGCAGCACTACTCGCTGCTGACCGTCGGAGACGGCCTCGCGGCACAGATCCCGGCGCTGTTGATCTCGGTCGCCGCCGGCATCATCGTCACCCGCGCCGCCTCCGACCGCGATCTCGGCTCGGACATCGCCACGCAGGTCCTCGGCCAGCGCAAGGCGCCGCTCGTCGGCGCCTGCGCGATCGGCCTGTTCGCGCTGATCCCCGGTCTGCCGAAGCTGCCGTTCCTGCTGATCGCCGCCGCCTTCGGCGCTGCCGCCTGGGCCGTGCGCAAAGGCCTGCCCGGCGCCACCGACGCCGACGTCGCCGCGCGCAAAGCCGCCCAGGCGACGCTGCCGAAAGCCGGCGACGAGCCGATGTCCGAGGTCGGTGTCGACGCGCTCGAGCTCGCGATCGGCTTCGGCCTCGTGCCACTCGTCGACGGCGGCTCCGGCAGCTCGCTGCTGCGCCGCGTCAGCATGATCCGGCGTCAGCTCGCCGGCGATCTCGGGATCGTGATCCCGCCGGTTCGCATCCACGACGAGCTCGGCATGGAATCGCACGAGTACGTCGTCAAGGTGCGCGGCTCGGAGGTCACACGCGGATCGATCATGCCGGGGCACCTGCTCGCGATGGACCCCGGCGACGCCAGCGGCAAGCTCCAGGGGATCCCCACGCGCGAGCCCGCCTTCGGGCTCGACGCGGTCTGGATCGCGGAGTCCGCGCGCGGTGAGGCCGAGGCGCTCGGCTACACGGTCGTCGACGCCGAGTCGGTGATCGTCACCCATCTGACCGAGACGATCCGCACGCACGCCGCGGAGGTGCTCACGCGCCAGGACGTGCGCGCGCTGCTCGACAAGCTCAAGGAGACCAACGCCGCGGTCGTCGACGAGGTCGTGCCCGAGACGCTGTCGGTCGGCGAGATCCAGCGCGTGCTGCAATCGCTGCTGTCGGAGGGCGTGCCGGTCCGCGATCTCGGCACGATCGTGGAGGCGATCGGCGACAAGGCGCGAACAACACGTGACACAAGCCTGCTATCGGAGTACGCTCGCCAGGCGCTGGGCCGGGCGATCACGGCTCCCCACCTGGACGAGCGGTTGCGACTGCAAGCGATAACCCTGGATCCCGCGATCGAGCAGGAGGTCTCCACCTCGATCACCCAAACCACCGACGGCGAGTACCTCGCGATGGATCCGCCGCGCGCGCAGGCGATCGTCACCGCGCTGCGTGCCCAGGTCGAGCACGCGACCGCGCGCGGTTCACGTCCTGTGCTGCTGTGCTCGGCGCGCATCCGCCGACATCTCCGCCGCCTGATCGCCCAGGCGCAGCCGCACCTCGCGGTCTGCTCATACAACGAGATCTCGCCCGGGATAGACGTCGAAACGATCGGCGTGATCCACGCATGAGCACGCCGGGGGAATTGCTTGAAGCGCTTGGGCGCGAAGCGCGCGCTCGCTTCGGCGCGGGTGGGACGACGCCGATGCGCGTCTTCCGCGGGCGCTCGGTCGACGAGCTGGTGCCGCAGATCCAGCGCGAGCTCGGCGCCGACGCGATCATCGTGCGCCGTCGTGAGGGGCTGACCGGCGGCGTGCTTGGCTTCTTCCAGCGCGCCTATGTGGAGATCGAGGCGATGCCGGGTGCGCCCGGTGTCGACGTGTACGACGAAGAGGACAGCCCGCCGCCGGCGCCTCCGCCGCCGCCGGCCGCGGAGGCGCCCGCCGTTGTCGCGCCCGCCGTCGCGCCGTCTGACCCGGGCGCGGTGACGCAGGCGTTCGGGCCGCTCGACGGACAGCCGTACAGCCCGCCGCCCGCGCGCGCTGCGACGCCGCAACCGGTGCTGCCCCAGCCGCAGCTCGACGTCGAGCCGCTCGCCCCGGGGCCGCCCGTCGCGCCACCGCCGGCCACGCCGTTCTACGCGCGCGATGGGACGCTGGCGGGCGCCGGCGGCGGCAGCGCGTACGTGACAGCGCATCTGGCGGCGTTGGCGCGCGCCGACCGCTCGAAACCACCGCCGCGGACTGCGCCTGCGACGCTCGTGCCGACCGCCGACCCGGCGGCGTGGCGCGCCGAGTTCCAGGAGCTGAGCGCGCGCAATGCGCCCGAGCTGTTTCCGCGCGCGTCCGCGCCGGCGCGTGCTCCGCGCGAGCGAGCTCGAGAAGAACCGTCGTCTATAGAACGGCCTGCAGAAGAGAGCGTGCCCGTCGAGCGAGCGCCGCTCGAGCGGCCGGCGCCGCGATGGGCGCCGCGCGAGCGTCGCGAGGTCGCGCCCGGTTCGCAGAGCCGTGCACGCGCGGGCGTGGCGAGGAGCCTCGAGCGCTGTGGCATCGGCGAGGCGCTGACGGAGGAGCTGATCGACGGCGCCAGCGCCCACGCGCTCGCGCTCGCGCCACGCGCCGGCCTCGCGCAGGCTGTGCGTGCGACGCTCGCACAGCGGATCCCCGTGGCGCCGGCGCTGCCGACGAAGGGCGCCGCGATCGTGGTCGTCGGGGCCGGCGGCGCGGGTAAGACGACGTGCTGCGCGGCGCTGCTGGGCGCGTACCGCAAGAGCAGCACCCTGCCGGCGAGCTTCGCGACGGTCACGCGCGAGCCCGAGCGCGGCGAGCTGGAAGCTCGTCCTCAGCCCCTATCTGATGAGACCATCGCCGGCGCGCGCGCCGCGTGCGTTGCGCGCCCTGCGCAGGGTCCGCGGCGACGGCATCGCCGTGCTCGACACGCCCAGCGTCTCGCCGTCGGACCGTGGCGGCATTCGCGAGCTCGCGAAGCTGCTGGCGGAGTTGCAGCCGGAGCGGATCGTGATCGCGCTGCCGGCGACGCTCGGCGCGACCGCCGCCGCACAGCTGCTGCAGGCGCTGCGACCGTTGGGGGCGAACGCAATGGCGGTGACCCACGTCGATGAGACCGACCAGCTCGGAGTCGCGGTCGAGGCCGCGTGCAGGTTCGCCCTCGCGCCCGAATACCTGCTCGAGCGTGCCCGCGGCGGCTGGCGGCTGCGACAGATCGCGCCGAGCGCGCTCGCCGAAAGGCTGCTGCCATGAAGCTCGGGCGCCGAAGCGCGGAGAAGTCGAGCCCGGTGGAGCTGCCCGAGCGCGCGCAGAGCGTGACGCTGGTTCCCGCCGGCGCGAAGGGGCTACCGGCGCGCGTGCTCGAGCGCGCGCCGGACTCGCTGCTGGTGGCGATCATGGTGCCGGTCGAGCCGCTCAGTTATCGCCAGCTCGACGGTCTGGTGCTCGAGTTCGTGGCGCCGCGCGGCCGCGTGCGCCTGACGGGGACGGTCAGCATCGAGAATCCCGCCGAGCCCGATGTGGTGCGCATCGACGGGCCGCGCTCGATCGAAGTGCTCCAGGAACGCGAGTACGTGCGCATCCAGTCAGCGCGTCCCGCGCTCGTGTACGGCGGCCCCGACAGGCTGCCGATGCAGAGCTACACGGTCGATCTCAGCGGCGGCGGATTCCTGCTCGCGGGCCCGGACACGCTGAGGATCGGCGACGAGGTCGAGTTCCAGCTGACGCTCACGCCCGGCGTGCTGCTGATCAGTGGCACCGGCAAGGTCGTGCGCGTCGACGGCCGCGGACGGCGCGCGGTCGCGTTCGACTCGATCACCGAGCTCGATCGCCGCCGGCTGATCCGCTTCATCTTCGAGTGTCAGCGAGCCGAACGCCAACGCGGCCTGGAACCGGACGGTGGCCATGGCGGCTGAGACAGCGACAGCGCCCGCGACGGAGGTCCAGGAGGCGCTCGACGCGCCACCGAAGGCCGCGCCCGAGGCCAAGCCCGCCGCGAAGAAGGCCGCCAAGAGCGCGCCGGAGGCGAAGGACGCCAAGAAGGGCGCCAAGTCCGGCAAGGCCGAGAAGGGCAAGAAGGGCAAGAAGGGCAAGGACGCCGAGGCGGACGACGGCGATCAGACCGACGGCGGCGCGCCCAGCATCGCCGCTCACCCGCGCGCCGCGCGCGCCGTCGCGCGCGCCAAGGGCTGGGGCGGGCTCGCCGGCTTCGTGCTGGCCGGATATATGGCACTGCCCACGAACACGCTCGCCGCCGCGGGCCTGCGTGCCCTGATCGCCGGGGTCGTCTGTTACGTCGCCACCTGGGCGGGGGCGGTGTTCCTGTGGCGGCGATTGGTGATGCTGGAGATCAAGGGCCGCGAGCAGCAGCTGTTGGCAGGCGTGCAAGCGGCCCGCACGCCGCGCGAGCTGCCGGCAGGCTCGGCAGAGCGACCAAGCGCGAAGGCTGCATCCTAGGCTGAGGTGCTGCGGTGGATCCGATTCAGCCGATCATGCCCGGGCCACCGCCGATCTCCCAGATTGACCGGTCTCCGGTCGATCCGCCACCGCGCATGGCGCGCGAGCGCGACCGTCCGTCCAAGGACGCGAAGCAGCACGGACGGCGCGAGCCGCAGGAACCCGAGCAGGAGCCGGAGTTCGAGCGCGACCCCGACGACGGCGAGCACCCGCACATCGACGTTCGCGCCTGAAACGCGGGGCTGAGGCGCAGGAATCGGCGCCTCGAGGACGAATCCGCTTGCAAGAGGGCGCGCCCCCTCAAGTTTCTCTGTGGGCAGACGATAATCGGCGTGGGTTGACACGGAGTCGACTCGGGACCTAACCAAACAACGTCATCAAGGAGATGAACGCATGGGCCTAACAATTAACAGCAACCTGGAGGCGATGAACGCCAGCAGGAACCTGAACAACACCGAGAACATGCTGTCGCAGTCGATGCAGCGTCTGTCCTCGGGCCTCAAGATCAACTCGGCTTCCGACGACGTCGCCGGGTACGCGATCAGCGAAAGCCTGCAGAGCCAGGTCAACGGCCTCAACCAGGCCAGCGAAAACATTCAGGATGCAGTCGCGCTCGCGCAGACCGCGCAGGGTGCCCTGAACGACACCAACCAGATGCTTCAGCGCATCCGTGAGCTCGCCGTGCAGTACTCGAACGGCACCACCTCACCGGAAGATCAGAAGGCGATCATTTCCGAGGTCGGGCAGCTTGTCGACGAGATCAAGCGCGTCGGTGAAACGACTCAGTTCAACGGCAAGAACCTGCTGAACGCGAATGAAGAAATCCGCTTCCAGGTTGGCGCCAACGACGGCGAGGGTGTCGGCGTGAAAACGATCGAACTCTACAAATCGATCGAAACCCTCGTGAGGGTTGAAACGCTCGGCGCGCGCCTCACCGCGACCGGCGCCAGCAAACTCGAACCGGCGGAAAAGACCGCCATCGAAGCCGAAGAAACGGCAGTTGCGACGCAGCACGAAGAACTCGCAACCAAACAGGAAACACTGAAGAAAGCCGAAGTTACGGCCAAAGAAGCCGCGACCGGCACGACGGAAGCCGAAATTGGCACCGAAGTCGAAGAAGCTGTTGAAGGCGAAAAGAAAGAAATCAACGAACTCAGCCGCGAAACCGTTGAAGCCGAAAAGAAAATCGCAGCTGAATACGCCAAGCACGAACCGACGGGTCTGAAAGAAATCAGCGAAGCAATCGCCACGGTTTCGGGCCTCGCCGGTGAATTCGGCGCCGTTCAGGACCGCATCCAGTACACCCAGTCCAACCTGGAAGTTTACAGCCAGAACCTGACGGCGGCTGTGAGCGACCTGGTCGACGTGAACATGGCCACTGAAATGACCAACTTCACGAAGGACCAGGTTCTCCAGCAGGCTGGCGTTGCGATCCTTGCGCAGGCCAACCAGCTGCCTGACGCGACGCTGAAGCTGCTCGAATAAGCCGACAACTTCCTCAGCGGTGGCGCCTAGAGGACGCCACCGCTGCAGTGAAGCTCGTCTGACCGCTGGCCGATGTTTTCCATCGGCCGCCCGCGGGCTGGCGAGTCATAACGCTTCAGGCGGTCCGGGAAAGGCCGACAGAAGCCACATTACCGCCGCTTCATCGAGGGAACGGTGGTCGAGACGGGCAGCGACGGCTGCCCGTCTCTTTTTTAACCTCTTCACACGCACGCGCGCCTGCCGATTACCCGGGCGATGACCTTGGAAGCCACGCTCGAGCGCGTCTCGGCGCTGCGCCAGGCGCTGGCCGACCCGGCGACGATGCTCGGCTCGAGCGCCGCGCTGAGTGGCGGCGCCGAAGCGCCGTCGACGAGCGCCGGTGCCGAATCGACGTTCGCGGCGAAGCTCGAGCAGGCGAGCGCCGGCTATGAACCCACCGATGAAGCGTCCTCCGTGCCCGGGCTCACCGACGCCGCCGACATCAACGGCGCCGTGCCGCTGAGCGGCGCGTCCTCGCTCGGCGACGCGGTGGGCCTGACGAGCGCGTCGGGCCTGACGAGCGCGTCGGGCGTCGACTCCGGCTACTCGCTGCCGGGGCTCGACGGCGTCGCCGGCTCCTCGGCGCTCGCGCCCGCCGACACCGCCTATCAGAGCTCGCCCGGCGCGCGCATCGTCGCGATCGCGGAAAGCCAGCTCGGTCAGACCGAGCAGCCGCCCGGCTCAAACGAATCGCCGGCGATCGCCCAGTACCGCAGCGCGACCGCCGGCGCCGTGCCCGGCGCGCCGTGGTGCGCGTACTTCGCCTCGTGGGTAGCGCGCCAGGCGGGCGCGCCGATCGGCGAAATGGGCCAGGGCGCCGGCGCGGTCGCAGACGTGTGGTCGTGGGCGCAGGGCAGCGGGCGCGCGATCACGAACGGCCCCGGCGTGGTGCCGAAGCCGGGCGATCTGATCGTGTTCGGCGACGAACACGTGGGGATCGTCAGGGGCGTGCTCCCCAGCGGGCAGATCCAGACGATCGAGGGCAACTACGAAAACAAGGTCGCAGCCAACGTGCGCAGCGCCAGCGAAGCGACCGGCTACGTCGAAATGAGCTGAGCCCCGCCAAGGTCGCGTGCGGCGGTTACGATCAACAGCTTGTCGATTTCGCAGCCACGTTCCCGTGTACCGGAGCGCCCGACGCTCGACGGCCTCGAGTCGAAGTGGAGCGCCGTGTGGGAGCGCGACGGCGTCTACCGCTTCGATCGCGCCGCGCCGCGCGAGCGCGTGTACTCGATCGACACGCCACCGCCGACCGTCAGCGGCTCGCTGCACGTCGGCCACGTCTTCTCCTACACGCACACCGACACGATCGCGCGCTATCAGCGGATGCGCGGGATGGAGGTCTTCTACCCGATGGGCTGGGACGACAACGGCCTGCCGACCGAGCGACGGGTGCAGAACCACTTCGGCGTGCGCTGCGATCCGTCGGTGCCGTACGACCCCGACTTCGAGCCCCCCGCCGAGGATGCGCGCGACCCGAGGGAGCCGGTCGCGGTGTCGCGGCCGAACTTCGTCGAGCTGTGCCTGCAGCTGACCGAGAGCGACGAGCAGGCGTTCGAGCAGCTGTGGCGCACGCTCGGACTGTCGGTCGACTGGTCGATGACCTACACGACGATCGGCCCGCTCGCGCAGCGCATCTCCCAACGCTCGTTTCTGGGGCTGCTCGAGCGCGGCGCTGCCTACCAGCTCGAGGCGCCGACGTTGTGGGATATCGACTTCCAGACCGCCGTCGCACAGGCCGAGCTCGAGGACCGCGAGCGCCCCGGGGCGATGCACCGCGTGCGCTTCGAGCCGACCGGCGAGGACGCCGGCTCTGAACCGCTGGCGCTGATCGAGACGACGCGTCCGGAGCTGATCCCGGCGTGCGTCGCGCTGCTCGCGCACCCCGACGACGAGCGTTACTCCCAGCTCGTCGGCCGCGAAGTGCTGACACCGCTGTTCGGGACGCGGGTGCCGGTGATGACGCACCCGCAGGTCGAGCGCGAGAAGGGCACCGGGCTGGTGATGGTGTGCACGTTCGGCGATCTCACCGATGTGACGTGGTGGCGCGAGCTGGGGCTGCCGGTACGCTCGGTGCTCGGTGGCGACGGTCGCCTGCTCGAGGTGCCGTGGGGCGCCCTCGGCTGGGAGTCACAGGATCCCGAGCGCGCGCGCGCGAACTACGGCGAGCTGCAGGGCCGCACGATCAACCAGGCGCGCAAACAGATCGTCGAGCAGCTACGGGAGTCCGGTGAGCTGATCGGCGAGCCGACCCCGGTCAACAGGGCGGTGAAGTTCTACGAGAAGGGCGAGCGGCCGATCGAGATCGTGACGAGCCGCCAGTGGTTCATCCGCACGGTCGAGCATCACGACGAGCTGATCGAGCGCGGCCGCCAGCTCAAATGGCATCCCCCGTACATGCGCGCGCGCTTCGAGGACTGGGTCGACGGGCTGACGGGCGACTGGTGCGTGAGCCGCCAGCGCTTCTTCGGCGTGCCGTTCCCGCTGTGGTACCCGCTGGACGCAGACGGGGTCGCGCTGTATGACCAGCCGATCACCGCGACGGTGGACGAGCTCCCCGTCGATCCCTCGACCGACGTGCCCGACGGCTACGACGCCTCCCAGCGCGGGCAGCCGGACGGCTTCATCGGCGACCCCGACGTCATGGACACGTGGGCGACCTCGTCGCTGACACCGCAGATCGCCGGGCACGGCGGCGAGGATCAGGAGCTGTTCGGCAAGGTCTTCCCGATGGACCTGCGTCCGCAGGCGCACGACATCATCAGGACGTGGCTATTCACGACGGTGCTGCGCTCGCAGCTCGACTACGGCGAGCTGCCGTGGGCGAACGCGGCGATCTCCGGCTGGGTGCTCGACCCCGATCGCAAGAAGATGTCGAAGTCCAAGGGCAACGTCGTCACGCCGATGCACCTGTTGCAGGAGCACGGCGCCGATGCAGCGCGCTACTGGGCGGCGAGCGGACGTCCAGGTACGGATACGGCGTTCGACCCGCAGCAGATGAAGGTCGGGCGGCGCCTGGCGGTGAAGCTGTTGAACGCGTCGAAGTTCGCGCTCGCGGAGCTGGCGCCGGCCGGCGATGCGCTGACGCACCCGTTGGATCGTGCGCTGATCGCGCGCCTGGCGAGCGTCGTCGCGGATGCGACCGAGAGCTTCGACGCCTACGACTACGCGCGCGCGCTCGAGCGCGCTGAGACCTTCTTCTGGTGGTTCTGCGACTTCTATCTCGAGCTCGTGAAGGGACGTCGCTACGACCACGATCCGCAGGTGAGCGCGTCGGTGAGCCTTGCGCTGCGTCTCTCGGTGTCGGTGTTCCAGCGGCTGTTCGCTCCGTTCGTGCCGTTCGTGTGCGAGGAGGTGTGGTCGTGGTGGCAGGAGGGATCGATCCATCGCACCGCGTGGCCCGACGCGAACGAGCTGTTGGCGGCGGCCGGCGCCGGCGCCGGCGCCGGCGCGCCTGACGCCGCGTCGAACGGGCGCGGCTCCGAGGCCCTCGCGCTGGAGGTCACGGCGGAGGTGCTGCGGGCGGTGCGCAAGGCCAAGTCCGACGCCCGCGAGCCGATGCGCGCGCCCGTCAGGCGTGTGCTCGTGCGCGACACGCCGGAGCGTCTGGCGGCGTTGGCGCTCGGCGAGGGAGACCTGCTGACGGCGGGTACGATCGAGCTGCTCGAGCTGGTCGAGGGCAGCGAGTTCGCGGTCGAGGTGGAGTTGGCCGAGCAGCGCGGCGACTGAGCGAGCGCGCCGGCGCGCCGAGCTCGCGGTGATTGCCGTTGCGTGAGATGATCTTGCGATGCGCTCCTCGACCCGTCGTTCGTTCGTAGGTGCGGTGCTGGCGTCCGTGGTCCTCGTCGCGGCGTTCTCGATCTCGGCCTCGGCAACGGCGCCGTTGAAGCTCACCAACTGCAACAGGGCCGTCGCCCGTCCGACGCTGCTGACGCTGACCTGCGGCGACGGCAACACCGTGCTCAAAGGCCTCAAGTGGTCGAGCTTTGGCGGCGCCTCGGCGCGCGCGATGGCGACGTTCGTGACGAACACGTGTACGCCGAACTGCGCGGCCGGCAAGGACGTCAGCTATACGGCCAGGGTGCAGGTCACGAGCCCGCGCACGTGCAAAGGCGGCTTGCGCGTGTACAACAAGCTGAAGCTCGAATTCCTGGCGCGCGCGCCGGGGCCCAGCGTGCCGAGGAGCTGGACGCTCGGCTGCCCGATCTAGTCTCGCTCGCCGGCCGGCGAGGAGTGACGCGCCATCGTCAGTAGGACGGTGCTACCAGACCGCGGGCGAGCGCGGGTGCGGATGATCGAGCAGCGCTCGGTCCTTGGTCACGAGTCTCAGGTCGTGCTCGACGGCGGTTGCGTAGATCAGACGGTCGGCCGGGTCACCGGGAAAGGTCGCCGGCAGCGCGACCGCCATGTCCGCGATGGCGGGGGTGACCCCGAGCGTCCGTACCTGTGCCGCGAGCCCCTCGAGCCAGGATCGGATCGGGATGTTGAGAGTGATCCGCTCGTGTCTGGCCATCCACGCCAGCTCAAACCACGAGATCGCCGCGACGGCCAGCTCATCGGCAGCTTCGAGCGCTTTGCGCGCGGGCGCGCTCACGCGCTCCGGTTCAGCCGACCACCAGTGCACCACGTGCGTGTCGAGCAGCACGACGCCCACGACTCACGACGCGTTCCACGGCGCGCCGGTGGAGAACAGCTGATCCTCGGCGACCGCGGTCATCGCCACGCGTTGGCACGATCCCTTCAAAGAGCGAGCCCCGAGTGCCGGCACCAGGCGCGCGACAGGACGGCCATGCCTCGTGATCTCTATCTCCTCGCCTGCGGAGACGTCGTCGAGCAGTCGCAGGATCTTCGCCTTCGCTTCCGTTGCGGTCATTTGTCTAGGCATATGGGCAGTTTACTGGTCAGAACGGATGCGCGGCCCGGATCATTGGTTTCAAGTCCTGTATCGCTATGGCTATACAGCGTGCGTAAGGGCGATCGTCGCAGCGGCGATTCCAGCCTGCACGCCGAACGCGCGCCCCTTGGGGCGCCTCTTCAAATAGGGTCCAGTAGATGACGAGAACGCTGATAGCCGAACTGCCCGAGAAGATCGGCGAGCGGGTCAGGATCCGCGGCTGGACGAACGCGATCCGCGACCAGAAGCGGATGCAGTTCCTGATCGTGCGCGACGAAACGGGCCTCGTGCAGGTCGTGCTGCCGAAGGACGAGCCGCCGATCGAGCTCAACGAGGCGGTCTCGGCGCTGACGGTCGAGTCGGCAGTGACGATCACCGGCACGGTCGTCGCGGACGAGCGCGTGAAACTGGGCGGCCTCGAGATCAAGCTCGAGGCGCTGCAGGTCGACTCGCTGGCGGAGCCCGAGGTGCCGATCGCGCCCGACTCCGCGCTGGACAAGCGCATCGACTGGCGCTACCTCGACCTGCGCCGCCCCGACCGGCGGCTGATCTTCGAAGTCGACACGACCGTCGAGGCGGCGATGCGCGAGTACTGGCGCAAAGAGCGCTTCATCGAGCTGCACTCACCGAAGCTGATGGGCTCGGCGAGCGAGTCGGGGGCGGAGCTGTTCAAGGTCGAGTACTTCGACGAGGTCGCCTACCTGGCACAGTCGCCGCAGTTCTACAAGCAGATGGCGATGGCCGCCGGCTTCGGCAAGGTGTTCGAGGTGGGCCCGGTGTTCCGCGCGAACCCGTCGTTCACCTCACGCCACGACACGGAGTTCACGAGCGTCGACGTGGAGATCTCGTGGATCGACTCCTACGAGGACGTGATGGCCTTCGAGGAGCGCTGGCTGACATATGTGCTGACGGCGGTGAAGCAGGCCCACGGTGAGCAGATCGCCGCGACGTTCGGCGTCGAGCTCGAGGTGCCGAGCGTGCCGTTCCCGAAAGTGACGTTGGAACAGGCGAAGGAACTGCTGCGCGAGGCAGGCCACGAGGCGCCGGGGGCCGGCCACGACCTCGATCCGCCCAGCGAGCGCGCTCTGTCGGCGATCATCAAGGAGCAGCACGGCCACGAGTTCACGTTCGTGACCGACTACCCGACGACGGTGCGGCCCTTCTACCACATGCGCCACACCGAGGACCCGACGCTGACGAAGAGCTTCGACCTGCTGTGGCGTGGCATCGAGCTGACGACCGGCGCCCAACGCGAGCACCGCTACGAGCAGCTGCTGGCGCAGGCCGATGACAAGGGCGTGGAGGTCGACTCGATCCAGTACTACCTCGACTTCTTCCGCTTCGGCGCCCCGCCACACGGCGGCTTCGGCTTCGGCCTCACGCGCCTGCTGATGCAGATGCTCGGTCAGGAGAACGTACGCGAGGTGACGTTCCTGTATCGCGGGCCGCACCGGCTGACGCCGTAGTCAGCCGATACTGCCGCGCGGCGCGACCCACACGCTG
Source organism: uncultured Solirubrobacteraceae bacterium (assembly GCA_963838405.1). Taxonomy (GTDB): domain Bacteria; phylum Actinomycetota; class Thermoleophilia; order Solirubrobacterales; family Solirubrobacteraceae; genus Palsa-744. The sequence continues at coordinate 30,941 of CAWIRA010000004.1, read as the reverse complement.
CTGAACGACAGTGACGTGTGCTGCGCGATCGTGTCGTAGTCGTGGTCGTAGTGGAGCACGCCAAGATTATGCTCAGCGGCCATCGCCGCGATCAACAGATCCACCGGCTTCACTCGATGGGAGATTCCGGGGACCGCGGCCAGTTCGCTCTGCGCCGTGACCCCAGCGGCGGCGGCCTCGGCATTCAGGGGAGCGTGTGGGATGGCGTTGAGTTCCTCTGCAAGCAGTGCAAAGTCCTGACTGTCACGCGCGCTGTAACGCATCTCCAAAAGCGATGGCGGGCAGGTCCAGAGCTCTCCGGCGGCGAGGGCGGCCTCGAAGGTTTCGCGCTCAGCGCCGGCAAGTCGCCCGTCGACCAATCTCGCCCACACCGAGTTGTCGAGCAGCAGCGCCTGGCCGTAGCCACTCAATGAGTCCAGCCGCGCTCTCGAACCTCGTATGCAGCATCTGCGTCCAGCCCCTCGCCGGTACGCAACCGCTCTATCAGTTGGCGTCGAAGCTCCATGTTGCGACTCTCCTGATCGCGCGCGGCCTCCATCTCACGCAGCCGCTCGCGGGCGCCGCGAATCACCAGATCGTCAAGTCGGATGCGCTCTCCGCAGCGTCGCAGCGCATCCAGTGCCTCCTGAACTGGAGGGGTCTCAGTGATGGAGTGGCGGGGACGACGGGTTGGCACGAGCCGAGTGTAGCACTGGGTGCAGCACCGCAGCTATCCGTTCTCGACTCGCGTTGCTAGCGCACGAAGTGCTTGCTCAACATCGTCAACTGCCCCTGGTAGTTCGAGCCGATGTCCTCGCCGTAGAGCACGTCGGGCTCTTCGGCCATCCGCTCGAACGCGAGCTTGCAGACGGGCTGGTGGTGCTCGACCATGAACGAGACGTCGCGCGCCCTGACCTCGAGCGCGGCCCGGCTGCCGCGCGCGGCGGGGTCGTGGGAGTAGCCGAAGCCGGGGTCGAAGAAGCCGGCGTAGTGGGTGCGCAGCTCGCCGGCGGTCGGGTCATAGGCGAGCATCTCGGCGGCGTAGGACGGCGGAATGCTGACGCCCTCGGCCGACAGCAGCAGATAGAAGATCTCGGGCTCGAGCACGATTCGCCGCCCCGCCTCGGGGTGCACCGGCTCCCAGTAGTCGCGCCAGCGCAGCGCGCCGACCTTGGTGAGGTCGATCGGCAGGCTGTTCTTCTTGGCGCGGTAGCCGACGATCGCCTCCGCCGAGCCGGATACGTCGAGGCTCAGGAACAGCCCATCCGCGAGCGACAGCTCCGAGCCGCCGAGCGGCTCGGAGTCCACGTAGAGCAGCGGCGTGCGGGCGTGCAGCGCCAGCAGCTGCTCGTCGCTGAGCCGCGCGTCGGCTGACATCAGGCGCACCTGGTTGAGCGCGAGCCCCGTCTGGACGCGGATCGCGAACGTGCGCGGGACGACCTCCAGGTAGAGCTTGCCGTGATAGCCGGGGGCGATCTCGTCGAAGCGATGGCTGCGGTCGGTGAGCACGCGCGTGAACACGTCCAGCCGGCCGGTCGAGCTCTTCGGGTTGGCCTTCGCGCGAATATCCGCCGGCAGGCGCAGCTCCTCGATCAGCGGGATCAGATACGGCCGGTCGCGCTCGAGCGTGGCGCCGTCGCGCAGGTCGATCCGTTCGAACGCCAGGTCCTCGATCTTCTGCTCGACCGTCGAGTCGCTGTCCGGCAGGAAGCTGCAGCGCAGCGCCCACGCGTGCTCGCCGAGACGCAGGTCGACGCTCGCCGGCTGCACTGACGCCCCGGGGATCCGCCACGGGTCGGCGACGATCCACTCCCGCGCCACCGCCTCGCGCAGGCGCTGCGCCGGCAGCACGCCAACGCCGATGTCGGGGTCGGTCGCCTGGCCCTCGCTGCGGACGCTCGAAACGGGCGTGGTGGTCACTTCCGAGCTCGCTTGCACATGGGCGCCAAGTGTATGTAGAAGCCGGGCAGAAGTCGTAGACGAGGGTGGCGAACGTCGGATATTCGGAACTACAGTGGTCCTAGGGACTTGAGCGTCGTCCTCCCTCTCCGACGACGCTCGAGGAGAGATCGGGGCGTCCCCCTGGCGCCAGGTCTCCGCGGGCGTCGCATCCCTCACCGGTCGCGGCGCCCGTGAAAGGCCTCGGCCCGCCCGCAACGTCCCGTCCGCGCGCCCGTTTACCTTCAGGGCATGCTCCTGAACGAGCTGACAGACGGGGCCGAGATCGACCAGGTGCTGCTGGTTCGCGAGGCCGAGCGCCGCCAACGCCGCGACGGCGGCGAGTACCTGCGCCTGCAGCTGGGAGACCGCACGGGCGCGGTCGCTTGCATGGTCTGGGAGGCGCTCGGCGAGGTCGAGCAGCTGGCGCGGGCGGGCACGCCGGTGCGGGTCAGCGGGCGCTACACGGTGCATCCTCGGTTCGGCCCGCAGATCAACCTGCGCGGCCTCGAGCCGGCCGCGCCCGGCAGCTTCGACCCGGCGGAGCTGCGCGACGGTCCCGCACGCGACGTCGAGCAGATGGAAGGCGAGATCCGCGAGCTGCTCGACACGATCCAGGACCCATACCTGCGGATCCTGCTCGAGCGCGTATTCGGCGAGCAGCGGGAGCTGTGGGCGGGCTACCGCACGGCGCCGGCGGCGAAGTACTACCACCAGGCCTACACCCACGGGCTGCTCGAGCACTGTCTGGGCGTGGCGCAGGCGGTCAGCGCGATCAGCGCGACGTTCCCGGGCATCGACCGCGACGTCGCCGTCACCGGGGCGCTGTTGCACGACATCGGCAAGCTCGAGGCCTACACGAACGAGAGCGGGGGCGATCAGGTCATCGACCTGACCGATGCCGGCAGGCTGCAGGGCGAGATCGCGCTCGGCTACTACCGCATACGGCGTCTGATCGAGGACATCGAGGGCTTCCCGGCCGAGCTCGCGCAGGCCGTCGGGCACATCATCCTCTCCCATCATGGCGCCCTCGAGCACGGCAGCCCCGTCGTACCGTGCACACGCGAGGCGACGCTCGTGCACATGATCGACAACCTCGGCGGTCGCCTCGGGAGCTTCGATCGCCTCGAGAAGGAGCTCTCCCCAGGCAGGCGCTGGTCGCCGTTTGACCGCGCGATCGGCGCCGGCGCGTTCTTCGCCGAGCGCTCCGCTGCGGGCGCCGTTGTGGAGCCGACGCCGGCCGAGCAGCCGCTGCCCGAGCGCGAAGCCGCCTGAAACGCCGCAAATAGCGGGCCGCCGATTCCGGTGTGAAGTATCCGTCTCGCCCTTGGCTTCTATCTTTCAAGGCCGATGGCAAAGGACACCGAGAAGCTGATCCGTCAGCTGTCGCTGATCTCGTACCTGATGGCGGAGCGTCGGCCGGTCACGGCGCTCGAGATCCGGCGGGACGTCGAGGGCTACAGCGGCATGAACGAGGACGCGTTCGCGCGGCGCTTCTACGCGGACCGCTCCGAGCTCGAATCGCTGCGCATCCAGTTGACGGTCGACCGGCCGGCGGACGGGGCGGCCGAGCAGGAGAACTACTCGTTGCGGCCGGAGAACTTCCACCTGCCCGCGATCGCGTTCACCGACAAGGAGCTCGCCGCGCTGCAGACCGCGCTCAGCCTGCTGGACGGCGAATTCGCCTACGCCGAGCCGCTGCGCTTGGCCCTGCAGCAGATCACGTGGGGTCGTCCGAGCCCGCTGCGCGCGCCCGAGCAGCGCTCGGTCGCGCTCGGGATCACCGCGTCGGCGGGCGGTCACGAGCTGTCGGCGCGCCTGGCGAAGGTCGAGACGGCGATCTTCCGCAACAAGACGATCGTGTTCGACTACTACACGATGGAGCGCGACGAGGTCAGCACGCGACGCGTCGACCCCTATCACCTGCTGTTCCAGGGCGGGCAGTTCTACCTGCTCGGCCACGCCCACGAGCGCAAGGCCGTGCGCGTGTTCCGCCTGTCGCGCATTCGCGGCAAGGTGTCCTATGCGACCAAGGCGGAGCACGACTTCCACCGGCCCGAGGACTTCGATCCGCGCGCATATGCAAACCGCGCCGACTGGCAGCTGGGCGATGAGCATGGGCTCGCACGCGTGCTCATCTGCGAGCGCATCGCCTGGCAGATCGAACGCCACTTCGGTCGCTACGGCGAGGTCGTCGAGGAGGACGGCGAGACGGTTTTCGAGACCGAGTACTCGAGCCCGCGCAGCCTGATCTCGTGGGTGCTTGGCCTCGGCGCGAACGCGCGGCTGCTCGGCCCCGACGAGCTCGCCGGCGAGCTGCAGCGGCGCCTCGAGCAGCTCGAGGAGCGCCACGGCGACTCGCCGCCGGTGCGGCCCCGCGGGCGCGCCGCCGAAGCCTCGGCGGCCGCCGCCGGCACGCGGACGCGGATCGGCTCCTCGCGCTCACGCGCGTCGCGCCGCGGCGACGCCGCGGGCGCCGACGGCGAGGGCGCCGGTCGTCAGGAAGCGGCGATCCGTCCGGAGCGCTTTGCGCGCCTGGTGACGCTCGCGAGCATCCTCATCAAGGCCGGACGCGAAGGCGAACGCGTGGTGATGGCGGAGATCTGCGAGCGGCTGCAGATCAGCGACGAGGAGCTGCGCGAGGACGTCAACGTCCTCAACGTCGTCAACTTTGGCGGCGGCTCCTACGTGCTCTACGCGGAGATCAAGGAGGAGGAGGGGGAGATCGAGGTCGACCCCGAGCCCTACAGCGACAACTTCGACCGCCCCGCGCGCCTGCTGCCGGTGGAGGCGAAGGCGCTGGTGGCCGCAATCGACCTGATCGGCGAGCACATCCCCGAGGGCTCGCTGACCTCAGCGCGCACGAAGATCGTGGCGGCGCTCGGCGAGGACCCGATGGAGCAGGGCCTGCAGGTGGCGCCGACGGCCGGCGACGACTCGGACGTCGCGCGGCTGGTGTCGAAGGCGATCGTCGGGCGCAGGCTGATCGAGCTCGACTACTACAAGGAGAACGAGGACGAGCTGGCGCCGCGCACGGTCGAGCCGTATGCGCTCACCAACGGCCGGGAGGGCTGGTATGTGGCGTCGTTCGACCCCGACCGCGGCGGCGTGCGCCACTTCCGCCTGGACCGCATCAAGCGCGTCGTCGTCACCGACCAGAAGTTCGAGCCGCGACCAGAGGTCGACCCGGCCGCCGAGGTCGACGGCTGGCTGCGCACGGGCGAGGTGCCGGCGTCGGCGACCGCGCGCGTGTGGGTCTCGCCGGAGCGCGCGCGCTGGGCGCGCGAGGCACGCCGCGTGGTCGAGGAGTGGAGCGACGGCGCCGTGATCGTCGAGCTGAGCTTCGCCGGCGTCGACTGGCTCGTGCGCGAGATCCTCAGGGAAGCCGGTGACGCCGCGGTGCTCGAGCCCGAGGACGCGCGCGAGGCGGTGCGCGCGGCCGTCGCGAGGCTGCGCGAGGCCAACGCGGCGCCGGCGCCAGCCTAAGGCCTACACTTGTGCTACGATCGTCGCATGGCGATCGAGGTGGCATCGCGCGAACTTCGCAACAACACTGCAGAGCTTCTACGTCGCGTGAGTGCCGGCGAGCAGATCGTGGTGACCACCCGCGGTAAGCCTGTAGCGTCCCTGGTCCCGTTTGAGAGCCCGCGGCGGCGGTGGCTGTCTCGCGCCGAGCTCGTACGACGCCTAAGCCTGGTGCAGACCGACCCTGGTCTGCGCGCGGATCTCGACCGCTTGGCCGGTGAGACTACGGACGACCTTGGGCCGCTTGGGTGACCGAGCAGCCTGCCGCTAGGTCGGCTCGAGGTCTCCTCGACACGAGTGTGTTTATTGCCCAGGAGACGGAGCGTCCACTGGATGAGAGTCTCCTGCCAGAGGAATCCGCTGTCTCGGCGGTCACCGTCGCGGAGCTTCAGGTGGGCGTGCTCGCAGCAGCTGACACCAACGTCCGTGCGCGACGACTCGCGACCCTGAGTGCGCTCAGCGACGTTCAGGTGCTCGTAGTGGACGAGGCCGTCGCCGCGTCATGGGCGCTGCTGCGGGTTCATCTTGCCGAGTCGGAACGTCGGCTGAACGTGAACGATCTCTGGATAGCCGCGACCGCACTCACGCACCAGATCCCGGTCGTCACTCAGGACGATGACTTCGGCCCTGTCGAGGGGGTCGGCGGCCTGCGGGTCCTGCGCGTGTGACCTCTCCCACATGTGCGCTGCGGCCTGTGCCGGGCTGGCGTCACAACTCGGTCGGCCCGACGACGAAGCCGAGCCGGTCGGCGCCACGCCGTAGGCGCCCGTCGACGGTGACCAGTCGGCAACCGAGCAGTGACGCGAGCGCCACGTACTCAGCGTCGTAGGTTTTCGCCCAACCGAGCTCGTCGGCGATCCGCCATGCCTCCCTGGCCAGGCGCGGATGGGTCTTGGGCTCGACGCCCACCTCGTCGAGGCGGGCGCAGGCATGCAGAGCGTGATCCCCTGCAAGCTCGTTACGCCAGGCGCGCTCGTGCAGTGCTGAGCGTGCCTCGGACCACATCAGCGGCGGAGCGCAGCGCTTGCCGGGTGCCAGCTCGTCGAGATCGCGGGCGCCTGTTGACCATACGACGATCAGGCTGGCGTCAACTACCAGCACTCAGTGACCGGCCCGTGACTCCCTGATCCATGCCGCGACGTTAGGCATCGGCTCACCCCAAGAGGTCTTCTCCCAGCCTTTTGGCAGTGGCAGCATGTCTGGATACGCGGGGTGCTGCATCGCCTCGAGATCCTGCTCCTCGATGACGTGCTGTGTTCCCACCTTGTGCGCGCGCAACTTGCCCTCGCGGATCCAGCGGCGGACGGTCTCGGGGTTGCGGCCGGTGCGCTTGGCGGCTTCCGGTACGGTGAGCATTGTTGTAGCATGATACAACAATGCGGGGGTGGGAGTGGCGTGGAACGTCGTTGTGGTGTTCACGGAGCTCTAGCTCTCCGGTAGCTCTTTTTCGAGTTTTGCAGCGCGGTCCATCAATCCGTCGACTGTCAGGCCGAGTGCGCCGGACAGCTTTCTCAGATTGCTGAGGCTCGGGCTGCGCTGGCCGCGGACGTAATCGCTGATGCGCCGTTCGACGATGCCCGAGCGCTCGGACAGTGCTTTCTGGCGCATTCCCTTCTTCGCCATCTGTGCTTCGATCGCTTTGGAAAGCGCTGCGAGCTCGCGGTTGCGCGGGGTGGACTTCCTCTGGGGTGGCACGACCGGAAGCCTTGCGCATCCCGCCCTGCAGGAGTTACGACATACGTGGCGTATCGTTGCTGACGACGTTTGTCTGCAGCGCACTTTGCGGGATTTTTCTATGCCCAGGCACCTGGACCAACCCGACGAACTCGCACGGCTCGGGCTCGCAGTACGCCAGCTGCGCGAGAAACGCCGACTGAGTCGCGCCGAGCTCGCGCGCGCGACGGAGGTTCCCGAGCGTCGCCTCCTGGCACTCGAGGACGGCCGTCTGGACCCGGACTACGTGCTGCTGGTCAGACTCGCAAAGGCGCTCGGCGTGCGCCCCAGCGCGGTCGTCCTCCTGGCCGAAGGGTGGCGGCGTGAGGGCGTCGGGCCGAGCGATTCGCCGTCTTGAGGGCTGTCCGACCACGACGAACCGTTAGGGTGAGCGCGCGATGGAGCCGCTCAAGGGATTGATCCTCTCCGGGGGCAAGGGCACGCGCCTGCGCCCGATCACGCACACGAGCGCCAAGCAACTCGTGCCGGTTGCGAACAAGCCGGTGCTGTTCTACGGGATCGAGGCGATGGCCGAGGCCGGCATCGAGGAGGTCGGGATCATCATCGCGCCCGAGACCGGCCCGGAGATCGAAGCCGCCGCCGGCGACGGCTCGCGCTTCGGCGTGCGCATCACGTTCATCGTCCAGGACGAGCCGCTCGGTTTGGCGCACGCGGTGCTGACGGCCGAGGCCTTTCTCGGCGCGAGCCCGTTCGTGATGTACCTGGGCGACAACCTCCTGCAGGGCGGGATCGCCGATCTGGTGTCCGCCTTCCGTGAGCATCAGCCCGACGCGTTGATCCTGCTGACGCCGGTACCCGACCCACAGAACTACGGCGTGGCGGAGCTCGCGCCGGCGCCCGCCGGAGAGATCGGCCGGATCGTGCGCCTTGTCGAGAAGCCGCTGGTGCCGGCCACCGATCTGGCGCTGGTTGGCGTCTACATGTTCAAGGCAGGCATCCACGACGCCGCGCGTGCGATCGATCCCTCCCCGCGTGGCGAGCTCGAGATCACCGACGCGATCCAATATGTGGTCGACGCCGGCCTGCGCGTCGAGCCGCACATCGTCCGCGGCTGGTGGAAGGACACGGGACGCCTGGAGGACATGCTCGAGGCCAACCGCCTGATCCTCGACAACCTGCGCGAGCGCATCGACGGCGAGCTGATCGACTCGCAGGTGGACGGCCGCGTCGTGATCGAGCGCGGAGCGCGCCTCGAGCGCACCACCGTCCGCGGCCCGGCGATCGTCGGCGCCGACGCGCGACTGACCGACTGCTACATCGGCCCCTACACGGCGGTCGGCGAGCGCTGCTCGATCTCCGGCGCGGAGGTCGAGCACTCGATCCTGCTCGCCGGCTCGAGCGTATGCGACCTCGACGGGCGCATGGAGTCCTCGCTGCTGGGTCGCAACGTCACGATCGGTCGCGGCAAGCGCTCGCCGCGCGCCTACCGGTTCATGGTTGGCGATAACTCCGACATCTCGATCCCGTGAGGCCGCTGCGATGAGGGTGCTCGTCGCCGGTGCTGCCGGCATGCTCGGGTTGGACGTGCTGCGCGCCGGCGAGCGCGCCGGGCACGAGCTCGTCGGGGTCGACCTGCCCGAGCTCGACATCACCGACGCGGCCGCCGTGCAGGGGGCGCTCGAGCGGATCGCGCCCGACGCTGTCCTCAACTGCGCCGCGTGGACGGACGTCGACGGGGCCGAGAGCCACGTCGAGCAGGCGTACGCCGTCAACGCCGACGGGGCTGGCAACCTCGCCCGCGGAGCCGCGCAGGCAGAGCTGCCGCTGCTGCACGTCTCCACGGACTACGTCTTCGACGGGGAGGCGTGCCTCGACGGCGGAGGCGCGCCGCGCGCGTATGTCGAGTCCGACCCCACCGGGCCGCGCTCGGTTTACGGCCAGAGCAAGCTCGCCGGCGAGCGCCAGGTGCTCGATGCCTCGCCGCGCCACACCGTCGTGCGCAGCGCCTGGCTGTTCGGGATCGGCGGGCGCAACTTCGCCGAGACGATGCTCAAACTCGCGGATCAGCGCGACGCCGTGCAGGTGGTCACCGACCAGATTGGCTGTCCGACCTGGACCGGCCATCTCGCGCCTGCGCTGCTTGGCCTGCTCGAGCGCGACGTCAGCGGCGTCGTGCACCTGGCTGGCTCCGGGCAGATCTCGTGGAACGGCTTCGCCGCCGAGATCTTCCGCCAGGCCGAGGTCGACTGCCGCGTCGAGGCGGCCTCGACGGGCGACATGCAGCGTCCCGCGCCGCGCCCCGCGTGGTCGGTGCTCGAGTCACAGCGGGAGGAGGTGCTGCCGCTGCCACCGTGGCAGGACGGCCTCGCCGGTTACCTCGCGGCGCGGGCTGGGATGATGCGCGCATGAAACTGCTCGTCTGCGGCGGCGCCGGCTTCATCGGCTCGACGTTCGCGCGTCAACGCGTCACCGAGCACGGCGATCAGGTGACGGTGCTCGACAAGCTCACCTACGCCGGTCGTGAAGAGAACCTCCAGGACCTGCTCGACGCGCCCGGCTTCCGCTTCGTGCGCGGTGCGATCGAGGATCGCGACGCCGTCGCCGCCGCGCACCGGCACAGGCGAGCAGCCCCTGCGCTACCTGCAGGTCTCAACCGACGAGGTGTATGGCTCGATCGAGGAGGGCACGTTTACAGAGGAGAGCCCACTGGCGCCGTCCTCGCCGTACTCGGCCACCAAGGCCGGCGCCGACCTGCTGGTGCAGAGCTACTTCCAAACCTACGGGCTGCCGGCGTTGATCTGCCGCGGATCGAACAACTACGGCCCCTACCAGTACCCCGAGAAGCTGATCCCGCTGATGCGACAATGCGTGGTGGTGGCAGCCGATCCGCTCGGGCGAATATCGCGTCTACTACGAGCGCCAGTACGGTCGCCCGCTCGGCTGATCCACCGGGCTGACGCCGGTCGTCAGGAGCGCTCCGGCCAGTCGATCTGCTCGGCGAGACTCCGACGCGGCCAGGACGAGCAGCTTGCTCTGATCTGCCGGTGTGTACTCCCCTGCCAGCAGCGCGAGCCATCTAACTGAGTGGCTGGCGGGGTCAATGACCAGGGCCTCGTCGACGCCATGCTCTGCGTAGAACGGAAGCTTTTCCGGCGTCTCGTCTTCCGGGGAGAGGATCTCGACGACGATCGCCGCTGTCGGTATCCAGACTCCGGAGCAACGCTTGCGGTGGACGCCGAGGTCGGGCACGCGGAAGTCGTCTTTGACGCCCAGGTTGAACTCCAGGCTGACGCGAAGACCAGCCGCGCGCGCGGGCTCGTCGAGTAGGACGGCTACCTGCTGTGCCAAAAACGAATGCGCTGCGCTGGCGGCCGGGACCATGTGGTAGACGCCAGCCCAAACCTCGTCATGCCGGTCGGCGCCGATGCGCCGCCGCTGCTCGACGAGCTCCTCGAGTTGGACCGGCGGGGGATCCAGAACCAGCATGCGCACGATCGCTAAACATTACCGCCGCAATCTGTCTGGCGTGAAGGGCCGCGATCGTCATCTACGAGATCCAAGCGCGGGCTTGGGATGGGACTCTCGCGGGCTGGCGTCAGCCGTGTATGTAGACAATTGTCTCTAGACAGATGTCTGCTTTTGGAGCATCGTTCAGCACATGGACATCGTCCGCGAGCAGCTCGCAAGCAACCTTCGGCGTTGCCGTCGCGAGGCCGGCCTGTCCCAGGAGCGGCTCGCGGAACTGTGCGACCTGCATCGCACGGAGATCGGCCTGCTCGAGCGCGGCGAGCGCTCGCCGCGGCTTGACACGCTGGTCACGCTGGCGCGCGGGCTCGAGCTGGCCTCGCCGTGCGAGCTGCTCGACGGAATCAGCTGAGGGCCGGCCAACCAGCCGACCGCAAGCACAAGCGCGAGCCGCGCGTCCGCGTCAGCCGAGGCTTGAGATCTTCCACTTGCCGCCTTCGTTGACGAGCAGGACCGGGCTGGTGGTCTTCTTGCCTTCATGGACGCTCTTGACCTGGACGGTGGCTGTCTTGCCGCCCGGGCCGATGCTCACCGACTCCACCAGCGCTTCGAGGCTGTCGACCTCGCTCAACTGGCTTTTGATCGCCGCTTCGCAGCCCTTGGCGCCGCCGAGCCGCGCCACCACCGGCGCGGCGAGGTCTTCCGTGCAGATCTTCTTCTGTTCATTCGCCGTCGCCGCCGCCTGGAAGTTGGCGATCGTCTGCGCGACTTCGCGCTCGGCGCCTTTGAAGTTCGAGGTCGAGGTCGTGTTGGCGCAACCCGTCAGCGCGAGCGCGGACAGCGGCAGGCAGAGCAAAGCTTGCGGGCGACGCATCGCCCGCAAGGCTATTCGATCGGCTAGTTGGCCTCGTCGTCGCGCCTGTAGCCGAGGCGCGCGGAGATGCGGTCGGCGGTCGAGACGAGGTGGGGTCCGAGCGCGTCGACCAGCTCCTCGAGCGAGATCATCGAGCTGGGCGCAGCGAGGTTGACCGCCGCGACGACTTCGCGCGCCTCGTTGCGGACCGGCGCCGCGATCGCGTAGAGCTCGGCCGCGAACTCGTGATCGTCGACGGCAAAACCGGCTGCCTGTACCTCGTCGAGCTCGTCGCGCAGCGCTTTCTTGCTAGTGATCGTGTTGGGGCCGCGTTTGCTGAGCTTCATCTGGGCGACCAGCTCGCGCTGCTCGTTCTCGGGCAGGTTTGCCAGCAGCAGCTTGCCCATCGAGGTGCAGTAGGCGGGCACGCGCGAGCCGACGTGCAGGTTGAGGTCGATGCTGCCCTGTCCGCGGCGGAAGCTGCGCACACGATCCACGTACAACACCTCGGTCGCGTCGAGCACGCCGAGGCTCGTCGTGTAGGAGGTCCGCTGGCGCAGCTCCTCCAGATAGGGGTGGGCGTGCTCACGCAGCCCGGTGGAGTTCAGCGCCGACATACCGAGATCGGTGACGCGCAGACCCAGCCGGTACTTGCGTGAGGCGCCCTGCTCCAGGTAGCCGAGTGCGACCAGCGTGATCACATAGCGGTGCGTCGTCGAGCGGCTCATGCCGAGCTCGTCGGCGATGTCAGCGATCCCTAACACCGGGCGCTTCGGCGTGAAGCAGCCGAGGATTGCCAGACCGCGCTCGAGCGACTGCGAGTAGCGCGGCTCGCGCAGGCTGGGGATCGACCAGGCCGGCTCCTGTGCGTTCCCGGCCTTGGATGCAGCTGAACTCGTTCTTGGCATTGGCACCTGGTCCTGTCTTGTCTGTGGTGAACCTGCGCGATCTTGGCGCTTGAGACCTACGTGTCTCATCTAGGTCAATTGATCGGTTGAACAGACGATAGTCAGCCGTCGAGACGTAGACAGCAAGAAACGCTCGAGTTTCGAGCGTGCATAGCCCGAGCCGCGTCGGCCTATAGATAGTGAGCTGTCGGCAGCTCACGTCGGGGACGCGCGGAACGACCGCGACGGGCGATCCCGTCGAGCACTGAACTGAACCTACGGTCCGGTCGCGAACAGCCAGGGCGTGCGCTGCCCGATCACGTCCCCTTGAAAGCGCTTGTGCTGCCCGTAAACCACCCAGGTCGTGTCCACTGCTCCGTAATACGCCTCGAGCCGCAGGCGATCGGGATGTTCGTGGGCGTGGTGGACGTGCGTCAGCCCCGCGTCGTAGCGTCCGGCCAGCAGGTTCTCCGCGACGACCGGCTTCGATGGCTCATCGACGATGCTCTCCCACGGCGACAGGTCGAGGTAGCCGCGCGTGGCGGAGACGATGCCGAGGCTCCTCGGTTCTTCAACATCCGTGCGCACGAGCAGGCCGAGCTCCTTCGTCGGGTAGATGAACGTGTCGATCACGAACACCTCCTCGTGGTAGCGCTCGGTGACGAGGTGGACTTGCACGTGCGCGCTGCACTGCACCAGGAACGTATTCGGACGTTCTCGAACCTGTCCGATCGCTTCGAGGAGATCCGCTACGAGCACGATCTCGAACGACGTCAGCCCCTGGAAGTCGAGATAATGGCGCAAAGCATTCTCGTGGCAGGTGCCAGACGGCCCCAGCGTGATGAACGTCGGTGTCGTCACGGGGCCTCGCCATGCGGGGCACTCGGCGGCGCGGCGATCAGCTCGTCCTCCATCCTGCAAGTGGCCGCGATCAGCAGCTCGAAGAGCGCCTCGGTGAACTCCGGCGGCAGCTCGACCTCGCTGCCGCGGGCGAGATAGCGGGCACGAACTTCGATCACGCGATCAGGCTGCATCATCGGCACGCCGTGGACACGCTTGTATCGTGCGACCTCGCGGCAGACCTCGAAGCGAGCGCCCAGCAGCCGGGCGATCTGGTCATCGAGCTCGTCCAACTGCCGCCGGAACGGATCGAGCCCGCTCACGAGACGATCCTTCGCATCCGCGGGCCGAGTAGCACGAACCCGTTATTCAGGTAGAACGCCTCGGTTGCGCTGAGACCCGCGAAATGCTCGCGCGGGAGGCCCACCTCGACGTGGGTGATCTGTCGTTCGCCGGCGAGCTCGCACAACGCCCGCACGAGCTCGCCGCCGATCTCCTTGCTTCGCCACGTGGGATGCACCCACAAGTCCTGGATCAAGGCGTAACGGCCGGCTACATGAATCGCTGTCTGCCAGCTGGCCGCCAGCACACCCACGAGCTCGCCGTCGAGCTCTGCCAGGAGCGCGGCGCCTAGATCCGGGTCATCGATGAGCGCATGCGCTGCGTCCTGCATGGCGGCCCGCCCGGGGTGTTTGCCTCCGAGCTCCGTGAGCAGCTCTGCGACCGCCGCCGCGACCGCCGGCACGTCCTCCGTGCGGGCGGCGCGCACGTGCCACGCCGCTGGCTTTGCCTGCGACGCGATCGGGTTGGCCTCGCTCATCTACTGCCCGCAGTCAGCGCGTCGGGCTCGAGCTCAACTGTCCACGCCTGCGCCGCGTCGCTGCCGGTGACCGCCCGCGCGATCGCCGACATCGGCGCCTGAGCCTTAAGCAGGATCTCGTCGAACTCCTCGACCGGATCAGACTGCATCACGATCGCGCCTCCCGCGCCAATCGTGGTAGAGCCAGGCCGGACCACGATTGTCCGGATCACGATGCTGAGATCGACGCTGCCCTCGACCCCGAAGTAGCCGATCGCCCCAGAGTAGACGCCGCGCGCCTCGCGCTCGATGTCGTCGATGATGCCCATCGTGCGCAGCTTCGGAGCGCCGGTCATCGAGCCGCCGGGGAAGCACGCGCGCACGCACTCGACCTGCGTGCGCTCGCGATCGAGCACGCCGGTGACCGTCGAGATCAGCTGGTGCACCGTCGTGTAGGGCTCGACCACCATGAACTGCGGCACCCGCACCGTGTCCACCTCGCACACACGCCCAAGATCGTTGCGCAGCAGATCCACGATCATCAGGTGCTCGGCGAACGTCTTCTCGTCGTGCAGCAGGCCTTCGCGTAGCTCCTCGTCGCGCTGCGGGTCCGCCGAGCGCGGTGCCGTGCCCTTGATCGGGCGCGCCTGCACGCGCCGCTCGCGGTCGATCCCGATGAAGCGCTCGGGTGAGGAGCTGACGATGCTGACCTCGCCGAGCTTGAGGTAGGCGGCGAACGGCGCCGGGTTGCGCCGGCGCAGGAGGCGGTACAGCTCGAATGGCTCCGGGCTCGCGTCGGTGTGGATCTGGTCGGTAAGGCACACCTCGTAGGACTCGCCCGCGCTCATCGCCGCCTGGCAGCGAGCGATGTCCGCCAGATACTGCTCGCGTCCGCGCCCGCAGCGGAAGCTCACCAGATCGTCAGCCCCCTGGGTCGATGCGCCGCTCGCTTGCGCGTCCGCTTCGGCCGCCGCCGCTTCCTGCTCGGCAAGCGTGTCGCGCACGACCCCTTCGGCTTCGTCCAGCCAGCGCTCGGCGTCCGGCTCGTCCTCTTGGCACAGCGCCATCAGGTGCGTGCGATGGCTGACGTGGTCGATCGTGACGAGCCGGTTGGCGAACATCAGCACTGCGTCCGGCAGGTCGGAGTGGTGGGTGTTGGGCGAGCCGCAGTCGGCCTTGCACTCGTAGCCCAGGTAGCCGACGAAGCCACCGAGCAGCCCGCGTGGAGCTCCCGGCGCGGGTGCGAGCGCACGCTTAGCGAGCTCGCGCTCGAGAACGTTGAAGATGGAGCCCAGCTCGGTGCTGGTCCCCTCGGCATCGTGCGAGGTGACCGTTTTCTCTCCCACGTCGTATTCGAGAACGCAGCGATCGGTACCTGTCGTCGTACCGAGGAACGAGCACTGCGAAAGCGGCGAGGGAGCGTCGGCGCTGTCGAGCCAAAAGGCGTGCCGCGCCTCGCCGAACAGGCGCTCGAACGCCAGCTCGCCCGACACCTCGCCCTCGACCGCGCGCACGAGCAGCCGTCGGTGCGTGTCCGCCGGGCCGGGCTTGAACTGCCGGGGACGCGGGGGCGCCATACGTGGAACGGGCGCCCACCAGCCACGCGAGGTGCGCTTCGAGCGGTGATCGCGAGCGAGCTCGTAAAAATTCTCGAACAGTCGCAGGCCGTGCTCGGTGGCGATCGACTCGGGATGAAACTGCACGCCCCACATCGGCCGGCTGCGGTGCTCGATCCCCATCACGACGCCCTCGTCGGTCCACGCGGTCACGCGGCCTTGGGGGCCGAGGTCGCCGGCGACCGCGAGCGAGTGGTAGCGCACAACAGAGAAGCCCTGCGGGATGCCCGCGAACAGGCCCTCGCCGTCGTGCTCGACGGCGCTCAGTCGCCCGTGCATGACGACCGGCGCGCTGCGTACCGAGCCGTCGAGCAGGTGACCGAGTCCCTGGTGGCCGAGGCACACGCCGAGCACCGGGATCTCGCTGAAGCGCAGGATGTCCGAGCAGACGCCGAAGTCGTGCCAGCGCTCGGGCCGCCCGGGGCCAGGTGAGAGGACGATCGCATCGAAGTCCCAGCGCGAGAGAGCGCGCCACGAGACGACGTCGTTGCGAACCACGATCGGCTCCTCGCCGGATACGGCCGCGAGCAGGTGGAACACGTTGTAGGTGTAGGAGTCGTAGTTGTCGATCAGCAACGTGCTCACGGCGAAGACTCGAGGCCGAGTCCGCGCGCGCTGCGGTCCAGCAGCGTGTGCACGACGCGCTCCACCGGCTCACTCGGCTCGCTCTCCAGGTGCCAGAGCGCCAGGTGCTTGAGGTAGTGCGCCAGCGGTCTGACGTCGAGCCGCTCCACGGCCAGTCGCAGGTAGCGGCGGTACAGCTCCGACTGGATCACCGCAAAGCGGTAGTTGGGATCCTCCGCGGGCCGCCCGCCGCCGACGGAGGCGTGACCGTGGCGAGCACGAGCGCGCGCCAGGTCCCAGCCTAGGCTCTCCTGCTCGCACAGCAGGCGCTCGGGGTCGAAGTCGATGTCGGGCGTCGCGGCATAGGGCAGGAAGTACCCCAGCGCTACGTGCGCGGCCAGGCGTTCGGGGTTGGGATGGGCGCGGCGCACCTCGTGGCGCTCTCGATCGGCGTCGATCTGCGCGTCGATCTGATCGGTCAGCTCGTCGATCAGCTGGGCGCCGGCGCTCGAGGTCACCGTGCGCTGCTGTGTGGAGACCATGCCGTGAAAGATGCTGCGGCTCGGGTGAAAGCCGCCGTTCAGCCCCGGACGTAGCTCGGCCGCCAGCTTGCGGATGCTCGTCACGTGCGCCACCCACTCAGCGCCTGTGACCTGCAATGAGGTCATGTCCTCCAGTTCCGGCGCGGTCAGCGCATAGGTCAGCGAGCGCATATGCTGCGTGGAGAGCCCGTCGGCGCGCACCAGCGGCAGCTCTTCGAGCTCCTCGAGGCCCGTCGCATACACGATCACCCCGTCTTCACGGCGTGTGAGGACGCCGTCGCGAAGGCCGCTCTCGGCGAGCTCGGTCGTCTCGGCGAGGAAGTCGGACTCGAAGAAGACCCTGTCGAAGGCGATTCCCAGCCGGGCGAGCGTCTTGCGCTGCCCGGCGATCACCCATGCACGCGTCTTGTACCAGAGCTCCAGCGCCTCGTGCTCGCCGGCGAGCACCCGTTTGATCAGATCGTCGGCCGCGTCGTTCTGCACGTGTACCTCGCGCGAAAGCGAGTCCTCGGCCTGCTCGAGCTCGCCCGCAGCGATCACGCCACCACCGGCCACGTAGTCGGCGTAGCAAAGGCCCACGAAGTGGTCGCTCTTCTCGTCGCCGTCGGACCAGTCCTGGGCGTGGCGGCCGCTCTGCATCACGCCGGCCATTGCCTCGCCCATCGCGCGGCCCATGTCGGAGATACGGCTGCGACGCTCGACCTGCACACCGGCCTGGGCGAGCGCAGCCGCCAGTGCGTTGCCGATCGCGAGGTTGCGCAGATGCCCGACGTGCAGTGCCTTGGTGGCGTTTGCGTCCCAGAACTGCACAGACATGCGCCGCCCTTGCGCGAGCTCGGCCAGCGGTGCCTCGGCGCTACCCCCCGCCTCCAGCGCCGCCCCCGCCATCTCGATCCAGCCGTCCGCGAGGCGCAGGCGCACCCCGTCGCGGCCGCGCCGCACCTCTGCCACCCACGGCTCGTGCTCGAGTCGTTCGAGCTCGGCGAGGGAGTCGCGGTCGTGGCGCCAGTCGGCCGTGCGCGATGTCAGCTTCAGGTCGTAGTCCGCGCGTGGGCGGCGCGGCGCCCGCGCCGCCCACCTGACGGGAACGTTGCCTCGCGCGGGCAGATCCTCGAAATAGTCGAAAAGATTGACGGTCACGCGTTGATGGCTAATGGACGTGATTTGTCACGGGCGGACGATTAGAGTTATTGCCACAGTGCACCAGCCGGGGCTCGAACCCGGATCACCGGTGTTTAAGACCGGTCCTTTCACCGATTAAGGTACTGGTGCGTATCCGAGTCAGCGCTCGGGTTCTGATACTCGACATCTTGTCTGCGCCATCAATACTCGGAGCGATCCGGGCTATCCTAATTGCGGACA
This sequence comes from uncultured Solirubrobacteraceae bacterium, assembly GCA_963838405.1. GTDB lineage: Bacteria > Actinomycetota > Thermoleophilia > Solirubrobacterales > Solirubrobacteraceae > Palsa-744. The sequence goes on along the minus strand of CAWIRA010000004.1, from coordinate 12,897 downwards.
CTAGAACAAGCAAGCGCTGTCTCCGGCCTTCTTGAAGCATTTTCTAGGAATGGTCGGCCAGATGAGGTATCCACTCGCGGTATCAAGGCCGATGCTGCGCAACGCGGAAACGGGCGAGAGAGAAACATGCGAGGCGAAACGGAGCTGTGGAGCGTGAATGTGTGGCAGTGCGCGCCGCACAGTCGACAAAAGCGGGCGCTGCTGCCCCCCGGGCCGCGAATGCCGAGCGCTCTGCAGGCCGCAGGTTGGGCTTTGCGGCCGCTTGCTTTCATGGATCGTTGCGCTGAGCGTTACGGCGAGATTTTCACACTTCGTGTGCGTCGAAGTCGGCCCTGGGTGTTTCTGACAAATCCGGAACACGTCAAGCAGGTGTTCACGACCGACACACACCTGCTCCGTGCCGGCGCTGGAGAAGCCAACCCACTCCTGGGGCCGCTGCTGGGGTCTCGCTCGGTGATGTTGCAGGACGAGCCGAGTCACATGACCGACCGCAGGCGGATACTGCCGTCGTTTCACGGCCAGCGCATGAACGACTACGGCGAGATGATGGCCGACGTCGCGCGGCGCGAGATCGCTCGCTGGCCGATTGGCGAGCCGTTCGAGCTGTGGCCGCGGATGCAGGCGATCAGCCTCGAGGTCGTGATGCGCGCCGTCTTCAGTGACGTCGAGGGCGAGCGACTCGAGCTGCTGCGCCGGCGTATGGTCGATCTGACCAACTGGGTCAACAATTCCGGCCGGCTGGCGCTGCTCGCGGCTGTTGGCGAACGCTCGATGACCGCGAACCCCGCTTTCCGCAACGTGATGAGCCCCGTCGAGCGGCTCGTGCTCGAGGAGGTGCGGCAGCGCAGAGCCGCCGGCGACGGCGAACGCCACGAAGACATCCTCGCGATGCTCGAGCGGCGCGCAGACGCGGAGGAGGCGCCGATGGGCGACGAGAAGATGCGCGACGAACTCGTGACGTTCCTCTCCGACGGGCCGACGGCGACCTCGCTCGCGTGGGCATTCGAGCGGCTGCTGCGCCACCCCGACAAGCTCGCGCGTCTGCGCGCCGAGGCGCTCGCCGGCGAAAGCGAGGAGTACATCGACGCGGTCGTCAAGGAGACGCTGCGTCTGTGCCCCGCGGTGCCAGTCGTCATGCGACGACTGACGGAGCCGATGCAGCTCGCCGGCTACACGATCCCGCCCGACACGATCGTCGCCCCGTGCGTATACCTGATGCACCGGCGCGGGGACCTCTACCCGCAGCCGCGCAGCTTCCGGCCGGAGCGCTTTCTCGGCGACGAAGGTGGGCACGCGAGCAATACCTACACGTGGATCCCGTTCGGTGGTGGCGTGCGCAGGTGCGTTGCCGTTGTATTCGCGCAGTTGGAGATGAAGCGCGTGATCCAGACCGTGCTCAACGAGGTCGAGCTGCGCCCGGCCGCGTCACGCTCGGAGGGGGCCGCGAGGAGCTCGGTCTCGTTCGCGCCCGACGGCGGAGCTACGGTGATCGCGACGCGCCGAAGGCCGGCCGGCGTCGGTCTGCCGAGCGCATAGAAGACCTTCGCCTGCGCACGCCTCGCTAGCCTCAGGTGGATGTGCCTTTCAAGCTTCAGTCCTCGCGTGCGCGGGTGGTTCGAACAAGCCTTCGCGGCTCCCACTCCTGCCCAGGCTCAGGCCTGGCCGGCGATCGCCGCCGGCAAGAACGTGCTTGTGTCCGCGCCGACAGGGTCGGGTAAGACGCTTGCGGCGTTCCTGTGGGCGCTCGACCGGCTGAGCCGCGCAAACGGCGCCGGCGCTCTTGATGACGGCGCCGGCGCGGCACGCGTACAGGGCACGCGCGTCGTCTATGTCAGCCCGCTGAAGGCACTCGCGTACGACATCGAGCGAAACCTGCGCGCACCGCTGCGCGGCATCGGCGCGGAGGACGTGCGCGTGGGCATCCGCACGGGCGACACGCCGCAGCGCGAGCGCGCCGCAATGCTCCGCCATCCGCCGGACATCCTGATCACGACGCCGGAGTCCCTGTATCTGATGCTCACCTCCCAGGCGCGCGAGATGCTCAGCGGCGTCGAGGCCGTGATCGTCGACGAGATCCACGCCGTCGCGCATTCCAAGCGCGGCTCGCACCTCGCGCTGACGCTCGAGCGGCTCGAGGCGCTCGTGGCGGCGGGTCGCGCCGACCGAGATGAAGCGCCCCGCGAGCTCCAGCGGATCGGGCTGAGCGCGACGCAGAACCCGCTCGAGGAGATCGGACGCTTCCTCGTCGGTCCCGAGCGCCACGTCGAGATCATCGACGCGGGCGCACGTAAGCAGCTCGATCTGCGGATCGAGGTGCCGGTCGAGTCGATGGCCGAACCCGGTGGCGCGAGCCTCCCGGCGCCGGGCGCGACCGGGTCGGCGCCGGCCGATCCGCTCGAGCCGCTGCCCGGCGGCGAGTCCACGCGTGGCTCGATCTGGCCGGCCATCTACCCGGAGCTGCTGCGCCTCGTGCGCGAGCATACCTCGACGATCGTGTTCGTCAACAACCGCCGCTCCGCCGAGCGCGTCGCGCTGCGCCTCAACGAGCTCGCCGCACAGCAGGACGCCGCCGCGCGCGGGGGCGAGAGCGGCGAATTGGAGTCCCGCCCACCCCCGGCCGAGCCGGCGCCCGCGGACGTCGCGCGTGCGCACCACGGGTCGCTCGCGCGCGAGGAGCGGACCAAGGTCGAGGAGCTGCTGAAGGGGGGCGAGCTCCCGTGCCTCGTCGCGACGAGCTCGCTCGAGCTCGGCATCGACATGGGCGCGGTCGACCTGGTGCTGCAGATCGAGTCGCCGAAGTCGGTCGCCCGCGGGCTGCAGCGGATCGGACGGGCCGGCCACGGTGTGGATGAAGTCAGCGTCGGGCGCATCTTCCCCAAGTTCCGCGGCGACCTGCTCGAGTGCGCGGTCGTCGCCCGGCGGATGCACGAAGGGCTGATCGAGCCGACCGTGGTCCCGCGCAACGCGCTCGACGTGCTCGCCCAGCAGATCGTCGCGATCGCCGTATCGGCCGAGGGCGGGACGGACTCCGATTCGGTCACCGTCGAGGAGCTGTACGCGCTCGTCAGGCGCACCTACTCCTACGCCGAGCTCTCACGCGAGCTGCTCGAGAACGTGCTCGACATGCTCGACGGGCGCTACCCGTCGAAGGAGTTTGGCGAGCTGCGCGCGCGCATCGTCTGGGATCGCGTCGCCGGGACGGTTCGGGCGCGCAAGGGATCGCGACAGCTGGCGATCGCCAACGCCGGCACGATCCCCGACCGCGGGCTGTACGCCGTGACGCTGCCCGACGGCCGCCGCGTCGGCGAGCTCGACGAGGAGATGGTCTACGAGGCACGCCCCGGCCAGGTGTTCCTGCTCGGCGCCTCGACCTGGCGCATCGAGGAGATCGGGCGAGATCGCGTGATCGTGACGCCCGCGCCTGGTGCCCCGGGCGCCGTGCCGTTCTGGAAGGGCGACTCCGTCGGGCGCCCGATCGAGCTGGGCAAGGCGATCGGCGCGTTCTCGCGCTGGGCGGTCGAGCAGGACGCCGAGACGCTGCAGCGCGACTACGACCTCGACGAGCGCGCCGCGCGCAACCTGCTGGCCTACCTGCACGAGCAGCAGGCGGCCACACGCGTGCTGCCGAGCGAGCGCACGATCGTGCTCGAGCGCTTCCGCGACGAGATCGGCGACTGGCGCCTGTGCGTGCTCTCGCCCTATGGCGGACGCGTGCATTCCGCCTGGGGGCTGGCGCTGTCCGCGCGCATCCGCGAGCGCTTCGGCCTCGAGGCGGACGCGATCGCCTCCGACGACGGCATCGTGCTGCACCTTCCCGATCTCGACGCCGACGACGCGGAGGCGTTGCCGTCGGCCGCCGAGCTCGTGCTGCTCGAGCCCGACGAGGTCGAGGAGGCCGTCACTGCCGAGCTCGGCGGCTCCGCGCTGTTCGGTGCGCGCTTTCGCGAGAACGCCTCGCGCGCGCTGCTGATCCCACGCGCCTACCCCGGCCGGCGCACACCGCTTTGGCAGCAGCGCCTGAAGTCGCAGAACCTGCTCGAGGTGGCGCGCCGCTACGACGACTTCCCGATCGTGCTCGAGACCTACAGGGAGTGCCTCAAGGACGTGCTCGACGTGCCCGGTCTGCAGGAGCTGCTGCGCGGCCTTTCCACGCGCGAGATCTCGCTGGTCGAGGTCGAGACGCAGACGGCCTCGCCGTTCGCCTCCTCGCTGCTGTTCGACTACGTCGCCACGTATATGTACGAGGGCGACACGCCTAACGCCGAGCGCCGCGCCGCGGCGCTCTCGCTCGATCGCGATCTGCTGCGCGAGCTGCTCGGCCAGGAGGAGCTACGCGAGCTGATTGACCCGGGCGCGCTCGCCCACATCGAAGACGACCTGCAGCACCGCTCCGAGATGACGCGCGCGACCGGTCGCGACGGATTGCACGACGTGCTGCGCCACGTCGGGGACCTGGCTCGCGACGACGTCGCCGCGCGCGTGTTCGCGGGCGTCGACGCCGATGCGCTGCTCGCGGAGCTCGAGCGCGAGCGGCGCGCAGTGCGCCTGCGCCTCGGCGGCGAGGAGCGCTGGATCGCCGCCGACGAGGCGGGCCTCTACCGCGACGCGCTCGGCGCGATGCCTCCGGGCGGCCTGCCGGAGGCGTTTCTCGCCGACGTGCCCGACGCGCTGCGGGAGCTCGTGGCGAGGTATGCGCGTACCCACGGTCCGTTCACCACCGATGAGCTCCACGCGCGCTACGGCGTCGACGCCGTAGCGGTCCTGCGCGAGCTCGAGCAGGCCGGCTCGCTGGTCCGCGGTGAGCTCAGACCCGTTCCCGCCCACCCCACGGAGCGCGAGTGGTGTGACGTGGAGGTGCTGCGGCGGCTGCGGCGCGCGTCGCTGGCCGCGCTGCGCAAGGAGATCGAGCCGGCCGATCAGCGGCGCCTTGCCGCGTTCCTGCCCTCGTGGCAGGGCGTCGATCGCCACTCGAACGCCGGCGCCGGGATTGACCGCCTGCGCGAGGTGCTCGTGCCGCTGCAGGGGCTCGCGCTGCCCGTGGAGATATGGGAGCGCGACGTGCTGCCGCGGCGTACCGGCGCGTACTCGCAATCCTGGCTCGACAGCCTCTGTGCGAGCGGCGAGATCGTGTGGGTCGGCGCCGGGCCGCTAGGCCGCGCGGGACGCGTGGCGCTGTACTTCCGCGAGGACGCGCCCGCGATCGGCTGCCCGGCGGCGCGCGCCGGCGTTGAGCCACCCGCCGGCCCCGAGCACGAGCTCCTGCGCGCGCGACTCGCTCAGGGCCCGGCGTTCTTCACCGACCTGCTCGCCGAGCTGGACGCTCCGGCGGAGGCGCTACGCGAGGCGCTGTGGGATCTCGTGTGGGCCGGCGAGGTCACCAACGACGCCTGGGCGCCGCTGCGCGCCCCACGCCTGGCCCTCGCACGCGGGGCTTCCGAGCATCGAACATCCGTCCAGCGAGCGGCCGGCACCGGCGCCGTCGGGTCGGCGCGGTCGCGCTTCGGCGCGCGACGCTCCGCACGCTCTCGCAGCGGCGCGCACTCCCAGGTTCAGGGCCGCTGGTCGCTGACGGCGGGCGTCTTTGGTGGCGCCGCACAGGAGGGGCCGGCCGGCGCTGCCGAGCGCCGGCGCGTGCTCGCCGAGCTGCTGCTCGAGCGCTACGGCATCGTCACGCGCGAGCAGGTGCTGGCCGAGGGCATCAAAGGCGGTTTCGCGATGCTGTACGACACGTTCGCCAATCTCGAGACGCTGGGGGTCTGCCGGCGGGGTTACTTCATCGAGGGCATGGGCGGCGCGCAGTTCGCGCTCCCCGGCGCCGTTGAGCGGCTGCGCGCCGGACCCGCTGACGTCGGCGAGGGCGCAGGCACGCGCACGCTGGTGATCGCCGCCGCCGATCCGGCCCAGCCATACGGGGCGGCCCTGCCGTGGCCCAAGCGCGAGGGATCCACGTCACGCCCGGCGCGCGTCGCCGGTGCGCAGGTGGTGCTCGTCGAGGATCAGCCCGTGCTGTACGTCGAGCGCGGCGGGCGCAGCCTCGTGACGCTCGCCGACACGCGCGAGGCGGCCGGGTCGCGTGAGCTTGAGCCGGTGCGCGAGGCGCTCGTGGCACTCGCGGATGCGGTCCGCGCCGGACGTTTGGGTAGGCTCGCGCTCGAGCGGATCGACGGCGAGCCGGCGCTCGCTTCGAGCCTCGCCGGGGTGCTCGTCGAGCTCGGCTTCCACTCGGGCCCGCGCCGCCTGACGCTCACCGCCTGAACAGCAGCACGCCTGGCGCAATTCAGGTCGGCGTCCGGTGCGGCCTCATCGCCTAGGCCGGGCCTGACGCAGCCTGCTCGAGCCCGTCGATAATGCGAATCGTGTTGTCTGTCAGACATTTGAACTTATGGGAAACACCCATAGACCGGTGTCTTTCGACTTGTTATTAAACCCCGAGAATAGTTGCGAGGAGGTGGGATGATCTACGCGTTGGAATCATGGGAGTAGATCGAGTCGGAGGCCAACTCGAGCCGCTGTACCACAGGCTGCCGCATGGGCCGAGTGGTATGGAGCGCGACGAGGTTGCCCGAAACCAGCGGACCCGCCTGTACGGGGGGATGATCGAGTCGGTCTCGCAGCGCGGCTACCACGCGACGACAGTGGCGCACGTGATCGCCTTGGCGGGTGTCTCGCGCAGAGCTTTCTACGAGCTGTTCGAGAACAAGGAAGCATGCTTCCTCGCGACGTACGACATCGTCGTCGCGCGCGCCCGCAAGCGCGTGCTGGACGCTTGGGAGCGGGAGCGCGGATGGAACAACCGCCTGCACGCCGGCTGCAAGGCGTTGCTGGACGACGCCGCCGAGCAGCCAAAGGGACCGCGGCTGGTGCTGGTCGAGTCACTCGGAGTCGGACCTGCGGCGAGGGAGCGCATGCAGATGGCCGGCCTGACGTTCGAACGCTTCGTCGCCGGCGCGCTGCGGGCGGCCCCCGACGGCGCCGGCTGTACGCGGCTGACCGCTCGCGCGATCGTAGGCGGCGTCCGCCACGCGGTCTTCACCAGGATGCTTGAGCATCGCGAGCAAGAGCTGTACGCACTCACCGACGAAGTGCTCGACTGGATCGAGTGCTATCGCGTCCCCGCGGCGACTCGGCTCGGCGTGCCGGCGCGCAGCACCTCGAGCCAAGCGCCCGCGCCCGCCGCGTTTCTCATAGCCGACGACAAGCGCGCGCGAGTGCTCGGCTCGGTCGTGCACCTGACGCTCGACGAGGGCTATTCGCAGCTGACAGACCCGCAGATCGCGCAGTTCGCGGGCATCTCGACCGAGGCCTTCCACAAGCAGTTCCCGAGCAAGGAGGAGTGCTACCTCGCCGTGCTCGACGAATCCGTGCGCGAAGCGCTCGAATCTGTCAGGCCCAGCTTCGAGAGCGCAAACTCCTGGCATGAGGCCGTGTACGCGGCGATGATCGCATTCGTCGAGTATCTCGTCGCCCACGAGGCCCTGCTGCGGATCGCGTTCATCGACGTCTTCGAAGTTGGGCCCGCGATGGTCGGCCGCATGACGCGCACGGTCGAGAGCTTCACAAAGCTCCTGACCGACAACGGCCCCGACCCTCGGCGAGGGCCGATGGTGGCGCGCGAAGCGATCACCGGTGCGCTGTGGTCGATCATCTCGAGCTACGTCGCCGCGCGTCGCCTCTCGCAGCTGTCGTGCGCGGTGGATCACCTGACGTTCACGGTGCTCGCGCCGTACCTCGGGCCAAAGGCCGCGATCGACGCGATCCAAACCTGTCGCAAGCCGCTGCGCTCGATCTGAGCTGACTCTGCGATCGTGGGCAGCGATGATCGAGTCATCGCCACCGAAGCGCTTTCGCCGCGTCGGCCACAAGGGCGCCGCGCACATCGAGCCTGGGAACACGCTCGCGAGCTTTGACGCGGCACTGCGCCACGACGTCGACATGATCGAGCTGGATGTGCTCAGCGAGCACGCCGACGGCAGCGGCCGGCTGCTGGTCGCGCACGATCACGACGATCTGAGCGCCGACGCGCCGCTCACCTTCGAGCAGGCGCTCGCGCACCTCTCCGGGCCGGCCTTCGCGGGCGTGGAGCTCGACGTCGACGTCAAGCTCCCTGGCTATGAGCTGCGCGTGCTCGATGCGCTGCGCGAGCACGAGCTCGTGCCACGCACGCTGATCAGCGGCATGTTTCCAAGCGGGCTCGCGCAGATTCGTGCAGCCGAGCCGGCGCTACGGCTGGGATGGTCGGTGCCGCGCGTGCGCCGCGACTACACGACCGACATGCTCACCGCGATCCCAGCGCTCGCGATGCTGACCGGCTACCGCGCGACGCTGCCCCGCCGCGCACGCACCGCGCTTGCGGAGGGCCGCTTCGACGCGATCATGGCGCACTGGCGCGTCGTCACGCGCGCGCTGATCCGCGCTGTCGGCGAAGGCGGGGGCGAGCTCTACGTGTGGACCGTCGACGACGCGCGCATGATCGAACGTCTGAGCGCGATGGGCGTCGACGGGATCATCACCAACGATCCGCGGTTGTTCAGCCGATGATGCAGGTCGCGGCGCTGTAGCCCGGCGGGTCGGCGCCGGCGAGGCTCTTGTGCCCGACGGCGGTCGGCAGCGCGCCGGACGCGAGCACCGTGCCGCCACGGCGCCACTCGAAGTCGACGACGCCGCGCAGCGTCACCGCGGGCTTGCCGGCGACCGGTTTCAGTTCGAAGCTGGCGCCGTCCTGGCGCGCCGCTGCGCCGCTGCCGACGGCTACGAAGCTCGAGCTCGCGCCGCTCGCGAGGTTCACCCACTGCTTGCTCGCGTTCATGTACTGCAGGCGAAAGCTCATGTACATCTTGTCGTGACTGTGGCGGTCGCCCGGCATCGAGCCGCGAATGCCGACGGTGTCCGGCTGGTCGGCCGGGTTGCAGACGTCGATCGTCGCCCACAGTTCGCGTGAGCTCAGCAGCGCGTGCGCGCTCGGCGTCGGCGTTGTCGACGTCGTGGGGGTGGCTGCGGCCAGCGCTCCCGCAGGCGACAGCGCCGCCGCGGCGCCCAGCGCGGCGAGCAGCCACTTGGATCTGAACATACGACTGAAGATAAGCGACGGAACACATCCACGGGCCCCGGGTTGTGGTATTCCCTGGAGAGATGGGGGCAGCGCGCTCAGCGGACGTGGTCGAGTTGCTCGGGAGGGTGCCGGTGTTCTCGACGCTCGAGCCAAGCGACCTCGAGCGAATCGCACAGATGGCGCTGCCGCGGCATTTCGAGCCGGGACAGGCGGTCTTCCGCGAGGGCGATCAGAGCGACACGTGCTACATCGTGCGCGAGGGCCACGCGCGGGCGGTGCGCAGCCACGGCGACGGACGCACGATCACGCTGGCGACGTTCGGACCGGGCGACATCTTCGGCGAGCTGGCGATGTTCGAGGACGAGCGCCGCTCCGCCACCGTCGAAGCGATCGAGCCGACGAGCGTCATCGGCGTGCTCGGCCCCGACATGCGCAGGCTGCTGAGCGAGCGCCCGCAGATCGCGGCACGGATGGTGATCGCGCTCGGTCGTCGGCTGCGTGACACCAACGAGCGCCTCTCGCGCCAGTCCTTCCAGACGGTGCAGAGCCGCGTGGCGGTCGTGCTCAGCCAGCTCGTCCAGCAGGAGATCGCCGACGGCAACCCGGCCGCGGACGTGCTCGTGACAGCCACGCAGGCCGACCTCGCGCAGCTCGCCGGCTCCTCGCGCGAGTCCGCCAGTCGCTTCCTCGCGGTGCTCGAGCGCGCCGGTGTGATCTCCCAGGGGCGCGGGCGCCTCGTCGTCCACGAGCCGCAGGCGCTCGAGCAATATGTCTTCTAAGCCCTCGAAATCGTCAAAATCCTCTAAGTCGGCGAAAACGCGGAAGTCGTCGACGTCGAAGCCAAGGAAATCGGCGAAACGTCCCGCCCGCGCCGAGGCGCGGGAGTTCTCTGCCGGCGGCGTCGTCGTGCGCGGCGAGGAGGTCGTCGTGATCGTCCCCACCCGCCGCGCCGCCGACGGCTCGAGCGTGCTGGCGCTGCCAAAGGGCCACGTCGACCCGGGCGAGACCTCCGTGCAGGCAGCCACGCGCGAGGTGCGCGAGGAGACGGGGATCGTCGCCGAGCCGGTGCACGAGCTCGGCGAATCGCGCTATTGGTACCGCCGCGACGGGCGTACGATCGGCAAGGCGGTCGTCTTCTTCCTGTTCGACTACGTCGAAGGCGACACCGCCGACCACGACGACGAGGTCGAGGAGGTGCGCTGGCTCGGGCTCGACGAGGCGCACACGGCGCTCAGCCATGCGGCTGAGCGCGAGATGGTCGAGCTCGCGATCGCCTATCTGCGCAAAGACCGGTAGCCTGCCGGGTCGCCATGCAGGTCCTGAACTTCTACTCCACGATCTTCGCCGACGAGCTCAAGCGCGGTCGCAAGACCGCCACGATCCGGCTCGGCGACAAGTCGGGCAAGTACCGCAAGAACCAGGCCGTGCTCGTCACGATCGGCTACCAGTACTCGCCGCGCGAACGGATCTTCGAAGCGGTCATCGACCAAGTCGAGGTCATGAAGCTGATGGACCTCTCGCCGCGTGACATCAAGCACGACAACCCCGAGTTCCGCCGCCACGAGGAGCTGATCAAGTTCCTCGAACAGATCTACGGGCGCGCGGTGTCGATGGAGGACGTCGTGACCGTCGTGCGCTTCTCCCAGATCCTCGAGAACCCCACCGGGATGACCGAGGCGATCAAGGGCTTCGGCGGCGCGCAAAACTAGTCGCTGGCAGTCCACCGACACGAGTGCCAGGATCTTGACTTGGATCTGGGCCGGATGTCCTATATAGTCTCCCGTATTGGCACTCTGAAGGCGAGAGTGCCAAAACAGAGGCCGTTCCCCCGATACCAAGGGCGCGAGCGGCCGGTCGCACTCTCTAAGACGGAGGTTTATTGACATGAAGCTCAAGCCCCTGGGCGATCGTTTGATCGTGCGGGCGATCGAGGAGGAGCAGACCACAGCGAGTGGGCTGGTCCTTCCCGACACTGCCAAGGAGAAGCCGCAGATGGGCGAGGTTCTCGCCGCAGGCGATGGCAAATTGGACGACAGCGGCAAGCGCATCCCGATGGACGTCAAGAAGGGCGACAAGGTCCTGTACAGCAAGTACGGCGGGACCGAGACCAAAGACCCGAAGACGGGGGAGGATCTGCTCGTGCTGCGCGAGACCGATGTCCTTGCCCTAGTCGAGGCATAAGGAGACTGACGAATATGGCTCATAAGGAGATCAAGTACAACTCGGAGGCACGCAAAGCGCTGGAGTCCGGCGTCGATGCGGTTGCCAACGCGGTCAAGGTCACGCTCGGTCCGAAGGGCCGCTACGTGGTGCTTGACAAGAAGTTCGGCGCGCCCACGATCACCAACGACGGCGTCACGATCGCTCGTGAGATCGAGGTCGAGGATGTCTTCGAGAACCAGGGCGCCCAGTTGGTGCGTGAGGTGGCAACGGCCACCAACGACGTCGCCGGTGACGGCACCACGACGGCGACCGTGCTCGCGCAGGCGATCGTGCGCCAGGGCCTGAAGAACGTGGCGGCGGGCGCCAACCCGCTGGCGCTGAAGCGCGGCATCGAGAAGGCGGTCGACGAGGTCGTCAAGAACATCGCGTCGCAGTCGAAGGAGGTCTCCGGCAAGGACCAGATCGCGCGTGTGGCGACGATCTCGGCCGGTGATGAGGAGATCGGCGACGTTATCGCCGACGCGATCGAGAAGGTCGGCAAGGACGGCGTCGTCAACGTCGAGGAGGGCCAGACGTTCGGCATGGACCTCGAGTTCACCGAGGGCATGCAGTTCGACAAGGGCTACATCTCGCCCTACATGGTCACCGACCAGGACCGCATGGAGGGTGTGATGGAGGACCCCTACATCCTGATCGCCAACCAGAAGATCGGCTCCGTCAGAGACATCCTGCCCGTGCTCGAGCAGGTGATCCAGTCGGGCAAGCCGATCCTGATCATCGCCGAGGACGTCGAGGGCGAGACGCTCGCGACGCTCGTCGTCAACAAGCTGCGCGGGACGTTCACCGGCGTGGCTGTGAAGGCTCCGGGCTTCGGGGACCGCCGCAAGCGGATGCTCGAGGACATCGCGATCCTGACTGGTGGCGAGGTCATCACCGAGGAGCTCGGTTTGAAGCTCGAGAACACGCAGCTCTCGCAGCTCGGGCGCGCGCGTCGGGTGGTCGTCACGAAAGACACGACGACGATCGTCGACGGCAATGGTGACGCGGCGGCGATCAAAGGCCGGATCAATCAGATCAAAGCCGAAATCGAGAACACCGACTCGGACTTCGACCGCGAGAAGCTCCAGGAAAGGCTCGCAAAGCTTTCCGGTGGCGTTGCCGTGGTGAAGGTCGGGGCGGCTACGGAGACGGAGATGAAGGAGAAGAAGCACCGCGTCGAGGACGCCCTGCAGGCCACGAGGGCGGCACTCGAGGAGGGCATCGTGCCCGGTGGTGGCGTCGCGCTGCTGCAGGCCTCGGCTGCCGTCAACATCAGCGAGAACGGGGCGTCGGTCGATGGCTCCGATGACGAGCGCACGGGTGCGCGGATCGTGCTGCGGGCGCTCGAGGAGCCGCTGCGTCAGCTCGCCGAGAACGCCGGCCTCGAGGGGTCGGTCGTCGTCAACGACGTGCGCAAGGCCAAGAAAGGCTTTGGCCTGAACGCCTCGACGAACGAGATCGTCGATCTCGTCGCCGCCGGCGTCATCGACCCGGCGATGGTCACGCGCTCTGCGCTGCAGAACGCCGCGTCGATCGCCAAGAACATCCTCACCACCGAGGCGATCGTCGCCGAGGTCCCGGAAAAGGAAGGCGCTGGCATGCCTGGCGGCGGCGGCATGCCGGACATGTCGGGGATGATGTAGGGA
>CAWIRA010000003.1:0-83649 GCA_963838405.1 uncultured Solirubrobacteraceae bacterium | reverse complement strand
CGATCATGCCCGCGCCGACGGTGCCGTTCGTGGCCTCGTCGATCAGGATGAAGCTGCCGGTGCGACGGTTGCTGGTGTAGGGGTCGAACACGAGCGGCGCGCTGGTGCGCAGGTGCACGCGGCCGATGTCGTTGAGGCCGAGCTCCTGGGGGGCGGCCATGCGCTCGAGCGTGTGCACGTCGACCATGTCGGTGATCGAGTCGATCACCGCTGTGGCGCTGCGCGAGGTCTGCTTGATCAGGTAGCGCGCTCCCGGTCGCAGCAGCTCGTCGGTCATCCAGCAGACGTCCGCGTCGAGCTCACGCGCGACCGCCGGAGCCTCGTCGGGGTGACAGATCAGCTCGCCGCGCGAGACGTCGAGCTCGTCCTCGAGGCGCAGCGTCAGCGACATCGGCGCCATCGCCTCCGCCAGCTCGCCGTCGTAGGTGTCGATCGCGGCGATCCGCGTGCGCGCGCCGGACGGCAGCACCGTCACCTCGTCGCCGAGTCGCAGCGCGCCGCTCGCCAGCTGCCCCGAGTAGCCGCGGTAGTCGATCAGGTTCGCGTCGGAAACGCCGGCGCTGGGCCGGATCACCCACTGCACGGGAAAGCGCGCGGGCTTCTCGTCGGGGTGGTCGTAGGCGACGTCCACCTGCTCGAGCCACTCGAGCAGCGGCAGCCCCTCATACCACTCCATGTTCGCCGAGCGCTCGACGACGTTGTCGCCGTTCAGCGCCGACATCGGCAGGTACGAGGTGGCTGTGCGGCGCGGGTTCTTGCCGCCGCGCAGCTTCTGGGCGAACTCCTCGAACTCCGCGATCAGCTCCTCGTAGCGCTCCTGCGAGTAGTCGACGAGGTCCATCTTGTTGATCGCGACGACCATCTGCGGGATGCCCAGCAGCGCGCTGATGAACGCGTGACGCTTGGATTGCTCGAGCACGCCCCTGCGCGCGTCGATCAGCACCACGGACACGTCCGCGGTGGACGCGCCGGTGACCATGTTGCGCGTGTACTGGCGGTGGCCGGGGCAGTCGGCGATGATGAAGCGCCGACCACCGGCTCCGCCGGCGGTGCCCGCGGTCGCGAAGTAGCGGTAGGCGACGTCGATCGTGATTCCCTGCTCGCGCTCGGCGCGCAGACCGTCCGTCAGCAGCGCCAGATCGAGCGTGCCCTCGCCGCCGCGGCGCTCGGAGGCCTGCGCCACGTGCGCGAGCTGGTCCTCGAACACCTGCTTGGCGTCATACAGCAGCCGCCCGATCAGCGTGCTCTTGCCGTCGTCGACCGAGCCGGCGGTGGTGAATCTCAAGAGATCGAGTGTCATAGGCCCAGAAAAAGAAGGGGCCGAAGGCCCCGACTACGGCCGCCTAGAAGTATCCGGCCTTCTTGCGGTCCTCCATCGCGGCCTCCGACACGCGGTCATCGGCGCGGGTCTCGCCGCGCTCGGTGATGCGTGTCGCTGCGATCTCCAGCACGACCTCTTCGAGCGTGCCGGCGAGTGAGCGCACGCCACCGGTGCAGCTCATGTCGCCGACCGTGCGGTAGCGCACGGTCTCAGTGAAGATCTCCTCGCCGTCGATCAGCTCGGTGCCCTCGCGCCACGCGTACAGCATGTCGTCGCGCTCGAACACCTGGCGCTGGTGGGCGAAGTAGATCGAAGGGACCTCGAGACGCTCCTGGTCGATGTACTCCCACACATCGAGCTCGGTCCAGTTCGAAAGCGGGAAAACGCGCACGTTCTCGCCCTTTTTGATGCGCCCGTTGTACAGGTTCCAGAGCTCGGGGCGCTGGTTCTTGGGGTCCCATTGACCGAAGTCGTCACGGAAGGAGAACACGCGCTCCTTCGCACGTGCGCGCTCCTCGTCGCGGCGCGCGCCGCCGAACGCCGCGTCGAAGCCGTGCTCGGCGATCGCGTCCAGGAGCGTGACCGTCTGCAGTTTGTTGCGCGACGCGCGCGGCCCGGTCTCCTCGACGACGCGGCCGTGGTCGATCGAATCCTGCACGCTCGCCACGATCAGCCGCTCGCCCAGCTCGCCGACGCGGCGGTCGCGGTACTCGATCACCTCGGGGAAGTTGTGGCCGGTGTCGACGTGCATCAGCGGGAACGGGAACGGCGCCGGTCGAAACGCCTTCTCTGCCAGGCGCAGAAGCACGATCGAGTCCTTGCCGCCGCTGAACAGCAGCACCGGTTTCTCGAATTCAGCCGCCACCTCGCGCATCACGTGGATCGCCTCTGACTCGAGCGCGCGCAGATGGCTCAGCTGGGGTCGCGTCGCGACGCTCACGGCTCGACGACCTCCACGTGGATGCCGCACTCGGTCTTGTCGGTGCCTGCCCAGCGGCCCTCGCGGCCGGCGCCGGGCTGCGTGCACGGCGCGCAGCCGATCGACTCGTAGCCGCGGTCGTGCAGCGGATTGTAAGGGAGGTCGCGCTCGTGGATCCGCCGCCAGAGGTCCTTGTCGGTCCAGTGCGCGAGCGGGTTGTACTTCCACAGGCCGCGCTTGGCGTCGCGCTCGATCAGCTCCGTCGCGGCGCGCGTCGGGCCCTGCTCACGGCGGATGCCGGTGATCCAGCCCTCGGCGCCCGCAAGCGCGCTCTCGAGCGCCGCCACCTTGGCCACCGAGCAGCAGTGCTCCGGTCCGCTCCACGGATTCTCAGGGTTGCTCGCGTCCTGCACCTCGATCTCGACGCCAAAGCGCTGCTCGAAGGCGCGCCACGTCTCGAGCGTCTCGGGGAAGAGCACGCCCGTGTCGATCGTCACCACGCGCACCGCCTTACCGGTGCCTTGGTCGAGTCGCAGCAGCTCGTCGAGCAGCACCGACTCCTCCTTCTGGAACGAGCACAGCAGCACCGCGCGCTCGCCGTGGCGCGCCGCCTCGCGCAGCGTGTGCGTGAGGCTGAAGGTCGGGTCGATCTTGGAGGTCACGGGGACAGTGTGGGTGTCTATTGGAGGCATCTGATCTGGTCGTCTCGTTTCATGGAGTTCTTGAGCTCTGTACGGCGCTACTGGCCCGTGGATTTCCTACACGGCGCACTCGCCCTCGCCGCGCTGGACTTCGAACGGGGCGTTTCTGTTCCAGTCGATAAAGTCGTTCATCGTCTCCAGCGAGAAGTCCACCGGCATCGACAGATCCTTCACAAGCCCCTCCAGCTCTCCCGTGCCGACGCGCTCTGTGAACGCCCCCCACGGCTCGTCGTCATTGCGGTTCTGTTCATAGTGGCGGATCCAGCGCTCGATCGCCTCCGGTACCCGCTTGGCGGGCAGGCGCAGCTTCAGCCGCGTGCCGAACTTGACCGGCGCGCCTTCGTAGACGCCGCCGACGTGCGGGATGTACGCCGGGATCGTGTGCTGGCCGACTTTGATCGACGCGCCGTAGAAGCCGATGTCGGCGACGTGGTGCTGGGCGCAGCCGTTGGGGCAGCCGCTCATCTTGATGTGGATGTCGCGTGACAGCGGGTCTGAGATGTCCATCGCCTGCACTCGCTCCTGCACGGCCTGGTTGAGCCCCATCGAGCTCGTGATGCCGAGCTTGCACGAATCGGTGCCCGGGCACGAGACGACGTCGGTGATCTCGCGCGTGCCGGGATCGGCAAGGCCGAGCTCGCCGAGCGCGCGCCACACGTCGTAGACGCTCTCGTGGCGTACCCAGCGCAGCAACAGGTTCTGTTGCACGGTCGTGCGCGCGTAGCCGCCGGCGTGGTCGCGTACGATCTGCGCGAGGCCGCGGAGTTGCTCGGGGCTGAGGTCGCCGCGCGTGACCTTCACCTCGACCGTCACGAAGCCCTGCTGCTTCTGCTCGAGGACGTTCGCCGTCCGGAAGCGGTCGAACTCGGACAAGTCGCCGTTGGGAGAGCCGTAGCTGGCCGGGGGGGCCGGCGCCGACTCGCGCTCGTCGTCGACGAACAGCCGGTGCTCGACCGAGAAGTCGCGTTCGCCGACCCAGTCGCCTTCGAGCTCCTCCTCGACCTGGCGGCGCAGCTCGTCGATGCCGAACTTGTCGACGAACACCTTGATGCGTGCGCGCGCGCGGTTCACGCGCAGCCAGTCCTGGCGGTCGAAGATCCTGAACACGGCCTCGGCGATCTTCAGGTAGTCGCCGTTGTCGAGCTCGACGAACTCGTACAGCGCGGGGGCGACGCGCGGCATGATCGACGTGCCGCCGCCAACAAGCATCTGCGCGCCGCGCACCTGGCCACGACCGTCGATCTCCTTGACGCGCGCCCGGTAGGCGATGTCGTGGATCTCCGAGATCGCGCGGCCCTGCTCGGAGCCGTCGAACGCCGTCTTGATCTTGCGCGGCATCGCCTGCGTCGTGGGGTGGCGCACGAAGTAGCGCACGTACGCGCCCACGTAGGGGGTCATATCGAACAGCTCGTCGGCCGCCACGCCCGCCCGTGGATCGCCGGTGACGTTTCTGACCGTGTTGCCGCAGCCCTCGCGGCTGGAGAGGCCGGTCTCGGCGAGCTCGCGGATCGCTTTCTCGACCTCCGGCAGCGGGATGTGGTGCATCTGGATGTTCTGACGCGTCGTGATGTGTCCCTTGTTGAGCGGCACGTACTTCTCGATCACGTCCGCGAACGACTCCATCTGCTCGGGTGTGATGCCGCCGAACGGGAGCTTGACGCGGATCATCTGCACGTCGGGCTGGCGCTGGCCGTAGACGCCCTGCTTGAGGCGGAACTTGATGAATTCGTCTTCGGGGATGTCGCCCGCGAGAAACCGACCGGCCTCGGTCTTGAAGTCGTCGAACTCCTGCTCGAGGATCGGAATCACGTGCCCCGGCACGTTCTGCACGACCTCCGGGTCATCGAGCGTGCCGCGCTGGGCGGAGATGGAACCTGGCTCCATAGGTGCGAAAACCTCCTGGTTCGGACCCCCTTGGCCCGAACTGCGTTCGACTACACGGGTCGTCTGGACAGCTATTGCGCTAAAGCCTAGCGGCTTTTAGGTGTTTATCCAGGGATCGGGAACATCCACGAAACATCGGCCGCATCGCTGTCGGCAGCGGGCGCGCGCGAGACGCCTTCAAGCAGCGCCGTTCCTCGCCAGCCGCCGCGCGCCCACGCCGGTCGCGGACCGGCCGGCGCGGCCGTCGCGCGCATGAAGCGCTCGAGCGCTGCCACGATCGCTGCCGCCTCCTCGGGGTTGGCGGAGGGAGGGACTGCCTCCAGGCGGCGGTTGACTTTGCTCATGTGCACATTGTGACCGTTGTTGAGCTCTTGCTGTCAGCTCTGGGCGATCTCCGATGCGAACTGCACGAGGCTGCTCGCCTGGCGTAGTGCCGACTTGAGGTCCTTCGTCGCTACATCGAACAACCCATAGTGCGCCTCGTCCTTGAGGTCGACCAGGCGACCGAGGGAGTTGGCCGCCTGTCGGCCTCCGGGTGTCACTCGCTCCAGCAGAGCCGCAGCCTCGCGATGGTCCTGGCCCCGATACCGCCGGCCGAGGGCCTTGCAGCATGCAGCGTCGGACGCGGCAATCCCTGCCAGCACGGCCAACGCTGCGGCCGGACTCGCGTACTCGAGGTCATCGCCTTCGTCGGCTACGAGTTGTGCGACCTCGAGAAACAAGCGCGCGTGACGGAGCCGGGTCGCGGCATCTGCCCCAGAGCAGAGCTGGGTTCGCCCGACGTTGCGCGGGCTCATGCGGGGCCGACCACGGTGGAGATATCTGATCCGTGCAGCACGAGCGCATCGGAGCGAAGTGCGGCGACGATCGCCCGGTCGTCCCTACGTAGCTGATCGATCTCCTCGTCGGCGAGCTCCACGATCTGTGCGTAGTTGCCCGTCCACCTCCGGATCTGGTCCTTGAGATCGGCCAGCTGTGTCCGCCACGTCGTGTTGTCCTCGTGGACTGCCCCGGGCCGAACGACGAGCAGGTCTATGTCGCTTGCTGTCCCGCCGTCTCCCCGGGCAGCAGACCCGAACATCGAGACGTTGGAGGGTGCTATCTCCCAGGAGTCGAGTGCGCCTCGAATGCGGCGGAGCAACTCGCCCCGCATATCCATGAGGAGCTCCACCGCGGGCGTGGCAAGGTGCTCGCGATTGAGCGTGAACAGATATGCCCGGTTCAGCTCCACCCGATTTACGAGGCCATGCTCGGTCAGTCTGTTCAGAGCATCCAGAACGCCGCTGTGCGAGCGCCTGCCTGTCAGCGCCGCCACCTCCCGACCGGTGAGGACGCCGGTCGTCCTGGCAAGCACTCGCAACACATCGCCGTCGAGCGTGGGTGAGACCGCCTTGTGGGGGCTTGCAATATCCATAGTGGCGAGTATATCGTCCATATGGAGTCTTTTCCGAACGTATGGACGATATACCATCCATCCAGCCGGACGTGCCGAAGACCACTGCCGGATTGTCGCCGAGCATTTGCACGGGTCTGTTAACGCCGCTACAGCGGGATGTTGCCGTGCTTGCGCTTGGGCCCGGGCTCGCGCTTGCCCTGCAGCGTGCGCAGCGCCGTGATCAGCCGCGGGCGCGTCTCGTGCGGCACGATCACGTCGTCGATGTAGCCCCGCTCGGCGGCCGTGTAGGGGTTGGCGAAGCGCGCCTTGTAGTCCTCCATCAGCTTCTTGCGGCGCTCGTCGGGAGTCGGGCTGCCGGCGATGTCGCGTCGGTAGATGATGTTGACGGCGCCCTCGGGTCCCATGACGGCGACCTCGGAGGTCGGCCAGGCGAAGTTGAAGTCGGCGCCGAGGTGCTTGGAGGACATGACGTCGTAGGCGCCGCCGTAGGCCTTGCGCGTGATGATCGTGACCTTCGGCACGGTCGCCTCGGCGAACGCGTACAGCAGCTTGGCGCCGTGGCGGATGATGCCGCCCCACTCCTGCGCGGTTCCGGGGAGAAAGCCGGGCACGTCGCAGAAGGTGAGCAGCGGGATGTTGAAGGCGTCGCAGGTGCGGACGAAGCGCGCGGCCTTCTCGGAGGCGGCGATGTCGAGCACGCCGGCGAGCTGCGCGGGCTGGTTGCCGACGATGCCGATCGCGTAGCCGTCCATGCGCGAGAAGCCGCAGATGATGTTCTTGGCGTAGTGCTCGTGCACCTCGAAAAACTCTTCATCGTCGACGATCCGCTTGACGACCTCGCGCATGTCGTAGGGCTTGTTGGGGTTGTCCGGGACGACGTGGTCGAGCTCGGGGTCCATGCGCTCGGGGTCATCGCTCGGCTCGACGCGGGGCGTGCTCTGCAGGTTGTTGGAAGGCAGGAAGCTGAGCAGGTAGCGGCAGTCCTCCAGGCACGCGTCCTCGTCCTCTGAGGCGAACTGCGCGACGCCGGACTTGGTGTTGTGCGACATCGCGCCGCCGAGCTCCTCGAAGCCGACTTCCTCGCCGGTGACGGTCTTGATCACGTCGGGACCGGTGATGAACATGTGCGAGGTCTCCTTGACCATGAAGATGAAATCGGTGATCGCGGGCGAGTACACGGCGCCGCCGGCGCACGGGCCCATCACGAGGCTGACCTGCGGGATCACGCCGGAGCAGCGCACGTTGCGCAGGAACACGTCGCCGTAGGAGCCCAGCGACACGACGCCCTCCTGGATGCGCGCGCCGCCGGAGTCGTTGATGCCGATCATCGGGCAGCCGATCTTGGCTGCGAGGTCCATGATCTTGCACATCTTCTCGCCCATGACCTCGCCGAGCGAGCCGCCGAAGACCGTGAAGTCCTGGCTGAAGATGCAGACGGTGCGCCCGTCGATCGTGCCGTGTCCGGTGACGACGGCGTCGCCCCAGGGCCGGTTTTTCTGCATGTCGAAGTCGTGGGTGCGGTGGCTGACGAACGTGTCGAGCTCCTGGAAGGAGCCGGGGTCGAGCAGCTTCTCGACGCGCTCGCGCGCCGTGTACTTGCCGCGTGCGTGCTGCTTCTCCTCGGCCTCGGGCGCCGAGTGCAGCGCCGCCGCGCGCAGCTCCTCGAGCTGCGCGAGCTTCTCCTCATAGGTCTCCGGCGCCTTCTGGCGGGGCGGTTTGCGGTGTCCGCTGCGCGAGCTCGCGAGCAGCGCCGCGTCGGTGAGTCGGTTGTGGGCGCTGCTTGCCATCGGTCGAGGATCTTAGCCGGGCACCGGCTCGCGCCAGGCCCAGACGAGCCCGCGATAGCCAAAGTCCTCTGACTCGTGCACGCCGCTGTAGCCCGCCGTGGCGAGCCGCGCGAGCGCCGCGGCCCTGGCGTCGGGCTCGGGGCAGGCGACGGCGTGCCACTCGAGCACGATCGCGCGCGCCCGCAGTTCGGCGAGCCGCGGATCGTTGAGGATCGGCCACTCGCCACCCTCGATGTCCATCTTGATCAGGTCGACGTCGTGGTCCTGCGCGAACAGGTCGACCGCGGCAACCGAGATCGTGCGTCCGTCCGCGAGCGCGGCTGGGGCGGGTCCGCGGTTGGCTTCGCCCGCGAGGCCGGCGATCTGGGACTCGCCGAACAGGCCCGAGACGAACTCCAGCGTGCCCTCCTGTGCGGCGACGGCGGCGGGCGTGACCGTCCAGCGCTGCTGCAGGCCGTTGGCGGATATCACCCGCTGCAGCATCTGCAGGTTCATGGGGTCGGGCTCGAAGCTGTGCAGCGTGGCGCCGGGCCAGCGGCCGATGGCGAAGGCGCCGAACAGTCCGATGTTGCCGCCGAGGTCGAGCACGGACGGGCCGGGCGTCCGATGCAGCATCGCCGCCAGCGCGGCGGGCGGCTCGTAGCCGCCGGGCTCATCTCCGTCGCCGAAGACCTCTTTGAAGATGTACAGGTCTCTGGTGCGATGCCGCAGGAAGACCGTCAGTCCCGACGCCCGCAGGCGATAGCCGCCGGCGCGCGGCGTCGGGCGCTCGCGGAGCTGCTCGCGCACGACGAAGCCGATCGCGCCGTGCAGCGGACGCGCGGCGCGCCAGGACGTGCGCAGGCGCTGCGCACGGGCGGAGCCGAGCACAGCGGTGACGCCGGGGACGCGCTTGACAGCGGCTGCGAGACCGTCGCTCACGGCCGCGACGTTAGGCGCGTGCGGGCGCGGAGGCGTGCACGAGACCGCGCTGGTGGAGCTCCTCGGCGATCTGCACGGCGTTGGTGGCGGCGCCCTTGTGGAGGTTGTCGGCGACGACCCACATGTCGAGCGCGCGCTCGTGGCCGGGGTCGCGACGGATGCGCCCGACGAACACCTCGTCGCGGCCGGCGGCCTCGACGGCGAGCGGGTACAGCGCCCTGGCGGGGTCGTCGATGACGATCACGCCGGGCGCGGCCTGGAGCAGCTGACGCGCGCGCTCGGGCGAGAGCTCGGCGCGGGTCTGGACGTTGACGGCCTCGGAGTGGCCGGTGACGACCGGGACCCGCACGCAGGTGGCGCTGACGCGGATCGTGGCGTCGCCGAGGATCTTGCGCGTCTCGTTGATCAGCTTGCGCTCCTCGTCTGTGTGGTCGTCGCCGGGAGGGAAGCTGCCGGCGTGGGGGAGCGCGTTGAACGCGATCTGGTGCGCGTACTGGGTGGGCGTGTCGATGGCGCGCTCGTTGATCAGCGCGTCTGACTGCTCGAGCAGCTCCTCGACGGCGAGGCGGCCGGTTCCCGAGACGGCCTGGTAGGTGCTGATCACGAGGCGCTCGATTCCCGCCTCGCGATACAGCGGCGCGAGCGCGACGACCATCTGCATGGTCGAGCAGTTGGGGTTGGCGATGATTCCGGCGTGGCCGGCGAGCGCGTCGGGGTTGACCTCGCTGACGACCAACGGGACGTCGTCGCTCATGCGCCAGTGGGAGGAGTTGTCGATGACGGTGGCGCCGGCGGCGACGAACCGCGGCGCCCACTCGGCGGAGGTCGAGCCGCCGGCTGAGAACAGCGCCAGCTCGAAGCCCTGGATCGAGTCCTCGTCGAGCGCGCGCACGGTCAGCCCGCCGTCGAGCTGCCTGCCGGCAGAGCGCGGCGAGGCGAACGGCACGATCTCAGACGCGGGGAAGTTGCGCTCGCGCAGTAGCCGCAGCATCAGCGTGCCGACCTGCCCGGTCGCCCCGACGACTGCCACTCGATAGCTCTCTGACATGCGCCTCAGGGTACCGGCCTTCGTTTGCGGCGGCGTTTGCAGCGGCGCTGATCCTCCTGTATATCCAGGCGTTCGGAATGACGAGCCGCGGACAATGAGCCCCGAGTTGCAGCTCGGCCCCCTGCGGGTGAGCGCCCCGGATTCGCCCTCGGTGGCGCCGGCCGGCGCCGAGCAGCCGTCGTTGAGCGTGGTGATCCCGTACTACCGCGGCGCGGCGGTGATCGGCGAGGCGGTCGAATCGGTGCTGGCGCAGACGCTGCCGGCGCTCGAGATCGTGATCTGCGACGACGGCTCCCCGGATGACCTCGACGCAGCGCTGGGCGAGCTGCGCGAGCGCGTGGTGGTGGTGCGTCAGCAGAACGGCGGCATCGCGGCGGCGATGAACGCGACGACACGCGCGGCGCGTGGCGAGTTCGTGGTCCAGCTCGACCAGGACGACGCCTTTCTGCCGGGGCGCCTGGAGGCGATCGCCGCGGTGCTGCGTGCCCGCCCGGACCTCGACATCGTCGCCAGTGACGCGATCGTCGAGATGGGCGGCAGGGAGATCGTGACGCTCGACGCGATCAGGCGTTACGTGGACGGCGATCAGCGCGCTGCGATGCTGAGGACGTGCTTGTTTCTTTGGCCGGCGATCAGGCGCTCGCGGCTGCTTGCCGTCGGCGGCTACGACGAGAGCTTCGCGGTGATGCAGGACTGGGAGTGCTTTGCGCGGCTGGTGTTCGACGGGGCGCCCGTGGCGTACGTGCACGAGCCGCTGTATCGCTGGCGGATGACACCGGGCAGCCGCTCTTCGCGCGACAGGGTCGCCAACGTCGAGGCGATTGAGCGGATGCTCGTCAAGCTGCTGCAGGGAGCGTCGCTGCGCGACAGCGAGCGCGCGCGGGCGCAGGCGCTGCTCGCTCAGCGCCGTCGCTGGCTGGCGCGTGAACGCGCGCGCCAGGCTGTAGAGACTCGCTCGGCCGCCGCCCGCAGCCTGTCGCTGGGCCTCATCACGGGGCGCGGCTTTGACAGGGCGACGCGTGCGAAGGCCGCCGTGACGGTGCTCTCGCCGGCGCTGGCGCGGCGCTTCCTCGAGCGCCGCGCCGAGCAGGCTGATCCGGCGCGCGAGGCGCTCGCGCAGAGGGGCTTTCACTGGGCTGGGGAGGCGGGCGGCTCGTGAGCGCGTCGCCAGCCGGCGTCGAGGAGCTGACTGTCGGTGACTGGCGCGTGTCAGCGTGCCCAGCGACGGGTGCCCACGGTCGGGACGCGCAGCCGCAAAGCGCGCCGCGGCTGAGCGTGATCATCACCTACTTCCTTGGCGAGCAGACGATCGCCGACGCCGTGCGCTCGGTGCTCGCGCAAACGCTGCCGGCGCACGAGATCGTGATCTGCGACGACGGCTCGCCGGATGACCTGGACGCGGGCCTGGGCGAGCTGCGCGAGCACGTGCGGATCGTCCGTAAGCGCAACGGCGGCACGGGCTCGGCGCTGAACGCCGCCGCGGCTGCCGCCAGCGGCGACTATCTCGTGCAGCTGGACGTCGACGATGCCTTCTGCCCGCGACGGCTGGAGGCGGTCGCGGCGGTGCTGGCGGCGCGCCCGGACGTGGACATCGTGACCGGCGACGCGCTGATCGAGTACGGCGAGCGGGTAGTCGCCGACATGGGCCGGTTGAACCCGCCGGCGCTGGCGAATGGGCGCGAGACGATGCTCGAGCGCAACTGGATCCCGTGGCCGGCGGCGCGACGCTCGCTGGTCATGCAGCACGGTGGCTGGGACGTGCGTTTCAAGGTCTTCGAGGACTGGGACTGCTGGCTGCGGCTGGTGCTCGCCGGCGCATCTGTCGCCTACGTGCACGAGCCGCTGTACCGCTGGCGACTGTCGCCCGACAGCCGCTCATCGGCCAGCCGCGTTGCCCATCACGAAGACCAGGTGCTGATGATCCAGAAGGCGCTGCAGGGCCCAGACCTGACGCCCGGCGAGCGCGCGTGGGCAGGTGCGCTGCTGGCGAGTCGCCGGCTGTCGCTGCGCCGCGCGCGTGCCCGCGACGCGATCCGTGAGCGTGCACCCGACGCGCGCCGGCGCTCGATCGCGCTGCTTGCCGACGGTGGCGTCGAGCGCGCCACACGCGCCAAGGCGGCGCTCGCGATCCTGTCCCCGAGCCTCGCCGGCCGCCTGCTGGAGCGACGCTCGGAGACTGCCGACCCGGCCGTGGCAGAGCTCGCCCGGCGTGGCTTCAGCTGACGATTCACGACGCTAGAGATAAGTAACGTGACGATATTGTCACTTTGCGTCGATGGGTGCTAAAGTGACGGTACTGTCACAATCGATAGAAAGGCGTGCGTGCGACAGATATGTCACAGCCAGGACGAGCGAGCATGACGTGGACGATCCGCTCGGGCGCGGATCTTGGACGTGCTGTCGCGGAGATCCGCGGCCGCAGACACCTCACGCAGGCCGAGCTCGCCGAGGAGGCAGGGCTCACACGCGACTACCTCGCCCAGCTGGAGTCCGGGCGCAGCGTCACTCTGCTCGAACACCTGCTGCGGATTCTGCGCCGCTCCGGCGCGACCATCACCGTCACCTGGCCGGGCGAGCATGGCGAAGGCTGAGCCTCTCGGCGTCTGGCTCCACGGCGTCCACGTCGCCGAGTTGACGGCCAGGCGGCCGTGGGAGCTCCACTGCACCTACACCGAGGAGGCGCTCGAAACATGGCCGGGCCTCTCCCCCGTGCTGTCCTGCTCACTGCCGCTGCAGGCACGCAAGATGAGCTCCAGCGTGTTCGCCGCCGGCCTGCTACTGGAGGGCCAGCACCGCCAGACGCTTGCCCAGCAGCTCGGGGTCGCCGTCAACGACATCCACTCTTTGCTCAAGCGATTCGGCCGCGACGTCGCCGGCGCGCTCATCATCGCCGCGCAGGAGCCCCCGGCACGGCCCGGGACCGTCATCCCGTATGACGTCGACACCCTCGAGCAGGAGGTGCTCGGGCTCCCTGAGCGTCCCCTGGCGATCCACGACGACAGCGAGCTCTCGATCGCCGGCCTGCAGGACAAGCTGCTGCTGGTACGGCTGCCACGCGGCGGGTGGGGGCGCCCGGCGAACGGCTACCCCTCGAGCCATATCCTGAAGGTCGACGACCCTGTGCGGCCGGGCCTCGTGGACGCGGAGGCGCAGTGCCTCAAGCTCGCCGCCATCGTCGGCCTCACCAGCATTCAAGCTGAGCTTGAGATGATCGGCGAGAAATCGTGCCTGATCGTCTCCCGCTTCGATCGACGAGGGCTCGCGGACGGGACGGTCGAGCGGATTCACCAGGAGGACCTCTGCCAGGCGCTCGCACGTGACCCCGAAGCGGGCATGCGCCGCGGCAAGTACCAGAGCGCCGGCGGGCCCTCCTTGAAAGAGGCCGCTGGGCTGCTCGACCGCTACGCGCAGGACCCGCGCGAGCAGCTCGACCGGCTACTGGCAGCTGCCACGTTCACGGTGCTGATCGGCAACGCCGACGCGCACGGAAAGAACATCGCTCTACTGCATCCCACCGCGGAGCACATCGAGCTGGCGCCCCTGTATGACACGGTGCCGACCGTGCTCTGGCCGAAGCTCAGACGGCACGGTGCGATGAGCGTAGGCGGCCGCTACGAACTGGACGCCATCACTGGCGCCGACCTGGTCGATGAGGCCCGGTCATGGCGGCATGAGCCGAAACGAGCCGGACGGGTCGTCACCCAAACGGCGGCGGCGGTGCTGGACGCCGCCAGGGAGCTCGACTCGGATTCGGCCGTCGCCAGCCATGTCGTCGAGCGGGCCGAGCGGCTGCTCGCCAGCGCCGCGGAGGGGTGAGGAGGGGACGCTATCTAGGCGCCGACGTGCAATGCCATCAGCACGATCGTGACCAGCACGAGCACGCTGAGCAGCGTGCCGACGAGCGTCAGGCGGCGCGTCAGCGCGCGGTACTCGTCGCTGAACTCGACTTCGCCGGCGCTTGCCGCGCCTGCCGCCGCGGCCCCCGCGCGCTCGGCGCTCGCGGCCAGGTCCCGCGTCGCGATCTGCTCGGCGCGCTTGGACGTCGGGATCATCACCGCGCCGACCAGCGCGCCGATCACGATCACCGCCGCCAGCCCCCACTGCACGAAGAAGTCGCTCCAGTAGTGCCCCTTGCTGGCAAGGTAGATGCCCGCCAGCAGCACCAATCCGAGGCCCGGGTTGGTCAGGAAGCGATCGATCGTGTACTCGAGCCGATGCAGCAGCGGCAGCCCGCGCGGATCCTGGCGTGCGGCCACGGCGAACATGATCGGGTAGGCGAACACCACGCCGAACGCCAGGACGACGGCAATGATGTGAATCGCAAGGACTACTTCGAATAGAGACGCAGCGGGGTCGGTGAGCATGACCGGCACCCTAATCGGTACGGGTGCCAATGTCTCTCACACGCTTCGATCAAACCTTCGTGAGCGAGAACTGCTGTCTGCGCTCCATGATGTGCACGTCGAAGTGCTGCATCAGGTCTTTGCGTCCCCAGAGCGCGATCTGACAGCCATCCACAAAGCACGGGTTGATGTCGAACTCGAAATCGGGGATCTCTGGGATGACAGCCTTCGATGGCTTGGTTGCTTGGTGCATCGTCACGCTTCCACCTACCCCCGCGCCTTGCCGAGTGGCGATGTCCGCGCGCGAGTAGCCCATCAGGGGGCATAGCCTGCGGGTAGCACTGTCCCATCAGCCCCGGTATCGATCAAGCCAGCGATAGGTCCTTTCGCCCCCCTAGGGCCCGTTACGGTGAGGATGAGGAACGGACGTAACTCACCCAGACCAAGGTCGCGGTAGGCGACGATCAGGTCCGGCACAGATCTGGAGGGAGCGCCCTCAGAAAAGGAAGGCCGATGACCCTGAGTCGGGGACGGGCATGAGGAAATCGTCCTCTTTGACTTCCGGCTTATTGCGCAATTCGACGGAGTCGAGCGCGTCCGCGATGACCTTGCCGTTGCGGATCGCGACCCAGCTACCGGCGTACTTCGTTAGGTCCTCAAGAACCTCTGGGCCTTGGCGGACGGCGGCCATTCAATCCTCCGATGTCGTGGGTCAGCCAGAGACGCATCGGGTGGACGGCTTACGAAGGCGACTCATCTGCCCCATTCTCTGGACGTTCAGCGTAGCGACGTTGGTAGTGTGCCGCAAGAGGAGGACCGAGAGGGGTCTCCGCCTCTTTTTTCGCACCGTACCTCGACCTTCCTGCAATACATCGGCTCTCAGAACGTCGGCGCGTAGGCGCCGAACACGTCTTGCATCGCCCCGCACACCTCGCCGAGCGAGCAGCGGTCCTTCAGCGCCTGGCGGATCGCCGGCAGCAGGTTCTGCTCGCCGCGCGCAACGTCGCGCAGCTCGCCGAGGCGGCGCTCGACCAGCGGACCATCACGATCGGACTTAAAGGCGCGCAGCCGCTCGAGCTGTTCGCGCTCGGACTCGGGGTCCACGCGCAGCAGGTCGGGGACCTCGAGGCTGTCTTCCTCGTAGGCGTTGACGCCGACGACGATGTCCTGGCCGATTCGGTAGCGCTCCTGGTAGCCCCACGCCGACTCGTCGATCTCGCCGGTGATGAACTCGATCGCGTGCACCGAGCCGCCGAGCGCGTCGACCTTCGCGATCAGCTCGTTGGCGCGCGCTTCGATCTCGTCGGTCAGCGCCTCGACGAAGTAGGACCCCGCGAACGGATCCACGGTGTCCGTCGCGCCCGACTCGTGCGCGAGGATCTGCTGCGTGCGCAGCGCGATTTTCGCGGCGCGCTCGGTGGGCAGCGCGAGCGCCTCGTCGAAGCCGTTGGTGTGCAGTGATTGCGTGCCGCCGCACACGGCCGCGAAGCCCTGCAGCGCCACGCGCACGATGTTGTTCTCCGGCTGTTGCGCGGTCAGGGTGACGCCGCCCGTCTGCGTGTGAAAGCGCAGCATCGTCGCCTTCGGGTTCCTCGCGCCGAAGCGCTCGCGCATGATGTGCGCCCACATCCGCCGCGCCGCACGGAACTTGGCGACCTCCTGGAAGACGTTGTTGTGGCCGTTGAAGAAGAACGCCAGCCGCGGTGCGAAGTCGTCCACCGACAGGCCCTTGTCGATCGCCGCCTGCACGTAGGCGATCCCTGAGGACAGCGTGAACGCGACCTCCTGCACCGCCGAGCAGCCCTTCTCACGGAAGTGGTAGCCGGAGATCGAGATCGTGTTCCACTTGGGCACGTGCTGCTGGCAGTACTCGAACAGGTCGGTCGTCAGCCGCATCGTCGGCTCGGGCGGGTAGATGTAGTTGCCGCGCGCGATGTACTCCTTGAGCACGTCGTTCTGCGTCGTGCCGCGCAGCATCTGCGAGGGCACGCCCTGCTCCTCGCCGACCAGCTCGTACAGCAGCAGCAGGCATGCAGCGGGAGCGTTGATCGTCATCGAGGTGGACACCTCCTCGAGCGGGATGCTGTCGAAGGCGGTGCGCATGTCGTCGATCGTGTCGATCGCCACGCCGGTGCGGCCCACCTCGCCGAGGCAGCGCGGGTTGTCCGAGTCCAGGCCGAGCTGCGTCGGCAGGTCGAACGCCATCGACAGGCCGGTGGAGCCCTTCGACAGCAGGTAGCGGTAGCGCTCGTTGGACTCCTTGGCCGACGCGTAGCCGGCGTACTGGCGCATCGTCCACGGCTGGCGGCG
Organism: uncultured Solirubrobacteraceae bacterium; assembly: GCA_963838405.1. Taxonomy (GTDB): domain Bacteria; phylum Actinomycetota; class Thermoleophilia; order Solirubrobacterales; family Solirubrobacteraceae; genus Palsa-744. The sequence continues at coordinate 67,019 of CAWIRA010000003.1, read as the reverse complement.
GTACATCTCGCGGTGCACGCCGCGCGTGTACGGGAACGCGCCGGGCTCGCCCAGGTCGAGATCCCGCGGCAGGTCCTCCTGCGTGTACAGCTCGGAGATCTCGATGCCCGAGTCGGTGAAGCGGCGCGGGTCATCCGGGCCGACGATCGGCGCGACGGTCAGGCGCTCCTCCTCCGTGGCGGACATGTCCTGAAGGATAGACCGGAGCAGACGCCGGCCTGCGAAGTGCGCGTGCGCTGGCGTTCCTGCGGATCGTCGAGACATATTTATGTCTAGGTCCGTATACTTGGTGTGTGAGGACGACGGTACGACTCGACGGCGAGCTGCTCGCCGCAGCCAAGCAGAGAGCGGCGGCCGACCACACGACGTTGACCGCCCTGATTGAAGACTCGCTCAGGCAGACGCTGGCGCGCCAGCCGGCCCGAGCGGGTGGGCGCCTGACGATACGTCCGTACGGCGACGCCACCACGCTGTCGGGAGTCGACCTCGACGACGCTGCTTCGCTGCTCGACGTGCTGGACGGCGTGTCCTGATCCTGCCTGACGTGAACGTACTGGTGTACGCGCACCGCGGCGGCACACCTGAGTACGAACGGATCCGCTCCTGGCTGCAGGATCTCGCCAACGGGAGTGCGCCGTTCGGCCTCTGCACGCTGGTGCTCAGCGGAATGCTCAGGATCGTCACCCACCCGAAGGTGTTCGTCACACCTTCCCCGATCGACGCAGCGCTCGAGTTCGCTGAGTCCCTGCGAGCGAGACCCAACTGCGTCGATGTGACGCCCGGGCCGCGTCACTGGGAGATCTTCACCGAGCTCTGCGAGACGACGAACGCCACCGGAAACCGTGTTCCAGATGCCTATTTGGCGGCGCTGGCAATCGAGTCGGGAAGCGAGTGGGTGACAACCGATGGCGGCTTCGCTCGCTTTCCCGGCCTACGCTGGCGACACCCGCTGGCATGAGTCGGGGCGCCCGAACGCCGACGTTCCCCAAGGTCTAAGCTTCCGCGCATGTCCACCTGCCTGGTCACCGGCGGCGCCGGCTTCCTCGGCTCGCACCTGTGCGACGAGCTGCTCGCGCGCGGCAACCGCGTGATCTGCGTCGACAACCTCGAGACGGGCTCGCTGGCGAACATCGAGCACATCCGCGACCCGGAGCGCTTCACGTTCCTGCACGTCGACATCACCGCGCCGTACTTCGTCGAGGAGCCGGTCGACTTCGTCTATCACTTCGCCTCACCGGCCTCGCCGATCGACTACCTGCGGCTGCCGCTGCACACGCTCAAGGTCGGCTCCTACGGCACGCACCACACGCTCGGGCTGGCGAAGGCCAAGCGCGCACGTTTCCTGACGGCGTCGACGAGCGAGGTGTACGGCGACCCGCTCGAACACCCCCAGTCCGAGAGCTACTGGGGCCACGTCAACCCGATCGGCCCGCGCGGCGTCTACGACGAGGCCAAGCGCTACGCCGAGGCGCTGACGATGGCCTACCACCGCCAGCAGGGGGTTGACACGGCGATCGTTCGCATTTTTAATACCTACGGATCGAGAATGCGCCCGCACGACGGCCGCGCGATCCCGACGTTCCTGCGCCAAGCGCTCGCCAACCGCCCGATCACGGTGTTCGGCGACGGCAGCCAGACGCGCTCGTTCTGCTATGTCTCGGACCTGATCCGCGGCATCATCGCGCTCGCCGAGTCGGGGCACCACTACCCGGTGAACATCGGCAACCCCGACGAGTTCACGCTGCTGGAGCTCGCCGAAATCGTGAAACAGCTGACTGGCTCAACCGCTGAGATCGTCTACGAGGCGCTGCCCGAAGACGACCCCAAGCAGCGCAAGCCCAACATCACGCTCGCCGGCGAGCTGCTCGGCTGGTCGCCGGAGGTGACGCTGCGCGATGGGCTGCAGCGCACGATCGAGCAGTCGGGCGTCGAGTTCCTTGTCGGTGGTGGCGCCAACTGAGGACGGCGCGCCCCCCGCGGAGGAACCCCGCCTTCGCTCACGCAAGCCGCCATGCATTGCCGTCCGCGGGCGCCGTCCTAACCGCTCCGTGTGCGAGGCTGCGGTGTTGTGAGTAGCGAGATGGGACCACGCGTGTCGGAAACCTCGGCTCCGCCGGCGCCACCTGCGACTCGGGCACGCACGCGCTCGACGTTGTCCGCGAGCACACAGCGCATCGAGCGCTCCGATCGCGACATCCGCCGCAAGCGCCCGCCGGTGGTCTCGTTCCTGCTGCGCACCTCGACCGTCTGGCGCATGGCGCGCGTCGCCTCGCTGCTGGCGCTCGACTTCGCCGGCGTCGCGCTGGCGATCTTCACGGCGCTCGTGCTCAAGGAAGCCGTGCACGGAAGCGTGCAGGCCGTGCACGCGCGCGAAAGCACCGAACACTTCCTGCCGTTCGCCTACCTGCTGACGGCGCTGCTGTTCGCGCGCTCGGGGCTCTACGCGCAGCGCTCGCTGCGGCCCGGGCTCTCGCGCATCGTCGGCTCGCTGTTCGAGGTGGCGTTCGTGGCGCTGATCTACGCTGTCGTCAGCGGCGAACACTTCTCGAGCTACTACCTGTTCTGGAGCTCGCTCGCGTTCGCGATCTTCTACATCGCGTCGTTTCGCGCGGTCTATGAGCGCGTCACGGGGCTGTTGCTGCGATCGGCCGGCTATCAGCGACGCGCCGTGCTGGTCGGCAGCGGCAAGCACATCGTCGACGTCGCGCACGCGCTCGCCGACGTGCCGCACGCGCCGATCGACGTCGTCGGCTTCCTCTCGGCCAAGCCGCTGCCGGACAACGGCCTGCGCGCGCTCGGCTCGTTGGCGAGCCTCGAGCAGGTGCTCGCCGACGGGCGCATCGACGAGGTCATCATCGCCGACCCCGACTTCCCGCAGGACGACGCCGTCGAGCTCGTCGATCAGTGCCACCGGCGCGGCGTGCGAGTGCGCCTGGCGCCCTCGACGATGGAGATCCTGATCCATCGCGCCGAGTTCGTGCCGGGCCAGTCGGTGCCGCTGTTCGAACTCGGGCCGCCGGTGTTCGAGGGCATCGACTTCGCGCTCAAGCGCACGTTCGACATCGTCGGCGCGATGCTGCTGCTGGTGGTCCTCAGCCCGTTGCTGGCGACGATCACGCTCGCGGTGCGGCTCAGCTCTCGCGGGCCGATCCTGTTCCGCTCGATGCGACGCGGCATCGGTCAGCGGCCGTTCGCGTGCCTGAAGTTCCGCACCATGCACATCGACGCCGAGGAGTACCAGGCCGAGCTCGAAGCGCTCAACGAGGCCTCCGGGGCGCTGTTCAAGATCCGCGAGGACCCGCGGCTGACGCCGATCGGACAGCTGCTGCGGCGCTTCTCGCTCGACGAGCTGCCGCAGCTGGTCAACGTGCTGCGCGGCGAGATGTCGCTGGTCGGGCCGCGGCCGCTACCCGAACGCGACTACGAGATGCTCGAGGACTGGCACCGCAAGCGCTACCTCGTGCTTCCCGGGCTGACCGGGCTGTGGCAGGTCTCTGGCCGCTCCGAGCTCGACTTCGACGACCTCGTGCACCTCGACTTCATCTACCTCGAGCGCTGGTCGCTCGCGCTCGATCTGACGATCCTCTTGAAGACCATTCCGGCCGTGCTCACACGGCGCGGCGCCTACTGAGGCTCGAGGCCGTCGATTCCGGCAGCGCCCGCGGCTCCGGCCGGACGGCGCAGTGGTCGCGGCGCCGGGCGCGCGTGTTCGGTGGATGCGGCGCTCGCGGCGCGTGCGTACACGTCCCAGGTTGCGCGCGCCGCGTCCTCCCAGCTCCACGGCGGCGGCGCCGGCGCCGGGCGCTGCGCGCCCTGCGCGGCGGCGATCAGCGCCTCCATCTCGCCTGGCGCCACGAACGTCGCGCGCTCGCCCAGCACCTCGCGCATCGCCGGCGTGTCGCAGGCGGCGACCGGCGTGCCGCAGGCAAGCGCCTCGACCGCGGGTAGGCCGAAGCCCTCGTTCATCGACGCGCACACCAGCGCGTGCGCGCCGCTGTAGATCGCCGCGAGCTGCGGGTCGGAGACCTGACCCGTGAGGATCACGTCCGGCAGCTCGCGCGCCCACGGTCGCGTCGCGCCGACGAGCACCAGCGGCAGCTCGCGCGGAGTGCCGGCGAGCTTGACGATCTGCTTGCCCGGATCGGGGTGACGCAGGCCGCCGACCCACACGAGGAAGCGCTCGGGCAACTGGAAGCGAGCTCGTACCTCAGCGACCTCCTCGGCGCTGCGCGGATACATCGTGGCGGTTGCCGCCTCGGGGATCACGACCACCTGCTTGCGCGACAGCCGTAGATGCCCGACCGCGTCCTCGGCGACCGCCTCCGTCGGCACGATCACACGCGCGGCGCGTTGCACCGCCAGCCGGCGCAGGCGCAGGCGCAGGCCGCTGCGCAGGTGCTCGCTGCGGCGTTTCAGCATCCCGAGGTCGTGGATCGTGACGACCATCGGGCACGGGCTGTGCAGCATCGCGCCGTCGATCCACGGCGCGTGGAACACGTCGGCGCCACGCGAGCGCGCGAGCGCGGACGGGCGGTGTGTCTCGACGACCTGGTCATTCGCCGCGACGGTCTCGCGCAGCGCCTCGAGCAGGCAACGCGTGTAGCGCCCGACGCCGTCCGGGTCAGAAGCAGGACGGCTGTCGAACGCGACCTTCACCCGCGGACTCGCGCCTTCACCTGCTGCTCCCCGAGTGCATCGCGCCACAGTATTCGCTTTGCACAGCGTTTGGTAGCCATGACAGCCGCGCTGCACCACTCTCCGAGGTTTTGAGTTCGCCGCCACCGCGCCGTCGTCGCCCGCCCGGCGTTTGGCACGCCGCCACCGCGCCGTCGGCGCCTGTCCGGCTTAGCCTGTGCCGACGATGCCGGCGCGCGATTACCACGAAGAGCTGTGGCAGGGAGTCCCGGAGGGGCTCGAGCCGGCCGACTTCGCGCTGCGCCGGCGCTTCCTGCTGGACAACGTCGCGGCGGGGCAGCGCGTGCTCGATGTCGGCTGCGGCGAGGGGCGCTTCACCGCAGAGCTCGTGCGCGCGGGGGCGGACGCGGTGGGGGTCGACGTGGCTGAGGAGCCGCTGCGGCGCGCGCGGGCACTGCATCCGCAGCTCGATGTACGGCTCCTTGACGGCGAAGGCGCGTGGGAGCTGGCGGACGCGAGCTTCGACGTCGTCTGGGCCGGCGAGGTGATCGAGCACGTCGCCGACACGGCGGCATGGCTGTCGGAGATCCGACGCGTGCTGCGCTCGGGCGCCAGCCTGCTCGTGAGCACGCCCGCTCACGGGCCGCTCGCGCTCGCGCGCCTGGCGCTCTCGCGGCGTGCCTACGCCGCGCACTTCGATCCGCGCGGCGACCACCTTCGCTACTACAGCCGCGAGACGCTCGTGGCGCTGCTCGGCGACTTCGGCTTCGAGGCGATCAGCGTGCGGAGCGCGGGTGGCCCGCCCGGTGCGCGCCGGCTGCTGCTCGCGCGCGCCGTGCGCTCGCGCTTCTGACCGCCGCGGCACGCGCCGCCGCAGCGGCGCGCGTCGCCGTTTCCAGGCGCTGCGCGGCCTCCAACGCCCGGATGTAGTCGTTGTGGACTTCGATCGGTTCCGAGCGTCCGGCGGCGACCGCTTCCATCGAGATCAACTGCGGGTCGAGGTAGATCGCGGCCTGCAGCTCCTTCACCGCTGCGCGCGGTTTGCCGCTGACGAGGTCATAGCGGCCGAGCACCAGCCATGCCTGCGGGTTCGACGGCTGCAGGCGCACCGCGCGTTCGAGCGTCGCCTGCGCCAGCGCCGGATGTCCGGAGTGTTGCTCGACGTTCGCGAGCGCGAACAACGCTTCGACCGACAGCGGGTCGCGTGACACGGCCGCGTCGGCCGCGTCGGTCGCCGCGCGGACATGGTCGGCCTGCAGTTGCGCATCGGCCTGCCCGCGGGCTTCTTCGGCACGCTGTGGCTGCCACTGCGACCACGCGACCAGCAGCGCCAGCACGAGAACCGCGGCGGCCATCAGCACGCTCGTCGCGGAAGGCTGGCGCCCGGATCCCGGCCGCCAGCCCGTGCGCGCGCCGTTGTCGGTCGCAGCTGCGGCGCCGGCGCTGCCGCTCTCGCGGTCGGTGCCTGTGACGCGCCGTGACAGCTCGCCGCGCCCGGCGAGCCAGCCGGCGCACAACAGCGCCGCACACGCGTCAGCAGGTACGTACCAGGTCCAGTCGATCAGCGAATGCGCGCCGAAGACGACGACCATGCACAGCATGCACAGCATGCCGACGCGCTCGGGCGTGTAGCGGGTCGCGCGCCCGTGCAGGGCGCGCCAGCCGGGACGCTCACCGTTCGGGATCTCGCGCCACGTCCGCCAGCGCGTCCAGCGCCGGTTGAAGAGATGCGTCGCGCGTCCCGCAGCGGCCATCCACGTCAACAGCAGTGCCAGCGCGATCAACAAACCCACGAGCCCGAGGTCGGCGAGCGTCTGCACGATGAAGCCGTGGGCATGCCTGACTTCGAGCGTCTCGGTTTCGTAGCGCAGGTGCGCTGTCCAATAGCCTTCGGCGCCGGCGCCGAGCGCGGGATGCGCCTCGAACACCTGCAACGCCTCCTTCCAGTAGCGCGCGCGCACGCTCGCCACCGCCGTCAGCCGCGCCGCCGTGTTCGGAGGCTGTTTCGCATCCGGGTTGGTGAGGGCGCTGACCGCGTGCGAGATGCTGCCCGTGAAACCGCGATGGCTGTGTGCGAGCGCGCCGGCGAACAGGATCAGCACGAGCAGCAGCAGCGCCAGCAGCAGCGCGCCGGCGCGGCGGCGCGCGAGCAGCGACGGCGCCCGGCGGGCGGTCGCGAAGCCGATCGTGATCCCCACGATCGTCAGCACCACGATCATCGCCACGACCAGCGCGCCGAGCTGGTGGCCCGCCTGTGCGCGTTCGGCGATCGGCACGCTTTCGGCGCTGAGCGCGTGGCGGGAGAAGTCCCACGCCACGACCGCGCCGGCGGCGAGCCCCGAAAGGATCAGCAGCGTGGCACTGCGCAGGCGCAGCGGCACCGCGCAGAACCACAGCAGCAGCCCCAGCGCCAGCGCCGCGAGCGCGCCGCGCGAGTAGGCGAGCACGAGCGTCAGCAGCAGCACGCCCATCGCCGGATACGCGAGCGCCCGCGTCAGCGCGTGGCCCGTGCGCCGCGAGCCGAGCCACAAGCACGTGATCACGCCCATCGCGGCGGTCAGCCCGACGGCGTTCCAGTACCCGAACGGTTCGCTCAGGCGCGCGAACCTGTCGAGCGGGTCGAGGCTGGGGAAGACCTTCGTCACGAGCCCGTACGCGCACACCACCACCGCGGCGAGCGTCAGGCCGCCCAGCACCGCCGGCCAGCGCTCGGGCACGACGCGCACGAGCGCAACCCCCGCGGCGAACACCGCGGCATACGCGAACATTCGTCCCGCGTCCTGCCAGCTGTGGTCGGGCTGTACCGACCACACGATCGAAAGCGCGGTGAGGACCGCGAACGCAAGCAGCAGGCCGGCAGGCCACGCGCCGTAGGCGCGCATCCCCGGCGCCGCCAGCAGCAGGCAGGCGGCGATCACGACGCCGGCGCCGATCGTCAGCGCCATCTCCGTCGAGACCATCGATTCGAGGTTCAGGCCGCCCTTTGCGTGAAAGGTGATCAGGCAGAAGATCGCCGCGATCAGCAGCGTTGGCCACCACATCGCGTGTGGCCAACGCGCGCCGGCGAGCCTCGGCGCGCGCGGCACGCGGCGCCGGGCCCCGCGTGTGAGCGCGGCCGGTGCAGCCTCCTCCGATGCGGGTGCGAGCTCAGTCGGTGCGGTCGGCATGGACTCGCTTTAGGACTGCGCTACCCGCGAGCAGCGCCAGGCACAGAACTATGAACCCGACGGTCACGAGCAGGGGAGTGGGCATCGAGCTGAACGCCGAAGCGATGTTGGCGTGGATCACGCCCGGATGGATGACGCCGCCTTCGAGATGGACCGGCGCCGCGGGAGCGCTCTGCGCGTGCGCGATCGCCTGTTGCTCCGCGGGCGTGGCCGCGATCGCCACCGTTGAACCGGCGGCTGTCGGCCCGACGCCGCCGCCTCGAGCGCCCGCGGCTGCTTCCTGCGCACGCCGGATCTGGGATGCGCAGCCGCTGTACTCTTCAAGGTCGGCTTCGAGCTCTTTCAGCGCCTGGCGATATGCGCTCTGGCTGAAGCCGCTCAGCGACTGATTGTGCGTGCAGCGCAGGATGATCGTTTCGCCGATGTCCGCCCGCGCCGGCTGGGCGATCGCCAGCGACGCCGCCGCCAGGATCGCGGTCAGGAGCAGCGCTGCCTGGGCGGCCGAGCGAAGTCCGATCGTTCGGCTCTCGAGACGGGCGATTCTCATAGGCTGACTAGCCAACGCTACCAATCAGTGCGGAGACACCAATGCTGGCGAAGGCCTGCGAGAAGCCGTCGGCCCACGCGCCGTAATTGAACGCGAGCACGTCCTGCGCACCAGCAGCTCCGAGACGTCGGCGCAGCTCGGCGTCCCGCGCCAGCCGCCCGATCGCGGTTGCGAGCGCGAGCTCGTCAGCCGCCGGTACGACGAGGCCGTTGACGCCGTCGCGCACCAAGCCGCCGGCGGCGGCACCGACCGAGTCCGACGCGATCACGGCAAGCCCCTTGTTCATGGCCTCGTTCACAACCAACCCCCAGGGCTCGCGAAAGGTGCGCGTCTGAATCGACGGCACGACGAGCACGTCGCACGCCGCGTAGACGTCGCGCAGGCGCGCCGGATCGAGCGGACCCAAGGGCACGATCGGCGCGTCGGGCGCGAGCGCGCCGCCTCCCTCCCCGCCGCGTGCCGCGTGCTCGCCGATGCCGGCGCCGACGAGCACCAGCGCGCTCGCGGGCGCGCGCGGTCGCGCGATCCGCCAGGCCGAGATCAGCACCGGCAGGCCCTTGCCGGCGACGGGCCGGCCGACGAACAGGAACCTGACCTCAGCTCGAGCAGGCCAGCGGGGATCGTCCGGGCGCGCGTCCGCAGGCGAGCGCCAGAAGTCGTTGTCGACTGCTTGCGCTGCGACGTGCACGTTGCGAGCGCCGTGCGCACGCACATACGCGCTGACGTGCGGCCCGTAGGTGACGACCGCGTCGGCTGAGCGGTACAGGCGACGCAGCGGCACGTAGCTGAGCGTGTGCGCGAGGCTGCGCGGATGCGCCCACAGCGACGCCCACAGGATCAGCGGCACGCCGGCGCGGCGCGCGCCGGCCCACGCCGCCAGCGGTGCGACACGCCCGCCGGTGGGGCACACGACCGCGCGGTAGCGCCCGCTCGCGGCCAGCACGTACAGCTCGTGCGGGCGTATCAAGCGGTGCGGGAACGGAAGCTCTTGGCGGAATTGCGCGCCGCCGTGCTGCAGGGGTCCGCCGAACAGCGCCAGCTCGATCTGCTCGCGTTCGTGCAGGCACGCAAACGCTCCCACGCGGTACGCGGGCGCGTGCCCGGTGACGAACAGCACCGGCTTCACGCGAGCACGTGCTCGTACGCCGCCAGCGTCTGTTCGCCGCACCGCTCCCACGTGAAGTTCGCGGCGACGCTCGCGCGTGCCCGCTGCCCGGCCTCGCGCAGCCGGTGGGGATCGGACAGCAGCTCGTCGATCCGCTGCGTCAGTCGCTCGATGTCGCCTGGCGGCACCAGTAGGAAGCCGTCGCCCGCCGCGGCGATCTCCTCCGGGCCGGGCTCGCCGCGGCAGCCGATCGCGGGCACCCCGGCCGCCATCGCCTCGACATAGGCGACGCCAAAGGCCTCGTCGGTGGAGGGCATCACGAACAGGGTGCAGCTGCGCGCGCGCCGCACCGCCTCATCGGGCGCGAGTTGGCCGAGGAAGTCGACACGCTCGGCGACGCCGAGCCGTACGGCAAGGCCTTCCAGTGCGATCCGCTCGGGCCCATCGCCGATGACGGTGTAGCGCAGGGTCGGATGCCGTGGCCCGAGCACCGCCAGCGCCCGCAGCACGTCGGCGTGGCGCTTGCGCGCGACCAGGTGCGCGACCGTGACCAGCGACGGCGCCGGCTGCGCGCGTCCGCTGGCCGTCCAGCCGGCGCGTGAGTCACCGCGCACGTGGCGCTGGGACGACGGCAGGTCGGTGCCGAGGTGCACGACGCGTGTCTCAGCGGCGCCGTGGACGCGTGCCATCTCGGCGATGCCGTGGCTGTTGGCGAGCACGAGCGCCGCGGCGCCGAGGCCGCGCGCGACCGCCTGCGCGCCGGCGTGATCGCGGCGTGCGGTGTAGAGGACGTCGCCGCCGTGCACCGACACGACCGTCGGCGTGTCCAGCCGCGCGCGACGTACGGCCTCGCCGGCGGGCACGGCGTTGTGCGCGTGGATCAGGTCGAATTCGAACGAGCGCGCGAGCACCCGCAGCGCGACGCCGAGCGCGGGCGCCGCCCACGCTCCCCATGCCGCGTAGGAGCGATCGCGCGGCGGCGACACATACGGCACGTAGGCGATCTCGATGCCATCGCGCGTCTGCCTGAGCGGCTCGCGCACGCGCTCGGCGAGCGCCCGGGCGCCGCTCGTCGGGCCGGCCGCCAGCGCGCTGCGCGGCGGCACCAGCCGCTGCAGCACCAGCACCCGCACGTCCGCACCGGCGTCGCGCGCCGCCAGCGCCTGGCGATGTGCCCACACGCCGAGCACCGGGTCGCGCACGCTCGGGTAGAACTCGGCCACGACTGCCACCCGCGGCCGGCTGTGCCTGCCGGCGCTCACCAGTCGCGGTGGGTGGTCACGGTACGGGCAGCCTCGCTCGCACTTAGGTAGGGACGGCCGTTCAGAAACGCGCGCGCCTCAGCGATCGCTGTGTCGCGCTCGTAGGCGGCGCCCGCCGGCGCCGCGCGATGGCGGATCGAGACCGCGTCGAGGACTCCGCAACGCCAGCCGTGCTCGCGCGCGAGCGCCGCCCAATGCACGTCCAGTCCCCAGCCCATGCGCAGCTGCGGGAACGGCAGCAGCACGGGAAACGTGCGGCTCGCGAACGCCGTCACGGGCCCGATCTCGACAAAGCTCGTCTCGCGCACGGCACTGCCCACTCGGCGCCGGGTGACCGGCCACGCCGCGTGGGAGTGCAGACGGTGGGCCGGCTGTGCGAGCACCAGCGAGAAGCGCTCGCACAGGAACAGGAAGCGATCGAGGAAGCCGCGTGGCAGCTCGACGTCGTCGTCAATCACAAGCAGCCAGTCGTGGCCGTCGGCTGGGTGCAGCGCCAGCAGGCGGTTGAGGTTCTCGAACTTGCCGCGACCATTCGCGTCGCTGGTGTGCAGCTCGACGTCGTGGCGTGAGCGCAGCAGCTCCTCGCCGATCGCCGCCGCCAGCGCGCGGCGCTCGGGGCGCTCGACGCCGAGCACCAGCACCCGGCGCAACGGCGGATCGTGGCGCGCGGCCAGTGCCAGGCGCAGTCTCCGCCCGCTCGAGATCTCCCAGGCGTTGACCGCCGCGTCGACCGCCTCGCGGCGCGTGCCGTCGAGGCCTCCAACGGTGCCGCTCGTGCCCGACAGGAAGTCCTCCGGCGCGGGAGAGGCCTGGCCTCCCGTTCCAGCGGTCGGGCTGCGCTCGCGTAGGCCCTCGCGAAGGCGACCGCAGCTGTGGGCGAGCATCGTCAGCCCCGCCGGACAGCGGCGGCGCACGACGTGGAAGAGGCAGCCCGCGAGCGTTCTCAGCTCCGCTGGCAGCGACGGCGCCACGCCACGCCGAGCGTCGAAGCGGCGCGCCGCACGACCGCGGGCGTAGGCGCCGCGGGCGAGCGCGCGCAGGCGCGCGTCGGCGCCGGCGCGGCGGTGCACCACCGATGCTGCGGCGACATAGCGGACACGCGCTCCCGGCTGCTGCGCCCGCAGTCGTTCCTGCCACTCCTGCTCGTCGCCGCCATCCTCGAGCGACACGTCGAACGGGCCCACCCGCTCCAGAGCGGCGCGGCGGATCGCCATGTTCGCGCCCCACGCGTAGGTCGTGTCGGTGTCGTGCGGACCCAGATCGAGCGTCGTGATCGGCGGCCGCTCGCGACCGCACGTGCGCGGCGCTCGCCCCTCGAGCTGGGCGGTGATCGGACCTGTGAACACGTCGACCTGCGGATCTGCGCGGGCCGCTTCGAGCAGCGCCGCGAGCCAGCCCTCGCCGACACGTACGTCGTCGTCGACGAACACCACTAGCTCTCCCTGTGAGCGCTCCACACCGGTGTTGCGTGCGACGTTCAAGCCCAGCGGACAGGGATGCGCCACGTAGCGGGCGCCCAGGCGCTCCGTCAGCGCGCGCGCCGCCTGCGAGGAGCCGGCGTCGTCGACCACCAACACCTCAGCGCCCGCGCGCATGGCCTCCGGCGCGATCGAGGACAGCGCCACCTCCAGATAGGGCAGGCGCGCGCGTGTGGGGATCACGATCGAGGCAGGCGGAGGCATGACTGGCAGAGAGTCTAGGTTTGACGCCGCAATGGTCCTCTTCCTGCACAACCGCTATCGCACCACGGGCGGGGAGGAGCGCGCCGTCGAGGACCTGATGTGGCTCGTGCGTGAGCGCCTCGACGAGCCGGCGGAGCTGCTCGCGCGCCCGTCGGCCTCCGATCGCGCCGCAGGCCATGGGCGCGCACGCGCCGCGGCGGGGCTGCTGCGCGGAGGGCTCGAGCCCGACGAGGTCGCGGCGGCGGTGCGGCTGAGCCACGCGCGCGTCGTGCACGCCCACAACCTGCTGCCGACGCTCGGCTGGCGCGCGCTGGCCGCCGCGCGCGCGGCGGGCGCGCGCGTCGTGCTGCACCTGCATCAGTACCGGCTGGTGTGCGCGATCGGCGTGTGCTTCACGCGTGGCGCCGAGTGCACGCGCTGTCACGGGCGCGACACGCTGCCGGGGGTGCGCCTGAACTGTCGCGGCAGTGTGCCCGAGGCGGTCGCATACGGCGCTTCATTGGCGTTGTGGCAGCGGCGCCTGGTGGCGCAGGCGGACGCCGTGATCGTCCCCAGCCGCTTCGCGCGTGAGCGTCTACGCGAGCTGGGGGCGCCGCTTGACTGGGAGCGGGTGCACGTGATCGCGCCGCCGCTGCCGACGCTCGACGCGCCTGTGTCGCAGCAGCCTGCGCCCGCCGGCTCTTACGCGCTCGTCGTCGCGCGCCTGTCGCCGGAGAAGGGCGTCGACGTCGCGATCGACGCGTGTCGCGCCGCCGGCATGCCGCTGGTGATCGCCGGCGACGGGCCGCAGCGTGCGGAGCTCGAGCGGCGCGCGGCCGGTGCCACGGTGCGGTTCGCCGGGCGCGTCGAGGAGCGCGAGCTCGCGGAGCTGCGCGCCGGTGCGGCGCTCGCGCTGGCGCCGTCGCGCTCGGCCGAGACGTTCGGCCTGGCCTGCGCAGAGGCGATGGCGGTCGGGCTTCCGGTCGTGGCCAGCCGCGTCGGCGCGCTACCGGAGCTCGTCGATCCCGATCTGCTGGTCGCGCCGGGCGACACGCCCGCGCTCGCGCAGGCGATCACGCGCTTTGCGGGGGATCGAGAGGCAGGCGCGCGTGCGCGCGAGCGGGTGCGCGCGCTGTGTGCGCCGGAGGTGGTCGCGCCCGCGCTGGCGCAGGTGTACGACGGCACGTAAGCTGCGCGCGTGGCTCCAGCTCGCAGCGCCCTGATCACGGGCATCACCGGCCAGGACGGCTCGTTCCTGGCGGAGCTGCTGCTCGAGAAGCAATACAGCGTCACCGGCCTGATCAGGCACGGCGAGCGCGAGCCGCTCGGCTGCAGCGAGCACCTGCGCGGCAGCGTCGAGCTGGTGCGAGGCGATCTGCTCGAGCCGGCCTCGCTGCGTGAGGCGATTGCGCAGGTGCGCCCGCGCGAGCTCTACCACCTGGCGGCGCCCTCGTTCGTGCCGGCCTCGTGGCAGCAGCCGGCCGAGACGCTGCAGGCGATCGTGGGCTCGTGCGCGGCGGTGCTCGAAGCGGTGCGCGACCTCGGCAGCGACACGCGCGTGTTCGTGGCCTCCTCCGGCGCGATCTTCGGGGAGGCGCCGGAGAGCCCCCAGCGCGAGGACACCCCGTGCCGACCGACCAGCCCATACGCGATCGGCAAGCTCGCCGCGCACCAGCTCGTGGGCGTGCTGCGAGCCAGAGACGGGCTGCACGCGAGCTCGGGTATCGCCTACAACCACGAGTCAGAGCGCCGGCCCGAGCGGTTCGTCACGCGCAGGATCACCAGCGCCGCCGCCGCGATCAGCCTCGGCTTGGAGCAGGAGCTGACGATCGGCTCGCTCGAGGCGGTGCGCGACTGGTCCTTCGCCGGGGACACGATGCGCGGCGCTTGGCTGATGCTCCAGCAGGATCAGCCCGACGACTACATCCTCGCCAGCGGCATCCCGCACACCGTCGCACAGCTCGCCGAAGCGGCGTTCGCCTGCGTCGGCCTCGACGCCGACCGTTACCTGCGGGCGGACTCCTCACTGGTGCGTGCGCCCGAGCAGACACCGAGCGTCGGCGACCCCGCGAAGGCGCGCGACCGCCTCCACTGGACGCCGTACGTCAGCTTCGAGCAGCTCGTCGAACGCATGGTGCAGGCCGATCTGCGCTCGCTCAGCGCCGGCCCTGGCGTGTCTCCGTGACCTCATACACTGGCGAGCCTCTATGACGAGCGTCGGTGTCATCGGATTGGGATACGTCGGTTTGCCGCTGGCGGTGAGCTTCGCCGAGGCCGGCTGCGAGGTGGTGGCGGTCGATGTCGACCCGCGCAAGCTGGAGGCGCTGCGTGCCGGCGACTCCTACATCGGCGACGTCTCCTCGGAGCGGCTCGCGGCGGTCGCCACGCGCATACACCCGACCGCGGACTACGCCGAGCTGAGCAGCGCCGACGCCGTGCTGGTGTGCGTGCCGACGCCGTTGACGCGCAACCGCGAGCCCGATCTGACGCCGCTGATCGACGCCACGCGCGCGCTCGGCGGCGCGTTGCGCTCGGGGCAGCTGGTGGTGCTCGAGTCGACCACCTATCCGGGCACCACGCGCGAGCAGGTCGCGCCGCTGCTCGAAGAGGGGTCAGGCCTGAGCGCCGGGCGCGACTTTCATCTCGCGTTCTCGCCCGAGCGCGTGGACCCCGGCCGCACCGACTTCACGCTGCGCAATACGCCCAAGGTCCTGGGCGGCCTGACGGAGGCGTGCGCGCAGCGCGCGCAGGAGCTGTACGGGCTCGTGTGCGACGAGATCGTGCGCGTGTCCAGCCCTGAGGCGGCGGAGTTGACGAAGCTGCTCGAGAACATCTTCCGCTCGGTGAACATCGCCTTGGTGAACGAGCTGGCGATGCTCACCGACCGCATGGGCATCGACATCTGGGAGGTCGTCGAGGCGGCTTCCTCGAAGCCGTACGGCTTCATGCGCTTCGAGCCCGGCCCCGGCATGGGCGGTCACTGCCTGCCGGTCGACCCCTTCTATCTGAGCTGGCGGGCACGCGAGTTCGACATGGCTACCGAGTTCATCGAGCTCGCCGGCAAGGTCAACCAGCAGATGCCCTACCACTGTGTCGCCAAGGCACAGCGCGCGCTCAACGAGGCCGGCATGTCGGTCAAAGGCGCGCGCGTGGCGGTTGTCGGGGTCAGCTACAAGCCCGGCGTCGGCGACGTCCGCGAATCGCCGGCGCTGAAGATCATCACGCTGCTGGACGAGCTGGGCGCCGAGGTCGTCTACCACGACCCGCATGTGCCGGCGCTCGCTGACTTCGGGCTCACGAACACGCCGCTCGAGGAGGCCGTTGCGAACGCCGACCTCGCCGTGATCGTCACCGCTCATCCCGAGGTCGACAACGAGCTGATCGCTCAGCGCGCACGCCTCGTCCTTGACCTGCGCGGTGTGTCGCGGAGCTCGAGCGCCACGAACGTAGTCAGGCTGTGAGCGAGGACGCAACGCCGGCCGGCGCGCACCCGGGCGAGCCGTTGCTGGGACCCGGTGTCGTCCTCGGCGTTGGCGTGGCATTCGGTGCCTACGTGGTCGTGCACGAAGGCACCGTCATCGGCGACGGCTGCGCGGTCGAGGATCACGTCGTGCTCGGCAAGCGACCGCGACTCGCGCGCCACTCAGGTGCCGGCGGCGAGGTGCGCGCGCTCGAGCTGGGCGCCGGCGTCAGCGTCGGCGCGGGCGCCGTCGTGTTCGCGGGCGCGAGCGTCGGTCCCGGCGCGATCATCGGCGACCAGTCCTATCTGCGCGAGCGGGCGTGGGTCGGCGAGGGCTCGGTGATCGGACGCGGCAGCGTCGTCGACAACGACGTTGTCGTCGGCGCGCGTGCGCGCGTACAGACGAACGTGTACCTGACCGCGTTCACGCTGCTCGAGGACGACGTGTTCGTCGGTCCCGGCGTGATCACGACCAACGACGACACGATGGCGCGCCACCCGCGCGGGAGTGACGGCGACGGCGCGGGCGCGACGATCGCAGGCGCGACGCTGCGCCGTGCGTGCAGGGTGGGAGGCGGTGCCGTCCTCACCCCCGGCGTCGAGATCGGCGAGGAGGCGTTCGTCGCGGCGGGCGCCGTGGTCACACGTGACGTGCCAGCCCGCGCGGTCGTGATGGGCGTGCCGGCGCGCGTCGTGCGCGAGGTTGGTGAGGATGACCTACTCGAGCGCTGGCGCTAGACGGACGCGTTGCGAGCCGCGGCGAGGACCTGATCGACCTGCTCGCGGGTCAGCACTGGGCTCATCGGGATCGCGAGGTGTGTGCTCGCGGCGTGGTCGGTGCCGGGCAGCTCGACCCCGGCCGCCCACCGGCGCATCGGCTCCTGCAGATGCACGGGGGTGCGGTAGTAGGGCTTGTGGCCGATGCCTGCCGCCGTCAGCGCGCCTTCCAGGCGCTCGACGTTCGGATCGGCAACGACATACAGGTGCCACGCGGGCGCGGCGCCGGCGGTCGCGCGAGGCAGCGTCATCAGCTCTCCGAGCCCGGCCTCCTCGTAGTGGCGTCCGGCGCGCCGACGCCCGTCGGCCCAGCCGTCGAGGTGCGGCAGCTGCACGCGCAGGATCGCGGCCTGCAGCTCGTCTAGGCGCGAGTTGTAGCCGATCTGCTCGTAGGTGACCTTGTCGTGGGAGCCGTGGAAGCGCAGCGTGCGGACACGTTCGGCGAGCCCGTTGTCGCCGGTCGTGATCATGCCGCCGTCGCCGAAGCCGCCGAGGTTCTTGGACGGGAAGAAGGAGAACGTCGCCGCGGTGCCGAGCGCTCCCGGGCGCTGCTCGCCGACGGTCGAGCCGGCGGCCTGCGCGGCGTCCTCGAGCACCGGCACGCCGAGCGCCTCGATCTCGGCAATTGGCGCCACGTTGCCGAACAGGTGCACCGCGATGACCGCCTTCGTGCGCGGCGTCAGCGCCACGCGCACCGTCTCCGCCGTGACGCAGTAGGTGTCTGGATCGATGTCGCAGAAGACCGGCGTCGCGCCCGTCGGTGGGATCGCCTCGGCCGACGCATAGAAGGTGAACGACGGGACGACCACCTCATCACCCGGGCCGACGCCCATGGCGCGCAGCGCGATCGTGATCGCCTCGGTGCCGTTGGCGACGCCGATCGCCTCCCGCGCGCCGCAGTACTCGGCGAACTCGCGCTCGAACGCGCTCACCTCGGGGCCGAGGATGTAGCGCTCGGAGTCGAGCACCCGCGCGACGGCCTCGCGCAGCTCCGCGTGCAGGCCCGCCACCGGCGTCGAGGTGTCGAACAGCGGCACGCCCATGGTGCTCAGCGCGGCGCCAGCAGCTCGAGGTCGGCGCGCGTCATCAGCCGGATCAGCTCCTCGAAGCTCGTCTGCGGCTTCCAGCCGAGATCGCGGCCGGCCTTGCCCGGGTCGCCGATCAGATGGTCGACCTCCGCCGGACGCACGAACGCCGGGTCGATCGTCACGTAGCGTTCGAAGCCGCCGAGGCCCGCCTCGTCGAACGCGACCTCGCAGCATTCACGCACCGAGTTGGCCTTGCCGGTCGCGATCACGTAGTCCTCGGCGACATCACGCTGCAGCATCAGCCACATCGCTTCGACGTAGTCCTTCGCGTAGCCCCAGTCGCGTTCCGCCTCGAGGTTGCCGAGGCGCAGCTCGTTCGTCAGGCCGTGCTTGATCGCGGCCGCGTG
This sequence comes from uncultured Solirubrobacteraceae bacterium, assembly GCA_963838405.1. Classification (GTDB taxonomy): domain Bacteria; phylum Actinomycetota; class Thermoleophilia; order Solirubrobacterales; family Solirubrobacteraceae; genus Palsa-744. The sequence goes on along the minus strand of CAWIRA010000003.1, from coordinate 48,970 downwards.
CCAGGTGATCTTCCGGGTCACGAACTCCAGGCCGCGGCGGGGGGAGTTGGAGATCACGACACGGCCGACGCCGGCGCAGAACTTCCCGCTCTCGGTCTCGACGTCGAAGGTCCATTCATCGTCGGATACCAGCGCTGGGGCGACACGGCGCACCTCAGCCGGGTTCTTGCGTAGATGCTGGCCCTTGGCGCCGACTCGCACCGCGGAGGCGAGATTGAGCTGGTAGTAGGTCTTCTCGTCGCGCTGCTCGACGTACACGGATGCGGGTTGGCCGATGAGGTGGTACATCCAGCAGAGGCCCTGCGCGAGCACGGGGCTGTTCGTCTTGATCGAGGCGCCGTTGCCCCGCTTGAGTCCGTCGCCCGCGTAGTAGCCGCGCAGGAAGGCTTCCTGGATGTCTTGGTCGGCGTTGAGGATCAACGGCGGCACGCGCTTGTGTGCGGTCGGTGTGTAGAGCTGTTCGCGCAGCCACAGGCCTAAGCCAGGGGCGCCGGTCAGACCGACTTTGTGGACGACGCCGCCCTCGACCCAGCCCGATGTTCCGGTGCGCTCGCGCGAGTTGCCCATGAACAGGCGTGACCACAGCAGCGAGACCCTCATTCGCAGCATGTCGTCGTTGTTCGTGAAGCACACTTCCCTGCCCTCGCGATGCACGTAACCGTCGGCCGCCATCAGGCCCAGGAACTCGGCCAGCTCAGGGCTAGCCACTCCCCACGTGCTGCGCTCCGGCATCTCCTCACACAGCGCAAGCTCATCGCTCGGCTCCACGTCGCGCGCGGCCATCTTCTGGAACTCCGAGTCGAGCATGTTGTGGTGCGCCGTTACCTCGACAGCACCGGCGCGCGCCTGAATCGAGACGAGCTGATGGTCCGGATCGGTGGGCCGGCGCCGTGTCGCCGTGATCGCCGTGATCGGCGTCCAGGCCTTACCGTCCCAGACCTCGAGGAACGACTTGGGCAGAAAGTTCTGGACGGATCCGCCCTTTCTCAACAGGGGCACGAGATCGGCTGGAGTCCTCACGTCAATCAGCCCGTCATCCCGCAGAAGCAGGGGGGTTGACTCCGATAGACACTCGTGGTTGAAAAGTATCCCCGAGGTCGCATGAAGGTCATAGGACTCGCGGTAGTTGACGGTGATGAAGTGCCCGTAGGCCTTCGCGACGCCGTACGGCGAGCGCGGGTAGAACGGCGTCGACTCGGTCTGCGGGACCTCGAGCACCTTGCCGAACATCTCGCTCGAGGAGGCCTGGTAGAAGCGCGCCTCCGGGCAGACTTCGCGCATCGCCTCGAGCATGCGCGTGACGCCGACGCCTGTGAACTCCGCCGTGAGCGTCGGCTGGATCCAGGAGACGGCGACGAACGACATCGCGGCGAGGTTGTAGATCTCGGTCGGTTTGGAGGAACGCAGGGCATCGACGAGTGAGCGCTGGTCGAGCAGATCGCCCTGGTGGAGGGTGATGCGGTCGCGGATGTGCTCGATCCGGTCGAACTTCTCGGTCGAGGCACGGCGCACCATGCCATGGACGTCGTAGCCCTTCTCGAGCAGCAGCTCTGCGAGGTAGGAGCCATCCTGGCCGGTGACACCGGTGATCAATGCGGAGGGTTTGTCTGGCATCGGCCGCAGCCTATACGTCGCCGGTGATGGGCCTGCCGCTGGCCATCAGGCGGCCGACGAGCTCGACTCGGCGAGCTGCGGCGCCTCCGCGGCGCTCGCACTCCGCTGCCAGCGCACGGTTGCGGCGATGCCGTCCTCGACCTCAATCTGCGCTCGCCAGCCGAGCAGCTGCCGCACCTTCTCGACCGACGGCCAGCGCCGCTGCACGTCGCACGCGAGGCTCGGCAGCTGCTCCAACTCGAACGCGTCGGCGTCCTCGCCGCATGCGAGCCACACGATGCGCGCGATCTCCGCGATCGTCAGCTCGCGCGCGGCGGAGATGTTGAAATCCTCGTTCAATGCCGCGGGCGAGCTCATCGCGGTGACGATGCCGTCGGCGACGTCGTCGACGTGCGTGAGCGTCCGCGTTTGCTCGCCAGAGCCGAAGATCTGCAGTGGGCGCTGTCGCGCGAGTGCCTTCTTGACCAGATCAGCAACCGCGTGCGCGATGCCTGGCTCGGCGTGTGGCAGCCCGCCCGGACCGTAGGGGTTGAATGGGCGGCAGATCGTGTACGGCAGGCCGTGCTCCTCGTGCGCGGCGCGGCAGTAGACCTCGCCGGTCAGCTTTGAGAAGCCGTAGGCGGAGATCGGCGTCGGGCAGCGTGGCAGGTAGTCCTCCGGCGTCGGGAACAGCTCGGCGCGCTCGAACACTCGCGAGGACGACACGTACGTGAAGCGCTCGACCTCGAGCTCGAGCGCGGCGCGGATGACGGCGCTGCAGAGCGCGTTGTTGGCCTCGGTGAGCGTGTGCGGCAGCCGCTGGAGCTCGGCGATGCCGCCGCCGAGCTCCGCGAGGTGGATCACGCGGGCGCAGCCGCGCGTCGCCTTGCGCGCCTCTACGGGCACGCGCAGGTCGCCGCTGCGGACCTCGCAGCCCTCGCGCATCCACTGCGGTGCGGGGCGCTGGTCGGAGACTCGAACCTCGTAGTCGGGATCGGCGAGCAGCCGCCTGACGATGGCGGTGCCGATCGCGCCGGCGCCACCGGTGACGAGCACGCGACTCATCGGCGCCGGCTGCTGGTATGCGAGGCGTTTATCGGGGTCAGTAGGTTAACGGCGGCACCGTCGCACGCGTGCGTATTGTTAGGCCAGCACCTACCGGAGGCTGCCCGGTCGGTAGCGGGATTCGCGGGATTCGAGGCAAGGATGGCGCATGACGCGCATCACGCGTTGGTTGCTGGTCGCAAAGACCTGGGTCGGTCGACGTTACCGTCGCGTTCAACGCGAGGTGGAGCACGCGGTGTTCGAGCGCGGACTGCAGAGCACCTGGAGCCCCGATGTCTCCTCTGGGCATCTGTACCTCGCCCGTGGCCTGCGCGGCTGCAGGGTGGCTCGCGAGGACGTGTTCATGGACTACGGGGCGGGCAACGGCCGCGTGCTGCTGGCGGCAGCGCGCTACCCGTTCGCGCGGATCGTCGGCCTCGAGATCAACGAGCCGGAGGCCGCGATCGCCCGCTCCAACGCCAGCATCGCCGGACCGCGCCGGCGCTGTTCGAACATCGAAGTCGTCATCGCCGACGCGCGCGTGTGGCCGCTTCCCGACGACGTCACCTACATCTACCTGTTCAACCCGTTCTGGGACGAGACCTTCAAGGGCATGCTGGAACGGGTGGTCGAGTCGCTCGATCGACGACCGCGGCGGCTGACATTGATCTACGCGAACCCGACATGCACCGCCGAGCTGCTGGCGACGGGCCGCTTCGAGCGGCTGCGAAGCAGCCGCGGTCTGCGCCACAACTCGCCGTCGCAGCGGATCGACGTGTTCCGCTCGATCTGAGCCCTCAGCCGCGCCCGGCTCGCAGGTGCTGCACGTACTGACGCGTGAAGCCCGCGACGAACAACGGGTTGTAACGCGCGTAGCGTCGCCACAGGCGGCGCGGCTCGCGCCGCAGCCGATAGATCCACTCGAGGCCGTGGCGCTGCATCCAGCCTGGCGCCTGCGGCACGAGCCCGGCGTGGAAGTCGAACGCCGCGCCCACGCCGACGAGCAGCGGCGGCGACAGCCGGGCGCGCATGCGGTGCATCCACTGCTCTTGGCGGGGCTGCCCGGTGCCGACCCAGACGACGGCAGCGCCCGAGGCGTTGATCAGCTCGATCTCGTGCTCGTCCTCCTCGGCGCTCAGCTCGCGAAACGGCGGCGAGGAGCCGCCGGCGATGCGCAGGCCGGGAAAGCGCTCGCTCAGACGCGCTGCGAGCAGCGCCCTGGCCTCGTCAGAGCGCCCACCATAGAGGTAGATCGGCGTGCCGGCCTGCGCGGCGCGTGCACAGAACTTCAACATCAGATCCGGGCCGTAGACACGCGTGGCGCGGGGGTGTCCGAGCGCGTGCAGCGCCCACACCAGCGGCTGGCCGTCGGGCACAGCGAGCGTCGCCGCCAGCGTCGCCGCCAGCGTCTCGGGCTGCTCCTGCGCGGACATCACCAGGTTGACGGCAGCGGCGGTGATGTACCCGCGCTCGTTGGCCGCGATCATCGCGTCCATCCAGTCGAGCACCTCCTCATAGTCGGAGATCGCCAGCGGGATGCCGAGGATCGCCGCGCGCGCAGGCGGTGTGGGTGACGTCGAGGCGGATGAGGTGCGGGTCGGTGGCGTCGCGATTGCGTGAAGATACTCGCCCTCGTGGCGATCGACCCCGACTTCTGGCGCCGGCGGCGCGTGCTCGTGACGGGCCACACCGGCTTCAAGGGCGCGTGGCTGTCGCTGTGGCTGCAGTCGCTCGGAGCCGAGGTCACCGGCTTCGCGCCAGGGGTGCCGACGCGCCCTTCGCTGTTCGAGCTGGCGGACGTCGGCGCGCAGATGCGCCAGCTTGCTGTCGACGTGCGCGACGGCGCGGCGACACGCTCCGCGCTCGTGCAGGCGCGCCCGGAGGTCGTGCTGCACCTCGCCGCGCAGCCGATGGTCAGGCGCTCGCTGCTCGATCCGGTGATGACCTACGAGGTGAACGTGATGGGTACCGTGAACGTGCTCGAGGCCGTTCGCGAAGCTCGGGAGCGAGGTGCTCGCCGTTGTCGTCGTGACCTCGGACAAGTGCTACGAGAACCCGCCCGGTGGCTCACGCCGCTTCGTCGAGGGGGACGCGCTCGGCGGTGCGGACCCGTATTCGAGCTCCAAGGCGTGCGCGGAGCTCGTCGTGGGCGCCTACCGGCGCTCGTTCTTCGCGGGCGAGGACGCGCCTCGCATCGCCAGCGCGCGCGCCGGCAACGTCATCGGCGGCGGCGACTGGGGCGAGGACCGGCTCATCCCAGACGCGGTCCGCGCGGTCGACACGGCGACACCGCTGCTGGTTCGCAACCCCCACGCTGTACGTCCCTGGCAGCACGTGCTCAGCCCGCTCAGCGGCTATCTGCAGCTTGCGCAATTGCTCGCTCGCGACGACGGGCAGCCGTCGGCTGAAGGGCAGGCGCAGGGCGCGTGGAACTTCGGACCGGCCGAGGCGGACGCGCGACCGGTGAGCTGGATCGTGCAGCGGCTCGCCGAGCTGTGGGACGACGAGCTCGAGTGGCGGCTCGACGGGGCAGGCAATCCGCCGGAGGCCGATCACCTGGCGCTCGACTCGAGCGCGGCGGAACGATCGCTCGGCTGGTCTCCGGTGTGGCCGCTGTCGCAAGCACTCGAGCTCGTCGTCGAGTGGTACCGGGCTCACCGGCGCGGGGAGGACATGCGTCGCGCGAGCCTCGCGCAAATAGCGAAACTCTTGAACTCCCCGAGTAGTTGAAATTTACATAATCCCGGGCAATGAGCCCGCTGAGCCTCCGTCGCCATCGCGCCGAGCGTCTATTGCGCGACGAGTTCGACGCGCTGCGCGAGCGCGTGCTGGAGGGCGCCGCCGGCAAGCTGCGCGCGAGCGGCGTCACGCTCGATCGCGACGAGCTCGAAGCGTGCTACGCGACGGCGTGGCAGGGCCTGTACGCGGTCGTGCTCGGCGGCGATGAGATCGCGAACCCGACGGGCTGGCTGGTGGTGGTGACCTACCGCCGCGCGATCGACGAGCATCGTGCCCGCGTGCGGGCGTGCTGCCTCGGCGAGCTCGGACAGCTCGGGCAGCGCAGGCACGATGGTTGCGAGGACGATTTCGTCGAGCAGCTCGACCAGCGCATCCGCCTGCGCCACGTGTTCGAGGCGTTGCGCGGACGTCTCGGGGCGCGCGAGCGCGAGGCCGCGACGCTCTGCTACCTGCAGGGCCTCACGCGCGGCGAGGCGGCTGCGCGCATGGGTATGAGCGAGGCGCGCATGCGCAAGCTGATGGAGGGACGCGGGCCGGGGCGCCCCGGCGTCGCCGCCAAGGTTGGAGCGCTGCTTGGCACGATCTGCGACGGCGACTGGTGCGAGGAGCAGGCCTCGCTGATGCGCGCGCTGGCGTTCGGCATCCTCGAGCCGGATGGTGAGCGTCACCGGCTGGCGCTGGTGCATCACAACCAGTGCCCGGCCTGCCGCGCCTACGTGGTCTCGCTGCGCGGCCTCGCCGCGGCGCTGCCGCCGGGGCTGTTGGCGTGGCGCACCGCCGCCGCGCTCCTCACCTCAGGCGCAAACGTTGGTGGGCGGGCCGCGCCTGGGCTCGGGGGCACGTTGTCGAGGTGCGGCCCGGCCGGCGCGCCCGCAGCCGCCGGCGCATCGGGAGCGGTCGGTGTGTCGGGAGCGGCAGGCGGCGGTTGGCTGCTCGGGGCGGGGTCGTTGGGTGCGAAGCTCGCGGTCGGTTGCGTGCTGGCGCTCGGCGTCGGCGCCGGCTGCGTGGCGCTCGACGGCCAGCACCACGCGCGGGAATCGCAGCACGCGCCTCGTCGCCGCCAGGACTCCCGCTCCGACTTGGCTTCGGTCGTGCCCGCGCATACCGAATACGGGCTGGCCGATCTGAGCGGCGATACCGGCAGCGCGCTCGCGGGCGCCGACGGCGGGAAGGCTAAGCCAGCGCCGGTGCATCTGCTACCAGCGGCGAGAGCCACCCGTGAGTTCGGGCCAGAGCAGGCGCTGGCGTCCGCCACGGCCACCGCGGCGGCACACGGGCTGAGCGCCGGCCCGGACCCCCTGCGCTCGGAGTCAGCCTCGCCGTCGCCGGCCGTCGCCAGCGCGGCTGGCGCCTCGGGCGAGGCTCAAGCGCCGGCAGTGGATGGCGGGCCGGCGTCCGAACGGCAGGGTGGGGAACCAGCGGCGGCCGAGCGCGAGTTCTCGCCGGGTTAGCGCCGGCGCACGGATGAGCGCGCGCTGGCCCCCCGGCTCACACGCGCCGAGCCGCGATGCGACCTTTGAGGGCGTCGATGCGACGCTGCGCGATGATGCTCATCCAGGCGAGGCCGGGGCCGGGGTCGCGGATGTTCAGCAGCCCGAAATCGCGCACGCCCACGTATGCGCGGGCAAAGCGCAGCGCCGCGGCTGGCCGGCCCAGCGGCGGTGTCTGGCGGAGCGCGGGGCCCAGCACGTGCGCGTCGAGGTGCGGCAGCAGGAAGCGGACCCCCTCGTGCAGCGGCGGTTGCGGCCCGAGCGGGCGATCGCAGAGCGCGGCGATGAGCCGCTGCGTGGCGGCGACGCCGCATATGTCGCCGAGCCCCCACTGGCCCGGCATCCGCACGTTGACCTCGAGGAACCATCGCTCGCCCGTGACCGCGTGGCGCTTCGTCTCGACCCCGGCCACCCCAACGAACGAGGCCTCGTCGAGCACGCGCCTGGCGAGCGCGGTCGTGTCGAGCAGGCGCGAAGCCTCGCCGACGGTCGTCGCGCCGAACCCCGGTGGGTCCTGGCGCAGCTTGTGGCAGCCGAACAGCACCGGGTAGCTGCCGTCCGCGAGGCGCACCACGATCGCCTCCTCGACATCGTCATCACCGCCGGGGATGTACTGGCAGAGGATCATCTGTGTTCCATCCCGCAGCGGCACGCGCAGCCGCTCCCGCGCCTCGTCGGCGTCGGCCACGAGGAACACGCGCTCGTCGCCGTAGCGCGCGCGCCAGTCGTGCGAGAGGATCGGCTTGACCACGCACGGCCAGGGCGCTTCGAGCACCGCCGCCTCGATCTCCGCGGGACTGTTCACGTTCGCGCTCCACGGCACACGCACGCCTGCTGCGCGCGCGATCGCGTTCGCCTGCTCCTTGTCCATCAGCGTCCGGTGGGCGACGCTGCCGCGCTCGAACATGCGCACGTTGGGCGTCAGCCGCTCGGCATTCTCGAGCAGCAGCTCGCAACTGCGGTCGGTCGTCGGGAGCACGACGATCTCATCACCGGCGGCAGCGATTCGCTGCAGTAGCTCGAACCACTCCGCGCCGTCGTCTCCAAACGGCGAGACGATGCTGTGCACGCCGCGGGTGCGATCGACGAACATGTCGCACGGGTCCACCAGCATCGTCACGTGCGCGCCCAGCCGCACCATCCGACGGGCCGCCGCCAGTCCCGCGGTGAACGGATCGAGGATGACTACGTGTGGCCATTGCGGCCCGGCTGATCTGTGCCCGTTTACCATCGTCGCTCCGGCGCGCGAGCGTACGGGATCCGTGGCCCGCGGCCGCTATGTGAGTCACCTACCGGTGCGATCGGCGATCCATTTATCTTTTGGCGCTGTTTGCGTCTTTTGGCTCGCTGTGGCCGTTAACGCTTGAGAATGGATCGCCCATAGCGCCCGATCGCCACTGAAATGTCCACACGCATCTCGCCAAGCTCCCCGGTCGTCGTCATCGGCGCCGGTCCTCACGGCCTGTCGACGGTCGCGCACTTGCGCGACGCGGGCGTGCCGGCCGTGGCTTTCGGCGACGCGATGGCATTCTGGCGCGACACGATGCCGCGCGCGATGCTGCTTCGCTCTCCGTTGCGTGCGTCGAGCATCAGCAGTCCTCGACAGGAGCTTTCACTGTCCCGCTGGGTAGCGGAGAAGGGCTGCGAGCTGCGCAGCCCGCTCCCGGTCGAGGACTTCATCGAGTACGGCACGTGGTTCACGCGGCGCGCGGTGCCCGATCTCGATCCCAGGCTGGTCACGCGCGTACAGGCCGGCGACGGCGCCTTCGAGCTGACGCTGTCCGACGGCGAGTGCGTGAGCGCCGGCCGCGTTGTGGTGGCGGCCGGGATCGCCCCGTTCGCCTACACGCCGCCGGTGTTCGACGGCGTCGCGCCGGCGCTCGTCTCGCATGCGTCGAGCGCGCCGGAGATGGCGACGTTGGCAAGGAAGTCGGTAGCGGTGGTGGGGCTTGGGCAGAGCGCGCTCGAGGGCGCCGCGATCGCGCACGAGGCCGGCGCGAAGGTGGAGGTGATCGGGCGCGAGCCGGGGATCGTGTGGCTGGGCGACTGGAGCGATGTGCACCCGAACGGCGGCGCGCCCGCTGCGACGGTGCCGAGCGTCGAGAAGCCGCCCAGGGAAACGTGGCGCGCGCGGACCGGCTTGCACTGGCGTCGCGCGCCGACCGGGGTGGGCGGGCGCTTCTCCAGCTGGCTCGGCGCGGCGCCTGACGTGCTGCGCGTGTTCCCGCGCGGTGTGCGTGGATCTGTGACGAGTCGCTGTCTGCTTCCGGCGGGCGCCGAGTGGCTCCCGAGCCGGCTGCGCGACGTCAAAATCAGCCTCTCGCGAGCCGTTGTGTCCGCACGCGAGGAGGGCGGGCAGGTGCGGCTGTGCCTCGACGACGGGTCCGAGCGTGGTGTGGATCACGTACTGCTTGGGACCGGCTACAGGGTCGACGTCGGGCGCTACCCGTTCCTGAGCGCCGAGCTGGCCGCAAGCTTGCGGACCAGCAACGGCTCGCCGCTGCTGTCCAGGGGGCTCGAGTCATCGATTGCGGGGCTCCACTTCGTCGGGGCGCCGGCGGTCGAGAGCTTTGGCCCGGTGATGCGCTTCGTTGTGGGCACCGCATACACGGGCCCGGCCGTCACGCAGGGCATCCTCGGCCAGCGCTTGCCCGCCTTTCGCTGGGCCTTCTAGCTCACGCGCGCGGAAAGACCTTGCCGAGGCGTCGCAGCGCGAGCGGGTTGCCGCGCGGGCGCAGCCTGCCGGTGGCGAGGGCGCGAAGCGGGTCGAGCCGCTCGCCGACGATGTCGACCCAGTCCTGCCAGGAGAGGCGCAGGCGCACGTCGGCGTGGGGGGCCTTGCCCTGCTCGACGGTGCTCGAGCCGTTGTTGACGGTCAGGTGCCAGGTGGGGACGTCGGCGTCGGTGAACTCCCACTGGAACGTGGTGGGCCGGGTCAGCCCGTGCTTGGGGTTGACCTGGCGGCGGATCATGTCGAACAGCAGCGCGATGGTCTCGGGGTCGCGCTTGGTGGGGCCTTCGCGGACGCCCAGCACGCCGGCCTTGGCAAGCGTGCGCCCGCGCTGCGTCAGCTCGAGCGGCTCGAGGCCGGGCGGCAGGATCGGCGGCCCGGGCAGGGTCTCGACGGCGAGGCCCGCCGAGCGGAGCTTGGTCGTCATCGACGTGATGCCTTCGACGCCGACCTCGTCGTAGGTGGAGCCGAAGACGGTGATGTAGCTCTCGTCCCAGCCGGGCGGCATCAGCACCTGCGCGGTGTAGCGCGTGACGTCCTGCAGCAGGCCGGCGACCGCCTTCGGGACGCCGACGGGGTCTTCGCGATTGAGATCGGCGAGCAGCTTGACGCCGAAGCCGATGTGGCGCTGCTCGTCGGCGGCGATGTTCGCCATGCCGGCGCGGAACGCCGGGAGCTGGTCGCGCTGCTCGAGGTAGCTGCAGATGAAGTGCTGGCCGGGCTGCGCGAGCGAAGCCTCGACGACGATGTGGTACAGGGTCACGGCGGCCGCGAGTTTGGCCGGTGAGTGATCGGCGCGGAGTTCGTCGGCCATGCGGTCGAGGCGGTCGAAGATCTTGCGAAAGCCGGGAGTGAGCTGCGGCTTGATCGCCTGCAGGCCGCTCGCCATCGTGCCGTCGCCGATGCCGCAGACCTCCTGCATGAAGCGCTTGAAGAAGACCGCGTGGCGCGCCTCGTCGACCTGCTGGGTCGTCAGGAAGTACTTCTGCTCCTCGAGCGGGGCGGCGTCGATGTACGGCGACAGGTTGTCGGCGACGGCGTCCTCGCCCCAGAAGAACAGGCAGTAGTTCCAGATCGCAGCGGTGCGCTCGAACTCGGTGAAGTCCTCGCGCCACTGGCGCGCGTCCTCGGTGAAGTCGAGCTCCATGGCGGACCAGTTGCCGCGCTCCCAACGCGCGTACAGGTCCTCGTAGGAGATCGCGTCGCTGGGCAGGCTCGCCAGGCCGTTCGAGTCTGCCGGTGTCGTGCTGGTCGCGGTCGCCATCGTCTTTGCTCCTTCGCTCGGCAGGTCGGAATCGGATAACGAACGTTATCGGAATAACGAGCGCTGTCAAGTACGATTAATTTATGGAGAGCGAGGATCGCGGGCTGCAGCCACCGGGGACACGGACGGCGACGCGTGTGGAGAGCGAGACGCGCGACGCGGCCGGCGGGCGCATGACGCGCGAGCAGAGTCGCGCGCACACCCGCGACCGGCTGCTGGCGGCGGCGCGCAGGGTGTTCGCGCGCAGCGGCTTTCACGGCGCCAGTGTCGAGGAGATCGCCTCGGAGGCGGGCTTCTCGACCGGTGCCCTGTACTCGAACTTCGACGGCAAGGAGGACCTGTTCCTGGCGCTGATGGAGCGCGAGATCGACGAGCACGCCCGCGAGATCGCCGACGCGGTGCGCGAGCGCGCGTCGATCACCGAACGCGCGACGGGTGGCGCGCGTCAGTGGATGACGATGATCGACCGCGAGCCCGAGCTGTTGCTGCTGTTCATGGAGTTCTGGGCCTACGGCGTGCGCGACGCCGCCGTGCGCCCGAAGGTGGCCGAGCGCTTTGCGCAGATGCGCCAGGTGCTGACACAGCTGATCGCCGACGGCGTGCGCGAGTTCGACCTCGAGCTCGCCCTGCCGGCCGAGCAGCTCGCGGTCGCGATCGACGCGCTCGCCGACGGCATCGCGCGCCAGAAGCTCGCGGACCCCGACGCGGTTCCGGACGAGCTGATGGGCACGGTGCTGTCGCTGCTGTTCTCCGCCGTTACGCGCCCGGCGTCACGCACAGGCACGCGTAGTGAACGGTGAACAGCCGCCGCGCGAGCGCCGGACACAGTCGGTGCACGGCGCTGCGCAGCGCCCACTTGCCGGTCGCTGACGCCCGCGCGCGGGCGCTGCGCGCGAAGAAGCGGTGCGCAGCCAGCGGCAGCGGGTCCTCGAGCTCGGCCGCGATCGACAGCCCCGCGCGTGCGACGATCGCGCGGATCGCGGCGCGATCCAATCGCTGCACGTGTCCGACCTCGGCCGCGTGCGCGCGCTTGCCCGCGCGCCTGGCCGACCAGTTGGCCTCGAGCGGCACCTCGACGAGCACCGCGTCGCAGGCGCGGGCGACCTCCGCGAGCAGCGCCGCGGGGTCGGGCACGTGCTCGAGCACGTGTGAGACGACGCCGAGCTCGTAGACGCCGTCGCCAGCCGGCAGGTGCGCGCCGTCGTAGAGCTCGACCGACTCGATCTCCGCTCGCGAGCGCGCGATCTCGACGGCCGCCTGCGTGATCTCGACGCCGGACAGCACGCCGCCGAAGCCGCGCCGGTGTAGCTCGCACAACAGTGCGCCGTCGCCGCAGCCGACCTCGAGCGTGCTGCTCGGACTCCCGCCGCTCCACACGCCGGCGCGCGCGCACAGGGCGGTCACGTGGTCGGCCTTGCCGACCGCGCCGAGCGCGCGCCAGCGCGAATACAGGGCCGCGTCCGCCGGCGCCTGCGCGTAGGCGGCGTCGTAGAAGGCGACGAACTGGGCGGAGTCCTCCACGCCGGTGATTATTGTCCGCTCGATGACGGCCAAGCTCACGGCCTCGCTGCGCGAGGCGCCGGCGACGGTTCCCGCGCTGGCCGTGGTCGTGCTGTTCATCGTCTGGGCGACCAGCCAGGCGGGCTATCCGGTGACCCACTGGGCGCCGGGGGCGCTGGTCGTGCTGGTCGCGCTCGGCATCGCGCTCGGGATCGTGCCGCTGCGCCTGTCCGAGGTTCCCGGGCCGGTGCGCGTCGCGCTCGCCGCGCTCGCCGCCTACACCGCGCTCAGCTACCTCTCGATCCTGTGGGCGGCGGTGCCTGGCGACGCGCTGGAAGGCGCGAACCGGACGCTCCTGTATCTGGCGGTGTTCGCGCTGTTCGCGAGCTGGCGTCAGACAGGCGTCACCGCGGCGCTGCTGCTGTGCGTGTGGACGCTCGCGATGATCGCGCTGGCGGCGTTCGTGGCGCTGCACGTCGACGCCGCCGGCGCCGCCGCGCTGCAGACGCTGCTCGGAGGCGGACGCCTGGAATACCCGAGCGGCTACGCCAACGCGAACGCCGCCCAGTGGCTGATGGCGTTCTGGCCGGCGCTACTGCTCGCGCGCGAGCGCAGCCTGCCGTGGGCCCTGCGCGGCGTGCTCGCCGGCGGCGCCGTGCTGCTGGCGGAGGTCGCGCTGCTGAGCCAGAGCCGCGGCTCGCTGTTCGCGACGCCGGTGATGGTCGTGCTGGTGTTCGCGCTGCTTCCCGGGCGCACCCGCACGTTCGCGCTGCTGCTTGCAGTCGCGGCCGGCATCGCCGTGGCGGCGCCCGCCGTGCTCCACGTCGGCGATCGACTCGAGAACGGATTCGTCGTGCCGAGCACCCTGCACCACGCCACCACCGCGATGTTCCTCGCGGCGCTCGGCGTGTGTGTCGTCGTGGCGCTCGGGGCCGCCGTCGAGATGCGGCTCGGCGAGGGCACGCGCAGCCGCGTGCGCGTCGGCGTCCGCGTGCTCGCCGTGGTGACGCTCGTGGCGGTGATCGCCGGCGGGCTCGCCGCCGCCGGCAACCCTGTTACGCGCGTCGAAAAAGGCTGGCACAGCTTCAAGGGCGGCTACGCCGAAGACAACAGGAGCGGCAGCCGCCTCACGAGCGGGCTGGGCAGCAACCGCTACGACTTCTACCGCGTCGCGCTCGACGAATTCCTGCACCATCCACTCGTCGGCATCGGCGCGGACAACTTCGAACAGCAGTACCTCGTGCACGGGCGCAGCGACGAGACGCCCCACTATCCGCACAGCGTCGAGCTGCGCACGCTGTCGCAGACCGGGCTGGTGGGGATGCTGCTGGCGATCGTCGGCCTCGGCGCCGCGCTCGTCGCCGCGGCGCGCGCGCTGCACAGGCCGGATCCGCTCGCGCGCGGAGTCGCCGGCGCCGCGCTCGCCGGATTCGGCTACTGGCTGGTCCACGGCTCCGTCGACTGGTTCTGGGAGTTCGCCGGCCTGGGCGCCCCTGCCTTCGCGATGCTCGGCCTCGCCTGCGCGCTCGCGCCGGCGGGCGCCGCGCCGCGCGATCAGCGACGGCGGCGCCGCGCCTACGTCGCGATCACCGCCGTCGCGCTGTTGGGGCTCGCCGCCGCGGTCGCGCTGGCGGCGCCGTGGCTCAGCCAGCTGGAGGTGCAGAGCGCGGCCAAGGTGTGGACGCGCGCGCCGCAAACTGCCTACTCGCGGCTGAACGACGCCGCGGGGTTGAACCCGCTGAGCGACGAGCCCTACGTGGTCGCGGGCAACATCGCCCTGCGCTACGGCGAACTGGAACGCGCCGACCACGATTTCGCGCTCGCGCTCGCGCGCACCCCCAGCGACGCCTACGCGACGCTCGAGCGCGGCGCGATCGCCTCCGCGCGCGGCCGGCACGCGGCGGCGCTGGCGCTGCTCGCGCGGGCCGTGCGTCTGGACCCGCGCGAACCGCTCACCCGCGAAGCCTGGGAGCGCGTGCGTCGCGGCGGCCGCGTCGACATCGAAGAACTGAACCGGTCGATCCTGCTCAAAGCTGAGCAGCTCGCATAGTTCTTACGTTTATTCTCGCCAACACAGGAGAAAATCGCTCGACATGACTGTCAACCTTCGCTAGCGTGTTCGAGATAATCGTCGATTCGTCGATGACAGCGCCTGTACGCTCAAGGGACTGGCGATAGGGGGGTCGAGAAGACGGATTGGAAGTTGGCAGGGACAGGAGCACAACTTGCTCGAGCCAGAAAGGTTCTAAGGGCACGGATGCATGAGACGCGAGCGCCTGACCATCACCGCGATCTTCGCGCTGCTGACCGTTTCGTCGATGTTCCCCGCGGCGGCGCTCGCCGGCCCGTTGCTCAGCGGCTACGGCGGCCCTGGCCAGGGCAATCAGGCGATCCTCGGATCCGGCGTCCTGGCAGGCCGCGGCGGCGGTGGCTCGGGCGGGCACGGCTCGAGCTCGGGTGCTGCGGGCGGTGCCGGCCGCGAAGGCTCCGTGGGTAGCGGCGCGGCCGGCGCGAGCGCAGCCGGCGCGAGCGGCGCCGGCGCGAGCAGCGACACGTCGGCCGCGAAAGCGAGACACCGCGGAGCCGCGAGCTCGGCCGATGCGGCGGAGCATGCGGGCCGCGGCGGGCACTCGCGCGCGCTCGTCGCCGCGGCCGCCACGAGCGCCGCGGCCGGCTCCGGCGGCACGCTGGGGCTGTCGGGCGCCGATGTGCTCTACATACTGCTCGCTCTGGGGGCGCTCGTTTTGACGGCGGCACTCACCCGGGCTTTGGTACGCCAGCCCGGTTAGGTGGGGGGCACGGCTAAAGCGATGCGACGCAGGACCCGAGTAGTCAAGTAGGGCAAAGAAAGCCATCCTCTCCATGGACAGCACCAGAGTCACACGGCAGACCTCCACGACGCTTCCGCTTCGCGGCGAGCTGACGCACGACGCGCCCGAGCCGAGGGCGCTGTGGCACGGCCCGTTCACCGGACCGCTGCAGTGGACGCTCGAGGGCCCCGGCTGGGGAATCGTGCGCCCGGTGGTCGATTTCGTGGTGCTTTGCATCGCGGTCATCCTGGCGCTCGGCGGTGTGGAAGCGACGCTCCACGTCTCCTCGATGCGCGCGCCGCTGCTCGCGCTGCCGCTGTTCGTGATGGCGCTCTTCTACCTCCGCGGCCTCTATCGCACGCGACTACGCGCGCTCGTGCTCGACGGCATGGTGCCCGTGCTCAGCGGCGTGTCCGTCGCAGCGATGGCCGTCGCCACGCTCGGCATCCTCGTCAACGGCCAGCTGCCCAACCAGTCAGACTGGCTGCGCGCTTGGCTGTTCGCGCTGATCGGCGTCGGCGCCGGGCGCGTGATCCTGTCGTCCGCCCAGCGCGTGGCACGCACCCGCCACCTCGTCGGCAAGTCCGTCCTGATCATGGGCGCGGGCGTCGTCGGCGCGCAGGTCGCGCGGCGCTTGGAGTCCCACCCCGAGTACGGGCTCGTCCCGATCGGCTTCCTCGACGAGGACCCCCGCTCGGTGGCCGAGGTCGGCGGGCGCGACGTGCCGGTGCTCGGCACGATCGACGATCTCGATGAGACCGTGCGGCGCACCGGCGTCACGCGCCTGATCGTCGCCTTCTCCTCCGTCGCCGACGCGCGCATCAGTCGCCTGATCCAGCGCTGCCAGGAGCTCGGCGTCGAAGTCTCGGTGGTGCCGCGCATGTTCGACACGATCAACGATCGTGTCGGCTACGACACGGTTGGCGGTCTGCCGCTGCTGTCGTTCGAGGCCGTCGACCCCGACGGCCTGCAGTTCGCGCTCAAGCACGCGGCCGACCGCGTGCTCGCGCTGACGCTGCTGATCGTCTTCTCACCCGTGATCCTGCTCTCGGCCTTCGCCGTGCGCCTGTCGAGCCCCGGCCCCGCGCTCTTCAGCCAGCGCCGCGTTGGCCGCGACGGCAAGGTCTTCAGCTTCTACAAGTTCCGCTCGATGCGCCTCGAGCAGGCGTCCGCGGACGGCGCCGAGGCCGCCACAAACGCGCTCGACTTCCTGCTCGGGGGCGACACCGCACCCGGCGGCGTCGAGGGCGAGGACCGCCGTACGGCCGTCGGACGCTTCCTGCGCAGCACCTCGCTCGACGAGTTGCCACAGCTGTTCAACGTGCTGCGCGGCGACATGAGCCTCGTCGGCCCGCGCCCCGAGCGCCCGGAGTTCGTGGAGCTGTTCAGGCAGGACATCATCCGCTACGGCGATCGTCACCGCGTCAAGTCCGGGATCACCGGCTGGGCGCAGGTGCACGGGCTGCGCGGACAGACCTCGCTCGCCGAGCGCGTCGAGTGGGACAACTACTACATCGCACACTGGTCGCTCGGCCTCGACCTGAAGATCCTCACGCTGACGTTCGTCGCGCTGTTCCGCAACGCCGAGTAGCGGCGAGGCGGCGCCGACGCGCGCATCCGCCCCACGGGGCCCGGCCGCGACGCGAAGCCGGCTGGCCGCTCTCTAAATCGTCTTCTGCGTCGCGTGCGCCAGCCCGCTCCAGTACTGGAACACGCGCACGCGCAGACCGTGCGTGCCGAGCGCCGCCGGCAGCTTGAAGGAGTATTCGTCGGAGCGGTTCAGGGTGAAGATCACCCAGTAGCGCAGCGTCTTGCCGCGGAAAACTTCCAGGCGCATGTAGTCGCCCACCGGGCCGGAGCCATTGGCGAGCACCTGCTTGCCCTTGCGGCGCAGCTTCAAGGTGATCGGGCTGATGCTCCCGAACGGCGAGCTGACGGCGCTCGCGAACGCCGCGAACGACGGCTTGCGGGCGCCACTCGTCGAGAGCACCCCGAAGTCTTCGCGGGGCGAGTCCGTCAGCTTGTACGCGACCGCCGCCGCCACGAACGGCGTGCGCGCGAGCGTGCGCAACGTGTCCGACAGGTTCCGCGCCTGGATCTGCGGCGTCACGCAGCCCTGTTCCTGCTGGATGCTTTCGTGCGGCCAACAGCTCGTCCAGCCGAACTCGTCGAGCCACAACGGCTTCGTGTCGCCCGCTGCCAGCTGCGCTTCGCGGATCGAGCGCAGCGAGCCGAGCGTCAGCGTGTAGAAGTGCACCGACAGGCCGTCGTAGTAGCCCTTGATGCCCGCCGCGTACAGCAGCCGTAGAAACGCGCCGTTGGAGCCGACCAGCGACCCCGCCAGCACTGGCACGCTCGGGTCGGCGGCCTTGATCGCCGGATACGCCGCCCGCAGCACCGCCGCGTAGCGTTCGGCTTTGTTCGGGCCCGCGAAATAGTCTTCGTTGGACTGGTCCGGCTCGTTCCACACCTCGATCGCCGCCAGGTCCGGGCCGTAGCGGCGCGCGAGGTATGCGACAAACGTGGCATACGTGGCTGGGTTGCTCGGCGGCCAGGACTTGGCGGCGCCGTCAGCGAGCGGGTTGCAGCCCGCGAGCAGCGCGCTCGGTGCCGCCGAGGCCCAGCACGGTGTGCTGTCGACGACCATGATCACGCCGATGTGCGCGGCCGCGGCGTCCGCGACGAGGCGGTCGAGGAATGCCTGCGCACCGGGTTCGATCTGCCCCTGCTGTGGTTCCAGCAGCGACCACGGAACCTCGGTGCGCACGACCTTCGCGTGCAGCGCGCGCGCCTGCGCGATCGTGCTGTCGGCCTGCGCTGGGCTCGACTGCTCGCCGACGCCCGGGATGTTCACCCCCGCGAGCAGCGTCGAGGAGGCCGCTGCCGGCTTGCCCGCGTGGGCCTCGCCGGCCGCCGGCGCCCACGCCAGCACGCACAACGCGAGTACCAGCGCGGCGGCCGCCCTGTGGACGCGCTCGTGCATGCACCACACGATAGTGGCGGGCACCAGTGTCCGCGCCGGGTCTGCCCCCGCAAGTAGGCTTCGCGGCAATGCCGCAAACGTGGATCTGGCTGCAAATCGCGATCGTCGTGTTCGTCCTGATCGGCATGGTCATCGCGATCGTCAAGCTGGCCTAGTGTCCGCCGCCGCCGTCTTCACACGACCAGCAGCGTCGCGGATGCCGGCGCTCGCACGCCGCGAGGCGGTCGTGCTCGCGGCGCTCACCGCGCTCGCGCTGGTGCTGCGCCTCTCGAGCCTCTCGCGCAGCCTGTTCACCGACGAGACCTATTCGTTCGCGCTCGCCCAGCGCAGCTTCGGGCAGATGCTCAAGCTGTTCGGCTGGGAAGCCAACGGCACCGTCTACTCGATCGTGCTGTGGCCGCTAATCCGGATCTTCGGCAGCGGCGTCACGCTGCTGCGCCTGCCGGCGGTGCTCGCCGGCACGTTGAGCGTGCCCGCGCTGTGGTGGGCGGCGCGGCGTTACACCACCCCCGCCGCCGCCCTGCTCGCCGCGGCCCTGCTCGCCGTCAACCCGATGGCCGTCTGGTACAGCCAGGAGGCGCGCGCGTACGCCTTCGTCGTGCTCGCCGCGTGCCTGGCCTTCGGCGCGCTGCCGCGCGCGCTCGAGCGCCGCGGCGAGCGCCACGGCGAGCGCCGCATGTGGGTCCTCTACGTCGCCGCGATGACGCTGCTCGCCTACAGCGAGATCTTCGCCGCGCCGCTGGCACTGCCGGCGCAGGCGCTCGTCGCGTGGCGCGCCGGGCGTGGCGGGGTCAGGCGCTGGCTGTGGTCGCTGCTCGCGCTGCTCGTCTGCTGCCTGCCGCTCGCCGTCGCCGCCGTGATCTCGCGCAGCCGTCGCGACGCGCTCTACTGGCTACCGAAGACCGACCGCTCGCTCGTGACCTACGCCGTCCAGGAATTCAGCGCCGGCTTCTCCGGGATCACCGCCGTGCGCTGGGCGACGCTTGCCGCCGCCGCCGTGCTGGTTGCTGCCGCCGTCTGGGTGATCGCGCGCTCGCGCTCGCACGCCGGCGCCGCGCCGCTGGCGATCGCCCTCTGCTGGGGGCTGGTGCCGGCCGCCGTGCTGCTCGTCGTCTCCTTGGTCGAGCCCGTCTTCTTCCCGCGCTACGCGATCCTGTCGCTGCCCGGCCTGTGCCTGGCGGTCGCGATCGCCGTCGAGCAGCTGTGGCACAGCCGCCCCGGCGCCGTCACGGCCGTCGCCGCGGCCGTCGTGCTGATCGTCGTCGGCGGCCTCGCCGACGTGCGCCAGCGCAGCCACCTGCAGGAGGACTGGCCGCCGATCGCCGCCGTGCTCCGCGCCGAACGCGCCGCCGCTCAGCCGCTGATCGTCGACAACGCGCTCGTGCTGCCGTCGCTCGGCTACTACGACCACGCCCTCCGCGCCCCCGGTGGCCAGCTGATCGCGCAGGAGTGGCACGACGAGCCGCTGCCGCATGGCTTCGTCGGCTTCAAGGACCCCACCGGCTACGGCAGCGTGCCCGACGGCCCGCCGAGCGCCGCCGAGTTCGCGCGCCTCGCGCGTGTGGGTGGCGGCAGCGTCTGGATGGTCGTCTCCGAGGTGGACGTCGAGCTCCAGGTTGATCCGAAGCAAGGCGCCGCCGTCGCCTGGGCGCGCGCGCACTGCCACGTCCAGGTGCACGAAAGCGTCGGCGTGTGGCTGCTGCACGCCAGCCACTGCGCGGTCTCCCCGCGGCGCTGAAGGCTGCCTCAGCGCCGCAGGCGCCACGCGCGTCGTGAAGAGCCCGCGCCGGCGCTGCTCGGTCGCGCCGGGATCAGCTCGTCCTCGAGGATCGCCTCCGGCACCAGGCACGTGAGCCAGTCGGCCAGCGGCGCGAGGCCGGCCTGCTCGAGCTCGAGCGCCAGCCCCGGCGGGCGCTTGACGCTGTCGTGGGCGTCGGAGGTGACGTTGTGGATCAGCCCCTCGCGCGCCAGCTCGAGCGCGTAGCGGCGCACCTCGCCGCCGAAGCGCCCGACCAGCGAGCCGGCCGTGACCGACATCAGGATGCCGGCGTCGGCGAGCGCGGGCACGATCTTGCGGTCGCGGTGCAGCGCCGGGCAGCGCTCCGGATGCGCGAGCACGACGCTGTGGCCGCGGTGCTGCAGTCCCAGCACGAGGTCCTGCAGGCCGGTCGCGACGAGCGTGAACGGCGGCTCCACCAGCAGCCAGCGCCCGCCGCCGAGGCCCAGCCGCCCCAGCTCCGCCGGCGCGATCTCGCCCAGCTGGGTCATCGCGATCTCGGCGCCTCCAAGCACCTCGAGCTCGACCCCTTCCAGGGCGAGCCGCTCATTGACGCTCGCCACCAGTTCCGCGATCGTCGCCGCGTCATTCGGCGTGCGGGCGTTCACGTGCGGGGTGGCCACAAGCGTTTGGATGCCCGCGGCGAGCGCCGTCCGCGCCAGCTCGACCGAGCCCTCGATCGTCTCCGGTCCGTCGTCGATGCCCGGCAGGACGTGGCAGTGCAGGTCGATCATGCTCGCCTCAATCTAGTCGGCGTCGCGGAGCCCAATTGTTCACTTGCCGTGCCTGCGCAGGGATATCATCGTCGACATGTTCAAATCGATCGTGGTTGGAACCGACGGCTCGGACACGGCCAACCAGGCCGTGCGCCAGGCGGTGGATCTCGCACGCGCGGTCGGCGCCAAGTTGGAGCTCGTCAGCGCCTATGAGCCGGTGCCCGCCCAGCGGCTCAGCGAGGAACGCCGGCAGGCGCCCGAGGACCTGCAGTGGGCGATCAACCCGCGCGAGGACGTCGATGCGACGCTCGAGGCCGCCGCGGCGATCGGCCGTGAGGCCGGCGTCGCGGTCGACGTGTACCCGCGCCAGGGCGACCCCGCGGATGCGATCCTCGACATCGCCGAAGAGCGTGAAGCCGACCTGATCGTCGTCGGCAACAAGGGCATGACCGGTGCAAAGCGCTTCCTGCTGGGCTCGGTCCCGAACAAGGTGTCACACCACGCACCCTGCTCGGTACTGATCATCCGCACCACCTGAGCTAGCTGCGCACGCGCTGCGCAACGATCCAGCCGTCGTCGCGCAGGCGCCGCACCGGGCCCGTGCCGGCGACGTTGAAGCGCCGCGCCGTGCGTGCCGGATCGCTGAGGTCGCGTCGCAGGCTGCGCGTGCGTCCGTGCAGGATCTGGCGGGCGGTGCGGCGCAGGCTCAGGCCCTTCTCGGACGGCAGGTGCCACAGCCCGATCGCCAGCGGGTCCTCCGGCTTGGCCGCGCGGGCGCGTGGGCCGGTGCTCAGGCGCCTGGCGACGTGCGACAGGTCGCGGAAGTGCACGCGCCCGATCGCCCCGGCCAGCGACAGGATCTGCTCCTCGTTCGGGAGCGTCTTGCCTTCGGCCTCGAGCCCGGCGTCGAGCTCCTCGCAGACGCTCACCAGCTCGCGCAGCGCGGCGGGCGTCCCGGCGATCAGCTCGCCACCCACCCACGGCGGCACCTCCTCCGCCTCGCCCATCGCCCTCGCCAGCTCGCCGATCGCCCTGCGCGTGCGGCCGTGCACCTCGAAGCCGACCGTGTCCCAGTCCGGCGGATAGCCGATGTAGACGCAGCCGATCTCCGACGGCGGCGGCGCGCTCGCGAACACGATCTGCGGGTCCGACCACACGCAGTCCAGGTCCGTCAGCCAGATCTCGCGCTCAGGCGGCTGGCCGTCGCTCGAAGACAGGATCGCGTCGAGCACGTAGCGCGAGGACACGTACACCTCGGTGCCGGGCTTGGGGCGATGGCGGTACTCGGTCTCCAGGATCCGCACGCCCATCTCCTCGATGCGCTCGAGCAGTTCGCCGCCGACGCGCCCCAGCGCGCCGCGGTCGCGGATGTTCGTCGCCAGCGCGAGCTCGACGTCGAGCGTGCGCAGCCGCAGCGTCGCCGCCTGCGTCAGCGCGCACTCCAGGTAACGCGTCGCGACCGCCGCCGAGGAGGAGGCCGTGCGCGCGCTCGGGTAGTAGAAGCCCTCATCGGGCTCGTGCACGTACAGGTACTGGACGACCAGCGGTGTCAGTGGCGTTTGCATCCCCACTCTTGGTGTCGGCGCCGCGCGCGGCGCGCTTTAGGCGTTCTGGAGTGAAAGCGTTGCGCAACCGACATTGTTGCGCGCTACTCGGCCGCGTGGCGCGTGGAGACCGCGGCTTCGATGCGCTCGGTCACCGGCGCCGGCAGCGCCAGGACCGCGCGCTTGGCGCGATAGCGCAGCACCCGCGGCGCGAGCTCGGCGCGCGTCCGCGGCCAGCGCCCGTTGCGCACGATCACCCCGCCCCAGCTCAGCGGCTCATCGCCGTCGGCGAAGCGCAGCTTGTAAGGGTGCGTGCCGGCGCCGAGATCGAGACCGTGCTCGCCGCGGGCGATGCCGTCCTCGAGCGCCGCGAGGATCGTCAGCATCGTCGGCTTGACGTCGGCGTGCTGCTCCATCCAGCCGCCGTTCCAGTACTTGATCTGCCCGCCCGCCGCCTGGAACAGCTGCACGGAGATCAGCTCGCCGTCGATCTCGGCGGTCCACAGGCGCAGCCGGTCGGGCCCGAGCGCGGCCGCCGCCTCGTGCAGCATCTCGCGCACCCCCGGCGCCGTCAGATGTGACGGCGCGCGATCCTCCCAGCGCGCCGCGTGCAGGCGCAGCAGTGCGTCGACGGCCGGGCCGAGCTCGGCGGGGTCAACGATCTGGCGCACCAGGCCGCCACGCTCCGCCAGCCGCCGGCGCATGCGCCGCATCTGGCTGCGAAAGTTGCTCGAGCGCGCCGCCAGCCACGCCTCCGGCGCGCCCGCGGGCAGCGTCACCGACGGTGCGGGCAGCAGCGAGTTGCGGTAGCGCGTCAGCCGCGGGCTGCGGGCGGCGAGCCGCCTGGTCCACTGCGAACGCGCCGGCACCGCCTCGAAGGCGATCAGATCCGGGCGCGGGCGCATCTGCGCGATCGCGCCGAGCAGCCCGTTGCGCACCTCGGGCTCGCGCCCGGGCAGGCACAGGATGTCGACACGGTCGGAGATCTCGGCGCCGAGGAAGCGCACGTCCACGCGCCCGGAGGGCCCGTGTCCGACGAACCACGGCGCCAGCGCGACCAGCTGCTCGCCGTCGCGCAGCGCGATGATCCGCAACTCGCTGCCCGCCGGCGCCAGCTGCTGCCACCAGGCGAGCATCCAGCCGGGGGCGCACAGCGGCAGTGCCTGCTCGACCGCCAGCGCATCCCACGCCGGCGCCAGCACGCGCGCCGCGTCGAGATCGTCGACCAGCTCGACCGCGAGCATCTCGCTCACGCCGGCGCGCCCGCGTCCGCCGTCTCGCCGCTGCGCTGCACCGCCGCAAGCAGCTCCTCCCAGCTCGCCGTGTACGGTGCGATCCGCTCGGCCAGCCGCGCCAGCGAACGGAAGTCGTCCGCCTGCTCCCACGAGGTGTGCAGGACGATCGGAATCCACGTGCCCGGCGCCTGCGCGATCAGTCGCTCGGCCATCGGCAGGACGGTGCGCGCGTCGGCATACAGCGGCGCGTAGCACGGTAGGTAGACCGCTCCGTCGCGCCACAGCGGGCCGCCGTGGAAGCCCATCAGCGCGATGCTCTCGGGGCCGCCGCAGATGATCTCGAAGCGATCCGCCAGCAGCGGGTACTGAGCGGCGTCGAAGCGGTTGAACGGCGGCACGAACACGCGCGTCTCGCCGACGCCCGCCGCCAGCAGCCGCTGGCGCCCGTCCTCGAGCAGCGCCGCCAGCGCGTCCGCGTCGAGGCCACACAGCTCCGAGCGCCGGCGCGGGCTCGCAAAGCGCGTGCGGTGCGTGTCACCGTGCTGGGCGAACGTGACGCCGTCGCGGCGCATCTGCTCGAGCATCGCGATCTCCTGCGGGCCGAGCGCGCGGCCGCCGCTGGCGTCGACGCTCAGCGGCGCGTGTGTCAGCTGCGGCAGCACCGACATCAGATGCGCCACGCCCGCGCCGGCCAGCACGTCGTGAAAGCGGCGTGACATGTCGATGTCCTGCGGGCGGTCGAACGCTGTGTAGTACGGGAACTCGTCGACACGCACGAGGAAGCGGGGGGGCCCTGAGGCCGCCGCCGCGCCGAGCACGCTCCTGCGCGCCTCGATCAGCCGCGCGAGCCACGTCTGCTCCCAGTCCAGGCGCCCGAGCTTCATCGCGATCCGTTGCGCGGCGCGGGTCGGCGCGCTCGGCACCGGGCGCGCCTGCAGCACGCCTCGCACCTTGCGGCTGAGCCCCGCCGGGTCGATCGCGCCGAGGTGCAGGCGCACGTTGCGAGCCAGCTCCGAATGATCGTGCGTGCTCACGGGCGCGTCAGCCACTGCTGTGTCCGAGGCCCACACGCGCAGCCGCGCGCCGCCCCATTTCAGGCACATAGAAACGCAGCACCGGACCCAGATCGCCGCGCGCGAACATGCTGTGGGCGCTGCCCGGCGCCAGCGCCAGCGCCGTCGCCATGCCGCGCACGCCTTCCGCGTGGCGCGAGGCGGCGAGATCGCGGTTCAGCCATTGGAAGCGCGCGTCGACGCGCTGCGCCGGCGACGGCGCCACCGCGCGACCGGTCGCCAGGCGCGCCCACGCGGCGGCGACGTTGACGCCCGCGCGGTCCGCCAGCGCGATGCCGCCGTAGAAGCGGCCGTTGAGCTCGGTGAAGCGCGGCACACCCTCCTCGTCGAGCAGGTACTCGACCTCCGCCAGGCCGAACCAGCCGAGGCGACGCACGAGCTCGCCGACGCCTTCGGACAGCGCCGCGTCCGGTGTGATCGTGCGTGCGCGCGCCGTCACGCCCGCCTCCGCCGGCCACGAGCGGTCGCAGCGCTGCTGCACCTCGGCGACGACGTTGCCTTCGTGGTCGGCGACGACGACGACCGCGCCGAGCTGGCCGGTGATGCACTCCTGCAGCAGCGGCTGCGCGCCTTCGCGGCGCAGCTCGGCAACGAACGGGGCGGCCTGCGCGGCCGAGGCGAAGCGTCGCGTTTCATAGCGCGTCGGCACGTGAATCCTCGCCTTGACCACGACCGGTCCCTGCCACGCCGCGAGCGTCTCGTCGCTCGCCTGCTCGGTTCGCGGCACCGCCAAGCCGACCGCCTCGGCGGCGCGCGTGAACTCGAGCTTGTCGAAGGAGCGTTCGACGACCTCGTGGGCCGCGTACGGCACGATCGCCGGCGCCACCTCCGCGCGCCGGCGCGAGAGCACCAGCAGGCCGACGTCGTAGGCGCAGAAGACGACCTCATAGCCGCCCACGCGCACGGCCTCGGCGATGTCGGCGATGAAGCGGTCCTCGTCGGTCTCCGCCTCCTCGACACGATGATGCGCTGTCGTGGCCGCCGAGGTCGAGGCGATGCTCGGCCGCCACGCGCCCGTTCCCAGCACCCAGCCATCCGCGTGCAGCATGCGCGCGGCGGCCAACGCCGAGCGATCACGGGACTGATCGACGATCAGGGCACGCATCGCTCTTAGTATCGGGCACGCGCAGGCAAACCTTCAGGCCTCGCCCGCAGATGCCGAGATAATCCCCGGCGTGAAGATCGTCAGCGTGATGACCACCGACTCGAGCGGCGGCGCGGAGTTCGCCGCGGTCGAGATGCTCGAGGCCCTGCGACAGCGCGGCCACGACACCGTGATGCTCACCGACATGCAGGCGATGGCGCGCGACACCGATGTGCGGGTCGTCCCTGTGGCGCTCGGGCCGAAGCTCTCGACGGGCAGCTGGGTGGGCCTGATGCTGCGCTGGCCCTCGCTCTCGCGACGCCTGCGCGCCGCGCTCAGCGCGCAGGCGCCCTACGACGTGCTGATGGTCCACTACAAGAAGGAGCAGCTGCTGGCGGGGATGCTGCCGGCGCGGCTGCGCAGCACCGTCGTGTGGGCCGAGTGGGGACCGGTGCCGTTCCCGCTGCGGCACGGCCTGCCGCGGCGGGCGTACCTGCGCGCCGGCGAGCACGCCGCGCTCGTGATGGCGATCTCCGAGGGCACGCGCCGCTCGGTCGCCGACGTCGGCGTCCCCGCGGAGAAGATCGTCGTCGTGCCGAACGTCATGCGCGCGGATGAAATCCGCTTCACCGAGGCCGGCCGCGCGCGTGTGCGCAGCGAGCTCGGGATCCCCGAGCAGGCGTTTGTCGTCGGCTGCATTTCGCGCTTTCACCCGAAGAAGCGCAACGACGTCGTCGTCGATGCCGTCGCCGCGCTCGCCGATTCGCGCGTGCATCTGATCCTGGCCGGCAGCGGCGAGACCGAAGCCGAGCTGCGGGCGCTCGCGGCGCCGTTGGGGGAGCGGGCGCATTTCATCGCCACCCCCGGCGCGGAGGTGCCCGACGTGCTGTCCGCGTTCGACGTGTCGGTCTTCTGCCCGAGCCCGACCGAGGGCGCGCCGCGCGCGACGATCCTCGGGATGCTCGCCTCGCGCCCGTGCCTGGCGACGGGCGCCGAGGGCGTGTCCGACATGATCCAGCCCGAGTTCGGCGGCATCTGCACCCCGGAGAACGACCCCGAGGCGCTGCGCGCGTTGATCGCGCCCTACCTCGACGATCCCGCGCGGGTCACGCGCGAGGGCGCCGCGGCGCGCGCCTACGCCGAGCGCACCTACGCCGCTCCCGTCGTCGCCGCGCAGATCGAGCGGCTGCTCGAAGACGCCATCGGCGGCGTGCGCTCCTACACATGAGCGCCGCGGCTGGCCGACGGCTGCTGATGATCGAGCAGGGCGGTCGCGGCGGCGTCAGCGACTACACAGCCGAGCTCGTCGCGGCGCTCGCTGCCGAGGGCTGGACGGTGACGCTGGCAACCGCCGCCGACCATCGCTACCCGTCCGCTCAGGGGGTGACGGTCGTGGCGGTGTTCCACTACACGCGCGGCGACACGCGTTTCGCGCGAGCGCTGCGCGCGCGCGGCCTCGGCAAGCTCGCCAACGGGCTGCGCTTCCTCGTGGCGCTGCCGCGCCTGGTCGCGCTCGCCCGCGATGCCGACGTCGTGCACACGCAGGGCTGGGAGGTGCCGCAGCTCGGCCCGCTCGCGCTCGCCTGCCTGCGCGCCACCGGCACGCCGGTCGTACAGACCGAACACGGCACCTTCGACCGCGCGCAGGATCGCCTGCTCGGCACGGCCTCGCTCGCGCGGCGGCTGAGCGGCCGCCTCACCGCGCGCACGATCGTGCACACGCAGGCGGACCTCGACCGCACCGCGCCGCTGCTGGGCGGGCGCGCACGCGTGATCCCCCACGGCGAGTACGGCGGTCTCGCGCGCAGCGGCGGCGCCGTCGAGCGCGAGCGCGCGCGCGCCGCGCTGGGCCTCGCGCCGGACGTGCCCGCGACGCTGATGTTCGGCCAGCTGCGCAGCGACAAGGGCCTCGACGACCTGGCGCAGGCGGTCGCGCAGGTGCCGGGCCTGCAACTGCTCGTCGGCGGCCAGGACATCGGCGGCCTGGCAGCCGCGCGCGAGCGCCTCGACGCCCTCGGCGCGCGTGTCAGCGTGCGCGAGGGCTTCCTCGACATGCGCGAGACGGCGCAGCTGTTCGCCGCGACCGACACGGTCGCGCTGCCGTACAAGCAGGCGAGCCAGAGCGGCGTGCTGCTGCTCGCATACGGCTTCGCGCGCGCGGTCGTCGTCTACCCATCCGGGGGACTGCTCGAGGCGGTGATCGACGGCGAGACTGGCTGGATCTGCGAGCGCTCGGATGTCGCATCGCTGACGGCGGCGCTCGCCGACAGCGTGCGTGTCGGCACGGAGGAGTGCCTGCGTCGCGGACGTGCCGGCGAGCGTCTCGCCGACGAGCGCTTCGCCTGGCCTGCGATCGCGCGTCGCACGGCGGCGCTATACGAGGAGGCGCTCCGCGGATGACCGTCCCCGGCGACTCTTATCCTTGCCGCGTGCTCGACCGGTGCGCGCGCGGCGCGCGAGCGACATGAGGCGCGCGGTGATCCTCGCGGGCGGCGAGGGCACGCGCCTGCGCCCCTACACCACGGTGCTGCCGAAGCCGCTGATGCCGATCGGCGATCGCCCGGTGCTCGACATCGTCGTGCGTCAGCTGAAGGCCCACGGCTTCGAGCGGATCACGATCGCCACCGGCTACCTGGCGGAGCTGATCGAGGCCTTCTTCCGCGACGGCGAGAGCTATGGCATCCCGATCGACTACTACCGCGAGCACGAGCCGCTCGGCACGGTCGGGGCGCTCGCGCTGATCGACGGGCTCGTCGACGACGACGTGCTGGTGATGAACGGCGACGTGCTCACCGACATCGACTACGGCGGTCTGCTCGAGCGCCACCGCGCCAGCGACGCCGCCGCGACGATCGCCACCAAGACGCGCCAGATCCAGGTCTCGCTCGGCGTGCTGCGCTTCGGCGAGGACAGCGACCCGACGCGGCTGACCGGCTACGACGAGAAGCCGGCGATCGACTACATCGCGAGCATGGGCGTCTACTGCTTCGCGCCGCGCGCGCTGGGCTTCATCGAGCCGGGCAAGCGCCTGGACTTCCCCGACCTGATCCTGCGCCTGATCGCCGCCGGCGAGGTCGTGCGCGCGTGGCCGAGCGAGGACTACTGGCTGGACATCGGCCGCCACGACGACTACGAGCAGGCCCAGGAAGAGTTCGAGTCCGTGCGCGACCGGCTGATCCCGCCGGATTAGCTGCCCAGCGCGGCGCGTACAGCCTCGACCACGATCTCGATTTCGGCCTCGGTCGTGCTCGAGCTGAGCGGCAGCGCGCAGTGGCGATCGGCGACCTCGCTGGCGTGCGGCAGGCCGTCCGCGGGGGCGAAGCCCCGGTACTCGGTGAACGTGTGCAGCGCCGGGTACCAGGTCGTCTGGATGCCGCCAGCTTTGAGCTCGTCGCGGAAGCGGTCGCGCGTCTCGCGATCGGCGAGCAGCACCGGGAAGGCGAAATGCGAGGAGCGCTCGACGTCGACGTCGGTGAACGGCAGCTCGATGCCGGCGACGCCGGCGAGCCGCTCGCGGTAGGCGCGGACGCTCGCGCGGCGGTGCTCGATGCTCTCCGCGAGCCGCGCCAGGCGGCTCAGCCCGAGCGCCGCGCGGGGCTCGTCGAGGCGGTAGTTGAAGCCGATGTCGACGACGTCATAGGCGGGGTCGTGGCCGCGATGGCGATCCCAGGTGCTGCTCGTCATCGCGTGTGAGCGAAACAGCCGCACGCGCTCGGCCAGCTGCTCGTCGGCGCTCGTGACCATGCCGCCCTCGCCCACGCACAGCTGCTTCTTGGAGAAGAAGCTGAACGCGCCGAGCTCGCCGACGGTGCCCACCTGGCGTCCGTCGGCGTCCAGGCGCGCGCCGATCGCCTGCGCGCAGTCCTCGATCAGGACCAGGCCGTGCTCGTCGCACAGCGTCCGCAGCGCCGTGACGTCGGCCGGGTAGCCGCAGAAGTGCACCGCGACGACCGCGCGCGTGCGCGGCGTGATGCGGCGCGCGACGTCCTCGGGATCGATGTTGAAGTCGCGCGCGCTGCGCACGTCGCAGAGCACCGGCTCGGCGCCCACGTAGCGGGGCGCGGCCGCGCTCGCGACGAACGTGAAGGCCGGCACGATCACCTCGTCGCCGGGGCCGATCCCGGCCGCCAGGCACGCCAGATGCAGCGCCGCGGTGCCGCTCGACACGGTTACCGCGTGCGGCGTGCCGACGAACTCGCCGAGCGCCTGCTCGAACGCTTGCGTGCGCGGACCCATCGTCAGCCAGCCGGACTCCAGGCAGTCGAGCACCGCCTGCACGTCCTGCTCGGGCACGGCGATCTCGGTCAGCGCCACGCGCCAGTCGTTCATCGCGCGACCGCCTCGGCCAGCGCCGTCGACGACCCGATCCTGGTCTTCGTGCGTCATGTGCGGGTAGAACGGCAGCGTCAGCTCGGTGCGCGAGGCGAGCTCGGTGATCGGCAGCGAGACGTCCGGGAAGCGCTCGCGATAGGCGGTGAAGCGGTGGATCGAGGGGTAGAAGATGCTCGTCTGGATGCCGCGCTCGCGCATCCGGCTCGAGACCTCCGCCTGGCGGCCGTCCTCCTCGATCATGATCGGGATCACGTAGCAGGAGGAGCCGGGCACGTCGGCGTCCTCGAAGGGGACGATGATCCCGTCGACCTGGGCGAGCAGCGAGCGGTAGCGGAGCGTCAGCTCGCGGCGACGCTCGATTTCCGCCTCCAGCCGCTCCAGCCGCGAGAGCAGCAGCGCCGAGCGCGGCTCGTCGAGGCGATAGTTGAAGCCGAGGCCGACGACGTCGTAGGTGTCGGTGCGCCCGCTGTGGCGGTCCCAGGTGCCGCTCGTCATCGCGTGCGAGCGGCGCGAGCGCACGAACGCGGCGACCTCGTCGCTGTCGGTGCACAGCAGCCCGCCCTCGCCCACCGACAGCACCTTGTTGGAGAAGAAGCTGAACGCGCCGGCCAGCCCCCAGGTGCCGAGCTTGCGCCCGCCGAGCGTCGCGCTGGGGGCGTGCGCGACGTCCTCGATCAGCGCGATCCCGTGTGCGTCGCAGAGCACCTTCAGGCGATCGACCGCGGCGGGATAGCCGGCGTAGTGCACGGCGCAAACGGCCTTCGTCCGCGGCGTGATGCGCCGCTCGACGTCGTCGGGGTCGAGGCTCGGATCCTTGCGGGAGACGATCTCCGCGAACACCGGCGTGGCGCCGCAGTAGAGCGCCGCGGCGGCGGTCGCGGCGAACGTGAACGCGGGCACGATCACCTCGTCGCCCGGGCCGGCCTGCGCGGCGAGGTAGGCGAGGTGCAGCGCCGCAGTGCAGCTGGAGACGGCGATCGCGTGGCGCGCGCCGAGATGCGCGGCGAACGCCTCCTCGAACGCGGCCGTGCGCGGCCCAAGCGTCAGCCAGCCCGAGCGCAGCGTCTCCGCCACCGCCTCGAGGTCCTGCGGCTGCAGCTGCAGGTCGAACAGCGGCAGCTCTGGGAAGGTCTCGGTGCTGGCCATCTCGGCGGTCGGGCGCGCTCGCGTGGCGCTCAGGGAATGTTCTTGTAGCGCGGGTCGAACGGGTCGCCGAACGCCTCCGCGTCGAGCGCGGCGATCATCTCGGCGATGCCGTCGGGGACCGTCATCAAGCGTCTCGAAGCCGAGCTCGGCGCGGATCTTGTCGAAGCTCACCTTGTAGTCGCGCGGGTCCTCGTCGCGCTTGACGTAGGAGACGCTGCCGCGGTCGATCTGCTTGCCGATCTCCTCGACGAGGTCGAGCTTGCGGTAGTTCTCGCCCGAGCGGCCGGCGTTGAAGACATTGCCCGTGACCTTCTCCTCGGGTGCTTCGAGCACGGTGCGTACGGCGCGGCCGGCGTCGCGCACGTGGATGTAGGGACGCCAGAACTGCTCGCCGAACACTTCCAGCTCACGGTCGGCCCACAGTTCGCGCGTGAACTCGTTGACCGTCAGGTCGAAGCGCATGCGCCTGCCGACGCCGTAGACGGTCGCGAAGCGCAGGCACGTCGGTTTGACGCTGCCGGCGCCACCGCCGAGGATCAGCTTCTCCATGCTGACCTTCTGTTCGGCGTAGAGCGAGACGGGGCTCAGGTCGCCGTCCTCGGTGATCGGCACGGTGGGGTCGGCCATGCGCCCGTAGTTGGAGCACGTCGAGGCGAACACGAGCCGCTGCACGCCGGCCTCGCCGGCGTCGGCGACGAGGCCGCGGGTGGCCTGGACGTTGACCTCATCCGAGAGCGCGGGGTCGCGCCCGCACGCCGGGTCGCCGACGATCGCAGCGAGATGGACGACGTTGTTGACTCCGTCGAGCGCGCGCCGGCGCGCGTCGGCGTCGCGGATGTCGGCGCGGATCACCTGGACCGAGGCCTGCTCCTGCTCGGCCGCGATGTCCTCCTGGCCGTGCAGCAGTGAATCGAGCACGCGCACGTCGTGTCCGTTCTGGCGAAGCTCCTCGACGAGCAGCGCACCGATGTAGCCGCTGCCGCCCGTGACTAGGGTCGTGTTGCCCACGTGAACGTCCTCTCTGTCAGTCCTCGGCGCGCGAGTTTCGTTGTTGCGATCCGGAGCTCGAATCGTACAAGCGCCATCGGCATCAGCTCCCACGCGCTTGAGCGGCGGCGGGCGCAGCGTTAGCTGTCATTCTCGCTTGCAGGAGCAAAGCGTCCGATAGGAGTCTCGGATACCGCGTCCCAATGTCGACCCTCGCCCGCCACACGACCAAGCAGCACGCCGCACGCGACATCGCCATGCAGGTCGTGGTGCGGGTCGCCAACCTCGCGCTCGGCGGCGTCGTCACGGCGCTCGTCGTGAGGACGCTCGGCCAGAGCGGCTATGGGCAGTGGTCGACGGGCTTTGCCTCGCTCGCGCTCGTCGGCTACTTCGCGAACTTCGGCATGGAAGGCGTCGCCTTGCGCGAAGCCGCGCGCGAACCGGAGGAGGAGCACGAGTGGATCGGCGCGGTGATGCTGCTGCGGCTGATGATGCTGCTGCCGGTGATGCTGGTCTCGCTCGCGTTGATCCTGGCGCTGCAGCGCAGCCACGAAATGCTGGTCGCGGGCGTGATCATGATCGTCGCGACACCGTTCGGCGGCGTCGGTGCGCTCGGGCTGATGTTCCGCCTACGCGTCGACAACCGCGTGCCGATGTTCATCCTGACGCTGCGCAGCATCCTCTGGGGCGTAGCGGTGCTGATCATCTACCTGGAGCACGGCGGCATGATCGCGCTCGCGGCCGCGCTGGTCGCGACCAACGCGATCGGCTCGATCGTGCAGGCGGTGTTCGCGTTGAAACTCGACGCGCGCATCCCGCGGCCGTCGCGCAAGCACGTGCGCGAGGTGATCCGCGTCGGGCTGCCGATCGGGATCGGGGGGCTGCTGATAATCGCCTACGCGACGGTCGACCAGATCATCGTCTACACGATCGCCGGCACCAACGCGTCGGGGCTGTACGGCTCGGTCTACAACCTCCTCAACCAGGCACATTTCGTGCCGATCTCGATCCTGACGACGCTGGCGCCCGTGATCGCCGCCTCGTGGCCGTCGGATCGCGCGCGGCTGCTGCGCACGTCGCGCCGCGCCGCCGAGCTGCTGTCGGTGACGTCGTTCGGCGGCCTGGCGTTCGTGATCGTGGCTGCCGTGCCCGTCGTACGACTGATCTTCGGTCAGGACTTCGTGGCGGGGGCGCCGGCGCTTCCCGTGCTGTATGCGGCGTTCGTGTTCATCGCCTTCGGCTACCTCAACGGCCAGCTGCTGATCGTGCTCGGGCTGCAGAAGAGCATGGTCTACATCAGCGTGATCGCGCTCGTCGTAAACGTCGCCGGCAACCTCGTGCTGGTGCCGTTGACCGGCTTCATGGGGGCGGCGTGGATGACGCTGGTCACCGAGATGGTCGTCTGCGGCGCCAGTCTCGTTCTGATCCTGCGGACGCTCGAGATGCGGCTCCCGCGGCCGGGCCGAATCGGCCGCGCGGCGCTCGCGGCGACGCTGCTCACCGGCGTGCTGGAGGCGCTGTCGCTCGCGGGCGCGCCGCTGGCGCTGCTGATGGCGGCGGCCTGCGTGACCTATCCGGCGCTGCTGTTCGGCCTGCGGGCGATCGAGGTCGACGACGTGCGCGTGGTGATCGGGCGCGGCTCGCTCAGCTGAGCGAGCGCAGGCGCTCCGCCAGCCGCGCGAACTGCTTGCGCGCGTCGTAGCGATCCTCACAGCGCTCCCGCGCCCGGCCGGCGAGCTCGCGCCGCTGTTGCGGGTTGGCGAGCAAGGCGCGCAGCGCCTCGCCCAGCAGGCGCGGGTTGCCGTGCTCGACGAGCACGCCCGCGCGCCCGTCGTCGAGCAGCTCGGGGATCGCGCCGACGCGCGTCGAGACCACGGGCGTCGCGCAGGCCATCGCCTCGAGCAGCGCCCACGGGTTCGTGTCCGCGTACGTCGGCAGGCACAACACGTCCGCCTGCTGTTGCAGATCCAGCAGCTGCGGGTCCGAGGGCGCCAGCCGGTGGACGCGCACGCCCGGACGCTCCGCCACCGGGTCCTGCGTGACGATGTCCAGCTCGAGCTCCTGGCCGAGGCCGTCGCCGAGCGCGGCCACGAGATCGGGGCCGCCCTTGTCGGCGAAGCGCCCGCCGATGAACAGCACGCGCGGGCGCTCGCGCTCGCGGCGGGCCGCGGGCCGGTAGTGCTGCAGGTCGAGGCCGGGGTGGTGCTCGATCACCTGCGCCCGCGGCGCCTCTCGCTCGACGTCCCGACGCGCCCAACCGGTCCACGCGAGCACCAGCGCGGCCGCCCCCAGCACGCGGCGCTCGAGCGCCATGCTCGGCGCGATCGTGATCGACGCGTAGCGCTGGCTGAGCGGCCATCCCGGCATCGACCACCAGCCGTGCACGGTCGCGTCGAGCGACAGCACGACCGGCAGCCGGCGCATGACCGCGCCCATCGTCAGCGCGATCGAGTGGCTGTGCACGTGGACCACGTCGGCCGGCCAGCGGCGCAGCTCGCGATCGAGCTGGGCGCGGGCGCGCAGCGCCTGCACGAGATGCCAGCGCAGCGTGCGGAAGTCGAGGCTCAGCCCCGCCAGCAGCGGCAGCGGGCGCGTCGCGAGCGCGCGCTCGAAGCGGCTCAGCGGTGCGAGCCCGAGGAAGCGCGCCTCGATGTCGGGCGCGGTGCTGAGCCCGGCTCGCAACGCGGCATCGAGCTGACCCTGCCCGAGGATGTAGCCGCCGAGGTTGCCCTCGTTGAAGAACAGCGCGCGCATCGAGCCGGCCGCTACGGCCGCGACCAGCGCTCGGGGAGGGCGCCGCCCTCCCAGCCGAAGCTGTTGGGGTCCGCCATCATCTCGGGCTCCTCGAGGATCCAGCGCTCGTGATGAGCCGCCAGCGCGCGGTGCAGCTCCTCGGCGCTCGCGTGCTCGCGCGGGTCCAGCGGCGGCGCCACCTGCAGCCACACGCGGCTCGCGATCCGGCGTGCGCGCAACGGCACGACCAGCGCGTCGGTGGCGGCCGCCAGCCGCGCGGTGCCGTCGGCGAGCATCGCCGTCTTGCCGAGGAAACGGGTCTCACGCGAGCCCGGCATGTCGAAGAACAGGTACAGCAGCTTGCCGCGGGCGAGCAGCGCGGCAAGGACCGGGAACGACCCCCGCGCCGGGATCGGCAGGCCCAGCGCGCCTTTGCGCCAGCGCGCGAGACGCCGCCCCCAGTAGTCGTGGCTCGGCGGCTCCATGAACCACGCGCCGACGACGCTGTACTGCTCGGCGCGCCTGAACGGGCGCGCGCGCATCGCGAGGTAGTAGGCGCCGCTGTGGCAGGCGCTGACCACCACTCCGCGGCCGCTCGCGAGCGCCTCTCCCACCACCGCGGCCGACGGATCGTCGAGCCTGCAAGACCAGCGCCGCCAGAAGAGGATCTTGTCGACCTCGCGCTCGATCAGGTGCTTGCGCGCGAGCGCCTCGACCTCGCCGGCGCGCTCGGTGCCGGCGACGATCGCGGCCATCGTCGCGAGCGCGTTCGCGCGCTGTTCCGGGCTCGTGTCCCACAGCGCCCGTCCGTGACGGATGGCTCTGTCCACCAGTGGTCGCGGCGGTATCAGGGTGCGCAGCAGCGGCGAGGTTTTGACGCGGATCCGCAACGCGACGGGCGGCAGCCGTGGCGGCCGTGGGCGGTGGCTGACGCGCTCGAGCGTTGCGGCCAGCTCGGCGTCCGCGGGCGCGCCGGCGCCGGCTGCGCGTGCGGCGCCGGCGGACACGCCGGGATTCGATTGTGTGCTCATGTCGTGTTTCTGGTTGTTCGGCACGCCGCCGCTACCTTTGACGCTCGTGCGCATCCTCGTTGTATCGGCGCTGTACCCTCCTGTCGCCTTCGGCGGCTACGAGGTCGAGTGCTCGGGAGTTGTCGAGCGTCTGCGCGAGCGCGGCGAGGTGCTCGTGCTCACCAGCGACCTCGATCGTGACGGCCTCGCAGCACAGACCGGCGTCCGACGCGAGCTCGCGCGCCTGACCCACGACGCGCGCGGGGCGCGCCGCGCCCCCGTGGCGGCGCTCGCCGGCGCGCGCGCGGCGCGCCGCGCGCTCGCGTGGGAGCCGGACCTGGTGTACGTCTGGAACGGCGCGTCGATCCCGCAGTCGGCGCTGCGGGTGTTCGCGGACAGCGAGGTGCCGCTCGCCTTTCGGGTGTGCGAGCACTGGTTCGGCGGCCTCTTCACCGGCGATCAGTTCCTGCGCGAGCTGCTGCCGGCACGCCGCGGGCCGGCGCGGGCCGCCTGGGCCGCGGGCTGTCGCGCCCTGAACGCGCTGCCGGGGCTGCGGCTGCAGCCGACGCGCGCCGCTGCGCACGGCGATCTCCTGGAACTCGGAGGCGATCAAGCGGATGGTGCGCGTGCAGCCGTTCGTCGAGCCGGTGCTTGAGCGCGTCGGGCACTCGGTTCCCCGCTACGGCGATGTCTACGACGCCGTCGTGCGCGAGCCGGGGGCGGCGCCGGAGATCGTGTTCCTCGGGCGCGTCACGCCCTACAAGGGCCTGTTCGTCGCGATCGAAGCGCTGGCGCTGCTGCGCTCGCAGCACGCGATCTCGGCGCGCCTGGTCGTGATCGGCCCCGAGGACGCCGCGCACGGCGCCGAGCTGCGCGATCTCGCCGCCAGGCTGGGCGTGGCCGACGCGATCGAGTGGCGCGGTCCGCTCGCTCCCGAGCTGGTTGCCGCGCAGCTCGCGCGCGCCCACGCGCTGATCGTTTCTTCGGTGTGGGACGAGCCGTTCCCGCTCGTCACGATCGAGGGCGCGCTGGCGCGGGTGCCGCTGGTCGCCGCCGATGTCGGCGGCATCGGCGAGGGCATGCACGACGAGCAGCACGCGCTGCTGTTCCCGCGCGCCGACGCGCCGCTCGCGGCGGCGGCGCTCGCCCGCACGTTGCAGGAGCGCGAGCAGACCGCCGCGCGTGTCGAGCGTGCGTACGCGCGCGCGCAGAGCTTCCGGCTCGGTCCCTACCTCGATGCCCAGGAGCGCTTCGTGCTCGACGCTCACGCGGCGCTCACAGGAACTCGGCCAGGCCGGCCGGGTCAACCCCAGCTATCGCCAGCGCCCTGATCAGCCGTTCGGCGACCTTGCGCCAGGTGAACAGCTCGGCGTGGCGCCGGGCGAGATCGCCGAGGCGCTGCGCGTCCTGCGGGTCGGCGAGCTCCAGCATCGCCGCGTAGATCTGCTCGGGGTCGCGCGGGTCGACGACGCTGCCGCCGGGACCGATCATCGTCGCGGCGCCGCCGTCGGTGCTGCCGATCGAGGGCACACCGGCGGCTCCCGCCTCGACATAGACGATTCCGGCGGGCTCGTGCAGCGAGGGCATCACGAAGGCGGTCGCCGATCTGTACAGCGCCGCGACGAGCTCGCGCTCGGCGGGGTCGGTGCGCGACAGCGGCCCGTGTCCGACGACGCCCGGGACGTCCAGACGCGGGTGCCCGCCGACGACGTCGAGGCGCGCCTCGGGGTGGCGCTCGCGCACGCGGCTGAAGGCGCTCACCACGGCGGGGCCGTTCTTGCGCTCCCAGTCGACGCCCACGAACAGGTAGCGCGGCAGGCTCCAGTCGCGCGGCGCGAGTTCCGCCGGCGGGTGATTCTGTCCGAGCCCGACCACGAACACGCGCTCGGGGTCGACGCCGTAGCTGCCGGTGATGCTGTCAGCCGCCCAGTGCGTGCACGCGCAGCAGGCGCGAGCCAGCGCGTAGACCCGGCGCTGGCGCGCGGCATAGCGCTCGATGTCCGCCGCCGACAGGCCTTGCAGGTGCGGCCACGGGTAGCTGAGCGCCTGCGCGACGGTCGAGTCCTCGTAGGTGACGAACCGCTGTGTCGCCGGCAGCAGCATCTCGCAGCCGCGCTGCACGATCCCGTCGAGCGGGCCGCTCTGCGCCAGCTGCCGGCGCATCATGCGGTTGCGCGCGGCGATCGTCGGACGTCCGAGCTGCGCGGCGCTGTGCGCGCGGGCAGCCGCCGCGTGCGGGTCGCCGAGGTCGCCCGGACGCAGGCGCGCGCCGACGCTGCTCAGGTGTGCCAGCCTGCGCACGCGCGGCGCCAGCGCCCCGCTCAGCGGGACCGCTTCGGCGACGATCTCGCCCATCGCCTGCAGCACGGCGCCGGCGGCGCCGGAGTCCGCCTGCATGTCGCGCGGGTCGAAGGCCGCGGCGATGCCGATCCGCAGCGGGAGTGACGCGGGCGCCGCGCTCAACTCCGCAGCCTCCGCAGCGCCTCGAGCTTGTCCGCCGGCAGCGCGCGCTCGGCCGCGTCGCTGGCGCGCCGGCGCAGCAGCGCCGGCAGCGCGCCGCCGTAGGTCAGCGGCAGCCGCGAGGAGGGTGGCATCAAGAGCGTCCAGGCGACGGGGTCGTTGCCGTTGGCGAGGCGCAGCTTGTTGGCCTTCTCGCCGACCCCCAGGTGCACGCGCTCGCAGCCGTGCTCGTAGGCGCCCTGCACGACGCGTAGCACCGCGAGCTTGGCGGGCGCGAGCTTGGCGTAGCGCTCGTCCCAGCCGGAGTTGACGGCGGCGAGCTGCGTCCCCGCGAGCAGCCCGAAGTCGACGCAGACGGGCACGCCCGCGACCTCCAGCACGCACATTCGAAAGCGCTCGCTGTCGATCAACGAGCTGCCGAGCTCCTCCAACCAGTCGGGTAGGCGCTCGCCGAGGTCGGCGAGCCGCGACCAGCCGCGATCCTTCCAACGCGCCGCGTGCAGGCCGGCGAACGCCTCCGCATCCGCTCGCAGCGTCGCGCGCGTGCTCCAGCGGGTGGTGCCGCCGGCCTCCGCGAACGCGCGCTCGCCACGGCGCAGGCTGTGACGCAGCTTCGCGCTGAGCGTCGCGAACCAGGCGTCGAAGGAGGGCTCGCGCAGGACGATCACCGGTGCGCCTTCGACGCGGTACTGGCGCGAGACGCCGAGCAGCGGACCCGGCCACTGCGCCCGCAGCGCCGTCACCCAGTGCGAGGCGAGCGTCATCGGGCCAAACGCCAAGACGTCGGGCGGCGGCTCCGAAGCGGCGAGCACGCGGCCGATGCCGTCCGCGAGGTCCCACTCGCGGCCGGCGAGCGCCAGCGGCTCCATGCAGACGCCGAAGTCGCCGCCCATCAGACGCGCTTCACGGATGCCGTGCCGGCCCGGCGCGAGGTAGAAGGCGCCGACGCCGATCAGCACGCCGCGGTCGCGCACCGCGACAACCCGCGGCTGAAACTCGGGCGCGGCGACGTGCTGCCACCACGACAGCGCCCACGCCGGGGCGGCCACCGGGTTGCAGGCCGCGACGGCGAGCGCGTTCCACTCGGGAGCGAGCGCCTGCAGGCCGGCGACGTCGGTTATCAGCTCAGCTTCGGTCACGGTGACGCGCACTCTAGTGCGCCCCCCAGAGCGCGCTGTCGCGCGCAACGCCCGGGTGCGTAGTAGCTTCTGCGCGGACTTGCAAGGGGCCTCGGTCAAGCGCGCGACGGTGCGGGATCCGATCTGGATCGCCCGCGGCGTGCTCAACCTGCCGCTGTATCTCAGCGCGCGCGCGTCGCCGGTGTGGCCGGCGGTCGCCCGCGACCTCGCGCGTTTCGTGCAGCCGCGGATGGACCTGCCGCTGCCCGACTCGCTCGACTGGCAAACGACGGTGCGGGCGCTGCGACACCCGCCGCTGCGCACGATCCTCTACACGCGCCTGCGCGGCGCGGGCCTCGCGTGGAAGCTGCTCGCGCGCGTGCTCGCACCGCTCTACCGCGGCGCGGTGGCGCTCGAGATCACGTGCGCGGACATCGGCGCCGGCATGTTCTCCTACCACGGCTTCGCCACGATCATCATCGCCCGTAGCATCGGCCGCGACTGCCTGTTCGCGCAGCAGGTCACCGTCGGCTATGACGACCGCGGCGGCTCGCCGAGCATCGGCGAGCGCGTGCGCATCGGCGCCGGCGCGATCGTGATCGGGCCGATCACGATCGGCGACGACGCGGTCATCGGCGCCGGCGCGGTCGTCGTCAAGGACGTGCCGGCCGGCGCCGTCGTCGGCGGCGTGCCGGCACGTGTGATCGAGCACGCGCAGGATCGCTACGGCGCGCGCGGGCGCTAGCCGTCAGTGCGCGCTCAGCCGGCGAACAGTTCCTCCACGGCTTCGGTGTAGGCACCCTTCAACTGCAGTTCCGGCCCCAGGGCGCCCATGTAGTATTCGCGGTCGTCGCTGGTTCCCGGCAGCGCTTGGTCGCGGTCCTTGTAGAGCATGAACAGACCCGCTCGGCTGCCGAGCAGCGCGCCGATTTCGCTGACGGTCTTGCGCATCGTTTCGGCGGCCTGCGCGTAGGTCATGCAAGTGCTGTATTCGAAGTTGTCATCGACGCAGCTCGTGTTGTCGGAGGACAGTCCCCACTCGGTGATGTCGATCGGGATCGTCGACGGCGCGCCGTGGGCGGCGGCCTGGCTGATGATGTCCTCGATCTTGGTCTTCCATCCCGGCCCGTAGGGGTGACTGACCCAGCCAGCGACGTAATTCGCGAGGTTCGGCACGGCGGAGAACATCCCGTTCATCCAGTTCCCGGTCCAGTCTTCGGAGACCGCCAGCAGGCCGACCTTCATGCCGCTCGCGCTGATCGCTTCGGCGGCTTCCTTGAAGCGCACCGCGTAGGTCTCGGCACGTGCCTGGTAGGACGGTTCTCCAGGGTTGTCGTCGCCGTACTGGTAGCCGCCCGAGGTCTCGTTGCCGAACTCGATCGTCTGGATCGCAAGCTGTCCGTTGCCGTGGGCGGCCCAGTAGGTGCCGCCGGGGCCGTATGCCCTCGCCCAGCTCGCCAGGGCCTGCGCTTCGGCCGGTGATGGCATGCCACCGTAGAAGCCCGCCAGCGGCGCCACGCGGACGCCTCTGGCGGCGTAGCCGGCGATCACAGGTTCCATCTGCGCGGCGGTCGTGCTGATCCCAAAGTCGATCCGCACGACCTTGGCGCCGAGCTTTGTGGCGGCCGCGCCGTCGGTCGGTTCCATGCCCGCATTGATCCCGAACTGGAAGCTCCCGGAGGTCGGTGCGGGTGATTCCTTGGGAGGGGTCGGTTCGGTCGGAGGAGGCGTCGGTGGGGGCGCCGGCGCGGGGTAGGAGATCGCCACTTCCGAGGACCAGGCGCTGCCATCGACGGCGGTGCGCACGCTGTAGTAGACGGTTGCGCCCGGGACGGCCGTCGGCGTCACCGACGTACCGCTCACAGAGGTGAACTTTTCAGGCTGGCCCGCGACCTTGCTGACCAGCACGTAGGTGCTGACGCCGGCGATCGCGGTCCACTTGAGCGCGTGGCCGGCGACGGTCAGCGTCGGTGCGCTCTGCGTGTCGATCGTTTCCGGGCGCGAAGTTGGGGGCGCGGGCGAGCCGCTCGGCGGTGATGGGTAGGTGATCCGCCTGTGGCCCGACCAGCTCGACCAGTCGGCGGCGGTCCTGACCGCGTAGGTCACGGTCGCACCAGGCACCGGCGGCGGTGTCGTCGTGGTGGCGTTGACGAGTGAGTACTGGCTTTCCTGACCCGCCACCTCGCGCATCAGCACGTAGCTCTTGACGTGTCCGACGCGCGTCCACTTGAGGCGGTCGCCGTCGGCCTTCAGGCGTGGTGCGCGCGAGGATGAGGCGGCGACGGCGCGGGTCCGGCCCGGCGTCTGCGCGACGCGCGCGAGCTCGCGCTCGGAGCGCCGGAGGTTGGTGCCGGCCAGCTGCAGCGCGTTGCGGGGTGTGGCGCAGTCGGCGGGTTTGTGTGTCGCGCGCACACAGGCGGCGAGCGTCTTGGCGTCCGCGACGA
Organism: uncultured Solirubrobacteraceae bacterium; assembly: GCA_963838405.1. Lineage (GTDB taxonomy): Bacteria > Actinomycetota > Thermoleophilia > Solirubrobacterales > Solirubrobacteraceae > Palsa-744. The sequence continues at coordinate 7,157 of CAWIRA010000003.1, read as the reverse complement.
GCGTGCGGTCGGCATTGGTGGCGCGCGCGGCGACGGCGCGCAACGAGTGAGACGTGCGGGAGCTGGCGTGTTTGGTGGCGGCGGCCGCTGTGGCCGTGCCGTCGATCGCTGTGAGAAGCACGCACGCTGCGACCAGGAGCTTGGCCTGCGAGCGAGCCCGTGCCGGAAGTCGGCGGCTCTCGAGTGTCATTGCTCTCATCTCCTTCGGTGGCTGGGCTGTCTCCGCTGTGGAGACCCCTGGCTTTGCGAACCCGTCTCGCGACGGGGGTGCCTTTGTCGGGGGGTGGGCTTGCGAGGTTCGGGTGGCTGACCCTGAACCTCCACTTTCGCGTACGGCGCATCTCCGCTGGACTTGAGTCCTGCGAGCGATCTTTCGGGTGCGCCTGGCGCCTACGTGAACGCCGGCGAGCGGCCTGGACAGATGTCCCGGGCGGCGCGATGCGCCCGTGGAGCCCCGCAATCACGGCGCCAAGTTCAAGTGCGCGAGCCGAAAAGACGATGATCGTGCAGTGAGCGCGGCTGCAGCTATTCGGGCGTCGGCACAGCTATCCTGTCGTCAAACATGACGCGGTCAAGTCCGCACGAGGAGATCGCATGAACCCCCAGGAGCAACCGCGGGCCACGGCAGCCAGCGACGCCCTGACCAGCGCAGCACGCATCCTCCGTCGACGTTGGATCCTGATAGCCGGCGTGATGATCGCGTGCGTCGGCGTCGCCGTGCTGAAGCACGAGCGCGCCGTCAAGCTCTACGAAGCGACCTCCAGCGTTCGCTTCCAGAGCGGAACGCTGTCGGACGCCGCGCTGCAGGTGTCTCCGGGAGGCAGCGGCGAACCTCAGCGCGAAGCCGACACCGAAGTGCTCGTCGCGCACTCGCCCGAAGTTGCCGAGGGAGTAGTCAAACAGCTGATCTCCCAGGGCGTGCACATCTCAGCTCGGCCGCGCAGCTCCTCGGTGAAGTCAAGGTCGAAGCCGCACAGAACGCCGACGTCCTCAACATCATCGCCTCGACCAGGAGCCCCGAGCTGTCGGCGGCGCTCGCGAACGCCTTTGCCCAGCAGTACATCGCCTTCCGTTCGAGCTCGCAGCTGGCAGGCATTCAGGTCGCCGAGAGCAAGCTGCAGCAGCAGATCTCGGGATTGCCGGCCGGCTCGCCCGAACTCGCGCCCCTGGAGCAGGAGGTGCAGCGTTTGAACGCGCTGCGGGCGGTCGCGGGCGGCGGCGCGAACGTGATCGCGCTCGCGGTCCCGCCGAGCTCGCCGTCGGGCTCGAGCCTTTCGACCAGCGTCGTGATCGGTGTGCTCGTCGGCATCGCGATCGCCTTCTCGCTCGTGTTCCTGCTCGAATCGCTGGACCGCCGCATCAAGTCGATCGACGAACTGGAGACCGAGTACCGGCTGCCCGCGCTCACCGGCGTGCCGCAGTCGGCGTTCCGCGCGCGCCGCGCCCGCGACCGTGAGGAGGATCTCGAGCCCTACCGGATCCTGCGCAGCGCGCTCGACCTCGCCGCTGTCAGCCATCAGCTCGACACGCTGCTCGTGACGAGCGCGATCGAGGGCGAGGGCAAGACCACGGTCGCGGTCGACCTGGCGCACGCGGTGGCGCTGACGGGGCGCCACACGGTGCTGATCGAGCTCGACCTGCGCCGTCCCACCTTCGCCCGGCATTTCGACCTCGATCCCAGCTACGGGATCACGACGGCGCTGATCGGCGCCGCGTCAATGGACGATCTGCTGGTGAAACCGCTTCCGGATGCGCCCAGCCTGATCGTGCTGCCGGCCGGGCGCCTGCCGCACAATCCCTCCGAGCTGCTCAGCTCGCCGCGCATCACCGAAATGATCGCCGCGCTGACGACCGAGGATGGGATCGTGATCATCGACGCGCCGCCGCTGAACCCCGTCGCCGACACGCAGGTGCTGCTCAACAACCCCGCGATCCACGCGAGCATCATCGTCGCGCGCGTCGAGGAGACGACGCGCGACGAGGTTCGACGCGCGCGCGGGATCCTCGATCGGCACGTGGTCAGCCCGATCGGGATCGCGGTCACCGGTCTGCGCGACGCGAACATCTACGGCTACAGCGCCTACAGAGGCCAGGACCCGACGCTCGACGTCGATTTCGGCGCGTCGCCGGCGCCCACGGTCGAGTCCGGCGGGCTACGACTTTGAGCGGCTGGCGATGGGCGCGCGACGGCTGCCACTGACGGCGCTGCCGCGTCGAGAGCTGGCGCTGGCGGCGGTAGCGGGGCTGACGACAGCGCTGATCGCATACGCCGGCGCGCACAAGTTCGGCACGGTCGGCCTGTTCGTGCCGTTGGTGGTGCTGCTCGCGCTGACGCTACTCGCGCGGCCGCTGCTGGCCGTGTCGCTCGTGACTTTCCTGGTGGTCTTCTGTGAGGGCCAGAGCTTCGGGCTGCTGACGTTCAGCTCGAAGTTGTACGAAATCCACTTCAAAGACATCACGCTGCTCGACGGGTTCGTCGCGCTCGCTGTCGCGTCCGTGGCGCTCGAGCTGGTACGCACGCGCAGGCCCGTGCAGGTGCCGCGGCCGCTGATCGTGCCGGACGTGATCTTGGCGCTGGCGATGATCGCGGGCGTCGTCGTCGGTCACGCCTCGGGCGTGAGCCTGAGATACGCCGTCAGCGCGGAGCACGTGCTCGGCTACCTGCTGTTCCTTCCGCTCGCCGTCGCCAACCTCGACCTCGACCGCCGCAAAGTCATGTGGCTGCTCGGATGCCTGCTCGCGCTCGCAGGCGTCAAGGCGCTACTGGGCCTGGCGGAGGTGGCGCTGCACCGCGGCACCGGGATCGAAGGCGTCGCGACGCTCACCTATTACGAACCGACGGCCAACTGGCTGATCATGATCGCGATCCTGACAGTGTTCGCAGCGGTGCTGGCGCGCGCGCGGGCGCCTCGCTGGGTGCTGCTCACGAGCCCGTTGCTGATCGCATGCCTGGTGCTCTCCTACAGGCGGTCGTTCTGGATCGGCGCGGTGCTGGGACTGCTGCTGGTGCTGCTGCTCGGCACGACGCCGGTGGGCCGGCGGATGCTCGTGCCGACCGGCCTGGCCGTGGCGGCGGCGATCTGGCTACTCGGGTCGCTGCACTTCCAGAACTCGGTGCCGATCGTGAAACGTGCCTCGACGCTGAATCCCACGAGCCTCGAGGCGAACGCGGAGGATCGCTACCGCCTCGACGAGCGCGCCAATGTGCTCGCCGAGATCAAAGCGCACCCGATCACCGGGCTCGGCATCGGCATCCCGTGGGCGGCGACCGCACAGACGCTTTCCCTGGAATCCGGCGAAGGCGAAGGGCGCGAGTACGTTCACTTCGCGGCGCTGTGGTTCTGGCTGAAGCTCGGGATACTCGGGCTGTGCGCCTACATCGGCGTGTTGCTCGGCAGCGTGTGGCTCGCGTGGCAGGCGTGGAGGCGCAGCAAAGAGCCGTTGCTGCGGGCCTTCGCCCTGGCCTCGGGGGCCGGGATGGTGGGCCTCGCGGTGATCGACACGACGGCCAGCTTCACGGGTGTGGAACCGCGTTTCACGGTGCTGTTCGCCGTCCAGGTCGGGCTCTTGGCGCTGATCACCAAGACCGCCCCGTCGCCGTCGCCGTCGCCGCCGGCGCAGTCGCCGTGGAGCGATGAGCCGATGCCGTTGCGGGCGCCTATGGTGCCAGCAGCGCGCTGAGCGCCTCGACCGAGTACTCGCGCTCGACGAGTCGGCGGCCGTTGCGGGCGAGCTGCGGCGCGCCGCGCTCGAGGACTCGCACGAGCGCCGCCGCGAAGCCGTCGGCGCCGTCGGCGATCAGGCAATCCTCGCCGTCGTGCAGTGCCAGCCCGGCGCCGGCGCGCGGGGTGGCAATCACGGGTAGGCCGTGGGCGAGCGCCTCGATCAGCTTCAGCGGCGTGCCGCCGCCCTGCAGCAGCGGCACCACCGCGCACGCCGCTTCGGCGTAGGCGTCGTGCAGCTGCGCGACGAAGCCGCGGGTCTCCACGCGCGGGTCCGCGCTTGGCGGCGGCTCGAGCCCGGCGCCGACGAGCGCCAGGCGCGCGTCGGGTAGCTGCGCCCAGACGATCGGGAAGACCTCGTCGAGCAGGAAGCGCAGCCCGTTGCGGTTGGGCTCGTAGGCGAAGTTCGCGACGAACAGCGCGCGGCGTTCGCTGACGCGCGGCTCGACCGGCGCGATCGCGGCGACGTCGACGACGTTCGGCACATAGCGGAGCTTCGCCGGCGGGTACAGCGCGCGGGCGCCGTCGAGGTCGGGCCGGCTGACCATCCACGCCTCGGCCGCGCGCGCCAGCAGGCCTCGCTCGAAGCGCCGCAGCGCGCGGGCGTGGCGCCGGCCGACGCCGGCGAGCTCGCCGCGAAACGCCGACTCGAGATTGTGCGCGTTGTAGATGACCGGGCGCGTGCGGGCCAGCCGCGCGAGCGCCGCCGCGGCGATCGGGCCGTCGGCGATCACGCGCCCGCGCTGCTCGGCGCCGGCGAGCGCGCGCGCGCGGGCCGCCAGCTCGGATGAGACGCCGCGCGCGAAGTCGCCGGGCACGCCGCGCAGGCGCGCCCGCGTGTAGGCGCGCAGCCGTCGCGCGCCGCGCGAGGGCACCGCCTCGTGCAGCGCGATCCCGGGGATCGCACGGAAGGCGCCGTCGGGCTCCTCGGCGCCGAAGCGGACGTAGAGCAGATCGAGCTCGCGGTGGCTCGCCAGCGCGCGTGCGACGCCGTAGGTGCGGACCGCCTGGCCGCTGCGCAGCACGGGCGTGTGCGTGGTGATCAGCAGGTCCCTCACAGCGCGTCGATCGCCGCGGCGATCTCCTGCAGGCGCCGCTCCCAGGAATGCGCCGCCGCCGCCCGCGAACGCTCACCGCGGCGCTCGGGGCTGTCTTCGGCGAGCGCCTGCTCGAGCAGCGCGAGCGATGCCGCCGGCGTCGGCGGCGCGCATGACCTCCTCGACGCCGGCGAGCGCGGGCAGCGGCGTCGCGATCACGGGCAGGCCGCCGGCCAGGTACTCATAGACCTTCATCGGAAAGATGCTGTCGGTGAGCGCGTTGCGCGCGTAGGGGATCAGGCCGGCGTCGGCCGCGCGCAGCACGTCGGGCAGCTCGGCGTAGGTGCGCGCGCCGAGCAGGTGGATGTTCGGCTCGCGTTCGAGCGCGGAGACGTCCGCGTCGGGCTCGCCGGGGCCGATCGGGCCGACGAGCGCGAACGACCACGAGGGGCGCAGCCGCGCGAGCTCGACCAGCAGCTGCAGGTCGAGCTTGAGCGTGACGATCGCGCCGGTGAAGACGATCCGGGGCGCGGGCAGCGCCGCCATCTGCGCGTCCTGCACGGCCGGCGGGCTCGGCGTCAGCGCGGTGGAGAAGAGCTCGGTGTCGGCGACGTTGGGCGCGTCGATGACGTGGTCGGAGACCGTGCGCAGCCGCGCCGCCAGCGCGGGCGCGCTGGCCAGCACGAGGTCCGCGCGCGCGGCGAAGCGCTGCTCGGCTGCGCGGAAGCTGGCGGTGTCGATGCGTCCGTGCGCGGCGATGTCATCGACGCAGTGATAGACGATCAACGACGGGTGCAGCGCATCGATCAGAACCTCGGCCTGCGGCACGTACGCCCACAGGATCGGCGCCTGCATGCCGAGCCGGCGTGCGGCGCGCCGCACGAGCCACGGCAGCAGACGGGCGTTGAGCGCGCGCACGAGCCGGCTGCGATGCAGCGGCACGACCAGCGGCGAGAGCACGTGCAGCCCGTCGACGGCGCGCGGCGGCGCGAGCCCGCGGCGCAGCCGGCGCGCGATCCGCGCGAGGTCGCGACCGGCGAGCTGTGGCTGGCGCAGCCCGAGCGACTCGACGAACAGCACCCGGTTCGTGTGCGCCAGGCGCGCCATCAGGTGGTGCTGGTTGGTCCACAGCTCCGTATCCCAGTCGGCGAAGCCGACGCAGACTATGTCGCGGCCACGCAGCGCGGGCGAGTCTGGCATCGGCGGCATGATCCCAGGCGCCGGGGCGTGTAGTCTCGAAATGGTGGCGACAGACGGTCAAACGGCCCGCGCGCAGGACGCGCGCGGGCTCGACGAGCTGCGCGCGCGCTTCGCGCGCGTGGCGGTCGTCCACGATTGGCTGACGATCCCTGGCGGTTCCGAGCAGGTGCTGCTGGAGCTGCTCGAGATGTTCCCGCAGGCCGAGGTGTTCACCTCGGTGTATGACCCCGCGCCGTGGCCGGCGGCGATCACCGAGCGCGTCGTGCACAGCTCGTTCCTGAACCGGATCCCGGGCGCGGCGCGCCATTACCCGAAGCTGTTGCCGCTGATGAACCGGGCGTTCCGCTCGTTCGACCTGTCCGGCTTCGACCTGGTGCTCTCGAGCAGCCACGCGTGTGCGAAGAACGTGCGCGTGGCGCCGGGCACGCTGCACGTCTGCTACTGCCACACGCCGATGCGCTACGCGTGGGAGGAGGGCTTCCTCGAGGGCGAGGATGTCGGCCGCGCGATGCGCCTGGCGCTGCCGCCGCTGCTGGCGTGGCTGCGCCACGTCGACCGCGTGGGCGCCGTCGGTCCTGACGTGATCGTGGCGAACTCCGGGCACGTGGCCGAACGCGTGCAGCGCTATTACGGGCGCGCCGCGGAGATCGTGCATCCGCCCGTGGATGTGGAGCATTTCCTGGGGCTCGAGCACGAGCCGCGCGACTACTACTTCGTGTTCGGGCGGGTCGTCCCGTACAAGCGCGTCGATCTAGCGGTCGCGGCGTGCGCGCGGCTGGGGCGCCGGCTGCTGGTGGCGGGCGACGGCCGCGCGCTGCAGGCCGTGCGCGCGCAGGCGCCCGGCACGGGCGTTGAGTTCCTCGGCAAGGTCTCCGGCGCCGAGCGCGATCGCCTGCTCGCCGGCGCGCGCGCGCTGCTGTTCCCGGGCGAGGAGGACTTCGGGATCGTGCCGGTCGAGGCGCAGGCGGCCGGGCTGCCGGTGATCGCCTACGGCGTCGGCGGCGCCGCCGAGACCGTCGTCGATGATCGCACCGGCGTGCTGTTCGGCGAGCAGAGCGCCGCCGCGCTCGCGGCTGCGATCGAGCGCTTCGAGGCTCTGGCGCTCGCGGACGGGGTGGTGCGCGAGAACGCACGCCGCTTCGGCCGCGAGCGCTTTCACGCGGAGATGGCCGCTGTGATCGAGCGCGCCGTCGACGCC
>CAWIRA010000002.1:0-75982 GCA_963838405.1 uncultured Solirubrobacteraceae bacterium | reverse complement strand
GGGTTCGAGCCGTGACCTCCACGTTGCTCGCCGCGGCGCAGCACGGACACGCCCTCGCGCACGCTCTCGGCCTACCGGAACGCTTTGTCGAGCGCGTGCGTGAGCGACTCGGTCGCGCGTACATCCCGGCGATCGTGATCGTCGAGTCCGTTGTCGGCGCCGCCTTCTACGCCCTCTCCTCGGTTCTCGAGCAGCGCGCAGCCAGTGATGAGCCGGCCGAGAACTCTTTGCGGCTCAACCTGCTCGTCGTCCTCGCCCAGCGGCGCATCTGGCTGCTGGGGATGGCTGCCGGCGCGGCCGGCTATGCGATGCAGTTCATCGCTCTGCGCAAAGGCTCGCTCGCGCTCGTGCAGCCGATCTTCGTGACAGGTCTCGTGATGGCGCTCGCCGGCAGCGCCGCCGCTCAACATCGCAGGCTGTCGCGACGCGAATGGCTGGCCAACGCGCAGATCCTCGGCGGCATCGCCTTGTACATCGCCGCCGCCCAGCCCGGACCGGGTGATCCGCGTGGCTCGAGGTTCGGGTGGATCCTGCTCGCCGCCACCGCGACGGCGGCTGTCGCGGCGCTGATCGCTCTCAGCAACGGCTCGCCACAGCGGCGCTCGCTCGCGCTTGGCGCCGCCACCGGCATCGTCTTCGGGGCGACCTCGGCAATCACCGAGCGAACAAGCCACCGGCTCGGCATCTCCGTGGGGCACGCGCTCCACGACTGGTCGCCGTACGTCTTGATCGCGGTGAGCATCGGCGGCCTCGTGCTCAACCAGAGTGCCTTCCAGGCCGGCGACCTGAAATGGTCGCTCCCGGCGATCACCGTGCTCGAGCCGCTTGTCGCGATCCTGATCGGCCAGACGCTGTTTCACGAGCACGTCGAGACCGGTGCTCTGCACGTGACCGGTCAGGTGCTCGGGCTCGCGGCGATGGTCGTCGGCGTGCTGATCCTCGCGACGAGCCCCGCGCTCAGCCACCTGGCGCCGGCAAGAGACGGTCCCGAGCCCGCCGTCCTGTAGTCAACGACGGCGAGCTCACGCCCTGCCGGTCGCGCCCTGTGACTCCCTGCGCGTGGCCTTCTCCGCGTACAGCGCAAGGTCGGCTTCGCGGATCAGGTCGCGCGGGCTCGCGTGCACGCCCGTGGCCGAGCCGGCGCTCAGCGGAACGCCGTCGGTGAGCCCGACGTCGCCCAGCTCGACGTTGCCAGCCGCCTCGCGGATGCGGATGACGGCGGCGTGCGCCCCGATCTCGTCGGTGGCGGGCAGCGCGACCAGGAACTCATCGCCGCCCCAGCGCCCGTAAAGGTCCTCGGCGCGAAGCACTTCGCGCATGCAGTCGGCGACCGCGCACAGCACCTGGTCGCCGGCTTCGTGCCCGAAACGGTCGTTGGTGTCCTTGAAACGGTCCAGGTCGATCATCAGTACGGAGACCGGTTCGTCGCGACGACGAGCATGCGCAGTGGCACGCGTCAGCTGCTCGCCCAGCGCGCGGCGATTGGGCAGCCCGGTGAGCGTGTCGGTGCGGGCGGTTCTGGCTGCCTCGACCGACAGGATCGCCAAGCGCGCGCGGTCGGCCTGCGAGCGAGCGAACAGCGCGATCAGCATCATCCCGAGGATCCCCACCAGCGCGAATACCAGCCACGGAAGCAGGCTTGTCCAGCCGCCGATCGACGCGTACAGGCGGCTGTTGGGAACCGCGACGAGCAGTCGCCACGGCGTGCCCGGCACCTGGGCGACCGTGAACCGGCTCGGCGTCGGCGCGCCCTTGACCGCCCCACCGGAAGCGCTACGAAGGTCGCGTGCCAGCGTTGGGTCGACGCCGGCGAGCGTGGCGGCGCCGGTTCGCGGGCTCGAGGCGATCAGGTGACCGCTGGCGTCGATCAGGAACACCTCGTGCTGGGCGTAGGTCATGGTGTGTTCGACCAGAGCCTCCAGCGCGGCGCCCGACGTCGGGTAGGCGGCACTGAACACGCGCGTGCCTTCGGGCGTCGAGAACGGCACCGCCACCGCCGTCACTGGGATGCCCCTGACTGCTGACGGAACGACGTTGGACACCGCGACGGCGCCTCGCTCCGCCGCAGCGAGGTGCGCGTAGCGCGAGGCGATCGGCCGACCGAGCAGCGAAGGCTCGTTGGGAACGACGTCGAGCAGCCGGCCCTCGGCATCGAGCAGTACCGCGGCCTGGCTTCCGAACGCGCCGACGACGATCGCGAAGCGCTGCCTCGAAACGTGCCGGCCGGCGAGGAACTCTGCTGCGTCCTGCTGCTCGCGCGCGGCCTGCTGGGTCAGGTACGTGGACACGACCGTCGCGGAGCTCGCGGCGCGCATGCCGAAGTTCGCGTTCATGCGCGTCTTCGACTGCTGTTGTGAGAAGACGATGAAGAACGCCAGCAGTCCCAGCACGGCCAGCAGGCCGACCACGGCGACGACCACGGCGCGTCCTCGCAGCGCCCCGGTGACCGAGGGATGGCGTTCAGCCGTTACGTTCATGAATTGAAGGTCGCGAGGGTCATTCGTCAGCGGGCCGCGCCCCCCGCGGCTATGAGCGCATCGGCCGTTTGATGGATGCGCTTGAGGTGCCCAAGGTCGCGATCATCGGAGTGGGCGCTTCGAAGAGCTTGGTGGTGCTTGCCTACCGCAAATGAGGCCTGTACGCCCTCTTGGCAGCCGTGCTGGCCTGCCTCAGAGTGCTCTCCATGCCAATCGCAACCAGTTACCCACTCCTCGAAGTCTTCTGGACGATGCTGATCTTCTTCGGATTCGTCGTCTGGCTCTGGATCCTGTTCGCAGTGCTCGCAGACATCTTCCGCCGCCACGACGCCTCCGCGTGGGTCAAGGTTGCCTGGATCATCTTCATCGTCCTGATTCCCTATTTCGGCGTGTTCGTCTACCTGATCGCCGAGCACAACGGCATGACAGAACGTTCGTTGGCGCAGCAGGAAGCCGCGCAATCGCAGGTCGACAAGTACGTCAAGTCGGTCGCAGCCAAGAGCGATCCGGCGGACCAGATCCTCAAGGCAAAGCAGCTGCTCGACGCCGGCACGATCACGCAGGCCGAGTTCGACGGCATCAAGCAGTCCGCGCTCGCGACCTAGCGCAGCTGCCCGCGCGGCCCCCAGCAGTACGCGGGCCGCGCGGAGTCGATGGGGAAGCTAGGCCACGGAATCAGCAGCGCTCGCGGCTCGCACGGACTTCCGGGCGCTAACGGCCGCTCATGCTGGCAAGGATGTCCGTCGGCTTGGCGACGAGCGCAGCCGGTGGCAGCTTCGAGCGCCCGATGCCGTGGCGCGCCATGTCGGCGACGACCGTTTCGATTCCGCTCTGATCCTGCGCGGTGCTCAGCTGGCCCTGCACGTGCTGCGCGCTGACGAGCACGGCGATCCGCGCGCCGGCGGCGTTCTGCGCGCGTGTCGCCGCCTCGAGCGAATGCTCGAGCTTGACGCCGGCGGCTGACTGGATCGCGATCGCGGAGCTGTTGCGCTTGCGGCTCGCGGTACTCAAGCGGTCGACCGTCGTCAGCAGCGCCGCGTCGGTTGACGTCCCGTGCTCCACCGCCGCGACGTAGGCGAGCTCGTCGGTGCGGAGCTGAGCGCAGAACGAGCGCACGCTCGGCGGCTGTGTCGTGCAGCTTGGAAGTGCGACCTTCGCGATCGGCGACGGATGCGCGAGCGTGAAGATCGCTGGGTCCGGCGGATCTTCGATGACTTCGGCATCGATGTTTGCGCGGTCGACCAGCGCGACGCAGGTCGGCCCCGCGGCGGCGCCGATCACCACCGCGGGAACGATCGCCGCGTCGGCCACGGCGCTGGGCACGACGAGCGACCATAGCCCGGCGAGGGCCCCGAGCCCCAGCTGTCCGCAGGGCACCTCCGCCCGAAGCAGCGTCGTCAGCAGGTCGCCCTGCGCGAACACCTTCAACTCCTTGAGCGTCTTCGGCTTGGACGGGCTGCGGGGCGCAGGCGGCGCGCCGCCGCCGACGGTGACCGAGGAGATGATCGACAGGCTCGAGGTCTCCGTTCCTCTGAAGCACAAGCCCGCGGCGGAGCTCGTCGGCCCGTTCAGGTCGTACGCGCGCCCCGGACCCGACCCGACTTCGGTGGCGCTCGGGTTGAACGCACCCTGGCTCGCCGGCGAGAAGCGCAGCGCCACCACAGCCGCCGGCGAGCCAGTGGCACAGATCGTGCCGCACGATTGCAGCGTGCACAGCAGCGCGCTCTCGCCGCTGAACACGTCACAGTTCTGGCTGTTGCCTGACACGTCGAGTTGGCTGCCGCCGATCTGGGGTATCGCGAGGTCGTAGGAGATGGTCCCGGGACGAACGCCGGGCGTGAGCTCGACCTTCGGGGATGGCGAGGCCTGTGTGATCGTGCAGTGCTCGGGAGGCGTCGAGGACCCTTCCTCTTCGAGCGTGCCCTGTGCCGAGAGCTTGCTGCTCGATGTGCTCGTGCCGTGGCTGCCCTCCTCGGCGTACATCAGCCAGTTCCACGTGAGCGTCTCGGTCGTGTGCGCGAAGCCCGCAGCTTCTTTGAAGTCGTCGTGCCACGCGTAGGAGCCCTGGTAGTCGAGCCTGTACGCGTGCGACTCCGCGCGCGCGCTGGCGGTCAGCCAGCCGGCCGTAACCGCGAGAGCCAGCAGCAGGCCCGCGACGACGCGTACCGGGTGTCGTTCACGACTCGCCATCCCGGCGCGACCTTACCAGCGCCGCGAGCCCGCGTCCCTGGCATCCTCCTCCCGCGCGTCCCGATCAGATCGCTGCCATCTCTCGCACCTGTGTCAGGCGAATGCTGTTGCCCGACGGGTCGCGAAAGCCAGAGTCGATCCCGTAGGGGCGGTCCTCCGGCGGTTCAGTGAACTCGACGCCGCGACCGCTCAGCTCGTCGTAGGCGCGGCGGCAGTCGTCGGTCGTCAGGAACACCGTGCCCGCGAAGCCCTTGGCCATCAGCGTCCGTACCTGCTCGGCCGTCTGCGCATCCATCACCGGCGGACCGGGAATTGCCATCAGCACGATCGCCACGTCCGGCTGGTCCACTGGACCAACCGTCAGCCAGCGGAAGTTGCCCAGCTCCGGCATCGTCGCGTCGATCCGTACCTCCATGCCGAGCTTTTCGGTATAGAACGCGAGCGCCTCGTCCTGGTCGTTCACCCATAGATGCGCGTTGGCGATTCTGATCATGATGTCCTCCAGTGTTGTTGAAATCTCATCGACGACGACACTAGCCCGGCGCCGGACCGCTGTCTTCTCGAAACGTGCGGTGTTGCCGGCGTCCGTACGCGCGCGCGACGCAAGACGGGACCATCGCCTGGAGCGCCGCCGGCGGGAAGCGCGCGCGGTAGGCGGTCGGCGCGATTCCGTAGGTGCGCGTGAAGCTCGTCGTGAACGAGCCGACGCTCCTCAGGCCAACCGACAGGCAGATCTCGAGCACCGAGCGATCCGTCGACCGCAGCAGCGCCGCCGCGCGCTCGAGTCGCCGGGTCAGCAGATATGCGCGCGGCGACTCGCCGAAGGCGCGGCGGAACTCGCGGCTGAAGTGCGCTCGCGACAGACCGGCTGCGCGTGCCATCTCCTCGACGCCGAGCCGCTCGAAGTAGCGCGCGTCGGCGAGGTCCTTCGCGCGCAGTAGGTGTCGGGCCGGCGGTGGGAACGCCATCGACGCATTATCGGCCCGTCGGCCCGTCGCACAAGTACGCTTCTCTCTGATGGCGGACAGGCCCCACCCGCGTCGGACGACGCCGAGCCAGCTTGCCACCCGGCCGCAGCTGCAGCAGAGCGCGTGAGCGACCGCTTCTTCACGGCGCTCGCGCGCGTCGTCGTGCGCTTTCGCTGGCTCGTGGTCGCGCTGTGGATCGCCGTCGTGGTGATCACCTCGGCCGCGTTCCCAAGCCTCTCCAGCGAGATCAACAACGACAACAGCCAGTTTCTCCCATCGAGCACGCCCAGCTCGCAGGCGGCATCGCTGGCTGCGCCGATCCTCGGTTCGCGCGATGACAACAGCACCGTCACGATCGTCGCGGTTCGCACCGGCAAGGTGAGCGGCGTAGCCGCGCTGAAGACGCTTGCACGCGTCACCGCCGCGGCGCGCGCGGTCCCGCGCGTAGACTCGGCGCGCGCGATCGCGATCTCCGCCGACGGCAAGGCGGCGCAGGTCCTCGTGCGCGCACACATCAACGCAGCTGACATCACCGACCAGAAAACGCTGATCAGCGGGCTCGAACGTGCGCTCGCGAGCGCACACCCGCCGCCCGGGGTACAGCTCGCGCTCGCAGGCGCGGTCGCGACCAACGTCGCCAACCAGGCGAGCTCGCAGCGCACCGGCAGCGAGACGCAGACCGTCTCGTTCATCTTCATCATCGTGTTGCTCCTGTTGATCTTCCGCTCGGTGCTGGCACCGCTGATCACGCTGCTTCCGGCGGGCATCTCGCTCGTGGTCTCGATGCGGCTGATCGGCGAGCTGGGCGCGCACGGCCTGAAGATCTCGGAGATCACCGAGCTGCTGCTGATCATCTTGATCCTCGGCGCCGGCACCGACTACGGCCTGTTCCTCGTCTTCCGTGTGCGGGAGGAAATTCGCCGCGGCGTCGACGATCGCGCAGCTGTCGAACACGCGCTCGTGCGCGTCGGCGAGTCGATCACGGCCTCAGCCGCCACCGTGATCATCGCGCTGTTGACACTGCTGCTCGCGAGCTTCGGCATCTACCACGACCTCGGCATCCCGCTCGCGATCGGTGTCGCCATGATCCTGCTCGCTGGTCTGACACTGCTACCAGCGCTGCTCGCGATCTTCGGCAAGGCGGCGTTCTGGCCCACGCACGTCAAGCCCGGCGAACAGCAGGCCGGCGTGTGGGGGAGGGTCGCCGCGCGCGTGATCCACCGCCCCGCGCTGACGCTCGCGCTCGGCCTCACCCTGTTCGGCGCCCTCGCCGCGGTCGCGCTCGGCTACCACTCGAGCGGCTTTGGCGGCGCGGCGAACGCGCCCAAGGGCAGCACCGCGGCCACCGGCAATGCGCTCGTGTCCGCGCACTTCCCGCAATCAAGCTCCAACCCCGCGAACCTCGTGTTCAGCTACGCCAAGCCCGTGTGGGAGGAGCCGCACGTGATCTCGCGCGCCGAACACTCGCTGAGGGAATCGGGGCAGTTCACCGCGCTGCTGGGTCCGCTCACGGCCAACGGCACCACGCTCAGCCCCGCGCAGTTCTCGCGGCTGCACACGCTGCTGGGAGACCCCACGACGCTGCCACCCACGCCTCCCGCCAACGCCGCCGTTTCGTCTCAGGAATACGACGCCTACCGCTCCAGTGCCGGCTTCGTCGGACCGGAAGGGCGCGTCATCCAGTTCGAGGCGAGCCTGCGCGCCGGCGGGCAGCAGACCACGGCAGCGTTGAACGCCACGCCGCAGATTCGAAAGGCGGTCGCGCAGGCTGCCGTGGCCTCGGGGGCGCGCGCGTCCGGCGTGGCCGGCGAGGCGGCGGCGCTGTACGACGTCAGCGCGACCTCGAACAACGATCTGATCAACATCATTCCGGTCGCGATCGTCGCGATCGCGCTGCTGCTGGCCGTCGTGCTGCGCAGCCTCGTCGCGCCGGTGTACCTGATCATCAGCGTCGCGCTCTCCTACCTCGCCGCGCTCGGTGTTGCCACGCTCGTGTTCATCGATATCGGCGGCGAAGGCGGGCTCACGTTCATCCTGCCGTTCCTGATGTTCATCTTCCTGCTCGCGCTCGGCGAGGACTACAACATCCTCGTGATGACGCGCATCCGTGAGGAAGCACGCAGCATGCCGCTCACCGACGCCGTCGTCGAAGCCGTCGCACGGACCGGCACGACGGTCACCTCCGCCGGGCTCGTGCTCGCCGGCACCTTTGGCGTACTCGCCGTCGTCGCCGGCTCGAGCGCGTCCGGCAGTCAGGTCAGGGCGATCGGCGCCGGCCTCGCGATCGGGATCCTGATGGACACGTTCATCGTGCGCACGCTGCTGGTACCCGCGACCGTGACGTTGCTCGGGCGCTGGAACTGGTGGCCGTCGGCAATGAGCCGCGCACCCGCCGAAGCGACGCGTTCGGCGTCTTCTTGACGGGTCCCTGTAGGCACGGTCGGCGCGAGCTCGCCGGTTCGCGAGGGGCCTATCCGTGTTCCGCGGCTAGGCGTTGGCCGGCGGCACGAGCCTCGTCGATGTCGGTGTAGTTCGTGATTCGCGCAATCTTGCCGTCCTGCCACACGCTGACGGTTCCGTAGCGCAGCTGAACCTCACCGCTGCTGTCGACGGGACGGCCCTTTTGCACGAGCACGCGGAAGCCAACTCCGTTGCCAAGATCGAGCGTCTCCTCGGCTTCGAACTCGCTCTCCTCGTAGGAGGTCCACCAGTCCGCAATGAAGCCACGTGCAGCCTCCTGCCCCTCAAACACGCCCATACCCACCGGCGACATGTCATACACGGCATCCGGCGCGTAGAAGGCGAGGATCGCATCGACGTCGCCGCGATTGGTAGCTGCGGTGAGCCGCTTCTGCAACTCCACCAGGTCGGGGCTCGCGGACTCCTCAGACATTGCAGGAGTATCGCGCAGCGCCGTGAACCAGATTCGACAGTTGACACGTGACCTAATGGTCACCTATGATGGTGGCGTGGACGCGGTGTTCAGAGCCCTCGCAGACCCGACCCGCAGGAGCCTGCTCGACGAGCTGTTCGAAAGCGACGGGCAGACGCTCGGAGCGCTCGAGCAGCGACTGCCGATGACGCGCTTCGGCGTGATGAAGCACCTGAAGGTGCTCGAGGCCGCCGGGCTCGTCACCACCAGGCGCAGGGGCCGCGAGAAGCTGCACTTCCTGAACCCCGTCCCGATCAGGCTCGTCCACGACCGGTGGGTGAGCAAGTACGCGGAGCCGTGGGCGGCCACGCTCAGCGGCCTCAAGACCCGAATCGAGGAGGAAGCCGAGATGGACACTGAAACCAGCAGCGCCAAGCGCCCGTGGACAGCGGCGCCGGCGGACAAGGTCTTCGAGATCTACATCAAGACCACACCCGAGCGTCTGTGGCAGGCGATCACCGACGATCAAGAGCGACGCCTGTATTCCTTCGGCGTGGGCGTCCGCTCGGACTGGTCGCCCGGCTCGCGGATCGAGACCTACCAACCGGACGCCGGCATCATGATCGGCGAAGGCGAGATCCTCGAGGTCGACCCGCCGCGACTGCTCGTCCACAGCTTCACGGCTCTGTGGAGCGACGAGGTCAAGGGCGAAGGCGCCTCACGCGTCACCTGGGAGATCGAACCCGTCGGCGACTCCTGCCGACTCACGCTCACGCATGACCGGCTGCGCGAGGACGCCAACAGCGAACTCTACGGCGGCTGGCCGATGATCCTCTCGGGCCTGAAGACGCTGCTCGAGACGGGCGAGAAGCTCACAACACCTGGCTCGCTGCGCTACTCGCAAATCGCCGAGGCCGGCGCCTGAGCCACTTGGCCGGCGCCTGAGCGACGTAGCCGGCACCTGAGCGAGCTGGCTCAGCGCGGGCGCGGACCGTCCTCGACGACCACACGCACCGTGTGCAGCAGCCGGTCGCTCGCGCCGCGTACGCTCCCGCCCAGCTCGAGCGTGCGCTGCACGTAGGCGAGCGTCTCCGCGGTGAGGCGCTCGCCCGGCAGCACGTTCGGGATCCCCGGCGGATAGGTCGCCAACGACTCTGCCGCGATTCGCCCCGCGGCGCGTGCCGCCGGCACCACCTCCTGCGCGCCCAGGTAGGCCTCGCGCGGGGTCATCGCGAGCTCGCCCCACGGCGGCGGCGCGGCGAAGCTCGCGCTCGCCGCTCCCGGGTCGACGCCGACGCGCTCCGCCGCAACCCGCAGCGCCTGAACCAGCCGCGCCGCCTCCGGCAGGCTGCGCTCGCCCATCCCGAACACCGCCACCAACACGTTCTGTCCATACAGCTCCAGGTTGATGTCGTCGATCTCGCGCAACATCGGCGCCAGCTCGTAGCCGCTGGCGGCGACCCCGCGCACGTCAACCGCCAGGCGCAGCGGGTCGTACGCGAACACACCGGGACGACCGGCGATCCGCTCGTCGAGCACATCCAGGCCTGCAATCGTGCGGATTTCATCGCGCGCCAGCGTCAGCGCTGCCATTGTGCGCCCAAGCAGCTCGCGGCCGTGGACCGCCGCCTGCCTGCGCGCCGCGTCGAGCGAGCCGCACAGCAGCGAGTTGGGGCTCGTCGACTCCGTCAAAGTCACCGCCCGGTCGACCGCGTCCGCGCCGATCAGCAGCTGCTCGGCGCCCTGGCCCAGGTGGAGCATCGCCGACTGCGTGAGGCTGCCGACGATCTTGTGCGTGCTCGAGATCACGAGGTCGGCGCCGAGCGCCAGGGCGTGCTCGGGGAGCGCCTCGTGGAACGCCATGTGCGCGCCCCACGCCTCGTCCACGACCAGCGGCACGCCACGGGCATGCGCGACATCGGCCAGCGCCGCGACGTCCGCGACCGCGCCGAAATACGTCGGCGAGACCACCCACGCGCCGACCGCCTGCGGCGTCTGCGCCAGCGCGCGCTCGAGCGTCTCCGCGGTCAGGCAGTGGGCGATCCCGAGCTCCGGGTCGACCTCCGGCGCGGCGAACGTCGGGCGCATTCCGGATAGCACGAGCGCGTCGATCGTGCTCGAGTGCGCGTTGCGCTGGACGACCACGTCGCGGCCATAGTGCGCGAGCGCCAGCCCCGCCGCGAGGTTGCCCTGCGAGGCGCCATTGACCAGAAACCACGCGCGCCTGGCTCCCCACGCCTCCGCGGCCAGCCGCTGAGCCTGCTCGAACGGGGTCGGCTCCGGACCCAGGTCGATCCCGTACGTGAGCGCAGGGATGTCCAGGCTCAGCGCCTGCTCGCCCAGCGCGTCGAGCAGTCCGGGATCTGCGCCCGGGCCGCCCTTGTGCCCCGGCACGTGCAGACGGGCCGGCTGGCGACGTGCGTACTCACGCAATGCGTCCAGATACGGCGTCTGCTGTTGGCGGTCGTTCGTCACGCGACGCTCAACTTGTGCCCGGCGTGAGACCGATGTGTGCCAACACTGAGACTTCTTACCAGTTTCGCTTGCTGATGATCGGGATCGGTACTAGCGTCGCGTGCGTACTGAAAGTAGCGGCCCGGCGGTGCGTCAACACCCCGGGCCCGGCACCGAGTTGCTCACCCTCGATGCCCGCCGATTGTCCCCGAGCACGGCCGCGCGCGCTGCGAGAGGGCATCCGCCGGAGTCGAAGCACGAGCGCCCGGAGGCTCCGACGACAGGAGGCGCGATGCCACACCCCGACCCACGCACGCAGGACGCACGGTTCACAGCACCGACAGACGCGCTGGTACTCGCCGCGATCGGGCGTGCCGAGCGCCACCAGGCCCAGCATCGATCGGCGGTGCCCGTGTGGGCGATCCTCGAACACCTCGCGCTGGCGCCGCGCTCAGCGCCCGCGCGCCACGTCCGCGCCCGGCTGGACGCATTGCAGGCCGCCGGATCGCTCGAATGCGCGCGCCGCCACGGCGTCGCGACGTGGGCACTCACCAGCGCCGGTCGCCGCCGCGTGCGCCGCGCGGCGCGCGCCGGCGAGCTCTGCGCGCTGCCCGAGTCGCCCCAGCATCGCGCCTGGCGCAACGCACGCACGGCGGCGGCGCAGGAGCGCGAGTGTTTCCAGCGGCTGCTGCGCGAGCGCCTGGAGCACGCGACGGCGCTGCTGGACGCCGAGCCGCCGCCCCATTCCGATGCGTGGCTCGAGCTCGCCGAGGAGCTGCAGCGTGCCTGTCGGCGGCTGGCCTCGGCGAACCATTGCCTGTACGAGTGGGCCGAGCCCGACGACACCCGCGCGGACATCGACACGCACGACGAGGCGGGCGACCGGCGGCTCGCGCCTGCGCAGCGTCGGCTGATGCGCGCACGGCGCGCGGGCAGGCGCAACATTCGCTTGTGGGGCGAGCGCGAAAGCGGCTAGGAGGGCTTTGCTAGGGTGGCCGCGAGGTGCCGCGCTGACATCCAGCCAGGCAACACCTGCGCCCGGGGGGGACGCCGAGGCCGCGCCGCGCGTTGCGCGAGTGCCCGCTCCGGAAGGCCAGTTCGAGGAGTGGGAGATCGCGCTGCACGGACGCAGGGTCATCTACAGAATCGCCGGCAGCGGCCCGCCGGTGGTGCTGATCCACGGGATGCTCAACTCCTCGAGCCACTGGCAGTCAGTGGCGCTGGCGCTCTCAGGCGACTACACGGTCATCGCCCCCGACCTGATCGGGCACGGTGACTCGGCTGCGCCGCGCGGCGACTACTCGCTCGGTGCGCACGCCGCCAGCATCCGCGACCTGCTCGCCGCGATCGGCGTCGAGCGTGCCAGCATCGTCGGCCACTCGCTCGGCGGCGGCGTCGCGATGCAGTTCTTCTACCAGTTCCCCCAGCGCGTCGAGCGGCTCGTGCTGATCTCGAGTGGCGGCCTCGGCCACGAGGTCAGCCCGATGCTGCGCAGCGCGGCACTCCCCGGCGTCTCCGGGCTGCTGTCGCTGACGATCCAACCGCGCCTGCTGGTCGGGCT
This sequence comes from uncultured Solirubrobacteraceae bacterium, assembly GCA_963838405.1. GTDB lineage: Bacteria > Actinomycetota > Thermoleophilia > Solirubrobacterales > Solirubrobacteraceae > Palsa-744. The sequence goes on along the minus strand of CAWIRA010000002.1, from coordinate 63,460 downwards.
CACCGAGGCCGGCCGCCGCATGCGCGAGCGCGCGCTCGGCGGCGGCGTGCACCTGCAGGCGCTCGCGCGCGCCCTGCGCCCGCTCGAGAACGCCAACGCGCGCCAGGCGTTCCTGAACACCCTGCGCTCGGTGATCGACGTGCACGGTCAGCGCGTCAGCGCCACCGACCGCCTGTACCTGCTGGAGACGATGCCGACGCTGATCGTGTGGGGCGAGCGCGACCGCACGATCCCGATCGCGCACGGCCGCCGCGCGCACGAGGCGATCCCGCGGAGCCGCTTCGCGACGCTGCCCGACGCGGCGCACTTCCCCCACCTGGAAGACCCCGGCGGCCTCGCTCGCGTGCTGCGCGAGTTCCTCGAGCAGACCGATCCGGGACGCATCGAGGACGCCGACTGGGGCGCCGTGCTCGCGCGCCGCTCGCCACGCTCGCGCCGGCGCGACACCGCCGCGGCCTAGAGACAGTTAGCTGGTCGGCCCCGAAGCCGAGCGACCGGCGGGGCGCTGCTCAAGCGCCGCGGCGCCCGCGCGGGCGTGCAGGCGCGGGCGCATCAATCGTCGGCTGCGACCCGCCACGCGGGCGGGTACGGCAGCGGGCTGAGGGTGCTCTCGAGCCGCTCGCGCAGCGGCTGCAACGGCGGCGGCAGCGACAGGCTCTCGCCCAGGTGACGCTCGTCCTCGTCGACCGCAAAGCCGGGGCCGATCGTCGCGATCTCGAACAGCACGCCGCTCGGCTCCAGGAAGTACACCGATTTGAAGTAGAAGCGGTCGATCTCCGGCGTCGGACGCGCGCCCGCCTCCGCCACGCGCGTGCGCCACGCCTCGAGGTCCTCGATCACCGCGGCGAACGCGACGTGGTGCACCGTGCCGGCGCCCTGCGTGCGGTTGATCTCCGGCGGCGCGGGATCGTAGGCGTAGAAGCTGCCGCGGTGCTCGCCGCGCACCTCCCAATGCTCGCCCTCGCCTTTCGCGAAGCCCATTGCCTCGCCCAGCAGTTGCTCGCTGCGGAACGGCGCGTTGCTGTAAGCGCGCACGCCCGCAAAGCCCTGTAGCGCGTGCCCGGGCGGGATCTGCGGATCGTGCGCGCTCAACGGCCGATCCTCACTGGTGTTCACCACCAGCTCGTGTTCGAGGCACTCGGGGTCGAGGAACAGCAGGCTGTTCTCGGTCAGCTCCGCCTCGACGCCGGCGGCGGCGAGGCGCTCCCGCCAGAACTCGAGCGCCTGCGGCGAGGCGACCCGCCACACGATCCGGTGCACCATCCCCGCGCCGGCGACGCCGCGCGCCGCGCCCGGGTACTCGAAGAACGTCAGGTCCATCCCCGGCGAGCCGTGCTCGTCGCCATAGAACAGGTGGTACATGTTCGGTTCGTCCTGGTTGACGGTTCGCTTGACCATCCGCAGCCCCATCACGCCTGTGTAGAACTCGACGTTCGCGCGCGCGTCACCTGTGATCGCGCTGATGTGGTGGATCCCCTCGAGCTTCATCGAAGGTGCCATTATCGCTGAGTGCAAGATGGATCGCTGATCCCGTGCTTCGGCCGCGCTCGACGCGACCCCACGCTCGCGGTGCTCGAAGGACTACACCCGCTCAAGCACGCGCTGCGCTTCGACGCGACCGTGCTCGAGGTGCTCACGCGCGACCTCGCCGAGCTCGAGCGCCTGACACGCGAGCTCGCGCCGGACCTGTCCGAGCGCCTGCCCGCGCTCGCGCGCGAGATCGATCCGGCGGTCTTTGACCAGCTCGCGCCGCTCGCGCCCTCGACCGGCGTGATCGCGCTCGCCGAGCGCCGGGCGGTCGAGCCCGCCGCGGTGCTCGCCGACGCCGGCGCCGCGCCGGTGGTGGTGCTCGAGGACCCGCGCGATCTCGGCAACATCGGAGCGTGCGTGCGCGTCGCCGCCGCCGCCGATGTCGCCGGCGTGCTCAGCACAGGCAGTCACGACCCCTGGCATCCGGACGCGCTGCGCGGCGCCGCCGGCCTGCACTACGCGCTGCCGGTCGCGCGACTGCAGTCACTGCGCCAGCTCTCCGCGCGCGACCGACCGCTGCTCGCGATCGACCCCGACGGCGAGCCGCTGCTCGAGCCGGCCGAGCTGCCCGCGCGCGCCGTGCTCGCCTTCGGCACCGAGCGCCGCGGCCTCAGCGACGAGCTGCTCGCCGAGGCCGACGCGCGCGTCAGCATCCCCATGCGCCCAGGCGTCTCGAGCCTCAACCTCGCGACGTCCGTGTCCGCCGTGCTGTTCGCCTGGCGCCTGTCCGCGCAAGCGGTTCAGCCTCTGTCCTGAGTTGCTCCGCGCCGCGGGCGTGCGCGCCCAGGAGATCATCGCCGCCGCGCGGCGTCTACGGTACGGCGATGTCATCGAGCGAGAACCCAGGGGACCCACGCGAGCTCTACCTCGCGCTGCTCAAGGGCTGCCTGACGCGCAGCCTGTTCATCGACGAGCACCACAACGAACCGCGCCTTCACGGCTGGCGGCGCACCGTGCGCGACGCCGTCAATCGCGTCGAGAAGAACCTCGACTGGCGGGTCGTCGAGCGTGCCACAGCCGACGCGCAGGCCCGCCACGAAGGCCGGGACTTTCCCCAAACGGCCGAGACGATGGCCGGCCACCTGCGCCTCGACAACGTCCGCCATTGCATCGCCAGCGTGCTCGACGACGGCGTCCCCGGCGATCTGATCGAGACCGGCGTCTGGCGCGGCGGCACCGCGATCTACATGCGCGCCGTGCTCGCCGCATACGGCGTCGAGGACCGCGCCATGTGGGTCGCCGACTCCTTCGAAGGGCTACCGGAGCCGAGCGCCGATGTCCACCCCGCCGACGCGGGGTATGACCTCGACGGCTTCAGCGGGCTCGCGGTCAGCCTCGACCAGGTCAAGGCGAACTTCGCCAAGTACGACCTGCTCGACGACAACGTGCGGTTCCTGGCCGGCTGGTTCAAGGACACGCTCGCCACCGCGCCAATCGAGCAGCTCGCCGTCGTACGGCTCGACGGTGACCTGTACGAGTCGACCATCGACGCGATCACGGCGCTCTATCCAAAACTGTCCATCGGCGGCTACCTGATCGTCGACGACTACAACGCCCCGCTGTTCGCCGATGCCTGCGGCCAGGCGATTCGCGATTACAGGGCGCAGCACGACATCATTGAGCCGCTGCAGACGATTGATTGGACCGGCGTGTACTGGCGTCGCGAGCGCTGACGCGGGCCGCGGCTAACAGGCGCCTTCGACGCCGTCTAGCAGCAGCCAGTTGCCCTGCAGCGCCTCGCCCGCCCGCGCGACCATCCGCTCGGCCTGCTCGTCGGGCTCGCGCGCCTCGCTGATCAACCGTGCGATCAGCGTGCGAGCGGCATGCGCGTGCTCGACGTCGCGCAACTCGTGCACGCGGAAGTACTCGGTCGCAGGGCCCTCCTCGCCGAGGCCATAGTGGGTGCTCAGCCCGGTGAGCTTCGTCGCTGAGATCTCCGGCTGGCCCGCCTCGATCGCGTACAGCACGGCGAGATGCTCGAGCAGGTCTTCACCGGCGTTCCACGCACGCACACAGGCGCGCGTCTGCTCGAGCTGCCCCGCGTCGGCGTCCAGCGGCTGCGGCGCCAGCGCGCGCTCGAACTGCTCCCACAGCGCCACATGCGCGGCCTCCTCCTCGGCATGGCGGCGCAGCCCCCCGGCCAGCTCTGCCGTCGCGGCATCCGCCGCCGCGCACTCGGCCGCGCGCGCCGACGCATCTGCAAGCGCGCCGACCGCATACCGGTACTCACCGGCGTAGCGTGCGAGCTCGCCGGCGCTCAGCTCGCCGGCGCTCCAGCGCTGATAGAACGGGTGCTCGAGCACGTTGATCGCGCTGCGTGTCTCGTCGAGTCTTGCCAGAACGTCCATGGCGCGTCCTCTCTCTTTGGTCGTGGTTACGGGCGCGGGGAGGAAGCTGCCGCCCGCTGTTGAAAGCTTATGAGGTGGTTTGGCTGGCCATCATCATCGCTGCGGCGCTCGGCACGATGGCCTTCGGTGCGCTGCTGGCGGTGGCCCTCGGCCGCGTCGCCGCGCTCGCCGACGAGAACGCCGATCGCCTGCTGGCCGAGCACGACAGCGAACGCTCGATTGCCCCTGGCACGCTGCGTTATGCGGGGTTCGCCCGCGCCCAGTCGATGATCGCGCGCGAGTCGTCGATCGCCGTGCCGTCGTCGAGGACGAGGGTCGGGACCCATCGGTTGCCCGTCAGCGCCTGGACTTCGCGACGGCCCGGCGTCTGGTTGAAGACCCCGGGCAGCAGCCCCAGGCCGTAGGCCTTCACCACTTCGGGGTCGTGGCCGGCGTCCTTCAGCGCATGGTAGGCGTTCGCGCAGGGATGCCCGCCGGGTTTCGGCGTCGGGAACGTACCCCAGCAGACGTACAGCTTCACGAGACGGTCAGCGTGCCTTCCATGCCCGCCTGCCGGTGCCCCGGAACGGTGCAGTAGAAGACATATTTGCCCGGCTTCAGCGTCAGTGTCAGCGTCCGCGTGCCGCCTTTGAAGACCGGCGTCTGGCCCAGCACCTTCGTGCCTTCAGCGACCGCCACGTCGTGTTCCAGCGGCGACGCGTTCGACATCGTGATCGTCACCGTGCCCGCCTTCGCGCTCAGCTGCTTGGTGTTGTAGGCAAGTAGTCCCGTGGGGTTGGCCGCGAGCGCCAGCCTGGTGGTGGCTTTGCTGGGAGACGGCGAGCTCGCGGGCGCGGGCGTGCCGGTGGTGGCGACAGGCGCAGCGGCAGCCGAGACGGTCAGCGTGCCTTCCATGCCCGCCTGCCGGTGCCCCGGGACGGTGCAATAGAAGACGTATTTGCCCGGTTTCAGGTTGAGCGTCAGCGTGCGCGTGCCGCCTTTAAACACGGGTGTCTTGCCGAGCACCTTCGTGCCTTCCGCGACCGCCACGTCGTGTTCCAGCGGCGACGCGTTCGACATCGTGATCGTCACCGTGCCCGCCTTCGCGCTCAGCTGCTTGGTGTTGTAGGCAAGTAGTCCCGTGGGGTTGGCCGCGAGCGCCAGCCTGCTCGTGGCTTTGCTGGGAGACGGCGAGCTCGCGGGCGCGGGTGTGGTGGCGACAGGCGCCGTCGCCGCGGGCGCGCTTTCGGTGGCGCTCGTGCTCTGCTCGACCGGCGCCGACACCGACGGAACGGGCGCCAGTTCCTGCGTTTTGTTCGGCGGCACCGTGCCCTTCGCAGGCACGCTCGAGGTGAGCACGGCGGTGCTCACGGCGGCGAGGACGAGCACCCCGGAGATCGCCACCACGGCGCGCTGGCCGGCGAGGCTGCCGGGGAAGTCCGGTTTGCGCATGCCGAGGCCCAGCGACAACGTCAGTGCCCACACCACCAGCAGGCCGCCCGCGATGAAGAACGGGACTTTGCTCTTCTCGGCCGCAAGGACTGGCGCCAGCTGCAGGGCGAGCGTGTGCACGGGCGCGAGCCTAGCCGATGGGCCCCACGTATGCTAGGGCCGAGCTCAGCAAAAGGCCGCACGCGCAGCGACAGGCGCCGCCGGTCGGCGCTGCACGCGGTGCGCCGCTCACTCGCCCGCGACCTGCGTGATGCGCTGGCGCTCCGCCGCCGGCTCGAGCGCGGGCTCCGAGCGCGCGGCGCGCAGTTCGTAGGCGCGCCGCAGGCCGCCGTCGGTGTCGATCAGGACACGGTCGGCCTTCATCGCGCGCGCCATGCCCTCGGCGAGCGGGCGCGGCAGCAGCGTGCCGAGCACGCTTGTGCGTTTCGTCGACTTCGGCACCCACACATCGACCGTCCCCAGCTGCAGCGCCTCGACGATCGCGTCGGCCACGTCCGCCGGCTCGAGGCTGCTCATTCCACGCGCCGCGCCGAGGCCGGAGCCCAGCTCGGTGTTGACCACGAACGGCATCACGTAGCTGATCTCGACATGGGCGCCCATCTGACGCAGCTCGCCGCGTACGGCCTCGCTGAGACCGACCACGGCGTGCTTGGTCGCCGAGTAGGTGGCGCCGCCCGGCGCGCCGAACTTGCCTGCCTGCGAAGAGATGTTGACCACGTGGCCACGGTCGCGCGCGACCATCCGCTCCAGCGCCAGCTTCATGCCGAGGATCACGCCGAACAGGTTGATGTCGATCATGCGCCGCGTCGTCACGTCGTCCTCGTCGAGGAAGCTGCCCACCTGCATGATGCCGGCGTTGTTGACCAGCACATCCAACGGCCCGAGCTGCTCCTCGGCGCCGTCGAGGAACGCGCTGAACGAGTCGCGGTCGGTGACGTCGAGCTCGAGCGCCACCGCGCTCGCGCCAAGCTCCGCGGCCGTGCGCGTGGCCGCGTCGAAGTCGACGTCGCCGATCGCCACGCGCATGCCCTGACGCAGCAGCGCCGTCGCGGTCGCACGCCCGATGCCGCGCGCACCGCCCGTGACCGCGGCTGTCTGTCCGGCGAGGATACGGGGCTGTTTGGCCATGATCTGCTCCTGACGTGGCGTGCGGTCGGTGTCCTTCACCAAAGCTAGCGCTTTGGCCAGGCAGCCAGCATGACGTATGATCAACCGACCCATGCCGTTCTTCAAGTTCGAGGGGCAGCGCATTGCCTACACGGAGTTCGGCGGCGGCCCGGCGGCCGTGACCGCGGGTGGTGCTCGCGGCAGGACCGCACGCAGCGCGCGCGCGAACACGCGCCCGCTGATCCTGTTGCACGGGCTGCTGCTCTCGCAGGACATGCACCGGCCGCTGGCCGAAGCGCTGGCCGCGCGCGGCAATCGCGTGATCACGCTCGACCTGCTCGGCCACGGACACTCCGACCGCCCGCGCGACATGTGGCGCTACTCGATGGCCACCTACGGCGAGCAGGTGGTCGCGCTGATGGACCATCTGCAGATCGAGCAGGCGGTCGTGATGGGCACCTCGCTCGGCGCCAACGCCGGGCTCGAGGTCGCCGCACACAGCCCCGAGCGCCTGCGCGGCCTCGTGATCGAGATGCCGGTGCTCGACAACGGCCTGCTTTGGAGCGCGCTCGCGTTCACGCCGCTGCTCGTCGCGCTGACCTTCGGCGAGCCCGTGATGAAGCTGTTCGCGCGCGCCACGCGCGCGGTGCCACGGAGCGTGCTGCCGCACTACGGCAACGTCATGCTCGACCTCGTGCGACAGGAACCGGGGCCGGGCGGCGCGCTGCTGCAGGGCCTGTTCTTCGGGCGCATCGCGCCGCCGCGCAGCGAGCGCGCGACGTTCACCACGCCCACGCTCGTACTGGGACACCCGCGCGACCCCGTGCACCCGTTCTCCGACGCCGGCATGCTCGCCAAAGAGATGCAGAACGCGAGGCTGCTCGAGGCCAACTCGCTGATGGAGCTGCGCCTGCAGCCCGAGCGGCTGACCGGCGAGATCGCGAACTTCCTGGACGAAGTGTGGAGCACACGCGCCAAACGCTCCGCCAAGCCGCGGCGCGCCGCGAAAACCGCCGCCAAACCCGCGCGCGCCGCCAAACGCGCAGCGCGCTAGAAGCGCCCGTTAGCGCGTCGGGAACAGTTCGACTTCGTTGATGTCGACGTGCCCCGGCGCCGTCGCGGTGCCGACGGCCGACGCCGGCGCCTGGCTGATCCACACGGTCACGAACTGGAACGCCTTCGAGGAGTCGCGCAGGCTCATCCGCAGCCGCCTCTTCTTGACCGTGCGGGGCGGGCTCAGCCTGACCCACGCGGGGTCCGTGATCGACGTCGGCGCGCTCGTCACGTTGGCGCCGTAGACCTGGATGCGGATGCCCGGCGTCGCGGTCACCAGCTGCATCGCCGAGATCTTCTGCTTGCCCTTGAGGTTGATCAGCAAGCCCTGCGCCATCTTCGGCGCGGTGGCCGGGTTGACGGCAGCGGTCCACGCCGTCGCGGTGTCGCCGTCGATCGCCAGGCTGGGATCGCCGAAGCCCGTCGCGGGATATTCATATGGGTTGTACGTGGAGGCCGCGTTCGTGTCGAGCAGGATCGCCGCCTGCTGTGTTTCTTCGTTGGTCTTTTCACCGTTCGAGCCCGAGCCGCTCGACGGCGTGGTGCCCGCCGGCGTCGTGCCTTTCGGTGTCGTGCTCGTCGGCGTCGTCGCTTGGGCTTCCGTCGTGGGCGTCGGCGGCGGCGTTTCAGACGCTTTCGGCGTCACCTGCGTGAGCGGGATCTTCGGCGGTTTGATCACCGTGGCCGACGGCAGTTTTAGTTTCGTGCTCGGCACCGTTCCGGGCGTGCTCGGCGTCGTCGTCGCGGCACCCGGCGTCGTCGGCGCGGGCGTCGTCGGCGTCGGCGCCTGGGCGACCGTCCTGACCACGACAGCCGTCTTCGACGGGCCTTTCGTCAGGGCCGCCACGGCGGCCGCCGCCGCACCCAGCACGAGCACCGTGACGAGGCCGGCGATGATCCCCGCTGAGCGCCAGCTGCGCGTGCCGAGGCTGCCCGGCGCGCCGGCGCCGCACTGCAGGCACCAATCCTGGCCCGCCGCCATCGGCGCCGCGCAGTTCGCGCACGCACGCTCTGGTGGAGCAATCGGCGCGGAGCCGGTAGGCGGCGGCGGCGGAGCCCCGTTTGATCCGTTCGTAGGCGCCTGTCCGTCCGGAGGCGAAACAGGCGGCGAGTCGGCGAGCGACGTGGCCATCGCCGCTAATTCTAGCCCCACCAACAGCGCCGATACTGCGGTTGCGGCCTCAGGCGCGCGCGGCGTCGGGCGGGCGCGGGCCCCCCGGCACGATCTCGCGACCCGTCGGCTGCAGCTGCTCGTCGAGCTCGAGCTGCCAGTAGTAGCGCGTGAACGTCATCTCCGCGCGGAACTCGCCCACGTGCGGTTCGACCTGCTCGCCCGCCGCCATGCGCACGATCAGCTCCGGGTAGCTGCGGCCGGGGAGCGCGGCGTACACAGGCGCCGGGAAGGCGCCGCCAAAGCGCGTATTGACGTCGGTGATGCCGACGCCGACATCCGGGTCGCGGAACACCTGCACCGTCACCGGGCCGCGTACATGCAGCGCCTCCACGACGCGCCTGCCGAGCTCGATCAGCTCCTCATCGTGGACCACCTGACCCTTGATCGACTCGCCACCGCGCGACTCGAGCATCGTCCGCGGGATCGCGTTCAGACAGCGCCCGTCGCGGTCGCCGAGGCAGTCAATCGACAGCTCCGGGCCGCCCATCGCGCGCTGGATCATCACCGGCTCCGCCGCCGGCAGGCCCCGCGGACGCGCGTCGCTCGGTGCGTCCTGCACATAGTCGATGAAGAAGCGCGCCTGCGCAGCGTCATGCGCGAGGTGGATCGAGCGCGCGCCGGAGCCGCGGCGCGGCTTCACCATCACCGGGTACTCCAGCGCGTCGAGATCCTCGCAAGCGAGGACCGTCGGCGGCGACGGCAGCCCGAGGCCGCTCAGCAACAGGTGCGTCTCGTACTTGTCGTAGGTCGCGCGGGCAACCTCGGCAGACGGAACCAGAGCAGGCAGCCGCTGCTCCTCCCGCGCGCGCGCCAAGATCTCTATATCGAGGTCCGTCAGCGGTAGCACCGCGCCCACGTCGTGCTGCGCGCACAGCGCCGCCAACGCCGGCACGTAGTCCGGGTCCGCCATCGCCGGGACCGCCGCGCGCACATGCGCCGCGTACTGCGCCGGGGCCAGCGGCGAGGGGTCGGCGACGATCGTCTTCGTCAGCGCCGCGAAGCACGACACGATGTCGAAGCGCTTGCCCGCGCCCGTCAGCAGGATCGCGCTCACAGCTCGCCCTCCCAACCGCCCGCCTGCCCCTTGTACAGCCCCGAGCCACCCAGCACCATTGCCAGTGTCCGCCACAGGATCCGCGCGTCGAGCGCCGGCGAGCGATGCTCGATGTAGTACAGGTCGAGCTCGATCCGCTCCGCCCACGGCAGCGACGCGCGCCCGTTGACCTGCGCCCAGCCGGTGATCCCCGGCTTCACCGCCAGCCGCCCGCGCTCCCGCTCGCTGTACTGCTCGACCTGCACCGGCAGCGTCGGGCGCGGGCCGATCAGCGACATCTCCCCGCGCAGCACGTTCACCAGGTTCGGCAGCTCATCCAGCGACGTGCGCCGCAGCACCGCGCCCACGCGCGTGATGCGCGCATCGTTCTCGTTGACAGCCAGCCCCGCCCCGATGTGCTCGGCGCCGTCGACCATCGTGCGCAGCTTCAGCACGTCGAACTCGTGACCCCGCAGCCCGCTGCGGCGCTGGCGGTAGATCACCGGCCCGGGGGACTCGAGGCGGATCGCGATCGCCGCGAGCGCGAGTAGCGGCGTCGCGAAGAGCAGTATCGCCGAGGAGACGACGATGTCGATTGCGCGGCGGATCACGAGGCGGGATTCTCGCAGCGGACCCTCACCGCGTCCCCTCGGCCGCGTCCCAAGTCGCGTCGGTCCCGTGCCGGAGCCAATCCCACAGGCCGGCGGCGAGCGAAGCGGTCGTCAGCACGTAGTAGCGCGCGATCAGCAGCGGGCGTGCCGGCAGCACGCCTGCGAGCGCCGCGGCGAGCAGCAACGCAAGCTGCAGCGCGAGCGTGACGATGTAGAGCGTCTGCCCGGCGCCGCCGATCGCGACCAGCGCGACGTTCGCGGCCAAGGCCAGCAGGTGCAGCGCGAAGCTCGAATAGCGCAGTAGGCGGTGCGAGAGGATCATCAGCGCGTAGCCCGGCGGGTAGCCGCGCGGCGACAGCATGCCGCCGCGCAGGACGATCGGCCACGTGTGGCTCATCATGCGCCGCTTGCGCGCGAACTCGCCGGCGAGCGACGGCACCATCTTCTCGTTCGCGCGGGCGCCCGGCACGTACACCGCGCGCAGCCCGCGCTTGACCGTGTTGAACGGCAGCGACAGGTCGTGGCCCATGACCGGGTCGAGAACCACGTAGGAGTCGCGCCGGGTCGCATAGATCGCGCCGTTGCCCGCCGTGATCGACGACAGCCGCGACTCCAGCGCGCGCACCGCCAGCTCGTAGCGCCAGTACACGCCCTCCTGGTTCGGCGCACCGCCAGCGCCGTTCGCAGCGCCGCCCTGCACGAAGCGCACCTGGCCGCACGCGTAGCCGACGCGCTGATCCTCGAACGCGCGCACGAGCACCCGCGCGGCGTCGGGCTCCCACAACGTGTTCGCGTCGGAGAACGCGACGATCGCGCCGCGCGCGCGCTGCACGGCCGCGTCCTGCGCGCGAATCTTGCCGCCGCGCGGCAGCTCGAGCACCAAATCCGCTCCCGCCTGGCGCGCCAGCGCCGCGGTCGCGTCAGCGCAGCCGTCGCACGCGACGATCAGCTCGAGGCGCTCGCGCGGATAGTCGAGCGCTAGCGCGTTCTCGACCTTCGCCGCGATCACCGACGCCTCGTCGTGGGCGGCGACGATCAACGACAGGTCGGGCGGTTGCGGGGGCTCGACAGCTCCGCGCCGCGGCGCGCTGTCGGCGCCCGTAAGCACGCGGGCGAGGAGCGCGAGCGCCGCCGCGTAGCCGATCTGCGTCCACACGATCAACGCCGCGGACACCCAGAAGACGATCTCGAGCGCCGTTCTCATCGGCCGGGGGCAGCAGCTAGCAGGGACTCGTAAAGGGCAAGCGTGCGCCGCGCAATCGCACTCCAGGAAAACTCCCCCGCCGCCAGCTCCTGGGCGCGCGCGGCCAGCCGCGTGCGCGCCGGCGCGTCGCCGATCAGCTCGAGCAGGCGCGCGTGCAGCGCGCCGACGTCGCCGGCGGGAAAGCTGTGCGCAGCGCCGGTCGCCGCGACCTCGGGAAAGCCGCCGACGTCGCTCAGCAGCAGCGGCTTACCGAACGCCAGCGCCGTGAACAGCACCCCCGACTGATCGATCTCTCGGTAGGGCAGCACGACGAGGTCGGCGCGACGGAAGTACGCCGGCAGCTCGTCGTCGCCGATGAAGCGCGCCACGAAGCGCACACCCGGCGGCGCGGTCGCCTGCAGCGCGGAGATGTCCATGCGCGGCATGCCCGCGATCCACAGCTCCGCGTCGTCGATCCCCCGCCACGCCTCGAGCAGCAGGTCGATGCCCTTGTACGGGCGCATCAGCCCGAAGCACAGGACGACGGGCAGCTCCGTCGCAAACGGGGCTCGCCCGGACGTGTCCCCCCCGGGCCCGCCGGCGGCGAGGTGCTCGAGCACGCCGTGCGGAATCACGTGCACGCGCTCCGGGTCGACGCCGAGCTCGCCCGTCAGTCGCCCGCGACCGTGCTCGGAGTGCACGACGATCGCATCGAAGCGGTCATACAGCGCCCGCTGCGCGGCGCGCTGGCCCGGACGCGCCTCGCGCGGGAGGATGTCGTGTGCGGTCAGCAGCAGCGGCCGGCGCGGCGGCGAAACGCTGTCCGCGGCGCCGCGTGCGGGCAGCAGCCGGCCGTCGAGGTGCTGCACCGCGAGCCACTGGAAGTGCACGACATCGGCCGCGCGCGCGACGCCGCGGTAGCGCAGCATGTCGGGCACGTGCTCGGCGAGCTTGACCGCGCGGCGCGCCCGTGCCGAGCCGACACGCGCCGCCAGCGGGTAGAACAGCTCGTGGCGGCGGTAGCCGACCGGCGACGCCACCGGCCCGTGCGCGAAATGGCTGGTGTACAGGTCGACCTCGGCGCCGGTGGCGACCAGCGCCTGGCACAGCGCGTGGTCGTACGGCGGCGTGTAGGCCGACGGGTCGACGATGTGGACGCGCACGAATCAGTGTCCCGCGAGCGGCGCCACGTAGCGCAGGAACGGCTCGATCTCGAGCGCGCGGCCGGTGGCGTGCTCGACCAACGGCAGCGTGTCGAGGCGGCGGCCGTGGCGGTGCACGCGCTCGGCGAGCCAGCGCTGGATCGCGCCGACCTCGCCGCGGCGCAGCTCCTCTGCCGGCGAGCCGAGGTCGTCCTCGAGCGTCTCCCACAGCTGGGCGGCGATCAGGCAGCCGAGCGCGTAGCTCGGGAAATAGCCAAAGGCGCCGGCGCCCCAGTGCACGTCCTGCAGGCAGCCGAGCGCGTCCGAGGTCACCTCCACGCCCAGCAGGCGGCGCATCTGCTCATTCCACGCGGCGGGCACGTCGGCCACCGCCAGCTCGCCGTCGATCAGCGCGAGCTCGAGCTCGAAACGCACGACGATGTGCAGCGGGTAGGTGAGCGGATCGGCCGACACGCGCACGGCGGACGCTTCGACGCCCGTCAGCGCCGCGTGCAGCTCGGGCGCCTGTACCGCGAAGCCGCCCGCCCGCAGCTCCTCCGCGAGCACCTCCGCGAAGGCGGGGTTGCGCGCGACATGGTTCTCCCACAGCTTGCTCTGCGACTCGTGCACCGACATCGAGGTGCCGGCGCCGAGGTTCGTGCGGTCGAGCTCCGGATCGATCTGGCGCTCGTACAGCGCGTGGCCGTACTCGTGCAGCGAGCTCAGCAACGACTCGACATCGCCGTCGCTGTAACGCGTGGTCAGGCGCGAGTCATCGCGGCCGACCCACGCCGTGAACGGGTGCGCCGAGACGTCGACGCGCCAGCCCGCGCGATCGACTCCGAGCCTGCGCAGCGTGCCCGCGACAGCCGCCTGCTGCGCGTCGACGGGCACCTGCAGCTCGCGTCGCGGGGAGCGTACGCGTGCCTGCTCCGCGAGCGGCGGCAGTTGCTCGGACAGCGCTCCGAACACGCGTCGCAGCTCCTGCGTGCGCAGCCCGAAGTCGAAATCGCCGAGCAGCCCCTCGTAGCGGCTCTCGCCGTCCTCCGCCACGTATCCGCCGTACGCCCGTGCCAGCTCGACGTTGCGCTCGAGCGCCGGTGCGAAGACAGCGAAATCGTCGCGCTCGCGAGCTTCGCGCCAGCGCTCCTGGCCGTCCACGCTCGCGCTGGCCCGTTCCGCGGCGAGCGCTTCCGGGACGCGTCGTGAACGCTCCCAGTCGCGCCGCGCGATGCGCACGCTGTCACGGTCGATCTCGGCGAGCTGCGCGACCCCGTCGCGCTCGATCTCCGCGAGCCACTCGCCGATCTCCGGGGCGGTCGCGCGCTCGTGCGTCAACCGCGCGAGCGTCCCGAGCTGCTGCGCCCGCGCCGGCGCGCCGTCGGGCGGCATCATCACCAGCTGATCCCAGTCGCTGAGCATGCCGATCGCGCCAAGGTCAGCGAGCTCAGCCATGCGCGCGTTGAGCTGCTCCAAGGCTTGCACGGGCTAGAGGGTATGCGCCGCGGCACCCGAACGCGGTCGCGTACATTTAGCGGCCCCTGAGCGCACCCGAGATCGAGCTGAGCTACTGCGTGGTCAACACCTCCCAGCGGGAGCTGCTGCTGCGCGGCCTCGACGCGCTCTCGAGCGAGCGCACAAGCGTTCCCTTCGCGACCGAGGTGCTGGTCCTCGACAACGGCTCACGCGACGGCTCCGCGGATGCCGCGCGTGAACACCCCGCGGTCGACGAGACGATCGCGCTCGACGAACGCCGCGGCAAGGCGCTGAACGACTCCGAGCTGTTGCGGCGCGCGCGCGGGCGCTACGCGTTGCTGCTCAACGAGGACTCCGATCTGCAGGCCGGCGCGACGCTGCAGTTGTGGCGGGCGCTCGAGGAGCACCCCGGCGCCGCCTGTGCCGGCGCGCAGCTGCTGCGGCCCGACGGCACGCCGCAGGCGTGCGCCTGGCGCTTCCCCTCGGTTGCAAGCGCGCTCGCCGGCGCCCTGATGCTGCATCGCTGGTTCACCGTGCAGAGCCGCGGCGCGCGGACGCGCGAGGTCGACTGGTGCCAGTCCTCAGCGCTGCTCGTGCGCCGCCAGGCCGCCGAGCAGGTCGGCTACCTCGACCCGGATTTCTTTGTCTATTCCGACGAGGTCGACTTCGCGCGCAGGCTGCGCGACAGAGGCTGGCGCTCGCTGTACGTGCCGAGCGCTCGCGCGGTTCACCACGAGCAGTTGTCCACCGGCGCCGCGTCCGCGCGGCGCATCGTCGAAATGGCGCGCAACCGCGACCTGTACATGCGCAAGCACCACTCCGCCGCGGCGGCCCGCAGCGTGCGCTGGCTGAGCGCCTGGAGCTATGCGCTGCGCGCGCTCGCGGCGCTGGTGGCGCCCGGGCACGATCCGCGGCGTTACTGGCGCCACGTCACGGCGAGCCTGCACCCCGAACGCGGCGTCGGACTGCGCGAGGCAGCAGACGAATACAACCGCCAGGGCACCGCCAGCGCGGAGGATCAGGGCTCGGCGAGCTGGGTGAGCCTCGGCGGCGAGCTCAGCGATGAGCGCGTCGACGACGACCGCGTCGAGCTGCGCTCCCGCGACTCGGCGCAACTCCTCGCAGGCCTCGGCAGGAGAGCGCCCGGCGCGATACGGACGGTCGGTGACGATCGCGTCGTAGGTGTCGCACGCGGCGATGATGCGGGCAGAGAGCGGGATCCGCTCGCCGGCGAGGCCGTCGGGATAGCCGCCTCCGTCCCAGCGCTCGTGGCTGGCGCGCACCGCCGAGGCGAGGTGCGCGAAGGCATCGATGCGCGCGACGAGCTCGCCGCCGATCGCGGCGTGGCTGCGCATCGTCACCCACTCCGCGTCCGTCAACGGACCCGGCTTCAAGAGGATCTCGCTGGGGACAGCGACCTTGCCGAGGTCGTGCAGCATCGCCGCGTAGCGCACGTCGCGGGCCTGCGTGTTCGACAGCGACAGGCGCAGCGCGACGCGCTCCGCGAGCACCGCCACGTCCGCGCCGTGGCAGGCCGTGTAGTCGTCCTTGGCCTCGACCGTGCTCGTCAACGCCGCGAGCGCGGTCGTGAACGCTCCCTCGAGGTCGGCGACTAGGCGCGCGCGGTGTACGGCGGCGCCGAAGCTGGTGGCGATCGCCTCGACGAGCACCGTGTCGCTCTCGGCGAGCGCACCCGCGTCGGTGGCCTCGATGTTGAGCACCCCCCACACCGATCCGTCGACGAGCACCGGCACCGCGAGCTCCGAACGCGGGTCCGTGTTCGGATCGCGCACGATGTAGTCGCGATCGCGACGCGTGTCGCGCACGAGCACCGCATGTCCCGAGCGTGCCGCCTTGCCGTTGACCCCCTTCGAGACGTCCTGCTCGGTCAGCAGAAACTCGGTCATCACCTCCGCCAGCGGGCCGCGTCCTGCCACCAGCCGCAGCACGCCGTCCTCGTCGAGACGCTGGATCGCGGCGAGGTAGAACGCGAACGTCTCGTGCAGCTCATCGACGACCAGCTGCGCGAGCTCATCGATCTCACTCTTGCTCGTGAGCCTCGCGGTGAGCCTCGCCGCGAGCCGCAGCTGCTCACGCAGGTAGGCCACCTCGCCCGTCACCGCCATGCTCTTCACGCGCGCATCGGCGCGGTAGCGCTGCAGCGCCTCCGCGCGGCGCTTGCGCTCCTTGGCGCCCGCGCGTTGAGCGGGCCTGGCGGTCAGTTCGGCCATGACAGGGCACCCATCGGCTGGGAATGTCGCTTTCTTGAGCCAATAATCGCCGATCTAGACATAGCCGTAGAGATGCCGGCAGCCTATGACTGCGGTCGGGTGCTCAATAACAATCAAACATCTTTCAGCGGATCCTCCGCGTACGCCTCGATCTCGCCGTGGCCGGAGCGGAACGTGCTCACGCGGCGATGCAGCTCGGACAGCAGCTTGCGCGCCTGCGCGTACTCGTGCGGGTGAAAGAAGCGCGTCAGGATCAGCGCCGCCGGCACGAGCGCGAGCCACAGCACGCGCAGGACGAGGCCCGCGAAGCCCGCCGTCGGCAGCAGCAGCTCGCCTGAGACGGCGACGGCCGTCAGGATCGCCGCCAGCTTCGCCAGGCGCAGCCATTCGAAGCCGACCTCGAACAGGCTGCGGGTGAGCAGGTACATGACGAGCAACATCGCCACGTAGGCGCCGCACAGCGCGATGCCGGCGCCGGCGATCCCCAGCCCGGCGCCGCTGTCCGGCACCAGCACGAGCAGCAGCGCGATGTTGACCGCGAGCCCGACGGCGCCCGCGGGAAGGTTGCGCGAGGTGACGCGCGCGCGCCCGGAGATCGCGACGAACACCAGGTACAGCCCGTACAGCGCCCAGCCGAGCGCGAGCCACGGCAGGGCGCGGTAGGCGCCGAAGTATTCGTGCGCGGCGAGCAGCCGCACCATCCAGCGGCCGAGCAGCGCCACCGCGCATACGACCGCGCCGGTGGCCAGCGCGTAGTAGGTCGTCACGAGCGAGTACAGCCGCCCGGCCTCCTCATCGCTCTCGATTGAGTACGCGAGCGGCGGCCACGCGTACTGGAAGCCGCGCACCGCCACGAAAACGACCGTCGCGAGCTTGATCGCGATCGCGTAGTCGCCGGCGGCGGCGCGAGAGTACGTTCCGTACAGGTAGAAGCGGTCAGCGACCTGCAGCGCGTACACGCTCGCGTCGGCCGGCACCGTCGGCAGACCGAAGCGCAGCATCGCACGCAGGTCCGCCAGCCGCACGCGCAGCGACACGCTGCGGCGCAGCACCCACCACAGGCCCAGCACGACGACCGCCGAGGCTCCGAAGTTGCCGAGCAGCAGGCCGCGTGCGCCCTGATCGGCGAACACCACCAGCGCGATCGTGAACGCGACGGTCATCGCCACGTTCGCACCCGACGCGTACACGTAGGCGCGCTTGCGCTCCTCGACGCGCAGCTGCGCGTAGGCCATCTCGAGGTTGGTGAACGCCCACAGCCCGAGCACGGCGCAGTCGAACAGCAACGGGTCTTCGAATTTCAGCAGCAGGCGCGACAGCGGCGCCGCGAATGCGACCGCGAGCAGACACGCAAGCGTCGTCGTCCACGCAACCGTCGCCGTCGCCGTGCGCGCGATGCGCTGACGCCGCGCCGCGTCATCGTCGTCGAAGTAGAAGCGGATGAAGGCTTCGCCGACCCCGACCCGCAGCAGGATGCTCGCGAGGATCACCGCCGTCAGCAGCGTTTCCGCGGCGCCGTACGCTTCGTTCGTCAGGTGACGCGTGTACAGCGGCAGCGTCAGCAGCGCCAGCCCCTTCGCGAGGATGTCCCCGAACTGGTACGCCGCGCCGGTCGTGACGAGGCGCTTCAGGTAGTCGAGCACGGCTCAGAAGCTACTGGCCGGTGCGCCCGCTCCCAGCACGGTCTCCTGCGCGTCGGAGCCGCCGGCACCCGCGGCGCCGGCGCGCGCGAGGGCCAGGCCGATCGCAAGCAGCAGCCACGTGGTGGGGTCTTCGAGGAAGTCCGCATACGTCCACGTGTGCAGCACCAGCGCCGCGAAGCAGGCCGCGATCGCGATCCGGGGCGGCGATCGTCCGGCGCCGCGGAAGAGGACAACGAAAGCACAGACGAGGAGCGCCACGTACAGCGCCAAGCCGATGATCCCCTGCTCGGCGGCGACGGTCACCGGAATCGTATGCGAAGCGGACACCGCGTTCTCGGCGCCGGACGCGGCGTGTGCACGCTTGTACTCGGTTTCGAAGGAGCCGGCACCGTAGCCCTCCAGCGGTCGCTGTGCGAACAGTTCGAGGCCTCCCGAGACGAGGCTGGCGCGACCGCTGGTGGCGTTGTTCGCGCCGCCGGAGCTGCCCTTGAGGCCGAGATGCCAGCCGGCCGGCGCGAGCAGCACGACCGCCGCCGCCGCCGCCAGCGCCGCGAGCGCCACGTACACGGCGCCGCGCACGCTCCAGTACCACGCCCCCAGCACCCACAGCCCGAGCACGAGCGCGGCGATGCTCGACTGCGAGAAGCTCGTGACGAGCCCCGCCAGCAGCCACAGCAGCACGGCGCCACCGACCAGCACGTCGCGGCGGCGCACGCGGTCGTAAGCGGAGGCGCCGCGGGCGAGCACCGCCGCCGCCAACGCCACCATCACGAGCGCCAGGAAGCGCCCGTAGATGCTCGGGTCGAAGAACACCGAGTTGACGCGGAAATAGTTGTCGTACTGGTTCGCAGCCACGACCTTCGGATTCAGGAACAGCGACTTTCGGTAGTACTCGATGAAGCCGACGCCCGCGAACAGCACCGCCAGCGCGACCGCCACGGCGAGGCAGCGCAGCAACAGCTGGCGCGTCCAGCGCACGTCGCGCAGGATCAGGAACAGCAGCGCAAACGGCACGTAGAAGAAGGCGATGTTCTCGGCCGCCTTGGTGCGATCGCCCGAATAGAGCGTCTGCAACGCGTACAGGCCGACCGCCGCGAACAGCAGCCATTCGACGCCGCGCGGCGAGCTTCCAGAAGGCCACGCTCCCAGGAGCCGCCGGTTCCCGCGAGCTGCGCTCGCGCGCCTGTGGCGTGCCGCGCCCCAACAGTCGCGGCAGCAGGTACTCGAGCGTGCCTGCCGCCACGACCAGGTACAGCGGGATCAAGAGGTTGACGGTCCTGCCCCCCGTCGAGATCGGCAGCCGAAAGGGCAGCGCGAACACCGCCAGCAGCGGGAACGCGTCGGGGTAGCGGCGCATCGCCCACATCAGCGCCGCGATCACGACCAGCGCGAGGACGAGCGCCAGCGCGAGCGTGCCCGCGCCCGGGAGGCTCGTGGCGAGCACGCTCACGGCCTCACCAGCGAGAAGCTGCGCGGCAGCAGCACCTGTCCGTGGTTGGGCAGGCTGAGGCTGACCCGGTATTCACCGGGTGGCGCGATCGCGCCTTCGTTGTCAGGCACCGGGATGCTGCGCCCCGCCGGCGTGATCAGGTGCCCGACGCGGTGGGCGTTGCCGCGACGGCCGTTCCAGCGCAGCGACACGTCTTTGTAGCGCGGCGCCGGGTAGTTGCGAAACAGCGTCGCGACGGTGTTGCCGGCGGAGTCGATGATCGTGACCGTCACCGGTTCGGCGTTGGCGAGCTCGAAGGAGATTTCCTCGAGTTTGGCCTGCGCTCCGCGGTACGGGGAGAACGCCGTCGACAGCCCGTACCTGTGCACCGCCGTCGGCGTGTGCTTGAGCCGCTGCGTGATCAGGAACGCGACGAAGCAGGCAACCACGAGCACCGCGAACACGAATGCCGCGAGCGGATCGCTCCCGGCGGCGGGTGATCGCACACGGTCCGGTGCGCCATCAACGCCGGCGGCCGATTCGGTCAATCCTCGCCGCCCAGAGCGAAGCGCTCGACCGTGTCCGAGCGCAACCCCAGCCGCAGCGTCTCGAGCGAGACCACGTCGTCGGGCGCGATGTTGCCGAGGTTGCACTCGGTGCCGAAGCGCTTGAGCAGCCACACCTGCTGGCGCTGCAACGGCGCGTCGAAGATCAGCCGCTGCGGGTCGACCGCATGCGCGATCTCATCGATCAGGCCGGTGCGCACTTCGCCGTTGGCGCGGTAGATGCCGGCGGTGCCCGACTCGCGTGCCTCGGCGATCACCTTCCAGGCGCCGGCGTCGAGGTCGCTTTCGATCTGCTCGACCCAGATGTACGGCGCCATGATGAAGTCGGCGTCCTTGCTGCCGACCTCCGCCAGCACGACGAACTCGCGCGACAGACGTTCGATCAGCTCGCGCTTGACGGCGGCCTCGAGCGTGATCGTGCCATCGGAGATCTCGACGTGACGCAGTCCCAGCTCGCGCAGCCACGCGACGAGGCCGTCCACGCGGCCCTGGCGGATCGCCACCTCGGTGAGCGTGCCGCCGAGCACCACCGGAATGCCTTGCGCCTCGTAGAGCTCGAGCTTTGGCTTCAGGTTGGCGGTCACGAGCGCCGTGCCCCAGCCCAGCTTGACGATGTCGACGCTGGCGCCCGCGACCTCCAACAGCCCGGCCGCGTCGGCAACCGAGAGACCCCTGTCGATCACGTGCGTGATGCCGCGCTCGCGCGGCTTGCTCGACCGCGCGGGGATATCGAGGAAGCCGGCTATGGCGACGCTTTGTCGGCGCCGACGATGACCACGACGTTCGCCGATCCAGCGAGCGCCGTCACCGCCGCTTCGATCGGCAGCACGTGCGTCACCGACACCGAGCGCGCGACGGCTTCGGCTTCGGCCCGGTGGCCGCCTGTGTACTCGACGACGCTCACCTGGCCGCTGCCGGGCGGTTTGCCGTTGAGCGCCGAGGCCTTCGCGTAGCCACCCTGCTGCAGCTGTGCGGCGGTTTCGTGGGCGAGGCCGGTTGTTTCGGTCGCGTTGAGCACCGCAACAGTCGTTTCCGCCGGGTTGATCGCCGGCGTCTTCGCCACCGTCCGGTGCGCCTTTCGAGGCGCGTGCGTGGTGGTTGTCGGGGTGCTCCCCGTCGTGCGCACCGACGCGGTCGGCGATTTCGCGTGTGAGGAGGAGCCGAGCAGCGTGACGGCCAGTGCGGCCGCGACCGCCGCGAGCACGAGCCCGCCGACGATCAGCACGGCTTTGCGTCCCGGCGAGCGTTTGGCGGCGTACACCGAGCGGCCGCCCTGCAGCGGCGAGGCGGCGCCGGCACGCGCGGCGCCGCGCGCGTTGCCCGCGGCTGCGGCCGCGGCCGGCGCGGGCGGACGTCGTGGCGCGGGCGCCGGCGCGGCCGGGTTGGGACTCTGCGGCGGCTGCTTCGGCGCCGGCGCGGCAGAGGCCGCGTTCGCGGGCTCGTTCGGCGCGGTCGGGCGCGGCGGGCTCGGGGAGCGCGGCGCGCCGAGCCCTGCCGCGCTCGCGGCCGCCGCCGCAGTAGCCGGGGCGGGCGCGCGCGGGTCTCCGGCGGGCGCGCCCGCGGTGACGGGGACCGCCGTGGCCGGCGGGCTCTGTGCCGCGGCGGCCGCCGACGCGGGGGCACCCACGGGCACCGGCGCACCGACAGCTGGCGCCGGCGTCGATACGGCCGGGGGACGCGTAGGCTGAGCGCCGGGCGTGACGGTCGGCGCGAGCGGGCGCGCCGGCGCGGTCGTCGTGGGCTGCGCCGGCGCGGCGGGCTGGCCGGGCACCGCGGGCTGACCCGGCGCCGGCGGCTGAGCGGCCGTCGCGGGCTGACCTGGCGCCGGCAGCGGCACGCCTGACGCGTTCGCCGCGGCGGCTGCTGCGGGCACCGGCACCGCGCCGGCGCTCACCGCCTGACCGGCCGGCAACGCCGTCGCCGCGACCGGCACCGGCGTTGCGATGACGCGCGTCGCGCCCGCGGCGGCACCGGCACCCGCCGCGGCTGCCGCTGCCGGCGCGGCGACGCGCGGCGGCTGACCGGGGGGCGCCTGCTGCACGCGCACGGACGCGGCGGCGCTGACGCGCTGCTCGAGGTCGGCGGCGCGCTCGGGGGCGCGCCCGGCCCACTCACGCAGGCGCTTGAGCTCGCGCGCCTGAGAGAACACCAGCAGCGACAGCAGCGCGATACCGGCCAACGCCGCGAACGCGGCAATTGCGCCGATCTTGGTGAACGTGCTCGAGAGCGAGAGCGCGAACGGCAGGAAGCTCATGAATGGGGGGAGTTTACGAGGGGCGCAGGCGCCTCGCGAAGCTCGACGTGCGATCCGCTGCCGTTGACCTCCTCGGCAGTGCTCTCGGGCGGCTCAGGAGCGGGCGGCTCCCTGCTCGCCGCCGCCAGCTCGGAGACCTTCGCCGCCAGGCCGGCGGCGTCGCCCTCGAGCACCAGCAGCCCGATCTCCGCGAACATCGACTCGACCGCGTCACTCGCCAGCGGCTCGCGCTCCGCCAGCAGGATCTTCTCGGCGGCGGTCTCGCGTCGACGCTCGTAGCTGTTGAACAGCTCCTCGTGAAGCTTCTCGCCGGGCCGGCGACCGACGACCTCGACGTCGATGTCACGGTCGGGATCCAAGCCCGACAGGTCGATCATCGCGCGCGCGAGGTCGATGATGCGGACGGGCTCGCCCATGTCCAGCACGAACACCTCCGCACCGCGGCGCGGCGGCGCCGGTACGACGATGCGCTCGTCCACAGGCCGCCCGCCGGCCTGTGCGACGGCGGAGGCGAGCGAGCCGGAGCGGATGATCAACTGCACCGCCTCGGGGATCGTCATGAAGTAGCGGGTCATGCGCTCGTCGGTCACCGTCACCGGGCCGCCCCGTTCGATCTGGCGGCGGAAGATCGGCACGACGCTTCCGGAGGAGCCGAGCACGTTGCCGAAGCGCACCGCGTTATAGCGGGTGCCGTGCCAGCGCGCGGCCGCCGCCTCCAGCGCGAACTCGGCCAGCGCCTTCGACGCGCCCATGACCGTCGCCGGCGCGACCGCCTTGTCCGTCGAGACGAGCACGAAGCGGGCGACGCCGGTCTCGCCGGCAACGTGCGCGACGACGCGGGTACCGATCGCGTTGTTGCGGACCGCCTCGACCGGGTTCGACTCCATCAGGCCGACGTGCTTATACGCGGCGGCGTGGAACACGACCGTCGGCCGGTGCTCGGCGAACACCTCGCGCATCCGCTCCTCCTCCTTGCAGTCAGCCAGCACAGCCGCGAGCATCGACGGCGGCACGTGGCGCTCGTCCTCGAGCTCGCGCTGGATCGAGAAGAGGTTGTCCTCGGCGTGGTCGAGCAGCACGATCCGGTGCGGCTCGACGCGTGCGATCTGGCGGCACAGCTCCGAGCCGATCGAGCCGCCGGCGCCGGTGACGAGCACGGTCGCGCCGCCGAGATACGCGCCGACGCGCTCGAGCTCCATGTGCACGGGCTCGCGGCCGAGCACGTCCTCGACGCGCACCTCGCGCACCTGCCGCGCGAGCGCGCCGCGGGTCTGCAGCAGCTCGAAGACCGTCGGCAGCGTGCGTACGGGTATCCCGCGGGTGCGGCACTCGCGCACGATCCGCGCGCGTGTCGAGCCGGGCGCGGACGGGATCGCGATGATGACTTCGTCCGGCTCGGCCTCGTCGAGGATCCGCGGCAGGTCGCCTTCGGTGTTGCCGCGCACGCGCACGCCGTCGATCCGCAGCCGCAGCTTCAGCGGATCGTCATCGAGGAAGCCGACCGGCAGCAGCCCGAGCTCGCGGTTGCGCATGATCTCGCGGATGACCATGCGTCCGCCGTCGCCGGCGCCGGCGATCAAGACGGTGCGCTCGCCCTTGCGCCCGCGGCGGAAGGCCGCGAGCGGGCGGCGCTCGTAGGCGCTGCGCGCGAGCGCGCGGATGCCGACCAGGAACACGAGCGCGAGCAGCGCGAACAGCACGGTCACGCCGATCGGCAGGCCGATGACCTCGGTGACGTTGTGCGGGTAGCGGTAGACCGGGCGCGCCGCCTCCACGCCGACGAACGTCAGCAGCACGGTCAGGACGATCGCGCGCACGACCGCCTCGTAGTCGCGCTGACCGGCGTAGCGCCAGCGGCGCTGGTAGACGCGGCAGAGGATCAGGATCGGCAGGCTGCCGACCGCCACCCACCAGATCGTGTCTTCGCGCAGCTGGGCGTAGTGGTGCGGCGGCCCGTTGCTGAAGCGCAGCTGGAAGGCGAGGTAGTACGCGAGCGCGACCAGCGCCCCGTCCACCACGAGCTGCGGCAGCGAGTGACGGTGGAGGGGTAGGGCCGCCGAGCGGATACGTCGGCGCATTGCAGGGGATTGTAAGCGCCAGCCCCGATGCGGGGGCGAAGCCGACGGGCCTGATTGCTAGGCGCGGACGGGTGAGAGCAGCAGCTCGAGGAGCACGCGCGGATCGCGTCGCACCCGCGGCGCCACATCGGCGGCCGTGCGCCTGCCGAGCTCGAGCTCCGCGGCATCGCGCAGCATCCGCAGCCGGCCTTCCTCGAGCAGGCGTTCGTCGACCGCACCGAGGCGGCCCTGGAAGGTCGTGTAGACGGGCGTTCCCAGAGCGACGGCCTCGCGGTTCATCGTGCCGCCAGCAGAGATCACGAGGTCGGCGTGTGCGATTAGCGACTGCGCGTCGATCGCGTGCTCCGGAACCACGAATCCGGGGACACGCGCCAGCTCGTCGCGCTGCGCGGCGACGCGCGGCAGCACCACCGGCTGCGGCCCCTGCTCCGCCGCCGCGTCGGCCAGGCGTCGCAACACGTCTGCGAAGACGTCATTCTCGAAGCGGTGGTAGAGCGAGACCTCCGGCGGCGTGCGCACGACCACGATCGCGCGGGCAGGGTCGAGGCCGAGCTCCGCCAGCACGCTGTCATCGGGCTCGAAATCCGCCAGGTAGTACTCCTCCTTGAGGCCCTCGTAGGGGCGTAGCTTGCCGCGAGCGCCATAGCGCTCCAGGCGCTGCGGGGGGATCGCGTCGGGCACGACGACCGCCCGCGCCAGCCGACAGTTGACGTTGTGCTGGACCGTTGCCCACTCGTAGTCGAACATCGTCGCGCTCGGGATCCGCAGCAGCGCGGCCGCGACCGTCACGTCGTTGGAGCCGTGACCGAGGGCGATATCAAAGGGCGGCTTGCGTGGGCCGGCTGCGAATCCCCGCGACTGGGCGCGCGCCCAGCGCACGAGCGCGGCCGAGCGCGAGGCGAGGCCGGCGGCCTTGGCGGCGAGCCGCTCGCCGCGGTGGTGCCCGATCTCGGTGTAGTCGACGCCGAGGCGCTCGCAAAGCTCGATCGTCTGGGCGAAGTCGCGTGCGGTCACACGAACGTCGTGGCCGTCGGCCTGGAGGCGCTCGATCACGGGGCGCATCACCAGCACGTGCGGGCTGTTCGTCAGATCGATCCAGACGTGCATCTGGGCGAGGACGCTAACGCTCCACGTCGCCCGCCGTCCGCCGGCTCACCCGGGCCCTCGGGCGGTGACGGCCAGTATCGTTGCCTCGCGGATGCTGGTCATCGCCTCGATATCTGAAACGCTCGTCAACGAAATCGCGCACCTCGTCCGCGACGGCGGCCTGCCCGTGATCTTCGCGCTGATGGCCGTCGGCAGCGCCTGTATCCCGGTTCCTTCGGAGGTGGTGATGCTGTTCGCGGGCTTCGCGGTCGCCGATCCCGGCCAGAGCGGCGCGCATCACAACCTGACGCTCGTCGGCGTCGTGCTCGCGGGACTGCTCGGGACGATGGTCGGCTCTTGGATCGCGTACGCGGTGGGGCGCGGCGGACGCCTGGAGCTGCTGGAACGCCACGGCGCGAAGCTGCACATGGGCCCGGCGCAGATTGAACGCGGCGATCAGTGGTTCCAGCGCCACGGCGAGGTGGCGGTGCTGGTCGGGCGCCTGATCCCCGTCGTGCGCGCGTTCGTGTCGCTTCCGGCCGGCATCGCGAAGATGCCGCTCGGGCGCTTCACGCTGTTCTCGCTGCTCGGCTCGCTGCCGTGGGTCATCGGCCTGGCGCTCGCCGGACACGCGCTCGGCAGCGATTGGACGAGCGTGCGCAAGGGCTTCGAGTACGTCGACTACGTGGTCCTCGCGCTGATCGTCGGGGGCATCGTCTACGCGCTCGTGCAGCGCCGACGTGCGCGCCGGCGCCCCGCGGCCGATGCAGCCGGCTGAGCGGTCGACGCCGCTGCGCCACGCCGTGGCGCTGGGCGTCCTGCACGGCCCCGCCGAGCTGCTGCCGATCTCCTCCTCCGCGCACACGACGCTCCTGCCGTGGCTGCTCGACTGGCCGTATGCGCGACTGGACGGAGAGCAGCACAAGGCTTTCGAGGTCGCGCTGCACGCCGGCGCGGGCGCGGCGCTCGCGATCCATCTCCGCCGTGAGCTCGTCGGCGAGCTCGCGGGCGTCGACGCACAGCGGCTGCTCGTGATCGCGCTGTCGCTCGCGCCGCCGGCGCTCGTCGGCTACGTGCTGGAGCGGCCGATCGCGCAGCGCCTCGGAGGTCCGCGCTCGATCGCCGCGGGCCTCGCCGTCGGCGCCGCCGCGATGGCGCTCGCCGATCGCCGGCGCGACGGCGGCGGCGTTGGCGACGCCGAGGCCCGTGCTCGCCCGCGCGGCGAGAGGCAGGCGCGCGAGGCGCGCGCGACGGATGGGCTGGCGCTCGGGCTGGCGCAGGCGGCGGCGCTGATCCCGGGGGTGTCGCGCAACGGCGCGACGCTCAGCGCGGCACGCGCCCGCGGCTTCTCGCGCGGTGCGGCGCAGGCGCTGTCGTGGCACGCGGGGCTGGGAGTGATCGCCGGCGCGAGCGTGCTCGAGGGCGCGCGCACGCGTCGTGCGGGCGCGACGCGCGAGCAGCGTCTGGCGCAGCTGGTTGGGGGTCTGAGCGCGTTCGCCTCCACGCTTGCGGTTGCCCGACTGCTCCGGCGCCAGCTGCGCGACGGCCAGCGCTTGTGGCCCTATGCCCTCTACCGCGCCGCGCTCGCCGCGCTCGTCGTCTCGCGCACGCGCGCACAATAGAGGCGCATGACTGCACTCGGGACGGTTATCGGCGGGCGCTACCGGCTCGAAGCCGAGATCGGACGCGGCGGCATGTCGACCGTCTACCGCGCTTTCGACACGGTGCTCGAGCGCCGGGTCGCGATCAAGCTGATGCATCGCGATATCGCCGCGGACGCCGACCAGCTCGAGCGCTTCCGCAGGGAGGCGCGCTCGGTGGCGCAGCTGAACGACCCGCACGTGGTCACCGTGATCGACGCTGGCGAGGAGCCATCGCCCGACGGGCACCGTTCAGGCGAAGCGGACACCGGCACTCCGTACATCGTGCTCGAGTACGTAGACGGCGAGACGCTCAAGGACATCATCCGTCGCGAAGGTCCGCTCGAGATCCCACAGGCGCTCGCCTACGCGATCGAGATCGCGCGCGCGCTCGGGGCCGCGCACGAGCGTCAGATCGTGCACCGCGATGTCAAGCCGCACAACATCCTGATCAGCGAGGAAGGCGGCGCCAAGATCACCGATTTCGGGATCGCGCGCACGCTCACCGAGGAAGGGCTGACGATGGCCGGCCGCGTGCTCGGGACGACCGACTACGTGTCCCCCGAGCAGGCGCTCGGCCACGCCGTCACCGGGCAGTCGGATCTGTACTCGCTGGGGATCGTGCTGTTCGAGATGCTCACCGGCTCGGTCCCGTTCCACGGCAGCTCGCCCGTGGCGGTGGCGATGAAGCACGTGCGCGAGGAAGTGCCCGACGTGCTGCTGCTGCGACCCGAACTGTCGGCTGCGACGGCTGCGGCAGTCGATCGTGCGGTCTCGAAGGACCTCACGCGCCGCTATCCGGACGCGGCGACGATGGTCGCCGACCTCGAGGACGTGCTCGCGCTCGAGGCATCGCGCTCCGGGCAGAGCACCGGCGAGGTCACGAGCGTGCTGCGCACGCTCCCCGGCTCCGCTCGACGCCGGCTGCCGTGGCGCATGCGTCACCCGGCGCGCTGGGCCGTCTCGCTTGCGCTGGTCGTGGCAGTCGTGGCGATCGCGCTGATCATCGCCGCCGGCAGAGCGCACCGCGGAGCCGGCGTCCCGCCGGACATCGACGCGCATGCAGGCCTGGAAGCGGTGCAGCTCGGCCAGGCGGCCGCGCACGACTACAACCCGTTCGGCACCGGCCCTGAAAATCGCGATCAGATCGGCAACGTCGTCGACGGCGACCCGACCACGACGTGGAGCACCGAGCAGTACTACGAAGGCACGCTGCGCAAGCCGGGCGGGGTCGGCCTCGGGATCTACCTCGATGCCGCGCCCGGCGTGTTGGCGAAGGCGCTCGAAGTCCAGACCTCGACGCCGGGCTTCGCCACACAGGTCTACGTGTCCGACCACGTAGATCTCGAACTGCCGTACGGCAACTCGACGTCGCTTCACGTGCGCGGCTGGCACGGACCCGTCGGCGCGAGCACCGACGTGCGCAGCGGCGAGCACATCGCGCTGTCGCTCGGGAACCAGCCGTACCGCTACTACCTGGTGTGGCTGACGACGCTGCCGCCGCACATGCAGTCCGCGACGATCAACGAGCTCACGCTCTTCAAGTAGCGCTCAGTAGCTGTAGAGGTGGCGCTGCTCGTGGCTCGCCAGCGCCAGCCGGCAGAGGCGGTCGAGTAGCGGCCCGTAGGCGACGCCCGAGGCGGCCAGCAGCTTGGCGTACACGCTCGTCGGCGTGAACCCCGGCATCGTGTTCAGCTCGTTGACCAGCACGCGCTCGCCCTCCACGAAGAAGTCCACGCGCGCGAGACCCTCACAGCCGGCTGCCGCGAACGCGCTCAACGCCAGCCGCCGCACCTGTTCGCGCGCGCTCGCCGAGATCGGCGCGGGTATCCGCAGCTCCATCGCACCCGGCGAATACTTGGCGCCGAAGTCATAGAAGTCTCCTTGGAAGACGATCTGGCCCAGCTCGGACGCCAGCGCCGGCTCTGTCCCGAGAACGCCGCACTCGACCTCGAGGCCGCGTGCCATCGCCTCGACGATCACGAGTGCGTCATGCGTGAAGGCCTGCTCGAGCGCCACCACGACCGCGTCCGCGTCGCTGACCTTGACGATCCCGAGCGAGGAGCCGAGGTGCGCGGGCTTGACGAACACCGGCAGGCCGAGGCGGCCGACTTCCTCGAGCACCGTCGCGCGCGAGCTTCGCAGACGTTCCGCGCGGACGCCGACGTATTCGACCTGCGGCACGCCGACAGCGGACATCAGCTGCTTGAACAGGACCTTGTCGAGGCATACCGCCGACGCCGTCACGCCCGCGCCGACATACGCGACGTCGAGCGCCTCGAGCAGGCCCTGCACCGTGCCGTCCTCGCCAAACGGCCCGTGGAGCACGGGAAAGACGACATCGACCCCGAGCAGGCCCTCCCCCGGCGTGACGTGCAGCGTCTGCCCGTCGCGCCGCCACACGCCGTCGCGGCCGATCTCGACGGGCACGACCTCGTGGCCGGCATCGCTCAGCCCTTCGCGCACCGCAGCGCCGGATGAGAGCGACACGTCGTGCTCGGAGGAGCGTCCGCCGGCGAGCACCGCCACGGTCAGCCGCCCACCCAGAGCGCGGTCCGTGATCGGCACACCGTCGCTCATTCGGGCGTCGGCGTGGCGGGCGCGGGCGGCGTCGGCGTGGTCGTCGTGGCAGGGGGCGTGGTGGTCGTCGTCGTGGTCTGTGGCGTGAGCTTGCCGACCGCGATCGTGACCGTCGCGCCCTTGCGAGCGCGCGCGCCGCCGGCCGGGGTCTGTTCGAGCACGACGCCGACCTCGGCCTGTTCGGTCGTCGCGT
Organism: uncultured Solirubrobacteraceae bacterium; assembly: GCA_963838405.1. Taxonomy (GTDB): domain Bacteria; phylum Actinomycetota; class Thermoleophilia; order Solirubrobacterales; family Solirubrobacteraceae; genus Palsa-744. The sequence goes on along the minus strand of CAWIRA010000002.1, from coordinate 33,672 downwards.
GGGTCTGCGTCTTGACCTTGAAGCCTTCATGGCGCAGCGCCGCCGCCGCGGCCGCCTGAGCGGCTCCGACGACGCTCGGAACGGCGATTTCCTTGGGCGCCTGGGCGACGGTCAGATCGACGGTGTCGCCGGCGTGCGCGGTGGCGCCCTCGGCGGGAGACTGCGCGACGACGGTGCCCGGCGCCTGCGTGCTGGACACGCGTTTGCTGACCGTGCCGAGCTCGAGTTCGGCGTTGGTCAGCGTCGCTTCCGCCGCTTCGAGCGTCTGCCCGACGACATCCGGGATGCGCACCGGCGCCGGCCCACTCGAGACGAGCAAGGTAACGAGGTGACCTTCCTGGACCTCGGTTTCCGCAGGCGGTTCGGTGCGGATCACGCGACCCGTTTCAACCGTCTTCGAGGGGTCGTTCCTGGTCGTCGTTCGCAGGCCTGCCTTGCGCAGCTTGGCTTCGGCCTCGGCGACGGTCAACCCGGCGACGTTGGTGAGCGATGAGCTCGCGGGGCCGGCCGAGACGACGATGTTCACGTGCGAGCCCTTCTTGGCCTCGCTCGCGGCTGCCGGCGACTGGCTGATGACGAGGCCGCTGGGGACCTTGACGCTGGAATGCAGGGACGGCAGCGGGTCGAGACCCGCCGCACGCAGCGTCGCGCCCGCTGCCTGTTCGCTCTGCCCCGTGACCTCCGGCACCGTGACCGTCGCATTCGAGCTGCCGAGCAGCAGCACGGCCACCACGGCGCCCGCCGCGACGAGGATCGCGAGCCCCCACAGCAGCGCCCGGCGCCGGCGGCGGCGCCGCGCCTCCAGCGCCGCCGGATCCTCCTCGATTTCGTACTGGCCGGTCGCGGGCGCCGCGAGCAGCCAGCCGGCGCCGGCGTAGGCGCCCTGCCGGACGTAGCCGTCCGGCGTCGCGGCGGTGGCCAACGCGGGTAGCGCCTGGCGCTCGTGTTCGAGTGCCGCGATCAGCTCATCGGCATCGGCGTAGCGCTGGGCGGGATCCTTGGCGAGCGCGCGCAGGACGACCGCGTCGAGCGAAGCGGGGATGCCCTGCCGGAGCGCGCTCGGCGGCTGCGGCTCGGCCGAGACCTGCTTGAAGGCGATCGCGACGGCGGTCTCCCCCTCGAACGGCACAACGCCGGTGAGCAACTCGTAGAGGATCACGCCGACGGAGTACAGGTCGGAGGCGGCTGTCACCGCGAGCCCCTGCGCCTGCTCGGGCGAGAGGTATTGGGCGGTGCCCATGATCGAGCCCGTCAGCGTCATGTCCGAGGCGCCTGCGCGGGCGATGCCGAAGTCGGTGACACGCGCGCGTCCCTCTTCGTCGAGGATTACGTTGTGGGGCTTGAGGTCGCGGTGGATCACACCGCGCTTGTGCGCGAAGCGCGCGGCGCGCAGGATCTGCACGACGATGTCGATCGCACTGGCCGGGTCGAGCGCACCCTGCTCGCGCACGATCGCCTTCAGCGTCCGGCCCGCGACGTACTCCATCGCAATGTAGTAGGTGCCGTTCCACTCGCCGCGATCGAAGATCGCGACGATGTTCGGGTGCGACAGGGCCGCGGCGCTCGAGGCCTCGCGACGGAAGCGCTCGACGAACTCCTGATCTTCGGCGAAGTGATGGTGCAGGACCTTGACCGCGACCTCCCTGCCGAGCAACTGGTCCTGTGCGAGGTAGACGTCGGCCATGCCTCCTGAGCCCAGGCGCGAGATCACGCGGTAGCGGCCGTCGATGATCGTCTCCGGATCGATCATCTGAGCAGGCTTTCGATCACGGCTCTGGCGACCGGCGCGGCGAACGTCGCGCCTTCACCCGGGACGGCCTTGAGCGTCACGGCGACCGCGACCGTCGGGTTGTTCGCGGGTGCGAAGGCGATGAACCAGACGTTGTTGATGGCGTTGCCGAACTGCGTCTCCGCGGTGCCGGTCTTGCCCGCCACCGGGATCCCCGGAATCTGCGCGGCGGTGCCCGTGCCTTCCTTGACGACCGCTTCCATCATCGTCGTGACGGAGGCGGCTGTCGATGGTTTCATCACGACCGACTGCACGCGCGGTGTGATCGTCTGCACGGTGCGCCCTTCGGCGTCGACGATCCGCTGTGTCAGGTGCGGCACCATCAGCGTGCCGCGGTTGGCGACCGCCGCGGCGACCTCGGTCATCTGCAGCGGCGTCACCGCGAGTTTGTCCTGGCCGATGCCGAGACGTCCGACGTCTACCTGCGGGCTCGTCGGTGCGACGATCCGTTCGCCGTCGTGCTCACCGCTCGCCGACATCTCTTCAGCGGGGTAGTCAAGCTTCGGCTTGCGGTCGAAGCCGAAGCGGTTCATGTAGCGCCCGAGCGTGCGCTTGCCAAGGTGCTCGGCGACCTGCGCGTAGACGGTGTTGACCGAATGCGCGAGCGCGTAGGTGAGCGTGATCGGGCCGAAGCTCTCGTTGTTGTCGTTTTTCAGCGGCACGCCCGAGATCAGCACTTCGTTACGGCCGTCGACGGTTGATTCCGGGGTGTAGGCGCCGGTGTCGATCGCCGCGGTGGCGGTCACGACCTTGAAGGTCGAGCCGGGCGCGTAACCGAACTGGGTGGCGCGGTTGACTTCCGAGCGGCTCGGGTGGCTGCCGGTCATTTCGGCTGCCTGCTTGGCTTTGGCCACGGGCGAGCGCAGCGCGTTGGGGTTGTAGCTCGGCTTCGACGCCATCACCTCGACGGCGCCGGTGCGCGGTTCGATCGCGACGACCGCGCCTTCGTGTTCGCCTAGCGCGGAGAGCGCGGTGCGTTGCGCGTGCGGGACGAGCGTCGTCACGACCTTGTCGCCGCGCGGTTCCTTGCCCTGGAGCTGATCGAGCACGCCCTGCAGGTTGTTGGTGTTCTGCCCGGTCAGCTCGGGGTTGCGAAAGCGCTCGAGACCGGTGCTGCCGAGATCGGGGTCCAGGTAATCGAAGCCGATCGGCGCGGCGAACAGTTCACCCTCGGGATAGACGCGCTGGTAGACGCCTTCGGCGCCGCGCACGCTGCGGGCCAGGACAGCGCCGTCGGCGGCCGTGATCTCCCCGCGTTCGATCCGCTCCTGCTCGAGCAACATACGTTTGTTCAGCGGGTTTTCGCGCAGCGAGGACGCTTCGAAGAAGGTCCACCGCGAGGTGAACGCGACGAGCAGCGCGAACAGCAGCCCGACCAAGCCGAACAGCCGCAGGATCGGACGGTTCACAGCGGCGCCGTCATTCGAGCTGTTCCAGTTCGAGGCTGCGGACGAGCGCGGCGGCGTCGCCTTCGGAGCGCAGCGAGTGATCGAGCAGCGTGTGCCGTTTTGCGGGGCTCAGCGTCGAGGCGCTGACGCCCGAGACGTAGCTGGTGGTGTAGAGGTTCAAGTTGCCCGGCAGGCGGTAGGGCAGCCCCTCGAACATCGTCACCAGGCCGCGGCTGTTGGTGCCGATGAAGTAGACCGACTGCAGCGCCAGGTACGCGGCCGCGCCGAGCACCCCGAGCACGACGACCGTGAAGGCAAGCGCACCCGCGTGGCGTATCCGCGGGCGCCGGCGGCGCCGCGGCGCGGCCGGCGACGCCATCCGCGGCATGCGCCGGCGGGTGCTGCGCGGCACGGGCTCCGAGCTGAGCGCGGTGGCGCCGAGCGTGGGGTGCGTGCCGGTCGCTGTGCCGGGCGGCTGATGGGCCGCGGCGACAGCCGGGACCCCGACCATCGTCGCCCCCTCCGCGGCCTGCGGCCCCGCCGCGGGCTGCACCTCCTCGAGGCGCAGCAGCACGACGGTGATGTTGTCGCGCCCGCCGGCCTGGTTGGCGGCGGCGATCAGCGCCTCGCCCGCGTCGCGCAGTCGCGCGTGCGCGATCAGCGTCGCCGCGATCTCATCCTCGCCGATCATCGTCGTCAGGCCGTCGCTGCAAAGCAGGTACACGTCGCCGTCGCGCGCGCGGAAGGAGCGCGTGTCGACCTCGACCATCCCCTCGGGTCCGAGCGCGCGCGTGATCACCGAGCGCTGCGGGTGCTCGACCGCTTCCTCGGGGGTCAACCTGCCCTGTCGCATCAGCTCGTCGACGAGCGAGTGGTCGTCGGTCAGGCGCAGCAGCTGCCCGTCGCGCAGGCAGTACGCGCGGCTGTCGCCGACGTGGGCGATCGCGACCTCCTGTTCGCCGACGTAGACGGCGGTCAGCGTCGTGCCCATGCCGGCCTGCTCGGCGTTGGCGTGCGAGAGCTCGTGGATACGGGCGTTGGCGGCGCGCGCGAGCTCCGCCAGCTCGAGCTTCTGGATGCGAGGTCTCCGCCAGGCCCGGCTGAAACGCCTCGACGGCGATACGCGAGGCGACCTCGCCGGCCTGCGCGCCGCCCATGCCGTCGGCCACCACGAACAGCGGCGAGCGGGCGAGCAGCGAGTCCTCGTTGGCGCGCCGCTGGCGCCCGGTGTCACTGCCGGCGTACTGCTCTGCCACGCGAAGCATTTCAGTCGACCTCGAACGTGAACTCGCTGTCGCCGATGCGCACCCGATCGCCCGGGTGCAAAGGCCTGGCGCCCTGCAGCAGCTCCTCGTTGAGGTAGGTGCCGTTGGTCGAGCCGAGATCTTCGATCACGACGATGTTGCCCTGCTCGTACACGCGGGCGTGACGCGAGGAGGCGAACGGGTCCTCGAGCCGGATCTCGGCGCGGTCGCCGCGGCCGAGCACGATGTCGCCGTCGAGGTCGTAGATCATGCCGGGGTCGTGCCCGGGGGCGCGGTCGATCACGAGCCGGGGCGCGCGGTCGACGAGCGCAACGCTGCCGAGCGTCGAGGCAGAGTACATGCCGGTGGCATCCTGCGGGATCGCCTCGCGCGCCTCGCCGAAGCCCGCGGGCACGGCTTCGCGCTCGGCGGCGGGGCTCCCGCGCAGGTCGCGGCGGGCGCTGCGGGCGATCCACAGCAGGAACAGGTAGATGACCACCACGAAGCCGAACTTCAGGGCAACGGATACCGGCGCGAGCGAGGTCATGAGACTTCGAAGACGATCTCGGTGGAGCCGAGCTCGACGCGATCGCCGGGTGCCAGCGCCTGCGCGCCGCGCACCTCGGCGCCGTTGACACGGACGCCGTTGGTCGAGCCGAGGTCGGCGACCGTCCAGCCGCCCGATCCCGGACGGATCTCGGCGTGGCGGCGCGAGACGCCGGCGTCGTCGATGACGACGTCGCAGTCGCGGCTGCGGCCGATCGTGCCGCCGGCACTAGGCACCAGCAGCCGTCGCCCGCCGACAGCTAGCAACGCGCGCTGTTGCGCGCGACGGGCCTGCGCGTCCTCGACGGGCCCGCGCAGCCGCTCGGAGCTGCTGAAGATCATCGTCTCACCGCGCTCCGCCGGCTGCTGTGGGGCCGGGGCGGGCGCCGGGGCAGGCGCGGGCGCCGGCGCGACGCGCTGCGCAGCCGGCTCAGCCGCGGGGCGCGACAGCCGTGCCTCGATGCCGAATTCACCGAGCGACAGGCGCTCATCGGTGTGAAAGGAGATCTGCGGCGGCGAGGCCATGATCAGATCCTCGCGCCGCGCGTGCTCGAGCAGATACGCGCACAGCTCGCCGATGACCTCGTGCTCGACGCCGTCGTAGCGCTCGCGGTCGGCGGGCGAGAGCCACACGGAGAACTCGTTGGGGACGTACACGCGCGACACCGACACGGTGCGGTGTGCGTCCATCTCGCGGGCGAGCTTGCGGGCGAGCTCCATCGGGCGCACCTCGGTGCGAAAAAGCCGTCCAAAGGTGCCCTCGACGAGGCTTGCGATCATGTTCTCGACGCTCTTGAGCGGGTTCATCGGGAGACTGGTGCAGGCGGCGCTGCTTCAATCTCAGCGCATCGTCCGGCGACCGGGAGCCATGCTACGCACCCACGGTCAGACAGGGCCGCGCACCGCGCGCGCAGCGACGGCGACGAACGCGCCGAAGCAGGCGCCGAGCAGCGCGCCGCGCGGGCTCGGATGCGCCGCGTGAGCGTTGAGGCCCGCTGCCAGCACAGGCGTCGCCGCGACGATCACCGCCGACCACACCGCGACCGCGGTGACGTCGCGCAGGGCGCTGTAGCCGCGCACGACGAACGGCAGCACGACCGCCGCGACGGCCCACAGCAACGCGCCCAAGAGCACGCCGACTGCCAGCACCGGCGCGAGCACGTGCGTCGCAGCGAGACCGACCGAGCCCTCCCACGCCGCGTGCGGCGGCGTTCCATGTGGCGCGCCGAGCCACAGCTCACGGTTGAGCAGCGGGCCGGCGAGCGTCAGCCACCAGTACCCCAGCGCGCCGAGCGCAGCGCGCATCCGCCACGATGACGCCTGGCCCGCGAACGCGGGGAACGCACCCGCGAGACCGACGACACCGAGCGCCGGCGCGAGCGTGGCGGCGAGCCAGCCGAAGCCCAGACGCGAGCCCGGGCGAGCGGCGCCCACGAGCAGGGGCGGCAGCAGCGCCGCGAGCACGAGCAGGGCAACACCGGGGCGCCCGACGACCGCCTGCCAGCAGACCAGGGCGCCCGCGGCGGCGAACCACACGCCGCGCGGCAGCCAGATCGCGGGCTGCGTCGTCCCCGGGCGGTCGAGCTCGGCGAGCCGCGGGTCGAGCTCGGTGCCGGCCGCCAGGAGGTCGTGCTCGTCGCGCACGACCCGCTGCGCCTCGCCTCCACGCGGAAGGATCCGCGCGGGCAGCGCGCGCGCGTCCGCACGGCGCGTCACGGTTGCGGTGCGCCGCCAACGCGAGCGTCCGAGGCCATGCTCGAGCGTGTGCTCGAGCACGTCGCGCAGCTCGTCGAGCGTCCCGCGCTCGCCCGGCGCGGGTGCCAACGCACGGTCGAGCGCGGAGGTCAGCTCGTACGGCAGGTCGCGCCGTGCACGATCGAGCACCGGCAGCGGCTGACCGATGCGCCGGACGGTCGCAGCGGGCGTGGCGCCACGGACGGGGTTGAAGCCGCACAGCGCCTCGTAGAGCACCAGCGCCAGCGAGTAGAGGTCGGCCTCGACGCCGACCTCGCTGCCTTCGCTCTGCTCCGGCGCCATGTAGGCGAGCGTCCCGAGCACGTCGCCGGTGCGCGTAAGCGCCTCCTCGCCGACGAGGCTGGCGCCGCCAAAGTCGGTGAGCTTGGCCGCCGCGAGCAGATTCTGCGGCGTCTGCGCCGCGTGCTCGTCCGAGCACGCCGGCACGAGCACGTTCTGCGGCTTGATGTCGCGATGGATCACGCCGCGGGCGTGCGCGTGGGCGAGCGCGCTTGCGAGCGCGACGCCGATCTCGACGATCTCCTCGTCGGCGAGCTCGTCCTGCTCGATCAGCGACGCGAGCGTGTCACCGTCGACCAGCTCGGAGATCAGGTAGAACGCGCCCTCCTGCGGGCACGCCTCGTACAGCGCGACGATCGCCGGGTGTGACAGACGCGCGGTCGCCTGCGCCTCACGGCTGGCACGCTCGCCGTCGAGCGGGCCACCACCCGCCGCCAGCCAAATTCGCTTGACGGCGACGTCGCGATGCAGCAGCTCGTCGTGCGCACGCCAGACCTCGCCGAAGCCTCCCGCGCCCAGGCGCTCGCGCAGGCGATAGCGCTCGAGCACGAGCGCGTCCACGGCGAGACCGTCGTCCGCGGAGACGATCCGCTGGCGCGTAGGCTCGGATACGGCGCCGGGGTGATCACGAGGTGCTCGAACGAGGGTCTCTGGCGACTCCACCGGCTCCGCGTTCGCCACGCCAAGCGCCCGTCCCTGCCGGCGACGGCGGCAAAAGCCGCATTGACCGAGAAGTTGCAGTATCGCCACCGGGGCGCCAGTCATACTTGGCCATTCCTAAAGTCCCTGCAAAGGAGCGGTTCGCTTTTGTCGTTCTTTGACGATGACGAGGAGACTGCGTCGCGATCGGCACCCCGAGCACCGCGGCCGGCGCCGTCGGGAGAGCGAACGTCGGGCGCGGCGTCCCCACGCAGGCCGCGCCCACGCAGGCCGCAGCGCCGCGGCCCGGCAGGGATCGACCAGCAGACGTTGCTGGTGCGGCGACTGATCGCGGCTGCTGTCGCGATCGTGCTGATCATCGTCGTCGTGCTGCTGATCAGCGGCTGCTTGAAAAGCGAAAAGCAGCAGTCGTTGAAGACCTACAACCACGAAGTCAGCGTGCTCGGCCAGGAATCCGAAAAGCAGGTCGCCCAGCCACTGTTCGTGGCGCTGACGAACGCGTCGGGCAAGTCCGCGCTCGACGTCGAGCAGCAGATCGACGAACTACTGACGCAGGCGCGGAGCATCTCCAACCGCGCAAAAGCGCTCAGCGTGCCCGGTGAAATGGCCGCGGCGCAGCAGAATCTGCTGCTCACGTTCAACCTGCGCGTTGAAGGGATGACGAAGCTGACGACGCTCGTCCCGGCCGCCCTTGGCGGCAAGGCCAAACAGACCAGCCCCCAGATCGCGGGCGCGATGCAGATCTTCCTCGCCTCCGACGTGATCTACTCGCAGCGAGTGGTGCCGTTCATCCAGGAGACGCTCGCGAGCGCGGGGATCACGGGGTTGAGCACCGCGCCGAGCCGCTTCCTGCCGAACATCGGCTGGCTCGAAACGGACACCGTCGCCTCGCGACTCGCAGGGGAAAGCTCCTCGCAGAGCACGCAGACCCTGTCCGGCCACCACGGCAGCGCCCTCGTGGGCGTGAGCGCGGGCGGCAAAGAACTCGAAGCGGAACCGGCGATCAACCACATCAGCGGCTCCGGCACACCGACGGTCACGGCAACCGTCGAAAACGCCGGGGAATTCGTCGAGCCGAACGTCAAGGTCGACGTCACTGTGACCGCCGCGGGCAAGCAGTACAAGGGCTCCGGCGTGATCGGAAAGACCGAACCGGGCAAGCGGACGAACGTCGAAATCCCGATCAGCGGCGTGCCGCTGGGCCAGGCCGCAAAGATCGAAGTCCAGGTCGAGCCGGTGCCGGGCGAAACGAACCACGAAGGCACCAAGGCCACGTACCTGGCGATCTTCGGCGAATAGTCGATCCGGCGCGGCAGCGCCGTCATCGACGTTCTTCATCTCTGTGCGGCGGCGCCAGCGGCTACCTTGTGCCGATGGCGGCATCGATCACGGACACCCAGGGAATCGTCGCGATCGCAGCGGGCGCGGTTGCGCTGATCGCGCTGATCGGGTGCGCGGCGCTCAGCGTCAGCGTGCGGCGACTGCGGCGCGCACAGCGGCTCCTGCTCGGCGAGCATCAGGAGCAGGACCTGGTCGCACATGCGGCCGCGCTGCAGCAGGCGTTTGGCGAAGTCAGCGCGTACGTGCAGGACACGGCTGTGCGCCTGGATACCCGCCTCGCGAACGTCGAGGACGCCCTGCGAGGCCGGATCGCGCACCGGGCGCTGGTTCGCTACGACGCCTACAACGAGCTGTCCGGGCAGCAATCGATGTCGATCGCGTTGCTCGACGACGATCGATCGGGCATCGTGCTGTCGTGCATCCACCACCGCGACCAGGCGCGCGTGTATGGCAAGCAGGTACACGGCGGGCGCGGTGAACTGGAGCTATCGCCCGAGGAGGCGGAGGCGGTGCGCCTGGCGCTCGCACCCCCCGGGGCACACCCTGTGGGGCGCGGGCAGGCGAGCGGCGTGGACGGCGGCGCCGCGGCCGGCGATGAGCACCCCGCCTGATCCTCCCACCGGTCGGCCGCGTGTCGGCTACCTGGGACCCGCCGGAACCTTCAGCGAGGAGGCGCTCCTCGACAGCGCGGCGCCGGACGTGGTCGAGCCCGTGGCGCTGGCGAGCATCTACGAGACGGTGGCGGCGCTGCGTCGCGGCGAGGTGACGTTTGCGATCGTGCCGATTGAGAACTCGCTCGAGGGCTCGATCAACGTGACGCTCGACCTGCTGGCGGGCGAGGCCACAGACGTGAAGATCGTCGGCGAGGCTTTGCTGCGGGTGCGCCATTCGCTGATCGCGGCCGCCGAGGTCCCGCTCGCGCAGATCGACACGGTGATCACGCACCCGCACGTGCCGGGGCAGTGCACGCTGTTCCTACGTACCGAGCTCGCGCACGCCCGCATCCTCGCGGCGAGCTCGACGGCAGAGGCGGTGCGCGCGGTGGTGGCCGCCGCTGAGCCCGGCCAGGCGGCGATCGGCACGCTGCTGGCAGCGCGGATTTACGGAGGGACGGTGATCCGCGAACGCGTCGAGGATCGCGAGGACAACGAAACACGGTTCGTTTGGCTGGCGCGGCACGCGCCGGACGCGCCCGATGCCAGGCTCGCGCAGCCGCCGCTGCGCGCCGGCGCGGAGGCGGGCTACAAGACATCACTCGTCTTCTGGGGCGCCGGCGCCGAGCGCCCTGGCTGGCTGGTGCGCTGCCTGGACGAGTTCGCGAGCAGGAACATCAACCTGACGAAGATCGAGTCGCGCCCGCGCCGTGAGGGCCTCGGCAGCTACATGTTCTTCGTCGACCTCGCCGGCCGCGCTGAGGACGCCGCGGTCGCGGAGGCGATCGCGCAGATCGAGACGAGCTGCGAGCAGCTGCTGGTGCTGGGCTCCTACGCGGCGGCGCCCCGCTAGACTGCTCACCCGAAGATGGAGTGCACTGTCCCACCCGAGCCGGTGGGGTCCGTGTCGCCCACAGAGCACCAGCGGCACGGACCTGCGTCATCGCCCACCACGGCGATGGGTGGTCGGGTGCTCGTATTGAACGCGACGTTTGAGCCGATCAACGTTTGCACCGTACGCCGCGCGGTGGTGTTGCTGCTGAAGGAGAAGGCCGAGCTGCTCGAGCGCGGCCGCTGGGAGCTGCACTCCGAGAAGCTCGACGCTGGCACGCCCGGTGGTGATCCGCCTGGTCAGCTACGTGAAGGTTCCACGCGACGCGCACCGGCGCAAGATCACGCGACGCGCGGTGTTCGCGCGCGACAGTTGGACCTGCCAGTACTGCGGGTCGCGCTCCAACCTGACGGTCGACCACGTGATCCCCCGCTCGAAGGGCGGCAGCTCGAACTGGGAGAACATCGTCGCCTCGTGCGCCCCGTGCAACCGCCGCAAGGGTGACCGCCTGCCACGCCAGGCCGGCATGCATCCTCGCCGCGCGCCGCGCACGCCACGCGCAGAGATCTTCATCCACGTCGCCAGCCCGACGATTCCGGCGGCGTGGCTCCAGTACCTCCCCCAGGCAGCCTAAAACGGCACGCTGGCGCGTCCTTGAGAAACGACGAAGGGCGCCCCTAAAGGCGCCCTTCGCTAACTTCGCTGACTGGAAAGACCGAGAACGACGGGCGTGGGCCGGAGGGACCAGGACCGGCGGTCGTCTCGGGGTGTCCCGGGTTGGATTCCGCTAGGCGGACCAGCCTCCCGACCTACCGGCCGGTCACCTCCAGGGTCCCGCAAAAACTGTCACTCAACGTTTGGACCACCTCCTTTCTCTGGTCCCGCCAGAGTAGCGAACGCGGATGACATGCGACGAACAAATCGCTGGCGCGTGCTCACTGGACGATGACGCCGAACTCCTGCGCGTAGGTGGCGCCTGGGGCGCCGTCGGCCAGCGACGGCGGCACGGCAGGCGTGATCGCGATCCCCGTGTCGACGTACTGGGCTTCGAGAATGTTTGCGAGGTGCCCGGGCGAGGCGATCCACGCGGAGACGATCGCCTGCGGGGTCGACAGCTGGTAGGTGCCCCAAGCGAGGTTCTCGCCGATCACGTAGCCGACGCTCGGGTTGGCGATGTAGCCGGTGTCGCGAATGCGATCGACCGGGGTCTCACCACTGGGAGCGACGTGCGCGAAGTAGTCGTCCGCGACCAGTTCCTGGGCGTGTTCTTCGGCGGCCTGTTCGAGCTGGGCGTTGGCGAGCAGCGGGCTCTCGCCGGCTTCGGCGCGCTTGCGGTTGATCAGGCAGAGCACAGCCGCGCGCACGAGGCCGATGTCCGCGGCTTCAGGCGTCAGTTCGGTGTTCTGGCAGGGGGTGGCGAGTACGGCGGCGATCGTGGCGGCGGTGCGCTCCGTGGCCGCCTGCGCGACCGTTGCAGCCGCTTCGGATTGCGTTTCGGGGGGAGTCTGCGCGCGCGAACGCGTCCGGTGCTGCTTGAGCGGGCGGACCTTCGCGGAGCTGTTCTTGACGCGCGCCCTGCGCGTAGCCGAGCGGCAGAGGCGGGCACGGACGCGGGCGCGCTTGCGCCGCGCGCCGTGGGCGGCGCTCTGGGCACAGCCGGCGTGCACGCGGCTGGCCTCGCCGGTCGGCGCGGCCGCGGCGGGAAGCGCGGCGACGGCGCTCATGAACGCGGCGAACAGGATCGAAATGCTCGTGGCCAGAAGGCTGCGGGTAGCGGGCACCCTCAGCCTGTCGGCCGCTCACCGGAACCCTCTGAGCCGGGACGGGGGAATCTGGACGATTGGAAGACAGGCGCACAGAAGCGCGGCACAGCTGCCTACAGCGCCGTTATCGGCAGCTTTCGCTCAAGTTCGACTCACTCCTCGGGCGCTGCATCTTCGTGCCCATCGACGGAGTCGCCGTCCGGCAGGTCGGCGACTCCGTCATCGCCTCCTGCAACGTCATCGCCGGCATCGACGACCAGCGCGACGGCGCTGACGACGTCGTCGTCCTTGAGGTTCATGACGCGCACCCCGGTCGCTGAACGGCCCTGCTGGGAGATGCCACCGGCGGCGGTGCGCTGAACCATGCCACCGACGCTGATGAAGACCAGCTCCTGGTGCTCACGCACGACGAGCGCGCCCGCGAGCGCGCCCTTTTTCTCGGTCAGGCCGATCGTCTTGACGCCTTTGGCGCCGCGGTTGGTCTTGCGGTACTGGCTGATCTGGCTGCGCTTGCCGTAGCCGTTCTCGGTGACCACCAGCAGGTCCATGTCGTCGCGTGCGACATCCATCGCGATGACGCGGCCGGCCTTGCCGACATCCATGCCGCGCACGCCGGTCGTGTCGCGCCCCATCGAGCGCACGTCGGACTCGGCGAAGCGGACGGTCAGGCCGGCGCGCGAGACCATGATCACCTCGTCCTGCGGGTCGACCGCCCGCACAGCGAGCAGCTCGTCGTCGTCACGGATGTTGATGGCGATGATGCCGTCGGCTTTGATCGGGGTGTTGTAGGCCTGCAGCTCGGTCTTCTTGACGGTGCCGTTGCGCGTCGCGAACACGAGGTACTGCGCCTCGGTGAAGTCGCGCGTGGAGACGACCGCCTGGATCCGCTCGCCGTCGCGCAGCGGCAGCACGTTGACGAGCGCGCGGCCCTTGGCCGTGCGCTGCGCCTCCGGCAGCTCGTAGACCTTCGAGCGATAGACCTTGCCACGGTTGGAGAAGAACAACAGGTAGTCGTGCGACGAGGTCACGAACAGGTGCTCGATGAAGTCGCCGTCCTTCATGTCCATGCCGGTCACGCCGCGCCCACCGCGCTGCTGCTGGCGGTAGGTGGCGAGCGGCAACGACTTGATGTACCCGGTCTGGGTGATCGTGATCACCATCTGCTGGTCGGCGATCAGGTCCTCGATGTCAATCTCGTCCTCGGAGTGCGTGATCTCAGAGCGGCGCTCGTCGCCGAAGCGCTCGGCGATCTCCGTCAGCTCCTCCTTGATGACCGCGAGTACGCGGCCCTCGTCGCCGAGGATCGCGCGCAGCTCGGCGATCCGCTCGGTGACGTCGGCGTGCTCCTGTTTGATGCTGTCGGCCTCGAGCGCGGTGAGCTGCGAGAGGCGCAGATCGAGGATCGCGGTCGCCTGGATCGTGCTCAGCTCGAAACGCGCGATCAGCTGCTCGCGGGCGGTTTCGCGGTCGCGTGAGCCGCGGATCAGTTCGATGATCTCGTCGAGGTGCTCGAGCGCCGTCAGCAGGCCCTCGAGGATGTGCGCGCGCGCCTCCTTCTCGGAGAGCTCGTGCTTGGTGCGCCGCACGATCACCTCGCGCTGATGCGCGACGTAGTTGTGGATCATCGCCCGCAGGTCGAGCGTCCGCGGCACGTTGTCGACGAGCGCGACCATGTTGACGCCGAACGTCGTCTGCATCGAGGTGTGCTTGTAGAGCTTGTTGAGCACGACCTTTGGGATCGCGTCGCGCTTGAGCTCGATCACCAGACGCATGCCGCGCTTGTCGGACTCGTCGCGCAGGTCGGAGATCTCGGGGATGCGTTTGTCGCGTACGAGGTCCGCGATTTTCTCGATCAGGTTTCCGGGGCCACCCTTCTTGACCATGAACGGCAGCTCGGTGACGACGATTGCCTCCTTGCCCTGTTTCAGGGGCTCGATGTGCAGCTCGCGCCTGGATGCGCACGCGACCGCGGCCGGTCTCGTAGGCGTCCTTGATGCCGGCGCGGCCGAGGATGATGCCGCCGGTCGGGAAGTCCGGGCCCTTGATGTGTCGCATCAGGCCCTCGACCTCGAGATCAGGATCGTCGATGTAGGCGATCGTCGCCGCGACGACCTCGCGCAGGTTGTGCGGCGGGATGTTCGTCGCCATGCCCACCGCGATGCCCGAGGAGCCGTTGACGAGCAGGTTGGGGAAGCGCGACGGGAGCACCAGCGGTTCCCGCTTGGAGCCGTCGTAGTTGGGCACGAAGTCGACCGTGTCCATGTCGAGATCGCGCAGCATCTCGGTGGCAATTCGAGACAAACGCGCCTCGGTGTATCTCATCGCCGCAGCAGGGTCGTCGTCGACCGAGCCGAAGTTGCCCTGCCCGTCGACGAGCTCGTAGCGCATCGAGAACGCCTGCGCCATCCGCACGAGCGTGTCGTAGATGGCGGAGTCGCCGTGCGGGTGGTACTTGCCCATCACCTCGCCGACGATCAGGGCGCACTTCGAGTACGAGCGGTTGGGGCTGAGCCCGAGCTCGTTCATCGCGTACAGCACGCGCCGATGCACGGGCTTCAGGCCGTCGCGAACGTCGGGCAGCGCGCGCCCGACGATCACCGACATGGCGTAGTCGAGGTAGGCGGTGCGCATCTCCTCCTCGAGCGCGCGCGGTTCGATGTTGCCGCCGCCTATGACGTCAGCGCTAGCCATGCTTGATCACCGCCTCACACATCTAGGTTGGCCACCAGCCTTGCGTTGTCCTCGATGAACGCGCGTCGGGGCTCGACCTGGTCGCCCATCAGCATCGAGAACATGCGGTCGGCGGCGAAGGCGTCCTCGAGCGTGACCTGCGCGAGCGTACGCGTCGTCGGCGACATCGTCGTTTCGCCGAGCTGATCGGCATTCATCTCGCCGAGACCCTTGAAGCGCTGGAGTTTGATGCCCTTCTGCGCGACGTTCAGGACAGCTTCGTGCAGGGCCTCGAAGGTAGGAGCGGTCTCCTGGGAGTCGCCGAGGCGGATGTCGAACGGAGGGCTACCGACGAGCTCGATCAGTTGTGCATGCACCCGCGCAAGCTGTCGGTACTCCTGCGAGTCGAACAGGTCTCGTTTGATCGTGTGGGTGCGCGCGAAGCCAGTCTTGGTTTCGACGGCCTTGACGCGGATCGCCAGCGGGTCCTGGT
This sequence comes from uncultured Solirubrobacteraceae bacterium, assembly GCA_963838405.1. Lineage (GTDB taxonomy): Bacteria > Actinomycetota > Thermoleophilia > Solirubrobacterales > Solirubrobacteraceae > Palsa-744. The sequence continues at coordinate 18,259 of CAWIRA010000002.1, read as the reverse complement.
CGACGACGTCGGCCAGGTGGGCGTCGCCGACCTCGCTCGCGCGGGCGAGCCATTCGATCGCGGTGTCAGCGCTCATAACCTGCTCGACGAGCAGGGAAGACTCCTCGAGGAACTGCACGACGTCGTGTCCATAATGCCCGCGCAGCGAGAGCGACCAGCCCCCGTACTGCTTGAGCAGCCTGGAGAAGCGCTGCCAGCGTGCCTCGGTGAGCTTGAGCTGCGTGGCGTGGCGATCGAAGATCTCGATCTTCTCCCACTTGTCCGACAGCAGGATCTCCTCGAGCTCGGAATCCTTCTCGATGTAGCGCTCGCGCGAGCCCTGCTTGAGCTTGTACAGAGGCGGCTTCGCGATGTACACGTAGCCTTCCTCGATCAGCTCTTTCATCTCGCGGAACAGCAGCGTCAGCACGAGCGTGCGGATGTGCGCTCCGTCGACGTCGGCGTCGGTGTTATGCGATGTCAGTCCGCCCATGCCGGCGACGAAATTCTCATCGCCCCAGACGGAGAAGTCATAGACGCAGCCGTTAGTCGCGGCCACCTTCTCGACGCTCGTGATCGGTAGGCCGACCAGATCGGCAGAGAGCGCCCGTGCGCGACGGCCGCTGGCGTGCGTTGTTGCGATCCTCGCTCGGACGGATGGTGCCCCTGGATGATCTCGCCATGCCGGTTCGATCGTTGAGAGGTCGGCCACGTCGGTTATGTGGACCTGCCAATGCGGGTGCTTGTGTCCGATCGGGCGCCCATGAAGGATCCCGCTCGAACCGTCCGGCCTCACTACGGACGTAGACGTGAGCACTCCGAACGAGGACAGCAGATACTGAAGTCCGCTTGCGATGTGGCGCGACGAGCTATACAGCGTGACTCGACCACACGAGGCGGTTCCGTCTCCAAGAAGGAAGCCGCGCAGGAACTGAAGTCGCAGCGACTCGCTGACGTTAAAGGCAATCGACGGCACTCGCGTCTCGGTGGACGTCTGTCCGTCGAACCCGAACACGTACTTCCAGGTAAGGGCCGCTACCCGGTTGTTGACGCGCATCTCCGCCACGCGCGTGGTCGCGCTGTATGTTCGCGCACGGGTCCCGAAGACGTGCTCCATCGCGGCGCGCATCTCTTGCGCGTAGCCGGCGTTGCCAGGGCCGATAGCGAGGCGAACACCGCCGCGCTCACTGGACGATCCCTCGGCGAGGAAGAAGCCGAGCAGGTTCATCAACTTCTCGTCAACTGCTACATAGCGGTTCACCGCTTGCGCGGCGTAGTGCTCGGGCGTGAGTCGTACATCCTCGCGCTCGTCAAAAAAGTCGAGGTCGCGCTCGTCCAGCTCGGATAGGCGCACCTCCTGACGTAGTCGGTTGCGCTTCGAGGCGCGATACTGACGCCGCCACGTCCTATCAAGTGCACTGTCGCAGACCTTGACCCTTGCGCGGATCGACTCGAGGTCGCCGCCAACTGCCTTTACATACGCCTCCCAGTGGGAGAGGATCGGACGGGAGGTTCCCTTCTCCCATGCATAGAACGTGACCGGCTGACGAATGCCGACGGCGTCGCAGAGCGCTCTCTGCGATACGCGGTTACGTCGGCGCAACGTGCTCAGCTCCGTGCGAACCGCCTCCGGTATCTCGACTCTGGGCTCTGTCAGCTGGGGATCATCGGCGTGCTCAAGCGTGATCTTCTGCTTGTACCAGTCGAGTACAGCCGGCCCCCGAACCCATACCTGGCTAGCGGCTGCGGGATAACGGTGGAGCTCGCGCAGAAGATCGATGCGCGACGGTGCGCAGTCAGGGAGCGGGATTCGGCGGGGAGCGACGACGAGGTCGCCAGGCTGGAGTTGGTCGCCCCGCTTTTGACGAAGCTCGCCCTCGTCGTGCACATAAACCGAGTGACTCCCCGTCACGCGTACCGAGCGCCCATAGAGCGTCTTGACCTCGTAGAGGGGCTCGTCCACTTCGTGGCGGACCACGCCCTTGATGTCGCCAAAGCGCGGCTCACGCTCTGCCAGACCCACCGACAGCACCTGCCCATAGCCTCCGTAGGCCGAGCGCACAAGCCGCTGTGGACCTTCGGTTGGCAGACCCTCGACGAGCGGGTCCACGAACTCGCTGATCGTCGTCATCCGGACCCCCGCGTCGTCGCGGACCAGCACGTGCTCATCTGCGTCCACGCTCATCAGAACGACCTTGTGGTAGCGCGCGTTCTCGATGTTGAACTCGTCGCGCACGCCGGTGCCGATCGCGGTGATCAGCGCCTGGATCTCGGTGTTCTGCAGCACCTTGTCGATGCGTGACTTCTCGACGTTGAGGATCTTGCCGCGCAGCGGCAGCACGGCCTGCGTTTCGCGGTCGCGACCCTGCTTGGCGGAGCCGCCCGCGGAGTCACCCTCGACGACGAACAGCTCGGCGAGGGACGGATCCTTGATCGAGCAGTCGGCGAGCTTGCCCGGCAGCGTCGAGTTCTCGAGCGCCGACTTGCGCCTGGTCAGATCGCGCGCCTTGCGTGCGGCCTCGCGGGCCCGCTGCGCCTGCACCGACTTCATGATCACGGCGCGCGCCTCGCTCGGGTTCTCCTCGAGAAACTCTCCCAAGCCGGTGTTGACGATCGACTCCACGAAGCCGGCCATGCCGGGGTTGCCGAGCTTCGTCTTGGTCTGCCCCTCGAACTGCGGGTCGCGGAGCTTCACGGAGATCACCGCGGTCAGCCCCTCGCGGACGTCCTCGCCCGTGAGGTTGTCCTCTTTCTCCTTGAGCAGGCTGTGGTCGCGCGCGTACTTGTTCAGCGTGCGTGTCAGCGCCGAGCGGAAGCCGGACATGTGCGAGCCGCCCTCGCGCGTGGAGATGTTGTTGGCGAAGGAGTGGATCGACTCCTGGTAGGACGCGTTCCACTGCATCGCCACCTCCGCCGCGCCCTCCTCGGACTCTCCGGCGAAGAACACCACCTTGCGGTGGACGGTGTCCTTGTTCTCGTTGAGGTAGGAGACGAAGTCCTCGATGCCGCCGTCGTACTGGAACTCGGCGGCGTGGCCCTCGCCACGCTCGTCGACGATCGCGATCTTCAGGCCACGGGTCAGGAAGGCGGTCTCGCGCAGGCGCTCCTCGAGTGTGTGGAAGTCGAGCTCGAGCGTCTCGAAGATCTCGGCGTCGGGGAGGAAGGTGACGGAGTTGCTGGTGTGCGCGCCGGGCGCGAGCTGCTCGCCCCTGACGAGCTCGCCCTGCGGCGCTCCGCGCGAGTACTCCTGTGAGAAGACGTAGCCGTCGCGGCGGATCTCGACCTGAAGACGTTCCGACAGGGCGTTGACGACCGATACGCCGACGCCGTGCAGCCCGCCGGAGACCTTGTAGCCGCCGCCCTCGCCGAACTTGCCGCCGGAGTGCAGCACCGTGAGCACGACTTCGACCGCCGGCTTGCCCTCTTTCTCCATTTCCGCGACCGGTATGCCGCGCCCGTTGTCGAACACCGTGACGGAGTTGTCGGGATGGATCGTCACCGCGACTTCGGTGCAGAAGCCGGCGAGCGCCTCGTCGACGGAGTTGTCCACAACCTCGTAGACGAGGTGGTGCAACCCCATCGGGCCGGTTGAGCCGATGTACATGCCCGGGCGCTTGCGCACCGCCTGCAGTCCCTCGAGGACGGTGATGTCCTCGGCGTCGTAGCTGGCGGAGCCGCCCGTCATTGACGGGTCGTTTACGCCGCCCTTCTTTGCGCTCTCTTCAGAGCTGTTGCTGCCTGTTGCCAATGGCCCTCCGATGACGTGAGAACGCCCCGGATTCCGGGGCGCGAAGTCCACGGCCGGGGCGGGTTGTCTATGACCGAAATGATAGCACGCGGGCACCCCGCCCCCGGGCCTAAAACCGGGCTAAATGCCTGCAAAATGGCGGGAAACGAGGCGATGTGTGCGCTGACAAACCAAGCCGACCGCGTCCTGCGCTCAGCGGCCAGGCCATTACATAGGACGATCGCGCGCACGCGCTAGAAGTGCGGCGTGAGCTTCTCCGCCGCGCCAACGCCTGCGCTTGGGAACCAGCCAGTCTTGGCGTGCTGAGGACTGGTCCAGCTGGCCGACAGGCTGGTAGGTAGCTAGGGCTCGCCGTCGCCTGGCGACGCCTCTGCATGCGCTATGTATGCACGCAGCATGCCGACCGCCTGTGGAGCCGTGACGCCCCATAGAAGTGCCCGCACCACCTTGTCCCGCGACGTGTCCGTGCCTTCGCGGCGCATCTCAATCAAAAGACGCTTCGCATCCTCAACGGCGGCGTCGTCCAGACGAGCTGTGTTGTAGCTGGGTTTCGCCATCCGGCGGTGCTCCTAGCATGAGTCGTGCATGCGCTGTGCATGCAGCGCGACTCTACTACGCTATGAGCGCGGGAGGCGACTCGGCATGCAACCCCCGGACATCGACAGGACGCGGCTCAACGAGCTGTATCTCTACATCGCCAAGAAGACGTGCGATGAGGGTCATCCCGGCCTTGGTCGGATCAGGATCGCCAAGCTGCTTTTCCTGATCGACTTCGGTGCCTACTTCCGCCTTGGCGAATCAGTCACCGCCGCCCACTACGTGGCTGATGAGCTGGGTCCCGCGCCTACGGAGGAGCTGCTTGCGATTCTCGACCTAGAGACGCAAGGGCGCCTAGAGATGCGCCCGGGGCACAACCGCCAGGAGATTCCCGTGGCGCTGGACGCGCCCAACACCGACGTGTTCGCGCCGGATCAGCTTGAGTACATCGACCATCAGATCGAGCGCTACAAAGACTTCACGGGCTCACAGCTTGTGGACGTAGCGCATGAGTACCCAGGTTGGATCTTCGCGCGCAAGCACGGCGGTACCAAGGCGGATGTGCCGCTGGAGTCCGTGTTCTGGAGCAAACGCCGTGAGCCAACTGCCGAGGAGCGGGCGTACGCAAGTCAGCTCGCCGAGGAGTTCGGCCTGACGCTCGATGGCTAAGCGGCCGCGCGACGTCATACGCGAAGCGCGGTTTGATCGGGAGGCGGCTGCGATCGATCAAGACGTGCGCCGGATGGACGAAGCCCTGCGCTACGTAGAGATGGTTGTCACGGTTGATCCTGAATTCGGGATCAAGGCTGACGAACGAGGAGTTTGGCTCGCGCCAATCATGTTCGGCGACACATCAAGCGGCATCCAGGGCGCGACGATCTTCTACGCGTTCGATGACGTCAACGTCTACCTTTTGTCGATGCGCGCGGACTGGTGATGGCTGACGATCCACTCGATGAACGCTTTGCGATCGAGGACGCTCCCGAGGACGCTCTACGGAGCGTGCTCGGATCAGAGCCTCGGAACTTCACGATAGCTGTGCTTGTTGAGCCACTGTGGTTTGTCAGCGCATCCACTACCGCGTCGAGAACCGGCCCAGCAAGATCATCGATCCGGGTCCAGCTCCGTGTGGTCGGAGGCCGAGATCGTCGCTTGGGGCAAGAGACCTTAGCTTAGGGGCGTGCCAGCCGATGGCGTGTCGAAGTACGATGAGCGGTTCGTGATCGGGGGCGACCCCGAGGACGCCCCGCGGTCGCTGATGGACACCGGGAAGCGGGTCTAGCTCACGCGTGTGGGAGCTCGCTCTGATCGGTTGTGAAAGCGAAGGCGGCTGCAAAAGCGGCGTGCTCGGGACCGTCCTCGGCATCCTCGCGGCGGCGGCCGTCGTGCTGTTCCTAGCTCGCCTGCTGTTCACGCAGCGCGGGCGGGCCTACCTAAGGTTCCTGCTGGGATTCTTGAAACGCGGCGGATAAACGCGGGACGTGCGCGCCCGCGAGGTTCGTGAGCGCTGGCGCTAGTGCGGCCAGCGCGGCATGTCGGGCTTATGGGCCGGCGCCTGATGAGAAGGCCCCTCAACCCGTCCGGCAGCGAAGCTCGCGAATGTGCTCGGGGCCCATGGCGGCGTTGAGACGGGCGAGCACGGCCTCGGCCATTAGGTCCAGCTCCTGCGCCCACACGGCGGCAGCGCAGACGACGGTGAGAACGCCGTCGCGCTCCGCGGTGGGCTGTGCCTCGGCGGCGATCGCCGGGCCGACGGCGTCCTCCCACACCTCCTGCACGCGCGCGAGCGTGCTCGCGGGCGTGAGCGCTCCGGTGAAGCGCTCGAGCGCCTGCGACAGCGGGCGAGGGGCGGTCCTACTCACGCCGCGATCGCCTCCTGGAGGATCGCGCCGGGCGAGATCCGCAGACGCGTCACCGAGGCGTCCATCGCACCGGGCACGTGCGCGAGGTCCGTGGTCGCGATCACGCTCTGCCCGCCCGTGCGCAGCTCGCGTGCGAGCAGGTCGCGACGGTCGGCGTCGAGCTCGCTCATGACGTCGTCGAGCAGCATCAGCGGCGTGCGACCGCGGGCGCCGGCGAGCACCGCGCGCTCGGCGAGCAGCAGCGCCAGCAACGCCAGACGCTGCTCGCCCTGCGATCCATACACGCGCAGCTCGCGTCGATCGCGTATCAGCGCGAGCTCGTCGCGGTGGGGGCCGTGACCGGAAAAGCCGCGCTCGAGGTCGCGCGCAAGGCGCTCACGCAGCTCGGCGATGTACTCCTCCTCGTTCGCGGCGCGCGAGCGCGGCCTGTACTCGAGTGCTACAGCGCCGGCGCAACCCAGCTGCGCCGCGCGCTCGGAGAACGGCCCCGCCAGCAGCGCGACCGCCGCGGCGCGGTCGGCGCGGAAGCTCGAGCGCCTTGGCGGCGAGCTCACGGTCCCACGTGGCGAGCGACGCGTCGGACGCCCGGCCCGAGCGGATGCGACCGAGCAACGCGTTGCGCTGAGCGAGCACACGCGAGTACTCCCTCCGTACCTCGGCCCGCGCCGGCCAGATCGCGGCAACGACCTGATCGAGGTGTGCGCGGCGCAGCGCGGGCGGCCCCTTGACGAGCTCGAGCCGATCAGGAAGGAACACGCTCACCAGCGGCCGACACTCGACGTCGAGCAGCCGCTCGACGGGCGCCCCGTCAGCGGTCATGCGCTTGACCGGCTGTGCGCCCTCGCCGAGCGTCCCGAACCCGACGCTCAGCTCGTGCTCGTCCCGCTCGTCGCGCAGACGCAGCGACACCCGTGCCGCCTGCGCGCCGAAGTGCACCAGCTCACGCTCGTTGCGCGTCCGCGGCGAGCGCGCCGTGCAGCCGTAGTACAGCGCCTCGAGCAGGTTCGACTTGCCGGCCCCGTTCGGCCCGTGGACGACGGTCAGCCCGTCGCCAAGGCGCGCGTCCGCCCGCGCATATGTGCGGAAGTCGCGCAGCTGCACGCTGAGAACGCGCACGGGGTCACACGTTGAGTCGGATCGGCATGATCAGGTATACGAAATCGCCCGTGTCGGGGGATTCGATCAGGCCGGGGCGCAGCGGGCTGATCAGCTTCAGGACGAGCTCGTCGGACTCGACGCTCTCGAGCCCGTCGCGCAGGAACTCCGGGTTGAAGCCGATCTCGAACGGCTCCCCGTGAAACGGGACCGGGATTGCCTCGCTGGCCTCGCCGACGTCGGGGGTCTGCGCTGAGACCGTCAACGTTCCCTCGCTGAAGCTCAGTCGCAGCGGCGCGTTCTTCTGCGCGAGCAGGCTGATCCGGCGCACGACATCTGTGATCTCCGCGCTGGCCAGACGCAGCTCGTGCTCGACCGACTCCGGCAGCAGCTGACGGTAGTTCGGGAACTGGCCGTCGATTAGCCGCGAGGACAGCACCACGTCGCCGAGCTCGAAGACCGCCTGGTTCTGCCCGACACTGACGGCGATCGTGTCGCTGGGCGCCTGTTGGGCGATGCGCACCAGCTCTTGAAGAGCGCGGGCCGGAACGTTGGCCTCAAGCGTCCCCTGCAGCGGCGCCTCGAGGGCGGTCTCCTTGACGCTGAGCCTGTAGGAGTCGGTGGCAACCATCCGCAGCTCTTGCCCCGACGCGGATATGAGGATGCCGGTGAGCACCGGGCGCGTCTCGTCGCGTGAGGCCGAGCGAGCGACGCGGCTGACGGTCTGCACGAACGCCTCGGCCGGCAGCGCCACCCGTGTCTCCGACGACGGCGACGGCAGCGACGGGAAGTCCTCGGCGCGCAGCGTCCGCAGGTGGAAGGTCGTCGGTCCGCAGATCAGCTCGACGTCCTGCTCGGCGCTGCGCAGCTCCATCGTCAGGTTCTCCGTGGGAAGCGAGCGCGCCACGTCGAGCAGCAATCGCGCCGGCAGCACCGCGGCGCCGGGGCGCACAACCTCGGCCTGGAGCGGGACGCGCAGCCCCACCTCCATATCCGTCGCGAGCAACTCGGGCGTCGAGCCGGCCTCGGCGGAGATCATCACGCCTGACAGCGCCTGGACGGCGCTGCGCGACGAGGCCACGCGGGTTGTGGTCTGCAGCTGCGCGAGCAGGTCGCTTGCCGAAAGAGAAAGCTTCACGACAATGCTGCGAGGTAGAAGTGAGTATCAGTAGGGGTTGTGCGCATGTGGATTCCGCGTGGATAGCGGGGATTGAGACTGTAGGACGGTGGACGGAGCTGTGGACGGGGTCGTGGAAGTCTCTCAGGATGGCCGGTCGGCGGTGTCGAGAGCCTCACGGCGGCGGTTCTCCCAAGGCCCGACACAGCTTCTCCACAGCTTCGCGCGAGGATGCGTCGTCGGCGATGCGCGCCGACGTGCGACGGCAAGCGTGCAACACAGTCGTGTGGTCGCGGCCTCCGAACTCGCGTCCGATCGCCGGGAGCGATTGGCCGGTCAGCTCGCGAGCGAGGTACATGGCGACCTGGCGCGGCCATGCGACCCTCGCGACGCGCGCAGTCGATAGGAGCTCCTCGGTAGACAGGCCGAACTGGTCGCAGGCGGCAGCCTGGATCTCGGCGATCGTGCGGCTGCCCCCGGCGGACGGAGCGCTGCGCGGGTAGAGGCTGTCGAGGACCTCACCGGCCAAGTCGGCGGTCAGCGCCCGGCCGGTCAGGGAGCTGAAGGCGACGACGCGAATCAGCGCCCCCTCGAGCGCGCGCACGTTGTTCGTTATGCGCCGAGCGATCACGTCCAACACCTGCGCGTCGCCGAGCTGGATGTTGTCGTGCTGCGCGCGCTTGCGGAGGATCGCGATCCTCGTCGCGAGCTCGGGCGGCTTGATGTCCGCGACTAGGCCCGCCTCGAAGCGCTCGCGCAGACGATCCTCCAGGGCCTGGAGGTCGCGTGGGGGTCGATCGGAGCTGAGGACGATCTGGCGCCCCGCATCGTGCAGGGCATTGAACGTGTGGAAGAACTCCTCCTCGGTCTTGGTCTTGCGCTCGAGGAACTGGACGTCATCGAGGAGCAGCACATCGACGTCGCGAAAGTGGAGCTTGAAGCTCTCGGTGCCACCTCCGCTGCTGAGCGCTCCGAGGAACTCGTTCGTGAAGGCCTCTCCGGTCGTGCAGCGGACGGTCAGGCCCGGGTTGTGCGCGAGCAGCAGGACCGCGATCGAGCTGAGCAGGTGCGTCTTGCCGACACCGGGCGGTCCGCAGATGAACAACGGGTTGTAGGCCTGCGCCGGCATTTCCGCGACGGTGAGCGCGGCCGCGTGCGCGAGACGGTTGCAATCGCCGATCACGAACTGGTCGAAGGTGAGCTTGGGATTGGCGAGTGGGCCGCGTGGCGCGTGCGCTGCGGGCCGTGGGCGAGCGCGTGTGCTGGAGGCGGTCGCTCGAGGAACATGTGCACGCCCGCCGCGCATGTCCGCGGTGCGTTCATCCAGCGGTTGGTTGGTCGCGGTGATCTCGACGTCCACCTCGGGCCCGAGCACGAGCTCGACGCTGGCCTGGATCACCCTGCCGAAGCGCTCGCGAATCCAGCTGCGGGCATGCGGGGGCGCATCGAGGAGCAGGCGCTGGTCGTCCAGCTCGATCGCGCGCAGCGGCTCGAGCCAGATGCGATAGGTGGGCTCGTCGACGACGAGGGCCAGCTGGGCCTGCACTCGTGACCATATGTGCTCGAGCTGGTGGCTCACGGCAGCAGCGGTCCGCTCCTCTCCAAGCGAGAATGGTGATTGCTATTCGGAAGGGGGCCCGAGGGCCCGGTCGGGCGACTATAGCCAACGCCTGTGGGGGCTCGTTTGGGGTCGCCGCATTTGGCGGGAAAAATCGGCGATGTGTGACTTGACAAACCCAGAGCTTTCCGGTAGGGTTTGTTCATGGCCAAGATCACGCTCCTATCGTTTGCAGACAAGCTCCGTACCGAGGGCGACGCCTACCGCGTTCTCGAGGAAATGCGCTGGGGCGAGACGCCGATCTGCTCGCATTGCGGGTCGGTGCGCAAGCACTATTTCCTGACGCCGAAGAACGGCACCGCCCGCAAGACGCGCACCGGCGCCGCCTCAGAACGGCGCGTATGGAAGTGTGCGGACTGCCGCAAACAGTTCACGGCCACGACGAACACGATCTTCCACGGCTCCAAAATCCCGCTGCGTATCTGGCTGCTCGTCATCTACGACGCCTGCTCAGCGAAGAACGGGATCAGCGCCCGCGAGGTCGAGCGCAAGTACGGCCTGACGGCCAAGAGCGCGTGGTTCCTCATGCACCGGATCAGGGAGGCCATGAAGCGCGAACCCATGGCCGGGCTGCTCTCGGGACGCGTCATCGCAGACGAGACGTGGTACGGCGGCACGCCGAAGAACCGCCACGGCCACGAGCGCGCCAAGAAAGACCGCCTACAAGGCGCAACCGACAAGACACCGATCCTCCCCCTTGTATCCCGCGAGACAGGCGAGGTGCGCTCGCAGGCCGTCCCGAACGTCACCGCCGCGACGCTGCGCCCGGCCATCCAGGCCAACGTCAACACCCGCCGCACGCACCTGCACACCGACTCGGGGATGCAGTACCGGACACTGGCCGAACCCTTTGCCGCGCACTCCACGGTCGACCACCGAGCCGGAGAGTACGTGCGCCAAGACGTCACGACAAACCACGCAGAGACGTACTTCAGCCAGTTGAAGCGGTCGCTCGACGGGACGCACCACCACGTCAGCCGCGAGCACCTGCACCGCTATCTGGCCGAGTTCGACTTCCGCTTCTCGACCTGCAAGCTCAGCGATGTCGAGCGCATCGACCTGCTCGTCAGCCGCGTGGGCGGAAGGCGGCTGATGTACTCGGAACCCGCCGGGGCGTGAGGCGGAGCGAGCCGCGCGGTCAGCGGTAGGGTTGGCGCCATGCCAATACAAGCTCAGATGGCGCTCGGGCTGGTCGGTGGCATACAGGAGGCGGCGGGCACACAGGTCCCGCTCATAATCGGCCTGGGCTGGACCGTGCGCGATCCCACGCCCGCGCCAATGACGGTAGGCGTCATCATCTACGTGCCGCGAGACGCGATGGGCCACCACGCTTGGCAGCTCCAGATGACTTATACGGATGGAGAGCCCGTCGCCTTGGTCGTGCCGGTGGAGGGCGTCCCCGACGACCTCACCTTCGAAGGCGAGAACGATGTCATGGGTCTCGACGATCCGACCCTGACGACACCCCTGACTATGGGTGTCGTTATTGGGCTGCCACCGTTTCCGCTCCCGGAAGGGCGCGAGTACCTATGGCGTCTGACGGTGGACGGCGAAACCCGCGACGAGTGGGTGCTGCCCTTCCGGACAAGCCCGCCTGAGGCGCTGACATAAAGACGCCTCGGCCTTCGCCGACGACCACAAAGCGGAGGGCGCCCGACCGCTCCGCGAGCAGGTCCTCCGCCCACTCTGGCTCGCCTAGCTGCTCACCGGCCTTGTTGAACACCAAGAGCATCCAGCCTGCTACGGAGTCTCGGTCCTCTCGACGGAGGCGCGTCAATTCCCGGATTGCGGCGCCCCTCGACGTGAAGTCTTCGCGCGGCAGCCCGTTGCGATCCATCAGCACGAATTCGAGCTTGCTCATTAGTCCTCCCCATTATCGGCACGAACCACTCGGCACGCGGCGGCGGCAAGCTTAGTCGGCTCGCCCCAAACCAGCAATTTGCCCTGTCGGTCATTACGGTCCTCAACCAAGAAACCCTGCCCATCCGTCAACATGAGTTCAGCTATATAACACCCCGCGTCGGGCTCAGATGCGCCGTCGCGGCTCGCCGCCTTGTCCATCGTCCTCCAGCGGCGCCGCGCCCAACAAAGGGTCTTGTCCATGCACAGGGCGTCGAGAACCTCCGGCACTTGCTTCTCTCGCCTGCTGGTCGGCACCGCGCCTTTTTCGCGCTCTGACGTAAGGTCAGCAGCGAGAGCTACGCGGTCGTTGATAGTCGAAACACGGACCACGCGAAAGACGGGCGTCGGCTTTTTCACCGGCTCGCGTCTGAGCGTCGTCTTGTTTCCCACTCAGAGAATCTATCTGGCGGGACGAACTCCCTAGTCGGGCAGCTTGTCGCCTTGATCCTTCAGCGGCTTGTCCTGCGGCACCGGATCGTCACCGGGATCGACGGCCAGGAAGCCGCGCAGGGCCGTCTCTGGGTCTAGGTCGATCTTGACCGGCTCGTCCCGCTCTGCGGGCGTGGGGTGCTTCTCGTCGGCCATAAGGGTTGCCTCTGACGATAGCGGCGAGCTAGGGTCGGATGGTGGGGCGCGAGAAAGCCGAACAGGAAGAAGCGAGGTACAGGACCGAACGGGACGCGATGTATCGCGCGGTCGGTCAGTACTTCGTCGCGTTTTCCGTTGTGGTTGGGACGATGCGGCGTGCTCTTGGCCGAGTCTTTGAAAAGCCCGGCCAAGAGCCAATGCTGGTCGAGGCGCTGTTCAGCGACCTAATGGCGATGAACATGGCAAGAGCATTCTTCGCGGCCTGCTCGATGATGGCCGACCCGAGCCAGGACGACACCGAGCAGACGATCGCAAAACGGCTCAACGCGATCGTCAAAGCCGCGATCGAAGACCGGAACGAGCTTGCTCATGGAGACTGGCTACTGCTACTGGGCTTCGGGCCAGACGCCGGACTTAGGCCGCGCCTCTCGCGCTTCCGCTTGACCTCAGGCAGCCCGCGGCCCGAACTACTGGACGTGTCGCCTCCCACCCTCGACAAGCGGAGCGACGCTCTGCACCGTTTGCAGTCGCTTGTTCAGGAATACGGCGAGATTTGCTTGCCCGAACCCGGGACGACGGCGGCATACAGAGTCCGTGAGGTGTTCGCGATAGAAGGCGAGCGGCTCGTCCGGATCGGCTGGCCGCACGGCTACGCGTCGAAGTCCGAGTTCCGTTCGTAGAACTCGGCCATCTCGTCCTGCTCGACTTCAAGCAGCCGCCTTTCGCGCTGCTCGGCACTCTCGTCGTCCTCGCCCGTCGCGGGCGTCGATTTCGGCATTGGGTTTGTCAGGTCACACATCGCCGAAAAATCGGCGGTGCGTGTCTTGCCGGCCCCAAGCGGGCGGGTGCGGTCCTATACTGCAGCCGGCATGAAGCGCACCTATCAGCCGAAGAAGCGCAAGCGGGCTCGCGCGCACGGGTTCCGTGCGCGCATGGCCTCGCGCGCCGGACGGCTCACGCTCAAGCGCCGTCGCAGCAAGGGCCGCAAGCGCCTGTCGACCTGAGGCTCGTGATGGCACGGGCCCTGAGTTCGGCGGCCGCGCGATGAGCGCGCGTCCATCTGCCCGCGGGCGCCTGTCGCGCAGCGCGGAGTTCGAGCGCGTCTATCGGCAGGGCCGGTCGGTGGCCAATCGCCACCTCGTGCTGTACACGTTCCCGAATGCGTCGACGGAGCGGCCGCGTCTCGGGCTGTCGGTGTCGCGCAAGGTTGGCGGCGCCGTCGAGCGCAACAAGGTCAAGCGCCTGCTGCGCGAGGCGTTCTCGCATGCCGAGAACGAGCTGCTCAGCGGCCAGGACGTCGTTGTCGTGGCACGTCCGGCCGCCGGCGAGCTTGCCGAGCGCGAGGGTCTCGCGGGCATCGACGCATCGCTGGCTGAGCTGGTCGCCAAGGCGGGCCTGCACACGACCCCGGCGCCCGAGCAGTAGCGCACGCGGCGATGACGGCGACCGCAACACCCCGAGGCGCGGCGCCACCGCACGGTCTCGCACGCGCCGCCAGGATGGTCGCGGTCACGCCGATCGTGCTGTATCAACGCTACATCTCGCCGGCGCTGCCGCGCCGTTGCAAGTACGAGCCGAGCTGCTCGCGCTATGCGCTCGAGGCGATAGGTCAGTACGGCATACTTAGGGGCCTGGTGCTCGCGGGGTGGCGTCTGCTGAGGTGCAACCCGTGGAGTCACGGCGGATACGATCCGGTCGAGGCCCAGCGAGTGTTCAGGACCGGTTCCGACTCCGGCGGTTGAGCGCACGCGGGGCGCGCAGCCCCAGCCGGCGGTGGCCGGAGCGCACCAGCCCCAACCTGTGCCCATGACGACGATCGCCGAGAACTAGAGCATGCCAATCCTCGCCAACGTGATTCAGGACGCCTTCTCACCTCTGATCAAGGTGTTCGAAGAAATCATGGTGTTCATCCACAACCACCTCGTGGGTGGTAGTTGGGGGCTCGCGATCGTCGGACTGACGGTTCTGGTCCGCGCGATCCTCGTGCCGCTGACCTATCGGCAGCTGAAGTCGATGCAGGAAATGCAGCGGCTGGCGCCGGAGATGAACAAGATCAAAGAAAAGTACAAGGAGGACAAACAGCGCCAGCAGCAGGAGATAATGAAATTCTACCAGGAGCACAAAATCAATCCTTTGGCATCCTGCCTGCCATTGCTGTTGCAGCTTCCTGTGTTCATCTCGCTGTTTTACATGTTGCGCACCGACCTGAAGAAGCACATCTGCGGACCGCAGATGATCCAGCACTACAACACGACTGCGGGCCTCGCGACAAAGTACAAAGCCTCCCCCCACGTCTCGTCGTTCGCGCAGCTGCCGGCGAAGTTCGTCGAAGAAACCACGTGCAACACCGTCGCGCCCCACTCGGGCAAGTTCCTGTTCATCCCCGACATCACGAGCAAGGCGACCGGCATCGTGCTCGTCGTCCTGATCGTCCTTTACGTGGGCTCGCAGCTGGCCTCGACGTTGATCGCGACCGCCACCGCCGACCCCAACCAGCGACGGTTGATGCTGCTGCTGCCGGTCGTCTTCGTCGTGATTCTGTACCGCTATCCCGCGGGCCTGCTCGTGTACTGGATCACCACCAACCTGTGGACCGTCGGCCAGCAATCGATTCTGCGACGACGGCTGCCGCCGCCCGAAAAACCGGTTGCCGCCAGCAACGGGAAGCCGAGCCGCTCGCTGCGCCAGGCGATCGCCGACGCCGCCGGTGGCGGTGGCGGTGCGACGAGTCCAGCCCCCGAACCGGAGGTGGCGCCCGCCGGCGTCGCTGCCGTGCCACCTCCGCGCCCACCGCGCAAGAAGAAGAAACGCTCAGGGAGAAGGCGATGAGCGGCCCCGACGACGTTCGCGACGACGCCGATCTCGAGCCGGCAGAGGCGCTCGAAGAGCTACTCGAAGAGATCGCCGACGCGCTGAAGCTCGAGGTGGATGTCGCGGTCGCCGAGCGTGATGGCGCCCTCAGCGGTGAGCCTCGACGGCGAGGATGTGGGCCTGTTCATCGGCAGACATGGGCAGACGATCGATGCCGTGCAGCATCTCGCGCAGCGGATCGTCTTCCCGGACGGCCCGTCTGCCGTGCGCATCGTGATCGACGCGAACGGCTACCGCGCGCGACGCGCGGAGGCGCTGCGCGGCGAGGCTGACGACGCGGCCGAGGAGGCCGTGAGCACGGGCCGAGCCGTCGAGTTGGACCCGCTGCCTCCATTTGAGCGGCGCATCGTCCATGAGTACCTGCGCGAGCGCGGGGACGTCGAGACGCACAGCGAGGGCAACGAGCCCCAGCGCTATCTCGTCGTCACGCCGCGCACCGGCGATGCCCGCGCATAGTGTTTCACGGGAAACACTCACAGCTCTGACCTCGGCGCAGAAGCTTCAGATCGAGCGCCTGCTAGGCGCGCTCGAGTCCGACGAGCATGCCCCGACGACGATTCGAGAGCCGCAGCAGGCCTCGCAGGTGCATATCGCCGACTCGCTCGCGGCGCTGCAGCTCGATCTGCTGCCCAAGGCACGACGCCTGACTGATCTCGGCAGCGGCGCCGGGTTCCCGGGTCTCGCGCTCGCGATCGCCCTGCCGGAAGCGGAGATCAGCCTGATCGAGAGCCAGCGACGCAAGTGCGAGTTCCTCGAGCGTATGCGCTCGGCCGCGGGGATCGAGAACGCGCGCGCGGTCTGTGCGAGGGCCGAGGAGTGGAGCGCCGGCCTAGCAGCTAATGACGTGGTGCTGGCGAGGGCGCTCGCGCCGCAGACGGTGGTGCTCGAGTACGCCGCGCCGCTGCTGCGCATGGGGGGTGCCTTGATCGACTGGCGTGGCAAGCGCGACGAGGACGCCGAGCGCGAAGCCGATCGCGCGGCCGTGCTGCTGGGGCTGAGCAGGGACGAAGTGCGCAGGGTGATCCCGTTCGAGGGCGCAAGCGATCGCCACCTGCACGTGTTCACGAAGCAGCAGGAGACACCCGCGCGTTTTCCGCGGCGCGCAGGGATCGCGCGCAAGCGTCCACTTGGCCTGTGACGCGCCGAAGAAGCGGACGCGTCGGCGATGAGCGGCCAGACATCGGCGATCGGCGGTAGCGTGCGCGGGATGGGCACGGTTTACGCGGTCGCGAATCAGAAGGGCGGCGTGGGGAAGACGACCACCGCCGTCAACGTGGCGGCGTGTATCGCTGAGGCCGGCTACGAGACACTGTTGGTGGACGCCGATCCGCAGGCGAACGCGACCGTGGGTCTCGGTATTCCGCGCGCCCAGGTCCCGGGGCTCTATCAGGTGCTGTCCGGCACCGCCACGGCGCGAGAGGCGCTAACGGACTCGCCGATCCCGGGCCTGCGCGCGCTGCCGGCCGGTCCGGACCTGGCCGGCGCCAACATCGAGCTGCCCCGAATCGACGGCTATGAGCAGCGCCTGCGCGAATGTCTCGAGCCGTTGCGCGAGAGCTTCCGCTACATCCTGATCGACTGCCCGCCGTCGCTCGGGCCGCTGACCGTCAGCGCGCTCGTGGCGGCCGAGCGCGTGATCGTGCCGGTGCAGACCGAGTACTTCGCGCTCGAGGGGCTCGCCGGCCTGCTGGAGACGCTCGCGCTCGTGCAGCGGGAGCTGAACCCCCGTCTGACGGTAGCGGGGATGCTGTTGACGATGCACGACGGCCGTACGCGGCTTGGCCAGGACGTCGAGCGCGAAGTGCGCGCGCACTTCCCCGATCTCGTGTTCAACACCGTGATCCCGCGCAATGTGCGCGTGGGCGAGGCGCCGAGCTACGGCCTGCCGGTGACCCATCACGATCCCCACAGCGCCGGCGCCGAGGCGTATTTCGAGCTGGCGAAGGAGGTGGCGGCGCGTGGCTAAGCCGAGACCGGGGATGGGGAGGGGGCTCGACGCGATCCTGTCGGTGTCGACCGAGGGCGTCCAGCACAGCGCGGACGAGTTGCGCGAGCTGCCCGTGGAGCTGATCTCCCCCAACCCCAAGCAGCCGCGTCGACGCTTCGAGCAGGAGTCGCTCGAGGCGCTGGCGGCGTCGCTGGGCGAGCGCGGCGTGCTGCAGCCGGTGCTCGTGCGCCCGCGACCGGGCGGTGCCTACGAGTTGGTCGCCGGCGAGCGTCGCTGGCGAGCGGCGCGCATCGCGGGCCTGGCGAGCATCCCGGCGATCGTGCGCGAACGCGAGGACGCGCAGGCGCTGGAAGCGGCGCTCGTCGAGAACATGGCGCGCGAGGACCTGAACCCGATCGAGGAGGCGCGCGCGTGCGCCGCGCTCGTCGAGGAGCTGGGACTCACCCGCGAGGACGTGGGACGGCGCGTGGGGCGCAGTCGCGTGGCCGTCAGCAACCTGGTGCGGCTGCTCGACCTGCCCGACGATGCAATCGAGCTCGTGCAGGATGGAAAGCTGAGCGAGGGCCACGGGCGGGCACTCCTGCTCGCGCACGGTCACGGCGAGCGGCGCCGGCTGGCACGCGCGGCCGCCGCGGAGGGGTGGTCGGTGCGCGTCACCGAAGAGCGCGCCCGCGAGAGCAACTCCGGATCCTCGCCGAACCCTGCCGCGCGCCCTGACGGGGCACCGCGCGCGGTGCACCCCGACCAGGAGCACGCCGCGCGCGAGATCGCACAGACACTGGCTGTGGCATTCGGTTCTGAGGTACGGGTCAAGCCGACGAGCGACGGTCGCTACAGCGCGCAGCTGTCGTTTGCGAGCGCCGAGGACGCGCGCGAGTTGGCACAGCGAATACGGCCGCTAGAATCGGCCGCCGCGGGCGATTAGCTCAGTTGGTTAGAGCGCTTCTCTGATAAGGAAGAGGTCCCAGGTTCGAGTCCTGGATCGCCCACTCAC
>CAWIRA010000001.1:0-639030 GCA_963838405.1 uncultured Solirubrobacteraceae bacterium | reverse complement strand
CAAGGCGGTGCTGCTCGTCACACACGACCCGGAGGCAGCCGCCAGCGCCGACCGTGTGCTGCGGTTGCGCGACGGGCGCGTGCACGGGGGAGCTCGGCGAGCCCACACCGAGCCCATGAGCGAGAAGGCGAGCGCCACGCTGCGCACACGGCGGATTGCTGGGCGTGCGGGCGCTCGTCTACTTCTACCGGCGCAGGCTGCGTGCCCACGGCACCCAGGAGCTGTTCGCCCGGTGGGGATCGCCGCCGCCGTCGCGCTGGTGCTGGCCGCGGGCATCTCGCAAGCCAGCGTGGCGGCTCGACGCGCAAGGTGCTGCGAGCTGTGATCGGCCCGGCAAACCTGCAGCTGCGCGCGCGCTCGCCCGAGGGGTTCAGCGAAGCGATGCTCGCCAAGGTCGAAGCGCTGCCGGGCGTAAGGCGCGCCGCGCCGCTGCTCGAACGCGACGTGCAGATCATCGGCCGCGACGGGCGCTCAGCGAGCATCTACCTCGCGGGCACGGACGCGAGCCTTGGCGTGCTGAACGGCTTCGGCCGGACGCTGCCGCTGAAGGCGCTGACCCCGGGGACGCTCGCGCTCAGCCGCGCGAGCGCGCAGACGCTCGGCATCGGCGACGGTGGCTACGTGCCCACGCGGCTCGCGTTGCTGGTGGGGGGAGCAGGCACACCGTGGCACTCAGTGCTGTGCTCGGCCGCGAAGCGGTCGGGGTGCTCGCCGGCGCTCGCGTCGGCGTGATGCCGCTCGCCAGCATGCAGGCGCTGCTGGAGCAGCCCGGCATGGTGACGCGCGTTCTCGTGCAGAGCGCACCCGTCCAGCAGGCGAGCGTCGCACGAGGCCTGCGGCACCTCGCGGGCGCGGCACTCACGGCCGCCACATCAGAACAGGACATCGCGCAGCTGAAGCAGGCATTGCGGCCGAGTGGACAGGCGCAGCTCGCTGTTCGCGATCATCGGCGCGCTACTCGGCTTCCTGCTCGCGTTCAACGCGATCCTGTTGACCGTGCCCGAGCGTCGGCAGGCGATCGCAGACCTGCGCCTGGCCGGCACACGGCGAAGCGCGATCGTACAGCTGAGCGCGTTCCAGGCCCTGTGCCTGGGGGTGGCCGAAACGCCGTTGGGATCGCCGCCGGTTACGTGCTCTCGCGCTGGGTCTTTCACCAGTCAACCGGCTACCTCGCGGAGGCGTCGCGCTGAGCGGCGGCACGGTCGTACCAGCCGGGACAGTCTTGCTTGCGGGCCTCGGCGGGGTCCTGGCGACCTGCGTTGCGTCGGCCGTGCCGCTGCTCGATCTCAGACGCGAGCGCCCAGCCGACGCTGTCTACCTGCACGGCGGACGGCCCGGGAACCTGCTCAGCGGACGCGAGCGTCGCCGGCTGTCAGCCGCCGCGTTCGCGCTGCTCGCGCTGGCGAGCGCGCTCTACGCGCTGGCGCCGTCGATGGCGCTGGTGGCGAGCGTCGCGCGCTGGCGCTGGCCACCGTGCTGGCCGTCCCGGTCGTCTTTGCGGCGGTACTCGCCGCGGCGCGGCGGCTTCAGTGAGCACGCTCCGCGTCTATCCACACTGGCGATGGCCTGGGTGGGCTGCGCGGCACGAGCCTGCGCTCGATCGCCCTGGCCGCTACCGGCGCGGTGGCCCTGTTCGGCAGCGTCGCGCTCGGCGGCGCGCGCAGCGACCTGCTCGGCGAAATCCACGGGTTCGCGCACAGCTACGCCGCCGACGCGCCGATCTGGATCTCAGAACCGAACGACAACCAGGCGACCGGGCTGCTCGCGGACGACCCGAGCGCGACAATTGAACGTGTACCGGGCGTCGGGCACGTGGAACGCTTCCAGGGGAGCTTCATGACGCTCGGGCCGCGACGTGTCTGGGTGATCGCAAGGCCACCCGGCGGCGCTGACCATGTGCTCGCCGGGCAAAGGCTCGGTGGCGCTCGCGTAGCCAGTGAAGCTGAGCGGCGGCTCGCGCAAACGGGCTGGATCGCGCTCTCGCAGCAGATCGCCTCCGAATTGCACGCGCGCGTCGGCTCGGCGATCACGCTGCCGACGCCAAGCGGACCGCACAGCTATCGCGTGGCGGCGCTCACGACCAACCTCGCCTGGAGCCCCGGGGTGCTGTTCATGGGCAGCGCCGACTACACGCGAGCCTGGGGCAGCGCGGCCGCCAGCGCGCTTGCCGTGCACCCCGCCCAAGGAACATCGGTCGCGGCGCTGCGTCAACGGCTCGTGCGCGCCCTCGGGGCGGACAGCGGCCTCGAAGTGGCTACTGCCGCGGCTCGCGACGCCCGCATCGATGGACTTACCGGCGAAGGCCTCAGTCAGCTGGGGATCATCTCGACCCTGCTCGTCTGCGCCGCTGTGCTCGCGCTCGCGGCGGCGCTCGCGTCGAGCATCAATCAGCGCCGCGGTGCGTTGGCGGGGCTGCGCTTGGCGGGCGCGCCCTCGTGGCGGCTGCGTCGAATCCTGTTGCTCGAAGCGAGCTTGGTGCTTGGTGCGGGGTGCATCACCGGCGCGCTTGCGGGCGTGTACGGGCAGTTCGTGATCGACGCTTACCTGCGGCATGTGACCGGCTTCCCGGTCGCTCCTGTCGCGGCGAGCGCGCGGCCGGTCGCGACCTTCGCGATCGTGCTCGCCGCCGCGCTCGCGGCCGTAGCGCTGCCAGCGTGGCTCGCTTCAGGGTCTCCCCCACGCTCGCGCCCGCGGACGATTAGCGGTGAGCGGCCGCGAGACAGAGCTGCCTGCGCGGAGAGGGCGCGCCGGCGGGACGCTGGCGGCGCTCGCGATCGCGAACTTCCGTTTCTGGCCGACGGTCGCGCCGGATGTGCGGCGAGCGCTCGCGCGCTGGGAGCGACGAGCGCGGGCAATCCCGGACAGCGGACTGCGGCAACTCGCTGTGTCGAAGCTCGCCGACGAGCGCTTCAACGCCGAGGTCGCAGCCACGCTAGCGACGCTCGCGCCGCGGCCGCGGCGAGCGCGGACCGCGCAGGCGATCGTCGCGCTCGAGCTGCTATTCGACTATCTCGACGGGCGCACCGAGCAGCCTTACGCATGCGGAATCGCAGAGCGCACACAGCTGTTCGGACCGTTCATCGACGCGGTCGACCTGCACGGCCCGGCGAGGCGAGAGCCGACAGACACCGATGGGCATCAGGCCCCCGCCGACTGGGCCTACCTGGCCGAGGCTCTCCGCGAGCACTCGGGAGACCTTGCGCGGCCTCCCGGGCGCCGCGGCCGTCGCTGCCAGCGCCCGCACGAGCGCTGAGCGCTGCGCGCAGGCGCAGACACGCCTGCACGCCGTGCCCGAGCTCGGCGAGCAACAGCTGCGGGAGTGGGCCGAGCAGCACGCAGCCGAGAGTTGCCTCGAGTGGCGCGAGTACGTCGCCGGCTGTGCCGCTTCGGTGCTCGCCGTGCACGCGCTGATCGCGGCCGCCGCCGACGGGACAAGCAGCGAGCAGGATGCCGCGCGGATCGACGCGGCCTATCTCGCGATCGGCGCGCTCATCACGATCCTCGACAGCGTCGTCGACCAGCCGCAGGACAGCGCGCGCGGAGACAAGGGCGTGATCGACCTCTACGAACCGGGCGAGCTGCCCGAGAAGGTACGCATGCTGAGCCGCGAGGCGCTGTTCCGTGCCCGCGAAGCGCCACACGGCGATCACCACGCGATGACGCTGGCAGGTGTCGTCGCCTACTACACCTCCCACCCCGGCGCCGGTGGGCCCCAGACGAGGGAGGTGGTCGCGATCGTGCGCGGCGAGCTGTCGCCCACGGTCTGGCCGGCGCTGGGGGTGATTCGGAGCTGGCGCGCCGCCAAGACGGCACGCACGACAGCCCTGAGGGCATGGGCTCGACGAGGCGATCGGCATGCTGCTCGCTAGGCCGTGGCCACGGCCTAGAATATGTCCGTGGAGAGTGTTTGTGAAGCCGAGCCTCCGGGGATGGCGTGAGGAGATCGAGCCCGAGCGCGGCGGGCCGCGCAGCATGCCTCGCCGGTCCGCTGCTGGTGCCGCTGACGATCCTCGTAGGGGCGCTGGCCCTGGTCGAGCCGGCGTCCGCAAGCCCGGTCCTGCTAGCACGCGCAGCCCGCACGATCAGCGTCAAGGACGAAGGGCGCCTGCACCTGGTCAGAGCTCGGGCTCGCTGCTGATCGACGAAGGCACGGCGAGTGGGTCGATCCCCGGGGAGGCGCTCGTGCGGTTCACCTACAACGGCAGCCCGTCAGTCAACGCGCAGATCACGATCCGCGGTCACTCCGGCAGCATCCAGGCGCATGGCGTGGGGAAACTCTCGAGCCCGGCGAGCGCCAGCCCGAGCTTCCGAGGCACCCTGACGATCACCGGCGGCAGCGGCCGCTACGCACACGCGAGCGGCACCGGGCACCTCTACGGCGTCTTCTACCGGCGAAGCTACGCGATGGTCGTGCAAACGGAAGGCACGCTGCGCTACTAAGCCGGGCCGCCACGTTCGCGGTCGTGTTCGCGTGCGTCTCGGCTGCCGGCGCAATCTGCGGGAGCGTCGCGCACGCTCGAGGGGCGGCAAGCGGTCCGACGGCGACCCTGAAGGCCTCGTTCGTCCCGAAGCGGCTCGGGTCGCCGACAACCGTCAGCTTCGCCGTGATGATCGACCCGCCCGCGACAAGCGGCCCGCTCCCACTATCGGCGGTGACGGTCAGCTATCCGATCAATCTCGGCCTGGCAACGAGCGGGCTCGGCCTCGCGACATGCGAACCGGGCCGGCTCGAGCTCGAAGGACCGCAGGCCTGCCCGGCCGACGCGAAGATGGGCGAAGGCCAGGCGCTGGTCGAGGTGCCGTTCGGCCCAGCAATCGTGCGGGAGACCGTGAGCCTCGAGATCTACGCGGCGCCCTCGAGCGACGGCTACATACACCTGGCGATCCTGGCGAACGGCGCCGAGCCGGTGATCGCGAGCGTCCTGCTGAGCGGTGTGCTGCGTCCCGGTCGCCTGCTCATCGACGTGCCGCCGATTCCGAGCCTTCCAGACGCCCCGTACGTCTCGCTCGTGGATATGCACGCGGTGCTTGGGGGCGCCCTCACCTACTACGAACGCGTCGGCAAACGAACCGTCGCCTACCGCCCGCGTGGTATCGGTCTTCCCGACAGCTGCCCGCGCGCGGGGTGGCGGTTCGGCGCCAGCTTCACGTTCACGAACGGGCAGAGTAGTCACGCGAGCACGACCGTTGCCTGTCCGCGCCGGGCGGGTCAGTGACAGTCACGCCTTAGAAAGTTTCGCGAGGCGTGGCGCGAAAACTGCGCCATCATCAGCGAGAGCATGAACAACGCGCTTCGTGACCATGGCACCGTCGAGTTAGCGGCGCCAATCGAATACACGGCGGGACCCGAGCACGTCGCAATCGTCAGCGACGGCAGCGCACGCTGGGCTCACGCCCACGGGCTATCAATCGGTGAGGGCCACGAAGCAGCCGCAGACACCGTCATCGCACGAATCGGCGACGCGATCGAGCTGGGTATCCGCCAGCTCACGCTGTACGCATTCTCCACCGAGAACTGGGCGCGGCCCGCGCTCGAGGTCAGGACACTCGTCGCGATGCTCGCGCGACGCATCGCAGCCGACACGCCCGCGCTCCACGCTCAGGGGGTGCGCGTGCAGTTCCTGGGCCGCCGCGACCGCGCCGGCCAGGCCCTGGCGCAGGCCATGCACGACGCCGAGCAGCTGACCGCCGACAACGCGGCGATCGAGGTATTCGTGGCATTCGACTACGGCGGACGCGATGAGATCGTGCGCGCGGCTGAGCGGTATCAAGGCGGCGGCGAGGCCGAGTTCGCGAGTCTGTTGCAGGTACCGGGCTTGCGCGACCCCGATCTGCTGATCCGCACAAGCGGCGAGCAGCGTCTCTCGAACTTCCTGCTGTGGCAGGCCGCATACTCAGAGCTGGTGTTCCGCGAGGAGCTGTGGCCGGATTTCGAGCGCCTGTCTTTCGTCGAATGTCTCGACGAGTACAACGAACGCTCCAGGCGATTCGGTGCTCGCGCCGTGGCGCAGTAGCTCCCCCGGCGCCCACAGCGCACGGAGTCGCGAGACAGGAGGAATGGGATCAGCCGGAGGATGCTGGCATGCATCGACACGCCAGGCATGCCGCCCTGGCTGGCGCTCAGGCGGGCAGCGGTGCGCGGAAGCATCGCACGGAGCTGTTCCTGTGCCGCCCCCCTGATCGCCCATGCTAATCAGGCGCTCGACCTCGGTGCGATGCAGCGTCGCTGACAGCGTTCTGCGCGATCGGGGTGCTCATGCATTCGCCGCGCCCATCCGGCGTCGGATAGCTGGTCGGAGAGTCGTGGAGCACTCACTCTTCCGCCTCCGCCGCCTCTACCAAACGCCGCATAAACATCGACGGTGCTCGCGCGAGCGCTCTAGAATGCGGCATACGCGCTAGCCTGTAGCTAATGCTGGCGGCGCAGGCACGAACATCTGCGATGTGATTCGGCGTCTCGGGGAGCGTCAGATGGCGAGCGGACAGTCGGGACGGGGATCATGAGGGGCCGCGCGGCGGCGACGGCTCGCACGTGTGGCTATCGGCCGAGGCGAACATGAACGGGCGCAGCGTGCGACCCAGAGACCGGCGTGGCACGCAGCGTCAGCGTCTGCTGGCCGGCATGGTGACGACCGCGAACCGAGTCGGTTACGCGGGAGCGAACGTATCGAAGGTAATCGCCGAGGCGGGGGTTTCGCGACCGACGTTCTACGAGTACTTCGAGGATCGCGACACGTGTTTCCGTGAGGCGCTGCTGGATGTCCAGCAGCACGTCCTGCGCGCGGTCCTCGACGCGCTCGCGTCACGGCCACCGGAGCAGGCAATCCAGGCTAGCCTCGCAGCGATCACAAGGTTCGCGAGCGCGGAGCCCGCCCGCGCGCTGTTCTTGACCAGCCAGGCAATGGCCGCCGGACCGTGGGCACTCGACGCTCGCGACGAAGGCATCGCCGCGATCGAGCTGGCAATCGAGGAGGCCCAAGGACAGCTCGAGGACAGCGAGATGAGCCCGGACATGAGCCCGCGCGTGCTGATCGGCGGGCTTTACCGCCTCCTCGCCTCGCGCCTGCGGCGAGGCGAGCCCGACCTGAGCAGAGCGATCGACGAGTTGTCGGCGTGGGCCGCCAGCTACGCGCGTCCGGTTGGCATCCACAGCTGGCGCTCGCTCGCGCCGAGAGAGGTGCAAGCTGAGGGCGCAGATCCGACGCTGGGTCCGCTGCCGGCCCCTGCTCCGTTACCGCCGGGGCGCCCGGCGCTCGGCAAAGGGGAGGTCGCCGCCAACCACCGGGAACGGATCCTCCACGCGGCCGCGGTGCTGGCGGAGCAGAAGGGCTACAACGCGACCACGATCGCGGACATCACACGCCAAGCCGGCGTTGACGGGCGCGCGTTCTACGCCGCGTTCGCCGACAAGCAGGACGCTTTCATGGCTGTACACGAGGTCGGCGTGCAGCATGTGATGACCGCTACCGCCGGTGCGTTCTTCACCGGCGCCTCGTGGCCCGAGCGCATCTGGGAAGGCGCGCGAGCATTCACGGGTTTCCTCGAGCGCAACCCAATGATCGCCCACGTCGGCTTCGTCGAGGCGTACGCGGTCGGCCCCGGCGCCGTGCAGCGCGTCGAGGACAGCCACATCACCTTCACGATCTTCCTACAGGAGGGCTATCAGCAGAACCCACGGCCGACAGCGCTCTCACGGCTGGCACTCGAGGCAATCATCACAAGCATATTCGAGATCGTCTACCGTGAGGCGCGGCGCAGCGAGGAGCCGCGGCCCACGGAGATGCTGGGGCACATGGCGTTCCTGGCGCTCGCGCCGTTCCTCGGGGCGGAGAACGCGAACGAGTTCATCGGCGGGCGCCTGGAGGGATCCGACCAGCTCGGCGCCGGCGCGCGAGACCGCACAAGATTCATCGCTGCGAGCGCAGCGCGATGACTGGTGTGCCGGCGGCAAGCGACCACGGCGTCATCAGAAAACAACGGACTGGTGTTTTATCGGCCCCGCGCGCGTGGAACCTGGAGCCGTCGCGATCGCCCTGCTTGATAAACGTTAGCACTGTAATTAACGTTGGTTAGGCCGCTGAGCTGACAGCTGTTGGCGCCAGCGACTTATCAGCGGTGCTCGCCGGGGCGGAGGCTAAAAGCGCCCGTATTTGCTAGCGATCTGCTGGCCTGGACGCTAGGGTCTAGCACCCGATGCCGCGCCGCCCAGACGCCGAGGAGCCTATAAACACGCCGGTCCAAACCCGGGGCAAGGCCACGCAACTGCAGCGGCTTCACATGGGGATGATCACCGCAGCGAACCGAGACGGTTATGCCGGCGCGAGCGTGACCGCGGTGGTGCGCGAGGCCGGCGTCTCGCGCCCCACGTTCTATGAGTATTTCGAAGATCGAGACGACTGCTTCGTCAAGACGGCGGTCGATGTCCGCGAACGCCTGGATGCGGACGTACGCGGCGCCGTCGGCGACAGCGCCCCCGGGCGCGCGCTGATGGCCGCAGTCGGGACCATGGTCGCGTTCGCCCGCGCCCAACCGGCGCAGGCACAGTTTCTGATGAAGGAGGTCCTCGCGGGCGGGCCGCAGGCGCTGGACGCACGCGACAAGGGCCTGGAAGCAGCGGCGAAGATCGTCGCGGTCGCTGAAAAAGACACGCCGAGAGCGACAGCTTCCCCGGATCTGCCGATCGCGGCAGTGCTCGGCGCTACGCAGCGGATGCTCGCCTCGCGACTGCGTCGCAGCGAAGGCGCGCTCGCCGATGTGCAGCACGATCTGGATCTGTGGGTCGAGAGCTACGAGCAGCCGCGCGGACAGCACCGCTGGGACGAGCTGAAAGCACTGCGCGCACCGCCCCGCTCGCCACATCTCCCGGCCGCCGGCTTACGCCCGCCGGGCCCGTTGAGCCCCGGGCGGCCACGGCTCTCGCGAGCGGAAATCGTCGAAAACCACCGACAGCGAATCATGTTCGCGACCGCGCAGGTGGTTCAGGAGCACGGCTACACCCGGGCCACCGTCTCAGACATCACCGGACGCGCAAGCGTCGACGGCCGCGGCTTCTATCGCATTTTCGCCGACAAGGAGGAGGCGTTCAGCGCGATCCACGAGCTCGGGTTCCAGTACCTGATGGCCGTCACGGCGCGGGCGTTCTTCGCCGGCAACGACTGGCCGGAACGGATCTGGGAGGCGTTCCGCGCCGCCACGCAGAGCATCGACGATACGCCGACCTTTGCGCACGTCGCCTTCGTCGAGGCCTATGCGGTTGGTCCGCGTGGGATCCAGCGCGTCGATGACAGCCACATCGCGTTCACGATCTTCCTGCAGGAGGGCTACCGGTGTCAAAGCGAGGGCGCCGTGCCGCCGCAGCTCGCACTCGAGGCGATCATGACGACGATCTTTGAGATCATCTACCGGCGCACGCGGGCGAGCGCGACGCCCGAAACCGCTCGCGTCCTCGCGCATCTCGTGCACCTGTGTCTCGTGCCCTTCCTCGGAAGCGAGGCAGCGAACAAGTTCATCGACGCTCGGCTCGCCGCCTCCTCGGCAGACTAGATCAGCCGGTCGAGCAAAATGTGTTCCTGCAGCAAGGTATTCGCCTCGTCAGGGCCGAGAAAAGGCGTCAGCGCCGCGAAGCCGACGTGGCCAAGCAGCCCGCTCAGCGATTGCTGTTCTCCCCCACGAAGCAGCTGGTAGCAGAGCTCGAGCACGAGCATCGGAACGGCCTGCCTGCTGATCTCGGGCGGACTATCCCGTCCGGACTCATAACGGAAGCCTTCCTCGAGAAAGATGCTGAACCTTTCCGCGAAGGACCCCAGACCCGTCGCCGAGCATGCCGCGGCCGCGTGACTGCCGACGATCGCAGCGCCCGCAAGCACCAGATTGTCTTCCAGGCATTGCAGGAGCGCGCGCGCCGCTTCGAGCAGATGTTCCGGCCAACATTCTCCTGCCACGAATGCCAGGGCGCTGGCCGCGATCATGCGACCGAACAGCAACTCGCCGCCGGCCTGCAGCGCGTCGCGCTTGCCGGTGAACAGACGGTAAAAGGTGGGACTCTCGACCCCCGCCCCGCGTGCGATGTCGGCCACGGTGACGGCGTCATATCCATGCCGACTGACGAGCTGAGCCGTAGCGAAGATCAGACGCAGCCGCTGCTCCGCGGCGAGATCGGGGCCAGACACCCCCTGCGCGTCGTCCCCCTCAGCGGGAGAGTGCAACGCCATCGTTCGTGGCATCTGCGAGCGAGGAGACGGCTCATGGGGGGCCAACTTCCCCCAGCGGTGTTTCCCCAGCGGAACCCGATAACTCGCGAGCCACACGCTCATCTCCGCGGCGAGCTCGCTTCCCACAGGCTCGTCGCGGCTGAGACGCCAAGCGAGCACACGACTCGCACACCCGACAAGCGCCCTGCTTGGCAGGTCGGGAGCTAGCGTCTCGACGGGCGCGCCCACGTAGGCACTGTCAATCATCATCGCAAGAGCCGCAACTGTGTCGTCTCGGGCGGTCAACGCACTCTTTCCCGACGCTAACGGTTCGCTCAGCGCCACGCGGACAATCGCCGGTTGTGAGCCGGCGAGGTCAAACAGCGCCGCCACGACGCCCGCGGCGCGCAGCTCTGCGGGGACATGCTCAACTCCCGCCGACACAGCACGCTGCACGCACTCACCTGCGGATGCGAGCGCAGCCACCAGACAATCTTCCTTATCTGAGAACTCCTCGTAAAACGTCGCCCTCGAAACCCCCGCGAGCGTGATGACCTTCGCGACGGTCACGCTCGGGTAGCCGGCGTCGGCGACGAGTTGGGTCAGCGCGTCAACAATGCGCTCGCGCCGACCGCTGCCGGTGTTGGTACGTCGTCGGCGGCCGCCGAGCGCGATTGGCGGTGCGCCGCCAGCAGGAACTCGTGCGCTCGACGCTCGGCCTCGCGCGAGCGCCGCCGACCCGGTCCGCCTGGAATTGGGCGCCCTCACGATGATGTGCCCGATGCACAATTCTGACAGGCCACATTTTCGAGCATGCGCATTTTGGGACCCGTCGTCAACTCAAGGCTTAGAAAGTTCCCAAGCCGATCAGAAACTCGCAGGCGCGATGCTGGAGCAGCGAGCTCAGCCCCGGCCTGATCCGAGCTTCCTATATCTAGAAAGGACGCTCTCCCGCCGCGCGGAGAGACGCGGCGGGAGAGCCGCGACGTCATGCGGAGGGTCAGCCACGACGCCGCAACCGACCGCGGGACGAACCCGGGACTCGCGGGTCAACAGTCCCCCGTTCGATAAACGATAGCGAGCAGCACAACTGTCAGCAACTTGTAGGCGCCGCTGCCTACGTTTACAAGGCGACTCGATCTCCGCCACAGAAACGATCGTCCGTCGTCAAACGCTGTCGTCGCATTTAGTCATCGCCGGATCGTACAGGGGCCGGCTTCTGCTGCGCGGCTCAAGCCTGAGGCGTGGCTGGCGCCGCCGCCGATGCGTCCCCGATCTGCAGCTGTTCCAGAAAGGCCTCGGTCTGGGCGACGTCGAGCGGACGGGCGAAAAGGAAGCCCTGGCCGCTGTCGCAGTCCTGCGCCTTGAGCAGAGAGAGCTCGTGCTGCTGCTCGATGCCCTCGGCGAAGGTCTCGATCGATAGTGCCTTACCGAGCTGCACGAGCGTGCGGATCAGGGTCTCACCCTCGACGTTGTGCGCGAGCCCTGAGATGAACGATCGATCGATCTTCAGAGCGTCGACCGGGAAGCGCTGGAGATGCGCGAGCGAGGAGTAGCCGGTGCCGAAGTCGTCGATCGCGATTCGCACACCTAGATCCTTCAAGGCGCTCAGGCGCCGAGCGGTCTCGCCGATGTTCCGCATGAGTGTCGTCTCGGTGATCTCAATCGTCAGCGCGCACGGCTCGAGGGCGCTCGCGCCCAACGCGCCTTGGACGTCAGCGAGGATCTGGTCGCTGTCGAGCTGGCGGCCGGAGACGTTCACGGCGACACCGATGCGATGACCGGAGCGCCGCCACACGGCCGCCTGCGCGCACGCCTGGTTCAGAACCCACCTGCCGACGTCCGTGATCAGACCTGTCTCCTCGAGCAGCGGGATGAAGTCGTTCGGCTGCACCACACCACGCTCGGGATGGCGCCAGCGCAGGAGCGCCTCGACACCGTTCGGGCGCATGTCGCCGAGGTTGAACGTCGGTTGGTAAGCAAGGAAGAACTCGCTCTTCGCGAGCGCCTCACGGAGATCCATCTCGAGCTCCATGCGGTATTGCATCGTGTCCTGCATGCCGCTCTCGAACACGACGAAGCGACTCTTTCCGTCCCACTTCGCCCGGTACATCGCGATGTCGGCGTCGCGCAGAAGCTCCTCCGCGGTGATGCGCTCGCCGGTCGCGATGCCGACGCTCGCGGCGACCGTCACGCGAGTCTGCTTTCCCTCGCCGAGCTCGAACGGATGCCGCAGCGCCTCCAACACGCGTTCGGCGATCAGCTCGGGGCCGCCCGACGTCGACAGCTCCTCCGAGATCACGACGAACTCGTCGCCGCCGAGTCGGCCCAAGGTGTCGGCGCCGCGGATGACGCCATCGAGCCTGGCCGCGACCGCGCGCAGCAGTTCGTCGCCGACACCGTGTCCGAGCGTGTCGTTGATGCTCTTGAAGTTGTCCAGGTCGATGAACAGCGCCGCGACGGGCGACTGGTTGCGCGTCGAGCGCGCGAGCATCTGCTCGACGCGGTCGAGGATCAAGGTGCGATTGGGGAGCCCCGTCAGGGCATCGTGGGTGGCCAGGAACGCGAGCTCCTCCCCACGTCGATCGAGCTCCTCGTCCTTCTGCGCGCGCTCGTACTCGAAGCACTCCGCCATCCGAACGAGGCTGAACTCGAGGCTCAGCTGCAGGATGTCGCGAGCCTCGATGACGATGCTGGGTGCGATGTCGAGCCGCGTGGCGTCCTCGGTGAGGACCTGCGTCATCGAGTCGCGCCACCAGAGGCAGCGCCTGATGACCTGGTCCAGGGAGGCGGCGCGGCTCGCAGCTAGCTCGCCGAAGATCAGCCATGTCTCTTGGCCTGCTTCGCGGGCGACCTCTTGGCCCTCGCCGGACATCCAGCGAGCCACGGCGACGGTCGAGCTGCGGCTGATTTGCTCGAAGCTTTCTTGGACGACCGCGTCGATCGCGGCTTCTGACTCGAGCAGGCGCGCGTTTGTTAGCTCTAGTACTTGCTCGGCGCGGGTTATCAGGGACTTGCCTAGGCGCTGGAGATCCGAGGCGGGAGCGGGCGACGGGGGCGCGGGCAGGGGCTTTGGTTCGAGCGCGGCGTGTGCGTTGGTCTGGTGGGGAGTCATGGTGGGTCCGGTCGCGGTCATGCTTGACGTGTCAGCGTCGAGTGGGACGACGTATTGGTGTTTATGGATCGTTGGTTAATTGAGGTCGCCGGGGGTTAGTCGGCGCTCGCGTATCGGCCGTGCCAAGGCTTCGGCATTAGGTTTTCGGTGCGAAGTCGTCAGGCTGAGAGAAACGTTGCACGCGGACTCGTTGTCGCTACGCAACGTTTATTATTGTCCTGAAATGGGCCGCTGAAGAAGCCGAAAGGAAATCGGAAAGCAGGTCACAGCGAACGCGCTAAGTCGTCCGTCCCACCTGGCGAACACAGTCCAGAGCCCCAATGGCACGCCTGGCAGCGTTAGCATTGAACGCACGACTGCGAAGGAGAAGCTACGCGCTCGAGTCGAGGATCTCACCGAGCAAGAAGCCGAGGCAACCCTCGGCTTCATCGCCGCGCGCGGACAGAGCTTCGAGGACTGGCTCGACTCGCGCCCCGAGGACGACGAGCCCCTAACCCCCGAGGAGCAGGCAGCGCTCGCCGAAAGCGACGCCGATATCGCCGCCGGCCGCACGATCTCCTACGAGCAGGTCAAGCAAGACCTCGGAACCAACACCGAGTGAGCAACCGGCGCGCGCTGCGCCTCACGCGCAGCGCCGAGAAGGACTCCGCCGTCTCGACCCGCCAATCCGCAAACGAGTACTCGCCGCACTCGACCGACCCCAAGCCGACGACCGCACACTCGACGTCAGACGCCTCGCCGGCAGCGAGCACTATCGGCTACGCGTCGGCGACTGGCGCGTCATCTTCGACTACGACCCCGACACCCAGACCCTCCTAGTCCGGCACGTGCTGCCACCCGGCCGCGCATACGAGCGCTAGACGGAGCCATCGCGTCCACGCAAATCCGCCGGATGCAAAGGGAGGCGATCCGTCTCTACTCAACCGTCGCCTGGAGCAATCCGCCACTGGACCTCGCGCCAAGAAAGGCCTGCGAATAAGCGCTTCAAGGGTGAGCGATGGGGCTCGAACCCACGACCGCCTGGACCACAACCAGGAGCTCTACCAACTGAGCTACGCCCACCACGGGTTTGAGGACCGGAGTTTAGCGGCCGCGCGAGCCGGCGTACGCGGTTGCCGAGCGCCGCCTCAGGCGCCCAGCTGACGTTCCGCGAGCGCGAGGCTCTCACTCGGCGAGAGGCCCGACGAGCGCGCGGCGACCTCACGCCACGCCGCCAACAGTCTCGCGGGATCCTCGCCGAGCAGCGACGCGAGCTGGACACCGAGCGCCAGCGGGTCGGCGAGCGCGCCGTTCGCCGCGGCGGGCTGTGCGGAGACGGGCGGCGCAGGCGTCGACGCTGACGGAGACGCAGCGAGTGCTTCCCTGGCGGCTGCGAGGACCGCGTCGGTGACGTTCTCGCTCTCGCGTTCGGCGGTACGCCAGCCACGGCCCATGGTGAGCTGATCGAGCGCCAGGTGCGGACCCTCGAAGATCGTGATTTTCGCCTGCTGCGGACTCCACTTGCGTTCGCCGAACTCGACCACCTGGTCGCGCACCCACGGCTCGACGATCGCCATCAGTTCCGCTTCTGTGAGGTTGAAACGCGCGTTGTTGTGCGGGAAGTGCCGTAGCTCGACGTGGTACATGCGCAAAGGCTCGCACTTCGCGGCGCGCGGCGCCGTGCTCTACTTCGCCGATCCGGTCGCTGGGCGCGCGGCGCGGCGGTTGGCAGCGGCACCCGCGCCCCCGTCCAGGCGCGCGTGCATGATCTCGACCGCGTCCGGGTTGGAGTCGATCAGGACGTAGTGGCGGCCCAGTTGCGCTGCGACGGCGCCGAGCGTGCCGCTGCCGGCGAAGAAGTCCAGACACCAGTCGCCCGGTCGCGTCGAGGCGGCCACCATCCGGCGCACGATCCCCTCTGGCTTCTGCGTCGGGTAGCCGGTCTTCTCGTGACCGCTCGTCGGGACGATCGTGTGCCACCACACGTCCGTCGGGAGCTTGCCGCGGGCCGCCTTCTCCGGCGTTACAAGCCCGGGCGCCATGTATGGCTCGCGGTCAACCTCCGTCGAGTCGAAGTGGTAGGCGGTCTGATCCTTGACGTAGACGAGGATCGTGTCGTGCTTGGCGGGCCAGCGACGCTTGCTGCGAGCGCCGTAGTCGTAGGCCCAGATGATCTCGTTGAGGAAGCACTCGCGACCGAAGATCTCGTCGAGCAGCAGCTTGCAGTGATGAGCCTCGCGGTAGTCGATGTGGAAGTAAAGCGTGCCCTCCCGCGCCAGCAGCCGACGCGCGTGCTCGAGCCGGGGCGTCAGGAACGCCAGGTAGTCATCGAAGCAGTCGGCGTAGCTCGACTCGGCGAGTAGCCGCGTGCTGTAGCGGCGCCCCTGAAAGCCCGTGCGCTCCCCCGCCTCGTCGCGCGCGGCCTGCAGCGTTCTGCGCGTCTGCAGCTTGCCGGTGTTGAACGGCGGGTCGACGTACACAAGCTGGAACGACTCATCCACGAACGCCGGCAACAGCTCCAGGTTCTCGCCGAGCAGGATCTGGTCGATCGCGGGCGACTCGCTCGTGCGCACCCGCGAGAGATTACGTTCGCGTCCCGATGGAGCCGGGCGGGCCGGCGACGATCAGCTTGCGTGCCGTCGAGCGCCGGGCATCCGCGACGGATCCGAAGCGCTCGGCTAGTGGGTATGAGCTAGTGGTATCGTAGTGGGTATGGCTTATGTCGTCGCGCGTCCCAAGGGACGCTTTGAGATCAGGGAGTCGCTGCACACGCCGGACGGGCCGCGGGCGCGCAGTCTTGCCGGGTTCGACTTTCTGACCGGCGCCGTCCTCGCCAAGGCCGCCAGCCGCGCGCAGCGGCCCTTCGATGTGCGGGCGGTGCTTGCGTCGGGGCGCCGAGCGGGCGCACCGACGACAGCCAGCGCTGCAGGCGAGGCCGAGGATGCGGGCGGGCGCTTCGTGGCAGCCTCGCGCCGGATGGCACGAGCCGTGCGGCGCCCGCCGGCACACGCGCCAGTCGATCCGGGGGCGGCGCTGATCGACCTGCTCGGCTTCGCCGATGCCGTCACTCGCAACCAGCCTCCCCGGCCGCCCGCGCCGCTGGAGTTCCCAGTGCTGTCACGGCTCGTCGAAGGCCGCCGCGGGTCCCCCAACCCTGCCTGAGGATGAGCGCCACCGGGACGCTGGGCGCTCTCGCCGCAAGGATCGTTGCGGCACATGAGATGCTCGAGTCGATGGGCGTCACGCATCAGTTCGGTGGCGCCGTGGCCCTCGCCTGGTATCGCAATCCGCGCGCCACGACCGATGTCGACCTCAACGTAACCGTGGCGCCCGAGGATGCGGACCCCGTGCTGGGCGCCCTCACCCACCTCGGCGTCAGCGTCTCCCCCGCCGATCGAGCCCTGATCAAGCACGACGGCCAGGCGCGGCTGGACTGGGACGGGTCATATCTCGATCTGTTCTTCGCCACCTTCGAGCTCCATCAGGAGATGGCCGAGCACTCTCGCTTGGTCGAGTTCGGCCCCGTGCGGATCCCGATCCTCAGCCCGGAGCATCTGATCGTCTGCAAGGTCGTGTTCGACCGGCCCAAGGATTGGCTGGACATCGAAGAGATGATCGCGTGGGGGACGGCGATCGACGCGAGCGAAGCGCTCGGCTGGGTACGAGAGCTCCTCGGCGAAGACTCCGAGCAGTACCGACGGCTGGCTGCGCTGTTGCAGGGCGCCGACGTCGCGTGATGGCACTCAAACCGCGCTCGTAAAAGTGCCCCCGGCTGGATTCGAACCAGCGACCCTCGGATTAGAAGTCGCCGGTTGGAGACCAGTTTGGCCGGTGTTTGGCGGGGTTGGCCCAGGTTATGGGGCCTGGTGACGCCCCGGCTGTGCCGTCTAGGGAAATCCTGGGGAAATCTGCGCGACGCCTCTGATGGAACTCGTTGGCCGGTTCGAGTTCAAGGAGGTCACAAACAGCATGAGCCGCACACATCGTCCCACGGGGCATCTCCAGGTCAAGTCTGATCGCAACGGCGCGCGTTCGTATTTCGCGTTCTGGCGAGACGAGCACGGCGTGCGCGGAGGGAAGCGGCTCGGTCCTGCGCACGTCCGCGACTCGGGTCGCCGAACTGCGCGCGGCGCGATCATCTGGCGAGCGGGGGACGGCCCCCGCCCCACCGCCCACCACCGCACGCCAAGGGACGCCCAGGAATGCCTCGATGCGATCCTCGACGGGCTCGGTGCCGAGACCGAAGCACGCGCGGATGGCGAGGTTGGCACCCTGTTCCAGGCTACGCAGGGTTGGGTCGTCGAGCGCAAGCGCGACAAGGATCTGAAGCGGACCACTCTGACTGACTACGAGAGCATGTTCGAGCGGCTATATCGCGACCTTGGTCCCGACACGCCCGTTCGCGACTTTGCGGACGGACGTCTACGGGACTACTTCGACGACTTCAAGTCCTACAGGGTGATCAGCGAGAAGACCGCAAACAGGAGACGGGCCGAAGGCAAGGACGTTCAGCGCATCGAGGTCGAACGCTGGACCGCACAGCCGCGGGGCAGCGCACCGGTCGAGGTCGCGACCAAGGCCGAGGCCGTTCAGGTCGCCGACCAGCTACCGGGCACGTGGCATCATCTACGCTGCGGCGCCTACCGGGTCGTTCCGCTCAACGCCCAGCGTCCCAAAACCGTCACCTACGCTCAGGCCAATGCCCTCAAAGCGGAAGGCTGGATCGTCGCACGGCGCAAAAAGCAGCTATGGATGCTCGTGGCACCGGCCGCGGCGCAGACTCGCAACGAGTACCGAGACGTCTTCTCAGCGTGCCTCAACTATGCGGTGCGCCAGCACTGGGCACCATCAAACCCCCTGGTCGAAGTCAAGCGACGGAGCAAGCGCCAGGAGCGCGAACGTGTCCTCCGTCGTGACGATTTTTTCGACACGGATGAAGTCGATCTGCTCCTCAAGCACGCTCCTGGTGTCTTTCAGGAGGCGTTCTGGCTCTGCGGTGCACACGCTGGTCTTCGCCTATCCGGCGAGGCACTGGGCTCGAAGTGGGGGGCAGTCGATTTCCAGGCAGGTGTGATCCGACCCTACGACAATTGGGTGTTGGGCCAGCTCGATACGACCAAGACCGGGGATTCGGAGGCCATCCCCATGACGCCGCGGCTGGCACGAGCGTTGTCGAAGCTCAAGGAAAGGGGCTACGCGACAGGCGATGGGGACTACGTTTTTGTGGACGAACTGGTGCTCGATCGGCCGGCGCGCGACAAGCCGCTTCGAGAAGCCTTCAAGGAGGCGTGCCAGAAAGCCGGCTTGAAGCCGATCAAGATGTACAACCTGCGCCACTCGTTCGGCACCACCTTGGCAGCCAAGGGCGTAGACGTACGAACGATCCAGGCCCTCATGCGCCACGCGCGTCTGAACACAACGGAACAGTACATGGCGTATGCGCCACGGCCCGAGCTCGCAAACCAGATCACGCGCGCGCTCGATCCCCATAGTTTGCCCGAGAACGTGGTGCCTATCCGTCCCACGATCATGGCCACCACGAACACGACGCTACTCAGGTGCCTGGAGGAGGAGATCCCGGCCAAGTGGCTACGTGAGGTCGAACGCATATTCGCCGACTGCGGAATCGACCTCACCGCCACGGGGGTAGCCAAGGACCGTCCACTGGAACCTCAGACAACGAGCGGTGCCCGAGTGTGATCCGCCCCGCTCCCCCCGAGCACTGGGCAGATCATAATCCGCGTGTCGGGGGTTCGAGTCCCTCCTCTGACACTCCCCGTTTAGCGCTCTACCCAGCAATTTTGACTCTACCAGGCTCCCGGACGGGGCGACGTAATTTCTCCCCAGGGGGCGTCACGGGGGCGGTGTCGGCGAGGGTTCGATTTTGAGGCGCCGTCGGGCGCCGGCGCGGGCCGTCGATCGCGGCTCGACGAATGTCTTGGCCGGTTGGAGGCGCTCGTGGTCTGTAGGGGTATGCAAGCACCAACAGAACAGCCGGCGGCCGCCCCGGTCGAGGATCGGCTCCTTCGCCTGGAGCAGGCCGCTTGGTATCTCAACGTCAAGCCGAGCTGGGTCTACGAAGCCGTGCGAGCTGGCCGTCTGCCCTGCCACCGAGTAGGTCGGCACATCCGCTTCACGCGGCCCATGCTCGATGACTGGCTCGCTGAGCAGCCTCGTCAGTAGTCGCCACGACGGGGACCTTCAGGGCGTGGGCACACTCACGGCAAACTGCGGAACGATGTTCAAGACCGAGGGCGCGGGAACTCAAACATCGGTTCAGCGCCGACGGTGACGCGCTCAGGAGCCCGGGCTCCACGTTGTGCTCATACTCCCACTTCCGTGCAAGGGGTCGAAGACGCTCACTGCGTCGGCTTCTGTCTCTAGGTTTGCGGAGTCGCGGGCACACTGGCAGCGGGCGACGCTACTCGACCGATCATTTCCTCGCAATCTTTGTGGTCCCATTCGAAAGGCAACCGTCTCTTACCACTTGCACCTCCTGCCGACAGCTTCCCACTGCTCAACCTGAGTGCTTTACCGGTGCGTCCCACAACTTTGTTCCCCGCCAAAAAGCACAGGCGGGCGTGCTCGCCGAGGCCGTCGCAACTCGACGCCGTTTGTTCTGCGGGCATCCGCCCACGCGCACAATCGGAATACTTTTGGCGCGCTGCTGCTAGCGGTGTCGTCGGTCACTCCATGACCGCTGCTCGTCGCCGTCGTCCCGCACGTGACGCCAACATACATACGACTGCCCCGAGACTAGTCGTCACATATAGCCTGCTACGAAAGTCATTCTTTCTCAGGAGGCGCGTTGTCGTCAAGCTTCCATGCTGGGATGGCTCGTAATGATGGGGGCGACCGTGCTATTCTCATCCGGCGGGCGGTTGTTGAACCGCGTCGCCGGGCCACGGTCACATGCTACCGAATCATCCTGCCTACGAGCCCATGCGCCGCGTCGTCGAGGCGCTCTGTGCCGGCCCGGAGCCGATTCGCGAACGCCTGCTGGCCGCCGATAGGCACCTCAGCGACGTGAACCTCAGCGACCTCCGAGACCAAATCCAGTGGGCTTTCTACCATCGTATCGTAGCTGGCCTTGTCGAAGGCGGAGAGGAAAGCGACGAGGAAGCCGATGAGGAGGCCATCGCGGAATCACTAGCAGAGCTCTCTGATGCGCGCGTCATCGCCATAGCCGCCGACATGCTTCATTTGTATGAACTCGTCGCGGGTATCAACCCAACTGACGCCCCATCTCAGTGGCTACGCGAATAACGGACGAGCGCGGGCCGAGCCGACCTCGCCCGCTGTAGGGCGATTCGCCTGAAATATGTGTATAGACCCGACGAGGCTGCGCGTACCCATCTCGTGTTCGACGGCGAGTTCGCGGTGCCGGACGTCGTCGAGTGTTGCGATGTCACGCCGGTCGAGATAGCTTTTCACTGCCGGGGGCACCAGATTGGCGGCTTGTGACAGCCTCTCGAATTCCTGGCTGAAAGCGGCGAGCTTTCGTGGGACCTGTCGGAAGTGATCCTGACGCCACTGGTGAAGCACCATACATATCCGCTGCCTCGCGAGATCTGCCTGCCTCGCCGCAGCACGCACGCTGCGTTGAACGAGACCAGCAAGCACGGGATCTCTCGATCGCAGCCGTTCACTTCTTCGAAGGAGTGACCGAACTGCCGCCCCAGCTAGGATAGCGGGACATTCCCGCCCCTCGTAGCTCACCACCCGGTGAATGGCGGCCTCGACCGATCTGACTGGGTGTGATCGCCGAACGGTTCGTATTCGACGCGGGTGTCGTTTCAGCTGGTCGGCTCGTCGTAAGTGTGCTTTTCTGTGGTACCACAACGATTCCTCCGCCGGTGGGGCGTTCGCAGGGTCTATTTAACGTGTATCACTTGTGGGGGACCCAATGACAAACACCATCAGCTCGGCGTTCTTTTCGCAGTGCGCGGAAAGCTGCCCATACATATTGCAACCTTTGATCAAGCCAATCCTCGGCGGCGTAGCAACGCGCCAGCTACCGCCCAGGGTGCCGTCGATTCCGGCGATGTTGCGTGTCCATTTCGTGCCTTTGCCTTCTTCGCATTCTTTGGCGGCTTCTTCGCAGGCCCACGAGATCGCTTCGCCGGGGCCGGGGTAGTGGTTGACGATCGTCGCTTTGGTCGTTCCTTCGGAGACGGTCTTTTCGGTGCGGCCAGCGGTGGGTCGTAGGAGTAGTTGGTCGTCTCGCCGTTCTGTTTCTGGGTCGCGACCTGGTTGTCGAGGTAGAAGCTCGCGGCGATTTCGTGTTCGCCGGCGTCGGCCGCCGGGATTTTCGTCTGGTTACCGAACGTTTCGTATTCCACGCCGGTGTCGATCAGGCGATCGGCTTCGTCGTAGGTGTGGCTTTCGGTTGTGCCGCCGGTGGTCGCGCATGTTTCGGTCGACGATGCGCGTGTCGTCGCAAGCCACGCACCCGATCTCGCTCGGCTGACAACCCCCACCGCCCGCCGCAACGCACCACAAGCAGGCGACGCGACCCACTCGCTCACGGCCGAGGTGACCCACAGCCAACTCTCACGACCACAGTCAACCCTCGCCATGACGAATCACGGTTTTCGACCCCTACACGCTAATGCGGAACGAGCCACATAACCCACGGAGGCCGTCGACTGGTTACCCGTGGTGTTCGACCGCGGTCGGTACCTGGAGCTCCGCTGTCTGAGGCGTTGAAGAAGGCCCCGGGCGCCACGACCGCCCAAGATCGCAAGGAGTCATCGTTTATTGACCTCACGCTCAACCTCCTTGAGGAACGCATTGACGGGCTCCATTTCACGAATATACTGCTCTCTAAGTCGCTCGATTTCTCGATTCTTACGGGCGTGCTCGCTTGCGCTTATGCCTGAGCGGTTAGCTTCTTTGGAAAGTGTCACAACCGCTGCCCTCGTCTCGTTTGCACGCTCATATGCCGCAGCAGCCTCGCTCATGCTGTGTATCTTCGCCTTGTCGTGCATACCTGCTAGCATACCGATGCCGAGCGTGGTCGACTGGCCGTTCGGCGTCGCCCGCGTCCGCGCCGTAGATTCTGCGCGTGAGGTCCCACTCGCGCACCCGCTCACTATCCCCGGTAGCAGTGTAACGAGGATAATCACGGTGATTACCTTTGCTCCGAGCACTAACCTCCCACGTCTTTGGTAGGCCGTCAAGGCCGTCAAGCCCATCAAAACCATGGACCCCATCGATCAACTTTCGCGTCCACGCAATAATACATGTTGTGTGGTTTTTTGCCCCACTGGCGTGTTCCGACATATTCACATAGTTCTGCTGTTGCAGAGATAGGGATCGAAATGCCCAACGCTTCCGCTCGCAGTTCATTGATAAAGCATGTGCCCCAACTTCCACTTTTTCTCCCG
Source organism: uncultured Solirubrobacteraceae bacterium (assembly GCA_963838405.1). GTDB lineage: Bacteria > Actinomycetota > Thermoleophilia > Solirubrobacterales > Solirubrobacteraceae > Palsa-744. The sequence continues at coordinate 616,357 of CAWIRA010000001.1, read as the reverse complement.
AGCGCCTTTCCGGTTGAAACGCAGAGTTCAAGGTCATACGCCGAGGCCTCGAGTACCGCATCGTATGCTCCCCCACCGTCAGCGGCACCCGGGATTCCCAAGTCCGCCGCAAGACCGACTAGAGCCCCCGTGACGCCATCTCTGCGTAGTTCTTCCGCACGCTTTATGGTCGTCTTATACGAGGCAAGGCCTTCCGGATCATACTCTTCCGCCCCTTCTTCTTCGCAGTTCGCTTCGCAGTTTCCTTCTCCCGGCCCGTCGACGTGGCACTCGCTGGCAGGGCAGGCCGGGTTGCGTTCTGCGGATTCCGTTGCGGCGGCTGCTTCGAGTGATGCTTGGTGTTCCACCGCGACGTTTTTGAGTAGCCCGCCGACAGTGTAGGTGGCGAGCACGATGCCGGCCTCGCTGGTGCTGCCAGAGAGTATCCCTGGAGGATTGATCGGCTCGGTCTGCAGCGGCGCTCCGAGTTGGGGCACGTAGCTGCTTCCGCTGGGGTTGGCGGCGCCGGTGGCTTGTTCGGTGGCGAGGCCGCTTGCGCCGAGCCAGGAGAATTTCGTCGGCGGTGTGCCGTTGACCGGGACGCCGAACTCGGTCGGGTTATAGGTCGTCAGAAGTTTCGTTTCGGTTTCGCTGACGGCCGCGGTGGCGACGACATCGCCCTCGAGGTCGTGCAGCTGCAGGATCGCTGCTTCGCTGTTGTGCTGGGTCGCGGACAGGGTGCCGTCGATTCCGGCGATGTTGCGTGTCCATTTCGTGCCTTTGCCTTCTTCGCATTCTTTGGCGGCTTCTTCGCAGGCCCACGAGATCGCTTCGCCGGGGCCGGGGTAGTGGTTGACGATCGTCGCTTTGGTCGTTCCTTCGGAGACGGTCTTTTCGGTGCGGCCAGCGGGGTCGTAGGAGTAGTTGGTCGTCTCGCCGTTCTGTTTCTGGGTCGCGACCTGGTTGTCGAGGTAGAAGCTCGCGGCGATTTCGTGTTCGCCGGCGTCGGCCGCCGGGATTTTCGTCTGGTTACCGAACGTTTCGTATTCCACGCCGGTGTCGATCAGGCGATCGGCTTCGTCGTAGGTGTGGCTTTCGGTTGTGCCGCCGGTGGTCGCGCATGTTTCGGTCGACGATGCGCGTGTGGTCTCGCTGGTGCGGTCTGAGTCTTCGTTGTAGGCGTAGATCCTGGTTTTGCAGCCTTTGCCGGTCGGTGTTTCGTTGACCTGGGTGAGGCGTCCGGCGTTGTCGTACGTGTATTCCTCTTTCGCGAGTGTGCTCGTACGCGCGAGTGCTTCGCCGTGGATCGACGGCACAACGGCTTCTTTGAACCACGCTTCCGGGCACGTGCCCGCGCAATGGGTCGCCTTTTCGTATTCGAGGCTGGTCGCTTCGCTCACCGGATTGAACGTGTACTTGGCGGTCATCCCGTTCGGGTAGCTCTCGCTCGTCATCGTCCCTTCGACATCATAGCTGGCCGTGAACGTTCCGGCTCCCGCCCCGCCTTCGGGGCCCACGTCCAGCAGTTTCGTGAGGGCCTCCGTCGTTGGATCGTAGGAGTAGACCTGCGAGCCCTTTTTGCCACCGTAGCTCACTTCTTCGACTTGACCGTCGTTTGCTGGGCCGGAGTAGACGTACTGTGTCGTGTTCCCGTCCGCGTCGGTGTATTCCGTCAACTGGCCCAGCGTGTTGTAGACGCTTTTGATCGACTTCGTCGTTTCGCCGACTGTGGTGCTCTGCTTGACCATCGCGCCCGTTTCCGGGCTGTATTCGTCCGCTACCTTCGGCAGCGCGCTGTCGATCGTGGACGTCTCTTCGTTTGTGTTCAGCCGTCCGGCTTTGTCGTAGGCCAGTTTCTTTTCACGGGTTTTCGGTCCGAATTCTTCGGTGACCGTTTCGGGCTCGTCCCAAACGTTGTACGTCTTATCAGTGATGATGGGCAGCGGCAGGCCTTTCGTCGGCTGTGTCGTCGGCTGGGAGCGGCAGGGCAGGTTCGCCCATTCGGGGTGTTCGCCGCATTCTTTGTAGGTAGGGTTGGCCGCGGTCGTGTAGTAGATCGTCTGCGCGGCGTGAGACCCGCCGGGATTTGGACGACTGAACTCTTGTATGCGGTTGTTGCCTGTGTCGGCTATCCAGAGGTTGCCTTCTTTGTCGAGCGCCATGCCGCGCGGTCCCTCGAACTGACCGTTGCCGGTGCCTTTCGTGCCGAACTGAGCGACATATTCACCGGAGCCTTTCCCTTCTTTTTCGGTTAGTTTGAACTGCTCCACGCGATTGTTGCCGGTATCCACAACGTACGCGGTTTCGCCCGCGATCACAATGCCCTCCGGCGCGAGGAACTGACCGTTTCCGCTCCCCAAGGAACCAAACGACCCAATTTCTTTTGCTTCCGGAGAAAGCTCGACCACTCTGTAGACCCCCGTCTGCGCTACCCAGACGTCGCCTTTCGCGTCCGCCGCGATACCATTAGCTTTAGCGCTGTTTCCTACGAACTCCCGGAGATACGTGCCGGTGGAGGAAAACTCCTCCACCCGTTTGTTGGCAGTGTCGGCGACCCACACATTGCCACTGGAATCGATCGCGAGTGCAGTGGGTTCGATGAACTGCCCCGTTCCTGTGCCCTCTTCACCAAACGCCCGAATGAACGTCCCGGTCGAAGACAGCTCCTCCACACGATCATTACCAGTATCCGCGACCCAGATATCGCCTTTGGAATCAACCGCGATACCCTGCGGCTTCTTGAACTGCCCTTCGGCCGACCCTTCCGTACCAAACGCGTTTATATATTCCCCCGTGCTGGAAAACTCATCCACCCGACTATTCCCCGTATCAGCAATCCACACACGACCAGCCGAACCACCCACGACACCACTCGGATTCTTCATCACCACAGGCGTACACGTTTCAGTCAACTTCGACAGCTGCCTGACGTATTTCCTCGCCGACGTGAACTCTTGTATGCGGTTGTTGCCTGTGTCGGCGATCCAGAGGTTGCCTTCTTTGTCGAGCGCCATGCCGCGCGGTCCTTCGAACTGACCGTTGCCGGTGCCTTTCGTGCCGAACTGAGCGACATATTCACCGGAGCCTTTCCCTTCTTTTTCGGTTAGTTTGAACTGCTCCACGCGATTGTTGCCGGTATCCACAACGTACGCGGTTTCGCCCGCGATCACAATGCCCTCCGGCGCGAGGAACTGACCGTTTCCGCTCCCCAAGGAACCAAACGACCCAATTTCTTTTGCTTCCGGAGAAAGCTCGACCACTCTGTAGACCCCCGTCTGCGCTACCCAGACGTCGCCTTTCGCGTCCGCCGCGATACCATTAGCTTTAGCGCTGTTTCCTACGAACTCCCGGAGATACGTGCCGGTGGAGGAAAACTCCTCCACCCGTTTGTTGGCAGTGTCGGCGACCCACACATTGCCACTGGAATCGATCGCGAGTGCAGTGGGTTCGATGAACTGCCCCGTTCCTGTGCCCTCTTCACCAAACGCCCGAATGAACGTCCCGGTCGAAGACAGCTCCTCCACACGATCATTACCAGTATCCGCGACCCAGATATCGCCTTTGGAATCAACCGCGATACCCTGCGGCTTCTTGAACTGCCCTTCGGCCGACCCTTCCGTACCAAACGCGTTTATATATTCCCCCGTGCTGGAAAACTCATCCACCCGACTATTCCCCGTATCAGCAATCCACACACGACCAGCCGAATCAACCACGACACCACTCGGATTCTTCATCACCACAGGCGTACACGTTTCAGTCAATTTCGACAGCTGCGATGAGTAAGCGTACGCCCCGGCCTGATTGCCGCCTTCCGCCGGCGCACGAGTTTCGGTGACGTTGCCCGTTCCCGGGTCGTAGAAGGTGGTGTTCACGAGTTTCACTCCAGAAGACGGTTCGGTCGTGATCGACGTCGGCTTGCGCAGCAGCCAGCCGAGGCCTCCCTGCCCAGAGTAAGACGTCGTGGTCGTACGCACGTCGGCTTCTTTGCCTTCGTATTCCGCTCCATCGGTCGTCTTTGTCACCAGATCATACGTTTCGTTTTCAGGGGCGCCTTCGTCGTAGTAGTACTTTACGTGGTTACGCGCTTTGACTTCGCCACCGCTTGACAGTTTGACGGTGTGCTGCGGCCCGCGTACTTCGAGTAGCCGTGTGCCAGGTTCGACCGGCCGGCCGGTTTCTTTTTGTGCTTTTTCTTCTTTTTCTTTTTCTTCTTTGGTTTCGCCGTTGTATTTGCTTTTTGTGTCGAGCAGCTCGGAGGCTTCTGTGGAATTCGTTTCCTTCAGCGCCGCGACGCGATCGGCGGCGCTGAGACTGCGGATCGCCTCGTTGTCTTCGTTGTATTCGCTGGTGGAGATCCCGCCCGATGGCGAGGCGCGATTGACCGTCCGGCCTACTTCGTCCAGATAGGTGATGGTCGCGCGTTTATAGTTCTTCGCGGGCCACCCCATCGGCTCATCCGGCGGGAATACCGCGGTCGCCAGCGACTCGCCGGGCATCGGTTCCGCCGGATCGTCAGTCTGGCCCCATGTTTCCCGTTCGGCCTTCTCTTCCGCTTCGTTTTTGGCCGTCGTATCGGGTGCGCCTTCGCCCCACAGCGGCACGTTGTAGTCGATCGTCGTCACCGCGCTCGTGCCAAGCGCGGGCGGTTCGGGCAGCGGATTGTTTTTCGAGTACTTCGGTTCGAGCTCCTGCACACGGTTGTTGGCGGAGTCGGCGACGTACACATACCCCGTCGAGTTGCCCGTTACCGCCTGCGGGCTCGCGAATTCGCCTTCTTTTTCGCCTTTTTTCCCGTAGGCCACGAGGAACGTGCCGGCGGGGCTGAACTCCTCAATGCGGTTGTTGTCGGTATCCGCGACATACAGGTCCCCGGACACCGGTTCGGCGCCGATGCCGTAGGGCGCTTCGAACTGGCCTTCAGCGGTGCCTTTGGACCCGAACTTCCTGATGAATTCTCCGGACATCGAGAGCTCCTGCACGCGATCGTTTCCCGAGTCGACTACGTAGGCATCTTCCCCGGAGAACGCGATACCAGTCGGACCTTTGAACTGTCCATTTTCTGAGCCTTCTTTACCGAACGATCCCAGATAGCCCCCGGCTTCCGTAAACTCATCCACACGATTATTCCCATAATCGCCGACCCAGACATTACCGTTCGGCGCAACCGCCAACCCCACGGGCGCGCTCAGCTCACCCGGTTCGCTGCCTTTTTCACCGAACGCGCCGACGTATTTCCCTTCCGCGCTGAACTCCTCGACACGGTTGTTGCCCTTATCCACGACGTACACGTTCTTCGTCGCCTGATTGATGGCGATCCCTTCCGGTTTTGAGAACTGCCCGGCGCCCGACCCCGCGATCCCGACTTTACAAGCGCTTGTGCAGATCTCGAATTCCGCTTTGCCATTGCTCACGCCCCACCCGACCGCTTTCATGAACGTCCCCGACGCGGAGAGCTCTTGGACCCGAGAGTTGCTGGAGTCCGCCACCCACACATCGCCGCTGGGATCGATCGCGTCCCCGGCCGGGCCTTTGAACTGCCCTTCGGCTTCGCCCGCTTTGCCGAACTGCGATTTATATGCCGGCGCCACTCCAGCCAGCACTTTACTCGCCGCCGTGGTGACAACAGTCGCGCCATCGGCGTTGACCGCCGTGACCTGCGCCTTCAGCGTGTACCCGGCGTCTCGCGCCTGGGGCGTATAGCTGCCGTTGACCGCCCCGGGGATCGCGGTGCACGTTTCTTTCGATTCGTAGGTGTAGCAGTCCTCCCAGTCGTCGCTGTATGTGAGCGGGCTGTTCGACCACGTCCCGTTGGAGGAGATGTTGAGCGTGGTCCCGATCACGGGGCTCGTGCTCGACAGCGTCGGCGCGGCTTCATTGACAGGCGCGGCCTTTTCGTCTTGTTCTTTGACCTGCGTCGCGGTTCCCGCCGGCGGCCGCGTGACCGACAGCAGCCGTCCGGCGCTTGTGTCGCTCGCGGTCGTCCCGTAATGCAGCAGCCACGGCTCCTGTCCCGCGGGGTTGACCGAAGTCACGTGTCCTTCCGAGTCATATCCGTAGGTGGTCTTCAACGGCGAGGGTTCGATCCGCGGATCCCACTCCGCCCGCAAGCGACCTTGTTTGTCATAAACGTATTCGGCGACGGGCGTCGTTTCGATCGCTTTGGTGGACGGGTTATACGCCGTGAACGACACTTTCATCAGCCGGCCCTTGTAGGCTTTCCATTCACCCGGCGCTTCTCCCGTCGCGGTCGTTTCCGTCGCGTAGGTGAAGCTCAACGCGCGACAGCCTTTGCTCAGTTCTTTTGGTTCTTTGACCGTCGGTGAGCACGTCACCCCCTTGGGCGCGGGCGCCAGCGCCAGCTTCGGCCTCGTGACGTTTTCGATTCTTTCCCATTCTACTGTCTGCTTTTCGCCATTGCTGCTGGAAAGCGCGCCTTCGCTGCTCGCGAGCACCCACGGACCCGCCCCACCCGGTTGCGTGTATCTCACCGTCGTGCCCGCCGCCGGATCCTTCAACAGATACGCCTTGATTTTTTCGCCTTCCTTTTCGGCTTCGAGAACCAGGTTTTCGTCGCCCTTCGGGGAGACGTACCCTCCTTTGCCGTTGCTTTCAAACGTCGTCAGCCCGCCACCAGAGCCAGCCAGGACAACGCTGCCCGACGGCTCCCGTTCCACCCTCTGCGAGCCGCTGATGCTTGAGCTCCACTGCGGGCCGAGCGGGCCCTGTTCACCGGCTTTCAGCTGACGCGAGTCATAGCTCCGGGAAAAGCCAAGCGTACCCCGCCCGCCGCTGAGCGAGACGTCAGAAGCACTGAGATGCAACGCACCGGTGATCGGATCCACAGATCCCGGCCCGACCCCAAGAGAACCCGCATGACGAACCGTGATCGGGTACGGCTTGGTTTCGACGTTCCCCGCGTTGTCCGTTGCCTGCACAGTAAGCGTGTGCTTCCCTGCCCCGAACGTTTCGCCGTTGATCGTCCATTCCCCGACCGCGGTACACGGTCCAGGGGCACACGATCCCGATTTCCCCGCGACTTCATACCCATCGAGGTAGAGCGCGATCGACTTGACGCCCGAACTCGGCGTCTTCCCAGAACCATCGGTCGCCGGCGCCTGCAAATGGTACTGCGCTTCGTTGATCACTCCGCTACTCGGCAACCCGCTCAGCACAATCCCATGAGGCGGCGTGCCATCGACTTTGATCGTCTGCGATGAGACATTGGCAGCCAATCCGACCGCATCGTGCGCCGTCGTTTCGAGTTTCTCTTCACCGTTCGGCATGGTGCTTTTGTACGAATACACTTCGTGTACCTGTTCCGGGCACTGAACCCCGGTACATTCTCCTTCCCTATAATAAAAGTGTTCTTCGCCCCAAGCACCTTCGGCGTCGTGCCCAAAAGTTCCAAATTCGCTGATCCCGACTCCAGGGTCCTTGGCCACTACTTCGAAGGCGCCCGAGTTCGGTCCCAGCCAGCCCGGCTGTTCTTTATAGATCGCGTTTGGCTGCCCATCGATTTCTTTACTCGTGGTGTTGAAGCTCAGTTCAGGACCTTTTTCCTGCGATACCTCGACAGAGCCCCGCAACAGTGTATTCGATCCCCCAACACCGTTGCCCGCCCCGGTCGCTTCCTGGTCGTAAGCGGCAGTGTTATTGTTTTTTGCTTCCCCCGCCGTGGTAGTTTCCGAACATTTTAGTTCTGGTGCACATACGGTGCCACCACGTTCGTTACCTTCAGTATTGACCGGCAACGCACTGTAGCTCTCACGACCAGCAGACGTTGCCAGCAGCATGTAGTTCTGAATGTTCGAACCAACATCGTCCCAATGACCTTCAACTTTCGCCCGTATGATCTGTGATTCGCCGCGCGTCGTATAGAAGAGGCCACCCCATTCGCCGCCAGTGTGACTACCCGCGATGGTCTCCGTCCAACTTTCTCCTTCAGGCTGAGCGGGCGCTGAAAACGCGCTCCCAGAGTGTTCGAAATGCCACTCCGTGTGGTAGAATTTGCCATTACGCGTTTCGTTAAGGAACTGTCCTTCTTCGACCGTTGGATCGACGACGATCGGCCACGCGTGTTCCCCCGAGCCATCATCAACCCCCAGCGTCAACACATCCCCCGCCACAGTCATCGAGACAGCGACCGAGGCGCCTTCGGCATCACGCGCGGCCGGCGCGAGAACCCGCGCAAGTACTGCACCTTCGTCCACCACACTCACATTGCCAGAGCTTTCCTGCACCAGTAGCGCACCCGCCGGCATCCCCACACGAAAATGCAACTGTCCGGGGCTGTTCACCGACCGCAGGACTGAATCGAGCTCAAACCCACCAGTCGTCGGCTTCGCCAGCGTATCGGTGTCGGTCTGTGTATTTGCGTAAAACACGCTAACGCCGTCGATCGCGCCTTTCGAGCCTTCCAGCGCCGCTCCATGTTCATCCACCGCCGTCAACGAGATACCGACGCCCGACAGCGACACGCCGTTGCTCAGTTGCTTAGGGATCGACACCGCTACCGCCGGCGTCTTCGGCGCGAACCCACTCCCCGCTTCCCTCAGACTGAGATCGATCGGCACCACGCTACCCGCACCCGCCGCTACCGCAATAGGCGTCATCGATTCGAGCAGAGCGCTCTTGCCACCACCCAGCCCCACCCGGGCCGCATCGCCGCTCAAGTATGCTTCCACGCTCTCACCCGCAGGCAACTTCGGCGGCCCACCCGCCGGTTCTTCGACCAGCATCGGGAACACTTCCCCCGCAACCTTGATCGCTTGTTCAGTGCTCAGGCCCTCGAACTTCGTACCAGACGCTTCGCGTTCAGCAACCGCGTTCGGATTCGCCAGCTTCGCTTCTTCCGCCGCCTGCGCCTGTTCGCCCTGCACCGGCGACCCCGGAGTCACCAGTGCACCGCCAAGCGACGAGGACCCACCCACCCCTTCGCCGGACGGCGAGCTTTCCCCCAGCGCAATGGCCGGCAAGCACCCCAGCGCAGCGAACCAGCACAGCAAACAAAGCGCGGATGCTCTTGCCAGACGGCCCATGTCGGGTTCTCCCCTCGTCCTTGAACAATGAAACGTTCGACCGGGCTGGCCCAGTCCCACGGGAGGGTCGGCAGCCCGATGCCACGCGCTAGCTATCGTTACAGCTCAGGACCTGCGCGCGCTACACCAATGTGGGAGATCCAAGCATCGGACTTTGTACAGCGCTGTGCATTTCGCGGCGTTTGAGCAGATCGTACAGCCGCAGCGCGACTTCAAGATCAGCTTTCCGGCTATCGAGCCGGTATCCCACGCACGTCTCGATCGCTGCCAGGCGGTGCGTGAGCGTGCGCCGGTCGATTCCGAGCGTTCGAGCCGCGGAGGAAGCATTGCGCTCCGCATCAAGGTAGACGCGGAGCGTCTGCCGCAGCGTGACGCCACCGTCCTTTTGACTGTCGAGCGGCGAGAGATAGAGCTCAACCAGGGCTCTACCTCGTTCAGGGTCTTCCACCCAAGGTACGAGCAAGGCGGCGTCCCGGTAGCGGGCGCGCGTCTGTCGCGCTAGTTGCGCGACGTGAAGAGCTTGTTGAGCCTCGCGGTGGGTTCGGCGCCACCCATTGATCCCTCGTGCCGGCTCCCCGATGGCAAGCGACACGCCTGTTGCCTCGGTCTCCAGACCTAGTCGCTCCATCTCAGCGTCCGTAAGCCGTCGCTGCCCGCCGAGCCAGGCCCACAGCGTTTCGTCGCCACGAGGCACCGACATCAGCTGACGACCCGCCTTGAGGCCCTCCATCACCGCTCGTGCGCTTGCGCCCACGGCGATGACCCCGACATGCCAGGCATCGATCTGATAGCCCAGATCCACAAAGCCCACGCGGGCGCCGCTCTTACCTTCCAGCAATCCGCGCACGAGCTCGAGTCGGCGTTGCCCGGGCGATTGCATCACCCGCTGGCGCTCCTGATCGTGCTCGTGCTCGACCGCCGCCGCGAAATATCCCAGCAGCGCGTCGTGTGTCCTGTTTATGTGCTGCAGCTCGGGCGCGTCGCTTACGAGACCGATACGCGCCGCTTCTTCGGCGACGAACTCCCCGAGCCGACCATGACCGGCGACATAGCGGCGCAGAACCGCACCCAGACCCACACCCGCGCGTGCCGAGCGACGTGCCTGTGCGGCGGCCTCAGCGGGAATCGGCCCCGACCATCCCGGACCGTGTTCAAGGACGTCGAGACTGTAGCTGAGAACCGCATCGATCGCCGCTCGCATGCCCGCCTGATACGAAGGGTCTTGCCCGCCGACCGTATCGGGCACCGCCTCTTGAATGCGGCTATAGATCGCCTGTTCGATCTCCCTGTGTCGCGCACGCAGGTGACCTACCACCGCACAGACCCCTTCAAGCGAGGCCAGCAACATGACGGGACCTCCACGAGCCAGCGCGCAATGAGCCGCATTCCTTTGCCCTCCAGTACAAGCACGCCCAGCCATGGCCGAGCCGGATCAATAGAACAGTTCCGGCTACCGTATTCGGTCTGCGTGCGCTTGTAAATACCCGGTTGGGAGCGAAATCCGGGTAATGCACACAATGTCCGCTGACGTATACTTACTGTCACTTCGCGGGCGTATGGACGCCTGCCGTTACAGCGCTAAGCTCACGGCGGTTGGCTATTTTCAGCTTGCTGCAAATGCTCGCGACATGTCGCCGAACGGTTTCGGGAGCGATACCGAGCAGGCGCGCGATCTCGGCATACTTCAGGTCTTCGCTGAGACGCGCCAGCACCTCGATCTCACGGACGGTGAGAAGCGGCGGCTCGTCCCTCAAGCGGCTGGCGAGAACCCGCCCGTCAGATGACATCAGGAGCGCATCTCCGTGCGCGGCGCGGCGAACGACTGAGGCCAGCTCGTTCGCGCCGAGCTCATCCATGCTCCACGTCATATAGCTGACGCGCGCCGCGATCAGCGCCGTTCCATACGCGAGCGCCGGAGCAGGGCCGAGCACTACGATGCCGGCCCGCGGGCAAGCGAGCCTCAGCCGCTCCCAAGCCGTGCGACCAGCGATGCTATTGAGGATCGCCAGCTCGACGCCTCCACCCTTGAGCGACGCCTCGAGCGCGTCGACGTCAAGGCCGCTTGCCACAACACAAAGCGCGTCGTCCTTCGCCAGAACCGCCGTGATGCCTAGCTCAATGATGTGATTGAACCGCCCTAGCGCAACCGTCACGGGCCTGTCAGCGGAGTATTCGAGAGCTCCTTCTGTGTTCGCGCCGCGCTCATCGAGTGTCTGCTTGGGCACGCCCAGGTTCGTCGGTGAGTCGAGTCGGCTAGCCGAAACTCGACTCACTGGCAGAGGTTCAGCCAACGTACCGGAACACGCTGACGGGAGTGATGATCGGCCGCGTCGTCGTCTGACTCATCCCACAAATGCAGACAATAGTACGCAAGACCGAGTCTCCGGCTTGCGACCTCAAGTCCTTGAACCGCTTGATGCCAGTCCCAACACCGAATTGAACACCGCTGCGCGTCCTCCGTACAGGTGCGTCTCGGGACGCCAGAACCGCTCATAGGGCGGAACTAGACGTAGCGCGAGCGGACTATCCGATTGGCTTTTAGCCATCTCCGCGGTTTCTCCTCGGGGGTCGTCGGGCGAGCTGTCTTTCTAGGCGTGACTGTGTGGGCTCGTGGGTTGCTGGCGCACCGACTCTCCTTTCGATGTCGGCTACCAGACACGCAAGGGCTTGAAGGTCGCGCGGGGGCAGATCGATCCCCTCCGCGTGGGCACCTTCCAAGCGAATCAGTGTTTGCTCGAGCTGGGACTTCAGCGCCTTCAGCAGTAGCCGCCAGCGCGCGAGATCGAGCTCGACATCCTGCGGCTCGAGCTCATCAGACACGCCAATCTTGTCAAGCAGTGTGCGCGCGGCGTCAAGGCGAGCGAGCGCGCGATAGTAGATCTTCGGTTCGAGGTGCGTATCGGGTGTGGTCTGCGCCACAATTATTTCGGCGTTCGCGCCGAGCTCTTCCTTGACGCCGCTGCGCAGAAACCGGACGAGCTTCCCCGCGATCGTCACGAGGCCGCCCTCGGAAGAACTCATGTGTCCGTTCCTGCTTGAGCCGGCGCCCGAGCGTAGCTCGACCGCGGCTCGACGGGAAGCGACAGATCACCCAGGAGCTGGCCGGCGGTAACTTCGAGCCCGCGGCAGAGCTTGAGCACAGTCGAAAGGCGAGGCTCAGAGAGCTCACTCCTCAAACGCTGGAGAGTCCACCACGAGACATCTGAGGCAAACGCAAGCCGCTCGAGGGACAGCGCTCGCGGCTTTCGCAACTCGTCGACACGAGCCATCAGTAGCGCGGTTATCACACGCTGCTCGGCATGCGCTCGTGATCGTGCCGGCCGCCGTGCGTCCTGCTCGACGGCTTCGACGAGGTCATCGAGCGATCCGTCCCCTCGAACAAACGCACCGTGGATCGCGCGAACCCTGTCGTTGATCAGGCTGCGCCCAAGCTTGGGCATGCCTTCGACAAACAGTGCGCTGAGGATCTTGTGGGCCTGCGCCTTGGTCAGATTGAGGGCCTCGCCGATCTCCACATGCTGTTTTCCCTGCATGTAGAGCTGCGCGACGTCGCCCGCGAGACTCGTTCGCGTGCGTACGGCTGACCGCTGCGAGGGCACCCGCTCCTCATCCTCTGTTGCCGCGTTCGGATCGCGGCGACGGTGTCTGCTAGACACGGAAATGCCGGAGTCGGGGGTTCGTGGTGTCATCGTGACGCGCGCGGCGGTGCGGGTCGCGGACGTGTACCTCGATGTCGGTGGAAGGGCAACAGCACGGGGGTTTCACCCTGCGGTGGTGAGGTCGGTGACGCGGTATCCGAGGCGTTCGGCGAGGCGGGATGCACCAGTGGTGAGCGGCTGAGCGCCACCGTCGATGAGCGTCGGCATAGAGGTCATCGACCTGTGCTGCGCGGCGAGGCTGAGCGCGGTCGTCACCTCGCCGTACTCGTCAAGGACTGGCACGGCGACCGCCAGGCGTTCTGGCCAGAGCTCTTGGTCGCTGGTCGCGTGGCCGCGCTTGCGCACGTTTCCTAGCTGAAGATCGAAGCCGCTCTTGCTGGTGATCGTGCCGGGGCCGTGTTTTACGAGCCGGGAGTCACCGAGCCGCGATCTCCACGTCTCCTCGGGGAGTGTGACGAGGAGAACCTTCCCCATGCTGGTGCAGTGCGCGGGCAGTCGCGTGCCGATCGCGCTGTTGGGTATCAGGCGGCTTCCGCGTCGCGTACTCGCGGCCCGCCCGATCAGCAGGACGCCTGCCCCGTCGAGCACACCAAGGCTCGCTGTGTACCCGGTCGTGCGGAGCTGCTCGAGCGCGGTACGCGCATGCACGGAGAGGCGGTCGTCTCCTGGCTGCATCCGTCGGGACATGGCTAGGGGGCGTCCTTCGCGAAGCTGACGGCGAGAAGCTCAGCAGTCCCGTCGTCGAAGGCCCAATACACGACGCGCGGCCCTGAGCCCGTAGCTCCGCGTCGCAGGTTGCACCACCACGCCCGGGCGCCGTCTTCGCGGGTGAGCTGCGGCCCATCGGGTGAGGGGCGCAAAGGGCCGGCGTCTAGACCGAGACGCCTCGTGTCGAAGCGGCACAGAACGAGCGCACAAACCCATGCGACCTGATCGATTGTGCTTCCTCCGACGCGGCCCCGCACGTCCTCCAAGAACCGTGCGGCCGTCGTGTACTGCCTCAGCGGGTGCGTGCGCCTTTCGCTCGCCGGCACCCAACTCGCCCACTGAGCCTCGATGAGTCCCCGCAGCTCCCATGAGAGCTGGAGGCGCGAGCGACGCCACGGCGCGCTCTCCCGGCCTGGCTGCGCCCCAAGAACCAGCCTTTCATATCTCGCGCGAAGCGGGCCCACCTCCCGCTCGCGCGTCTTGTTGGCCCGGTCGAGTTGCTCCTCCAATACGAGGACTCGCTCCTCGGCGGTGAGCTTTGGGGGTCGTGTGACGCTTGGTGTGAAGATCCGCCCGAGCCAGTCGAGGATCTCCTCGCCGTACTCCCCGGTCGGGTCGTAGAGCAGCGGGTGCCCAAAGGGGTCCTCGGTCACTTCTGGCCGGTACACGCGCAGCGCGCCTCCGTAGACCTGCAGCTTTGGCGGCAACAGCGTGGCGAGGTGCGTGGCCAGCAAGCTCCTGAGGAAGATGACCGGGACTGTCGGGCCGACTATTTCGCGGACGACCATCGGCGAGACCGCGGGCATCGTCTCCAGGCGGCGGGCGGTGAGCACGACAATCCAGAAGTCCCGCTTTCGGCGCAGGATCGACTTCGCCAGCTGCTCTACGTCTTGGGGTGTCTCCGGGACGGTGCAGTCCGCTTGCGCGATCTCGCTCCAGTCGATCGGGTCGCTGCGGGAGCGTTGGGGAAACTCCGACCCGGAAGCCATAAGTTGCAACTAGAGCCCCTGTGCTTGCATGTACGCGATCGTGCTCGTGGGAGTGCCTTCGGGCCTGCATGTGTCTGGAAGCAAGTGCGCCTTGCTGCGCGCGAGGACGACTACGCTTCTGCAATACCAGCGGGTCTCGTCAACCGTGAACGTGCGAAGGTGAAGCTCCACGGCGAGGCACAACATGGGATCGGAGAGCAGCAGGCGCTGTAGGTCGGCGGCGACGGCGCGCTGCTGCTTGTGGGGCGCGCTGCTGAGCCCGAGCAGGCTGGAGTTGAGCGCGAGGAAGTCGTCGCGATGGAAGTCGAACGCGCGGTGCTCGGCGAGGTCGAGCGCCCCGCTGTGATGGCCGTCTTCGGGCGAGAGAGGACTGCAGGGGCAGAAGTACATGACGATGCGGGATTGCTCGGTGAGCTCGCGAACGTTCACGTCACGGTCGCAGCTCGCGGTTAGGTCGTTGCTCGTGGTCAGTTGCATGCAGCGAGGCGATGCCGGCTCGGCGGCCCTCGTTCCCGTAGCCGGGGCCCTGCCGCTCACGCCACGGAGCGGCCCCGGTGCTCTGCGCATCCACGGTGGGACGCCGATCACGTCAGAGAGGCAGTCGTGTTCGTGCGAGGCTGTCGGGCACATCGCGCTCCGCCGTTACGCCGGTGACACGCTCGGCCTTCGCGATGGGTGTCACCGAGGGCAGGCCGCTTCACACCGCATTTTTTCGATCTACCGTTCATTGGCGCTCGGATGGCCACAGGTAGCCTCCGGCGGCCGTCCGGTCGGCAGCCAGCCTGTCCGCGCGGGGGTTATTTCGCCGGTGGATTGGAGGTAGAGGACGATCTCGCTCACGTACCAAAATGGCAATTTTAGTGTCGCCGCGAGTGCGTCTGTACTGAGTCTCGGCTGTTGGGCCACTAGGTCAAGCACTTGAGCCGTGCCGAGTCTGCGCACGGGCGCGACCAAGCCATCAACGAGTCTTTCGATGGGCACCTCGAGCCGGTTGGCGAGCCTCAGTTGAGCGATGAGGTCTGGGACCCGCACGCCTCGCTCGAGAGCCGACACGTGATCGCGGCGCATGAAGCACTGCACCGCTAGACGCTCTTGCGAGAGACCAGACGCGTCCCGCAACATGCGCAGGTTCCTGCCGAACGCCAGCAAGACACCATCCCTCTCGCGCTTATCTGGGCCGAGTGCAGCCACTCGGCGTTGCGGACGCACTCGGGGTGTCATGCGATCGGTCGCCCCGGCCTTTTGTAAGTAATAGTGCAGCCGAGCCTTGGTACCTGCGAGTCTGTCGGTAGGTCAGCGTCGGCTTGGTGTTCTAGGTGAGATGTCGTGTCGAGCCGATGAGGCCACTCGCAGCGGCACGCTGGCCTTTCGGAGCGTGGCGTTGCAGGCGTGAGGCCTTCGCACCGGCAATGTGCTCCGGTTCGCTCGGTCATTGCCCATGCCTGGGCCGCTCTTCGATCATGGAAAGGATAGTGCTCGAAGCGATGTTAAATAGCTAGAAATGTCGTTCTGAGTGGAACAATGGCGTTCTGAGTTAAATATAAACGTTCTGAGTTGAACAATCGGCGGTGCTGAAAGGGCCGTGTCCTGCGTGTGAGGGGAGGGTGCTCGGGGGCGTGGTGTGGTTGTTGTTGGTGCGTTGCGCTCGCTTCTCGATGACGATTTGCGCGCCGTCGCGCGGGGTAAGGAGGGCACTACGCCAGCGGGGATGTTCGGCTTCGTCTAGGGCTGGCAGTAGCCGGCGGGTGGAGAGGGTCGCCCGCAGGACGGTTTGTAGCTCGAGGGTCGCGAGGTAGCGGCCGGGGCAGAGCTTGCGCCCGCCGCCCCAGGGCACCCAGGTACGTGTCGGCACGTGGCTTGCGAGGAACCGCTCTGGGCGGAACGCGTCCGGCTGTGGAAAGTAGGTGGGGTCGTGGTGCATCAGGTAGGTGCAAGCGAGCAGGTGGGCTGGTGGACGGTAGGTCCAGTTGTTGATTTGGACGTGTTGTGCGACGGAGCGGGGTGCGGCGAACAGGAAGACGGGTCGGTGGCGTATGACCTCGTTGATTGTCGCGGTCAGGTAGCTGTGGCCCTGGCCTTCATCGATCTCAGCGATTAGGCGGTCCTGCACGGAAGGGTGCTGGGCGATGAGCTGGAAGGCCCAGGCGAGTGTCGAGGCGGTTGTCTCGTGGCCTGCGACGATGACTGAGACGAGGTTGTCGCGTAGTTCGCGATCGGACATCGTCAGGCCATGGTGGTGAGCTCGCAGGAGCATCGAGAGGACGTCTTGTCCGCTCGGCGTCTCGCGGCGCCGGGTTATGAGCTTTGCGATGAGGGTGTCTGCTTGTGTACGGTGGTTAACGAACCGGCGCCATGTGCCTCGCCATCCTGGAAGGTGTCTGAGCTTTGGCTCTTGCAGGACGAGGCTAGTGGTGACTGTCAGCATGGCGAGTAGGTGATAATGCAGTGCTTCTGTCAGGCGGTCGGGTTCGCCGAACACGCTGCGTAGGATGACCTTGAGCGTCAGTACGGATATGTAGGTGTGGCTTGCGATCGGTGTGTCCAGCGGCCATGAGGAGATCTCATCCTCCGCGAGCGAGGCGAGCGCATCGCTCTGCCGGTGGATTTGATCGCGATGGAGTGCTGGTTTGATCGCGTTGCGCCCGAATAGGTACTCGTCTTCCTCTAGCAGAAGGAATGAGCGTTTGCCGAAGACTGGTGCGGTTAGCGCCGCGCCGGCTCCGGCGTGGAGTACGTTCAACGGTGCGGTGAGCACGCCTCGGATGTCTTGTGGATCTGCGAGGAATACGAGCGGCGGCATGCCCAGTGGATAGACGGTGAAGCGTGGGCCGAGTCGCTGGCGGCACCATTCGAGGTATTGGAGTGGTCTGAGGCGGCAGCCGAGCGTTTGTAGGCTGGAGGGAAGTGGCGCAGCGGGTGGTAGATCGCAGCGCCGCGCGAGCCGCGATCTGATTGGGTTCGGGTGCATTTGTGTCTCCTTCTGGTTAGGTTGAGCGTTGGCGGTATGCGATCCGCCACAGACGAAGGACGGGCAGTAGCGCGACCGGCAGGGGTCCGCCGGCGACGACGAGTCTGCGCTTGCCGCAGCGCAGGGCAGGCGCTCGGGCGCTTTCCTTGGACAGGTACATCGCGATCATGCACGCGACGATCACCACGTGGCGCTCGCGGTCGGGGAGTTGGTTGGCCTCGGCCAGCGAGCGTCGCACGAGCTGTTGGATGCGCTCCAGCGCTACCGCGTCTGTCGCGTAATGGGCGACGTAGCTGTGGTCGCCGTTTGCGTCGTCTTCGGTTTGGTCGACGTAGCTGTCAAGCATCGTGGTCGCTGCCGAGATCCACGGGAAGTAGGCGCTATGAACGGCACCAATCTCGCTGCCGGCGAGCCTTGGTTTTGCGGCGAGCGCGAGGAGCGCGTGAACCGTCATCGAGGCGCTGGCGGCGCCGGTGAGCTCAAACCAGTTCACCCCATAGCCGACCCGCTGCTCCTCGTGAGCCCAAGCTCGAAGCGCATCATCGCGCGCCACCGCGTCTGTATCGTGGTTGATGGCGAGTACCTGGGCGCGGCGGGTCTCTTGCGCGATCAGTGGCCGAACCGCTTGGTATGACGGCAGGCGTCGGCACGTCTGTTGGCAGAAGGCGATGAGTGTTTTCAGATAGCCGCCGTCCTCGCGCCAGGGGTGATGACGGTAGTAGTCCGACAGCGCCGCGTCGGGGTCGAGCGCGGCGATCAACGCCTCGTGCAGTTGCCGGCCGTTGACTTGGCCAGCGGCCGCGCCGCGCTCGTTGACGCTGTCCAGGAAGTCCCACATGATCTCGTAGGCAACGAGCAGCCGCAGGAGGTTCGGGTCGCGGGATCGCGGGAGGATGCAGAACAGCGCTGCTCCGTCGGTGTGGCCGCGCTTGCGTGCCAGCGCGCTGAGCGCGTCAACACGAATGCTTTGGGCAGGTATCGCTTGCGCGTGGGTGCGCCAGCGGCGGACCTCTCGCGCCACCGTGGGCAACGTCCAGGTCAGCTCACGCGCGGCTGCTTCGCCGAATGCTCGTAGCTGACGCAGCGAAAGAGGCGCCGGGCTAGGTGTTTGAAAGCGAGCGGAGCAGCTACGCGGTGGGGCGGGTTGCTCGTGGTTGGACACGCAGCATGAGATATCCGAGAACGGACGCCACAGCAACCGCGGCGACGCTCACGAGCGCGAAGGTCGAGAGCGCGACGAGCGCTTCGACGTCGAACGAGATCGGAAACCCGGTGACGCTCGCCAGCGCGTGACTCAACAAGAGCTGTCCGTAAATACCAAAGGCCGCGCCAGCGCAGCACCCCATGCCGGCCAGTAGAGCGCTCTCCCATAGCAGCCAGCGCCAGAGTACGGGTCTGCGATACCCCTGACAGCGGATAAACGCCACGAAGCCGCGACGCTGCCAGATGAGCGACCCGAGCGCGCCGGCTATCGCGAGCATCGCCGCGATCAGCACGAGTAGCCTGATCTGCGTGAGACGCAACAGCCCCTGCTGGGCTAGGGCGTAGTGGCGGTGCTCGCGTTCGCCTGCGGTTTCGACGGCTAGACCCGTCTGCGGGCCGAGGGCGCTTTGAACCTCGCGGCGCACGGCCTCGGGTGCTGCGCCCGGCTCGGTCTGGATCTCGAAGGCGCTTGGGGCGCTGTCAGCCCATGCGTGTGCGTAGTCACTGGCGTTGATGATGATCGCGCCTGCGGGCCACCCGAGGTTGGTGCTGAGCGCGGCCACGCGGAACGTGCTGGGGGACGGTGAGGGCAGCGTGAACGACTCGCCGACGCGTAGATGGTGTTCTGAGGCAAGTGCTTGGGAGAGGACTGCCCAGCCTCCTTCGCGCAGCCGCCTCTGCGCCGTGGTGGCGTCGTCAGCCACTATCTCGCTCGTCGGGATCGGGTGCCGGCTATCAGCCGGGGGCGCGAGCACCCACAGCCGTCGTTCGCCCCACGTCAAGAAGCTACCCCGATACACGCCCACGCTCGCGACTCCATGCAGACCGTCAAGACGCGCGAGGGCGGCGGGATCGCTAAACGGGGTTGTCGCAAACGCGTTGGATTCACCACGAGGCGTGACCCACACGTCGGCGCTTGAGTCGATGCCGCGAGCCGATGCGTCCAGGCCATGCTGGAGGTTCTGCTGGGCTCCCTGCACCGCTACGACGCCAAACACCGCCACGGCGGCGGTCGCGATGATCGCCAGTGAGCGCAAGCGCGTGGGCGGCGCGCGCAAATGAATCAACGCCATCCGCGGCGATGGCCGGTTCAACACAGGCTGAAGCCTCGCGAAACCGGAGACAACGACGCTAAAAAGGAGCGGCAGCCCACACAACAGCGCGATGACCAACGTCAGACTTCCGAGCTTTGAGCTTCGCGGGTCGGCAACCAAGATCACCGTCGTGACCGCCAGCCCCGCCACACCGACGATCACGCGGGCTACGCGCCCCCAACTGCTAGAGCGCGCACCGCGCTCACGCGGGCTACGGAACACGTCGCGTAGCGGCCAGAGCACGCCTATGCACGCAGCGCCCATACCCGCAGCGATCGAGATCAAGACTGTCTGCAGATCGACGATCCGCGCGTTACCGACAGGGAACGCAAAGGACAGGTAGCCGGGAGTCGAGTGAAACACCGCAATCGACAGCGCCTCACCGAGCACGAGGCCGAGCAGGCACGCAAGCACGCCGAGGATCAGCGCCTCGAACAACAAGATCTGACGCGCCATCCGGCGACTAGCTCCCTGGAGCCTTACGTGCACGAGCAGCCGTCGACGACGCGGCACCGTTATCAGCATCGCATTCAGCGCGAACATGAACCCAACGATCGCGCTGATCACAGAGAAAAGAGTCTCGCTCTCGTTCTCCGGCAACGACGCGACAGCGAACAGCCTGGAGTCAAAGTCAGCAGGCTCCACGCTGGCCGCACTCCCAACCGTGATGCGCCGCAGACCTGCCTGCACCTCAGCCTCACGGCCCGGTCGAGACTGCACAAAGATCCGGGTGATCCGGCCGCTCATACCAGTGATCTGCTGCGCATAGCGGATCGGCGCGAGCGCAACAGGACTGTGTACCAAGCTACCGATCTCGCCTTCGCCCAGCGTCGTACCAACGAGGATCGGCAGCACCTGCGCACCGGCCTGCAACTTGGCTATTTGCAACGATTCGACACCAATCGCGCCAGCAATCGGGTCCGGCAGCGCGAGCGCGCGCTGCGCGGCCAGCTGCGAAGCGTTGAAGCGACGCAACAGCGGCCCGCCGAGCTGAGCGAACTGCGGATCGGTGCCGATCAAGTCAACCGACCGGCTTCCGTGCGGCCCGATCACAGTTGCCTGCTCCTCGAGCACCGGCAGCGCAACCTTCACGCCCGCGACTTTCCTTGCGCTCACCAGCAGGCTTTCACTGACACCGGCAGGCCCCCTCGCGACGAGCTGATACTGCGTACTACCGACAACCTGCGTGCTGAGCTGCTGCACCGAGCGAGTCAGACTCGTGCTCGCCACTTGAGAGGCAAACAGCAGCGCCACACCGACCGCGATACCAGCGACCGCGAAAAGATCCTGCACGACCACGCTCCACGACCGCAACCGTGCTCTAAACAGATAGAAGAGATCGGACAGGCTCATCCGCCGCGAACGCACCGCAGCGGAGGGCGGACTCGACGACACCGCAGCCTCGTCGCCTGCGCCCGCTGCTGGTATAGGCCGCAGACTCATACCCCGCGCCCGCGCAAGCCGCTCGGAGTCAACACATGATCAGGACGATACTCACACAAACGGCCGTCTCGAAGTTCGTACACCTCATCCGCGAACGCGACAGCCTGTGGGTCGTGAGTCGCAAGCAGCACCGCTGCCCCACGCTCGCCGCAAATGTCTCGCAGCAGCCCGAGTACTTCCCTCGTGCGCTCAGTGTCAAGACTCCCGGTCGGCTCATCCGCCAAGACGAGCGTCGGGCTGGTCGCGAGCGCCATCGCGATCATCACCCGCTGGCGCTCCCCCATCGACAGATCCTCCGTCTTGTGCCGCATACGTTCTCCGAGGCCGAGGCGCACCATCAGCGGCTCGATCGCCCTGTCCGCTCCGCGAGTGTTGCTCAGCGCCAGCCGCAGCGACGCGTTCTCAATCGCGAGGGCACCCGGGATCAGATGTTCAGGCGGGCCGATGATCCCCAGCCGCGTCAGTCGATAGTCGTCAAGCTCGCGCTCGGACAACGTGGCCACGTCTTGGCCATCGACCCTCACTACCCCATTCGTCGGGGACTGCGTGCCTGCGATCATTTCCAGCAGCGTCGTCTTGCCGGAACCGCTAGGCCCATACAGAGCGATGAACATACCGGCCTCCACGGTCATCGTCACCCCGTCAACGGCGATGATCGGCTCACCGTCGCCGACGCGATAGTGCTTGACCAGATTCCGAAGCTCAAGCACCCCGCGTACGGTCGCCACTAGCGCGGCGATCTCCCCGGAGCTCAACGATGTTCACACCAGCAGAGGAAAGCACGGCGAGGCTGCCGCTGTCGAAACACAGCACACGGTGCGCGACCAACAGCGCCTCCAGATCCGACGCAGCGATCAAGATCCCGCACTTCAGCTCCGCGGCGAACGACAGCAGCAACTCGCCAGCCTCGCGTGCGCCGCGCGGACCGAGCCCGTCGAGGAGATCATCGACCAGCATCAACCGTGGGCGGCACACAAACCCTCGCGCGAACGCCACGAGCACCTGCTCCCAATTGGAGAAGCTCGTCCCACCGGCGCCTGGCGACCTCCGGCACACCCACCCGTTCAAGGGCGCCCATCGCAAGATCGTCTGCGGCGCGCATCCCCAGACCGCGACCCATCGCCAATGGAAGAGCCACGTAGTCGAGCACCTCGAACTCGCCAGTCCTCTCGCGCGGCATCCACGCGATCTGATCGCCCAGCATGCCCGCCCGTTCGTCAGGCGAGCAGCGAGCCAAATCGCGGCCGTCGAACACGACTCTGCCTGCGTCGGGCAGCTCAATACCCGCGGCTACTTCCAACAATGTCGTCTTGCCCTCGCCTCGCCCCCCGACGACTCCAACGACCTCGCCCGCCGCGACCGTCAGCGAGACGTCGGCGAGCACCTGCCACCGACGCCGCCCGCGACGGAAATGCTTGCTGATGTCCTCGAGCACGAGCAACGGCTCAGTGATTCGCGTTAGCCTCTGCTTCTCCATGCAGTTCCCGCCCGTCGTTTTGAATCTTCCTACGAATCCGCTTCAACCGCAAGACACGTTCGCCCCAAACGGAAACAAGCTCGCTGAGCGTCACGTCTCTCATGTGGCCCCTCCAGTCAGACCCGTCCACTGGCCCCAACCGACCTAGCGCGCGTTCGCTATTCAAGCGGACCTGCGCCCACTCGAACTCTCTCTGGGCATCCGTCTCCAGTTCCTTCAGCGCCTCGATCAACGCGGGGCGTTCGGACTCATCAGAATGTTCGAGCCACAGCAGCATCGCATCGCGCAGCGGCGGGACCGCTTTTGCCGCGTCGCGGAGCCACTCCTTACACGCTGTGATGCCCTTCGGCGTCGCCTCATACACGTCCATCGACTTCTTCTCGCCCGTCTGGACCCGGCAGATCAAGCCCATCCGCGCGAGATTCGGAACATCGCCATGGACAATCGACCGCGACCAACGACCGTGCGGAAACTCCCGATCCAGCCGCGCACGTAGATTCAACGGCATATCGGGCTGCTGGATCAGCAAACTCAGAATCGCGATGCTCGCGGTCAGATCCCCCTTCGGCGTCGCCATAGCAACCGGGATCCTACCCAACGAGCACCAATTCCGATACCGTTCTCCCAAATAATCCCTGCCCATCGGCACAAATAGACAAATAGACAACCAACGGTGAATGAGCCAACCCCTGCACTGACGTTCCGAAACCCACGCCAACGACGACCAACAGCCAAGAGCAACGACCCCCTCACGGCACCCCCGGCTCAAAGACGAGCCGAGGAAACCGAGGCGCCCGCCGACGGTCAGAAACAAAGTTGGCGAACTGCGACGGTCACACCTCGGTCCAGCGGCGCCCAAGGTGCCGAACGACGGCGCCTACGGTCCAGAGCACTGATTGGCTGCTGCGCGTCGCTCACGCTGGCTTTGCTCCCTGCCAGCGCAGGCGGTACGGTCGAGCGAGCACGGCCCGCACGCACCTTGACAGTGACGGACACTGCGCACCTACACATGGTCCCGAGCCCTGGTGAGGAAGTCCTCGAGGTTGGCAGCGCCACGGGCACTCTCCCAGGGAAAGTCCGGTCCTACATCAACGTGGGCCCAACGATCACGGCGCGTTTCACGATCACGACCTCGGCCGGCGCGATCAGCGGGGTCGGCTCAGGCAAGCTCAAAGGAAGACCAGCAGAACCCAGCTTCTCTGGCCGCATGACCGTCCGCTACGGCACGGGCAGCTACACGCACACCCACGGCGAAGGCACCTTCTACGGAACGCTAAACCGCGCGACCTACGCCATGAACCTAGAGACAATCGGCAAGCTCTCCTACTGATATGGAAAAGGCTTTGTCAAAGAGCAGCTTCGCCCGACACGATCAATCACCCCACGCAGCACACGCGGGGTGCCGACCACAACCATGGAGGCAGGGCCGGCCAACTCTCCATAGGGTCTGACCAAATGGGGCGGCAGCAGCAACGGCAAAAGAAACGCCACCCGCGACGAGCCGCCGCCGCCGCCGGACTTCTCCTCTGCTTGGCTACGCCCGGTATAAGCTGGGGTGCGCCAGTCCCCAGACTCGAAGTTACGCTCGAGCCTGAGCACCTTGGACAAGGAACGACAATCAACTTTGGCTTTCGCATCACCGAATCACACGGGGCAGCCCCGCCGCCCGTCACGCAAATCGCGCTCTACTACCCAGCGAATTTCGACATCATCACAAGCGACCTCGGCACCGCAAGCTGTACAGCGCTCGTGCTCGAACTAGCCGGACCCATAGCGTGCCCCTCACAATCGCTCATGGGCTACGGAACAGCAACCGGCGAGCTCCAAGTAGGCGAAGAACTGGTCGAAGAGTCCGCGACCACCACTGTATTCATGGCCCCATTCCAGAACGGAGATATCGCTCTCCAGTTCTTTCTACATGCGAAAACCCCGCTATCGGTAGAACGAATCTTCCCCGGATTGCTGCTACCAGCACCCACGCCGTACGGCGGCGCTCTGACGATCATAGTGCCGCTAATCGGCACCTTCACCGAAGGGCCCGACGTCGCCCTCGTAAGGCTCCACTCCACCATCGGGCCACTAGGCATCACCTACTACGACCACATCCACCACACATTCGTGCCCTACCACCCGAACGGGATAGTTCTACCACGTCATTGCCCGCGGGGCGGCTTCCCATTCGCAGCAAAGTTCACCTTCGCAGAAGGCACCACTACGACCGCACGTAGGAGCGTTCCGTGTCCACCTGACACGCCGACTCGGCGCGCCATGCGAGTTGGCTAACCCGTCTTTTGGCGTAGCATTGGGATGATTTGGACCCAGTACGATCGGCCACGAGCTTGAGCTTCCCGCGACCCAGCTGCCACACCCGCACAGATCGCAGCGCCGAGGCATGATCGGACACCACCAGCAATACGTCGCAACCAATCTCACCTGCGCAGTCCTCGAAGATATCCATCGCCGCCCGTTTCTTGTCAAGCCCGAACCCACCCGTCACATCGTCAACCAGCAACAGCTTCAGACGGCCCGCAACCGCCTGAGCAAGCTCAACCAACACCGCTGCCAGCTTGAGAGCGCCTCCCATCTCAAGTCCGCGCAGCCTGCGAGATCACGCCGTTCGGGGGTGCCGGCTAGCTATTCACCTGCCCACTCACTGGGTGGCGCCCCTGGTTTCCATGCCTTGGTGACGCCGCCACCCTTTTGGCGTAGGAGTTGGGAGTAGTCGTTGAGCTGGGTTTGGAACGCGATCTCGTCGCGGGGGTCTTGGCGTGTTTCGTCGAGCTCTGCTCGCCAGACGGCGAGTGCGCCGAGTGTCTCGAGGGTTGATTCGTCTGTCCACCATTTTTCTTTGAGCGCTTCGAGCTGTTCGGGGTAGCGGCCGCGCAGGGCGACGATGGCGCCCCACATCTGCTGGCGCCACTCGGCGTCGCCGCCGTAGGGCTCAAGCCAGGGCGGTCGCTCGCCGCTGTTGCCGTCAACGAGCACGGGGGCTGTGCGCAGCGGACGAACGTGGCCGTTCTTGACGGCGCGAGCGATTTCGTTCTGGACGAACTGTGCGGCGAGCGTCGAGTGTGGTGTGTCGGCGCCCGCGGCGAGCTCGCGGAGCTGGACTGCTACGGGGTCGGATAGGACGACTTGGACTCGTTGGCTCATCGTGTTCGCTCCTGTGTTGGTGGGTTTACGATCCGGTTGATCGCGCGGACGATCCCCGGTATCCGGCTGGTGCGGGTCGGCGCGAGCTGGCGGTGGAAGTTCGTACCGTAGTCGCGGTCGGCCAGCTCGGGATGCGCGAGCGACGGCGTCTGCGCGTGGCTGCGGCGCATGTTCTCGGCGAGCCGCTGGATGCGGTCGGTGTCGTGCCCTTCGACGCCGAGGTCCTGGCGGGAGACGAACCAGGCGGTTCCCTGGCGGGCGCGGGATGCCTCGACGTAGGCGGGCTCCTTGCTGGTCTGCCAGCCGCCGGTGACGACGAGGGTGCGGGTGACGGTCGCGCCTTGGGCGCGGTGGATGTGCTGGGCGTAGCCGAGCCTGACGCGGGCGAGGTTCTCGCCGGTGATGGTTCGCCGGCGGCCGGTGACGTCGAACTCGATCAGTACCTCGCCGGCTGGGGTGATGTCGAGGACTTCGCCGCGGCTGCCGTTCTCGATCCGCTCCACACCGGGCTCGCGGTGCTGGTCTATGAGTGCGATGCGGTCGCCCTGGCGGATGCCGTAGTGGACGCCGGGCACCGGGACTTCGAGATCGCCGAGTTCGCCGCGCTCTGCACGGAAGTGCTGGGCGCGGGCGTTGAGCCGGCCGATCTCCTGGTTTGAGGCGTCGGAGATCAGCGCGACCTCGCTCGGGTCGTGGGTCTCGGTGAGTGTCGCCCAGTTCTGCGCTGCGTGCTCGACGGCCTCGTCGCGGGTGTCTGCCATGTGCAGTTGCCCGCGCTGGTGGTAGTGCGCCATCGCGCGGTCTGAACGGCCGGCGCGGAGGTCCGCCCAGGCGCGCTGTTCGTCGCGGTCAAGCGTGCGGCGGATGTTCGAGAGCTCGGCGCTCGGGGCGATGTCTGAGAGCCGGGCGAACATGCCTCCGGCGCCGATCGAGGGCAGCTGCGCGGCGTCTCCGATCGCCACGAGCTTTGACCCGGTTTGCTCGACGACTTCGGTGAGCCGGCTGAGGCGGTCGGTGTCGGCCATGCCCGCCTCGTCGAAGTAGATCGTCGTGTGCTGGTCGACGGCGAGCTGGCCGCGCTCGACGCGGGAGACGAGCGCGTCGAGGGTCAGCGTTTGCCCGGCGAGCGCGGGGCTGTCCTGGCCGAGGCGCTGGGCGGTTGACCCGGACACCGCGATCCCCAGCGTCCGGTTGCCGACGTGCTGCTCGGCGCGGGCGGCGGCGTCGATGACGACGCCCTTGCCGGTGCCGGCGGGTCCGACGAGGATCGCGGCGCGCTCGGGGCCGGTGATGACCTCCAGCGCGTGTGCCTGCTCGGTGCTGAGGCGTCCGCTGATCCGCTCGGCGATCTGGTCGCCGGCGAGCGCGCGAGCCTGTTCGCCAACGTCTCGACCGCCGCCGGCGGCGAGCGTGGTGAACCTGCGCTCGATCGCCTGCTCGCGCGCACGCACGGCGAGCGTCGTCATCAGGCCGCCCTCCAGGGGGAGGACACGGCGTTCGGCGATCATCGCCCGTGAGAGGTTGAGCGCGTCGCCGGGTGAGAGCTCGCCGACGGACTGCTCCAGTAGGACCGCCCGGAACTCGCCGGGCTCGAACGTCGCGGCGCGCTCGGTCAGGCGTTGCTCGACACGATCCTCAAGCAGACCCTCTGGCGGGGGCTCGACGGTGGCGCCGGGCAGCCGGCCGGGCTGCTCGCCGGTGAAGTCATGGCGCGCTGCGGTGTCGTTCCAGGCTTGCTGTAGGTCGGCGCGGGTGATGAGTGTCTTGGCTTTGCGGTTCTCGAGCTTGAGCTGGCGTAGCTCGCCGCGCTCGGGTGCGCGGCCCCACTTCGCGCGGAAGCGCTCGGCGGCTTGGGCGACCTCGCGGCTGCGGGAGGAGAAGGCGTCCAGCAGGCCGCGCGGTACGCCGGCTATCTCGAAGTAGCGGCCGTGTTTGCCGGTGCCCCGCTCGATCGCATACCCCCGCTGCTGGAGTTGGTGCGCGAGCGCCGAGCGGTAGTAGGCGCCGAGCTCACGGGCGGAGCGGAAGATCGGGCGTGAGGCGACAGCGACGATCTTCCCGTCATCGCGGACGGCGCTGGTGATGACAACGTGGCTGTGAAGCTGCGGGTCGGGCGCGTCTGTCTCGAGGACGCCGCGGGCCGTGGTGTGCCGGTACTCGGCGGCCACGACGTCCCGCGCCGGCTCCTCGGACACCTGCCCGTGGGAGCGCCGGCGTACGGTCGGCACGGTGTCGGTCAGGTGCGCGATCGTCTCGTTGACCGCTGCTGCGTGTGCGGTTTCGATCTCGCGTCGCTGGGACTCGTCGGCGAGCGCCCACACAGCGGACACCGACTTGGGGGCGCTGAAGGTCAGGTCGATCCCGCCGCCGCGTGCGCCGTTGGAGCCGGCCTGTCGCAGCCACCGTCCTGACCTGGGGTGTTTGCCTTCCATCAGCGAGATGAAGTCGCGGCCTTCGATGGTGGTGCCCTCGATGCCGAGGCGCGCAAGCGTGTCCGGCGAGGCGAGCCACTGGCCGGGTGCCTGCGTGGGCTCCCCGTCGGGGGAGAGGTAGTAGTCGCCGCGCTGCGGCTCCACGGTCTTTGACTCCAGGTAGCGCGCGTACCCGCCGCCCTTGGCGGCGCCGATGCTGGCTGCGGTCATCACAACGGGTACAGACCCCAACTGCCCCGGACCGGCCAACGAATTAGCACAGCACGGACACAGCGCCCGCACAGCGGTGCATCTAGTCTGTCCGGGCTTGGCGGTGTGCGCCGGCCGCGGGAGCCGGTGAGCTTCAGCGAACGGGCTCGCGAGCAGCCCGAAGGGCTGCCGGCCGGCTTGCACAACGCCTGGGTCGGTGAAGAGCCGACCGTAGGGAGGCTCGGTTACAGCCGGCGAAGCCGGCGTGCGCTATCTGGTCGTTGCCGGTCGGCCGCGCCGTCGGCGGTCGCCGGCGCGGCGTGGTCGGCGCGCAGCCGGAGGCTGCCGGGCCGGGCGCAAGCCCGCAGGTCGGCCAGCCGTCACGGCTGAAAGGATGTCCCGTTGAGGGAGCAGCGCGACCGTGAACGTGACACTCGACCCGACACAAGAGCCGATCGACTTGTTGCCGCTGCGGCGCTGGGAGGTCAGGAAGGTACGGGCGCGACTGGCGGAGATGCAGAGCGAACTGCCTGCCCCGACGCGCGAGGCGCGAGCGGTGCTCGAGAACGTGATCGAAGCTCACCGGGCGATCGTCGCGTCACGGAACGCGGCAAGCGAGCCCTTGCGACGCAACGCGCGCCGGCCGCTCACCCGCCCGTCGCAGAACTCAAAGAACGCAGCCAGCTCCCCGCGGGTAAATGGACGGTTGCCCTCCGGGTCACCCTCGTACTCATAGAGATGGCGAACCAAGTTCAGGTCATCGAAGACCTGCTCGGGAGCCCGGCCGAACTCCTGCACGCAAACAGCAGTCCACGGATACCGAGCGTCAAGAAGGAAATCGAGAAAGCCACGGAGGCTGCCCTGGTAGCTGCGAACCGTCGACCGTGCCAGCCCAGCGACGAACTTGTCCTCAAACCACTCATCCATCGCCTCAGCAGTCCACTCCCAGGGCCACAACCCAAGCTGCTTCTGGACTCGCCGCACGGCCCACTCCCGGCCCTTGGAAGTGCCGTTCTCCAAACCGCGCGCCTTCTGCTGGTTATGCCAGCCCCGCAGCACAGCATCGAAGACCGCCTCCTCCAACCGCAACGGCGGTCGTCGTTCATCGCTCGGACGACCCTTTTGTGGTCCTCAGGGTCGGCGCCTGAACGTGGCGACCTGTGACACGCGGGCTGCTCGCTGCGTAGAGTGGAGCCATGAGCGACAGCACAATCACCTACGAGCAGGCACGTTTGCGCCTACATGACCACCTAGGCGAGAACGTGTACGCGGGGCTTCAGGTTCGTGGCGAGAGCGGGATGTCCGAGGTCTTTAGCCTGCACGGGAGGCTCAGCCACCCCCTCCGTGAGCGCCCCGGCGAGTCGATCCCGGCTGGCACGCGCGACATCTTCGGGTCTGCCTACGTGATTGGGGACCAAGCACTACTGCTGCCGTCTCTCCCCGGCACGATTACAGAAGCCAACGACGGGATCGAGTTTGAGCTAACCGATGGGCTCGTCCTCCGGATCGCGTGGGCCGCGAACCCGGAAGATGCGCACGGGTACACACACGATGACGCCCTTGTCGATCTCACCGGCAATATCGGCAAAGACGTGTCGGTCTGGCTCACCATGACGGACGCGGAGGGGCGCTTCTGGACCGTCCTACCACCCCTTATCGGGGTTCTCGGCAAGCAGACACTCGGCACGGTCGAGCCCGGAGTCAGCCATGAGGCAGTCGTCAGCGTCAAAGGAACGCTCGACTACATGTACACGGTAGACGGGACGGTCTTGAACCTGCCGCCTTTCCCCGGCACGGTCAGCCGCTACGAGCAGGGCATCCAGTGGCTGTTCGCCAACGGGCTGACACTACGCATCAACCTGTCGGGCGATACCGACGCGTAGGGCCCACGCCCGCTCCGGTGCGAGGCCCTTTGCCGCGGGCGGGGCCGCGCCTGGGACGTGTCAACGCCCCACGGCCTACAGGTGGCACGGGCGCTAGCGTAGATCGCGAATGGCGACTCGGTAGAGCACGATGCCGGGTGGGCGTCCGGCAGCTATCAACACGACCGAGCGCTCGCACGCTTCGAGGTTTAGGGCTGGGGCCCTTCGCACGAGGAGAGCGGGCGTCTAGATCGGCCCACCGCAGACTGCCGCTCGGGACGAGCTGGGGTCGTCAGTCGTCCCAGCGATCACGCTCACGCTTCGCCCGGCATAAGCGAGCGTGATCCGGCCAGCGGCGCCAGCGATTACTCCTCGTCAATTGGGGGCGCCCTACCGATCGGCCGGAGGCCCGCCTTGCGAGGCGAAGCAGGCGTGTCGGCCGATGTTCCTCCAGAGGTTGACGGCATCGTCTCACTGGCAGCTCAGTTCCGTGCGAAACAGGATGTACTCCGTCACGCCAACATCGACCGCACCTATGTTGATGCCATAACCGCTGGCAGTGATGCCGTCTTCCAGGCTCTTCTCGGCGCTGCTCTTGATGACTTGCCCTGCGCTGTTGAGCATCTGCGTGCTGTAGGGAACAAAAGCCTGTGTCTGGGCAGTTGGGAGATCGATCGTCGCCTGGAATGAGACCTCGGTGATCGCCCCATTGGGGGTATATACGGTGATCGTCGGCACAATATGGCTGTACCGCGTTATCGTGTTAACGGATGCGGAGATCCGCACGTTGGATAGATCGCCAGGTCCGGGGTTGTAGATTCGAACGCGATATTGCAAAAGGTCACAGGCCTGGGCGCGCTGGTGATTTTGGAACGACGAACGTCGTGTTAGGTCAGCGATGACGAGGTTATGATTCCCGGCCACGATCTGGCCCGTGCCCGGTGTGCTCACGATCGGGCGCGTGGCGTTTTCCTGCGCGGCGGGACTCGTCCTTGCGTTTGCTGAGCTTTGGCGACGTAGTCCGCCAGCGATCAATTCGCCAACGACCCCTCCAGCGAGGGCCGCAAGGATCAGGATCGCGACCGCGCCCCTTTGCGGCGGCCATCGCCAGACGCGTCGGTGGAACGCTGCAGAGACGATGGCGTCACCGATCGCAGCCCCGGCTAGCCAAGGGTAGGCGATGACACCTCCAATGGCTGCGAAGGCCAAGATCACGCTGTAAGCGATGCGGACCTGAATCGGCGGTTGTCGGGTTTCCAGGGCGCCACTTGCGGACGGAGGAGAAGCAGGCCGAGGAAGCGAGAACGGGGGAGTCCCCGGGGGTGGCGGATCACTGCCGCGTCCCCGGTGCTCAACGAGATGGGTGATCCAGTCGTCGAACTCGCGAACCTTCCGCGGGGTTTCGTCGGGGTGGAATCCGAGGCCGCCCACCGCCCGACTGTCCATTACGTGCGGGAACTCTTCAAGGCCGGGGTACGGCTCAGGCACCGCAGCCTCGTCTGGTGAGTACGCGACAGCTTCCATAGGAGCGTGCGTCGGTCCGGTTTCGATCACCGCAGCACCCTCGCCTGCGAGCACCTGCTTGTCTGCACGCCGCGCTCGTTCGATCACTAGATTGATTGCGCGGGTCAGCTCAATGCTGAGGTTATGAATGAGCGCGACATGTGTGCACCACTCTTCGACTTCGCGCTGATGGCCGACTCGCCCATAGGAGAGGCGATACCACTGAAAGACCATGTAGGTGCCGTCACGGGGCTCCATGTTGTAGTTCAACACGAGGCTGAGATCGGCAAGGACCCTTCCGACGTTCCAAACCGCCGCTTGCACAAACGACGCCTCGTCCCGTGAGTGGGCAGCGATCCATGCCAGCAGATCCTCCAAGCGCTGAGCGTCGCTGGCATGGATGTACGGCGTCGGGTTCATCAGGCCGCTACTAAGTGCGCGCCAGCGGTAGAGGTCCACGCGCGCGATGAGCTTGACGGCGACCGCAGTGTCGGGAGCGAGGTTGGTCATCGACACGGCGAAGCCTACGACGCGACCGGGTGATGACGTTTCGGGAAGCAGGCGTGTAGCTGGCACCCAGGTCGCTCTCCCTCTGGACGACGGCCATCCCTGCGCTCGCTCTCCACGTCAAGCAGAGTCCGTCAGCCAATGCTCAGCCCTGGCACTGCGGCACTAGGGAGTGGGCCATTCCATCAGGAGGAATAAAGGTCACTTGCGCTGAAAGCAGTCGTTGTCGGCGGCCCACGGCACGCCGCGCGCGATCGTCGCCGGCAGCGCGTTGTAGTGCCGCGGCTGGATGAGCCGCCCGAGATTCGGGTGAGCGTGCTCGACCATCTGCGGCTCGGCCTGCGTGGCGAGCAACAGCATCAGCACACCCCCAGCGTTAACTGCTCGTGGCCGCGTGCGTGGCCGCTGCTCTCAAGGAGCGCGCCGGCGCCTATCTCGGTCGGGTCGAGGCTTGCGATGTGGAGTGCGACGTCGGCGAGCCAGTCGATCGCCTCCGGCGATTTGAGGTCCCGGCCGCAGTCGAGGCCCGTGCGCATGAGCCGGCTGGCCGCCTTGCGGGCGGCGTTCGAGCGTTCAGCGTGGGTGGTCAAAGCTCGACCTCGCGCGGGCAGACCCCGAGCCCGTCTCGCGCGATCCGTGCGAGCACGTCGCTGTGAATCCAAGGTCCGGGCTTCTGCTCGCCACCCTCGGGCATCTGGCCGATACGGCGGGCGAGCCAGCTCGTCTCCCCGCTGACGTTTCCGCGCGTGTCGCGCTTGACGCGGCCGCAGCGCAGCGCGATCTCGCTCATGCTCAGCACGCCAACACGCAGCTCGCGTTGGACCGCTTCGCGGAGCCCTCGGTTGAGCACGATCGGGCTGCCGATCAGGCGCTCGTACTCCTCCCGCAACCGCCGGGTCGAGAGGTTCCTGGCGCAGCGGGTGAGCGCCTGCGCGGTGAGGGTTCGCGCCGGCTCGTAGGCTTCGACGGCGGCGACGACATCGCGGAACGGCACGGCGTCGAAGCCGAACTCGCGGCCGGGCTCGCGAGAGCGCGTCCAGCGCAGCTCGGGCATCGTCCCACGGGTGGGAAGCTCGCGGATGCGGTAGACGTGGCCGTCGGCGTCTTTCAGGGAATCGACGGCCGTTGGGGCATCGGCGCCCGATGGCGGCGGAGTGGCGTGGCGAGTGAGGTCGAAGTCCTCCCGCGTCACGGCGCGGCAGCGGCCCTTGGTGTCGTCGGCGAGGTACAGCTCGCAGACGATCTGCGCGTTCTCGGGAGGCTCGTCCGGTGCGAGATGCGCGACCAGGCGCCCATCGCTGAGGGTGCCGAGCTGGTAGTCGACGACGAGCGTGCTCCCGTCAGGTCGCTGGAGGCTGACGACCTCGCGCGTCTGCTGAGTGTCAAGCGCGATGTAGCTGCCGAGGCTTCGGGTGCGACGGGTGTCCGCGCCGGGTTGTAGAGGAGTTGCCTCTCCGGCGTGGGGAGGCGGTGCTGTGGTGGTGGTGCTCATGGTTCTCCTTCGCAGGGGTATGAGCCCGCCGGGCGCGGGCCGTTGCCCCGCTCCCGCGCACGCGCAGCGTGCAATCATCGGGAGGGGCGAGGTCCGCCGGCCGCGCTCAGGCGCTACGTCCACCGGCCAGCACGCGCAGCTCGCCGTGGCCGTCGGGCGCCAGGCGGTAGCCGACGCCGCGCACGGAGGTAAGCCAGCCGCCGGCGCCGGCGTCAGCGAGCGAGCGCCGCAGGCGGCAAGCGTGCGTGTCTACCGTGCGCGTGGAGCCCTCGGTGCGGTAGCCCCATAGCTCGCGCAGCAACTCCTGCTTGGTATAGACGCGGCCGGGGTCGCGCGAGAGATGAACGAGCAGCGCGTACTCGAGACGGCGCAGATGAAGCGGGGCCGATCCGAACATCGCCTCATGCGTCCTCGTGTCGATCCGCAGCGCTCCGAACTGAATCACGCCAGCCGCGCTGAGGATGCTGCGGCGCAGCAACGCTCGCACGCGCGCAAGCAGCTCTGCGTGGACGAACGGCGAGCGGATCACGTCGTCGGCGCCCGCCTGGAACGCGCGCAGCAGCTCGGCTACCTCATCAGTCGAGCTGACCCACAGGACGCGCGCCCCTGGGTTGATCTCAGGATCAAGCTCGCCCGCGCGCAGCGCGCGTACTGTGTGAAGTCGCTTGGCGTGCTCGGCTGTCGGACCGAGGATGATGAGGTCGATCTCGCCCGCAGGCGACGACGCTCGAAATCGCTGCGGCTGGGCGGTGCGCAGCATCTGGTAGCCGTCAAGCGCGAGCTCCCGTGCGAGCGACTCGTTCACAGATCCCTCGCCGATGACGAGGATCACCTCGGGACTGTTGCTCATTGCCGGTCCTCCAATCTGGACTCTGGCCCCGCCGGGTGCGGAGCCGCTGAGCCCGACCCCAGGCACGCCCTGCGGGCGTGCCACGATGCGGAGGGCGACGGCCTCCGACCTGGCCCCCGCGGATCGAGTCACCCACGGGGGCACGGCCAGCGCCGCGGACACGCTAGGCACCCGCGGCCACCTGCTCGGGCCGGCGACGGCTCCTCGCCATCGGGATACGCCCGAGCTGCTCGGCCTGGATGACGTAATCCGCGACGAGCGCCCTGACTTCCCCCGCGCCGCCCTTCTCGCACAGTTCCTCCTCGACTGTGTAGATGCGCCCCGCCTGATCGGCCGCCGCGTCGATGATCCGCGGCTTGCCGTTCACGCGGATGCCGTACAGCGCCCGCTGTTCCCCCGACTTCGTTTCGTAGCGCCCCAGCTCGAACGGCTCGGCCTCCGCTCGCCGTGGCGCTGGCGCGGCGCACCGCGGGGCTGGGTCTCCGCGCCTTGCGCTTGACCCGTAGCCGCTGATCTCTCCGGGCTTCTGCTCGGTGGCGTAGGGCTGCTCGGCCGGGTCCAGGTCGAGCCGGGGAGTTTCGAGATAGCGCCCCCGCTTCGCCTTGAGTCCGTTCAGCCGCGCGATTTCACAACTCGCCTGCCGTCGAGTCCTGGGGAATGTGAACGTTGTCCCGGTCTGCTGAGCGAGCGCCTTGAGATATGAAAGCTGCTTAGGGCTTGCTGCGCTGGGTGCTGATGCGTGAGGGCTCATGGAGCGATATGCCTTTCTGTGGTTGTGAGCTTGCGAACTTGCCCTCTGCTCATCACGCCTCGGAAGGAGAGTCAAGCAATTGATAATGTGAAATCAGTGCGCCCCCGCCAGGGGGCGATTCTCAATTGCTTGAAGGCGTAGCCGATCTCTCAAGGAGGGGTGTGATAGGACCCTCGTGTTAGGCGCGGGCGCCACCGGCAGGCACCACGAAGCGGCCGAACGACACGCACACTTCCATCCCGCGCTCATGTAGCGAGTGCGAGCCAGCGCTCGCGCTCGACCATGCTCGCGTTCGCCAACCGCGCCAGCAGACCGCCGTGGCAAGCGCGCGGCGCGCACCAGCATCCGAGCACCAGCCCGCGCAGCTCGTCCAGAGCTGCGAACAGCGCCGCGTTCTCGCGCAGCCAACCTTCGTACAGCCAAATGCACTCGCCCCGTGCGCCGTGCGTGCCGACCACGAACGGGTTGCCCCACTTCGAGGGGGGCAACCATTTCGGGTTGCGCCCTACATAAACGTGGTGGCGCTCGCGCTTGCAGTGAACCGCACGCGGCTCGCCGAGCTGCACATGCGCCGGGACGAGTAGACCGCTTGCTCGTCGGGCCTGCTTGTTCATCGCTGTCTCCTTGAGGTTGGGGTTGAGCACGCCCCGGCCTGAGCGGGCCGGCTAGGCGTGTCAAGCCCTGTCCCGGAGGGATCGCCGCCAGGCGACGCGAAGCGCAGGGCTTTACGCGCCGTGAGAGCCGGTCTGCTGGCCTACAGGGGTGGGCTCGACCCCGACCCGGAACAAGCGGATCATAGGCCCCGACGAGCCAGCGGTCTGCGGGTACTACGCGACGGTGAAGTCAAGCTCCTGCCAGCAGCGAATGTGACACTCGCAACCGTTCTCGGCGCGGAAGCGCGACCCGCCTTGGTAGGTGAATGAGCCGTGCGTCGCTCCGTTGGTGAACGTGAGAGGCTTGGCGAAGGCGACCGTCTTACCCTTGCGCGGACGCGGCTTGGCCAGTCGAGCACGGCAGCGCTCGCGCCATTGGCGTGCCCAATCGTTGCTGGGCTCGGTCAACAGGTCGAGGATGCGGGCTGGACAGCGGCCCTCTGCTGGTCCCATGTCCTCGCTGATCGGCTTGGTGTAGAGGATGCCGTCGCGGCGCTCGGCGAGGAGCACCAGGCCGAATACCTCTTTTTCGTCGAGCGAGCGGACGGCGGCGTAGATGACGGTGCCGTAGCGCAGGGTGTCTATCACGCGCGCGGCGAACTCAGTGCCGAGGTCGAACTCGATCGCGGCACGACAGGTGAATGGTCCTTGTAGTTCTCCGCCGGTCCAGCCCATGATGCCTCCTGTTTGGTCGCTGGCCCGCCCCGGTAGGCGGGCGCTCCCGACCCCTGAGCACGCCCGTAGGGCGTGCCATCCTCGGAGGGATCGGCCGCCTACGGCTCGACGGCGGTCGTGCCTGTAGCGATGGGCGCCGATGCGGCTGAGCGCTGTCGTCACGCCGTGTCACCAGCTGCCACGGATGCTGCCTGCGTGGCGATCGGCGCGAGCGAGTGTCCGTCGCGTCCTCGCGCTCCGGCCTTCACCACGCCGGCCGGCTCGCACCCCACCAGCGCGTAGACCTCCGTTCGGGGTCTCGTCGGCCGGTGGGGAAAGTGGTCGGGGTTCGCCGCGGGATGGATCAGATACGCGCGCTTGGGTCCGAGGCGCACAACGCGCGCGGCCCGAAAGCGCCCCATCGCGTGAATGACCACGACCTCGCCAGGCCGAGCCTCGCACCGATAGAGAGTCGTTCCTGCCGGAATTAGCTCGTGTGGAATCGCGTCGTGTGAAGCCATGCCTAACGACCCCCCTCGCGCGTGAGCTGCAGACACTCGCCCGGCGCGCCACCCGCCTGCCCGATGCTCAGCGAGACGATGTCGATCAGACCCTCGGGATCGGCCCCGTCGGGGTCGATGACGATCCCGAGCTCGCCTGGGTTCAGCTCGGTGAGGTTCTCCGGTATCGGCAGGCTCAGCCACGCACGGATGCCCTCGAGCAGCGCCTCTGCGGTGCCGTAGCGACCCTCGAACTCTTCGAGGTCGCTCCCGGCCAGCACCGGCTCCCCGTCAGGCATGACGGTGAACTTGCGCTCGACGCCGCTGGTCGGATCATACGAGCGTCCCGTCCCGGCCAGCTCGCACTTCTTCGTATCCCAGGCGACATAGGAGAGGCCCGCGATCCGGAGCCTTGCGAGCACGGCTTCGAGATCGGTGAGGCCGTAGGGCTGCTCGCGGCGGATTTCCAGCAGAATCTCGCCGTCCTGCATGCGACGCGCGGCGAGCCCTGGAGGGGCGGGTCGGTCTGTGATCTCGACGCCGACTTGCCGCAGCTCGTCGGTGACGCTCGACGCCAGCTGCGTGGCGGGCCAGAGGATCAGGGTCGTGTCGTAGGAGTCGCGCATCGTCGACGCCCCTTTCTGTCGTGGTGGCACCGCTCCAGTGCGGGTGCCGGTGGCAGCCCTATGCACCCCGTAGGGGTGCGATAATGGGGCTGCCGGCGCCCGACCGTCCATGCTTCCTCAGTGGTGAATGTGTGACTCCGCGGTAGCGGCGTCGCGCCGCTACCAGCGCGTGGGGGAGATGCAGTGCCGTGAGACGCGCTCGACGTGCTCAGGCCGAGCGAGGTTGAAGATGACGATGCCGTGATGGTGGGCGATGCGCAGCGCCTGGCCGGTCCCGCCGACACGTCGACCACGGCCGTCGAGACTGCCGTCAGGCGTCCAGCACAACACAAAGCGCGCCGGGCTCGCCAGGTCGGCACCGAGCACCTGATGGCAGCTGCGCGCGTGCAGAGCACGAACACCTCGGGTCAGCCGCGACCAAGCCGGGTGAAACTGCGCCACCGGCTCGTCGGCTGGCCGAGCACGAGCTGCTGCGCGCCGCGGGCGGGCGAGCGGGCACCCCTCTCAAGGGCTGGCCACGGCAGGTAAAGCTCGAACGCCCCGTGCGCGTGGGCGCCGCGATAGAACGCCTGGTCGGCGCCCGCGGCCATGCCCGATCGCCCGGAGTTCTTGATTGCGGCCTGGTGGATCGAACGGTTCGCAGAGGCAACTCGGCGCAAGTGAACCCCGGTTGGTCAGCTGCACTCGGCGTCGTCGTCAGGAGGCCAATTGCCGTGGTGTAGCCACTTGATGTCCTCCTCGGTCGGAGTGACTCCGTCCGCGAAGGCAGAGCGGTCGATGCCGCGGCTGCCACAGTGCTCGTACTCGAAGTAGCCGGGGCGTTGTTCAAGGTAGACGTAGACGTGGCGGTGTCCGTCGGAGCCTACGTTTGGGGCTGATCTGGTCCCTGTGTTGTGGACGGACCGAACCCAGGGGGTCAGGCCAGTATGCTGTTGCTCCGATGGACGATACTGTTGCAGCGCTCATAGTGCCTCTTGCAGCCGCGGTCGTCGGGGCCACGGCAAGCTGGGGTATCCGAGTGGTTACCAATCGGCGCCTGAGGCACAAGTATCCGCTCGGTGGCCGTTTTGTTACAGAGTATGAGGATCTTGTCGAAGGTCAACGAGTTACGAAGAAGGGCGTGTGTGAGTTGGGGTGGAAGGGGCGCGACGTGAGGGGCAACGACACTAACGTCCAAGAAGGTCGCTCTTGGAGCCTCAACGGTCGCGTAGATCGCGGCGGCTATCTTGGCGGGAGATATCGTGCCGTCGATCCGTACGACAGCAGCACCGGAACGTTTTTTCTGCAGCGCGAGGGAAACATGGGTGACATGCTTGGGCTGTGGGCTGGCTACGATTCGGCAAACCGAGTAGTTGTGAGCGGTAGCTACAAGTTCTATCGGTCCCCGGATGCGACTGTCAGGGCAGCCCGACTTGATGAGGCGCGGCGGGTTGTTTCACTGCTAGGTGAAGCATTGGGCGAGTGCTACGTAGACCTAGCTGCCGTCCAAGAAGCCATTGCGCCTGATAGTCGCTCGGCGTGTCTCGTCGTCGTTGACCGAGAGAATCGGCTCCTTGGCGCCGTGACCTATTATCTCGTAAGCAAGGAAAGCATTTGCCGCTTCCTGCCGAACGGCCAGGATGATATTGCCGAGCGTCTGCGACTGCTGTGGTGCAACCACGCCGTCGGGCTGCTTAGGAGTATCGCTGTGGCGCCATCCTACCGTGGGCGCGGGGTAGCTACGCAGCTTACGGAGGCGGGTCTCAAATGGTGCGCTAGCGAAGGTGCCACTGCAATGCTGGCCTTTGCGTGGGACCCACCAGCCGGTTCGCAGTTCGCCGGTGTCTTGAAGCACAGCGGCTTCTGCCCGGTCATGACTATCGACAACTATTGGACGAACGACAGCGCAGCGAAGGGATATGACTGTCCTGCCTGTGGTGCCGTCTGTCACTGTGGCGCCGTTGTCTATTCCAGAGCACTCCTCGACCAGGACCAGAGACCAAAGCACAGAGGGGTCACAGCTTCGAAGCCGCGAACGCGCATCCGATCGGTGCTATCGCCAACTCCACATACCACCGCGCTCTCGCCAGCTACCAGGTATTTGCCGACAAGTACGGCTGCTGCCTCCCTGGAATCGGCAGATCCAAGCCACGCGGAGCCCCAGTCGGCGCTCAACGGGGACAACGCACAGGATGAGCCTACTACCCCCACGAGCGGTTAGCACGTTGCACGCACAGCAAGAAACCCCCATCTGGCTCGCTGATGAATTCTAACTATGCCGGGGACGTTAGATGCGCTAAGCAGACGGCACAGGCACTCTAGCCTCGTCGGTCAACGCCGATTGTGCGATGCGCCCGGGGGACACATGAGGCCTCGTGGTTTATTCGTGAAGTTTGTTGGTTATGCCTCGAGGACCTTGCCGGTGTAGGTCCACTTGAAGGGTTTGGCGGTTTGGTTGTAGGTCTCGATGAATGCGAGCATTTGCTCGGCGAGGTCTTCCTCGCTGAAGAAGATGCCGTGCTTGAGCAGCCGGCGGCAGAGGATCGAGAAGAAGATCTCGATCTAGTTCGGCCACGAGGCGTGGGTGGGGGTGTATTGGAAGCTCCAGCGCGGGTGCTCTGTGAGCCAGTCGGTGACCTCTTGTGTTCGCCGAACACCCCAACAGCCGGCCGATCTCCGCAGCCGAGCGGCCTTCCGCAGCCCGAAGCACGATCTCAGCGCGCTCGACCATCCGCACCTCCGCGATACTGGAGCGCACGATCCGTTCGAGCTCCGCCGGATCCTCAACCCCGATCTCGATCCGCTTCGCCAGCGCAGGCATACCGAACCCCATCATCGCCGAACAGCACAGCAACGAGTTCGGCAACGACCACAACGCCCCTCCAACCACCTGCGAACTTCACGAATGAACCACTAGTTGAAGAGTACGCCCAGCGAATCGGCCGCCGAGGGGAGCTTGCGCACTTGCGCAGTGGATGGCGTCGGGGGCGCTGGGCAGATGACACCGCTGGGCAGCTAAGTAATAAGAAAGCGTCGGAAGAGAAGATAGTATGCACACATTCCGAGCACGACTACCCCTAGTAGCCGGAAGAACGGGTCGTGAGGGTCTGCCCCTGAGTTCACGATGGCGATGGCAGCCCCCACCCCGCCGGTGACCGAGTTGATTACGTCCGCGTTCGCTTCTAGGTCAAGCTTGTCAAGAGTGCCCGTGAGCGCGGCTGCGCCCGCCACCAAGAGCGCGCCAACCCAAACTCCGATTAGCGCTCCGGCCCCAGCCGTACCGGCGTAACCGAGGAAATCGGCGGCAGTGGGAGCTTTGGTCCCCGACGCTTCCACGGCGAACTTGAAAACTCCAAAGATGGTAGCGATCGTCGACGCTATCTTGAACAAGAGCTGGGTCCGACCTCACTGAAACTCAAGTGAGCCGGGCGACCGGATGAGTACCCCGCCGGGTTGCCCCCTGTGAGCACGCAAGGCGTCCAGCAGCCAATCATACGAGTGCAATGTAACGTGCTGCGTCTCCGACAATCGGCGCTGCACCAGCGGAGACACCGGTCTAGTGGACGACCGTCGCCCAATCAGCACGATTGCCGGAGACTCGGATCGGATGTCGGTCAACCCGAGACCGTGCTTCCCGGACGAGCGGGCTGTTGCCAGATTGTCGATCAGCCACTCGCGCCATGACAGCACCTGCTGTACCGCGGTTCTTGCGTTCTGGGATAGCTGCCCGCTCTTGAGGCCAGCAGCTGCCCTCGGGCTCTCCAGCTCGAGGAGTGTCCAATGAACACCGGCAGAGTCAACGACGGCGATAGCAAAGTCTGGATAGAGCTGGCCACCGAGCGATGGTTGACTGCGAACGTACGTGCCAAGACTGGTTGGGCCACAAAGGGCCGCCAAGACTTGGGGGTATCGCTGGATAAAGGCCTGGATCGGCTTCTCGTCCCGCGCATCGTCGACGGTTCGTTCCAGGTTCACCAGGACACTTGGCTCAAGCGAACCAGTAACACGATGGGGCTGGAGGTGTGCGATCTTCTCCTGCGAGGGCATGTCATCAGTTCCGCTTCGTAGCGCCGCCCGGTTAGCTGCCAGCCGGCGGGCCTCCGACGCCTCACGACTGGAATCGTTCGCTCGTGCCTCTATCTGGATCTCATGGGGGCGTAGTCCCCTCCCACCTGGGCCAGCGATGTTTATCCGGCCGTCGTGATCGCTGATCGACACGATCTCGCCTGGCTCCTCCGGTTGATTGATGGGGATGACGATGTCGCCCGGGGCTGGCCGCAGGTCGCGAAGTGCCTTTGCGGCCCGCCGTAGCTCCAGCACCTCAAGCCATGCGCTGACCCGTTGCTGTGTATCGGTCGGAGTGGGACGTCGGATTTCAAGCCACTCGAGAAGGTCGGAGAGATATTCCAGCTGCCCATGTGACGGCTCCGTCGGCGGTGCTGCCCGCAGCGGTACAGCCAATCGTTCCCGGATCAGGACGGCAGCCACAGTTGCGGGCAGCCGCGACGAGATCCGCAGTTTGAGCTGACTCGCGAGCGCTAGCTGCTCGCCGTCGACGCTGCCACTCCGTGCTCGAAGGGCAGCGTAGGCGTCTTTCCAATTTTGCCGAACCATGGTCTCGCTGTTACTCGGTGGCCCTGATCCCAGGACATCGTTATCCGCTGAGCAGCGACTGTTGCGCCAGGCCGACGAAGCGCAGCGGCTCACGATCCTCGATGCCGCTCGTCGAGCTGCGGTCAATCCCTCCGATCGATACCAGTTCCCGGATCGCCTTGGCATACTCGCTCGACCGATATTGGCCAAAGTGCTGCGGAGCAAGTGCATGGATGATCTGCTGTCGGCTGAGTGTCCCGTGAGCCACGCCCAGCGCATGGATCCTGTCTCGTAGGCCACCGTCACCGCGGCTGCGGCTTTCTTCGGCGAGCATCAGGTCGAACGTTCCCTCGTGTGCCCGATCCCATAGTCGACGCTCGTAGACGCAGGCGATGTCGCTCATGAGCTCGACGCCATGCGGCGATTCCGTACAGAACACCAGTCGGTAGGGCGGCCGGCTGTCCAACGCCTCCCGGATAGGAATCTCGTGGGCGTAGCGAAAACCGCGCTCCCGAAGCTGCGAGAGGTAGAGCTTCAGGGTAGCGTCCAACGCGGCATCCGTATCGACCTCGCCACCTTCCCACCACGGTCGCCACAGCTTCGTCCCGATGACCGCATCGAGACGCGCGAGCTTTGAGCCGGCGAGCTTCTTCGCGAGTGACGAACGATCGTCGTCCTCGTCAGAGTGTCCCGCCATTCGCTTGAAGGACTTATCACTGAAGTGGATGAGCAACTCCGTCTTGCGCCCTTGCCGCTCTAGGATCCGCTCGATAACCGCCATCTCGATCCCGTTGACACCGAAGGGGTCGAGGAAAAAGAACGCCGGATCGCGACCGATTCGACCGAGAATCACATCGAGTTCGTCGGCGAACGCGCCTGGCAGGTTGGCGACCAAGTGCTTCCAGGGCACCAGATGGCGCTCAAGTTCGGCGAAACAGCTCGGATCGCTCTCAACGTTGATGCACCGAACGAGCGGATATTTCCGCCTGATCTCCTCGGTGCGGGCCCACTGAGCGGCAAGGCGAGGCGATCCC
Source organism: uncultured Solirubrobacteraceae bacterium (assembly GCA_963838405.1). GTDB lineage: Bacteria > Actinomycetota > Thermoleophilia > Solirubrobacterales > Solirubrobacteraceae > Palsa-744. The sequence continues at coordinate 573,018 of CAWIRA010000001.1, read as the reverse complement.
GACTGTCCGGATCGATAAGCACCGGTCCCAGCAAAACCGTCGATGATCCAGATGTTCTTCCAGCCGCTGCCGAGCTTGTATGTCAGCGGCGGGAGATACTTGCCGAAGATATCGAGCTTGTGCAGCGACGTTGGCTTCGCATCGTCGAAGAAATCGATCGGCTGGAGCGGTGGCGTCATAGACACCACATGAAATCAGCTAGGTCAGATGCCCGACGACGTTTTCAGACGGGCTCGGGTAGGCGGTGCATCTCGGGTAGCTCGTCCCACGTCCGCCCGTCGAGCTCGCGTCCCCCGGCCTTTGGCGTTCGGCCGCCCCATTGCTTGAAGAAGAAGGCGATGCTATCGGCTGCACACTGGTCGCGAAGCTCGCGGATCCACTCGATGCGTACTGGGCGGTGCTGGTGCCCCGACTCGCCACCGGCAATGAGCCAGTCGATGCCGTCCAGCAACAATCCCTCGAGCGACCCCAAGAGCGGCTCGGCGCTGACGAAGCGGACGGCAGCTGGTACTTGTCGCAAGTAATCAGCTCGGTGCACAAAGCGGCGGTTCTCGATGCTGACGCCCATCCATACGTTCTCAGGCCAGGGCAGCGTATCGGCCAGCTCAACTAGCCGTTCATGGCGCTTGGTCAAGATCTGGAAGGTGTGCTGTGGAACGCTCGACATGACCTCAAATACCTCTTGGACGAACGTCGCCGGGATCCGCTCGTGGAAGAGGTCGCTCATGGAGTTGACGAAGACCACACGCGGTCGCCGCCATTCGAGCGGCTGCGACAGCCGCTCGGGCCACAGGCGAAGGTCGAAACCCTGCTCGTAGTGGTGCCCTGGCACTCCTCGCCAGCGCTCGGCAAAGGCTTTCGCGTAGCAGTGAGCGCAGCCGGGGCTGACCTGATCGCAGCCAGTGACGGGGTTCCAGGTGACCTCGGTCCACTCGATATTTGAGCGCTGCGCCATGTCACGCGTTTCCACGCTACGAGCCATTGTCCTGCCGCAGACAAGCCGGTGCAAGCCGCCCGCCGCCGATCAGCCTCGACTGCGGGGCCCCCTTGACATATAATCTCATTAGTTAAGTGAGGAAAGCGTCCATGCCGAGCAAAGATGACGTGACGGCCATGCTGATCAACCCGTTCTACGCGATCTCGATCGACCCCGATCTAGCGGGCTCGCACGAGGCGATCATCCCGCGAACACAGTGGATAGACGCCAACAAGCACCTCATTGATGAACTCGGCGTTGAAGCATGGCTCAACCGATTCTTGGTAGTTCTCGAAGGCAGCTACCCTAGAAACCCCGATGACCCTACGATTTCGGAAGGCTACCGCCAGGTCGAGGCTCACTGATCACTTAGCTCCCCGCCGGATCGCCGCCAGCGCCCGCTGCCGCGCTTGCCGAGCCACTGGTTCCATGAGATGCTCAAGGAGCGAATCCTGGTTCCGACGTTGTACCCGGGTCCGCGTCGGAGGGACGATCCGACAGCGGGGAGGCTTTAGCCGCCGGGCGGGTAGTCGCGCAGCACGCGCTCGCCGCCGGCCTCGCCGTAAAGCGCGATCCAGTCGCTTGCCATCGCGCGCTGCAGGCGCCCCAGGGGTATGCGCCGGGAGCAGGCCATCCGTGCGGCCCAGGTCTCAAGCTGATCCTTCTGCTCGGCGTTGTTCGGGCCTGTGCGGGGCTCGAGCCACAGGTTGCGGGGTCGCGCGGCGCCCCGCCGATCGACAGTGCCACGAGATGGTCCTCCTCATAGTCGCGTGGAGACCCTGGCAGGTCGTAGGCTCGCATCTGGCGGAGCTTCAGCGGCTCGGTGAAGCTCTCAGGCGGGCGGACGGAGCGGCTGTACCCGGAGGCGCAGATCGTGACGAGCGAGACGCCGGAGCGGATCGCGCCGGGCGTGCAGCGAGGATCGGGCAGACCGTCACGCTCGACGCAGCGGCCATCGTCTGCCGCCGGGCGGCTGCTCGATGGTTCGCTCTGGAGCTGGGGCGAGCCGCAGCCGGCCAGCACGCTTACGGTGAGCCCGAGGGGCGCCGGGTGTGATTGCTTCATCGCGAGGGCGCCTCGTTTGAGGGGCGTTCGTGGTCATCGAAGCTGTAAAGGTCGAGGACGTCGCCGGACTGCTGCTCCCATCTGTAGACGCTCTCGAGGAAGGCCCAGATCGAGAAGCCGTTGCATTCGCGCGAGCACGCGACGTTGAGCGGGTCGTGCGTGTCGATCCACGCATCGCCGTGACAGCGGGGGCAGTGCCCCCATCGCCAGCGAGGCTCGCGGCGGCCGGCGGGCGCCGTCATCGGATGACCTCTCGTTCGATCGCCTTGACGAGCTGCCGCGGGTCTACGTGCAGGTGGCGCACGAGCGCGCGGACGATCGAGCGGAACGCGCGCATCAGCTTCTCCGTCGCGTAGTTGGGCTCCGCGCCGTTGTCGAGGACGCATCGCGTCATCAGCTTCGCGGTGGCGGTCTCGACGAGGATGCCCTCGTGCTCGTCTGTGGTCTGTGACATCAGGAACCTCCGTGGGGTGGTTGTGTGATGCCGAACGTCGTCGCTAGATGCCGGCGGAGTTCGAGGAAGTCGTTGCCGCGTGTGCCGAGGCCCCACCTGGCGGCGGCGAAGTCGAAGATCGTGCCGCCCTTGTGGCAGGCGCGGTCTTTGCTGTGGCGGCCGAAGCAGTAGAAGGTGCCGTCGGGGTAGAGCTGGAGGCTGGGCCTGCTCTCTTGATGGAAGGGGCAGAGCACCTTGCCTGCGCGGTTGGAAGTGAGGCTCGCCAGGACGCGGACGTACTCGCTGGCCGGGATCGCGAGCAGCTCGCGGTCGAGCGCGTCGCGGTCGGTGCGGCTGTGCGACGCCCGTGCGGCGCACGACTGTCTCGGCTCGGGGTCGCTTGGAAGGCTGGCGGTCAGCTCCGGCAGGGCGTAACGCGCGTTCGGGTTGTGCTGTAGGAGCCTCACCGCGACGGGCGGCGTGTGCTTGTGGTTCAGGCTGGTCGGTGGCCTGAGCACTCGCACGATGTCCGCGCAGCCGGGCTCTCCCTCGAGGAGCACCGCGAGACGGCGGTTGGTGCTCTCGACCTGGGCGCTGCTCGCACGCTCCAGCAAGCGCCAGTAGACGTGCAGGTGCCCGGGTGAGCCGGAGGCGACGATCATCGACGGCGAGCAGGCGAAGTCCTCCACGCGCTCGCGAGCGCCGGGGTCATCGCACTCGATGTAGAGCAGGTGCGAGCCGCTGATCGCGCTCTTGTCGCCGTGCGCGCGGTCGCGCAGCGCGACCCCGACATACACGTCGGCACGCCTCGCCGAAGCTGTGATTCGGCCCGCGAGCTGACGGATACGCAGGACGGAGACGAACCGCTGGCGCATCACCCCGTCGGGTGCGGCGTAGCGCAGGTCAAAGAACTGGCTGTGACGCGAGTCGCCCGCGAGCATTCGTAGATAGGTGAGCAGCTCGCTGGCGGGCGGCTCGGGGTGTGCGCTCACTCGCAGACCTCCGGGGTGAGCGGGGCGAGGTACTCGAACTCGCCGTTGAGCAGTGGCACCTGCTCGGGGTAGCGTGCCGCCCACGCCGAGCACTGCTCAAGCGTCAGCTCGCCGCGGCGCCTCGCCGCGACCCGCTGCGCAACTGTCATCTGCCACAGGGCGCGCAGCCGTCCGTCGCGGGCTCTGAGGCTTTCGAGAGTGTGGTCGATGAGAAGGTGTTGGCTCATGGTCGTGTCCTTGGCCGTTGGGCTTGTGGCCCGCGCCCCGGTCCGAGCGCGGGCCGCCTGGCCCTAGAACTGGATGTCGTCCTCGACACCCACGCCTGCCGCCACCGGCTCGGCTCCGTCGCTGGAGCCGTTGCCGTTGTTCAGGAACTGAACGGAGTCGGCGATGATGTCGACGGCCTGGCGCTTGCTGGCGTCCTGGGCCTCCCACTCGCGCCACTCCAGGCGCCCGTCGATCGCGACCGGGCGGCCCTTGGAGAGGTACCGGGCGACGTTCTCGCCCTGGGCGCCCCACACGGTGACGTTGAAGAAGTTGGGCTTGTCGACCCACTCCTCGCCGTCCTTGCGACGCGTGTTGCAGGCGATCCGCAGGCTGCACACCGGCGTCCCGCTCGGGGTCGAGCGCAGCTCGGGATCGGCGGTGAGGTTGCCGGTGATGACTACGCGGTTGATGTTGTTCATTGCTGTTCCTCCTGTTTGGTGGTTGTTGGTGCTAGTGACGCAGCCCAAAAAGGACGCCGACCGGCGCGCGGAGCCGGAGCCCGTCAGGGCGCAGGGAAGCCCCCGATAGGGGGCCGAAGCGCTAGTCCGGCGGTGTCCAAAATGGGGCAAGACACGACGTACCGACAACCAACGGGGACTACTTGAACAGCCAGTCGTCTCACGCTTTCTGAAGTGACCGTGACCCGTTCTCGCCGCTGTTTGGGCGCCATCGTCTGTGTCTCCTTGCTATCGCGGCCGCGTCCTGTCGGCGGCCGTCGTGGGTTACTGACCACAACCAGTCCCGACCGGCCAGCGAATTTGCGCAGGCGGCCGCATGGGCGCCGTTGGCGCCGGAGACGCCTTGGTGTGCGCGCGCGTGTGGAGGCTCGCGCGGATAGCCGAGGGTCGAGGTCGTGAAATTCGTCGGCCGGTTCGAGCCGCTGGGGGTCAGTAGCACCGATGACAGACACAGACCCACCGCGCGCCCGCCCGCTGCGGCAGGGGCGAGCCCTTCGATCGACGGGCACCGCATGAGGATTCACGCGGTTGGGCGTCCTCCTGCGATGAGGCTTCTCATCGTCGGCGCGGGCGTGCTCGCGCTGGGGGGTCTCATCAGCGGCGTGGGGCCTTGGTGCTGGACGCAGGCCGCGCGCCTGATCTCGCTGCATGCGCCGATGCGCCTCCCGGCCGGCGACGCCGCGCGAGCGATGTGGCGGCTGGTGATGCGCGGCGGCTGGAGCACGCCATACCGTGCATTTCCGACAGCGGCTGAGCGGGCGACTGGACCGGGAGCGCCTGCATACGTGCTCGTCGCGGCCTGTCTGCTGGCGTTGCTCGGCTGGGGGGTCTGGAGCGTCTACCGGCGGATGCGCTCGTGGCGCGCTGGCTCGCCGCTTGGCAAGGAGCAGCGCACGGTCGCGCGGCGCGCGGTCGATCGTGGCTGGGTGCGCCAGCGCACCTGGGCGGTGCCCGCAGACCTGCGCCGCCTGTGGGTCCAAGGGCCGGTGTCGGGCCGCCCGTATCTGGGTGTGATCGGCCGGGTGCCGGCACGGACGCTCGCGGCCGAGCTTGAGGTTCAGCCGATGGTCGTGGCGCCGCCCCGTGCGGGGAAGTCCAGTGGCTTCGTGGTGCCGTGGCTGTTGGATCACCACGGGCCGACGCTGGTGCTCTCGACCAAGCGCGACATCTACGACGCGACCGCCCCGTACCGGCGTGGCCTCGGCCGCGTGTGGGTGTATGACCCGTTCGGGGATCGTTCGAGCGCGGGCTTCACGCCGCTCGTGCCGGCGCGGAGCTGGCCGGGCGCGATCCGGGCCGGCGAAGCGCTGGCCTCAGCCGCGCACCCCGACAGCAGCAACGCCGCCAACGAGTTTTGGGACAAGGAGGCGGCGAGCATGTTGGCGCCGCTGCTGCACGCGGCTGCGATAGCCGGCGAGAGCATGAGTGAGCTGGTGCGCTGGCTCGACGCGCGTGATTTCACCGACGCAATCTCCTGCCTGAAGGGCGCGGGCGCCTCGGCCGCCGCCGACCAGCTCGAGGGTGTCAGCCGCCGCGACGAGCGCAACCGCGAGACGACCGTGATGAGCGCCCTGAATCTGCTGCGCGCCTACCGCTACCCCCAGGTCGCCGCCCGTGCGGTCGGGGATCTCACGCCCGAGCGGTTCCTCGATGGCAAAGCCAACACGATCTACGTCGTCGCGGCCGGCCACGACCAGGACGCGCTACGGCCCGTGATCCTCGCGCTCGTCGCGGCGATGTACGAGGCGGCGATCGTCAAGGCGCGCAGAGACGGCGTGCTGGACCCGCGGCTGTTCATCCTGATGGATGAGGCGGCGAACATCGCGCCGGTCAGGAACCTCGCACCGTGGCTGTCGCAATGCGGGGATCACGGCATCGTGATCGCGACGATCTGGCAGTCGATCGCACAGATCGACCAGCGCTACGGACGCGCGGCCCGGGACGCCATCTGCGCAGCGTCGACCGCGCAGGTGTTCATTCCGCCGTTGGCTGAGCCGACAAGCGCGGGCTATCTCACGGAGCTACTCGGCGAGGAGCCGGTCGCCAACGCCTCCAGTTCAACCGGGCTGGCACGGCACACGTTGAGCGTTGGTCATCAGAAGGCCGGGCCGCCACCGTGGCTGAGGCAAATCGCCCGCGGGCGCGCGGTACTCATCTACCGCGACCTGCCGCCGGCGATCGTGCGCGCCCCCGGCTGGTTCGAGGACCCCCGCTTCAGTGCGTACGCCCGGCTGCTCGCGGCACACGGCTGACGCTCTGCCGTCAACCTGAGTCCTCGGCATCGCGCCGTCGGGTGCCTGCTTCGCGTCGGATGCAAGAGCGAGCCGCGAGACGGGAAGGACTGTCGTCGCTCGTCCGGAGTGGTAGCGGCGCCAAGAAGTTGGCTCACCGCCTCGTTGCCACCAAACGCAACGGTCTCGGGAACCGCGGCACCTGCCACGGACGGCTTGCCGGAACGCACTCTGATACGTTGCCCGTCGTGCGTTCGTCGCCCGGGACTAGGGGCCGCAGTTGTCTCGGGTTGCTCGTGGTGATTGCGCTCGCAGTCGTACAGGCTGGGTGTGGGGGGACCGCAGTAGAGCCTCCCATCGCCGTTCAGCGCGGCGTCGCGGAAATCGCTTTGGTGTCGCCGCAGCCGCACGGCGCGATGCGAGTTCTGGTCGGGGCACACCTCAACGCCGACGACCCGATTTGGTCTCCGGACCATCAGTGGGTTCTATTTCGCAGCACCGACTACGAAGCTGGCCCGAGCACTACGTTGTATGCAATCCGGCCGAACGGAACCGGCTTAAGACTCGTGCTAGCGGTCCCACCACCTGACCAGGTACGGTTCGTCGCGTGGGGCGGCCACCCAGCCATCATTGCCTACGACGACCAGGATGGCATTTGGGTGATGCACCCGGACGGGTCGGACCGACGCGAGATCGTTCGAGACAGCGGAATGGCAAACGCGCTCGCCATCTCGCCAAACGGATCGACTATCGCTTACGCCTTCAACGGTGACCGAACTGAAGGACCGTCGCTGAAGCTGGTGAATGCCGACGGGACGCATCAAGTAACCGTGTTCCGTGGCACGTCCCACGTTTGCGCTGCGGCAAACCCCAGCTGGTCGGCAAACGCGAAATGGCTAGCATTTGACCTCTGTGTAGCGAAGGGCGGGATGAGCTTCGAAAATGGCATCTGGCTGATTCACCCTGACGGGACGGCGCTGCATCGCCTTGTCAGTAACGTTACCGGAGGTCCGACTTGGTCGCCAGACGGCCAGTGGATAGCGTTCTCGGAGCAAGACGCCGAGGGCGCGACGGCGCTTTTCAGCGTGAAGCCCGATGGCGTAGACATCCACGAGATTACGCCATACGTACCAAGCGAACAGAGTCTGAACTCGCTTGGGAGCGAGAACTGGTGAGAAGACGGGTCAAGCCCCGACGACCCATCGCCGTGACTGTATGCTGAAAGTGTAAGAGCGGTTGTCCGGTGGTCGGGCGCCCAGCCAGCTCCGCAATGGCCGCTGCGGCGAGCCGAAGGTGACCAACTGGTGGCGCTGAGCGACCACAATGTCCAACGTCACTGACCATTCGTACATCTCTGCTGCGCCCGTGGGCGTGACCGCAATGTATTCAGTGTGGCCGGGAGCGATGTTGATAACGGCGTTCGGCACCGCGAGTGGTGTGTTCGAGCCGTCGTCGGCGACGATGGTCGGGGAGAGGTACGGCCGGGCGAGATTGACATCGAGCAGTGTCCCTGGTTCGGGGCCGGCACCAGTGGCACAGATGACATACGAGACGGTCGACGGCGCATACGCCCGATAAACATGCACGCTAGCGGCCACCACGGCTGCGTCCGCACCGCTGGGCGCCGAGATCTGCACCGTTGGAGAGGCATCTTCGGCCGCTGCCTGTGCCGGGAGCCACCGCTGCCACCACAATCCACAAAGGCTTTCCGTCTGACTAGCGGCAGGAGGAGGCGGATCGGAAACGGTCTTAATGTTCCGAGGCAGAAACGCGTTATGCGAGCCAGGAAGCAGCGTCACGACCGCCTTTAGGCTCGGCTGCGCGCCAGTTGACGCGGAACTAGTGGCCCAGGGATGCCAGATGACGAGGGTAAAGACCAATCCAAGCGCCGCCAACGCAGCAGCGACGACCTGCCAGCGGCGATTGGACGCCGATCCGGCCTCGACAGCCTCGGTCTGCGCCCCAACGGCGCCGACAAGCTCCCTATGACGCCGCTCGGCGTCGTCGGTCTTTGGGCGACGCCCCCACACCGCTGGACATCATATTGCTCGGGCCTGCTCTTTAGCCACTCGCCGAAGCGACCGACGCAGCTGATCATTCTCAGGCCGATGACTGCTTTCGTCCGACGGCCACCTCGGAGCGCGCGACTTCTTTGGACGATTCTCGACAGCGCCAGCTCGGGATCGGAGCGCCCGCGTCGTCGCGTCTGAGAGCCGGTCATCGTCCAGAGCAGGCACGACGGTAGATACCGGCGAGACATTCGGATCGCCTGCAAAGCACTAGTCGCCGGCGCTGCGAGGAGACAGCATCCCGCCCACGACAGCGTGCTGTTTCTGAAGGGCGCCAGTGGTTGTTCTCGGCCGGCGGTCCAGACGCAGGCTATGCGCGTTAGGGATTGACTCCTCCGGCCGGGGGTCCCTCAAGCGCCTTTTCGTTGATCTTCTCAGTTCGCCTAATCTGGGCATCGGCCTCAAGGCCGGCACGACTTTGCACCCACTCCTGATAGCTCCTCTGCAACTCTGATTTCCGATACCCGAGAAACATGCGGAAGCTACCGCCAACGAGTAGCAGCACGAAGCCAGTAATCACGAGCGTGTCGAACTTGCCGGTCGAAAGTTGATCGAAGCCGCTGTGCTTGGCGAGCACCGTGACGTCGAGTGCCGAAAAGACGATGAGGGCGAAGCCAACAATCGCCACGAACACGCTTGCGCTCTTTTCCAGCTGCTTGATGGCCTCATTCGTGACCTTTGCAACGGCAGTAACCGGATCGGCCATGAGCTGCGCGATCGTCACGTCCTGCTCGCCCTCGGGCTGGCTCGCCATTTGGCGTCTAACCTTCGCCACCCGCCGGAAGGCTCCTGCATAGTTCTGCAGATCGAGCCTGTTGCTGGACGGCAGGCCGAGCATCAGGCGCCAGAGCGCCATCTTGCGAGCATTGGCGCTCGCGCGGTCGTCCTACTCGCCCGCGCGTGCCATGCAAGCGTCTAACTCTTCTATTCCTCGCTGGCTCGCTGTCGAGGTTTTGTGCTCGCAGGCCCTCACGCGCCTGGTGTATTCGTCAGCCGTCGCGCCGCCAATTCGCATCGATGCTGGGCGATGCGTGGCACGACGGAGGCTTTCGCTAACCGCCTGCTCGGTACCCACGGCGAAAGCCACGCTCATAACAACTCCCCAAGCTCCGAAGCACACGAAGCCGAGCAGGATCATTGCGAGACCCTTCCCGATGCGTTCGCGGAGCAGGTAGGCGACGCCGAGCCAGAAACCGGCCAAGGGCACGAGCAGCGCGGCTAGGACTGCCCAGCCCGACCCGCTCCTGCGTCTGGTATTTAGCGGCAATTCTCGATGCGTGGGCACGTTGGGAAGGACATCGGCATGAGCAGAATGCAACTTGACTCGCGCCGCGCCGTTCCTGTTCGGTGAGCCCGCGGAATGGTCCCGCAGAGCCGATCTAGGATAACGTCGCTCGTCACTTCTGCGGTAGTTCAGAAGCAACAGCAACACCGAGAGCCGACAGGGCGTGAGGCCGAGGTCACGAACGCACGAGACGAATGCTTCCGTGCGGATTGCGAGCACGGCAAAGCACACCGTCCGGCTCCTGAGATGGACGACCTAGAGGCGCCGACGCTGACGGACGTGATCACGACGCCGTCCGAAAGCTCTGGTCACGCGAGGCGCCCTACGATTTCGCGCACCCTGTCCGCATTGATCCACTGGACTCGGGAGGCCAGTACGGCGAGCGTCATGCCAAGCAGCGGAACTGCGAGGACGGCTAGTCCCGGCTTCGATGCGGCTGGGCTCTGCACCACGACAGGTCGCGTCCCGTCGTCAACGTATTCGGCGACTGCCCCATACGAGGCATGGGTCGGCCGGCTCGCGGTGCGATATAGCGCCGCATACAGGCCACGGAAGCTGAAGAGATGCGTGCCGGCGTGCAGGCCCGCCACCTTTCCATGCCAGTGCTGATCAGCTTCTTCTGCCCGTTGCTCCATCGACGGTAGCCCGACGGCCGATTTGTCTGGTTCGGGGATTGGATCGAGCGTGGCGCCAAACCGCTCGACATCGGCGTGGAGCTTCGAGTCAGATGCCAGCGCGTGTGCGCGCCACCGTCCGTGATGGGGCTCTGGGTCGATCGCGATCCAGCACAGAGTGACCCCTTGCTCGTAGACGGCGCGCACGAGGGTGAGCGAGTCGCCGTTGCTCATCGTTCCTAGCTCGGTAGTGATGTGCTCAACGGTGTCAGTCATTCTCAGCACAGATGCGGCGGCAAAGGTTGACCACCAGCTCTCGCCTGAATAGAAACGCATCGGGAAGTTGCTTCGCACGTAGGCCACGAGCTCGCCGCCGTGCTTTCGGATCCTGTCGGCGCTGGGAAGTTGCGTCCGGTCGGTCACCTGTCCAACGCTACCGTGGTTCGGCTGGGTCGCTGATGGGGCCAGCTGGGATGGATCACCACCCCGACGACGGCCGGAGCAGAGGCTACGGTCAGCGTATGGAGTACGACTACGACGAGAACTTCCGGGAGGCGATGGAGGATGGCTTGGAGCGTGCTCTGGAGGGTCTGACACCGGAGCAGTTGGCCAAGTTGGAGGACAACGTAGACGACCTCATCTCTACGGCCGTTTCGCAGGCGATAGAGGACTCGGCGAAGGGGCTGGTGGAGCGCCTCAAGCAGGACGCGCCGGGGATGCTGGAGCACCGCCGTGGCTGGCGCGCGGAGTCCGAGAAGCGGCTGGCCGAGCACTGGGGGCCGGCCTTTGATCTCGCGGAGATGGTGATGAAGGTCGCCTTTGAGGCCGGGGAGTTCTTCTACGAGAAGCACGTGCCGCCGGATGGCCAGCACGACTTTGTGTTTGAGGCGCTGTCGCGGCTTCTGGCTCGGGCCTGCCGAATAGCCGAGGAGGTGCTGGTGCTGCTGAAGGCGGGCTATGGACAGGCCGGCCTCGCGCGCTGGCGAGCGCTGCACGAGGTCGCGATCGTTGCGGACTTCATCGCGGAGAACGGCGACGACTGCGCTGAGCGCTACTTCGCCCATGAGACGGTCGAAGCCTGGCGGGGGATGCAGGAGTTTCAAAAGCACGCCGAGAGCTTGGGCGAGACGCCCTACTCGGAGGGCGAAGTGGAAGCTACGAAGCAGCGGTTCGATGCACTGATCCAGCGCTACGGATCGCGGTTCGGCGGCCCCTATGGATGGGCGCAGGCCGCCCTTGCAGCCAAGGATCCACGTTACTCCAAGCAGAACGTGACCTTGGCTGCAATCGAGCTGAGCGTGGGGACGCAGCACATGCGCCCGTACTACCGGATGGCAAGCCACGGCATCCACGCGAACCCCAAGGGCATCACCTGGACCCCGGACCTGCTCCCGACCGACGGTCGCGGCGCACTTCTTACCGGCCCAAGTCCTGCGGGGCTTGCGGACCCCGGCCATTCCGCGCTGATCTCACTCACGCGCGTGACGGCCACGACCCTTGCGTCCAAGAAGGGCGAGGCGGCCGGACTCATCATCCTGGCGTTGCTTCAACTCACCGACGAGGCGGGCGAGGCTTACCTGCGAGCCCACCGCGACCTCGAAGCGAAAGGGCGAAAGCGCCCGGTGCCTGCGGCGGGGAGCAACACCGGCGGCGCAGGCTCAGCCCGGTTCCACTGGCCGTAGCTCGCCGAGCTCCGAGCATCTCTGAAAATTGTGGGTGCCCTCGGTTTGCAAAGCGCACTTTCGGCGGATCTCGAAGCGATGTCTATAGAGGGCTCAACCCCGTCGCGCCCACCTTCTGCCGCAAGCAGGCGTAGCCAGCCTCGCTATCGAGACTCTAGAATTGGACGAGGCAACGAGAGTCCTCCACGCCTCGCGCTCTTGCGTCCCACGCGAAGCGGGCGCCCGGCGAGCCGACGCAGCAACTGTAGGTAGACGGCACAGGCCTCGCGGGCCTATCGCCGAGCGCGCGGTGGCTTGAACGCTGGCCGGCGCGTTGGTCGCGCGCCGCTGCGGAGACTGTAGCCCAGAGAAACTGGCCTTTGGCGTTTTGTCAAGTTTCGTTTTGGCAGGGGCTGTTTGCCGTGCTGTTGGCGCGGTTGTCGGGGTGTGGCTGGCTGCGCGCTCGGTGGGTGTGTGGTGAGCGGTGAGATGGCACGCCGTGGCCTGATTAGGGGTGTGTGCGGCCTTGGTGGCCGGTGGTCTTGTGCGGTCTTTGGCGTGCGCAGGGGCCCTTGTTTGCGGAGCGAGCTTGATGGCTCGAAATTGCGGATGCGGGCTTGCGCTCGGGTCGGTCGGCGAGGCGATAGCCGTGAAGGGTGTGGGTTAGCGGTTCAGTGCAGGGGCGACCTTCGCGGGGTTGTAGTCGATGTCGTTGTTGACCATGCGCCAGATCACGCGGAGCATCCGGTTCGCGCACGCGATCACGGCTTGTGTGCCGGTGAGGCGTTGGCGGAGGTTGGTGTAGAGCGCTTTGAACGCTGGGCAGGCACGGATGAGGCGGCGGACAGCTTGGAAGGCGGCATCTCGCAGCTGGTAGCGGCAGCGCTCGCTGATCTTGCGTTTCGGCGTGGAGTTCCCGGAGTCGCGTGCGATCGGTGCGCAGCCGCCGAGCTTGCCGAGTGCGCGGGCAGAGCGCAGCCTGCGGACATCACCGGCGGCGGCGAGGAGCAGCGCACGGTCGAGTTCTCTGAGGCCCGGCAAGCTGTTCAGTCGTTCTGCGCCGGGGAGCTGGGGGTAGAGGCGCAGGAGTTCTTCCTCGAGCGTTTGCAGCTGGTCTTCGACGAGCGCGCGGCGTTGCATCAGGCGTTTGAGCCGGGCGGCGTAGGCGGCTCTCGCTGCGCGGTAGCCAACGGGGCGGCTGGTCTTCTCGATGAGCTGCTTGATCTTGGTGTGCCCGATATGCCGTCCGGGTGCGGCGGCGCGGACTCGACGCTCAAGCTCGATAGCTCCGAGCCTGCTCGCGCGTGCGGGGTCTCCACTGGTGACAGCGATCACCGCGCGGGCTGTGATGCCTCGCTCGCCGCCGCGGAAGGTCTGCAAGAACTCGGGCCAGATCGTGTCGAGGCAGATCTTCACTGCGCCGCGCAGGCGGCGGCGCTCGCGGCGGACCCGCAGCCGCTCAAGACACAACGCGTGCGCGCACGCCGCCGCTGGCTCGTCGGGCCGCACGAGATGGGAGTAGCCGGCCGCGCCCGCGAGGGTGCGTGCGTCCACGCGGTCAGACTTCGCGCCGGTGACGTCCAGCGCGCCGCGTAGCTTCGCGACGGTCGCTGCGTGGACCTGGCGCACCTCGAGCCCCTCGCCGCAGAGCAGCTCCGCGAGCGCTTGCCACCTCGTCGCTGTCGGCTCGATGACGACCAGCACGCGCCCGTCAAGCTCGGCGAGTTCTCCAACGAACCCGTCGATACCGGCACGCGAATGAGTGAACCGCAGCCGCCGATCGGCCCCGCCATGTGCGCGCAACACCGCTTCATGCGACGCGCGGCGCCCCAGATCGATGCCGACTGTCCACGCGGGCTCGCCCGCGTGGACAGTCGCAGTCACGTCCGTCATCCTCTGCATCCAGCCTCCTCCGACAGTGGTTTAAGCCCGCACACACCTGGGCCAATGAGCTACTCGAAGAGGAGGCTGACCTACGTCACGGCGGCTCCCAACAAACCCCAACTTCCGCGCCAACCTAATTCGTTGGCCGGTTTGCGGCGGTTGAGGTCAGTAACCCTCGATGACCGACAGAACCGCATCGTCAGGCCGCGCGGTCGAGCGCGCCAAGTCCGCTCGTCGGGGTGGCCCATCGGGTCGCCAGGCGGTCGGTGACTATGTTGGGCAGCCGGCCGGCGATTCCGCGCAGGCCGTGCGCCGCGCTGGGCTGCGCCCGGGTCTTGACCGCTCGTTCGGTTGTGCGGAGGAGCTGATTGGGCTCGTCGTGGCGCAGGAGCCGACGGCCGCCAGCAGCCTGGCTCGCAACGGGATGGTGACGCTGTACGTCGCCGCACCGGGAGGTGAGCCAATCGACGAGGGGACTGACGCGGCGCAGGTCGAAAGCGGCGGCCGAGAGCCGGCGGCGGTCGAGGCGGAGCAGGCTGAGGCTGCGAGCGCGCCAGCGCGAGTGCGGCGACGCAAGCGGGGCCGTGCCCGGCGAGCTGCGTCAGTGGTCGATGCTCCGCCGGCGCCCGCGCCTGCCGATCGCGCTTCGGCGTCCGAGCTGCCTACGGTGCTGCTCGCGCAGCCGGCGGTTGAGCCGCCGTCGGAGTGGCAGCCGGAGCCGGGCGGGCCGGATGGCGAGCCGCTCGACGACGAAGCGCCCGAGGAGCTAGGCGAGGAGGCGGCGGCGGACGAGGAGTTCGTGGTGCATGTGGAGGATGTGCTGGCCGGGCGTAGCGGCCCGGTGAGGTGGCGCGGGGTGTATCCGCGCCCTCGCGCGCTCCGCGAGCTGGGCGCTGGCCGCAGTGTTCGTGGATGGTTGCGCGAGCATCGCCTGGCGGGCACCGCTGTCGGCGCGGCGATCCTGCTGTGGGCGATTATTGTCGGCTTCGCTTCTGCCCTGGACGGCCAGCACTCGCACACCCCGGCTCGGAGCGCGATCACGCGCAGCGAGCGGCCCGCCACGAAGCATCGGACGCAGGCGTCGAAGCGAGCGCCTGCGCCCAGCTCGAGGACGCTGCGCGCGGCGCCGCGATACCCGGCTCGCACCGTGCAGCCACGTCCTGTGTTTCGCGCGCGGCGGCGGCGCCCGGCGGCGGCTCCCGTCAGGGAGACGGTCGCGCCGCCCGTCGCGCCGGTCGGGGAAGCGCCGGTGCCGCCAGCGCCAACGGCCGCGGCGCCGGTGCCGGCGGCGGCGCCTCCCGCGAGCGCGCCGCCTGCGGCGGCCCCGGAACAGACGGGAGGAGGTCTGTTCTCGCCATGAGCTTGCAATCGAACACAAAGGAGGTGAGGCCAGTGATGGCGCTTACATTCAGATGGGCGCTCGCCTGTCGAGAGAGAAGGCAGGCGGGTCTGCTGCTGGCCGTCGGTGTGCTGGGCGGATTGGTGATCGGGGTCGCCGTGGTCGTGGTGCTCCCGGACTCGCACGCGCACGCGCTGAACGCGGCAGGTGCATTTAAAGGGACACCGATCACCGGGGTGCAGAACTTCGTCGAAAAGATCAAGGGCAGCCTGGTGTGGCTCGGCGGCACTGCGATGAGCTTGGTGATCGCGGTCGTCGGGATCATGTTCATGGCTGGGCATTCGCGGGCGCACGACGTGGCGATCAAGACGCTCGTCGGGCTTGCGATCCTCGCGTCGATCAGTGGGATCGTCGCGTAGGGGCGTGGGGCGGGTGCTCTTTCGCCGATACGCACGGTTGCTGCCGGCCGCGGTTGCGGGCTCGCTTTGCCTGTTGCTCGTGTTCGCGCCGGCAGCCTCCGCCGCGTCCGGCGGCGGCGAGGTTGCACCTTTGGCTTTCCTCGGCTTGCCGAGCTTGCACAGCATCATCGAAGCGATAGCCAAGGGCTTCTTCTCGGCGTTGGCGGGCGCCCTGGTGCCTGGGTTTCTCAAGCACGGCACTGTCGCCACGATCCAGCATCTTGTGGCGCTGCCGGACCCCGCGAGCTGGGGGCACGTGGGTGAACTGGAGAGCGATATGACCTATCTGGGCATGTCGTTGATGCCGGTGACGCTGGCGGTCTGCACGCTGCGCTACTGGATGATGGGCCTCACCGGCGCGGCTCACCCGGTGAGCGCGTTGTCGCGCTGCGCGTGGGCTACCGGGGTGCTCGTGGCCTACCGCTGGCTGGTTGAGCAGGTCGTCGCGGCGACGAACACTTTGACGCACGCGATCCTCGGCTTCCCGGTCGTCGCTAACGGCCTGGCGAGCATCATCACCGTCCTGTTTGGTGGCGCGCTGCTGCTCGGCGCGGGCGGAGTGTTCGGCGCGTTCCTGGTGATCGTCGGCGTTGTGTTCGCTGCCGGACTGTTCGCGTCCGCGGAGGCGTTGACGGTGCTGTTGGCGCTGGTGTTCTGCGCGGGGCCTCCGTTGATTGCGCTTGCGCCGATTCCTGAGCTGTCGCATCTGGCGAGAGTGTGGGGTCATGCGCTGATGGCGATCGTGCTCGTGCCGATCGGGTGGACGATGCTGTTCGCCACGGCGGGCGCGCTGACGCTCGACGCGACCAGCTTCACCGGCGGCGCCGGCGGCCTACCGGGGCATGTCGCTGCGGCGTTTGCGGGGCTCATCACGTTCGTGCTTGCGGTGAAGCTGCCGCTGATGCTGTTCGGGGAGCTGAGGCACATCCTCGGCGGTGCTCTGCACGGTGGCGGCAGTGCCAGTGGCGTGCAGGGCCAGAGCACGATGCCGGGCGGGGAGCGGGTGCGTGCCGCGCACGCGCGGCTGCGCAGCGTCGCCTACGAGGGAGTCCCTTCGCTGGGGTGTAGCGCGGGTCGCGCGGCTGGCGCGATGGGCGCTCCGGAGGGCGGGCCGCTTGGCGCGGCGCGCAGAGGCTTGGCCGGCGCAGCACGGCGCACTGGCCTGTCGGGGATGACACCGGCCGCGGCCGGAGCTGGAGCGCTCGGCGGCATCGCGGCCGGTGGTGCAGCTCGCGCTGCTGTGAGTCGGGCCGGCGGTCGCGGCGGGCTGCGCGAGCGCTTGGCGCGCGCACGGACGATCCTCGCCGGTGCACCGCGTGACGCGCGGGCGACGATGGCCGGCGGCTCGCGCAGAGCAGCACGCGGCCCTGCGCGGCGTCGCGCAGGAGCTGGGGGTGCTCGCGCTGGGGCAGCCACGGCGACTGGCAAGACGCCGGCATGGGTGGCGAGCGCAAAGACGCAAGGCACCGTCTCAGCAAAAGCCCCGCGCGGTGCATCGGGTGATCGGTCGCCAGCGTCGCGGACGGTTCCGCGCGTCCAGCCGCCCGGCATGGACGCCGGGGCCCCGGCGCGACCGGTGAGCACCGGCCAGGGCGCAGCGCATCCTGGGCGCAAGGTCACCGGCAAGGCAGAGCGAGACGCGCGCTCCGCGGCCCGGCCAGCCGCCGGCTCGCCGAGACCAACACAGCGACCTTCAAGGCCGCCGAAAGTGCCGCCGGCAGGCCCCAAGGGGCGGCAGGCGCCGCCGGCGAAGCGTAAGCCGCGACGGCGGAGCGGGCAGTGATTCACCGCACGTTCCGCTCACTCGATGAGGCACCGAAGTTGGTGTGGTTCACGGGCAAGCAGTGGGTTGCGCTGTTCGCTGGCAGCGCCGCGCTGTTCGGGGTGGTCCATCTTGCGCACGTGCCGACGAAGCCGGCGATGACGCTCTGCGTGTTCGTGATCGGGCTGCCGGCCGCGCTGACGTATGTGTCGGAGAGCGGTGGGCTGCAGCTCAGCGCGCTGTTGCGCGCGATGTGGCGCTGGCGCTGGAGTTCTCACACCCTGTCGGCGAGCCGACCGAGGCAATCATGGCGAGCGCGCGGGGTCGTGATCGTCACCGAGGGCGGGCAGCTGGCGGACGGGCACCCCGAGCAGGGCTTGCCCGTTGACGAGGAAGACGAGCTGCCTTGGGAGCGCTGGGACTGATGGGTCGACGCTCTGCGTGTGAGTTGCTTGGCGTCGCTGCGATCGAGTCCGATGGGCTCTTGATCGGCGAGGACGGCAGCTATGTCCGCTATCTCGAAGTCGACACGGTCAACCCCCTCGCGGTCGATCAGGCCGAGGGTGAGCGCATCTCTGCGGCGTTCGCGCAGATCGCAGCGCGTCTGCCCGACCGGCAATCCATGCAGCTCTATGTGCAGGGCACGGCCTTGGATGTGGAGGCGCTGCTCGCGGAGGAGACCTACCGCTGCGAGCGCGCGGCCGGCGCCGCCGAGGACGCGGGCGAGCATGAGCGGGCGAGAGCGATGCGCCGGCTCGGGATCGCTCAAGAGCAGTCGATCCGAAAGACCGCGCGGACGATCAAACCGCTGCGGCTGCGCTATCTGGTCATCTGCCCGTGGCAGCCTGCACGCCGGCCGGTGCTGGGCGCTCAGCGCCGCCGGCGCCGGGCTCTACGCGTGCGCGAGTCAGTACACCGGCGGGCGATCCGAGACTCGCTGCGCCACGCCGAGGGGATCCGCGGGGATCTCGACGCGGTGGGCCTGGCGACACGCTCGCTCTCCGGGCACGAAGTGCTCGACCTGCTGCACGGCCGCTTTGATCCAGACTCGGAGCGCTCAGGTGTGCCGCCCGCGAGCTTCATGCGCGGCGAGGTCGTCAGGCCGCTCGTGCCGGGCGAGAGCACTGAGGAGGCGAGCGCTCGTGCGGACGCACTGGCCCAGGCCATCTGCACAGCAGATATCGACCTGTCTGACCGCAGCCGCATCGGCATCGGCGAGTCCTTCGAGCAGGCGTCCTATGTGTCGCTGGCGCCCGAGCAGACATGGCTTGGCTGGCTCCTTCACCTGATGCAGTCGCCCAGCCCGTTCGCGTTGAGCGTGCATATCGAAGCGACCGAGCGCTACCGCGAGCGGATGGCGCAGAAGCGCCGCTACAAGCGTCTGTATGGGGTGAATCGTGGCGTGGAGTCCCACGGCCGCCCGCTTGACCCCGACGCTCGGATACGCGAGCAGGAGGCCGGCGAACTCGTGGATGAGCTCGCCTCGAGTGTCGGCGCGGGCATCTACCGCGTGAGCATCTACCACGCCACGAGCGAGCGCGACCCCGAGCGGCTGGGCGAGCTTTGCCGGGCGACCGCGCGGGAGGTGACGATGGCAAGCGACGCGCGGGTCAACCATGGCCTGTTCGCACAGCGAGAGCTATGGCAGTCAACGCTGCCGCTCGGCCGCGATGTCGCGCGGCGCAAACGCAAGTATGTGAGCCGCAACGTCGGGGACACCTTCTCGCTTGTCGGGACGAGCGCGAGCAGCCCTGGCGGCATCCCGTTCGGGTACGCGCTGCCGGGCCGCACGCTGGAGCGGATCGACCCGTTCGACAGCGTGCACTCCAACCATCTGATGCTGATCGCTGGGATCACCGGGTCGGGCAAGACGATGGCGACGATCATCCTGCTGATTCGCGCGCTCGCGCAGGGCGCGACCGGGTTCATCATCGACCGCGCCGGGCACTTCGCGTTCCTCGCCTCGCTGATCCCCGGTGCCGCGTCGGTCGAGATTGGCGCCGACGCGCACGCGATCAACAGCTGGGATGTCGAGGACCCCGGGAACCTGCCGCCAGAGAAGGTCGATTATCTGCTCGCGCTGCACGCGGCGCTGCTCGGCGAGCACCACCCCGGCCAGGACTCCTACGGCCTCACCGACCTGGAGAGCAACCTGCTCGGGTTGGCAATCCACGAGGTGTTCGAGCGGTGCGCCCTGACCGGCGAGGAACCGCGCGAGCTGCTGCTGCAGGAGGAGCTAGAGCGCCGCTACCACAAGGAACGAGACGAGGGGTCTATCGGGATCGCGGAGACGCTTCGCAACCTCTCGATGCGCCTGAACAACTACGTCGGGGACGGCCCCTACGCCTACCTCACAGATCGCCCTACGACGATCCTGCCCGACGCACCGCTGATCGTCTTCGACACGCAGAGCGTCCCGGAGGCCAAGGCCGCCGCGGTGCTGTTCGTGCTCTGCGAGCACGTCAAGCGCAGAATCGAGCGGACCCGCCGCGAGTACCTCGCCGGCAACGGCCCCAAGCACGCATGGGCGGGCCGCACGTTCCTGGCGATCGACGAGTGCTGGAAGCTCACCGAGCGTCCATCCACAGGCCGCTGGTTCAACGAGTTCTGTAGGCGAAGCCGTCACTGGTCGGTGTGGCTGATCGCGATCAGCCAGCAGATCACGGACTTCGACACCGAGTACGGCAAGGCGCTACTCGCCAACGCGAAGATGCGTGTCACCGGCCGCCAGGAGGCGCGCGAGCTGGGCCGGATGCGCGAGGCGCTCGGTAACACCGAGGAGCGCGAGGCCGCGATGGCGCAGCTACGCACCGTCCCCGGCGAGTACGCGCTCGTCTATCTCGAGAACGGCAGTCGCGGCGAGGCGATCGTGCAGGTGATCGTCGCAGAGCTCGAGTACTGGATCGCGACCTCAAGCCCGGCGCGCGATGACCCCGTGCGCCGTTACGCGCTGCGGCTGACCAACGACGACGGCTGGGAGGCGCTGCTGCTCTGCGCCGAGGAGCAGTGGCGGACGGCTGCGATAGCCGAGCTGGAGCTGACCGGGTGATGCAGACGCGCCTGGCGATAGCCCTCGTGAAAAACCGGCAGGTACAGACCGCGCTACTCGCCGGCGTGCTCATGGTCGTGACGCTGCCGGTGCTCGTCGCGGCCGGCGTGACGGGACTGTTCGCCCAGGAAGCCGAAAACCTGTGTGGCGGCGCAGGCGCAGTGAATCAGCCGGCAGGTGGCGGGCCGCTCGCCCAGGGCCTCTATGCCGCGCCGCTGGAACTGGTGCCGGGGCGCTGGTATGAAGTCGGCGCGACCGAGTACGGCGGGCCGGATGACCAGAGCTCCGGCGACTACGGCTCGATCCCGAACCCTGGCGAGTCCTATCTACCATCGCACCCTGAGTCGTTCGCCGAGCTGTCGGTGCTCGACAGCAACCCAGCGAACACGGGGAGCTTCACGTTCGCCGACGCGAACGCGCTAGCCAACCTGCCGTATCTCACGGTGCTGCGGATCGCGCACAACGGGCGCGAGGGCCTGTTGCTCAAGCGCGACGTGGGCTACGGGCAGGGACCTGGCCAGTTCATCGCCAACGGCCAGCCCTACCGCGTTGACGTGTGGTGGCAGGCCGCGCAACCGCTCGGGATCACCAAGAGCGCGGTGAAGGTCCAGCTCGCGCCGGCGACGGGCGCGGCGCCGACGCTGGGCACGCTTCCGTCATCCAGCGAAAGCGACACGGGTGAAGCGAGCGTGTCCTGTCCTGCTGGCGAAGGCGCTGGCAGTATTCCGCTACCGCTGACGCCGGGAACACAGACAAAGGTCCTGCGGAGCGGCCTGGCCGCGGCCGGCGAAGTAGCCCCAGCACAGGTCAAGCGTATGGTCGCCGCGGGCAACCGGCTGTTCGGCGCGCGCTATCTGTATGGCGGCGCGCACGGCACGCCGCTGTCTCAGCTCGAGCCGGCATATGACTGCTCCTCGGCCGTCTCCTATGTTCTGCACGCCGGCGGCGTGTTCGGCGAATCCGCCGAGGACTCGGCCGAACTCGAGTCCTACGGCGAACCCGGTCCCGGTCAGTACGTCTCGATCTACGCGGACGCCAGCCATGCGTTCATGTATGTCGCCGGGCTGCGGTTCGACACCGTCGAAGACCCCGCCTACAACAGCGGCCCCAACTCGGGCAAGCCCGGCCCAAAGTGGCGCGTCTCCGCATCGATCCCTGACTGGGCGACCTGGACCGTCCGCCACCCCCCCGGCCTGTGACCAGCCGCCACATCAAAGGACTGGCCACGGTTTGTGCGCTGCTCGGCGCCGTCGTGCTCTCGGGCTGCACGAACCCCGATGCCTCAAGCGGCGGAGCACGCACGAGCTCGACCGTTTTGCCGCAGAATGCCGGCGAGCCGCCCGCGCCTGCGCCTGCAGCCCCCGCCGCGCAGACACCGGCCGGCGTGCAGGCCACGCCCGCGAAGGCCCTCACCGCTTTCAGCCAGCTCTACTCGAACTGGACATATCGCACGCTGACCGCAGACCAGCGCACGCTCGCCACGATGTCGGTCGGGGCGGCACGACTGGCAGAGCAGCAGGCCGCAGCGTCCAGCGAAGCGGACACGACGATCGCGCGTGGACACATCTGGAACAGCGGGCAGATCGTGAGCATCGCCACCGACCTCGCCCGTCACGGGACCTGGGCGGTCGTCACCCGTGAACAGACCGGCGGCTCCACCCAATACGAAGGGCTCCCCGCGTCCTACCACGTCACCCTCGCGCGGCTCGCCCGCGTGCCCGGCGGCTACACGGTCAGCGAATGGCTGCCACAGACCTGACCCAAATGGCGGCTCAGCGTTGCTCAGTCCCGCGCCGCCGCGACGGCAGCGGCAAGTGGGCTCACTCAGCCTGGATCGGGCACATTGCTGCGGGCCCCGTGCTGGGACTCCGGGCAAAGCCTGGGTGGAACGGCGGCAGAACGGTGGGCGACGATGATTGCGTCGCCAATGAACTGCATGCGGCATTTGGCGATGGCCTTGCCGGCGGCGTTGTAGTCCGTTACGTCGTCGGTGTGAGGGGTGTGCCGGCCGGCGCAAACGACCCGTGGGTTAGCGGTGCCTGGCGTCGGTTCGAGGAGGACTTCTTTCCCGACACGTTGCACGCGGCATTCGGCGAACACCTTGCCGCTGTTGGTGTAGAGGATCAGTCGCGACGTGGTCGCGCGCGCTTTGTTGGAGCTCGTCTGGCCCCCACATCCCGCCAGGACAGCGAGCAGCACGAGCAAGAGCACGGCCGGCGGCGCGACCGGACGAGGGGGATTGCGGAGTACGCCGAGCACTTCAGAACCGTACACGGCGGCGCGGCGCCAGGAGTATGGCGCTCCGCGTGTCGCTCTCGTCTTACGGGCTCGAGCGGCACGGGAGAACGACCTTCGCCTACAACGATCGCGTCTCCAGCGCGGTTTCAGCCAGCAGGAAGACTCCGGGCAACGGGAATTTGCCCATCCGCCAGGCGGCCGATCGCGGCCCGCCGTCCCGCGTCCAACAGGGACGGCAACGGGGCTTCGACTCCGTGAAGAGGAGGAGCACCCAGCCTCACCCCCCCTTCGAGCAAGACCGGAGGCATTGATGGCCAACGAATACCTGATCTCCGCCAGTCCCTCGCGCCAGCACGCCCTGCGCCGCTGGCTGCCGGCGGGCCTACCCGCCATGTGGCTACGCGCCTACGCCGCGATTTGGCTGGCCACGCTCGCTCCGGCGGCGCTCGTCGTGTTGGTCGGGCGTCCGCTCGTGCTGCCGGTGCGCCGCCTGCTGAGGCTCACGCTGAGCGCACAACGCAACCGTCCGCCGCACGTCGGCCACATTCTCGCCCTGGCCGCGCACAACATCCCGATCGCCTGCTGGCCGCTGCTGCTTGGCGTGCTGGGCACCCACCGCCACCGCATCGCTATGCGTGTCGCTGACGGATTGCTCCTGGCAGCCATGGTTGCGAACACGCTGCCGGTAGGTGTGGCGCTTGGCGCGTACGGAACGGCGGTGCTGCCCTATCTCCCCCATCTGCCTCTGGAGTGGGGCGGCCTTGCGCTCGGCGCGAGCGGATGGCGCCTGCAGCGACAACGAGCACTCACCGTAAGCCAGGGAATCGCGGTGTTCGCCCTCATCGCCTTTGTCTTGCTGGCGGCTGCTGCGCTGGAGACGGCCGGCGTGCCACACCAATGACACCGCAGAACGACCAACCGTCGCTGAAACCCCCAAAAAGGACCGATTGCAGGTTACAATCTGATGCGCAGAATAGTGTAAGCGTTCAGTTGGTCGGTTTAGCTGAGCAGTGGTACCGGGTCGCCGCGGGCGTGGGCGGTGAGCGCGTCGGTGAAATAGATGAAGAGGGAGCGTCTCTGTAGACGGCAGGTGGTGTGCGCGGAGAGCAGCCGCTCTATTCGGCGTTCGCCGCCCTCGGATTGAGTGCCGAGAGAGAGCTTGCGGTAGATGACCGCGCTTCTGAGGGCGCGCTCGGCGTGGTTGTTGGTCGGCTCGACGCCGGGGTGCTTGGCGAAGGTCCATAGCGCCGGCCATGTCTTCAGGAGGTTTCGCGCCATGCCGCGGCAGTATTTGTTGCGCGTCCGTTTCGAGGAGTAGCCGGCGATGATCGGCTTGAAATCTCGTTGGAGGCCGCGGATTGTGCGCTTCAGCTCTGAGCGGTCGTTGGTGTTCTGGAAGATCTCCCAGGCCCAAAACACTCGCTCGCAGAGCTTCAGACCGTGTTCGCCGAACTCTTTCTCCGCCGCAAGTCCTTCGGCGTGCGCGGCGAAATCTCGTCGTAGGTGCGCCCAGCAAAGCTGACGGCGCGCCGAAGGGAGGTGCGTGTAGGCCCACCAGCGGTCAGACGTCACGATCGCTTTCGTCTGCGCGAGCAGTTCCTTGGCGTGCTCCTCGTGGCGGGTAGGGGCGAGGTGTAGGTAGGCACGGCGCCGGTCAAAGATGCCCCACAGCGCGCGGCGCTCCCCCGCGGTCCGCCAGCCCGTCTCGTCCATATTCACCGCATCAGCACCGTGAAGCGCCTGCAACAGGTCGGCGTGGGGCACGGCGAGCGCGTCGCTGGCGCGAGCGAGGATCGCGTCTACCGTCCCGGTGCTGATCCTCGAGCCGAACAGCTGCTCGCATAGCTCCACCACGTCACGCCGGGAGATACGGTTGCGCACCGAGAGCGTCGCGACGGCCGCGTGAAAACGAGGGCCAAACGCGCTCTGGGCGACCTCTGCTGGCAACTCGCCGCGCGGGCACTCACCACAGCCCGGACAACGTACTCGGTGACACTGGTGCTCGGTGAGCCTGACTTGGATCACGGGCAGCTCCTCAACCTGCCAGCGCACCGGCTCGCCCACCCTCAAGCGCTCGTTCCACGCGAAGACGTGCCCACAGCCACAGCGCGCGGGCCAATGCTCGATGACGTCATCCACGGCCCACGCCGGCAAAAGCGGCCGGCCCCTGCCCTCGTGACCGGGCTGGGCGCCCTGTTTACGACCTGATGGATCCTTACCACGCTTCGGCGTGCCAGCAGGCGGATCAGCGCTCGGGGGAATCGAAGAGTTACGCGAGCTGCGATTCAGCCGACGCTCAAGCTGAGCGATCCGCTCGTCCTGGCGCGCGACTCGCGCGGTCAACGCCTGGATCTGAGCATCCATCCGCAGAAGCACCCCAACGACCGCCTCACGCCCAGCGTCATAAACCACCTCCGCCTCCGCGCGCTCCACACCCCCAAGTTCGACGAAGCAGAGTTATGTCCCCCAACCAACTGAACGCGTACAGAATAGTTAGGTATTGCTGGGCTTTTTGCCTAGGTCACGGCTGACCGGGAGACGGCGGTATGGAGATTGGCGAGGAGCGCAGCGGGGCGAGACCCCCTGGGACAGAAACAGGAGAAGCTGGGCCCGGTGCGCCTGGTGAGGGTCGGCAGCTGCGGTTTGGCCCGCAGCGAGTCGGTGAGATTCTCGGCGAATGGCAGCAAAAAGAGCTGCGGATCGCCCGCGGCTTCGCTGAGTGCCGGGGACTGAGCGCCGAGCAGCTCGAGGACCTCTATCAGGAGACGGCGCTCGCACTCTACCGCCGACCCTATGCCAGCGAGGAGCATCTCCGCAACGCACTGCGGACAGGCATCAAGCAGCGAGCTCTACGCCTACACCGCGACGAACGCCGGCATGGACAGATTCTCCAGCGCAGCGCCCCCGGCATGCACGTCATCGAACAGGCCAGGGAGGCGCAGAGCGCGCCGGAGCCGGCCGTTCTAGCCGACGAGGATCGGCTGATCGCCCGCGAGTTCACCACCGAGCTGACCGAGAAAGAGAAGCGCGTTTTCGGCGGGCTCGCAGAGGGGTTGCAGTATCGGGCGATCGCGACCGCCCTCGGCATCCCGGTCAACGAGGCCCGCAACCTAGCTCGCTCCTGTGAGCGTAAGCGCGAGCGTTTCCAGCTGCTCTACGACACGGGCCGGCTGTGCGGGTACCGGGCGCTGACGATCCAGGCACTGCAGAACGGCCAGAGCACCAGCGAGGAACTCGCTGAGCGCGCCTTCGCGCACCTCGAGAGCTGCGCGCACTGCCGGCTGGAGCACAAGACGAACGCCAGGCGGCTGCGACGCAGCTTCCGCGAGCAGTCGGCAGCGCTGCTGCCGCCGCTACTCGCGGGCCATCTCGGGTGGCTCACAAGGCTTGGCGTCCGCGCGAGGCTGCTGTTGCATCGCCTCGGCCTCGAGAGCGCACCGGCCGGGCCAGGCGGCATCCGCGAACGCGCCGTCAGCGTGCTCGCAGGTGGCGGCGTCGGCGCAAAGGTCGCAGCAGGTCTGCTGGCTGCTGGCGTGATCGCGGGCGGAGCAGTCGCGACTCACGTTCTCCAGCGGGCTCCGTTGTCTCATCGGCATGTCGCGCCAGCGGCGGCTGCAGCGCCTCCTACAGCGCCGACGGTACAAACCCCGAGCGAGCTGCCGGCGGCTTCGGCCAGCACCCGCGTCCGCCCACGCGTTGATGCCACCCCGCACTCGCGCCCTCGCGGCGTGGGCACACGCCAAGCGGCAGGCGCAAGACGGACGACAACGGCCGGCATCCTCGGGCAGCGGGAACCGGGCGGGTTCGCCTACCTCGGCGTTCCCGCGTCGACGGGTACGCCGAGTGGGTCTGCGCGAGTGGCGAGCGCAGCGGAAGGCGAGGCCGGTGGGGGGCCGTTCAGCCCATGAGCTGGGTCAGAAAATCTGTTGGCCGGTTCCTCGCGCCGGGGGTCATAGACCCCGAAAGCCCGCGCGAGATGGGCCTGACGATGGGAATGGACGCAACGATGAACACGAACAACAACGACCGCGGTACTTCTTTGGCTGGGACGCGACTGGCACCGAGGCGAGGGCTCGTCATGTTGACCTGCGCGTTGCTGCTCGGGCTGCTGAGCGCACCGACCACACAAGCCCTACCGGCCAATGGAGGCGGCAACTACACCGAGATTTTGTGCGCAAACCCGAGCACCGGGGAAGGACTCGGGCTCTCCGGCATGCCGGAAGGGCTCAGCAACCCTGCGAGCATCGACGCTTGGCAGGTCACGACCGCCGAGGTTAACTGTGCCAGCGGTCCGATGACGTCCATTCGCGGCGTGCCGATGCAGGTCGGCCAAGGAAACACATACGGACAGGGCACATGGTCGGCTCTGCTCTACCAGGCGCCAACGGACGCGACGATCAACGGCGGCACGATTTACCGAGCCGAGAAGGCCGAAGGGCCGAACAACGGCTTCATGGGCATCATCCAGCAAGGCGGCGAATACAACGCCCTCTACTCACTACCACGCAACTGCTGCGACCAGGGCGACTGGTTCGTCGGCAACGTCGCCGCCCGCGGCACATTCGCCGCACCGTTCTCCCCGGAAAATCTCGTGAACCTGACGATCTCCCCGGACGGCGGGCATTGGGATGTCAACGCCACCTGCGACCCCAACGGGAACAGCAACAGCAGCTGCACGCTCGCCGCTGGCCAGTGGGAATACCGCATCTTCGGCGGCGAAATCAGCCTGAACGCACCACACGATCCACAAGCGAGCAACATCTCTGGCTCGCTGCTAACAGAAAGCCCGCTGCGCGGTGCCGAGTCTCTGACGTTCTCAGCCACCGATGAAGGGCCCGGCGTCGCCTACGTGAAACTGCTCGTGGACGGCGCGGTCGTCGAATCGCAGATCATCGACACCAACGGCGGGCACTGCATCCCCGTCCCCGGACACGACGCCTACACCTGGGCCTACCAAGTGCCCTGCAAAACATCGGTCGGGGGACGCACCTACTCCCTCAACACCGCCACGCTCGCAAACGGCCAGCACCACATCCAGGTCATCATCGAAGACGCCGCAGGCAACCAGTCCGAAGTCCTCAACCGAACAGTCGCAACCGAAAACGTCGGCGTCGGAGCACTCGGCGCACTGCCCGGCCCAGGATCACCCCCGCCCCCCGTCCCGATACCCAGCGGCTCCAACGCGACCGAACACGCAGAACTCCACCTAGGACTACCACGAAGCATCTCCCGCCCATTCGCTCGACGAGCGCTACGACTACCCGGCCGGCTCCTGGACGCACACGGCCAGCCAATCAGCGGCGCGACACTCGACGTGACCCAACAGATCACGGGCGCCACGGGCAGCCAGCTCATCGCCCACACAACGACCAGCACCGACGGCACGTTCATCGCCAACGTCCCCGCCGGACCGTCGCGGCTGATCGACGTGACCTACACCGCATTCAGCGGCGCGGCAGGCTATGCCGCCGAAGCGAAACTCCAAGAGTCGGTGCACGCCGGCGTCCAACTCTACATCAGCCCCCGCCGGACGGGATCGGAAGGGACCATCATGCTCACCGGCAAGGTTGACGGGCCGATCCCCCCGCAGGGTGTCGTCGTTGACCTGCTAGTCCACTACCGCGGGCGGTGGGAGCCATTCAGAACGCCACGCACCAACAGCAACGGCCGCTTTAGCAAGCTCTACCAATTTGAAGGCGGCGTCGGCCTATTCCCCTTCCGAGCACTGGCCCTGGGAGGACAATCAGGCTTCCCATTCACCAGCGGCGAAAGCAGCCAAGTAGATGTCAGGACAAACTAAGCCATCCGGGCCGTGCGTTCGTGATTCCCTTTCTTAGCCGGACCTGCCTCCTGATGGCGGTCCTCGCGCTGCTCCTACCGGCGGGGGCGGCCCGCGCCGAGACAGCCATCACCGCCCAGGCAGTCGCCGACAACGGCGCGTTCCTTCCCTACGCCCCCGCGCCAGCGCAGCTAGCCGGCATGTGCCTCGTTGATACGGGAGTGAATCTCAACCCAGACACCGAAGGGGTCGTGGTCGAACGAACCGCCCTCGACGGCGGCTCCGGCGAAGACGTGTCCCCCACCCTGCACGGGACCGTGCTCGCCATGATGGCCGGAGCGCCCGCGAGCGGCTGGGGCATGGTCGGCACCGCACCCCGAGCCGTCCAGATCGTGTCCGTTCGAACCCTCGAGCCCGGACAGACAACGTTCCCGTTCAGCGCATACGCCACGGGAATCGACGCCTGTCTCCGTGTCCGCTCTCACTACGACGTACGGGTCATCAACTTGTCACTCGGTACGTCAGAAGTACCGTCCGGCCGAGAATACGAAAGGCTCGGCAATGCAGTTCAGGAAGCCAACGACTACGGGATCGCGGTCGTGGCCGCCGCAGGTAACGACAACGGTGGTGCCGTCGAGTACCCCGCCGCTTACCCTGGAGTCCTGTCTGTCGGCGCGACCGACACGCGGGGAGGCGGCTTCTGCTCGTTCTCCAACCATGGGGCCGGCCTGCGGCTGCTCGCGCCGGGCTGCGACCTCGACGGCGCTGAACCGACGACGGGCGCCTCGAACTACGACTACTGGCAGGGGACCAGCGAGGCGTCTGCGATTGCTGCGGCGGCCCTCACTGCGCTCGACTCCTACCAGCCAGGCTTGTCGGCCGAAGCGGCCGGGAAAGACCTCACGGAAGCCGACAGCGGCGTGCTCGACATCGCGCAGACGTTCCGTAACGCGGGCCTGGAGGCTATCGTCGCGGCAGGCGAAGCGGCGGAGCCAGGAGCACAGCCAAACCCGACTGCGGAATCGTCTCCCCAGCCGGTGACACCATTGACAGCGATGACGCTCACAAGACCATTCCCACGCCCGCTAGCCCGACTCAGGCGAGTCAGGCACCGCCTCGTGCTTTCCCTGTCGGCACGGCCGAGCGAAGCGCAGGTGCAGGTCCGCTACCTCGGCCGCATCGGACGATCGCGCCGGCTGCGCGTGCTGCGCGCGCTTCATGTCGCCTTCTCGAACCTGACGCTTCCGAGCTCCGGCGTGGCTGAGGTATCGGTGCGTTATACCGACCCCTACGACGTAGAACGAGCGAGCCCGTGGACGACACTTCGCCTACCCGCACCCCACGCCCGGCACGGACGGTGAGACGGTCGCGTCTGACAATCGCGGGCATGCTCGCCATCGCAGCCGGGCTATGGCCGTCTCATACGCTCGCGGCAGGGAGCTATCAGGTGAGCGCGTGCAACTTCGCACCGGAAGCCGCCAACAACTCTTGGACCTGGGCGAGCAGCGATCCCGCTCAGCCATCCCACTACGCCGAGCATGCCGACTGCCCATATCGCCTCGGAGGCAGCGGCGGCAACACCGACCAGGAAGGCGGACTATCGACAACCGACGCGCTCGGCCTCGCAAACGGAGCCGCGCCGGGAACAAACGCTGATTGGACGTTCACGGCACCGGTGGGCACGTCGATCACCGGCCTCACCTACGAACGCTACATCGGCCACCAGTTCGACGGCTTCAACGATTGGTCGCCCGCGCTTCGCGCGGACGGGACGATCGTCCCTGGAGAAGCCTGCTTGGACTCCTCGCAAAACGGCGAGACGTGTGCCGTGGGCGGACCGCCTGGTGAGGGAGGCGAACCGGCAGTAATCACCGGTCTCTCAGCGCACGAACTCTCCCTGGGTGTCGTGTGCGAGGCACCCTCCGGCGACGAATGTGTCACGGGCGCGACTGAACACAAAGTATGGGCGGCGATGTACGGCGCCGCGGTGACACTCTCCGATCCGACCCCGCCAACCCTCAGTACACCGTCGGGCGGACTGTGGGGGCCGGGTGAAGCCGATGGTTTTCACAAGGGCAGCGAAAGCGTCACCGTCTCCGCAGATGATGTGGGAGGCGGCGTGGCGAGCATCGTCCTGGCCGTAGACGGACGGCCGGTTGCGACCTATATGGCGCCGTGCAACTTCACCTTCGCCCGACCGTG
This sequence comes from uncultured Solirubrobacteraceae bacterium, assembly GCA_963838405.1. Taxonomy (GTDB): domain Bacteria; phylum Actinomycetota; class Thermoleophilia; order Solirubrobacterales; family Solirubrobacteraceae; genus Palsa-744. Next base: position 542,256 of record CAWIRA010000001.1, on the reverse strand, counting down.
CCCGTCGTCCACGGGGCCGCAGACCTTGACGCTGCCGACGACGCAGCTCTCCGATGGAACGCACGCGCTCACGCTCGTGGCGACTGACGCCGCTGGTAATCGATCGACCGTCGCCTCGCAGCTCATCACCATCGAGAACAGCGCCCCCTCGCCGCCGCTGGCGTTGACCGCGACCCCAACGCAGACTGGCGGCTCGACATTCACGGTCACTTGGAGCGATCCGGCTGGCCAGGTTGCCCCGATCACAGGCGCCCTCTACCAAGTCTGTCCGACGAGCGGCTCGGGCTCTTGCGGCGCTCCCGCATCAGCGCCCGCGGCCGGGCCGGCGACCGTGACTGCCCCTGGCCCTGGAAGCTGGAGCATCGCGGTGTGGCTGACCAACGCAGCAGGCAACACGAGCCCGGCCAACGCCGCACACGCGATCGTCGTGGTCCCTCCGTCCAGCTCGAGTCCGTGCGCATGCCTCAGCGCCCCCACGGCTACCACAACGATCCGCATCACCGAGACGCTGCGGGGACGTGAGTTGGTGGTGCATGTAAGCGGACCCGCAAACGGCCGAGTTCGCGTGGGCTTCATCGGACGCCTTGGAGGCCGAACCGTGGCCTCGGGCGCCAAGACCGTCGCACTCAAGCGCGGACGGCTGACCGTGATGTTCAAGCTCGGCCCCCGCACAGCGGCGCACGCGCTGATCCGGGTCAGCGCGAAGCTCGGCCACGAGCAGGCAGTGACGAGCACTCTCCACCGTCATGGTCCCCGCCCACGCTAACCACTGGCGACCACCGAGCAGCCGCGTGCCTCGATGCGGTCGACCCAGGAGCCGCTCACGATAGTTACTCTAGATGGCTCAGCCACGCGGGTACTGCGCTGGTCTCTGAATGGGCCAGCACGGCACCTCCAGGAATCGACGTCCCGGTAGCTATGCAGCGAACAGCTCCAACTGCTCGGTTTCGCCAAGCGGCTTGAGCAACTCGATCCGTAGAGAGCGGGCTGCGAATGGGATGACGTTCGTGGTGTTCTCCCAGGCAGCCTGGAGCTCTACCTCGGCGATCTCCTCGCCTGTGAGTGGCACGCCCTTGGCCTGCAATTCCTTGAGCACCTGCTCCAGCGAGATTGGCTCCTCGCGCTCGTCCATGAGCTGCCCGTCGAGAGCGAGGTCGGCAGCGGCGGCCTTGGCGGAAAGCAGCGCCCACTTCTCGTCCAGGGAGCCCTTCGTGAGCATCACGTACACCGTGACTGGCTTGCGGGAGGACAGCCTGTGCGCGCGGGCGATGAACTGATCGAACATCTCGTAGGAGAACACGAGCCCGTCCACGACGACGACCGAGGCGGTGTCGAGGTTGTGTCCGAGGCGGATCGCGGGGATGCCGCAGAGCAGCACCTGGAGGCTGCCGTGGCGGAAGTCGCGCATGACGACCGCGCGCTTCTTCGGGTTGACCGTCGCAGGCTTGCCGTTGCGCTCCTCGACGATATGGCCAGCGCAAACGCCCTTTTCCTTGAGGCGGTCGCAGAGCCAGCGGCCGGTCTCGATGAGGTCTGAGCCGACGAGGACCTTCTCGCCAGCCTGGACGTGCTGGAGGATCAGCTCGAGCGTCTTCATGTTCTTCGGCGTCCAGTTGGAGTGCGCTAGTCCCGCGAGGCCCGGCCAGCCACGGTCGGTCGCTGCCTCGGGGGCGGTGGTGGCGTACTCCAGCTTCGTGAGCTGGCCGCAGGCGGCGGCGAACCGCTCGATCTGGCCGCTCTCCACGAGCGCGTGGTCGGGGTACTTCCAGGTGAAGAACGACGCGAACGTGGACTTGCTCAGCCACTTCTCGTAGAGCTCGCGCTGGGCGATACCCATCGGCGCGCTGACCGTCTTTAGGGTGCAGGGGACGATCGGCTCGCCGAAGTCACGTTGCGGCGGCGGATCATCGCCGCAGCAGACAGGCGCCAGAAGCGGCTGACGTTCGTGATCTGCGGGAGCACCTTGCGCTTCTCGCGGCGGTGCGCCGTGGCTGATCCCTGCCGGCCGTAGGTGTACTCAAGAACGCAGAAGTCTGACTCGAACGCGGCGAGCCCCCGTCGTAGCTGTAGGGGAAACGCAGGCTGGAGTCGCCCAGGCACCACCACATCAGGCAGAAGATTTGGTTGACGTAATTGGAGATCGGTGTGCCGGTGGCGAGCAGCTTGTTGCGGGCCTGTAGCCCGCGGATTGCCTTGCTGCGCTGGGAATCGTCGCCCTTGATGAGCGTGCCCTCGTCTATGCAGATCACGCCGTCGCGGAAGGCGCCGGCGAGATGGTGCGCAGCGCTCTTGACACGCAGGCGCTTGTGGACGTATCTGCAGGTGCGGCTGCGGACTTCGCCTTTGACCTCCTCGGTGTAGACCGCGGAGCAGACCAGCGGGCTGTCCTGCTGCCAGCCGTAGTGGCGGGAGGCGCGGCAGGCCGGGCAGAATTCGGTGGAGTCCAGCACTGTGCGCTCGCCCTCGGCCTCGTGAACCGGCACGTTCTGGACGGGCAGCGCCTCGTTCTTGACGCCGAGTAGCGAGAGCACCTCGTAGTGGCTGATGTACCAGCCCTCGCCACCAGCGCGCAGCTGCTTTGCGACACGCCGAGCGTGGGCGGGCGTGGCGATGTGCTCGACCTCGATCGCGAGCTTCTCGGAGATGTCCTCGCGGTACTGCGGGATGAGGTCCTGCGGGACGATGAACAGGACTTGGTTGCGTGCGCCGTTGCGCACCGCGCCCTGGGCCTAGCCGGCGGCGCCGAGGGTCTTGCCGCCGCCCTGCTCCCAGCTGAGGATGAAACCGCCGCCATCCTTAGTCTTGGTCAGGGCGCGAGCCAGGTCCTCGCGCTGGAAGCGCTTCCAGTCGAACGCGCGGTCCTTGCCGTTGGTGCGACCGTCCGCGGCGATCTCGCCGAGTATCTGGCGCTGGCGCTCGACCTCCTCGGGGAACCGGGTGACGATGTCTCCGGGGTTGGGATCTCGAAGTGCTCAAGCAGGTACTCGATGTCCTCTGTTGACTCCGAGAACTCTTTGTCGTCAACTTTGATGACGAGCACCTTGGCCTCCTCCTCGTACTTGCGCACGACCGGCTCGCCGTCCTTGTTGCGCGTGACCTTTTGCCCGCTGGTGACGTTGATCCGGGAGTCCGTGCGCAGCGGGTAGCGGGTGCCGCCTTGAAAGCCGCGCTCGGGGTCCGAGCTGGTGCAGAGGATCGAGTCGAGGTCGGTGAGGTATCCGAGGCGCATCTGCGGGCGGACCTCGTACAGCGGGATCACCTCGCGCTCGGCGGCGTCGGCGACTCTTGCGACCGCCTCGCGCACGACGGGGGAGATGCTCAGGTCGCAGTTCTGCTCGAGCTCGCCGAGCAGCCGCCAGTCCAGCGCGTTCAGCGCGAAGTGCCCGACCGGCTGGTTGTGCAGTGTCTCGACCAGCTTGAGCCGCCCGGCCTTGGCGAGCGCTTGGCGCACGAACGGACCAGGCCGGATCGCCAGCCGGTCGCGTGCCCGCAGTTCGACCGCATAGGTGGTGCGCTGGATGGCCTCCTCGCGGCGCCGGCGGTGAAGCTCGCGCCCGACGAGCCGCCACGGTTCGACCGGGCCTGCGGGCGAGCAGGAGAACGCGCCCAAGTAGTAGTGGCCGGCCTGGCGCAGCGCGGTCTGGATTTCGTGGCTGAGCGCACGCTCGGCGAATTCTTCCTTGCAAGCCTCGGCCTCGACCACCAGGCCACCGTCGTCGTTGCGGTCCTTCGGCGCGACGAAGAACGCGATCAGGCACGGCAGGACCACGCCCTCGAACAGGTCGTTGCACTCCACGGTGGCGAATACGCCTGCGGCGTCCTCGCGCGAGAGAACCTCGCGGCGGAAACGGTCGCGCCCGCCGACGAACGCCCCGACGCCCTGGGAGGCCAGCAGCGCGAGGCTCATCCGCCATACGGCGACCGTGCTGTTCTCCGGGTGCCCGGCGCCGTCGGTCCACGTCAGCCCGAAGGGCGGGTTGGCGACGATCTGCGGGACCTGCACGCCCAGCTTGCGCAGCATCGGGAAGGCACGCTGGACGTCGCCGGTGATCGCGTGGTAGTCGCCGGCCTTGACCTGATCGCCGTCGATCTCCACGCCGAAACGCTGACCGCGCGGCCACGGCGCAAGCAGCGCACCGTTGCCAGCGGTGGGGTCGAGCACCGGCACGCGCCCGAACGGGTCAATCGTCTGCTTGATGAACTCGGCCGCCTCCGGCGGCGTGTAGAACTGCTGCAGCCCACACACGTCACCGAAGCGCGTGGTGCCGAGCACGCTGCGGGAGGAATCGAGCGCTTCATCCGTCAGAGCACCGCCGAACAACTCGCCGCGCTTGCCGCCCGCGACGGGAGCTACTACCCCAACCGATCCAGACATGGCCGTCCTTTCGCAAGGACCACACCCCGTGTGGGGCCACTGCCGAACGCGCCGCACGCCCAACGGGCGCGCAAAAATGGCGCGGGCATGGCCGCACGCGGGGGGTCGCGCTCTCTCGAATCCTCTAGATCCGAATGCTGGCGAGCACGCCCAACAGGCGAGAGCCAGGAACGCTGCGCGCTCTTAGCCGCGTTAGCGCGAAGCCTCGCCCACTGAGCTGGCGGTTACGAGCACTCCCCCCGGCGGCCAGACCCCACGCTGCTCCCTGGGCAAGGCGCGCTGCAGGGGCACTTGGCGACCACCGGACGACCGCTAGGGAAATCGGTAGGGAAATCTACGACCCGTCGGCACGCCGTGATATGTTTCCATTTGTTCCATTTGCAGGTGTTTTGGTGATGCCCCCGGCTGGATTCGAACCAGCGACCCTCGGATTAGAAGTCCGATGCTCTATCCAGCTGAGCTACGGGGGCGAGCCGGCGCTGGCGGCGGCCAGCCGCACAACGGCGGGTGGCGCCACGGCGTCGTCTTGGGCCTCTTGGATGGCGCTATCGTGGCACGTTCACGAGATCGAAAAGCGCCCGCGAGCACCGGGGCTCGGCGCGTCCGCCACGGTAGTTCGTCGCGAGCGGGCGAAAATCTGTAAAAGTTCCTGTATGAGCCCAGTGGAGAGCGACGAGGCGGACCTCACCCGCAAGCAGCGCCGCGACCAGGCGCGTGCGGAGCGCAAGGCGATGGAGGAGGCCGCCGCCGCGGGCGCGGTGCGGCGCACGCGCCTGACGCAGCTCGGGATCGTCGCGGCGGTCGTCGTGATCGCGATCGTCGTCGTGTTGATCGCGACCGGCGGCAGCTCTAAAAAAGGCATCCCGGCGACCAAACCCGAACAGAGCAAGGTCACCAACGAAGTCACCGCGCTGGTCGGCGGCATACCTCAGAACGGCGATGTCATTGGATCGCCGACGGCGCCCGTGACGATCCAATACTTCGGTGACCTCGAGTGCCCGATTTGCCAGAAATTCACGCTGGGAGCGCTGCCCACCGTCATCCAGAAGTGGGTACGCACCGGCAAGGTCAAGGTCGAATACCGCTCGCTGGAGACAGCGACGCGCGAACCCGAAGTCTTCAAGTCCCAGCAGGTCGCCGCGCTGGCTGCCGGCAAGCAGAACAAAATGTGGAACTTCATCGAGACCTTCTACCACGAGCAGGGAGAAGAGGACTCGGGCTACGTGACCGAAAAATACCTCCAGGGCATCGCCAGCCAGGTCCCCGGGCTCAACCTCTCGCAGTGGACCACCGACCGCGGCGATCCGAAACTGGCAGAACAGGTGAACACAGACGCGCAGGCTGCGAACAACGCCGGCTTCAATGGCACCCCCTCGTTCCTGATCGGCCGCTCCGGCGGTGCGATGAAGAAGCTCGAATACTCCAACCCCGAAGACCCGACCTTCGTCAACGAAGGCGTCGAAAACCTCCTCAAAGCGTAGGCCGGGATGAGCTCCCGCACCCTGAGGATCATCCTGATCGCCCTCACGGTGCTCGGCGTGGCGCTGGCCAGCTACCTGACCTACGTCCACTACGCCGAAATCAAGCCACTGTGCACCGCAGGGAACGCGTGCATCAAGGTGCAGAGCTCGATCTACTCCAAGCTCGCAGGCGTACCCGTGGCGCTGATCGGGCTGCTCGGCTACGTGGCGATCCTCGGCTCGCTGCTTGTGCCCGAAAACGAGACCAGCAGGCTCGCGACGATGGCGCTGACGCTGGTCGGCTTCGGCTTCAGCGCGTACCTCACCTACCGTGAGCTGTTCTCGATCCACGCCATCTGCGAGGAGTGCGCCACCAGCGCCGGCATCCTCACGGTGCTGATGGTGCTGTCGGTGTGGCGATTCCTGCGCGGCGACACGGCCGCGCCTAACGCCAGCACGACGTCCGCAGCGCAGGGCCAGGGCACCGAGCCGACCGCGCAACTCGGCAGCGCCTCCTGACTCGCAGAGCGTCGTAGATCCGGCGTAGACGCTTCCTCGACGGCCGCCTCGAAACGCTGCCGCAATTCGGCTCTGGGCGTGGTCTATCCGTCCAATGAACCACGCCGCGCCCTCGTATTCGGGCCCCTGGCGCCGACTTGGTCAGTAGGCATGGCTTCCCTCAAGACGAGCACGCACGTCCACCCGAGCATCGACCCGCCGCTCGACGGCGAGGCGCGCATCGCGCGGCTGTTCGAGATGACCAGCGACCTGCTCGCGATGATCTCGCTCGACGGGCGCTTCACGCTGCTGAACCCCGCGTGGGAGCAGCTGCTCGGCTGGACGCAAGAGGAGCTGCGGGCGCGACCCGTCCGCGAGCTGCTGCACCCCGAGGACATCGAGCAGGCGCTCGGAGCGATGCTCGACCCCGATGGCGAGACCACCGAGCTCGCGAACATCACGACGCGCTATCAGCACCGCGACGGCTCCTGGCGATGGCTGCTGTGGAGCGCACGCCGCGACGGCGACAGCTGGTACTCGGCCGCGAAGGACGTAACCGACCGGGTGTGGCTGGAACGCCAGGCGCTGCACGATCCACTGACGAGCCTGCCAAACCGGTTGCTGCTGATGGACCGCGCGCGTCAGGCGCTCGCGCGTCTTCACCGCAGCCATGGCGCCGTGGCGATGCTGTTCATCGACCTCGACAAGTTCAAGGCAGTCAACGACAACCTCGGCCATGACGTCGGTGACCGGCTGCTGCTGTCCGTATCCGAGCGGCTCGGCGAGCTGATGCGCGACAGCGATACGGTCGCGCGGTTGGGAGGCGACGAGTTCGTGATCCTCGCGGAGGAAATCGAGGACGACGGCGAAGCGCTGGCGCTGGCCGAGCGGGTGCTTGACGCGCTCGAGCACCCGTTCCCGCTGGGCTCCACCGAAGTGGCGATTCTCGCGAGCGTCGGCATCGCCGTATCGCGTAGCCCCGACTGCGATCCAGAGACGATGCTGCGCGAGGCCGACGTTGCGATGTACCGAGCCAAGGAAGCCGGCGGCCGCCGCTTCGAACTGTTCGACGAGCGGCTGCGTCGGGAGCTGAGCGCGCACATGGAGCTCGAGAGCCGGCTACGCGACGCGCTGCCCCAGCACGAGCTGCTGCTCGCCTACCAGCCGATCCTACGACTGGCGGGCGGACAGGCACTGGGCGTCGAGGCGCTCGTGCGCTGGCGCCCCACGGTCACCGGCACCGGTGACCTCGCTAGCGCGACGGTGCTGCCGGGGACGTTCCTACCGCCCGCCGAGAACAGCGAGCTGATCGTCCAGATCGGCAACTGGGTGCTGCACACCGCGTGCGCTCAGGCAGACGCCTGGCGGCGCAGCGGAATCACGATCCCACTTTCGGTCAACGTCTCCGCGCGCGAGCTGACCGAGCTCGACCTCGCACAGCGCGTGCACGACGAGCTGGCCTACCGCCGTCTTCCGGGCCGGGCGTTGTGCCTGGAGATCAGCGAGGAGGCCGTATTGCGCGATCCTGAGCGTGCACGCTCAGCGCTGAAGGATCTGAAGCGTCTCGGTGTGATGATCGCGCTGGACAACTTCGGCTACGGCCAGCTGTCGCTGGGGCTGCCGAGCAACCTGCCACTGGATGTCGTCAAGCTCGATCGCGCTCTGACGAGCACGCTGCACCAGGACAAGGAGCGCCGCGCGATGTTCGCCGCGACGATCGCGCTCGCCAAGGAGGCCGGCCTGACGGCGGTCGCGGTCGGGATCGAGACGAACCGCCAGCTGGCGCTAGCGCGCGAGCTGGACTGCGCCGTCGGACAGGGATTCCTGTTGCACGGACCGGCCTCGGCGGATCGCGTTCGCCTCAGAGGCCCATCCGGCGCGGTAACGTCCGCGCCATGGCGTCCTCTCGTGCGACTGCGCGGCAGCGGCAATCCCCGCTGAGCGACGACGCGGCGATTGCCGAGCAGAAGCGCGCGTCGGCGCACGCGGCCGCCGAGCTGATCGAGGACGGCATGCGCGTCGGGCTGGGGACGGGTACGACCGTCGCCTACCTGCTGCCGGCGATCGCCGAGCGCGCGTGCAAGGGACTGCGCTGCGCGGCAACCTCGCCCGCGACTGAGGCCGCCGCGCGCGAGCTCGGGTTGAACGTGAAGCCGCTCGACGAGCTCGGCGAGCTGGACATCGCGATCGACGGCGCCGACCAGATCGACCCGCGCGGATGGCTCGTCAAGGGCGGCGGCGGCGCACACACGCGCGAGAAGATCGTCGCCGCGGCCGCACGCTGCTTCGTCGTGATCGCCTCGGCCAACAAGCTCGTTGCCGAGCTCGCGCCGCCGGTGCCGCTGGAGCTCGTCCCGTTCGGTGTCGGCCATACGCTCGCGAGCGTCTCGCCGGCGCGTCTTCGCGGACTGCCGCGCAGTCCCGACGGAGGCGTGATTGCCGACTATCAGGGGCCAGTCACAGACCCGCGCGAGCTCGCGTCGCGCCTCAGCGCCACCCCTGGCGTGGTCGAGCACGGGCTGTTCGAGCCCGAGCTCGTAAGCCTGATTCTGATCGCCGGCTCAGAGTCCGTGGAGCGGCGCGCGGGCGCCAAGCCGAGCGCGGCGCCGTAGGCTAGCCTCGCAGCTCCTCTTCTGAGGAGACCGGGTGGCGGGCCAGCACACCATCCTCGGCGATCACGTAGGCGCCCATGCGCAGCAACGGCGGCGAGTACACGTGCAGCGTGACCGCGGGATCCGAGCCGGCGTGGCTCACGCGATGAATGTCCGAGGCCGCGAAGTGGAAGCTGGATCCGGCGCGAAAGACGCCCCGCCGCGTCGGGCCGTCGATCGCCAGACGCTCCTCGCGCACGGCGCCGCTGACGACGGCGACGGCGCCGCTGGAAACGTCGTGATCGTGAAAGCCAGTGTCGTGCTCGTCCATCCAGCAGATCAGCCACGCCGTCAGATGCTGATCGCTGAACAGCTCCTCGTACACGCGCTGGCTGCTGTCGTGCCTGACGAGATCGATCCACAGCTCCGGGCGCTCGGCGAGCTCGCTCACGAACCCCTGCAGCTCGACAGCGGAGAGATCGCGTCCGTGCGGACGCGGAACAGCGGCCAGCCCGCGCGGGTCGACCCTGCCCGCCTCGACCTCGAGCCTGGCCCCTGCGCGTTGTGCCGTGACGCTCATACCGGCATCACCGCTGCTGTCACTGCCTGTCCCGTGCCAAGTGCGCGACGGGTGCCCTCGGTGATCGGCCCCCACGCGATGCCCTCCGGCATGCCGAGCTCGGTCGGCTCGACGACCGGTCGATCCGACCCGTACAGCAGCTGCTCGGGCCCGACGAGCTCTCCGAGCAGGCGCACCGTCGCCGGCCCGTATGAGGAGGTCTCATAGAACGTCAAGAGGTCGGGCAGTGGCGGGCGCGGACCGCCACGCGAGGCCAGCCGCTCGAGCTGCAGCGGCGCGAGCCCCGCGAGCATCGAGAACACGACGCGCAGGCGCGGGTGTCGCGGGCGTCCCACCGTCAGGAAGGCGAGCCACGCGGCCTGCATGCCGGCGACGTAGCGGGTCAGCGCCGGCCACCACAGCGGCTCCTCGAGAGACGTCTCGCTGCCTGCTCGACCGGCGCGGGCGCCGCCGACGCGCGGGCCCGGGTGCACCAGCAGCGGCGCCCCCCGAGCTCCAGGCGCGCCAGCAGCGGCGCGACCGCACTCACAGCCTCGACGCTGGCGAGCGCGCCCGCGGGAAGCGACAGGCCGACGCAGCCGCGCGCGAGCGCGCGGTCGATGTCGTCCGCATCAGCGCGATCCAAGGCGATCGCCGCCCACGCACCGAACGGCTCGGGCAGCGACAGCGCGCCGTCGTGATAGGCGTCGATCAACACGCTCGCCTGCTCGCGCGGGAGCCACTCGATGCCCAGCGGGCTCGACAGGCACACGAGCGCGCGGTCGAGCCCGTCGCTGTCGATCAGCGCGGCGCGCTCGCGCGGATGCTCGCTGCGGAGGTCGATCACGTAGGGACGCTCGTCGGCGAGGTACAGGACCATCAGGCCGTGCTCGCGGCGCACGAACGGAAACTCGCTGCGCGAGGCGAGCGCCTCCACGAGCGGCTCGGTCCAGAGGTGTTGGTGTACGTCGATCTTCATCAGATTGTCGATCAGCTTTATGCAGAATACCAGATGTCTCGGCTCTCATAGCCGCGGTCTGAACGGCTGCAGCGGAACCTGCAAGCCGGCATCGGTGTCGCCGGTTCGGCCGGTGCCCGACGGTCCGCAGCTGGCCACGGCAGCCGCGTAGTCGTGGGGCGCGTGCCGGCCAGGAACGCACCGGCAGGCGGCCCATCCCAACCCGCCCATTATTCGTTGCCGCGCTGGACGTTGGCCTGAGCCGGATCGCCGGGGGCCTGGCTCATTGCACCGGGTGAGTGAAGGACCGATTGTTAGGGCTGGAGCGCTAAAGCCCGACATTACGAGCGTAAGCGCTTATAATGCTCGCTATATCATGCCTAAAATCGAGAATCGCAGTCCATGCGCGGTCGCACGCGCCGAGCGGCAGATCGCCGAACACATAGCCACGTGGCGAAAGCTCCGAGGGCTGACGCAGACGCAGGTCGCCGAACGCGCCAACGTTGCGCGCACGACCATCCAGAGCCTCGAGCGCGGCGATGGCGGCGTCAGCGTCGAGAACCTGCTCCGGGTGCTGCGTGCGCTTGGCCTGCTCGACAAGATCCCAGGCACCCTCGACCCATTCGAGAGCGACCTCGCCCGGCTCCGCGCCGACGAGAACCTCCCTCGACGAGTGCGACCGCGGCAGATTACTCCGCCGTCCCGGCAGAGCTGAGCCACCATGGCGGGTACCTCAGTCGACGTTGTCGTCCAGATCGCAGACCGGAACGTTCCCGCTGGCCGGCTCTGGGCCCACAGCGGGCGCGGTAGCGAATCAGCGACCTTCGAATACCTGCCGCGTTCGCCCTGCACGCGCTGGCAGGAAGGCCTGTCCTTATCGTCCAACGCTTCGACCGGCACGACGAGGAACGGATCGGCTACGTAAGCGCCATGACGCTGCTTGAGGCCGCCGACGGCGACGGCCGCAGCTACGTGGAAATCGCCGAAGCTATCGAGGAACACTCACCTTCGACTGCCGTCGACTTGCGCGAGCTGTGGCGGCGCATGGTGTTTTCGCGTCTGATCTCGAACACGGACGACCATCTGCGTAACCACGGATTCCTCCGCACAAGCACGGCAGGCTGGTCCCTCTCCCCCGCGTTCGACCTAAACCCCAATCCACAGCCGGGTGGCACACGTTTCAGTACCGTCGTGGATGAGGGTCGCGACGGCGAGAACCAAGTCGACGTCGCTCTGGACCTTGCCAGCATGTTCAGGCTGACGCCTGATGAAGCACTCGGTGTCCTGGGTGAGGTCGTGTCCGCGGTGTCACGCTGGGCGGGCGTGGCTAAATCCGTCGGCCTGGCGAGCGGTGAGATCGACCGAATGTCCGGCGCCTTCACAACTACGTCAGCCGAGGCCGCGGCTGACGCCATCGCTGCGAACACGGCCTGAACACCAGCGAGGTAGCAGTCCGCGGTCCGGCTTGAGCGGGTTCCAGTCGCGCAGGGAGAACGCGTCGCGAAACGTTTCGGATGCCGGCCTCGCCGGACCGCTTGTTCAGGACCCGCACTTGGAACGCCTTGCCTTTGCGTCGGCAAGGCAGACCAGAGGACTGTCTGTGACATGCAAAAGCCCGCAAGTGCGGGCTTTTGAGAAGCGGGGGACCGAGGAGTCGAACCTCGCGTTGCGGTTTTGGAGACCGGCTTGAGAGAGCGTTTTCCCCAGTAAACACTGGGCATCACTGGCTCTAGGGATAGCTGTAGGGATAGAACCGAAGTGTCCCCGTACGAAGGTGGAGCCAATCTGCACTCCCTCCCACAGGCGACTCGGGGTGACTCCCCGTTCGGCGAGACTGGCAACTAACCCGTCTGAGATCCGAAGCCTTCGCGGATCAGAGTAATCGCTCGGCTCACAGCGGCACCAACGGGGTCGTCGCCCTCGCTGACTGAGACTCGTACATCAAGGTGTTGTGGGGTGTTACCCGAAGCATGGAAGGTCTCTATTCCGAGGTAGCGCAGTGCACGCCCGATGCGCTCCCGCGCAGCATTCTCGAGACCTTGGTCGGCGCGGAGAACAAACCGCGTAGCCTCCAGCAGACGACGGTCTACCCAAACTGCAGGCGTGCTCATCATCGCCTGTACTCGCGAAGGCATCTGGCTATCTGGGTGATCCTCCCCGCTCGAGATCCACACGGCGGCTGCAGCAGATGCGGTAACCGCTGCGGCATGTGCCTCCGCTCCTTGTGCTAGCTGCGCAGCGAACGTTCCCGCGAACACATCACCGGAGCCAACGGTGCTGAGAACTGGCACGTTATAGGCGCCAACAGCCCGCTCGACCCCATCGCTGTCACGGATCAGTATCCCCCATGGCCCGCCCTTGACCAGGGCGCCCTGAAAGCTCTCGGGTGGAAGATGCGCGATGCTGGTGGCGAGGTCGGACTGGCGTGTCTGGCTCATAGCTTCGTATGCGTTGGCGAGAAGGATTCGCCGGGCCGCCGGGATCGTGGCAGCCATCGCGGCACCTGAGATCATGGAGTGCGAGCCCTGCCGATCAAAGATGAGCGTCGAACCCTCGGCAGCACGGTCCAGCCAGCGCGCCCGGACCGCATCGAACCCGGGGGTGCCAAAGCACAAGAGCATCGGCGACGCGGGCAGCGCCGGCAACTCAGCACTCGGTATCGAACCGAGACTCATCGCTGGCTGTGGATGCGATAGGTCAGCTGGATCGGAGATCCGATAAGTGGTCGTAGGCCCGTTGAGAACCTCCACGCCTAGATACTCGATCCCTGCCTGCTCAAGCAGAACAAACAGCTCGTCGGCCTCGCGTGCTCCTACCCAGCCTGCAAGAGACACCTCAGCGCCGTAGCTGGCAGCAGCGAGCGCCGCAGTCAGGCCGCTGCCACCAAGACGCGGCGGGCGTCCGGCGATCTCCTCGCGGAAGATGCCGCCGCAGACGAGCAGCCTCACCGGATGCCGGTCGCCTCAGATCGACTGAAGCTGCCGCGCTGCCACTCCCAAAGAAACAGGTCGAAGACCCCGGGGGGCGGCATCGAGACGCTCACACCAGTCCAGGAAGCAGCGCTCGACCGCCTCGTATTCGGCAGGCATACGGGCGCCGGAGATCACCCCGGCGTCTGTCATTGCCCGCAACACATGGATGTCAAGGATGGCCAGGCTTTGCGCCCAGCCGGTGTTACGAAGCAGCCACGACGCTGACTTTGCTCCGAGACCAGGACAGCCGAGTAGCCAGGCTCGTCGCTCTTGCTCGCTGTCGCGAACTCGTAGCTGCTCGCTGAGTGAGCCCTCCGCGAGTACCCAAGCTCGCGCCTTGCAGATCAAAGCCGCCTTTCGTCGCGGGAACCGATAACGGCGAGGGCTGCCGTCCGCCCGAGGCGGGTCATAGCGGGGCTGATCTAGCAGCGCGGCTAGCTCCTCCTGGAGCGAGCTGTGATGACGCTGCGAGGCGAAGATGTCCAGATCCTCGATGACGGCGAGGGCGGAGCGGCTCATCTCGAACGTGATGCCGTGACCGCCAAGCAGGCAGAACAGCAGCTCGCGGCGCAGCTCGTGCTCATCGGCGAGCGGACCGGCAGACACAAGCTCGCGATACGCCTGCTCAAAGGCCGGCCACATCGTCTGCCAGTCGCCGCCCACGGGAGCATCATCCCATGGTGTCAGGCGGCCGGGGCTCGTATCGGTTTGGCTCACGACTGCTCGCCGCGAAATGTGCAGGCACAGTCCGGGTTCTCGGCAATCATTACCGCCGCGAGTCCGTCGAGGACTGGCGCCAGACGCCCCCACAACCAGCGGGCAAGATGCTCGCTGGTTGGGTTCTCAAGACCGTCGACGTCGTTCAGACAGCGGTGGTCAAGTCGGTCGAGTAGCGGCTGTGCGGCAGCATCGATGCTCGCGTAGTCCATCACCCAGCCTTTCTCAGGATCGAGCGGTCCACGGATGAGCAGCTCGACCGTGTAGGTATGGCCGTGTAGCCGCGCACAGGGATGCTCTGAGGCGACCCGCGGGAGCTGGTGTGCAGCCTCGAACCTGTAGCGACGCTGAAGCTCGAACATCATCGAATCCCGAGGAGCTTGTGCGTCTGAAGGCTCAGCCGCCACCGAGGGTGTGCGAGACAGTATTCAACTGCGGAGCGGGTGTGCTCGGGCAGATCAGGCCCGTCACATGGCTGAAGAAAGTGATGGGCGAAGGGCAGCTGCTCAAGCGTACTTGGGTCGAGGCCGCGCTGTGGATACACAAGCTTCAGCTCGTTGCCGCGGCGCTGGCGTAGCGGCGCACCCGCCTTTGGGCTCACGCAGACCCAATCCAGCCCAGGCGGGAGCGGCACGGTTCCATTCGTCTCGATCGCTGTCGAAAACCGGCCGCGGCGGACCTCCTCGAGGAGTGGCTGGTCTAGCTGCAGGGCCGGCTCACCGCCGGTGAAGACGACGTAGCGATCCTCAGATGTACTGGGCCAGGCGGCAGCAATCGCTTGCGCGAGATCCGCAGCGCTCGCGAAGACCCCGCCGCGCTCGCCATCGGTGCCAATGAAGTCGGTATCACAGAACCGGCAGATCGCACGGGCACGATCGGCCTCACGCCCGTTCCAAAGGTTGCAGCCAGCGAAGCGGCACAGCACGGCGGGACGACCGGTCTGCGCACCCTCGCCCTGAAGCGTGTAGAAGATCTCCTTCACGCGGTAGCTCATCGGTCATCTCCACCGTTCCGCCCGCGTCTTGGGTCATGCTGGTGGCTATGAGCGCAGCGGGCGACCTTTATTTCTCGGTGGACGTGGAGGCCGATGGTCCGATCCCCGGTGAATACTCGATGCTGTCCTTCGGACTCGCGCTTGCCGGAGGCTTTGATGGCGAGCAATTCCACAAGCTGGACCCTTCGGCGTGCACGTTCTACGCAGAGCTCGCTCCGATCAGCGAACACTGGATGCCAGAGGCACTCGCGGTAAGCAGCCTGGACCGGGATCGTCTGGTCCACGAGGGCCGGAACCCTTCCGAGGCCATGGAGGAAGCCGGTGCCTGGGTTCGTGAGCAGGCCCGGGATCAGCGGCCAGTGCTGGTGGGCTTCCCGCTGGTATTCGGTATTTCGTGCGTTTCGCGAGGGACGGCTCCCCGTTCGAGTTTTCTTCGGGACTGGACATGAAGACGATGTTCCAGCAGAAGGCCGGCGTCATGCTCTCCCAGGCCGGCAAGGACGATCTGCCGGCATTCCTGCGGGGTGAGGCGCCGCACACTCATCACGCGCTCGGCGACGCGATCGAGCAAGCCGAGATCTTCGCGCGGCTGTTCGAGTGGGATGGCAGCTGAGCGACTCATCCCGGCTCGCCGGAGTTCGCAGGTGACTGCGTGCCGGCGTGGACTGGCTCGTGCTCGGGCTGGCGTTGGAGCCCTTGCCTGAACAGGTCGATTCGATGTAGGAATGCTGGACGCTGCGGCTGAGCGCTGATGCGCCTGCTGATCTCCACCTTGCGGAGATGACGCGCCTTCAGCCTGTTGAACTTAGCCTCCGGGATAGGCACACGCAACGCGTTCAGTGCGTCCATCGTCTCGTCATACTCGCCAAGCAAGTCGACCTCGCTGTGTACAACCCCACCTTCGGGGTGTACGTGACGGAATTGCGCCTTGAGATCCCCGAGGTTGCGCGCGGCCTCTCCATGGGCCCACGCTCTTCGTCGCCACTCGACGAGCAGCTCGACGATACTCAGAAGGAAGATAACGCAGGTCAGCATCCCGACCCAAACCTGGACCCGTGCGGTTATCGGTCCGATCGTGACGATGGCGGAGTCGCTAATGAACGCAACGCCCGTGGCGAGTATCGACAGCCCCATCACCAACAGCGTCAGACCGGTCGAGCGTCGCTCGTACCGATCGCGCAACACAGAGTGCATCGTCAGCATCATGTCGAGGATGCGCCGTCGGCGCTCAAAGTCGGGCTTTGCGAGATCAGTCATCGCCGAGAACCGCGTGCCACTCCGAGAGCGTGCTGCTGTTCTCCATGATGTTCGCGACGCGCTGGAGGTCACGAGCCATCGCCTGGCGCTCAGGCGAACCGACAGGGCCGAGGCGCTCATCCAGGCGATGTGACTGGCCGGAGATGTCCTTGATGGGCCTGAGCACGCCGCGTGCAGCGGCGGCAAAGAAATGGGTGAGCATCGCCTTCGGGTTGCGCGAGCCGCTGTAGTCGCCGAACGCGGCCAGCGCAAGCGCCTCAACGTGATATCCGGACGGGCGTTTGTCCTCGGGGATCTGGGCGGCGATCACGGCCTTGGCGAGCTTGATGGCTGGTACCAGCGCGCGACCCTGCCTGGCGTTCATGTCGCTTAGGGCCTGCATGAAGCGCTTGGGGTGGATGGGAGCCCAGCGCGAGCCGTCCGGAGAGGAGATCGCCAAATGCTCGCCGTGCTGCACAGCGGGCAGCAGCTGGATCTCGATCCCATCGCGGTAACGCACGGAGACCGCGAGGGTGCCAGCGCGCACCGACTCCACTTCGGCGCCTGAGATGCCGCTGGCGAGAGTCTCGCGCATCTGCGCGAGCAGTTGCTCAGGCGTGGCGTCTTGGGGAGTGTCCTTGAGGACGACGAGCGCATCGACATCACTGAGCCCCTCGACATATGTGCTCTTTGCGACCGAGCCGCCGAACAACGTACGGTCGACCTCCTCGATCTCCTCGCGTAGCACCGCCAGAGCATCCTCGAGGTGCTCGGCTACCTTCTGCGCGTCGCGGGAGTTAATCGCCGCCAGCCGCTCGGCCAGCTCGCCGTTCACCTGCGCATCGAAGGACGCCTGGTCAGCGATCTCCCGCGCACGTTCTCGTAGCTGGTCGATGTCCGTTGGACCTACCCGGAACGATCCTCCTCCTCCGCCACCGCCCATATGCCTAGTCTCCCATCTTCGTGGTCAATGCGACATGTGCGGCTTGCAAGCGTCCGGCAACCGTGCTGCCGTAGAGTTCCCAATCGCCTGTGCTTGCGAACTGCCGCATGTTCTCGGCGAGTACGCCCAACGTGCGGAGGTTCCCAACGAGCATTGATGCAGTCCGGACGCGCTCGGGCTCCTGTAGGTTCTGCGAGATCTCGAGCACCGGCACCTCGTCACGATAGATCGCGACATCCCAGTGGTATCCGTAGCGCAACCAAGAGAGCCCGTCAAAGATCTCGGCGCCCGCAGCGAAGAACAGCGGGCTCATGACCGGGTCTAGCGAGCCGAACAGGTGGATCGGCGCATGCACTCCGGCATCAGTAAGGCGTCGCCGTAGGTTCGCAAGGTTGCACAGCTTTTCAAGAACGCTGTCGCCGAGGTCCTTTTCGGCAAAACCGATGATGTCAAATGACCGCAACGATTCGAGCAAGCGCGGGGTGAGGTCACCGATCTGAAGCGAGCGGTCACGGCGCTCGGGCTTGATCAACACATCAGAAACAAAGCCTTTCCGTGAGGTGAAGAACCGTTGCGCTGCCTGAATCTGCGTCTGAAAGAGCGCGCTGTCGTCGGCGTCGTAGCCGTCGTAATTGACGAGCACGGTGCCAGGCGCGACCGGCAGTTGCTGGAGGAAGTTGTCGTACTCGGACGTGCTCCAGTCAAGTCGCCCGCCCGTGAAAGGCGGCGGCCCATAGCGATGCTCGTAGAGGCCGCTATCGATGATCAGTGTCTTCGGCCCTGCGTACATGCCGTCGGCGAAGTTCTCATTGAGATCATCGGGGAATGGCAGATTGCCGTGCACTGCGTCGTAAGCGGAAATCAGGAGCGCTTCCGAGAGAAATGGGTGAAGCATCCGCAGCCACGCTGCAGGCTCGGGCTCACTTTCGCCGTTGTCGAGTTCTACTCGCTTGAAGCCAGCACTCGAGATCGACGGGACGAGCAGCGGCGTGCGCATCACATGCCCGGTAGGCATCGTGACCTCTCGTGTTTTAGCCAGCATTCAACAGCTCCCGGTCAAGGCAGCTCGGGCAGACTCCGCAGGGCTCTGCGGCAACCTCGCAGCTGTGGGTAAGTTCAAACGGGATCGACATCGCGCGGGCATAGGCGTACAGGTCCGTCTTTGACCATGTGAGGAACGGCGCAACTAGTGGACGTGTCCGCAAGTCCTGCGGTGTATTGGGAGGGATAACGGGCGGCGCGGGGAATTGTGTGTCGTGCCGCGGACCAGCCAGCATGTGATCGAGCTCTCCGAGGAGGAGCGTGGTGAGTTGGAGCGGCGGGCAAGCGTGGTCACGCTGCCGTTCCGCACGGTGCAGCGGGCGAGGATGATCCTGTACGCGGCCGAGGGGATGCAGGACGTCGAGATCGCCGCCCGGCTGGATTGCTCGCCCGACAGTGTTGCCCGGCGAAGATCCCGATTTTGCTGTGAGCGTCTCGATGGGCTTGAGGACCAAGCGCGGTCAGGTCGCCCGCGCCGTTTTCCCCCCGGAACAGGTCGCCGAGGTCAAGGCGATCGCGTGCGAGTTGCCGCGCACCCACGGGCTGCCGCTTTCGCGCTTCTCCCGGGTTGAGCTGCACCGCTTGGTGATCGAGCGGGGCGTGACCGAGGCGTCGGCCTCGACGATCTGGCGTTGGCTGCACGAAGACGCGATCAAGCCGTGGCAAACGCGCTCCTGGATCTTCCCGCGCGATCCGGAGTTCGCCGTGAAGGCCGGCCGGGTGCTGGACCTCTACGCCCGCACCTTCGAGGGCAAGCGGCTACGCCCCGACGAGTACGTGATCTCGGCCGATGAGAAGACGCAGCTGCAGGCGCTCGGACGCGACCATGAGACCGTCGCGCCGGGGCCGGGACGTCGGGGGCTGCTCGAGTTCGAGTACCTGCGCGGCGGCACACTTGCCTATCTCGCCGCGTGGGACGTGCACCACGCCAACCTGTTTGACCGGGTCGAGCAGACGACCGGGATCGTCCCGTTCGGCCGGCTCGTTGACCAGGTCATGCAGGTCGAGCCTTACCGGTCGGCGCGCACCGTCTACTGGGTCGTGGACAACGGCTCAAGCCACGCCGGCAAAACCTCCGTCAACCGGATGGCCGAGGCATACCCAAACGCGAGGCTGATTCACCTCCCCGTCCACGCCTCCTGGCTGAACCAGATCGAGATCTACTTCTCGATCGTGCAGCGCAAGGCCCTGACACCGAACGACTACGCGACGCTACCCGAGCTCGCCGGGCACCTGATGGATTTCGGACAGCACTACCGCACGCTCGCGCGAGCATTCCAATGGACCCTCACCCGCACCAAGCTCGACAACGTGATCGAGAAGATCACCCGACACGAACCTCAACCACTCGCCCTCGCCGCATGAGCCGCATCACTTCCGGACACGACCACTAGCTGCAACGTGCCGGCCCGATGAACGTCGAAGGAGACACGCATTGCGTCCAGGAACGCGGGCGTGCAGTCCAGGTAGGGAGTTCCGGCGTGAATGCCGATCATGACCGTGGCGGGCCCGGGCGAGGCGGTGGCCAGCGCGACGTGCAGCAGCAGAGCATTGCGGGCGGGTATCTCGCCTGGCCCAATTGGCCCAATCGCGACGCTCGCGCGCCTGAACCTCGCGCCGAACGCGTGTGCCACAGCAGCGGCGGCGATCGACTCGGAGTGCGCGACGGGCTGGCCGTAGTCGATGAAGAGCGCCTCGAAGTCGCCTATCTGCTGCTCGGCGCACAACGCGAGCAGACAAGTCGAGTCGACGCCACCACTGAGCAGGACGGTTCGCATTGGCGGCTTTGTTCTGGCCATCTGAGCGACGATACGTACCCCAACAGACGGATATGGGACAGTCGGGCCGAGTGTTGTCGTGGGAGCGCATGTCAAAGCGTGAGGCGGGAGGCCGAGATCTCACGAACGAGGCGGGCCCGGCTACTTCGCGGCGCGGTCTTCTAGGGCGGTGACGAGCCATCGATCGATGAGCACGCGTGCCTGCTCCAGCTCGCCCGGTAGCGCGTGCGTGTAGCGCTCCTGTGTGATCTGTGCCGCGCCCATCTGTCGTGCCGGCGCGGCATGGCCCATGAGCTGGGAGACGATCACTGGCCGAACGCCAGCGGCATCTAGCCATGAGGCGCAGGTGTGGCGGCACTCGTGAGCTGTGATTCGCTCGCCGACCTTCTCGCGGGTCGGCTTGCCGTGCTCGTCCTTCGGTTCCCATGTGTCATCGACGCGTTTTTGCAGGCCCTCGAATGACAACATTCCGCTGTTCCTGCCCCCTGGCTTACGGCCCGGACAGAGCAGCACCTGCGGGCTCGGACGACCACGACGCAGAAACTCGCGGCGCAGCCTGACAACGAGTGGCTTGGCGATCGGTACGGCGCGCTGCGCTGCGCGCGACTTGCGCCCGCGATCGTCGGCGCCGAGGTAGATCACTCCGAGGTCGAGGTCCACGTCTTCGACCCGTGCGTGTCGAATCTCGGCCCTGCGGGCGGTCGCGTAGACCGCGAGTGAGTACGGGAGCGCGTCGGCGGGGTCGAGGGCGTCGAGCAGCGTCTGCATCTCTGCGACGGTGGCAACTCGGTCGCGCGGCGTCGCGTTCATCGCCGGCAGACGGACGCGGGACGCGGGATCGTGATCGACGAGTTCTCGGTCTTGCGCCCAGGCATAGAGGCTGCGAATCGCGTTGACGACTGTTCGCACGCGGCTGCCGGACTTCTCGGGCGTCATCGAGTCGATAAGTCGCTGGATGTCGCCGCGTCGCACGTCTGCGAGTTGACGGCCACCGAGGGCGGGCTCCACGTAGCCTTCAAGCGCCCCCTGCAAGTCGCGGATGGCTGACGGCTTGTACGGACGCCCGTGCTTATTGAGCGCCTTGCCGGCCTCGATCGCGCTGAGGTATGCCTCGATGGCCTTTGCGATGCGCATCGTGCTGGACATCGGGAGCGTCCCTGCGCGGAGCGTCGCTTCGAGGTCGGCACGGGCGTTGCGGGCCTCGGCGATCGAGTGCAGCTTCTTGGTCTTGCGCGGCTTACTGGCCGTCCGGTCCCACACCTGGCCCCAGTAGGACGGCGAGCAGTTACATGCTTTGCCCTGATCCAGCGCGCAGTCGAGTCGGTGGCGGGCGTAGATGCCCTGGTATCGAGTCTTGGTGTCTTTCGGCATGGTGGTCACGCTACACGTCGCCCCCGCTGGATTGTGTGCTCCTTGAGCCACGCCTCGAGCGCCTGCCGGGGATACAGCCGTAGTGATCCCGAGTAGACGACCGGGAGGTCGGGCTTGACGTGCCGGGCGAAGTGATCCACTGATATGCCGAGCGCTTCCGCGGCCTCCTGCTGGTTGAAGGCGAGCCGGGGCACGGTGCGTCGGATGCGCTTCTCGCTCGTCATCGTGTCCGGTCGGGTGCTGGTGGCTGGGCGGCGCGGTGGAGGGTTCGGATGATGCCGGGGATGCGTGGGGCGTAGCGCTTGGGGCCGCGGCTTGCGAGGGTGTGCTCGAAGCCTGGCCAGTGTTCGTAGCCGGATGGCTCGCGGTGGGCGATTGATGGCGTTTGTGCGCGGCTTCGGCCCATGTCGCGTGCGAGGCGTTTGATGCGGTCGGTGTCGTGTCCATCTGTGCCGAGGTCAGCGCGGTTGACGTACCAGTCGGTGCCTTGGCGGGCACGGGATGCCTCGACGTAGGCTGGCTCCTTGCTGGTCTGCCAGCCGCCGGTCACGACGAGCGTGCGGGTCACGGTCTGGCCCTGGGCGCGGTGGATGTGGCTGGCGTAGCCGAGTCGTAGGCGTGCGAGCTCGTCGCCGGCGAGCGTCCGCCATTGGCTGGTGGCATCGAACTGGATCAGCACCTCGCCGATCTCGCTTACGTCGATGACTTCGCCGCGGGCGCCGTTCTCGACGCGCTCTGTGCCCCGGCTGGCGGTGTTGGTCGATCATGGCTACCCGGTCGCCGGCGCGAATGCCGTAGTGCACGCCGGGGACCTGGGCTTCGATGTCGCCGAGTTCGCCGCGCTCGGCCCGATAGTGCTGCGCGCGAGCGTTCAGCCGGTCGATCTCCAGATTCGATGCGTCGGAGATCAGCGCAACCTCACGGATCGGGATGCTCTCGGTCAGCTCGGCCCAGCCTTGGACGGCGTGCTCGACGGCCTGGTCGCGCGTGTCTGCCATGTGCAGCCGGCCTTGGCGTTGGTAGTAGGCCATCGCCCTGTCCGAACGGCCCGCCCGAAGGTCCGCCCACGCCCTCTGCTCACCCCGATTGAGAGTGCGCCGCACTTTCGATAGCTGCGCGCTGGGCGCGATCTCTGTGAGCCGGTCGAACATGCCGCCAGCGCCGATCGAGGGGAGCTGCGCGCTGTCGCCGATCGCGACGAGCTTCGCTCCCGCGCGCTCGACCGTCCGGGTCAGCCGGTCGAGCCGGCTGGTGTCGGCCATCCCAGCCTCGTCGAAGAAGATCGTCGTCCGTGGATCGATGTCGAGCCGGTCGTGCTCAACGCGGGCGACGAGCGCGTCGAGCGTGAGCGTCCGCCCCGCAAGCGCGGGACTGTCCTGGCCCAGCCGCTGAGCGGTCGAACCGGACACCGCGATCCCGTGCGTGGTGTGCCCGGCGAGCTGCTCCGCGCGAGCGGCTGCATCGATCACCACACCCTTGCCGGTGCCTGCGGGGCCGACGAGGATCGCGGCGCGCTCGGGTCCGGTGATCGTCTTGAGCGCGCGGGTCTGCTCGTCGCTGAGACGCGAGCCGATCCGCTCGGCGAGTTGATCGGCGGCGACTGTGCGGGCCTGCTCGCCTACATCCCAGCCGGCGGGCTTGGCGAGCCGCGTGACCTGGCGCTCGATCGCCTGCTCTTTCGCGCGCACGGCGAGCGTCGTCATCCGGCCGCCCTCCAGCGGGAGCACGCGGCGCTCGGCGATCATCGTCCGGGCTCGGTCGAGTGCGTCGGCTGGGGCGAGTTCGCCGGCGGACTGCTCGAGCAGCACCGCTCGAAGCTCCCCCGGCTCGAACGTCGCGGCGCGCTCGGTCAAGCGTGCTTCGACGCGATCCTCCAGCACACCCTCCCGCCCCCGACCGTCATGTGGTTGGTCATGTCGTTCGCGTGTGTGGCCGTGGCGTGCGGCCTTCTCATCCCACACCCGCTGCAGATCCCCGCAGGTCACCGGGTGCTTGGCCTTGCGATTCTCAAGCTTCAACCGCCGAAGCTCCCCACGTTCGGGTGCCCTCCCCCACTTCGCCCGGAAGCGCTCAGCCGCCGCTGCGACCTCGCGGCTGCGCGCCGAGAACGCCTTGAGCAACCCTTGCGGCACGCCAGCGATCTCGAAGTACCGGCCTTCCTTACCGGTTCCGGCGTTGATCTCGTAGCCGTGTTGGGACAGCTCATGCGCGAGCGCGGAGCGGTAGAACGCGCCGACCTCCCGCGCGGAGCGGAAGATCGGGCGGGAGGCGACCGCGACGATCCGCCCGTCATCGCGGACTGCGCTCGTCACCACCACATGACTGTGCAGCTGCGGGTCAGGCGCGTCGCCATCCATCACCCCGCGAGCGGTCGTGTGCAGATACTCCCCGGCGATCAGCTCCCGTGCGGGCTCCTCCACCACACCCGCGCCATACCTGCGTCTGACCGTCGGGACCGTCTCGGTCATGTGCGCGAGCGCCTCCTCGACCGCGGCCCGGTGCGCCTGCTCGATCACCCTGCGCTCGTACTCGTCGCCGAGCGCCCACGTCACAGACACCGACTTCGGAGCACTGAACGTCACATCGATCCCACCACCCCGACTGCAATCCGCGCCGGCCTGCCGCAGCCACCGTCCGCTGCTCGGGTGCCGGCCCTCCATCAACGCGATGAAATCCGGGCCGTCAACGACGGTGCTCTCGATGCCGAGCTGCGCGAGCGTGTCCGCCGAGGCGAGCCAGCGGCCGGGTGCCTGCGTCGGCTCGCCGCCCGGGGTCAGGTAGTAGTCGCCGCGCTCAGGCGCCACGGTCTTGCCCTCCAGATACCGGGCATACCCGCCGCCCTTCGCGGCACCAATACTGGAAGCGGTCACCACTACCGTTAATGACCGCGAGACCGCCGAAACGGCCACCAAGTTGTGGGCCTGCGTCTCTGCACACCGGGTATAGACCCAAACCCGCTTCGACCGGCCAACAGATTTCCCACCACCACCCGCGCGAGCGCCAGCGACAAGGGTCAAGCCGACACAGCAGCGACACAGCACCCGCACACCCGTGCATGTGGTCTGTCCTGGGTCGTTGTGCTGTGCCGGTCGCGAAGCACTTATGCAGCAAGGCCGGCGCTGAGGACAAGCTCGCTGGGGTCGGTCGGAACGACGTGCGACGCTGACGAGCGATGGAGCCTACTCGCGTGACGCTCAGTGGAGACTTGTGAGGCGACTACGTGGTCGAGGAGCGTCGTCCAGATGGCCGTCTGGTCCTGCGCCCTGACTTGAGCGTCAGGGCAATGCTCTCCCGCCACTCCGAGCGCGAGCTGACACCCGACGAGTTCGAGCAGCACTTCGGCGAGACGCCCACCGACGGCGAGGGCTGAGGACCTCTCGATCGCCGACCGAAGCAAGGCAGTGTCCACGACTGTATTGCGATCAGGTGGCTGCAATGACGACGACGCAACCATTGCCCTGGAACGACTCGAGGGCGTTACGGCGCGCGCGGCTGCCGATGAGCTGCGGCTCTTGTCCGCCGGGAGCGATGTCGATCACGAACTCGATCCCGAGCGCCTTCGAGAGGCGCAGCAGTGTTGGGAAGGTCGGGTTGTGCTCGCTGCTCTCAAGCCGCGCGATGGCCGGCTGGCTCATCCCTACGCGCCGGGCGAGCGCGGTCTGGCTGAGTCCGTGCTCGGCGCGGTAGGCAATCAGCTTTACGGCCACCGCGCGGGCAAGCGCCGTGCGCTCCCATTTGCGACGGTACTCGGGATCGGCGTCCAGGTGCGCGGCGAGCACCGCCTCGTGCGTGGGCAGATCGGAGAGGTTCACGACCCGAGCTATATCAACTTGTAATGGCCGATCCCTCGCCACAGGGCGCGACGGGAATCGATGTCTCATCCAGACGGCGGCGGCTCGTCTTGGGCTGCTGCCGACTACGGTTCGGCTGCACCCGTCAGCTCGTCCGGGGTTACGACAAGACCGAGTCGCTCGGCGCCGCGACGTAGGCGCAGGTCGAGCGTGACGACGCGTGTGTCGAGCAGTCGCGCCAGCGCGAGATACTCGGCGTCGTAGGTTTTCGCCCATCCAAGCTCTGAGGCGATACTCACCGCGGTGATCGTCAGCTCGGGGTGACGACGCTCGCTTACGTGAAGCTTGCCGGCCAAGAAGCGCTCGATGGCGGGGGTCGCCAGAGCGCGGGAGATTTCGCCTCGGAAGGCCATCTCGTTGATGGCCGATGGCACCTCGCTCCAGAGCAGGCAGGGCGCCACCAACTCCTGCTCGCCACCGAACGAGAGCCCGGCTTGCTCGCCGAGTGTGTCCAAGGCGAACTCGACGACCAGCGAGGCATCGACGACGAGCACGTCGTCAGTGCGCTGCGCGCGAGCGACGGACGGCGGCTACTACATCGGGCATCGGCTCGCCGGTGAGGGTCGTACCCCACCCCTCCGGCAGCACTGCGATCTCGGTCTCGTCGTGATGCTCGACCTTCGCCTGCGCTTCAAGCTCGGCGTCGAGCAGCCGCAATGCGTCCTCGGCTTCCCGGTCGCTCAGCGTGTCGACGAGTTGATGTAGCCGCTCCTTCGTCGTCATAGGACAGATTGTATTGCCAGCTCGGCGAACGTCTACCGCTCGTCATCCACCATCGAGCCAAGCTCGCCCATTCTCACGTCAAGGGCGGCAGCGAGCTGGCGAACGGTTGTCCACGCGGCGCTCGTATGGCCCGTCTCGATCCGGCCGAGCGAGCTGATCGAGACACCCGACTTGAAAGCGAGAGCTTCCTGAGTGAGCCCGCGATCCTCGCGTAGGCGTTTGAGGACGGCGATGAGCGCCGGGTCTGGAGCAGGGGCACGGGACATCTGCAAAACATCGCATCCGCCCGGGCGCATAGTCCATAGCTAAAGCTCCCTGGCATTGACGCCCTGGCGCTTTAGGCGTAGGCTGGCGGCGTCCAGCAAATAGTGCCCCCGCGCTGCGTCAACAGCCGGGGGCGTGGCAAAGGAGCCGTAACTCCCATGCCTCCGGAGAATAACCCGCGAGCTTGGCCCCTGGCTGTAGCGATCTACGGCCACGATGTGCACGTCGTCAGCGACCCCGCGATGCTGGATCGGGAGCTGGTCGTACATGACCGCGCATCGAACGAGGGCGCGAGGTTCGATGCTCGACGTACCCCGCGCTCGGCCGCGCTTGCGGGCTCCGGTGTCCTGTACTACGGCGAATTGACCGTCGCTCCCCGCACGCGCGCGGTCATGTACGGCTCGATGCCCGTGCGCCTTCGCAGGCGCGAGTACGAGCTGCTCCTCCACATGGCCCATGACCCCGAGCGCGTCTGGACTCGCCACGAGCTGCTGCGCGACGTGTGGGGCTACCGCGCCGACGGCGCGACGCGCACGGTGGACTCGCACGCATCCCGTGTGCGGCGTGCCCTCGCGGCCGCAGGCGCCGTCGGATGGGTGCCCGCGACGTGGGGCGTGGGCTACAGGCTCGCGCCGTAGGAGACGAACGCCGCACGGCGCTCGTTCCGCGAGCCGTCCTGCCCTTCTGAGGAGCTGCCCAACACCCCTCAGGGGATAGCCCTAGGGGTAGAAATGGATAGAAACGAGCGGATTCCAGCGGATCGATGCGGATCGCCGCCTGCGACGCCATCATCCCGCGATCGGCTCTAAAAAGCCAAAAACCCCGGGAATCCGGGGTCAGGCCAAAGCGGGGGACCGAGGAGTCGAACCTCGCGTTGCGGTTTTGGAGACCACCGTGTTACCGATACACCAGTCCCCCGGGGAGCCGGGATTGTAGGACCTGACGGTCATCGGCCCTAGTTTGCCGCGGCGGGCGACGACACCGCCGCTCGACAGGGCCACGCCTCACCCGCCTCCCCGCGCCGGCCGCCAACCACCCGCTTACACGCCCCAGGACCGCTAAAGGTGGCGCAACCGCGTGCCGAAGGGTCATTGACAGACGCCTCTTGGTACTCATGCGCACGCCATTCGCCAAAGCCGGGCTAGGATTCTGCCGCTCGCGGCGGCCCAGTCTTGCCTGTGCGCGCATCGCTCGCGGCGTTGCCGGTGCCCGCTCGGAGAGCGGGTTGAGCTTGATCGAAGTGCTGATCGCCTCGCTGATCGTCGCCCTGATCGCCGTCGGCACGCTGACCGGCGTCATCGCCGCCGGCAAGAGCACTGCCGACACTCGCTCGCACGCACAGGCGACCGTGCTGGCGGCGCAGGACGAGGAACGCCTGCGCGGACTGACGACGAACCAACTCGGGGTCCTTGGCAGCTTGACGACGGCCAGAGCCGAAAACGGCAGCTGTCTGGAAGCGGTCTCCGGCGGGTGGCACTACTGGAGCCAAGGCACGACGATCCTCTGCGAAAACCCGATCGGGCTGACAGGTAGCGCCTACACCGGGACGGTCTACACCGTCACCTCCGCGGCCAGCTACGTGACCGGCGAAACCGGCGGCACGAAAGCCAACCTCACCTGCGAAACAACCGGGGGCACAGCCAACTACATCCAGACGACCTCCTCCGTCACCTGGACGACGCTCGGCAGCCGCGCGCCGGTGACCCAATCGACTGTCGTCACCGTCCCCACCAGCGACACGCTGCTCGTCAAGGTCCTCAACCAGAGGGCCGAACCCGTCGAAGGCGCCACCGTGACGGTCTCCGGCATCTCGCCCGAAGTCCAAGAGACGACGCCGTCGGGAGGCTGCGTCGTCTTCGGTGGCCTCAACGCCACGAGCGTCAAAGTCGCCGCGACGAAACTCGGCTGGGTGAACCGCAACGCCGAAACCAGCCCTGCCGCCAAGGCGCTGACGCTCTCGAAAACTGCGACGACCGAAGAAACGTTCTACATCGCCGAACCGGGCAACATCGGCGTCGAATTCGTAGAAGCCGGCGGGTCGCACGCGTCGGTATCGGGCTCGACGTTCTACGCATTCCAGACCGCCGTCGCGACCCCCGACGGCTTTGTCGGCGGCGGTAGCGGCAGCACCTACAACACGACCGCGTCGATCAGCTCGGGCCCACCGTTCTTCCAGTTCCCGTTCCGAAACACCGGCGAAACCCCGGCTGGCGAAAGCCCCTACACCGTTTTCGCGGGCGACTGCGAAGCGAACAATCCCAGGACCGTCACCGGCGCATCGACCGAAATCGACCCGAAGGCACAGGTGGAACCCGGCGCCACCAAAACCGTGAAGGTCGAACTGCCGAAAGTCACGGTCAACGTCGACGAAGGCACGAGCGGGTCCACCCCCATCAGCTCGGCGGAACACGCGATGATCATCAACAGCAAATGCTCGACGGCGATCGCGCGCACGAGCACCGGCACCGCCAGCGTCCCCTACAAGCACGAAGTCACAATCAGCGGTGGTCACATCGCGCCGGAATTCCTGCCTTACGGTGAACTCGAACTCTGCGTCGTGCAGAAAAAAGCCACCCCCACGCCAGCCAAATACTACAAGTACAAGACGACGTTCACGAACAAAGTCGCGGCCGGGATGACGCTGCCGACGATCTACATGCAGGCGACCGGCACCGGCCATGAAACGCCGACCACAACCGCGCAAACCTGCCCATAGTCAAGCCATGCGTAACGTCGCCCTACTATCGACACTTCGCAGCGAGCAGGGCGCAATGCTGCTCGAACTGCTCGTCTCGATGATCATCGCGACGGTAATCATGATTGCGATGGTCGGGCTGCTCATCTTCACGACCACTCAGTCCTCGCGCGTCTCCGAACGCGTCGAAACCGACCGGCTCGGCCGCATGGCGATGGCGAGGATCACCGACGAGCTGCACTCGGCCTGCACGGGCTTCGGCACCAACGCGCTCCAGGGCCCGAGCACGACGCCGGCGTCGCCGCTCGAATCGACGGGGCCGCTGAACCTGTGGTTCATCAGCGCCTACGGCTCGTCGACCAGCCGCGAAGCCGTGGAGAAAACAGTTTACGAGCACGACATCCACTGGACCCCCAACAAAACCGGGGCGACGATAGGCACGCTCACGGACTATTCGTTCGAAAGCACCGCAGGCACGGGGCCGGGCACGACCGCCGGCCAATGGACATTCCCGACGCTGAATGAAACCAACGCCAAAAAGCGCGTCCTCGCGAAGAACGTGATCCCACTCTCGGTCTCGGGCGTCAACACGATCTTCCAGTACTACGAAATCACCGAATCGAGCACCTTCGCCCAGCTGACGTCGAATCTACCGGCCGAAGCCAAAGCCAACAACATCGTCAAGGTCGCGATCAACTTCACGCAGGCCCCCGAAAGCGGAAAAACGACGCTCGCCCGCGACGCATCCTTCAGCGACGCAGTGGTGCTGCGTCTCAACCCCACCGAAACCGGCGAAGCCGTCCAGAACGAACCATGCTCGTGATCCTCCGCCAACGCCTTCACCGCCTCAGACGCGAGGACGCCGGCTTCGCGCTGGTCTTCGCGATCATGATCATGCTGATCTGCACGCTGCTGGTGGCCGCGGCCATGACCGCCGCCCGCGACGATGTGACGTCAACCCACACCTACTCGAACGAGCAGAGCGCGTACTACGCGGCGCTCGCTGGCATCGACGCATACAAATACCAGCTGAGCGCCAACACCGCCTACTGGGGCACCTGCCCCAAAACGACCAGCGCCGTGACGGTCCCCGGCGCCAAAGAAGAGACCTACACCTACGAAACGCTTCCCTCCACGGGCCATGCGACCTGCGAACCGGGCAAACTCTCGAGCATCATCGAGAGCGCGGACTCCGCCTCGGGCACGTTCCGCGTCGAGGCGACCGGCACGATCCTCAAAACCAAGTGCAGCGCGAATGCCAAAGGCGAACCGATCCCGTGCTCACGCTCGATCGTCGCGACCTTCGACCATCCCAGCTTCCTCGACTACGCGTTCGTCAGCAACTACGAACTCGTGGACCCCAACACGGTCGGCTTGCCGACGCCTGAATGCGAACACTATTACGAAGAACGACTCAAAGAACCCAAATCGAAATGCGTGAGCTTTCCCTGGATCTCCGAAGACGCGATCGAAGGCCCGTTCCACACGAACGACGCGGCCGATATCAGCGGCACGCCGACGTTCGGACGCACCGGCCACAACGACCCGATCGAAATGGACGAGAAGTATTACGGCGGCACGCCCAAATTCAACGGCAAAGGCTACAAGTTCGGCGGAGCGATACTCGACCCGCCAGAAGCCGGGCCAGAACTGATCGAAGAAGCTGAAGTGAAACTCAAAGGCCGGTCGGTCGTCGTCCTCAAAGAAGGCATCCCCGGCATGATGGAAATCACGAACAACAAAGGCGTGAAAGAAACGCGAGAATTTCCGAAAAACGGCGTGCTGGCCGTCCAGAATGGGACAAAAGGCTGCGGCATCACATACACCCCGTTCTTCCCCAGCTACACGACCGACACGGAATGCGGCGACGTCTACATCAAGGGCAGCTACACACAGTCGCTGACGGTGATCGCGGAAAACGACGTGATCGTCAACGGCAACCTCACTACCACCGGGGGAACGACCGGCGGTGAACCGACAGGGACCGCCACGCTCGGGCTGATCGCGGACAAATACGTGCGCCTCTACCACCCGGTCCAGGGTGGCTGCGAAGCGGGCAAAACGTCGACCTGCAAGACCGAAGAATCACCGGCCGGCTCCGCCGAGTACACGTGCAACCAGGAAAACGCGGGCCCCACCTACGACGCCGCCACGAAAGAACTTGGCGGATCGATGAGCAGCCCGATCATCGACGCGGCGATGCTGAGCACCAACAACTCCTGGGGCGTCGATAACTTCGGCTGCGGGAAAGCGCTCGGCACGATCAACGTCTGGGGCTCGATCGCCGAGGACTGGCGCGGACGTGTCACCTGCTGTGCGGCCGGCGGCGACTACGTCAAGAGCTACAAATGGGACAGCCGACTCGAAAACGACCAGCCGCCTGACTTCCTCGCGCCGACGACCAACAGCGGTTGGAAAATCGAGCGCGAGACCGCACCACCCGAATAGCGTTGCGGACATCAGCGCTGCTGAGCGTCGCCAACTCTGTCAGGCTGCAGCTGTGTCCGACCTGAACCGCTGCTTCGTTCTCCGCGAGCGCCCCACGGGGCGGATCGACGACCAGACCTTCGAGCTCGTCGAGGAGGAGATCCCCGAGATCGGCGAGGGCGAGGCGCTGGTGCGCACGCGCTGGATCTCGCTCGATCCCACCAACCGCGCCTGGATCGGCGAGACGCCCACATACCTGCCGCCGGTAGCGATCGGCGAGGTCATGCGCGCCGGCGGCCTCGGCGAGGTCGTCGCGTCCAACTCGCCGGACTATCAGGTCGGCCAGCTCGTACAGGGCCTGACCGGGTGGCAGGACTACACGGTTGTCTCCGCGTCAGCCCCGATGATCGCGGTGCCGGAGATTCCGGGCGTGTCGCCGAGCTGCTTCCTCGGCGCGCTGGGGATGACCGGGTTGACCGCCTACGTCGGCATGTTCGACATCGGCAAGGCAAAGCCCGGCGACACGGTCGTGGTGTCCGCGGCCGCGGGCGCCGTCGGCTCGGTCGCCGGCCAGCTCGGCAAGATCCAGGGCGCGCGCGTAGTCGGCATCGCCGGCGGCGCGGCGAAGTGTGCGCTGCTGACGGGCGAGCTTGGCTTCGACGCCGCCGTCGACTACAAGGCGCCGGACTGGCGCGACCAGCTCAAGGCCGCAACGCCCGACGGGATCGACGTGGACTTCGAGAACGTCGGCGGCGAGATCATGGAGGCGGTCTTCGGACGTCTCAACATAGGCGCGCGCGTCGCGCTCTGCGGGCTGATCTCGGGCTACAACGACGACGCCGAGGCCGCTCCGGCGGGCCCGCGCAACTTCGGCAACCTGCTGATCCGGCGCGTCCACCTGGAGGGGTTCATCGTGCTCGACCACTTCGGCCGCGTTGGCGAGGTCGTGCCGCTGCTCGCCGGATGGATCGCCGACGGGACGCTCAAGGCCCAGGAAACGATCGTCGAGGGGTTCGAGCAACTGCCCGTCGCGATCAACATGCTGTTCGACGGCGCCAACACCGGCAAGCTCGTCGTAAAGATCTGACCACCCCTCCTCCCCGAATGCAACAGGCGGGACGCGCAGGAAACCCGAACGCCGACCTGGAGCTACTAGTCCAGGAGCTGCTCGAGCCAGTCGCGCGGCGAATGCGTCAGCAGGCGCTGCGCGCAGGTCGTGTGGCTGAGGCGTGCTAGAGGTCGCTCGACGGCTGGCGTGGATCGCTGCCGTATACGACTGAGCGGTGGCGGATCGTGGCGACTCGGACGGTCTTGCCGTTGTCTGCGAGCTGGTAGACGATCCGATACGAACCGACCCGCAGCGAGCACAGACCGCGAAGTCTGCCGTGTAGCGGATAGCCGCTATCGGGTTCGCGCTGAAGCAGCGCGAGGGCTTCCTCGATCGCATCGATCAACGGCCAGTCGAGCGCGAGCAGCTCTGTACGCGCGCGATGCGCGAGTACCAGTCGTGCCACCAGCTATCTCGCGGCCCGTTTCTCCGCCAGATCACGGCGCAAATCATCTAGCCCGATAGTTTCGCCGCGCGCGAGCTCATCAAGACCCGCTTGTAGCGAGTCCACGGTTGCCGTATCCGAGAGGATCTCGGCTGTCTCCTCGAGTGCTTGATACTCATCGATTGGCACAAGAGCCGCCGCCGGACGCCCGTTACGCGTCACCACCACGTGGTCACGTCGGTCAGCCACGTCGCTGAGCAGCTCAGCGAGATTGCTCCGGAACTCGCGCACGGGGATCATCTTGGCCACGAGGTCAGTGTACCGAATCATGTACACCACTCTCCGGGAGAATCCTGGTTCCAACATTGGTCAAATGGTGCAAAGAGGCGGGACGCGAACGAAACCCGAACGTCTACCCGGTGAGCTTGGTTGCAGCGCTTCTTGATCCCGTCGCGCGGCGGGCGCGGCGGCTGGCACTGGGCGGCGACGAGGGCTGACCAGAGCTCGCCCGATTGCAGCTCAGTCGATCGATCCGGGCTTCGCAATCCAGATGCTCTCGATCCCGAGAGCGCGGCAGAGAGGCTCGAAGTGGCGATCGTAGTGAAGGACCGCAAAGCCGCGCTCGGCTGCGGCCGCCGCGATCATGTAGTCGGCGGCTGGCAGCCGGCGCTCACCGCGCAGCTCGCGCGAAGCACCGAGCGCTCGATCGCAGGCAGCACGAGTGACCGGAGCGCCGGGGAGCGCATCGAGCGCTTGATCCAGGGCTTGGAAGGCCGGCTCGTCGCGCGCAGCTGCGAGCAGCTCCAATGCGACGATCGGGCAGACGGCCAGAAGTCCGCGGTCCCTGGTTGCGGCCCAGCGAGGCAGCACCGTCGGGTGGGTGCGGCGATTCCACGCCGAGGTGTCGAACACGAGCGCCGTGCCCGAGCCGTACTGCTCAGCGTTCTGCATGAAGCCGGGCGGAAATCGAGAAGTCGAAGCGGTCGTCTTCACCGGCATCCAGCCGCTGCAAGAACTCGAGACTCTCCTGAAGTCGCCGTTTCTCCGCCCGGATGGCCTCTGCGCCGCGCAGCGCCAGATCGTGCACCGCACGCGACCTCGACTTGCCGCTACCGAACTCCGCGACAGCGCCAGCGAGATCCTTGTCGATCGTTACCTGGATGCGAGACTTTGTCGGTGGCACACCAAATAGTGTACCGCATGGCTGGTACACCGTCAGCGCGAGGCAATGTCAGAGGCGGGGCGCGAACGAAACCTGAACATGGACCTGGATGCCCTGATTGAGGCGTTACTCGACCCGGCTGGTCGGCGGGCCCGGCAGCACGCACTGAGGGCGCCATCGGCTAAAGCTTGAAGGTCGCGGTTCGAGGCACGTTCGTTGCCCCTCCGGCGCACGTTCATCTGCGAACCATTCCGTAGTGTGTAGTTCGTGGGCAGATCCACGCAACAGCGGTCCCTTGGCGAAGACGCGACCGATACGTCGCGGATCGCGGAGGTTGTGACGCGGAAGCTGCGCGGAGGCGAGGGGGTCTGGATGGTGCGGACCTGGCCTTCCGCGGAGGAGCTCGTGGTCACCCGTGCCAATAACGAAGCATGGATTGAGCGCCTGCCCGAGCACTTGACGGCGGCGAAGGAACTACTCGCCGGACCCGATGCTTTCGATGTGCTCGCCGGAATCCTTGTGTTGCAGGCCGATCAGTACCGTCTCCCGCCGCCGAGTCGCGAGCCATTTCTCGATGGCTTGATGGCTGGCGAGACCGCCGCGATGGCGCTCGCGAGGCTCGAGCGCGACCGCCCGAGCGGCTGGCTGGAGGTGTCGGTGGCGCTGCTCGACGGCTCCGAGCGCGCCCGCAAGCAGGTCGGGGGACTAGCACGCAGGGTGTTCGCCGGAAAGCAGCGCCGAAACGTCGAAGCGCTCGGCGATATAACTCCGGCGGGCGAGAAGCTGGCGATCATGCTGCTCGGCGAAGGGAGTGGGACGCGTCTCGACGACGCCCGCGCGGCCGAGGAATGCGTAGAGAGAGCGCGCGCCCACGGCCAGACGACGCTTATCGCGCTGGTCGTGCCCGTGGACGACTCGCTGCCGCTGCAAATCGCTTGGCGCGGGAGGGTGCCCGACACGGCGGCCGCGTGAAACGCGGCGACGCATGAACTCATGCACTCGCGAATGCGGGCGAGAGGACTCGAACCTCCAAGGGCTGACGCCCACCGGCTCCTAAGGCCGGCGTGTCTACCAATTCCACCACGCCCGCGCGGCGCTCACAAAGCGTACCTTGGCCGCGCAAGCTTGTATCGTCATGTCCGCAATGTCCTCGGCCCACGGCTCGGAGAGCAGGGACAGCGTGATCATCACGCACCCCAACCGCGACAAGCCAGTCGTGCAGGCTACGCGCGCGACCGTGGTCGTGCTGCTGCTCGTCAGCGCGGCGCTGATCCTGATCATCACCATCGGCGGCTGGAAAGTGCTCCAGGGCGCCGTCTTGATCCAGATCGCCTACATCGCGGTCTACCTCGTGTTCGCGTTCTACGCAGCCCGCTGGAACCGAGGCGTACTGCCGATCTCCGCGTCGCTTGCGGTGCTGCTGATGATCTTCGCCGCTGTCGCCGGACCTGGCTGGTTCGCGCGCGACAAGACCGGCTTCGCCGAACCGACGATCAACGCCGGGCTGCTCGGGGTGCTGACGCTGCTGCTCGTGCCCGTGCAGATCCTGCTGATCACGTTCGCCATGCGCGGCTTCTCGCAGGGATGGAACATCGAGGTCGAGCAGCGCGAGCCCGAACTCGCAGCCGACGGCTATCGCGAGACGCCGCTGTACTCCGCCTGAGCTCGGACGGATATCCTCGCTGCTTCGACCACATCGCGGCGGTGGCGGAACGGTAGACGCGGGGCCCTCAAAAGGCCCTGTCCGGAAGGGCGTGTGGGTTCGAGTCCCACCCGCCGCATTGAGTCGGTCTAGGGCCCGCCCACCAACTCCAACAGAGCCTCAGCCAGCGCCGGCCGCGTGACGAGGATCCCCCACGGGAGCTGCTCGTGCACGGGAAGCTCGAGCACACGCAGCCCCGCGCGTTCGCAGATGAGCGCGCCGGCGGCGATGTCCCATTGCTTGACGGTGCGCTCGAAGTAGCCGTCGTAGCGGCCGGCGGCGGTCCACGTGAGGTCGAGTGCGGCGCTGCCGAAGCGGCGTACGTCGCGCACGCGCGGGAGCACGCGCGCGAGCACACGGGACTGCGCGGCGCGGACGTCTGCGTCGTAGG
Organism: uncultured Solirubrobacteraceae bacterium; assembly: GCA_963838405.1. Lineage (GTDB taxonomy): Bacteria > Actinomycetota > Thermoleophilia > Solirubrobacterales > Solirubrobacteraceae > Palsa-744. Next base: position 506,055 of record CAWIRA010000001.1, on the reverse strand, counting down.
CGAAGCCGGTCGCGAGCATCGCCTTCGACAGGTCGTCGTCGCGCTCGCTGCCGGACAGCTCGACTTCGCTGTGCGCGCCGGCGAGCGTCGCGCGCCCGTATCTGGTCGCGCTGAACAGCTCGTCGCGGTTGGGGTCATACACCGCACCCGCGATCGTGCCGTCGCCGTCGCGCACGGCGACGCTGACGCACCACTGTGGGATCCCGAACAGGAAGTTGACGGTGCCGTCAAGCGGGTCGACGACCCAACTCAGACCGCTTGTGCCCTCCGCGTGATCGCCCTCCTCCCCCACGAAGCCGTCGCTCGGGCGGCGCTCGGCGAGCAGCTCGCGGATCGCCTGCTCGGAGGCGAGGTCGGCCTCGCTGACGAGGTCCGTCGGCGTGCTCTTGCTCGCGATGCTCCGCTCAGCGCCGCGGCTGACGCGCTCGAGCAGCAGCGCCCCGGCCACCCGCGCGGCCTCGACCGCGATCGCCAGCAGCGCCTCGGCTGCGGCCGCGTCAGCTCGGCTCGCCTGGTTCGCCTCGTCGGCGCTGCGCCCTGGCGCGTCGCTCACGGGAGCTCCGGCGGGCGCTGCTCGGCCCACCGGCGCTCGCTTTCCAGCTGTCCCGCAAGCGACAACAGCGTCGCCTCGTCAGACGCGCGGCCGACGATCTGTACCGCCCGCGGCAGTCCGTCGGCGCCGAAGCCCGCCGGTACCGACGCGGCCGGCTGTCCGGTGACGTTCCACACGCCGTTGTACGGCACCCAGCCGGCGACCGCGTTCAGCGTCCACAGCGCGCCGCGCCCCTGCATCTGGCCGATGCGCGGAGGCGGCGCGGCGGTCGCCGGGGTCAGCAGCACGTCGTGGTCCTCGAACACGCGGTTCAGCTTGCGTGCAAGCTCGGCCTCGCCGGCGAGCGAGCGCTCGAGCAGCGACAGCGGGATCAGGCCGCCGATCCGCGACATCGCGCGCGTGCGGCGTTCGAGACGCTCGGGGTGCGGGAGCTTGGCCACCTCGTCGTGTACGCCGCGCAGGTAGCGGCGCGTCACCTGCGACATCACCTCCGCTTTCAGCGCCGGCGTGTATTCGAGGTCGTGCTCGTCGACCCGGTGGCCGAGCGAGCGCAGCAGCTCGACGGTCTCCTGCAATGCGCGTCGCGCGTCGTCGTCGAGCTTCGCGATCACGCCCGCCGGGAAGCTCGTCGAGTAGGCGATCCGCAGCGATGCCGGAGGCGTCGCTGCGGCGGTCGCGAATGGGACCGCCGGCGCCGGCACGCGGTCGATGTCAATGTCGATCGCACCCGAGGCAACGTCGTGGAACAGCGCCGTATCGGCGACCCTGCGTGCGAGCAGGCCCAACACCGAGAGCCCGTGCCAGCCGCGACTGCGCGGCGACATCGACACGCGCCCGCGCTGGGGCTTCAGGCCGAACAGGTTGCACCACGCCGCCGGAATCCGGATCGAGCCCGCGCCGTCGGAGCCGAGCGCGGCGCCGACCAGGCCCGCCGCGACCGCCGCCGCACTGCCGCCGCTTGAGCCACCGGGCGCGTGCTGTGGCTCCCACGGGTTGCGCGTCGCGCCGAACGTGGCCGTCTCAGTGAACGGCCACTGCGTCATCTCGGGCACCGTCGTCTTGCCGATGATCACTGCGCCCGCCTCGCGCAGGCGGCGCACCACCTCGGCGTCGGCACGCGCCGGCTCGACGCACGCGTTCGTGCCGTACGTCGTCACCTCGCCGGCGACGTCGATGTCGTCCTTGACCGCGATCGGCACGCCCAGCAGTGGGCGCCCGGCCGCCTCCCCTCCAGCCCCACGGCGCGCGTCAGCCTGGTCAGCCTCGAGCCGCGCGCGCTCGGCGAACACGATCCGGAAGGCGTTCAAGCGCGGATCCACGCGCGCGATTCGATCGAGGTAGGTGTCAAGCAGCTCGCGCGAGGACACCTCGCCGGCGGCGATCAGCTCCGCCTGACGGGCGATTCCGGCGTACGCAAGCTCGGCTGCATCCATCGCACGAGCAATCTAGTGCAAAGCCTCGCCGCGCCGCCGCCGCGCGATCTACGCTGTCCCGGGGGAGGCCAAGACGCAACGAACAAAGGGGGAACAAGCGATGTCCTATCCGGTCAGCTTCGAGGTCGAGTACGTCGAGCAGCGCAACCGGCTCACAGCCTTCTTCCGATTGATCCTCGTCATCCCGCTGGTGATCTGGCTGTGGGTGTACTCGCTGCTGGCGTCGATCGTGATCGTGATCGCGTGGTTCGTGATCCTAATCACCGCACGCTACCCAGACGCGCTGTTCGAGTTCGTCGCGGGCTTCAACCGCGCGGTCGCGCGCGTCACCGCCTACGCGGCGCTGCTGTGCGATCCATACACGCCGTTCAGCGGCGCGCCCGACCCCGCCTACCCCGTGCGCATGGACTTCGCCGGCCCGCTCGAGCGCTACAGCCGACCGAAGACGCTCTTCCGGGCGCTGCTCGCGATCCCGATCGTGATCCTGCGCTACGTCATGAACCTGCTGCTGGAGGTCGGCGCGGTCGCCGCCTGGGTCGTGATCGTGATCACCGGCAAGCTTCCGCGCGGGCTGTTCGACGTGATGGTGCTCGCCAACTCATACGTGGCGCGCTCCGACGCCTACCTGTTCCTGCTGACTGAGACCTACCCGCCGTTCCAGGACGAGCAGACGCGTGCAGCGGGAGCCGCGCTGTAGCCCGGCCCGCGCGCGCCGTATAACCATGGCTATCGGCGCGCGCGCCTGGAGCGCAAGCCGCCGACGGCGCCGCTTCAGACAGGCGTCACCGCGTTGTGCTTGGCCGGCCACTCACGCTGCTTGCTCGCGGCGTGCGCGAACCGGCGCACGAGCTCCGCGCGCAGCGCGTCGGGCTCGATCACGGCGTCGATCACGAGCTCGGAGGCGAGGTGCAGGATGTCGATGTCCTGCGCGTACTCCTCGCGCAGCTGCTCAGTCTTCGCCGCGCGCTCGCCCTCATCATCGATCGCCTGCAGCTGGTTGTAGTAGACGGCGTTGATCGCCGCCTGCGGGCCCATCACAGCGATCGACGCGCTCGGCAGCGCGATGCAGCAGTCCGGCTCGAACGCAGGCCCCGCCATCGCGTAAAGGCCCGCGCCGTATGCCTTGCGCACGATCACCGAGATCTTCGGCACCGTCGCTTCGCTGACGGCGCTGATCATCTTGGCGCCGTGGCGGATGATGCCCTCGCGCTCGACCTGCGTGCCGATCATGAAGCCCGGCACGTCGGCCAGAAACAGCAGCGGCACGTTGAACGCGTTGCACATCCAGATGAAGCGCGCCGCCTTGTCGGCGGAGTCGCCGAACAGCACGCCGCCCTTGTGCTTGGGCTGGTTGGCCACGATCCCGATCGCGCGGCCCTCCAGGCGCGCGAAGCCGACCACCAGCTCCTTCGCCCAGCGCTGCTGGATCTCCAGCAGCGAGCCCTCATCGATCAGCGCCTCGATCAGCAGCTTCATATCGAACGGCTTGTTCTCATCCGCCGGGATCAGCCCGGCGATGCCCGCTGCTCCTGGTGCGTCGAGCGGCGGCGCGGGCGGGGCGAGCGGCGGCTCCTCGCGCCAGCTGGTCGGAAGATATGAGAGATAGCGGCGGGCGAAGTCGATCCCCTGCGCGTCGCTGTCCACGAGCTGGTGCGCGCAGCCAGAGACGCCCGTGTGCATGCGCGCTCCCCCCATCTGCTCGAGCGTCACCTTCTCGCCGATCACCATCTCAGCCATGCGCGGTGACCCCAGATACATCGACGCGTTGCCCTCGCGCATGATCACCACGTCGCAGAACGCCGGTATGTACGCGCCGCCGGCGGCGCTCGGGCCGAACAGCACGCACACCTGCGCCACCACCCCCGACAGCTTCACCTGATTGTGGAAGATGCGCCCGGCGCCGCGGCGGCCGGGGAACATCTGCACCTGCTCGGTGATGCGCGCGCCGGCCGAGTCGACGAGGTAGACCATCGGGATCCGCAGGCTCAGCGCGCGTTCCTGGATGCGCAGGATCTTCTCTACGGTCTTCGGCCCCCACGAGCCGGCCTTGACGGTCGGGTCGTTGGCCATCAGCGCGACCGCGCGCCCGCCGATCTCCCCCACGCCGATGACGACGCCGTCGGCGCCGAGGCCGTCCTGGAGCCAGTTCGCCAGCAACGCCTCCTCGGCGAAGGAGCCGTCGTCGAGCAGCAGCGCGATTCGCTCGCGCACCGGCAGCTTGCCCTGCTCAAGCGCCTTCTGCCGATGACGCTCCGGGCCGCCACCGAGCGCGCGCTCGGTGGCGTCGCTGAGGTTGCTCACGGGCGGGGCAGCCCTCGATACCGGTGGCGCCCGCGGCGCCCGCGCGACAGATTGCGTTCGTGGCGTGCCTGCAGGCGCGCTTCGACGACGTCGAGATCCGACGCCGGCCCGAACAGGCGCCACGAGTCGCGGATCACCGGCAGCATCGTGATCGCGATCACCCACGCCGGCCAGAACCCGCCCGAATGGTGCCCGCCGGTGAGCAGCCACACCGCCACGCTCAGCGCCGAGATCCCGATCGCGCCGCCCGCCTCCTGCGCCAGCCGGCGACGCAGCTGGCCCTTGCGCTTGATCAGCGCCAGCTTGACCGAGCCGGAGCTGACCGGCAGATCCGCGCGCAGCACGTCCAGATCCCCGCGCGTCGAGGCCCTGTACGCGCCGCCGATCCGGTCCTCGAGCTCCTCCGAGGTGAGCCTGCCGGCGAGCGCGTGCTCGCGCAGCTCATCCACGAGCTGCTCGCGATCAGCGTCCGCGACACGCAGGCTCGACAGCTCACTCATCCAATGAATGTACCTCGCGAACGAGAATCCCGGGCGCCAGCAGGCGCTCAGAACCCGATTAGGGCGCCCGGCGGCGCGGCGGCGCCCGAGCCGACCCCTCCTACAGAGCTGTGTTCTCGGCGGGCTCCGCGCCCGAGTAGTCGTAGAAGCCGATACCGGACTTGCGCCCGAACCAGCCTGCGCTCAGCATCTTGCGCAGCGTCGGCGGGCGCGCGAAGCGCCGCTCGCGGAACTCGTCGAACAGCACGTCGCAGATCGATCCCATCGTGTCCAGGCCGACGAAGTCCGCGAGCGTCAGCGGTCCCATCGGGTGCCCCGCGCCGGCCTTCATCGCCTCGTCGATCTCGGCCACCGAGCCGACGCCCTCTTCGTAAGCCCGGATCGCGTCGAGCATGTACGGAACGAGCAGCCGGTTGACGATGAAGCCGGCCTTGTCCTTGGTGGGAATCGCGAGCTTGCCCTCGGAACGCGCGAACTCCAGCGCCGTGTCGAACGCGTCGTCGCTCGTGGTCACGCAGCGCACGACCTCGACCAGCTTCATCACCTGTGCCGGGTTGAAGTAGTGAAGCCCCACGAACTGACTCGGACGACTGGTGGTGGCCGCCTGGTCGATCACCGCCAGCGACGACGTGTTGGTCGCGAACACCGCCTCGGGCTTGACGATCGGGTCGATCTCGCGCCACATCTCGAGCTTCAACGGCAGGCTCTCCGTGATCGCCTCGATCACCAGGTCGCAGTCCGCCAGCTCGGGGTAGTCGACGGTGCCGTGGATGCGCGCGCGCAGAGCGTCGGCGTCCGCCTGTGAGGAGCGTCCCTTCTCGACGGCGCGCACGAGCTGCTTGTCGATCTTCGCGAGGCCCTTCTCGAGGGTCGGCTCGTCGCGCTCGCGCAGCACCACCTCACAGCCGCTTTCCGCCGCCACCTGCGCGATGCCGTGGCCCATCAGGCCCGCCCCGAGCACTCCCACCTTCTCGATCCGCTGCGCCATCGCTCCCCTCGCTTCCTCTGGTCGTGGGCGCCAACCCTATTACCTGCGGGAAGGTCAGGCGCGCGACGGAGTCATTGCTCTGTGAAGTCGCAATCGATTGGCCATCTTCAAACCGCTGGGCGAAGAAGTGACGGACGGCGGCACCGTCGTGCGGCTCGGGCTGCTGACGCTGCCCGGCCACGCGCCGATCGTGACCTCCGAGCGGGTGATCGCCGACGGCTTCCCCGAGCGCACCAGCGAAGCCGCGCTCGTCGTCGGCCCGACCGGTGACGGCCTCGGCCCCGAAGGCACGCTGTACGTCGCCGACACGGCGGGCAACCGCATCGCCGCGGTCCCGAACGCGCTCTTCCGTCAGACGCCGCTGGGCACCGACGGCGGCCTCACCGTCACAGCAGGCGGCTCTCTCAACGGTCCACTCGGGTTGACGATCGCCCCCAACGGCGACATCCTCACGGCCAACGCCAACGACGGCAACCTCGTCGAGACGACGCCGTCGGGCCATCAGTTCCAGCCGTTCGACACCGGAGCAGGCGAAGGCGGGCTGTTCGGCCTGACGATCGCGCCGAACGGGCACGGCGTGTACTTCGTCAACGATTCCAACAACACGCTCGACCTACTGCACTGACGGCCGTTTTCTCCAGCCGGAGGCCTGTCGCGCGCGTGGCGTGACAGGCCTCCGGCTCCGGGTACTCTCCACGGAGTGAGCGCCGAGGACACTTTCGACCTTGCGGCAGCCGGCCTGCGCGGCGACGGCACCGAGCTGGCGATCTCCGTCGAGGCGCTCGCGAGCAAGCTCGAGCAGGCGCTGCCCGGGCAGGCGCGCGTCGAGCGCCGCGGCTCGGGCATGCTCGGCCGCGGCGAGAAGCACGTGCGCCGCGTGCACGTGGAGCTCGGCCCCTGCGCCTACGAGCTGGCGGTCGACGGAGGGCGCGTGCAGGGCTTTCGCGAGCGCCACTCCGGGGGCATCGCCATCAAGCGCGAGACGCTCACGCCGGACGAGTGGATCGCAGCGCTGACCGCGGACCTGCGCGCGGAGGCCGAGCGCAGCGCCCAGGCGCGCAGCGCGCTCGAGGAGCTCCTGCGCTGAGATGAGCGGCCCCGATCCGCAGCCCGGTCGCGACTACGAGCAGGAGCAGCAGCAGTCACTCGCGCGGATCGAACAGGGACGCATCCCCCTGTCGGCCGAACGCCGCCTGCGCGAGCTCGGCGAGCGTGACGGCGCGGGCACGTTCACCTCGGACCTGTCCGTCAACGGCTTCGCGCTATGTCACCAGCTCGGCCTGAAGCCGCTGTCACAGGTGATGGGCAGCTCGATCTACCAGATGGGCTACCAGTCCTCCTGGGGCAACATGGGCTACGGCAACGCGATCCTGTTCGAGCTCGACACGCTCTCCGAAGCGCTCAACGAGGTCCGCGGCAGAGCGCTCGTGCGCCTCGCCGAGGAGGCCAGCCACGTCGGCGCGGACGCCGTCGTCGGCGTGCAGACGCGCGCTGGCGAAAGCCAGCTGGAAACCGGCACGCTCGCGCTCGAGCACCTCGTCTTCGGCACCGCCGTGCGACGCGACGGCGCGCGCGCCGAGCACCCGGTACTGACCGAGCTGTCGGTCGCGGAATACGCGATGCTCGTGCGCGGCGGCTTCGAGCCACTCGGGATCGTCGCCTGGAGCGCCGTGTTCTTCACGAGCTACGTCTACGGCGGGATGATGGGCGCCGGCGGCTCGATGACGATGGGCATGCAGAACTTCGAGCTGCGCGAGTTCACGCAGGCGATCTACAGCGCCCGCGAGGCTGTTATGCAGCGAATCAGCAGCCAGGCCGCCGCGCTCGGCGCCTCCGGCGTCGTCGGTGTGAACGTCGGGCACACCGTCCGCCCGCAGTCGCTCGGCGGTGGTGTCGGCGCGCGCGAGCTTCGAGGCTTGATGGTGACGTTCACCGCCGTCGGCACGGCGATCCGCGAGGACGCCGACACGACGGTCGCTGCGCCGAAACCGGTAGTCGACCTGTACACCTGAGAAGGAGCACGAACGACATGAACGAGCGCGAGACCCCGTATGACCCCTCCTCTCTCGAGGGCGTCCCCGAGGCGGGCCGCGCCCGTCTGCAGCAGAACCGTCAAGGACTTTTCACCTCAGACCTGTCTGTCAACGAGTTCCTGCTCGTCAAGCAGGCAGGCTTCGAGCCGCTCGGCCTGGTGGTCGGCAGCTCGATCTACCACATCGGCATCCAGATGGCCGGCTGGAAGAAAAGCCAGGAGATGACTGTCCTCTCAGAGGCGATGTACGGGGCGCGCCAGCTGGCGATGACGCGTATGGAGGAGGAGGCAGACCAGCTCGGCGCGGATGGCGTCGTCGGCGTGCGCCTCGACATCGGCCGCTACGAGTGGGGCAATGACATGGCGGAGTTCATCGCGATCGGAACCGCCGTCAAGCACCGCGAAGGCGCCATGCACCGCGCGCCCAACGGCCGGCCGTTCACCAGCGACCTCTCGGGCCAGGATTTCTGGACGCTGCTGCGCACCGGTCACCGGCCGGTGGGGATGGTGATGGGCAGCTGCGTCTATCACGTCGCCCACCGCGGCATGTTCCAGTCGATGGCGCAGACCGGACGCAACGTCGAGCTGTCGAACTTCACCCAGGCGCTTTACGACGCGCGCGAGCTGGCGATGGAGCGGATGCAGTCCGAGGCGCAGGAAATCAGCGCCGAGGGAATCGTCGGCGTGCAACTGCAGGAGAAGAGCCACGGCTGGGGCAGCCACACGATCGAGTTCTTCGCCGTCGGCACCGCCATCATCCCGCGCGAGGGCCACACCGAAGAGATCGAACCGCCGACGACCGTGTTGGACCTCAGCTGAGAACCGACTTTTATGAGGCTCCGCCGGGTGTGCGAGGCGCGCTGCTTGGGCGGCGCACCCTAAGCGGATCTACGCCGGCAGCAGTTGCAGCGCGTCCACGTGCCGGGGGCGCATGACGGCGAAGTGGCGGTGGTCGAGCGTCGCCAGCTTGGGCTCGCGCAGCCGCTCGACGATCGCGAGCACCGCGGCGTCGACGAAGCCGACGCGTAGGTCGGCGTAGGTCGTGAGGAGCTCTCCGACACGTTGATAGTCAGGGCCTGTGAGGTCCTCGATGTCGTAGGCCCCCCGCTGAACTTCATCCAGCATCAGCCTGACGGCCTCACCGCCCAGCTCGCGCGACGCCATGTAGTCGAACTCGACGAGCACGGGGGCCGGCACGATCCGCGCGCCCCGGGTCTCCGCGAGCAGGCTTACGCAAGACGCATGCTCGTCGTCGTCACTGTCGAACGCAGCCAACAGCGGGCCCGTGTCTATGACTAGCGAAATGGCTCGGGCTCGTACTCGTCTTCGCTGGCCCGGCGAGAGAGGTCGCCGCGGCCGGACGAGAACGCCCCGATGCACCTGAGCGGCGGCGGGATGGGCTCATCCTCTTCCGCTACTCCAAGCTCATGCTCCAGCGCCTCTCGCACGACCTGCGCCACCGACACACCGCGCTCGCGCGCCCGCCGCTTCGCGCGCGCAACGAGCTCCGGCTCGGCCTGGATCATCAGCCTCTGCATCATCGGTGCAATCATGCTATCAGTGGCGTCCTTCCGTAGGCTGTGATGACCAAATGGCCTGTACGAGGCTCATCCGACCGGACGATGCCCGACGGGACGCTCATCTACAGGAGGGCCACGCAAATGAGCATCGTCTTCGCGGAGGACCACGGCCACGTCAGGCACGTGGTGCTGAACCGGCCGGAGAAGCGCAACGCGATGAACCAGGAGCTGCTGCTGGCGCTCGGGGGGATGCTGCGCGAGGCGGCCGCCGAGCCGGACATCCACTGTGTCGTGCTGCGCGGCGAAGGACCGGTGTTCTCAGCGGGTGTCGATCTCGTCGAGCTCGCCGACTCAACCGGCCACCCGGGCATGCTGCGTCCGTTCAGGAAAGTGTTCCTCGACTGCGCCAACATCTGCGAAGAGATGGCCAAGCCGGTCGTCTGCCAGATCCACCGCACGTGCGTCGGCGGCGCGCTCGAGGTCGCGCTCGGCTGCGACCTGCGGATCGCCTCCAGCGACGCGAGCTTCGGCCTGCCCGAGGTCAAGTTCGGGATCATTCCCGACGTCGGCGGCTCGACCCGTCTGCCCGCCGTCGTCGGCCTCGGCCGCGCGAAGGAGCTGATCATGACCGCACGGCTGATCGACGCCGCCGAGGCCGAGCGCATCGGCCTGGTCAACCGTGTCGTCGCTCCCGATCAGCTCGAGCAGGCGACGCAGGCGCTCGTCGATGAGCTGCTCGCCAACTCGCACATCGCGGTCGGCCGCGCCAAGCGCGTGATCGACGCCTCCGCGCGTCCGGCGCTCGCGCAGACGCTCGAGATGGAGGTCGCCGTGCAGGAGTACTGCGTCGCCGCCGCGCGCGAGAGCGTCGACGCGCAACGCCAGGCCGAGGAACCGGTGGCGAGCGTCTGAACGCATGGCCGGAGTCGACGCCGGGCAGCCAATCGTGCGCGACGCGACCGAGCGCGACGCTGCGGCGTGCGCCGCCGTCTATGCGCCGTACGTCCTAGACACGGCGATCACGTTCGAGTCCGAGCCGCCATCTCCGGCGGACATGGCCGTGCGCATCGCCACCGCGCTGCGCAGTCACGCGTGGGTGGTGCTCGAAGACGAGGGGCGGGTGGTCGGCTACGCCTACGGTGGCCGGTTCCAATCGCGCGCCGCCTACCGGTGGGCGTGTGAGGTCAGCGTGTACGTGGAGCCTGGACGGCGGCGCACGGGCAGCGGCAGGCGTCTCTACGAAGCGCTCTTCCGGCGGCTGGCGGGCCGCGGCTTGCGCGTCGCCGTCGCCGGCATGACGCTGCCGAACGACGCCAGCGCCGGCCTGCATCGCGCGCTCGGGTTCGAGCCGGTCGGCACCTATCGCCGCGTCGGCTTCAAGCACGGTCGCTGGCACGACGTGGCGATGGCACAGCGGACGCTTGCCGACGGCGGCGATCCGCCCGCGGAGCCGACATGAGCCGGAGCGGCTGACGGCGACTGCCTCGCCGAGCCGCTCAGCGATGCCAGTCGACCGGCCCCGCCACCAGCGTGTGGCTTCCCAGCGGCCGGCCAAGGATCTCCTGCACGCGCCGCGCGCACGCGAGCAGCGCCGCCAGCTCGATGCCGGTCTCGATCCCCATCTCGTGCAGCATCGAGACCAGGTCCTCGCTGGCGATGTTGCCGGTCGCGCCCGCCGGCACCGGACAGCCGCCGAGCTCGCCGAAGCTCGACTCGAAGCTGCGCACGCCCGCGTCGAGCGCCGCGAGCACGTTCGCCAGTCCCTGCCCGCGCGTGTTGTGGAAGTGCCCCGTCAGCTCCACGCCGTCCCCCAGCGACGCGCGCGCCAGGCTGAAGAACTCGCGCACCTGCAGCGGGTTGGCCATGCCGGTCGTGTCGCCGAAGCCGATCTCCTGCGCGCCGGCGTCGCGCAGGCGCGCCGCGATCTCGAGCACGCGCGCGGGCGGGACATGGCCCTCGTAGGGGCAGCCGAAGGACGTCGAGATGACGCCCTCGCAGCGCAGCCCCTCGTTGCGCGCGCGCCCCAGCACAGCTTCCAGGCCGGCGAGCGAGTCGGCGACCGAGCGGTTGACGTTGTTGCGGTTGTGCGTCTCCGACGCGGACATGAAGACGTTGATCTCATCGAACACAGGACGCCCGCCGCCGTCGGCGGCGCGGGCTTCGCGCAGCGCGAGCGCGTCCTCGAGCCCGCGCTCGTTGGGGATCAGCACCGACAAGCTGACGTTCGCCGGCACGTCGATCTGCGCCAGCACCTGCGCGGCGTCCGCCAGCTGCGGGATCACGTCAGCGCGCACGAAGCTCGTGACCTCCAGTCGCCGCAAGCCGGTGCGCGCGAGCGCGTCGATCAGCTCGACCTTGCGCGCCGTCGGGATCACCTCCGGCTCGTTCTGGAAGCCGTCGCGCGGCCCCACCTCTCTGATGCTCACCGCCTGTGGCAGCGCGTTCACGGCGCTGCGCCTCGCTCGATCGGCATGCGTTGCAGCCTATACTCGGCCGCCGTGGCACCGTCCAGCCCCGACCCCGTCGCAGTCATCGGCGCCTCAGGGGCGCTCGGCTTCGGCCTCGCGGTGCGTCTCGCACGCACCGGCGTGCCGGTCGCGATCGGCTCGCGCCACGCGGCCCGCGCCACGGAAACGGGCGAGCGCGCCAGCGAGGTCGTGCCCGGCGGCTTGTTCTCGGCGCACGAGAACGCCGACGCGGTACGCGCCGTCGGCGACGAGGGCATCGTCATCCTCAGCGTCCCGTTCCGCAACCAGTCCGAGACGCTCGCTGATCTTCGCGAAGCGCTGACGCCGGGACAACTGCTGATCGACGCGACCGTGCCGCTTGCGGCGGCCGTCGGCGGCAAGGCGACGCGCATGGTCGGCGTCTGGCAGGGCTCAGCCGCGCAGCAGACGCTCGAGATGGTCCCCGAGGGCGTGCGCGTGGTCTCTGCGCTGCACACCGTCAGCGCCACGTCGCTGGGCGACCTCGAGCACCCGCTGGCGCAGGACGTGCTCGTCTGCGGCGACTCGCGTGCCGACAAGCGCCGCGCGGCCGCGCTGATCGAGCGGATCGACGGCCTGCGCTGCGTCGACTGCGGAAAACTCGAGATGGCGCGCACGACCGAGGCGCTGACCGCGCTGCTGATCGCCGTGAACGCGCGCTACAAGGTGCACGCCGGCATCCGCCTGACGAGCCTGCCCGACGCGCTGTGGCAGTGAGCGAGCCGGACATCGTGATCCTCACGGGCGGCACCGGCGGCGCGAAGCTCGCCCGCGGGATCGCCGATGTCGCCGGCCCGGAGCGGCTCACCGCGATCGTCAACACCGGCGATGACATCGAGATCTACGGCGCGCACGTCTCGCCCGATCCCGATCTCGTCTCCTTCTGGCTGGCCGACGCGATCGACGAGCGCGGCTGGGGTCTGCGCGACGACAGCTTCGCGGTGATGGACGCCTTGCGCGAGCTCGGCGTCGAGGTCTGGTTCAACCTCGGCGACCGCGACCTCGCGTGGTGCCTCGAGCGCGCGCGGATGCTCGCCGAGGGCGTCGGCGCGACCGCGGCGCTCGCACGCCTGAACGACGCGCTCGGGGTGCGCTCGCAGGTGCTGCCGATGAGCGATGACCCGGTGCGCACCTGGGTTCGCACCGGCGCAGCCGGCTGGCTCAGCTTCCAGGAGTTCATGATCCGCGAGCAGGCCTCCGGGATGCTCGAGGGGCTCGAGTACCGCGGCGCCGAGCAGGCGCGTGCGAGCGCCGAGGTGCTCGCCGCGATCGCGCGCGCGAGCGTGATCGTGATCGGCCCGTCCAACCCGCTCGCCTCGATCGCCCCGATCCTCGCCGTTCCCGGCATCCATGACGCGCTGCGCGCAGCCGACGCTCCCGTCCTCGCCGTCAGCCCGATCGTCGCGGGCGAGGTGATCAAGGGGCCGACGGCGACGTTCATGGCCTTCGGCGCGCTCGAGCTCAACGCCGACGGGATCGCGGACTTCTACGGCGAGCTGCTGGACGGGATCGTCGCCGACGAAGACGTCGGGCGCCTGACGACGCTACAGACCGACACGCGCATGCACGACGGTGACGCCCGCGCGCGTGTGGCCGAGCAGACGCTGTCGTTCGCGCAGGCCCTCGCGGGCTAGCTAGCTCAGGCGAATTCCTCGGCGTGCTCGGCGCGCCACTGGGCCAGCGCGGCGAGGCCGCCGTCGATCACGCGGCCGAGGAACGTGGCGCGGTCGTTGGCGTGCGGCAACGGCTCGTCGGGCACCGCGACACCGAGGAACTCGCACAGCGGCTCCCAACCATCGGTCACCTCCCACACGAGCAGGCGCTCGGGCGGCACGGTGCGCTTGACCTGCTCGTTGTGCGCGTGCATCTGCTCGATCAGCTGCTGCGGCTCGTGCCCGTTCGCGAATGTGCCCTGCGGGCCCCAGAACATGCGGTCGACGAGCGCCAGATAGCTCGCCCACATCGGATCGATCTGCGCGCGGGCGCGCGACACGAGCGGCATCACCGACTCCCCGAAGGACATGTTCACGATCGTCTCGCGGAAGCTGGGCTCCCACGACGCGCCGTCGCGCACGCTCAGCAGCACCTTCGCGTCGGGGTAGGCCTCCATCAGCTCGCGGTAGAAGTAGCCCCCGGGCCAGTCCGCGCTCGAACGCTGACCCGCGAACACCTCATCCCACGGCGCCTCGCCGTCGAGCGCCCGATTCCACAGCGGCAGCTGCGTCGGCAGGTCGGCGAGCACGTTCACCCAGTGGTAACAGGGGGCCAGTCCCAGCGCTTCGAACGCCAACTTCTGGGTCAAGGTGCCGGTTCGCGGCAGCCCCGCCCCTATCAACTCGATGCTCATCTGCGTGCAATCTCTCCGAGGACGCTGTTAATGCCTGTAACCTACCGTGTAGCGCTGCCGGGGCCGTTGCGTGAGGGTCAAAGGACCTGCCAGGCGCGCGAAGAACTCAATAAGAACGGCGCCCGGGCACCAGCTAGTGTGGAGTCTTGCGCATATCGTCGGAACCACAACTGGACGACACTGACCGGGTTACACGAGGTACGTCCCCCGCCCCACAAGGAGTCTCGACTTTGTACAACGACGGCTCGAACCGCGGCCGTGAAGGATCCGCCCTCGCTGATCCGATCGCGCGCCCACAGCGCCCCGTCCCCCGCCTCGGCACGCGCATCGCCGCGATCGCGGTCTCGGACTCCGACGAGGTGCTCACGCAGGAGGAGGTGCTCGAGCGTCTGGACCTCGCTGGCGACGAGTTCGCCGAGCGGATCTTCGCGCGCAGCGGTGTCAAGCGTCGCCATTTGAATCTGAGCGAGGACTTTCTCGCTCGCACGATGCAGGGGCGCGCCAAGCAGATCGAGCACGACCTCCTGAGCCACTCGATCCGGGCGATCGACGCGTTGGCGCTCGACCCGTCGCAGATCGGCACGATCGTCAGCTCGAGCCTCTACTCGCTCGGCTGCCCGACGCTCGCGCACCAGCTCGTGGACCACTACGGGATGAACCCAAGCACCGACAAGTACCACGTCAGCGGCGTCGGCTGCGCGAGCGCGGTGCCGCTGATGCGGCTGGCGGCGCAGACGATGCGCGAGAGCCCGGACAGCCACGCGCTGGTCGTGGCGGCCGAGTCGATGAGCGGCATCCTCACCCGCGCCACCGCCGAGGACCCGAAGGCCAAGACCGTCGGCTCGGCGCTGTTCGGAGACGGCTGCGCCGTGGCACTGCTCTCCAACGACACATCGGCGGACGGGCCGATCATCCTCGACTCTCAGGTCCATCAGCTGTCACACACGCTCGACGCCGTGCGCCTCGATCTGAGCGCAGAGGACAGCTATCTGCACCTCGCCCGCGACCTGCCGGATCTGGCGGGCGCAGGGCTACCGGATGTCGCCGCCACGTTCCTGCGCCGTAACCAGCTCGAGCGCTCGGACATCGACCACTGGATGGCGCACCCGGGCGGCAGACGCGTCGTCGAGAACGTGCAGAGCGGGCTCGAGCTTTCGCACGAGGACCTCGCCACGAGCTGGAGCTCGCTGGCCGAGCACGGCAACGTCGGCACACCGTCGATCCTGTACGTGCTCAAGGAGACGATCGAGCGCTTTTCCCCGGAGCCAGGCGAGCACGGGCTGCTGGTGACGATCGGACCCGGGGTCACCCTCGGGCTGATGCTGCTCGGCTGGTAGCGGCGGCGCCTGCGCCACTATCGTCTGCCGGTAGATGCGCACCGCAGCGATCCTGCCTGTCAAGCGCTTCACGCGCGCCAAGCAGCGCCTCGGCGCGAGCGTCGCGGACCCACTGCGAAGGGAGCTCGCGGAAGCGATGGTCGCCGACGTGCTGCTGGCGCTCGCGCAGACGCGCGCGATTGAGCAGACGATGCTCGTGACCGGCGAGAGCTCGGTCGCCGCCGCCGCGCGCGAGCTGGGTGCGACCGTGATCGATGATCAACGCGAAGACGGACAGCCGGCCGCAGCCAAGCTCGGCGTGCAACGGGCGCTCGCCGCCGGCATCGAGCGCGTGCTGTGCGTACCGGGAGACTGCCCCGCGCTCGACCCGGAAGAGCTGAACGCGCTGCTTGAGGACGACGCCGACGGCGCTCGCGCGCGCCACGTCGTCGTCGTGCCGGATCGCCACGGCACCGGTACCAACGGCCTGCTGCTCGCGCCCGCCGATGTCATCTCCCCCAGCTTTGGACCCGGCAGCTGTGAGCGCCACCGCGCGCTCGCGCGGGCAGCGGGTGTCAGCTGCCGCGTCGAGCGCGTGCCGTCGCTGTTGCTGGACATCGACACCGGCGCGGACCTCGACGTGCTGCGCGCGCAACTCGCGGGCCATCCCGCGCATGCGCCGCGCACCAGAGCCGTGCTCGGCGCAGGCGAACGCTCCGGCGTGCTCTCGATGAGCTGCGGCTGAGCCGCGCGGCGTGGCGAGCCTCTCAGCACGGAGCCTGCCCGGCCTGCCGGAGGTGCGAGCCGGCGACGACCTCGCCGCGCTGATACTCGCGGCGCTCGACGGGGAGCGTCTGCGCGACGGTCAGCTCGTGGCAATCGCCCAGAAGGCGGTGTCCAAGTCAGAGGGTGCGATCGTCGCCCTGGCCGATGTCGAGCCCAGTCCGCGCGCGGTCGAGCTCGCGGCCGCACCTGCGGGTGGCGAGGCGAAGGATCCGCGCGCGGTGCAGGTGGTGCTCGACGAGTCGCTCGAGCTGCTGCGCGCCGAGCGCGGCGTGCTGATCTGCCGCACCCGCCACGGCTTCGTGTGCGCCAACGCGGGCGTCGATGCCTCGAACGCGTCCCAGGACGGCGGCGCCGACACGCTCGTGCTGCTACCGCGCGACCCCGACGCTTCGGCGCGCCGGATTCGTGCGCGCCTGCGCGAGCTGAGCGGCGCGCGCGTCGCGGTCCTGATCAGCGACAGCTTCGGACGCGCGTGGCGTCACGGGCAACTCGACGTCGCGATCGGCCTCGCCGGCATGCAGCCGCTCGATGACTGGCGCGGGCGTACAGACGCGGGCGGCCTCGAGTTGCGCGCCACGTGGCTGGGCGTCGCGGACGCCGCCGCCGCGAGCGCCGACCTGGCGCGCGCCAAGGACTCGCGCGAGCCGGTCGTGATCCTCGACGGGCTCGAGCGCTTCGTCACCGAGCAGGACGGTCCCGGGGCGGCGGCGCTGCTGCGTCCGCTGCAGGAGGATCTGTTTCGCTGACGCCCGGGGAGAAGCTGTGCGTTACGCGGCGACCGGCACGCCGCCCGTGGCGGGCCCAGACAGCACCGGGTAGCGGCGCCTGATGTCGTAGAGCGTCGTGCGCTCGGCCGCGGGGCGGCCGGCCTCGTGCGCGGCGGCGATGAGCTGCTCGGGCTCTAGCCGCGTGCCGTGGTAGCTGCCCGCGAGCCGGCTGATCGACTCCTCCATCAGCGTGCCGCCGAGATCGTTGACGCCCCAGCGCAGCGACTCCGTGGCAGCGTCGAGGCCCATCTTCACCCAGCTCGCCTGCACGCTCGCGACCGTGCGCCCGAGCGCGAGTCGAAAGACGGCCGTGTGCTTGAGGTTCTCGGCTCGAGAGATCTCCTCGACGCCATGAGTCCGTCCCAGCAGGGTCTGGAAGGGGATGAACGAGAGCGGCACGAACTCGGTGATGCCGCCCGTGCGCTCCTGCAGCTGGCGGATCACGCGCATGTGCTCGGCGAGCTCCCACGGCTCCTCGATGTGCCCGAACATCACCGTCGCGGTCGAGCGCAGCCCCGCCGCGTGCGAGGCCTCGATGATCTCGACCCAGCGCGCGACGGGGAGCTTGTTCGGCGAGATGCGCTCACGGACGCCGTCGTGGAGCACCTCGGCGGCGGTACCCGGCGTCGAGCCGAGGCCCGCCTCTCGCAGCCGTGCGAACACCTCCGCGGGGCTCAGGCCGGAGATGTCGCACATGTGCGCGATCTCCATCGGGCTGTACGCGTGCAGGTGCAGCTCGGAGCCAGCCGCGGCGGCGGTCGCCTTTGCCAGGCGCAGCCAGCCGAGGTAGTCCTCGAGCGCCCAGTCGGGATGAATGCCGGATTGGATGCACAGCTCGGTCGCGCCGAACTCGAGTGCGTCGTGGATGCGAGCGACGAACTCCTGCTCGCCGTGCTCGTAGGCGTCGGGCGAGCGCTTGCCCTGGCCGAAGCCGCAGAACGCGCAGCCGACGGTGCACACGTTGGAGATGTTGATGTTGCGGTTGACGACGAACGTCACGAGCTCGCCCGCCAGCTCGGCGCGTAGCTCGTCGGCGGCTTGGCGCATGTCCTCGATCGCCTGCGGCCGCGTCTCGGCGAACATCGCCGTCAGCTCCTCCGCGCTGAGGGCGCCGCCGGCGCGCGCGCGTTCGATCGCGCCGCCGACGAGGCCCGGGCGGATCGGCGTCGGCGGGTCCGTGCGCCCGGAGCCGCGACGCGGGATGAAGCTCCAGTACTTGACCTTGATCGTGTCCATCACGCCCTGTGCGACCCACTCGGGGTCGATGTACTGCGGATACACGCACAGCCGCTCGGTCAGCGCGACGCCGTCCTGTTGCAGGCGCTTGCGCACCTGATGCGGCGACGGGAAGGGGTGCTCGGGGGAGATGTGATCGCCGTTGGCGCTCAGGCCGCCGAGGTCGCTCGCGCCGGCGGCGACGAGCTCGCCCCACCAGTCAGCGAGGTTCGGCGGAACCTGAATGCCGACGTCGGGCATCAACCGGCGCGTCTCGGCGATCAGCCGCTTCATGTCCTCGATCTTCACCGGGCAAGCCCAGTCGGGCAGCGCCAGCTCCGGGCGCGAGTCGGCGACCCCCGTGCGCCAGTACTCGCGCGCCGCCGCATCGGCGATCTGCGCGGGCTCCTGGCCGTAGTAGCGCTGGTGCGGCACGAAGTTCTGCAGGATCACCTCCTGGATGTGCCCGTACTCGGCGTGGGCCGCCGCGATCGCTTCGAGCGATTCGACACGCTCCTGCTCGCTCTCGCCGATCCCCACCAGGATGCCACTGGTGAACGGGATCCGCAGCTCGCCCGCGGCGCGGATCGTCTGCAGACGCCGAGCCGGGTGCTTCGTCGGCGAGCCCGCGTGCACCGTCTGCATCAGGCGCTCGGAGACCGACTCCAGCATCAACCCCTGCGACGCGGTCACCTCGCGTAGCCGCGCGAGGTCCTCGTGGCTGAGCACGCCGAGGTTCGTGTGCGGCAGCAGACCCCGCTCGAGCGCGCGCTCACACGTCCACACGACGTAGGCGGTGAAGTCCTCGTGGCCGTAGTCGCGCAGCCTCGCAGCGACCTCGGGATTGACCTCTGGACGCTCGCCGGTCAACACCAACAGCTCCTTGACCTGACGACGGGCGGCGCCGTCGATGATCCCGAGCACCTCCTCAGGCGCGTACAGGTGCGCCTGGTGGGTGGCGAAGGCGCAGTACTTGCAGTAGCAGCGGCACGTCCGCGACAGCGACAGCGTCAGGTTGCGCGAGAAGGTCACCCTGCGACGCATGGGCATGAGTCTATGACGCCGGGGGTGGCTCAGCCGCGAGACTTGCTAGGCGCGAGCCGAGCGCGACCTGAGCAGCGCCCGTCGTTCGCGCAGCTGCTCGGCGCTCACGGGGGCGGACACGCGCCACTTGTAGCACAGCTATACGCTGCGTCTATGGCATCGGTCCTGTTGACAGGCGCCGGTCGCGGCATCGGCCAGGCGACCGCGCTGCAGCTCGCCACCAGCGGCTGGGATGTCGTTGCCGGTGTCCGGCGCCCCGAGGATGGTGAAGCGCTGGTCGCGGCCAGCCCGGGTGGGCGGATCACCCCGATCGCACTCGACGTCACCGATGCCGCGCAGATCGCCGCGCTGGAGGCAACGCTGCCCGAGCGCGTCGACGCGCTCGTCAACAACGCCGGGATCGTCGTACCCGGCCCCGTGGAGGGCGTCACGGTCGAGGAGCTGCGACGACAGCTGGAGGTCAACGTCGTCGGGCAGGTCGCGGTGACGCAGGCGCTGCTGCCTCGTCTGCGCGCCAGCCGCGGCCGCGTCGTGTTCGTGTCCTCGATCGGCGGTCGCGTGGCGACCCCGATGATGGGCCCCTACTCAGCTTCCAAGTTCGCGCTCGAGGGTCTCGCCGACTCGCTGCGCATCGAGCTGCGGCGCTGGGGCATCCGCGTCGTGCTGATCGAGCCGGGCGCGATCGACACCGACCTCTGGCGGCTGGCGCCCGACACCGCCCGCGACGCCGAGGCGGCGCTCACGCCGGAGCTGCGCGAGCTGTACGCCGAGCATCTGTCCGGCATCAACAAGACGATCCCGCGCGTACAGAAGCAGGCCGCGCCCGCGGCTCGCGTGGCCGACGCGATCGAGCGGGCACTCAGCACGCCGCGACCGCGGGCCCGCTACCTCGTCGGCACCGACGCACGCGTGCAGGCGCTGATCGGCTCGGCGCTGCCGACGCGCGCGGCCGACGCGGCGATCGCGCGCTTCACCGGCACGCCGTCCGCGCGATAGCCGCGCGCTGACGTGCCGGGCACGATCGGGCCGGCGCCGACGATCAGCGATAAGTTGCTCGTCATCGTCCCGACCACCACAAGCAACGCCGATCACAAGGAGACAGGAGCAACATGAGCGCCAGCGAGAGCGAGAACCCGGCGATCGCGAGCCCCACGGCCCCCACGGCTCACCGCCCGCGGACGAACAGCGACTGGTGGCCGGACCAGCTCGACCTGAACGTGCTGCGCCGGCACTCGCCCCTGTCAGACCCGCTTGGCGCCGACTTCTCCTACGCCAAGGAGTTCCAGGCCCTCGACCTCGACGCGCTGAAGCGTGACCTGATCGAGCTGATGAGCACCTCACAGGAGTGGTGGCCGTCCGACTACGGCCACTACGGACCGCTCTTCATCCGCATGAGCTGGCACGCCGCCGGCACCTACCGCATCGCCGACGGGCGCGGTGGCGGCGGCAGCGGCGCGCAGCGCTTCGCGCCGCTCAACAGCTGGCCTGACAACGCCAGCCTCGACAAGGCGCGGCGCCTGCTCTGGCCGATCAAGCAGAAGTACGGTCGCAAGATCTCCTGGGCCGATCTGCTCGTCTACACCGGCAATGTCGCGATGGAGTCGATGGGCTTTCAGACCTTCGGGTTCGGCTTTGGACGAGAGGACATCTGGGAGCCCGAGGAGATCTTCTGGGGCAGCGAGGACACGTGGCTCGGAGATGAGCGCTACAGCGGGGAACGCGAGCTCGCCAAGCCGCTCGGCGCCGTGCAGATGGGCCTGATCTACGTGAATCCGGAGGGCCCGGGCGGCGACCCCGATCCTTTGGCGGCCGCCAGGGACATCCGCGAGACCTTCGCCCGCATGGCGATGAACGACGAGGAGACGCTCGCGTTGATCGTCGGCGGCCACACTTTCGGCAAGACGCACGGCGCGGTCGATCCCAGCAACATCGGCCCGGAGCCAGAGGCCGCCCCGCTCGAGCAGCAGGGCCTCGGCTGGAAGAACAGCTCGGGCAACGGAAACGGCTTGCACACGCTCACCAGCGGCCTCGAGGGCGCGTGGACGAAGCAGCCGACGCAGTGGGACAACGGCTTCCTCGAGAACCTCTTCGAGTACGAGTGGGAGCTGACGACGAGCCCTGCCGGAGCGAAGCAGTGGACGCCCAAGGACCCCGCGGCGCAGGGCACCGTTCCCGACGCTCACGACCCGTCCACGCGGCACGCGCCGATGATGCTGACGACGGACCTGGCGCTGAAGGTCGATCCGATCTATGGTCCGATCGCCAAGCGCTTCTATGAGCACCCCGACCAACTCGCCGACGCTTTCGCCAAGGCCTGGTACAAGCTCCTGCACCGCGACATGGGTCCCGTTGCGCGCTACCTCGGCCCGTGGGTTCCGGCACCACAGCTGTGGCAGGATCCGGTCCCCGCCGTCGATCACGAGCTGATCGGCGCGACCGAGATCAGCGCGCTCAAGGAGAAGATCTTCGCCTCGGGGCTCTCCATCGCGCGACTCGTCTCCACCGCCTGGGCATCGGCGGCGTCGTTCCGCGGCACCGACAAGCGCGGTGGCGCGAATGGTGCCCGGGTTCGCCTCGCGCCCCAGAAGGACTGGGACTGGGGCGAGCCGACTGAGCTCGCGGGTGCGCTCCAAACACTCGAGCAGATCGAAAAGGACTTCAACGAGTCGCAGTCCGGCGGCAAGCGAATCTCGATGGCCGATCTGATCGTCCTCGGCGGATGCGCCGCCGTCGAGGAGGCCGCCAAGAACGCAGGTCACGACGTCTCGGTGCCCTTCACCCCGGGGCGAACCGACGCCTCCCAGGAGCAGACCGACGTCGAGGCCTTCGCCGTGCTCGAGCCGACCGTCGACGGCTTTCGCAACTACTTCCGCACGGGCGAGGCGATGCCCCTCGAGCATGGGCTGTTGGAGCGGGCCTTCATGCTGAGGCTGACCGCGCCAGAGATGACGGTGCTCATCGGAGGCATGCGTGCACTGAACGCAAACCACGGGCAGTCTCCGCACGGCGTCCTCACGGAACGGCCCGAGACGCTGAGCAACGACTTCTTCGTGAACCTGCTCGATATGAGCACGGAGTGGAAGCCGTCGGGCTCGGAGCAGAACGTCTACGAGGGCCGCGATCGCGCGACCGGCGAGATCAGGTGGACTGCCACCTCCGTCGACCTCGTCTTCGGCTCGAACTCCGAGCTGCGGGCGCTCGCGGAGGTCCACGCCTGCGACGACGCCGAGGACACGTTCGTCGACGATTTCGTCGCCGCCTGGGACAAGGTCATGAACCTCGACCGGTTCGACGGATCCTGAGCGAGCACTCCACCACCCCGCCCCCCGCAATGGGATACCGCGTCTACCTCGCCCGCCACGGCGAGACCGCCTACAACCACGAGGGACGCTTCCAGGGCCAGCAGCAGGTGCCGCTCAACGACACCGGCCGCGCCCAGGCAGCGGAATTGGCGCAGCGAGCAACCGCCTACGGCTTCCGCGCGCTGTGGTGCAGCCCGCTGCTGCGCGCGCGCGAAACGGCCGACGTGGTCGCGGCGCGGCTCGGTCTCGAGCCCAAAGAGGACGCCCGCCTGATGGAGACCGATGCCGGCGACTGGACGGATCTGACATTCACCGCGGTGCGCGCCCAGGCGCCCGCGCGCTTCGACGCGTTCGCCGCCGCGGAGCCTGGCTTCAGCTTCCCAGGCGGCGAGTCCTTCTCCGAACAGGAGGTGCGCGTGTGCGCCGCGCTCGCCGACATCGAAAACGGTGAGCTGCCGGCCCTCGTCGTGTGCCACGGAATGGTCATTCGGGCGGCCTTCGCCGGTCGCGCAGCGGACGGCGCGGTTCCCTTCAAACGGCTACCCAACGCCGCGCTCGTGCCGCTCGACCCGGCGGCCGCCGCGAAGGCGGCCGCACAGGAGGAGCTGGGCGGTGGCACGCCAACGATCGCGAGCTGACGCTCAGCCCGCGTTCGCGCGAGCTCGCGTCATCTAATCGGCGATTCGAGCGACGCCGTTGACGTCCTCGCCGGCGAGCAGCAGGAACTCGTTGCGGGCGCCCTGCCGGCGCGCCTCGCGGTAGGGGCGATACTCATCGCTCGCGTAGAACTCGTCGGCGATTTCCTTCGATGGCCACTCGATCAGCACGATCACCTGCGGCGCGGGACGCTCGCCCTCGATCTTCTCGATCCGCAGCCCGTTGGCGGACCACCCGCAGGATGACCTGGTCCGGCCGCGCCCGGGCGTCACCGCATCGCGGCTCAGACTCTCAATGTCTAGTGTCCCGGATGTGCTCGTGCGATTCACCGAACACGCCGCCCGACGGACAGGACGTCGGGCATGACGGACATCGGCGACGGCCGCTTCAAGCAGGGCGAGCCGATCTGGGTGATGGAGGGAGACGCCTCGCGCGCCCCGCGGAGTACATCGGCGTGCAGGAGACGAGCGCCTGGTTCGGCGGGCCGCCGGCGGTCTTGGTCTTCTACACCGACACCCGCGCAGGAGGAGCCGTAGAGGTAGATCGCGTGATCGCGCGCGAGACCAGCGATTGACGAGCGCGACAGCCGGGTGATTCGGGGATGCGCGGATCTGCTGGGAGCCCGGCCCGGGGCGATATCGCGGTTTAGCGGATGCGACAGCTCGCCAGACGGCGAGGCGATCAGCCGCCGATCCGCGCCAGCTGACCTCCGTCGACGGGGAGCACGGCGCCGGTCACGAAGCCCGCCTCATCGGAGTGCAGGAACAGGCTGGCGTAAGCGACATCCCAGCCGGTGCCCATCTTCGCGCGCAGCGGGACGACTGCGTCGCGCTCAGCGCGAACCTGCTCACGGGGGACGTGACGCGCTGCCGCCCAGGCGTCGATCGCCATCGGCGTGTCGAGCAGCCCGGGCATGATCGTGTTCACACGGACGCCCTGCGCGGCGTTCTGGATCGCGAGCGAATGGCTGAGCACGTTGACGCCCATCTTCGAGATCCGGTAGGCGGTCAACGGCACGGACGCGGCGATCGAGGCGATCGAGGAGATCGAGGAGATCGAGGAGATTCTGCAGGAAGTCGATGCGGCCCCACTCCCCCACGCATGCCTGCGCGACCGCTCGGCAGTCGGCTGCGTCGGTCCAATCGGCGGCGACGCATTCGGCAACGCCGCCCTCCGCGGCGATGATCGCGGCCGTCTCGCGAGCGGAGTCGATGTCGCGATCGGCGAGCAGCACCTTGGCGCCCTCGCGCGCGAACACGATCGCGGCGGCTCGGCCCGTGCCGACGGTCTCACCGGGCGACTGTCCGGCGCCGATCACGATCCCGACCTTGCCCTGCAGTCGCACGAGCTGCTCAGCGCTCGCCGGCCCAGGGCGCCATCTGTCCGCTCAGCAGCGGCTCGCCCTCGATCTGCACGCGGGTCGACTCGAGGAAGCGACTGACCATGTTGTAGTAGCTGACGAGCAGGATCAGCTCGGCAGCCTCGCGCGGCCCGTAGCGCTCGACGATCTGCTCGAGCGCCTCGTCGGAGAGCCGCACATCGCGGCTGACCTCGTCGGCGACGCGACAGATCAGGTTCACCTCCTCGTCGAGGCTCGCGACCGGGTCCTCGCTGGCGATCGCTGTGATCTCGGCATCGGTCACACCCACGTTCCTGGCGAGCTGCTCGTGCTGAGCCCACTCGTAGGGGACGCGTGTGGCATGCGCGACCCGCAGCACGGCGATCTCCCGCCGTCGCGCGTCGAGCGCTGTCGTCAGCACGGCCCGTCCCAGCGCCATGAACGGACGCATCGCACGCGGCGCGCCGGCGACCATGCGAAAGACGTTCAGCGGCGGCAGCGCGGCGAGCAGCTCGCGCTGCTCGGGGTCGAGCTCGTCGTCGCTCGGCAGCGGGATCCTCGGCGCCATGCCGCGAGCCTGACACATCCGGCCGGTGGACGCCTGAGCCGATGCCAGCCTCAGCGCAGGATCGCGCAGCCGGTCGTCGCGTGTGCGACGAGCGTCTCGTCTGACTCGAGGAACAGCCGTCCCTCGGCCGTGGCGGTGCGCCTGCCGCGGTGGACGACGCGACCCTCTGCGAGCACGCGACCTGAGGCGTCGCTCATCGCTCGGATGTAGCGGACCTGCAAGTCCGTGGTCGTGTAGCCGACGCCCGCCGCGAGCGTCGTGTGGACCGCGCAGCCCATGCACGAGTCGAGGATCGTCGCGGCGACGCCGCCGTGGACCGAGCCGATCGGGTTGTACATCCACTCGGCGGGCTCCATCGCGAACACCGCGCGACCGTCCTCGACCTCGACGATCGTGAAGTCGAGCAGCCGCGCGATCGGCGGCGCCGGCAGCGTGCCGTCGATGATCGCCTGCATGCACTCGAGCCCCGACAGCTCGGCGGCGGCGGCCGCTGTGGCGGCCGGGTCCTCCCAGGTGAAGCTGCGCGTCCGCAAGCCCGCGAGCGTGCTCACGCGAGACGCTCGGCGACGAGGGGTGTCTCGGCACGCTGCGCGCCGACCGCGGCGCTCGCGGCGGTGACCGGCGCCGCCAGCGCCTTGCGCGCCGGCGAGCCGATCGCCAACATCGCGAGGCCGGCGGTGAGTCCGCCTGCGACGCTGATCAGCCACGCTTGGTGAAAGTCCGATGCGGTGCTGGCGCTGGTGCCGAGCACCGCCACGAGCAGCGCCACACCGAGCGCCGCGCCGATCTGACGGCCCATCGTCAGCACCGCCGCGCCGGTCGCGAAGCGCTCGGGCGCCAGCGTTGAGGTGCCGGCGCCGGTGAGCGTCGGGATCATCAGGCCGACGCCCGCACCACTGATCGCAATACCGGGCAGGTACTCGGTCACGTATGCCGGCGTGTCGCCCGTCTGCGTGATGTACCAGACCTGACCGGCCACGAACAGCAGCGCGCCGAGCACGCCCGGGATGCGGTAGCCGACGCGCGCCCCCAGCCGAGCCGAGGGGATGCTGAACACCGTCGCCATCGCCGGGCCGGGAAACAGCATCAGGCCCGCGACCAAAACGGACTCGTGCCAGACACCGGTCAGGAACAGCACGCCGGCGAGCAGCATCGCGCCGAACCCCGCGAAGAACAGCACCGAGCCGCCGACCGCGAGCCCGAAGCTGCGTACGCGCAGCATCGCCGGGTCGACGATTGGTGACTCATGGCGTTCCGAGCGCCACCAGATCGCGGGCAACCCCGCGGCGGTGACGGCGAGTAGGCCGAGGATCGGCGCCGAGTCCCAGCCCCATTCCTGACCCTTGACGATCGCCACGACGAGCGACCCGATCGTGACGATCAGCGCGAGCGCACCGAGGACATCGGGGCGTCCCGCGCCGAGTTCGCGCCGCTCGGTCAGCGTGCGCAGCCCAAAGGCGAGGCCGAGCAGGCCGATCGGCACGTTCACGAGGAAGACCCAGCGCCAGTCGGCTTGCACGAGCAGGCCGCCGAGCGGCGGTCCGGCGGCGGCGGCGATGCCGCCGGTGGCGGCCCAGACGCCGATCGCGACGTGGCGCTCCTGCGGCGCGAACTCGGGGAGCATCAAGCCGAGCGACGTCGGCAGCATCAGCGCACCGCCGACGGCCTGCACGATGCGCGCCACCGTCAACGCCGCCACAGACGGCGCGAGCGCGCAGCCGGTGCTGGCCGCCACGAAGATGCCGAGACCCAGCAGGAACGCGCGCTTTCGCCCGAACGCGTCGGCCCAGCGCCCTGCTGGGACCAGCAGCGCGGCGAACACGATCGCGTAGCCGCTGAGGATCCACGACAGCGAGCCGAGCGACACCCCGCCGAAGTGCTTTGCGATCGCCGGAAAGGCGATGTTGACGATGAACAGGTCGAGGCTCGACATGAACACCCCTACACAGACGATGATCGACACGCGCCACTTGCGTTGCATCATGAAACTGACCATAGCATAGAGTTGCATGATGCAACTCAATCGGCTAACATGCCTGCAAATGCTCGGAAGCGACTACGAAGGACAGGTGTGCAGCATCGCCGGTGCGCTCGAGGTGGTGGGCGAGCGCTGGTCGCTGCTGATCGTGCGCAACGTGTTCCTCGGCCTGCGCCGCTTCGACGAGATCCAGTCAAACCTGGGCATCGCTCGTAACGTCCTGCAAACGCGGCTGACGAGGCTGCTCGAGCAGGGCGTGCTCGAAAAGTGTCTGTATCAGGAGCACCCGCCCCGCTACGAATACCGCCTCACCGACAAGGGCCTCGACCTCTGGCCGACGGTCGTCGCGCTGATGCAGTGGGGAGACCGGCACACGCCCCCGAGCGGCGGGCCGGCGGTGGTGCTCGAACACCGTGCCTGCGGCGGCGCCGTCGACGAGCACCGTGTGTGCGAGGCGTGCGGCGAGATGCTGTCCGTGCGCGACGTGCGCGCCCTGCCCGGGCCCGGCGCGACAGCCGATCATCCGTTGTTCCGCCGCGCCGCGCGGCTGCCGGACGCACAGCCGGCGTAGACGACGGTCAGCAGGCGTAGGCGGCGCCCGGCGCGGGCGGCCCGCTCAGCTGCTGAGCGCGAGCGCGCCCGCGACGAGCTCGACGCCTTCGCGGGCCATGCGCGAACGGGCCACCACGACGTCGAAGCTCGCTCGCTCGGCGCGCTCGCGTGTGGCGACATCGACGTGCGAGTAGAAGCCAAGCGTGCGCATCGACGCGAGCGCGCCGGCCGCGCGCAGGCGTTCGACGATCGCCGCGCCGTCGAGATCGGCGTCGGTCAGGTCGACGACGAGCACGGTCGCCGGCGTCGCGTCGGCGTCGAGGAGATCGCCGAGGCGGCGTTCGAGCAGCGCCTCATCGGCGAGCAGCTCGACGTCGTAGCCGGCCAGCGTGAGCGCCCCCTGGACCTGCGAGCCGAACAGCAGATCGCGTGTCAGCGCGAGCACGCGCGCCATCGCTACTGGGCCCGGAGGCGACGAAACTGCTCGCGCTCGGAGTATGGGCGTCCCCACGTCTCCTTGACCTCCACGCGCCCGCTGCGCTCCTCGCGCACCACCATCTCTCCCTCGATGCCCGCATCGTCGAGCAGCCCGAGTGCACCGTGAACGGTCGGCGCCGCCGCGGCGTGGCCGAAGCGGTGAGCAACGAGCAGGCGCCAATGCCAGTCGTGATGGGAGTACGGACGCGCGTTGCACGTCGTCAGCAGCACCGCCGCATCGACATAGCGCGACTCGTCGGCGATCCTCAGATCGAGCTCAAGATCGGTCCAGTCCTCGGGCAACGAGTCGACGATCCGCTGGAAGTCCTCCGCCAAAGCCATTGGCCGCAAGCCTAGCGCGGCTATTCTCGAACCGATGGCAAGCGCACACACAGCAACCGTCACAAGCGCTCCAGGGAACGCACTCAAGGATGAATACCGAGCGCTCGTCGACGGCTGCGGCGTGGTCGATCGATCCGAGCGCGGCAAGCTCGCGCTCACCGGCGCGGACGCCCTCGAGTTCCTCAACGGGCAGGTCACAAACGAGCTGAGCTCGCTGAGCCCGGGCACAGGCTGCTACGCGGCGTTCCTGACGCACAAGGGCAAGATGCTCGGCGACCTGCGGATCCTCGCGGTGGGCGACGACGAGGACGCGAGGCCGCACGAGCCGGGCGCTCCCGCGGCCTTGCTGCTCGACACCGAGCGCGTCGCCCTGCAGGGCCTGTTCGACATGATCCGCCGCTTCAAGGTCGGCTACGACGTCGAGCTCCACAAGCGCACGGTCGAGCGCGGAGCGCTGTCGCTGATCGGCCCCGACGCGGCGGCGCTGGCCGGCGCGCAGGGGCTGGCGCAGGCCGAGCACGCAAATGCGCTCGTCGAGATCGACGGGATCGCCGCGCTGGCGGTGCGCACCGACGTCGGCATCGACCTGATCTGCGCAGCCGCCGCGACAGCCGCGCTCGCCGCTGCGCTGGGAGCGCGCGGCGCGCGAACGGTCGGCGAGCAGGCCAGCGAGTGCCTGCGCGTCGAGCGCGGGCGCCCGCGCTACGGAGTCGACCTCGACGACAGCGTCATCCCCCAGGAGGCGGGACTCAACGAGCGCGCGGTCAGCTTCACCAAGGGCTGCTACGTCGGTCAGGAGACGGTCGCGCGTCTGTACTACAAGGGCAAGCCCAATCGGCATCTGCGCGGGCTGCGGCTGTCGGCGCCTGCGGCGCCGGGCGCGGAGCTGCGTCTCGGCGAGCGACCCGTCGGCCGCCTCGGCAGCGTCGTCCTCTCCCCCAGGCTCGGGCCAATCGGGCTGGCGCTGGTGCGCCGCGAGGCGGCGCCGGGGAGCTCGGTGAGCGTCGGCGACGCCGGCGTCAGCGCCGAGGTGCTCGAGCTGCCGTTCCCCGCGGCCTGAGCAGCGCCAGCCGGGCGCCGCTAAGCGTCGGCGTCGTCCTCGGGAGCCTTGCGGTTCTGCAGATGCCTGCGGATCGTCGCATCGTGCGCCTTGACGGCGTCGGGATGCGGCTCGGTGTCCAGCGTGTGGAGGACGTTGGGCGCCTTCAGCGGCAGCGTCGTCGGCTCCATCTCACCGGGACCGTTGAACGGGTGCTCTTCACTCATCGGCGTCTCCCTCGGGGGGAATGCCCGATTCCTCAATGTAGGACTGCCACTGTTCGCCGAGAAGGTCGAGCAGCTGACTGGCGAGCAGCGGCGAGAAGGACACGCGCGAGACGACCATCCCCTGCTGCCCCTGCGGCCCGATACGCATGAAGTCGAGCGTGAACTCGTGCGGCGTACGTGCGATCGCCGCCGCGTTCGCCCATTTGCCGGCGAACTCCTCCGGCGACATCATGATGTTCGGTCCCTGCTCGGCGGGCGTCTGGTCGGGGTCCTCGGGTGGCTCTGGATCGGGCACTGCGCTCGAGCGTAGCGCGGCGCCAGGCGCTGCGCAGCTGCGAACCCTCGGCCGCTTCGCGAGGCCGCCGCCGGGCTCACGCGCACGCGCACAGCCGCCGCGGGTAGGATTGGAGCTCGTTTCCCTGATCCCGACCGACGAGGTTCCAGAGCAAGTGGCAATCGATCTTCAACAAGTCTCCGCCGTTGACGCCGAGCCGGGCGAGCTGCCCAAGACGATGGCCGCGTGGGTCATCCGCGAGGAGCGCCAGGGCGAACCGAAGGACGCCTTCCAGATCGAGGAGATCGAGGTCCCTGAGCCCGGCGCGTTCGAGGTGATCGTCCGCGTGATGGCCGCCGGCGTCAACTACAACAACGTGTGGGCGGCGCTCGGCGAACCGGTCGGCGTGTGGCGCTACGGCGACCATCCGCAGTACGGGCACCACATCGGCGGCTCGGACGCTTCGGGGGTCGTGTGGAAGGTCGGCGCCGGCGTGACGCGCTGGAAGCCAGGCGATGAGGTCGTGCTGCACTGCAACCAGGCCTCCTACGAGGACCCGGAGGTGCACGGACTCGATCCGATGGCGGCGCCGTCGCAGAAGATCTGGGGCTATGAGACGACCTGGGGCTCGTTCGCGCAGTTCACGAAGGTGC
Organism: uncultured Solirubrobacteraceae bacterium; assembly: GCA_963838405.1. GTDB lineage: Bacteria > Actinomycetota > Thermoleophilia > Solirubrobacterales > Solirubrobacteraceae > Palsa-744. Next base: position 475,359 of record CAWIRA010000001.1, on the reverse strand, counting down.
AGGCGCAGCAGCTGCTGCCCAAGCCGCAGGCGTTGACCTGGGAGGAGGCGGCCTCCTACGGGCTCGTGTACTTCACTGCATATCGCATGCTGATCACCCGCTGCAAACTGCAGGCCGGCCAAAAGGTTCTGATCTGGGGTGCCGCCGGCGGTCTCGGCGTGTTCGCGACGCAGCTGTGCGCCGCCGCCGGGGCGCATTGCGTCGGCGTCGTCTCCTCGGCCGAGAAGGGCGAGCTCGTCAAGCGTCTCGGCGCCGTCGACTACATCGACCGGGCCGAGTTCAAGGGGATGATGCGGACCGGCTCAGAGACGCCTGAGGAGGAGAAGGCACGCTTCGGCGTCGCTCGTGAATTCGCGAAGCGCGTCAAGGGGATCCTCGGTGACGCGCCCGACATCGTCTTTGAGCACGTCGGCAAGGCGACCTTCCCGACATCGGTGTTCACGGTCAAGCCGTTCGGCAAGGTCGTGATCTGTGCCGGCACGACGGGCTACAACCTCGACTTCGACGTGCGCTACCTATGGATGAAGCAGAAGGAGATCCTCGGCTCGCACTTCGCCAACGCGTACGAGTGCATGAAGGCCAACGAGCTGATCGAGAGCGGCCAGATCCGCCCGGTTCTGTGGCGCACGCTCGGCTTTGACGGCGTCGCCGAAGCACACCAGCTGATGCTCGAAAACAAGCATCTCGGCAAGATCTCGATCCTCGTCGGCGCCGACGCCGAGGGCAACGGCAAGACGGCCGAGGGCCCAGGCGCGATTCACGCCGAGGTGGGAGCCTGATGGCCGGCACGGTAATCGTCCCGTGGTACTCGACCGGCTTCCGCCACGACGACTTCGAGGTCGCGGTCAACGAAGCCGCGGCGGTCGCGCTGCGCTATGGCGCGAGCTCCTACGCGGTGTACCGCTCGCGCGATGACCGCTACCGCTTCCAGCAGCTAGCCGAGTTCGAGGAGTACCTCGATTGGGAACGCTATTGGGAAAGCCAGGAGATGGTCTTCTTCCGGGCCAGCCACTCGAGCTGGTACCAGGTGCCCGTGCTGTACAGCTGGTGGGACCGCACGACGGAGGGCGTCGTGACCGAGGGAGCGCTCGCGGCCGGCAACGGCCACGGCAACGGTCAGGGCAACGGCGCCCCGATCGTCGAGCTCACCTGAGCGCTCAGGCGCCGCTGAAGCGCGGCGTGCGACGCTCGGCGCTCGCGCGAACGCCCTCCTGAAAGTCGTCGGTCGCGAACAGGGGCGTCTGCTGGGCGTGCTCGTGCTCGGTCGCGGCTCGCACACGATCGGCGAGATCGCCGCGCATCGTCTGACGGATCGCGCGGACGGCCAAGGGCGCGGAGGCCGCGATCTCGCGGGCGAGCGTATGCGCCTCCCCCCGCAGCTCCTCCTCCGCGGCGAGGCGCTCGCAGAGGCCGAGCGCAGATGCCTCCTGCCCGTTCACGCGCCGGCGAGCGCCTCGTAGGCGTCGGCCAGAGCGGCGATCAGCTCGACATCGAAGTGATTGTGCGGGGGACGGTCGAATTCGACGGTCGCGACATGGTCCTCGCCGACACTGACCGCGAGCCCCTCCGTGGCTCAGCCCTTCTCGAGGGGGGCCATCGTCAACCCGGCGCCCTTGAGCTGCTCCCAGTAGTGCTCGGCCGGCTCCTGCTGGCCGGTGTAGACGACGGCGCGACCGGATGCGTGGACGACGTTGGCGATCTCCATGCCGCGCGTGTAGGAGATACCGGGGATGAAGCGCGCCAACGTGCGGGCGACGTGCTCGAAGGTGTTGTGGTCGTCGTTGCAGACGATCACCCTCCAACCACCGCCCAGGCCTCCTCCCGGTCCGCGCGTGCTGGGCCTGTCGAGCGTTTGATCCATGCGCCGCAGGATAAAGCTCGCGCCCCAACCGTACAATTGGAGTCATGAGCAACGAGCACTCAGCGCGGCTGCCCAAGCGCGACCGGCCGTGGATGATGCGCACGTACGCGGGGCACTCGACGGCCAAGGCCTCCAACGAGCTCTACCGGCGCAACCTCGCCAAGGGCCAGACCGGCCTTTCCGTCGCCTTCGATCTGCCGACGCAGACCGGATACGACCCCGACGACGAGCTGGCCCGCGGCGAGGTCGGCAAGGTCGGCGTCCCGATCTCCCATCGCGGCGACATGGCCGCGTTGATGGACGGCATCCCGTTGGCGGAGATGAACACGTCGATGACGATCAACGCCACCGCGGCGTGGCTGCTGGCGCTGTACATCGTGGCCGCCGAGGATCAGAACCCACCCACCCCCGAGCAGCAGCTGCAGGGCACGACCCAGAACGACATCATCAAGGAGTTCCTGGCGCGCGGGACCTACGCCTTCCCCCCCGGCCCCTCGATGCGCCTGATCGCGGACATGATCGCCTACACGGTCGAGCACGTCCCCAAGTGGAACCCGATCAACATCTGCTCCTATCACCTGCAGGAGGCCGGCGCGACGCCGGTGCAGGAGATCGCCTACGCGATGAGCAATGCGATCGCGGTCCTCGACGCCGCGCGCGAGCGCGTCCCGGAGGAGCGCCTTGAACAGGTCTTCGGGCGCATCTCGTTCTTCGTCAACGCCGGTGTTCGCTTCGTCGAGGAGCACGCGAAGCTGCGCGCGATGTCGGTGCTGTGGGAAGAGCTCGGCCGCGAGCGCTACGGCGTCACCGACCCGCGACAGCTGCGCTTTCGCTACGGCGTGCAGGTCAACTCGCTCGGGCTGACCGAGGCGCAACCGGAGAACAACGTGCAACGGATCGTGCTCGAGGCCCTCGCCGTGACGCTCGGTCGCGACGCACGGGCGCGCGCGATCCAGCTGCCGGCTTGGAACGAGGCGCTGGGTCTGCCGCGCCCGTGGGATCAGCAGTGGTCGCTGCGCATCCAGCAGGTGCTCGCGTATGAAACAGACATCCTCGAGTACCCGGACATCTTCGAGGGCTCGAAGGTGATGGAAGCGCTGGTGGCCGAACTGCTCGACGGGGCGCGTGCCGAGATGGCGGTGGTCGCCGAGCACGGCGGCGCGGTCGAAGCGGTGCCCTACATGAAGGCAGCGCTCGTCGACAGCCACCGCGAGCGGATCCGCCGAATCGAGGAGGGCGAGCAGGTGGTCGTCGGGCAGAACCGCTTCACCGAGACCGAGGTCTCGCCGCTGACCGCCGATGCCGAGGGCGGCATCCTGGTCGTCGATCCCAAGCTCGAAGCCGAGCAGATCGAGGCCGTGCGCCGCTGGCGCTCCGAGCGCGACCAAGCAGCCGTGGACGCGGCGCTGGCCTCGCTCGCCGCGGTCGCACGCGACGAGGACGCCGCCGAGAACCTGATGGTGGCGACGATCGCCGCCGCCCGTGCCGGCGCCACGACCGGCGAGTGGTCACGCACGCTGCGCGAGGTGTTCGGCAGCTACCGTGCGCCGACGGGGGTCGGCGAGGCGGCGTCGATCGAGCGGGCCGGCGGCGACGAGGAACTCGACGAGCTTCGCGGCGAGGTCGCTGGCCTGCAGGAAAAGCTTGGGCGCAGGCTGAAGATCCTCGTCGGCAAGCCGGGGCTCGACGGCCACTCCAACGGCGCCGAGCAGATCGCCGTGCGCGCACGCGACGCTGGCATGGACGTCGTCTATGAAGGCATCCGCCTGACACCCGCGCAGATCGCGGCCTCCGCCCTGCAGGAGGGGGTGCACGTGATCGGCCTGTCGATCCTGTCCGGCTCACACCGCGACCTGATTCCGGCGGTCATCGACGCGCTCAACGACGCCGGCGTCAGCGTGCCCGTGGTCGTCGGCGGGATCATCCCCGACCAGGACGTCGCAGCCCTCGAACACGCCGGGGTCGCCGCCGTGTACACGCCCAAGGACTTCGACATCAACCGCATCATGCGCGACATCGTGAAGATCGTGGGAGAACGCGCCGACCGACCCGCGGTCGCCGCAGCGGGCGGCACGTCCGCCAACGGCACGGTGTGAGCGTGGCTGGCGCTGCGCTGGGCGCGCGCCTGCGCGAGCGCGACCTGAGCGCGGCGCCCGCAGCCCTGAACCTGCTCGAGAGCACGACCCCGGCCGACTGTGAACAGGCCGCCGAGCTGCTGCGCGAGGTCTCCCCCGCCGCATTGGGCGGCGAGGCGCCGGCGCACGTGATCGGCGTGACCGGGCCGCCGGGAGCCGGCAAGTCGACGCTGCTCTCGGCGCTCCTGCACGCCTGGCGGGCACAGTCGCGCAGCGTCGCGATGCTCGCGGTCGATCCCAGCTCGCGGCGCTCAGGCGGCGCGCTGCTTGGCGATCGCGCCCGCATCGAGTTCGACCCCGCCGACCGCGGCGTGTTGATCCGCTCGACGGCCGCCGGCGAGCGGCTCGGCGGGCTCGCGCAGGCGACACGCGCCGCGGCGGAGGCGCTCGCGGCGGCCTTCGACATCGTCGTGATCGAGACGGTCGGCGTCGGCCAGGCCGAGACCGACGTCGCCGACGTGGCTGACACGGTCGTGGTCGTCGTCCAGCCAGGCAGCGGCGACGCGCTGCAGTTTCTGAAGTCGGGGATCATGGAGATCCCGGACCTGCTCGTCGTCACCAAGGCCGACCTCGGCCAAATCGCGATCAGCGCCCGGCGCGATCTCACGGCGGCGCTGCGCTCGCTCGGCTCCGGTCGCGTGCGGGTGCTGGCTGTCTCGGCGCTGCCGCCTGCCGCGGGGATCGAGGAGCTGGTCGCCGCGCTCGACGAGCGTCGCGCGACGCTCGACATCGAGGCGCGCCGCGAGGCGGCACGGCGCGCGGCCGCGCTCAGGGATTTCGTCGTCGAGCACGGAGAGCAGGGTCTGAGGGCGCTCGGGGGTCGTCGCGGCGCCGAGCGCCTGCTCGCTGAGCAGCGTCCGGGGATGGCCGTGCCGGCGCTTGTGACGGCGCTCGAGCAGCAGCGCACATGAGGCGCAACCTGTTGGGCATGTTCGGTGCGTTCGTGCTCGCCAGCCTGCTCGCGGGCGCACTCGGGGCGGTCAACCTCGGCACCGCGCTCGCGTTCGGCCAGATGGCGTTCGCCGCAACCACCGTCTACGTGCTGCTCAGACGCTGAGCCGGCGAATCGGCGCGTAACGGAATCCGCGCAGGCGAGACTGTAGGACAAGCGATGCTAGTTCTCGTGACCTTTGCTGTGCTCGCCGGCGCCGGTACGGCGCTGTCGCCGTGCGTGCTACCGGTGCTGCCGGCGCTGCTCTCAGCGGGCGCCGTCGGTGGACGGCGCCGGCCGCTCGGGGTCGTGATCGGCCTGGCCGTCACGTTCACGGTGTCGATCGTGTTTCTCTCGAAGGTCGTCGAAGGAGTCGGCCTCGGCAACGAACCGCTGCGCTATGTGGCGATCGCGATTCTGCTCATTTTCGGCGTGGTCCAACTCGTGCCAGATCTTTCCGCGCGCCTGGAGGCGCCGCTGTCGCGGCTCGCGCGCTTCGGTCCGCGTGACACCGGCGACGGCTTCGCCTCAGGGCTGCTCGTCGGCGGCGCGCTCGGCCTCGTGTACACACCGTGCGCCGGACCGATCTTCGCCGCGATCGTGTCCGTCAGCGCCGCTACCGGCAAGGCGTTCGTACTGGCGAGCGCGTATGCGCTCGGATCGGCGCTGGTCCTGCTCGCGCTGACGCTCGGCGGCAGACGGGCGTTCCAGCGCATCCGCAAGACGATCGGCGGACCGCTGATCGGGCGCGCGCTCGGCGTGATCATGATCCTCACGGCCGTCGCGCTCTCCACCAACCTCGCCAATACATACAGCCAGTTCGTCGCCGACAAGATTCCCAACGTCAACCTCGCGGCGTCGCTCGAGTGCTCGCCGACGGTGACAAGCCGCCTCGCGGAGGTCACCGGTCACAAGGCCAAGTTCGTGCCGAAGAACGGTGGCTCGGACTGCGAAGGCTCCGCCACGAGCAAGATCCACCCCGCGGCGCTCGACGCGAGCCAGGCGACGTTGCTGGCCGACGCTCAGCACCTCGAAGATCTCGGAGAAGCGCCCGAATTCACGGACACCGAGGACTGGTTCAACACGGCCGGCGGACAGCCCCTGTCGCTCGCCTCGCTGCGCGGACGCGTCGTGCTGGTCGACTTCTGGACGTACACGTGCATCAACTGCATCCGCACGCTGCCCTATCTGAAGGCGTGGAATGCCACCTACGCCAAGGACGGCCTCACGATCGTCGGCGTCGAGACACCCGAGTTCGGGTTCGAGAAGAAGGCCAGCAATGTCGCCAACGCGATCCGACAGTTCGGGCTGCGCTACCCGGTGGTCCAGGACAACGAAATGGAAACGTGGAACGCCTACGGCAACGAGTACTGGCCCGCGGACTACCTGATCGACGCCAACGGCGAGGTGCGCTACAAGAGCTTCGGAGAGGGCGACTACGGCAAGACCGAAACGGCAATCAGGGCGCTGCTCGCCGAAGCCGGCCATCAGGTCGGCGGCATGAGTCACCCGACCGATGTGGTCGCGCCGTCGGAAATCGCGACGCCCGAGACCTACATGGGAACGCTGCGGGCAGAGGGTTGGATCAACGGACCGCACGCCGGCACGCACGACTACGGGCCGGCGCTGAGTGGCGCGCTGGCGCTCAACGACTTCGCCTACAGCGGCACCTGGAAGATCGGCGAACAGCCCGCCGAAGCGGTCTCGGGCGCAGGCGTCGACCTCGAGTTCAAGGCAAAGCACGTGTACCTCGTGCTGAGCTCCCCGACGAACGGCCGCTGCACGTTCACGTGCTGCTCGACGGGCACCCGATCTCCGCCGCGGACGCCGGCGAAGACGTGCATCACGGAGTCGTCACCGTCCGCCGCGAACGCCTTTACTCGCTCGTCTCGCTGCCAGGCGACGAACAGCATCGCCTGTCGCTGCGCTTCGAAGACGGCGTGACGGGCTACGACTTCACCTTCGGTTAGACGCGCCGGCGCCTACAATGGCCTGCATGGAGGGCTCAATGGCCGAGACCAGCGCGCGCAGCTGGCTGCGTTGCTACCGCTGCTGGTCACAGGACCTGGAGGTCCAGGTCCACTACGAGGGGATCCACAAGATCGACCCCGACACCGGCGAGCGCGCCGAAGTCGTCGACGAGCTCCAGGAGGCCGTCGTGCAGTGCCTGGACTGCATGCACGATCAGCCGCACCTCGGCTTCAACAACGGACGCGTCGAGCCGATCGAGGACCGCTGGGAACGCATGATCGCCGGCACCCCATGGGTCGCCTCCTGCACGGTCACCGTCGACTCCGAAGACGTCGAGAGCTGCTCGGGGCCGGAGGCCGGCGACGCGCTCTCCTACGCCGCCTTCGGCGAGCACGGCGTACGCGAGTTCTTCACCCACGTGCGCTTCCACAAGCACGAAGACGACGCCCGCATCATCGTGCACCTGCTGGTCGAGCTGTACGCGCGCTCGCTCGAGGAGGCCACCGACGTCCTCGAGTCCTCCGCGCGCGGCGCGCTGACCATCACCTCGCTCGCCGAGGAGTCACGGCCGCCGGCAGCCGGCGGCGACAACCACGGCCACGACTAGAGGGCCGCTGAGCGGCGCCATGCTGCGTCCTCGGTCGCTCGCGTGCTAGCCGCACGCCACGCTCCCTGCGTCCTTGCCTGGCTTGCTCAGCGGCCCTCTAGGGCTGCTTGATTTAGACAGTCCCCTACGCGGGCGAGAGGCGCATTACCGGGATGCGGCGAATGCCCTCGGTGCGCTGTTCGTAGGCGCTGTAGCCGCGGTAGACCTTCTTTGCCTGCGCGAACAGGCGGCCGTGCTCCTCGCCTGTGACCTCGTGCGCCACATACGGTGCGCCGCGTCGCTTGACCTCGAGCGTGACGTCCGGGTTGGCCTTGAGGTTGTAGTACCAGGCGGGGAACTTCGGACGCCCGTAGCTGGAGGCGATCAGGATCACGTCGTCGCCGTCGCTGAAGTAGAGCAGCGGCACGGTGCGCTCGAGCCCGCTGCGTGCGCCACGGACCGTGAGCAGCACGATCGGGATCTGCCCGAGCGCGCTGTCCATCTTGCCTCGGGTCGCGCGCAGCAACCACGGGTCGAAGCGTGCACCCAGCTGCGAGGAGTACCAGGTGCCCGCCTTCGTCAGCGCGAACGCGAACACCCAACGCTTCAACGGCGAACTCGAGACCGCGTCGGGATCGATACGCGGGATCACCCCCGGCATTGGCTCAGCTTCCCAGCCGCTCCTCGAGCGCCTGGAGCTGCGCGTTCAGCTCACCGGGCAGGTTCTCGAAGTTGTCGAAATGCTCGCGGAACTGGGGCAGCTGTGCGCGCCACGCCTCGACATCGACGTGCAACAGCTCGGCCATGTCCTCGTCGGAGACGTCCACGCCGCGCGTGTCGATGCCCTCTGGACCGGCCGCCGGCACGAACCCGATCGCGGTCTCCTCAGCGGCTCCACGCCCGGCGCAGCGTGCGAACACCCAGGCCAGCACCCGCGAGTTCTCGCCGTAGCCCGGCCACAGGAAGCGCCCGCCGTCGTCCTTGCGAAACCAGTTGACGTAGAAGATCTTCGGCAGCTTGGCACCGTCGCGACGTCCCATCTCGAGCCAGTGGGCGAAGTAGTCGCCCATGTTGTAGCCGCAGAACGGCAGCATCGCGAACGGGTCGAAGCGCAGCTCGCCAACCTTGCCGGCCGCCGCGGCGGTCTTCTCCGAGCTCATCACCGAGCCGAGGAACACGCCGTGCTCCCAGTCGAGCGCCTCGGTCACGAGCGGCACCACCGTCGCTCGGCGGCCGCCGAACAGCATCGCGTCGATCGGCACGCCCGCCGGGTCCTCCCACTCCGGTGCGATCGCCGGATCCTGTGCGGCGGGCACAGTGAAGCGCGCGTTCGGGTGCGCTGCGGAGGACTCCGAGTCCGGGGTCCAGTCGTTGCCGTGCCAGTCGGTCAGGTGCGCCGGCGGCTCCTTGGTGAGCCCCTCCCACCAGACGTCGCCGTCGTCGGTCTTCGCGCAGTTGGTGAAGATCGAGTCGCGCTCGATCATGCGGATCGCGTTCGGGTTCGTGTGCTCGCCGGTTCCGGGCGCCACGCCGAAGAAGCCGTACTCGGGGTTGATCGCGTACAGACGCCCGTCCTCGCCGAACTTCATCCACGCGATGTCATCGCCGATCGTCTCGACGCTCCAGCCGTCGAGCGTGGGGATCAGCATCGCCAGGTTGGTCTTGCCGCAGGCGCTCGGGAACGCCCCTGCGATGTACTTGACCTCACCCTCCGGCGAGGTCAGCTTGAGGATCAGCATGTGCTCGGCCATCCAGCCCTCGTCGCGCGCCATCACCGAGGCGATGCGCAGCGCGAAGCACTTCTTGCCGAGCAGAGCGTTGCCTCCGTAGCCAGAGCCGAACGACCAGATTTCGCGGCTCTCGGGGAAGTGCACGATGTACTTGTTGGCAGCGTTGCACGGCCACGGCACGTCCTCGACGCCGCTGTCGAGCGGCATCCCGACCGAGTGCAGGCACGGCACGAACTCGCCGGAGCCGAGCGCATCGAGTGCGCCCCTGCCCATGCGGGTCATGATCCGCATGCTCACCGCGACGTAGGGCGAATCGGTCAGCTGCACGCCGACGTGGCTCAAGCCCTCACCCAGCGGCCCCATGGAGAACGGCACGACGTACATCGTGCGGCCCTTCATCGAGCCGGCGAACAGGTCGGTAAGCGTCTCGCGCATCTCACTTGGATCTCGCCAGTTGTTCGTCGGGCCGGCATCCGCCTCAGTCGCCGAGCAGATGAAGGTCCGGTCTTCCACGCGCGCCACATCACCAGGATCCGACAGCGCGAGGTAGGAGTTCGGGCGCTTGGCGTCCGACAGCCGCTCGAACGTACCCGCGTCGACCAGCTCTTGACAGAGGCGGTCGTACTCCTCCGCTGAACCGTCGCACCAGTAGATCTGGTCTGGTTCCGTCAGCGCGGCCGTCTCGTCGACCCAGGCCAGCAGTCGCTTATTCGTGGTGGGGGCGGGAACGGTTGTGTTCATGGGGTCCAAGCGGCTCCTCGGTTCGCGGGGATGATCGGCGCTGGGCGATCTACGATCGGCCGCGCTGCGGCCGGGCCAGGACTGGCTCCGGGAACAGAAAAACGCCCTCCGCGGGCGACCGAGAAAGCGTACCGCACACCCTGCTACTCGACAATGCCCTCGGCCGTGCTGGCGCCCGGTGTCCTGCGCGGCACCAGCACCAGGCGCTTGAACTCGGCCACCAGCACGCCGTCCTGATTCAGCACGCGCGTGTGCACCCGCACGGTCCCCCGGTCCGGCTTGGACTGCGACTCTTTCTTCTCGAGCACCTCCGACTCGCAGAAAAGCGTGTCGCCATGGAACACCGGCGCTGGGTGCTTGAGCTCTTCGGTCGCGAGGTTCGCGATCGCCTTGCCGCTGACGTCGCTGACGGACATGCCGAGCGCCAGCGAGTACACGAGCGGGCCGACGACGACGTTGCGGCCCTGCTGCGATTTGGCTGCGTAGACGTCGTTGATGTGCAGCGGGTGGTGGTTCATCGTGATCAGGCAGAACAGGTGATCGTCGGACTCGGTCACCGTCTTCGCCGGCCAGTGCTTGTAGACGTCGCCGACCTCGAACTCCTCGAGGTAGCGGCCGTACGGATGGGCGCCGCTGGCCTCGCGGGCGGCCTGGTCTGTCTCGACGGTCGGGGCGGTCTCGGTAGCGCTCATTTAGGTCGTGGGCCTCCAGTGGCAGGGATTGTCGGAGCCGCAGCTCGCAGCTTCAACTCTAGTGGGCGCCCGCGGCAGCCCGCGCCGTGGCGCCCGCGACGTCCCCCGGGCAGGCCCGCCCAGCCGTGGGGTGGCAGCCTTCCCCGGGGACTTTGCCGACGGGTGCCACCGGCGTCGGTTCGGGCGCCGTTGGCGGCACCGGTTCAGCCGGCGTGGGGGCTTGCGAGCCGGGAGCTCCCGAACGCGCGACCGCCTGCTTGAAGGTGCTCGTGTAGGTGAGACCGCACGCCGCGTCGTACGCCTGCGCAACCGCGCCGGCCGCGCCGAAGCCTGCGAGCGCGCGGCCGCGCGTGCCGAGCACGCTCAGCGACGATGCCTCCAGGGGGGCGTGGCGGCGCGGATCGCAGAGTGACGGCGCCGGCGCGCCTGCGGGCCGTGCGAACGGGTTGGCGAGCCTGCGCACCGTGGGCGCGCCGAGCGAGCGCTGTGCGCTGATGCGCAGCGCGACCGTCGTCGGGTCAAGCAGCGGCGATGGCCGATTGACGAGCAGCACCAGCGCCGCCGGGGCGCGCTTGGTCGTGGGGCGCAGCACAGCCGTCGCGAGGTAGTCATCCCCGAACGCCCCGCTCACCGCCACCTGCAGCGAGCTCCGCTCGAGCCGCGCGTCGCGAGCGCCGGCGAAGCTGATCTCGGCGAGTGCCAAATCGCCTGGCACCGCCGACATGCTCAAGTCCGATGTCCGCATGGCGGCTCCGGCCATTCGCGCTCGCGCCGTCTCGCTGCCGGCGCTCTGGCCGCTCAGCAGCACAATGGCGCCGAGAGCAAGCAGCCCGCACGTCGCGACCAGCGCCAGCGTGGTCAGAGGACGTCGCATCATCGATACTTTCCAATGACGAGCGTAGCGTTGTAACCCGAACCGACCCAGGAGAGCCCTTGCGCAACCCCCGCGACTTCTTCAAGCCCCTCGCGATCGACGCCCCCGAGCCGGCGCGCGAGATCCCCTTCAAGCCATCTCGGATGATCCACTTCATGGACTTCTCGAACCCGAAAATGGTCGAGAAGACGCCAGACCTGGCGCCAAAGGTGGACATCCTGCTCGGCAACCTCGAGGACGCGGTGCCGTTGGAAAAGAAGGAGGCTGCACGCGCCGGCCTGATTCGCGTGGGGCGCGAGATGGATCTGGGCGACACCGCGCTGTGGACGCGCGTCAACGAGCTTGCCTCGCCGTACTTCCTGGACGACATCACGCAGCTCGTCGGCGAGATCGGGGACAAGCTCGAGGTGATCATGATCCCGAAGGTCGAGGGCCCGTGGGACATCCACTACGCCGACCGCCTGCTCGCGCAACTCGAGGCGAAAGCCGGGCTCGAGCGCCCGCTGCTGATCCATTGCGTGCTGGAGACCTCCCAGGGCGTCGCCAACCTCGAGGAGATTGCCTCCGCCAGCCCGCGCATCCAGGGGATGAGCTTCGGTCCGGCCGACCTCGCTGCGTCGCGCCGGATGAAGACCACGCGCGTCGGCGGCGGACACCCCGGTTACCGCACGATCGCCGATCCTGACCCCGAGAACCCGGACGCGCCACGACCCAGCTACCAGCAGGACCCGTGGCACTACTCGATCGCGCGCATGGTGGACGCGTGCACGGCGGTAGGCGCACTGCCGTTCTACGGCCCCTATGGCGACATCAGCGACGAACTGGGCTGCGAGACGCAGTTCCGCGCGTCGTTCCTGCTCGGATGCGTCGGCGCCTGGTCGCTGCACCCCAGCCAGATCGCGATTGCCAAGCGCGTCTATTCCCCGGACCCGGACGAGGTCGCGTTCGCGAAGAAGGTGATCGAGGCGATCCCCGACGGGCGCGGCGTGCACATGATCGACGGCAAGATGCAGGATGACGCGACCTGGAAGCAGTGCAAGGTGATGGTCAACCTCGCCGAAATGCTCGCCAGGAAGGACCCGGAGCTGGCGGAGGCCTACGGCTTCGAGCGGAGCGGGGAGCCTGCGGGCGCGGCAGCGTAGGGGCGCGGCAGTCGGCGGTCGAGCGGAGGTAAACCATTGCATTGCATTTTGCTATGCTTTGTGTATGGCACAGATAGTCACGCGTCTTGATGACAAGCTCGTCGCCGGTCTCGACGGGCTCGTGGCAGATGGCTTCGTGGCCAGTCGCTCGGAGGGCGTGCGCGTCGCGCTGGAGAAGCTGGTGGATGAGCAGCGAAGGCACCGGATAGGCGCCGAAATCGTCGCGGGATACGAACGTCAGCCCCAGACCGACGAAGAGCTTGCCGGTCTCGATGCCGCCACACGCGCGTTGATCGCCGAGGAACCCTGGTGAGCTTTCCCCGGCAGGGGGAGATTTGGTGGGCAGAGACTGAAGACACGCGGCGCCCGGTGCTTGTGGTGACCCGCTCTGAGGCCGTGCCCGTGCTGACCGGGATCGTGGTCGCACCAATCACGCGTACCGTGCGCCGCATTGCAACCGAGATCGCGCTCGGGCCCGATGATGGTCTAGAGACCGAGTGCGTCGCTTCATTCGACAACCTGCAGCGCATCCGGCGCTCAACGCTCACTGAGCGCACCGGCACGCTCGGCTCCCGCCGCCACGAGATTTGCCAGACGCTGCGGGCACTAGCCGACTGCTGAGCGCCCTACCTCGGCGCCAGCCGCGCCGTTCTCCATATAGGCTTCCGCGCCGCAATGCGATTCTTCGAGTACGAGGCGCGCGAGGTCATCAAGCGCGCCGGCATCCCCGTCACCGATTACGGCTTCACGACCGACCCCGCCGAGGCGCGCTCGATCGCGCAGCGGATCGGTGGCCCAACGGTGATCAAGTCGCAGGTGCTGACGGGCGGGCGCATGAAGGCCGGCGGCGTCAAGTTCGCGGACACGCCAGAGGAGGCCGAGACCTACGCGCGTGAGATCCTCGCGCTCGAGATCAACGGCCACATGCCGCGTGGCGTGCTCGTCGACCCGCGCGCGGAGGTCGAGCAGGAGTACTACGCGGGCGTCGTCTGGGACGGCATCCGCAAGCAGCCCGTGATGATCTTCTCGCCGGTCGGCGGCATCGACATCGAGCAGGTCGCCGAGGAGCAGCCCGAGGCCGTCGGGCGACGGCACTTCTCGAACATCCTGCCGCTGAGTGACTTCCAGGCCAAGGAGGTGATCGCCGCGACCGGCGTCACCGGCTCGGCGCTCAACAAGCTCATGCCGATCGTCTTGCGCCTTGCGCGGCTGTTCGTCGAGAACGACATGGTCCTCGCCGAGATCAACCCGCTCGGGCGCCTCGCCGACGGCTCGTTCGTGGCACTCGACGCACACATGGACATCGAGAACGAGGCGCGCGGACGCCACAAGGCGCTGCTGGCCGAGCTCGGCGTCGGCGAGGAGGAGACGCGCCAGGCGCGCGAGGCGACGCCCTTCGAGCTCGCCGGCGAGCAGGTCGACGCGCAGGACCACCGCGGCGTCGCCGGCAACGTGACCGAGTTCGACGGCAACCTCGGCCTCGTGATCGGCGCCGGGGGCGGCTCGCTGACGCTGTTCGACGCGGTCCGCGCGCACGGCGGGCGGCCCGCAAACTACTGCGAGATCGGCGGCAACCCGTCGGTTTCGAAGGCCTGCGGCCTGGCCAAGCTCGTGCTGGAGAAGCCCGGCGTGGACAAGATCGCGGTGATGATGTCGATCGTGTCGAACACGCGCGTCGACATCGTCGCGCGCGGCGTCATCAAAGCCTGCCTGGAGCTCGGCTACGACCCCGCGGAGAAGATCGCGATCTTCCGCATACCCGGCGCCTGGGAGGAGGAGGGCTTCAAGATCCTCGAGCGCTATGGGGTCGACTACGCGGACCGCTCGGTCTCGCTCAACGAGGCCGCCCGCCGCGCCGTCGAGAAGATCCAAGGAGCCGCGAGCTGATGTCGATCCTGATCGACGCCGACACGACGTTCATCGTCCAGGGCATCACCGGCCGCGAGGCGGTGAACCTGACGCGCGAGTGCCTCGACTACGGCGTCGGCGCGAAGGTCGTCGGCGGCGTCACCCCGGGTCGCCTCGGCCGCGAGGTCCACGGCGTGCCCGTGTTCGACACGGTCGCGCAGGCTGTCGCCCACCACGGCGCACCGATCTATGGCTCGGTCGTGACCGTCCCCCCCGCCTTCACCAAGGACGCCGTCTTCGAGGCGGTCGAGAACGGCGTCAAGCTGATCGTGATCGTCACCGAGCGCATCCCGCGTCGCGACGTCGCGCAGATGGTCGAGCTCGCGAGCCTGCGCGGCGCGCGCATCATCGGTCCCAACTGCCTCGGCGTGATCGTGCCCGACGTGATCAAGATGGGCGGGATCGGCGGGCCGGCCAAAAACGCAGCACAGGCCTACACCCCTGGTCCGATCGGCGTGATCTCGCGCTCGGGAGGAATGACCACCGAGATGTCCTCGACCCTCAGCGCCGCGGGGCTCGGTCAGTCGACCGCCGTGTCGATCGGCGGCGACGCGATCATCGGCTCGAGCTACGCCGAGCTGATGCCGCTGTTCGAGGCCGACGCGCAGACGCAGGGAATCGTTATCTACACCGAGCCCGGCGGGCGCATGGAGGCCGAGCTCGCGCGCTGGGTCACCGACAACGACTCGCGCCTGCCGATCGTCGCGTTCATGGCCGGACGCTTCATGGACGAGATGCCGGGCATGAGCTTCGGACACGCCGGCACGATCGTCGAAGGCAAGGAGGACACCGCGTCGGAGAAGATCGCGCGGCTCGCCCAGGCCGGGATCACCGTCGCCGAGCGGATCGAGGACATACCCGAGACGATTCGCGCCAAGATCGCGGAGCGGAGCGCGGCCTGATGCGCAAGGACGGAATCTTCATTGGGGTCGAGGTCGACGACAGCATCGCGTCGAACCCTGCGGTCGCGGCCAAGCTCGCGGAGGTCTGCCCGGTGGACATCTTCGCCGTCGCCGACGACGCCGGCGTCGAGATCGTCGAGAAGAACCTCGACGAGTGCGTGCTGTGCCGGCTGTGCCTCGATGCCGTCCCGGACGGCGTGCACGTCCTCAAGCTCTACGAGGACGGCGCCGAGCTGTAGCGAGACGGCGTGCACTGCGAGCCGCCGCGTCGACTATCTTGAAGGCAGGCCGATGAACGAAAACTTCTCCCTCGTCGTCATGTGCATCTTCCTGCTCGCCTCGCTGGCGTTCCTCGCCGAGCAGCTCTCCGCCTACCACTAGGGCTCTACGCGTGCTTGCGTGCCTTGGGCGTGCGCTCGCGCTCCTGGTGGCGCTCGACGACGTTGGTGATCAGCTTCATGATCTGCTCGGGCCCTGATGCCTTCGCCTGTCCGTAGGTGAACGCCTCGATCCAGTCCGCGACCTTGCCTTCGTGCGCCATCACGTTGAAGAACTCGCGCCGCATGTCGACACGCAGGCGCGCGTCCGCGGCCGGTCCCTTGGTGACGCCCACGTCCGGCATCTCCAGGCGGAACTGCTGCACGTCGCCGCGTCCCCTCAGTTCGACGCCGACGATCAGCTTGATCGGCTCGAGTGCCGGCACTTCGCCGATGAATCTGCGCGTCGCAAGCTCGATCAGCGCCTTGGCGTCCTCGGCCATGTAGATCGTCCTCTTCTGGACCGCTCGCGGCCCGTCGCGTTCGTGTTCAGATCTTATGACGCTGCAGCAGCTTGCGTCCGATCACCATGCGCTGGATCTCCGAGGTCCCCTCGCCGATCAGCAGCAGCGGCGCGTCGCGATACAGACGCTCGATCTCGTACTCCTTCGAGTAGCCGTAGCCGCCGTGGATGCGGAAGGACTCCTCGACACAGAAGCGGCCCGCCTCCGAGGCGAACAGCTTCGCCATCCCCGCCTCCAGGTCCGAGCGCTCGCCGGCGTCCTTCAGGCGTGCCGCGCGGATCGTCAGCAGGCGTGCGGCTTCGACCTGCGTGGCCATGTCCGCCAGCTTGAACTGGATCGCCTGGTGCTCGGCGATCGGCTTGCCGAAGGTCTTGCGCTCCTGCGAGTAGCGCAGCGCCAGCTCGAGCGCGCGCTGGGCGATGCCGACACCGCGGGCGGCGACGTTCACGCGACCGACCTCGAGCGCGTCCATCATCTGCGGGAAGCCCTTGTTGAGGCCGGCGTCCTCGCCGCCGAGCACGTTCTCGGCGGGGCAGCGGTAGCCGTCGAACACCAGCTCGGTCGACTCCACGCCCTTGTAGCCCATCTTCTTCAGCTGCTCCGGAACTTTCAGGCCGGCGTAGGCGCCCGTGTTCTCGTGAGCCCCAGCCTCTTTCTCGGCGATGAAGCAGGTCATGCCCTGGTACGCCTTCTCGGCATTCGGGTTGGTCTTGACGAGCACGAACACGAGATCCGAGCGCAGGCCGTTGGTCACCCACATCTTCTGCCCGTTGATCTCGTAGGAGCCGTCGTCGGCCTTCTTGGCAGAAGTTTTGATCGCCTGCACATCCGAGCCCAACTCCGGCTCGGAAAGCGAGAACGCGGCGCGGATCTCGCCGGTGGCCATCCGCGACAGGTACTTCTGCTTCTGCTCCTCGTTGCCGAACTTCATCAGCAGGTAGGAGCCGATGAAATGGGTGTTGATCACGCCCGAGATCGAGATCCAGCCGCGCGAGAGCTCCTCGACGATCATCGCGTAGGTCGTCAGGTCGAGACCCATGCCGCCGTACTCCTCCGGGATCGTCACACCGAACAGCCCGAGCTCCTTCATCTGCTCGACGATCGGCTCCGGGAAGGCATCCTCGTGGTCGTAATGCTCGGCGTTCGGCAGGATCTGCTCGTCGGCGAACTGGTGCACCATCTCGGTGATCGCCTTCTGCTCGTCGGTCATCTCGGTGTACTGCGAGGCGGCTACGGCCATCTGGTTAGCGCTCCACGGTCGGGGTCGGTCTGCTCGGTCCTTGCCCCTTGAGAATACCGGCCACCTGCAGCCCAGCTTCGTCCCCTGCCTCCGCCGCCTCGGCGCGTCGGGGAGAATGCTCGACGTGAACTTCGCACGGGAGATCGTCGCTGCACAGCCTCCCAGGGGGCTCGCGCTGCTCGAGCTCGCCCGCGACGGTGCGCGCAGGCAGTGGACCTTCGGTGAGCTGGGCGAGCGCTCGGCAGCGCTCGCGGGTGCGCTGCGCCAGCGCGGCGTGAGCAGGGGCGACGTGGTCATGACGCTGATCGGCAACCGCCCCGAGTGGGTGCTGGGCATGCTCGCGTGCTTTCGCATCGGGGCCGTCGTGCTGCCGTGCACCGAGCAGCTGCGCGCGAAGGACCTGCGGCTGCGCATCGCCGTCGCCGAGCCGAGCCTGATCCTCGCCGACGAGCGCAACCGCGCTGAGCTCGAGGCGGCCGTCGCGGGCTCCGCGAGCGCTCCGGCACGCGTGTACGTGCCCGACGAGAGCCTGTTCGCCGGCGCGCCCGCCGCGGCCGTCGAGCTGGACACTGACGACCCGTGCCTGATCACCTTCACGAGCGGCACCGCCGGCGAGCCGAAGGCGGTGGTGCACGCGCAGCGCTACCTCGAGGGCCAGCGCGTGCAGGCCGAGCACTGGCTCGGCGCGCGCCCAGGTGAGCTCGTGTGGTGCACGGCGGCGAGCGGCTGGTCGAAGTCGGCGCGCAACGTCTTCATCGCCCCGTGGCTCTCGGGCGCCGCGGCGCTGCTGCACGATGCGCGCTTTGACCCGCAGGAGCGCCTCGAGCTGCTCGCGCGCGAGCGTGTCAGCGTGCTCTGCATGGCGCCGACCGAGTACCGCGTGATCGCCAAGCGCGCGACGCTGCGCCCGTTCGCGCACCTGTCTGCGATGGTCGCGGCCGGAGAGGCGCTCAACCCCGAGGTGCTGCGCGCCTGGCACGAGGGGACGGGGCTCGAGATCCGTGACGGCTACGGCCAGACCGAGACCGGCCAGCTGACGGGCGCGCCGATGCTCGAGAACCCGCGTCCTGGCTCGATGGGCAAGGCGCTCCCGGGGATCAGTCTGGAGGTCGTCGAGGGCGAGCTGCACAGTCGATCCGGCGAGCGTGCCGACCTTCTTCCTCGGTTACCTCGGCGAGGACGTGCAACGCGACCCGACAGGAGCTTGGAGCGTCGAGGACCGCCGCGCCGGCGGCCCCTGGCGCACCGGCGACCGCGTCACGTGCGCCGAGGACGGCTGGCTGTACTTCGAGGGGCGCGCCGACGATGTGATCGTCTCCGCCGGCTACCGAATCGGGCCATTTGAGGTCGAGTCGGCGCTGGTCGCGCACCCGGCCGTCGCCGAAGCCGCCGCTGTGGCGGCGCCCGATGAGGAGCGCGGCTCGGTCGTGCGCGCGGTGGTGGTGCTCCGCGGCGAGGGCTACGCGCCCTCGCCGGAGCTCGTGCGAGAGCTGCAGGAGCACGTCAAGCGCGAAACCGCGCCGTACAAGTACCCGCGAATCATCGACTTCGCCGCGGAGCTGCCCAAGACCGCCAGTGGCAAGGTCAAGCGGGCGCAGCTGCGGGGCGGCGCGGCGCGCTAACGCTCTCGAGCGTGCGCGCGTCGCCGATCCTCGGCGACGCGGACCTGGCGGGCGTCGTCGAGCAGCGAGCGCGTGATTTCCGTGAGGGTGCCGGCGTTGGCGCGGCGCAACCGTCCGGCGTCGCGCACATGCTCCGCCGGGCGGTTGTATCGACGTGCGGCCTGCTCGCCGTGTCGTGCCAGGGCACTCATGCCGCCACCAGCTCGCCTGCTTGCGCCGCCTCGACGCGCTCCTCGGCGTCGATCTCCTGCTCTGTAGCCGCGGGCGGTCGCAGCAGCACGAACGTCGCCAGCACTCCCAACCCGACGCACACGGCGGCGACCAGGTACGCGAGGTGGTAGCCGCCTGTGAGCGACGCCAGCAGCGGGTGACCCGCGGCGCTGAGGGCTTTCGTGTGGTCGGTCGCGATCGTGCCGAGCGTCGCCAGGCCGATCGCGCCGAACAGCTGCACCGACACGTTGATGATGCCCGACGCCAAGCCCGCGTCGCGTGGCGGCGCGTCCGCCATGCCCATCGTCAGCAGCGGCAAGAACGACGCGCCGGCCCCGACTCCCAGCGCCAGGAAGGCGAAGAACAGGCCGGGGAAATAGCCGGCGTGGACGCCCTGCGCGGCGAGCAGCAGCAGCCCGACGATCAGCCCGCAGAGGCCCCCGGCGAGCGTCGGCACGGGGCCGAAGCGCTCGATCAGGCGTGCTGACACGCCCAGCGACATCACCGCGATCGCGATCGTCAGCGGCATGAACGCGAGGCCCGTGTCGATCGCGTCGTAGCCCAGCACGCGCTCCAGGTAGAGCGCGCCGAGGAAGAACGCCGAGAACATGCCGGTGACGAGCAGGCCGCGAACGAGGCTCGAGCCCATCAGCATGCGCAGCCGCAGGATGCGCAGCGGCATGATCGGGTTTGCGACGCGCGACTCGACCACCAGGAACGCGGCGAGCAGCGCCAGCGAGGCGCCCGCGGTTGCCAGCGTGCGCGCCGAGCCGACGCCATAGTCGGTCGACTTGACGATCGCGAATGCACCGAGCATGGTCGCGAGCGTGATCAGGATCGAGCCGAGCACGTCGACGCCGCCGCTGAGCCCGATGCCCTCGTTCTCCTCGATCAGCAGCCATCCGAGAACCAGCGCGACGATGCCGATCGGCACGTTCACGAAGAAGATCCAGTGCCAGCTGAGCGACTGCGTGAGCGCCCCGCCGGCGAGCAGGCCGATCGAGCCGCCACCCGCGGACACGAACGCGTACATGCCCATCGCCTTCGCCTGCTCGACGCGCTCGGGGAACTCGGTGACGATGATCGCGAGGATCACGCTGGAGGCAATCGCGCCACCGACGCCCTGGATCAGCCGCGCGCTGATCAGCATCCCCTGGCTGTCGGAGACGCCGCACAGGATCGAGGCAGCCACGAACAACACGAGGCCGCTGAGGAAGACCTTCTTGCGCCCGACAAGGTCGCCGAAGCGCCCGGCGAGCAGCAGGAAGCCGCCGAAGGTGATCAGGTAGCCGTCGATAACCCATGTGAGGTTGGCCTGCGCGAAGTGCAGTTCGCGCTGGATCGATGGCAGCGCGACGTTCACGATCGTGGCGTCGAGCACCATCATCAGCTGCCCGAGACACAGCACCGCCAGCGCGATCCAGCGCCTGCGATCCGAGGCGGCGCTGTCTGTTGGCGTGTTCAGTCGGCTTAGCAGTGCGGTCATGGGAGTCCTCCAGGGGTTGCGGAGAGACCACCATACCACTTATCATCCATCTAGTAAGGATGATCCGTGAATAATTGTTGATCGCTGTTATTGTGATGATTGATGCTTTGATGAGGTATACACTTCCAACCATGGCTGATCAGCGAAACTGCGCCCCCGGCTCGGCGGTGTTGCTGAGTCGCCTGGCCAAGCAGGTGTATCGCCGCAGTGACGAGGAGCGGCTGGGGATGCACCTGCGCCACCTCGTCGCGCTCAGCTACGTCAGCGATCACGACGGCTGTCCGCAGCAGGACCTCGCCGACGCGTTCTGTATGGACGCCAACAACGTCGTGCTGCTGTTGAACGAGCTCGAGGATCTCGGCTTCGTCGCGCGCTTGCGCGACCCCAGCGACCGGCGCCGCCATCTCGTGCAGATCACGCCCTCGGGCCGCGCCGCGCTGGGCGACTCCGAACGCGTGCAGGCGGCGATCGAGGACGAGGTGCTCGCGGCGCTCGACGTCGACGAGCGCCGCACGCTTCGCGACCTGCTCAACCGCGCGCTGCGCTCAATGGAGCCGGCCGACGCCGAGGACGCCTACAGCGCGACGATCGCGTCGATCTCGACGTAGGCGCCGCGCGGCAACTGCGCGACTCCGACCGTCACGCGCGCCGGCGGCTCCGTTGCGAAAAACGACGCGTACACGTCGTTGACCTGCGCGAAGTCCGCAAGGTCGGTCATGTAGATCGTCAGACGCACAGCGCGCTCGAGCCGCACGCCGGCGGCCTCGCACACGGCGGCAAGGCTTTCCAGGCAGCGGCGCGCCTGCTCGCCCGCGTTCGAGCCGACGATCTCACCAGTGTCGGGGTCGAGTGGTATCTGCCCGGAGCAGAACAGCAACCCGGCGGCGCGTACAGCGTGGCTGTACGGCCCGATCGCGGCCGGCGCCCCGTCTGCCTGGATCGTCTCGCGCTCGCCCGCCATCGTCCAGACACTACACAGCACGGTCGGCCAGGCGCCGTCGGCGCACGCGCGCGTCGGGACGCCGGCGGACAGAACGCCGATGCTACCGGCGAACTCGCGCGCGAGTGTGGCTATTGTCGGAGGCGATGCGCAGGAGAGTTCGCACTTGGGGGCCGGCGACTCTGCTGCTTGTCGCGCTGCTCGTGTGCTGGCCAAGCGCCGCCTCGGCGGCCACGGCCAACTTCGGCGCCTGTGTCAACGCGACCGGGTTCGAATGCGCCTCGGTGCCGGTACCGCTCGAGCGCTCAGGCGCGGTTTCCGGTTCGATGTCGCTGAGCGTGGAGCGCAAACGCGCCGGCAGCGCGCCCAGCCGCGACGCGGTTGTGGCACTCGCCGGCGGCCCAGGCCAGGCGGCGCTGCCGCTGAGCGAATTCATCGCCCAGGCGATCGCACCGGCGCTCGGCTCACGCGATCTGCTCGTGTTCGACCAGCGCGGCACAGGCACCTCGAATCCGCTCAGCTGCCCCGCGCTGGAAGTATTCAGCGCGCTGTCGGCGGGCCAGCTCTTCGAAGAATGCGCGTCGGAGATCGGGCCCGCGCGCGGTGCCTTCACCACAGCGGAATCGGTGCAGGACATCGAGGCGCTGCGCCAGGCCGGCGGCTATGAAAAGCTCGTGCTGTACGGGACCTCCTACGGCACCAAGGTCGCGCTCGACTACGCCGAGGCTTATCCCGAACACGTCGAAGCGCTGGTGCTCGACTCGGTCGTGCCACCGGAAGGCGCCGAACCGTTCCAGATCCCGACGTTCCAGGCGATCGGCGGCGTCATCCGCGAGATCTGCGCCGGCGGCGCCTGCGCGGGGATCAGCTCGGACCCGCTCGGTGACATCGCCAGACTCGCCGCGCGGCTGCGCCGGCGGCCTCTCAGCGGATCGGTGTACGACGGCTCAGGCAAGCGTCACGCGAGCACGCTCGACGCGGACGGCCTGCTCGAGATCCTCGAGGCCGGCGACCTGAACCCCGCCCTGCGGGCGCTGCTGCCCGCGGCCGTGCGCTCGGCGCTCGATCACGACCCCGACCCACTGCTGCGCCTGCACCTGCTCTCCGAGGGCCTGATCCCCAACCTGCCGCGCGAAAGCGCCGGCAGCGAAAGCGCGCCGAGCGTCGACGAAGCGCTGTTCGCAACGACGACCTGCGAGGAGAGCCCGTTCCCGTGGCAGCGCGCGGCAGGACGCCAGACGCGCCTGAACGAAGCGCTCGCCTACCTGCACGCCCAGCCGAGCAGCGACTTCTACCCGTTCGATCCGAGCACCGCCTACAGCAACAGTCTTGTGCCCGACTGTGCGAGCTGGCCCGACGCGTCCCCTGCGCCGCCCTCGCCGGGCGCGTTGCCGAACGTGCCGACATTGATCTTCTCCGGTGAGCAGGACCTGCGGACGCCAACCGCCTACGCGCTTCGCGTCGCCGCGCAGATCCCCGACGCGCAGCTGCTGCTGGTCCCGTTCACCGGCCACTCGGTGCTCGGCAGCGACCTCAGCGACTGCTCGTCGCTGGCCTTGAAGGCGTTCTTCAGCGCCGGGGCAGGTGGGGGTCAAATCCAGCAGTGCGCGCCGACCGTCAACCAGTTCGCGCCGACCCCGCTGACACCGACGAGGCTCGCTTACGTGCATCCGCCGGCGACGCTCGGCGGCAGACCGGGCCGCACCCTGGTCGCCGTGCTCGACACGCTCGTCGACCTCAACCGCCAGGTGATCGCGGCGACGCTGCAGGCCGACGCAGAACTCCCGAGCGGCTCGAGTTTCGGTGGCCTGCGCGGCGGCTATGCCCGCCTGACGAGCTCGGCGGCGACGCTGCACGACTTCGCATTCGTGCCGGGGGTGCAGCTGACGGCGAGCTTCCCCGTGAAGAACCGCGAGCTGCAGGCGGCGAACATTCGCGTCTCGGGGAAGGACGCCGCTGTCGGCGTCGTCCGCTTCGGCGCCAGCTCACAACGGATCACGGGCATGCTCGGCGGCAGACACTTCGAGGTGAGCCTCGCGAAAGTCAAACTCGCGAGCGTCCGAGCGGGTGAATGGCCGTCCGCCGCGGCGCTCAGCAAGCTGCTCGGCGGCCGCCGAGCGCTGCTTGAACGGCCGCCGAGCGCCGCGAGCGCTAGGCGGTCGTCGTGGCTACCCTGAGCGGGTGCCCAACGCGCTAGCGCAGGAGAGCTCGCCCTATCTGCGTCAGCACGCCGAAAACCCGGTTGCATGGCTGCCCTGGGGTCCCGTCGCGCTCGAGCGCGCGCGTGTCGAGGACAAGCCGCTGCTGGTCTCCATCGGTTACTCCGCATGCCACTGGTGCCACGTGATGGAGCGCGAGTCCTTCGAGGATTCAGCCACGGCGGCGCTGATGAACGAGAGCTTCATATGCGTGAAGGTCGACCGCGAGGAGCGCCCCGACGTCGACGCGCTCTACATGGAGGCCGTACAGAGCATGACCGGCCAGGGCGGCTGGCCGCTCAACGTGTTCCTCACGCCAGAGCAGCTGCCGTTCTACGGCGGCACCTACTACCCGCCGGAGCCGCGCCATGGCATGCCCGCCTGGACGCAGGTGCTGCAGGCGATCGCCGAGTCATGGGAGCTCAACCGCGAGGAGATCCGCGCCGGCGGCGAGCGCCTGCGCGAGCGGCTCTCCGGTGCTTCGCAGCTGTCACCGTCGCGCCAGCCGCTGCAGGAGAGCGCGCTCGAGCAGGCGCTGACGGAGTTGAGCCAGAGCTTCGACGCTCGCAACGGCGGCTTTGGAAACGCGCCGAAGTTCCCGCAGGCGCCGGTGCTCGAGTTCCTCCTGCTCGGAGACGGACGCGCGATGGCGCTGACGACGCTGCACGCGATGGCCAGCGGCGGCATCCACGACCAACTAGGCGGTGGCTTCGCGCGCTACAGCGTCGACGCCATGTGGACGGTGCCGCACTTCGAGAAGATGCTCTACGACAACGCGCTGCTCGCGCGCGCCTATCTGCACGGCTGGCAGCATTCACAGGACCCGCGCCTGCGCACGGTCTGCATCGACACGTTCGACTGGGTGCTGCGGGAGATGCACGGTCCAGAGGGCGGCTTCTACAGCGCGCTCGACGCCGACTCCGAGGGCATCGAGGGTCGTTACTACGTTTGGAGCGTCGCGCAGCTCGCTGAGCTCCTGAGCCCCGAGGACGCGCAGCTTGCGAGTGCCTGGCTCGGCGTCACCGAGCAGGGCAACTTCGAGGACCCCCACCGTCCCGAGCCCGGCCTGAATGTCCTGACCGATCGCGGCGCCGCACCTGATGCGCAGACGCGCGCGCGGATTCGCGAGCGCCTGCTGGTCGCGCGCGGCCAGCGCGTCCGCCCGGCGCTCGACGACAAGCGCCTGACGAGCTGGAACGCGCTGATGGTCTCTGCGCTCGCCGAGGCGGGCTCGGCGCTCGAGGAGCCTCGCTATCTGGACGCGGCGCGCAACTGCGCGGACTTCCTGCAGACCGTGATGCGCGATGAGCGTGGGCGCCTGTTGCGCACCTACAACGACGGGCACGCAAAGATCGACGCCTACCTCGAGGACCACGCCTTCCTGCTCGACGCGTTGATCACGCTGTTCGAAGCAACCTGCGAAGAGCGCTGGTTCGATCAGGCGACGGCGCTCGCCGACGAGATCATCGCGCGCTTCGCCGACCCCGACAACGGCGGCTTCTTCTCGACCGCGTCAGACGGCGAGGAGCTGATTGTCAAACGCAAGGACCTCGAGGACTCCCCGATTCCGTCGGGATCCTCCAGCGCGGCCGTCGGCCTCTCGCGCCTCGCCCAGCTGACCGGCAACGAGGAGTATCAGCGCCAGGCGCTCGGCGCGATCGCGCTCGTGGCCGATATCGCGCCACGCCACCCCGGAGCCTTCGGGCACATGCTGCAGGCGATGCACTGGCAGCTCGCGCCCGCACGGCCGATCGCGTGCGCGGTGCCTCCTGCCCATGGAGCGACCGGACTCGTCACCAAATGAATCGTCTTTGCTGACCGATCGATCTTGCGGGGACGACCAGGACCGACCGTCGCGGGATGCGGGTCCGACCAGACCGCTGTGAGAAGTGTGCTCCAGCTACGGTCCCCTCAGGGATTACACTCATTTCATGGATGTTCGAGCGTGGCCTGAGCTGCCCGACATTGATCGTTGGCTTATTGACGCGGTAGAGCGCCGACTGCGCGACAACACCCAGAGCGCGGATCAGTTGCACGACCGAGCGCGGAGCCTGCGTGCCGAGGCCGAGCAGACCGACGTGGCGGGGGTACGCGAAACGACGTTGGCGCTCGCAGAGCGTTACGAGCAGGCGGCGACCGCCCGTCTGTCGGCTTGAGCACCGGCTCTCTAGCGTGCTCGACTGATCCGATCAAGCAGCTCAACGACGATCTGGTTCTGGCGCGCCCGTAGCGCGACGAGTGCCGGCAAAAGGACTTCGACGTCGCCGTTCAGGCGTTCGATCGTGCGCTTGGCAGCGGGTGGATCCAACAGCTCTTGCTCAGACCACTCGCGTTCGAGGACTCGCACGGTGCTGGTGAGCTCCGGCATCCGCTCCACTGTCACAGCCGCCGACTCGCGCAATAGCTCGCGAGTGTCGTCGCCTGCGGCATCCAGCTCTGCGAGCTCGCGGTGCAAGTCGAAGACGTACTCATGCGCGAGTCTCGCGGCAACGAAGTAGCTATCTACCAGCCTCAACGGCTCAGGTCGATCAGTCATCGGACCTGCAACCGCTGACGTCCCTTGTCGCTGATCTCCCAAGTTCCCCGAGGCGAGTTCTTCACGAGCTCGCCCCTTTCAACTAGCCGGAGTCGCACAAATGCTGCCCGATTCCTCCAGCGTACGTCGCCAGATTGGAGCTCCTGCCAGTCAAGCTCGGTGAGCTTGTGCGCGAGTGCCATACCGACCGCGTCGACGACCTCACGGCTTGGCGCTCGGCCTCCCCGCTCTGAGAGGTAGCGCAAGATCGGGAAGCTCGTATTGCGACTCGGGCAACAGGGTGCCCGGCGCGGCGCGACCGGCCGGGTTATTGAGCTTGTCCCCAGTCGGTGCCGGTCGACTCGTCGCGTGATCGATGCCAAGCATGCGACGTAGGACTGAATTTGGTGTGTCGACGAACGGCTCGGCGTGGCCCTTGATGACCTCGAAGACCTCTTCATCGATATCAATCGATGGGGACGTGACTGCCACCTCTTGAGGTTTAGCTTGAGACTAGAATGCAATCATACCAAGACTAGTTCAAGGACTAGCGTCCCGACGACTCCGGGACAGTTCAGTCGACGACCCCGGCCACCACGTGGACCAACCGACCTACGATGCCGAATCCCCACGGCATCAAGTCTTACGGCTCGCCCATGACTGACGCGCCGGCGGACTCCTCGCCGGCGGATTCCTCTCTGCGATTTACATCTGACGAGCAGGACCGGTAAGAGCCTTACTCTTAAGTAGGATCAGAGGCCGTTAAGTCTTAGCCGCTACAGGATCGACAGGTAGCGGTCGAGCTCCCACTGGGTGACGTCCACGCGGTAGTCGTCCCACTCCTGTCGCTTGATCTCGACGTAGCGATTGAACATATGCTCGCCGAGCGTGCGCAGCACGAGCTCTGACTCCGCCGTCAGCTCGATCGCCTCGCCGAGGCTCTCCGGCAGCTGCTCCACGCCGAGGCGACGGCGCTCCTCGCTCGACAGGTGGTACAGGTTCTTCTCCATCGGCTCGGGCAACTCGTAGCCCTTCTCGATGCCCTCCAGACCCGCCTGCAGCAGCGCCGCGAACGTCAGATAGGGGTTGCAGGCTGGATCCGGGCAGCGCAGCTCCATGCGCGTGGCCTTCTCGCGACCTGGGTGATAGAGCGGCACGCGCACCAGCGCCGAGCGGTTGCGCCGCGACCACGCCACGTACACCGGCGCCTCGAAGCCCGGGACGAGGCGCTTGTAGGAGTTCACCCACTGGGCGAAGATCGAGCAGATCTCGCGTGCGTGCTTGAGCTGGCCCGCGATGAAGGCCTTGCCGACGTCTGACAGGAAGTACTGGTCATCCGCGTCATAGAACGCGTTCTTGCCACCTGCGAACAACGACTGGTGCGTGTGCATGCCCGAGCCGTTCTCGCCGAACAGTGGCTTCGGCATGAATGTCGCGTGCCAGCCGTACTTCATCGCGTACTCCTTGACCGTGATGCGGTAGGTCATGCAGTCGTCGGCCATCTTCATCGCATCCGCGTAGCGCATGTCGATCTCGTGCTGCGAGGGGCCGACCTCGTGATGGGTGTACTCGACGTGGATCCCCAGCTGCTCGAGCGCCAGCACGGTCTCGCGGCGCACATCGGAGCCGGCATCGAGCGTCGTCAGATCGAAGTAGCCGCCTTCGTCGAGCACTTCCGTGCCGCGCGAGTCTTTGAAGAGGAAGTACTCGAGCTCGGGACCGACGTTGAACGTGTCAAAGCCCATGTCCTTCGCGCGCTGCACCGCGCGGCGCAGCACGTGGCGCGGATCGCCCTCATATGGGGTTTTCTCAGGCGTGATCACGTCGCAGAACATGCGCCCCACGCCTTGCTCCTCCGGGCGCCATGGCAGCACCGCGAAGGTGCTCGGGTCTGGCATCGCGATCATGTCGGACTCCTCGATCGCGTTGAAGCCCGTGATCGAGGAGCCGTCAAAGCCCATCCCCGCCTCGAACGCGTCGTCCAGCTCCGCCGCGTTGATCGAGAACGACTTCAGCTGCCCGAGGATGTCCGTGAACCAGAAGCGGATGAAGCGAATCTCGCGTTCCTGCACGAACGCCTTCACCTCATCCGCAGTCTTCGGCTGATCTGCCATCGGGGCGGACCCTAGCCGATGGTCACGGCGAGGCGTATCGACTGTTGGCCAAAACGAGCGGCGTCGCTCAAGCCTCGCGCTCAGTGGCCGGCTACGGCTGCTACAAACTTCGCCACGTTTTCAGCTTCCTTGCCCGTGTACAGCATCGCGGGCATGTTGCCGAGGCCGCGCGCGCGGCCTTCGGCGATCGCGTTCTCGACGAGCGCGATGCGCCCGGCCTGCGTCGGGATGTCGTCGCCGACCCGCACGTCCAGGTTGGGCCCGACGCGGCCGACGGACTTGACCGCCGCGAGCGTGTGGCAGACGTTGCAGGTGTGCGCGAACAGTTCGCGGCCTTCGGTCTCATCGGCGTTCAGGTGCACGCCCCCTGGCGCCTCGCTCGCCTTGTGCGCGCCGTTGACGGCGAGCACGATCGCGGGCACGATCAGGCCGAACGCGAACGCGACGATCACGCCGAGCGTGATCGCTGCCCGGCTGAGCCGCGATCCTTCAGCGGAGTCCTCGTCGCGGGAGCCGCGCCGCATCGCCAGGAAGAAAACGGCGAGACCGACGACGATCCAGAAGATGATGAAGATCAGGAGCATGCGCGCCGAGAAGATATCGGGTGGCGCCGCCAGACGGTCGAACGCCACCTCGAGGATGACAGCCGCGCACGTTTAGCCGACCGAAAGGCGGGGCGCTAACCTGAGTCCAGACCGGCAACCAAAGGACATGGACGTGCTGCCGTGAACATCCTTCGTCGTCTTCCGCTCTCACGCCTGCTGCTGGTCTGCGCACTCGTGGTCGCGATCGGTGTGTCCGCGACCGCGATCGCCTTCGCGGTCGACTCCGGGCCGACGCCACCGCCGAGGCCGCTCGCCGAGGCCGTTCACAGCACCCTCGTCGGCGCACAGGCGACGAAGTTCGAAGGCGTCAGCGCCAGCATCCAGCTCACCGACCACCTGCTCGAAGGCGCCAGCCTCGCCAGCGGTGGTGGCGGCGGCGGCGGCGGGATCACATCGAGCCCGCTGATCACGGGCGCGTCGGGACGGCTGTGGATCTCGGGCGACGGCGACGTGCGTCTCGAGCTGCAGTCCGAGCAGGGCGACACGCAGATCGTCTACGACGGACACAGCGTGATGGTCTACGACGCGGCCACAAACACCGTCTACCGCTACACCCCGCCGGCGCGCGAACAGCAGCCGGCGTCTGAAGCTCCTGACGGCTCGGCAGATGGGCAACACGAACTGCCCTCGCTCGCCAAGATCAAAGAAGCGATCTCGCACCTGAGCCAGCACGCGGACGTATCCGGAGCCACGCCCGGCGACGTCGCCGGACAGCCCGCGTACACCCTGCGTGTGTCGCCCAAGGAAGCTGGCAGCCTGCTCGGGGGTGCCGAGCTCTCCTGGGACGCCAACAATGGCGCGCCCCTGCGCGCGGCCGTCTACTCGTCCACGAGCAGCGCGCCGGTGATCGAACTGGCCGCAAGCGAAGTCTCGTTCGGGCCGGTCGCGAGCTCGGTGTTCGCGATCACACCGCCCGCCAACGCCAAGGTGCAGGAAATCACCTTCTCCGAAGGCGATGGCAAGCCGGACGCCCAGCGCTCGGGCGAACGGCCGACCGTCACGACACACGGACACGGTCCGGCGACAATCGCCGTGATCGAGACGAAGTCCGCAGGCACATCACACACGAGCCAGTCGCTCGAAGGCCTGCCGAAGGTCACGATCAACGGGGCCAGCGCCACCGAGCTGCGCACCGAGCTGGGCACGTTGCTCACGTTCGAGCGCTCCGGCATGCGCTACCTCGTGGGCGGCTGGGTCGCGCCCGCAGCCGTGGAAGAAGTTGCCAGGGGCCTCTAGCGTGAGCGATCAGGCGGCCCAGCCCGTGCGGGCTCGGGGGCTCGTCAAGCGCTACGACGAGGTGCTCGCGGTCGCCCACATCGACCTGAACGTCAACGCAGGCGACGTTTACGGGTTCCTCGGCCCCAACGGCGCCGGCAAGACGACGACGCTGCGCATGGCGCTCGGGCTGATCACGCCCAGCGAGGGAACAGTCGAGCTGTTCGGACGCGACCCGATGCGCTGCGGCGCCCGCGCACTGGAGGGAGTCGCCGGCTTTGTCGAGGCGCCGCGCTTCTACCCGTATCTGAGCGCGCACAAGAACCTCGAGCTGCTGGCCGCACTCGATGGCGACGGCGCCCCTGGGCGCATCGAGGAGGTGCTCGCGATCGTCGAGCTCGCGCCCCGCGCGAAGCACAAGGTCGGCGGCTTCTCTCACGGCATGCGCCAGCGCCTCGGCATCGCAGCAGCGCTGCTGCGCCGCCCACAGCTGCTGATCCTCGACGAGCCGGCCACCGGCCTCGACCCCGCCGGCATGCGCGACATGCGCGCGCTGATCCGTCGCCTGGCCGACGAGCAGATCACGGTGCTGCTCTCCAGTCATCAGCTGCCCGAGGTCCAGGAACTGTGCGACCGCGTCGCGATCGTCGACTCGGGTCGCGTCGTCTATGAGGGCGCACTCGCCGACCTGCGCCGACAGGGCGGCGCGGGCTACCGTCTGCGCACCACCGACGACGAGCGCGCGCTCGCCCTGATGCGCGCCCGCAGCGCTATCGAGCACGCCGCCGCCGACGCGCAGGGCCTCTCCTTCCAGGCGCAGGAGCAGGACGTCGCGGCGCTGTCGCTGGCGCTCGGCCAAGACGGCATCGGGATCCTCGCGCTCAGCCCCGAGCTCGCGACGCTCGAGGACCTCTTCTTCCGTCTCACCGAGGGCAATCACCGCGAGGCAGTCGCGGTCTGATGAGCAGCGCCGCGCTCACTCCCACGGCCGGCGCCGGCGCGTCGACGCGCACGCAACGCGTCAGGCGCCCGTCGACGCTGACGGTCTACCGCTGGGAGCTGCGCAAGCTCGTCGCGCAGGTGCGCACCTACCTGGGGCTCGGCCTGCTGACGCTGTTGCCGGTCATCTTCGTGGTGTTCGAGAGCCTGCACCACCAACACGACCAGCGCGACAACATCTTCGCTGCACAGATCACGCAGTCCGGACTCGCCACGCCGGTGCTGATGCTGCTGTTCATGTCGGGCTTCTTCCTGCCTGTTGTCGCCGCGCTCGTCGCCGGTGACATCTTCTCCAACGAGGACGGCAACGGCACGCTGAAGACGATCCTCACACGCTCGGTCGATCGCGGGCAGGTGTTCGCCGCGAAGACGCTCGCGGCCCTCAGCTACGCCGTGCTCGCTGTGCTCGTCGCCGCGAGCGTCGCCACGATCGCCGGGATCGCGTCGTGGGGCTTTCACTCCGTCCGGACGTACTCCGGCACGCTCGTATCAGCGCCCGAAGCGCTGCTGCTCGTCGCCGGCGCCAACGCCGCGTATCTGATCCCGCTGTTCGCTGTAGCCGCGATCGGTCTGATGCTCTCGACCGTCACGCGCAACAGCGCCGCCGCCGTCGTCGGCACGATCGGCATCGTCATCCTGCTGTTCATCATCGCCCAGATTCCCGGCCTGGAATCGATCCAGCCGTACCTGCTCACCGAACAGTTCCAAGCCTGGCAGGGGCTGCTGCGC
This sequence comes from uncultured Solirubrobacteraceae bacterium, assembly GCA_963838405.1. Lineage (GTDB taxonomy): Bacteria > Actinomycetota > Thermoleophilia > Solirubrobacterales > Solirubrobacteraceae > Palsa-744. The sequence goes on along the minus strand of CAWIRA010000001.1, from coordinate 443,232 downwards.
ACGCCCACCGACTGGGCGCCAATCGCGCATTCCGCGTGGTTGTGCGCGCTCTACGGAGTGCCAGCCCTACTGGCTGGCTATCTGGTGTTCCTGCGTCGCGACGTCGCCGGCGGCTGAGCGTTTAGGTGACCTCGGCCGGCAGCTCGATGACCGTCAACTCCACGTCGCCCATCAGCCGCCGCGCCTCACGGGGGTCGATCAGGCCGGCACCGAGGCGGGCTGTGGACTCGGCGCCGCAGGCGACGCCGAAGCGCAGGCACTGGTCGGCGGCGCGGCCTTCGTAGCGCGCAGCGAGGTAGCCGGCGAGGAACGCGTCGCCGGAGCCGCTGCGGGCGACCGGCTCGCGCAGCTCGATGCTCGCGCGCTTGAGCCGCCGCTGGCCGTCCACGAGCACCTGCGCGTAGCATCCGTCCGGGAGCGTCATGATCGCCTCGCGCGGCCCGAGTGCGGCGATCTCGGCGACCGCCAGCGATCGCTCCTCCTCACCTGAGAACTCGTGGCCGACGAGCTCCTCAGCCTCGAGCACGTTGGGCGAGACGACATCGGGCTCGGCACGCACCGCCTGACGCAGCGGCTCGCCGTCGGTGTCGACGACGGTGACCACGTCGAGCCGCTGCAGGTCGCGGATCAGCGATGCGTAGATCTCGGGCTCGACGCCGCGCGGCAGTGAGCCAGCGAACACGACGATCGCCGCGCCGCGTGCCAGGTACAGCAGCTTGTCGCGGAACAGCTCGACCTCGCGCGTCGACACCGAGGGCCCGCGTTCGTTGATCTCGGTCTGATCGCCGGTCGTCGGGTCGAGCACCGAGGTGTTCGTGCGCGACTCCTCGCGAATCCGTACGAAGTCGTTGAGGATCGACTCCTCTGTGAGCTGCTCGACGATGTGCGTCCCCGTCGCGCCGCCGGCAAAGCCGGTGGCGATTACCGGCTGACCCAACGCCTTCAGCGAACGGGCGATGTTGACGCCCTTGCCCCCCGCCATCGTGCGCTGATCCACCGTGCGATGGCGCCGTCCGAGCCGGAAGTTCGGCACCGCGAGTGACTTGTCGATCGCCGCGTTCAGCGTGACCGTGATGATCATCCTGTCTCCCCACGAACCTTCCGGCGCGCCTCAACGGCAGCAGATGCCCTGGCGTGCACGACACAAAGGCTAGCGAACCCGATCAGACAGCTCCCAGGCACTCGCCCGTAGCCGCTCAGCCTCCGCGCGTGCTGCCTGCGCAGGATCCGCGTCGTCCTTCAGGTGCGCATCGGCGATGCTGCGCGAGGCCGACACGAGGCCGCCGGCACGACCCGGAGCGAACGCCTCCGCGAGCTCCTCGACCCTGCCACCTTGTGCGCCGACGCCGGGCAGCAGGAACGTCGCCGTGGGCATCAGTTGCCGAGCGCGCGCCAGGTGGCCCGGCTCCGTGGCGCCGACCACTGCACCCACGTCGCTGAGGCGCGCCTCGCCGACGCCGGCCGCGCCCAGCTCGTCGACCAGCGCCGCGATCCGCTCCCAGACGGTGCCAGAACCCGCCAGCGCCAGATCCTCGATGTCCGCCGCGCTTGGATTTGACGTGCGCACCAGCACGAGCACACCGCCGCCGCGTTCGCGTGCCGCGCTCACGAACGGCACGATCGCGTCGCGCCCCATCAGCGGGTTGACGGTCGCCAGATCGGCGCCGAGGCCGCCGATCTGCCCGAAAGGGCTGTCCGTCCCACCGAACAGAGCACCAGCGTACGCCTGCGCGGTCACGTCGATGTCGCCGCGCTTGCCGTCGGCGATCACCAGCAGCCCGAGCGCGCGGGCGTGCTCGACGACCGCTTCAAGCGTGGCCCAGCCCGGCGCGCCGAGCAACTCGAAGCGCGCGAGCTGTGGCTTGACCGCAACGCACGCCGCCGCCACCGAGTCGATCAGCGCTCGGCAATGCTCGAGCATCGCTGCCGCCGCGAGCTCCGTTGGAGAGCCACCGACGGGCGCTCGCCCGTCACTGCGCGGCCACAGCCGCGCGGGGTCGGGATCCAGGCCGAGCACGAGCTGGGACTCGCGCTCGGCGACCCGCGCGGCGAGGCTGTCGCCGAAGGGCCGCGCCGGTGTCAGCGGCCCTTCACCGCGCTCTTCAAGCCGCTGCCAGCGGTGAAGCGCGGCACCCGTGACGCGGCGATCTGGATGCGCTCGCCGGTGCGGGGGTTGACCCCCACACGCGCGCCGCGCTGGCTCACGTGGAACTTCCCGAACCCCGAGACCGATACCTCGCTGCCGCGACGCAACGCGTCCTCAACGGTGGCCAGCACCGCGTCCACAGCCCGCGAGGCATCCTGCTTGGTCAAATCGGCGCGGTCCGCGACCTGGTCGACCAGCTCGGACTTTGTCACTTCGCCCTCCTCGTTCGTGAAACCGTTGCTACGACGCTAACACTGTCTGCGGACAGGCGCATAGGCAACAATACGGCGATGGCGATCTCTCGCGTGGCATGGCTGGTGACCGTTCTGATCGCGCTGATCACGGCGCTGTCGCTGCTGCTTTCGGGGTACGAGGGCTACGCCGGGCTCGGGCTCGCGGTCGCGATCTCGGCGGCGATCAACCTGCTGTAGCCTCGCCGCCGTCCTCGAGCCATGCCAGCAGCGCCCTCGTCGCGCGGCCGCGATGGCTGATGGCGTCCTTCTGCTGGTCGCTCAACTGCGCCATCGTCACCGCCGTCGGGCCGTCGTCGGCGAGGAACGCCGGGTCATAACCGAAGCCGCGCTCGCCGCGCGGCTGCTGCGCCCGGCGGCCCGTGCAGCGGCCCTCGAAGACGCGCTCGACGCCGCTCGACGGATCGACGTACGCGATCACGCAGACGTATTCGAGCGCGCTGTCGGGCGGGACCTCCCGCAGCAGCTTCTCGAGGTTCTCCGCGTCGCTTGCGTGCTCGCCGGCATAGCGCGCCGAGCGCACCCCGGGCGCGCCGTCGAGCACCGCGGCCGCGATCCCCGAGTCATCGGCGATGCTCACCGCACCCGTCGCCAGCGCCGCCGCACGGGCCTTGCCGAGCGCGTTCTCGGCAAACGTCTCACCGTCCTCAGGCGGCAGAACGACGCTCTCGGGGAGCGGCTCGATCTGCCAGGCGCCGGCGCCGGACGCCCCGAGCAGGCGCTCGAACTCGCGGCGCTTGTGGTCGTTGTGGGTGGCGAGCAGCAGCTTCAAGAGGCCGCGGCGATCGCCTGCGCCTGAACGGCGCGCAGCTGCTCGATCCCGCCGGCCGCCAGCGCGAGCAGCTCGTCCAGATGCGCGCGCGAGAGCGGCGTCCGCTCGGCCGTCGCCTGCACCTCGACGAGACCGCCGTCGCCGGTCATGACGACGTTGGCATCGACCTCGGCCGTCGAGTCCTCCGAGTAGTCGAGGTCGAGCAACGGCGTGCCCTCGATGATTCCGCACGAGACCGCAGCGAGCGCCCCGGTCAAGGGCGAGCGCTCGAGCCGACCCTCCGCCTGTAGGCGCGCGCACGCGAGCGACAGCGCCACATACGCACCGGTGATCGACGCGCAGCGCGTTCCCCCGTCGGCTTGCAGCACGTCACAGTCGAGGTACACCGTTCGTTCGCCCAGCGCCTCGAAATCGATCACCACGCGCAAACAGCGCCCGATCAAGCGCTGAATCTCGATCGTGCGCCCGTCCTGGCGCCCGCGGGTCGCGTCACGCTGCTTGCGCTCCCCGGTTGACGCGGGCAGCATCCCGTACTCGGCCGTCACCCAGCCACGGCCCTTGCCCGTCATCCAGCGCGGAACGCCCTCCTGCGCGGACGCTGTGCAGATGACACGCGTCTCGCCGGCGGAGATCAGCGCCGAGCCGGTCGCGGTGCGCACGAACCCCGGCTCGATCGCAATGGGGCGCAGCTCGTCCGCTCCACGGCCGTAGCTGCGCTCGAGGGCTGCGCTTTGCACGCGCGCCATCATTCCAGAGCGCTACGGTCGGGGGCATCTTGCGCGCGCTCGTGGTCTCCAACATGCGCCCCGATGCGACGCATCCGGAGCGCGGCCGCTTCGTGCGCGATCAGGTCTCAGCGCTGCGCGCGCTCGACGATCTCGAGGTCGAGCTACACGAGTTCGCCCCCGGCGTGCGAGCGCTCGCGGGCGCGGCGCGCGAGCTGCGCCGCCGGCACGCGCACGCGCACTTCGAGGTCGTGCATGCGCACTTCGGCCTCACAGCGTGGCCATCGCTGGTCCTACCGGCGCCGGTGCACGCGCTGACGGTGCATGGGACGGACGTTCGCCACCCCCGCACACGGCTGGCCACCGCCGCGATCTTGCCGGCGATTGGGCTGTTGGCCGCCGCCTCCGCACCGCTCGTGCAGGAACTCCCGGGACGCGCCGCGCGACTACGCGCGCTCGTGCTGCCCTGCGGCGTGGACCTCGATCGCTTCCGTCCGCTGGCCCGCGCGCCGGCGCGCGCAGAGCTCGGACTCGACCCTGAGCAGCCGTTCGTGCTGTTCCCCGCCGACCCAGCTCGCGCCGAGAAGCGCCACGATCGCGCGAGCGCGCTCGCGCACGCCGCGGGCGCGCCGTTGCTGTCGCTCGGCGGCGTCGAGCCAGAACGCGTGCCGTTGTGGGTCAATGCCGCCAATGCCGTGCTCGTGCCGTCTGAGCGCGAGGGCTTCGGACTGGCGGTGCTCGAGGCGCTCGCATGCGATGTGCCGGTGCTCGCCACTCCCGTCGGCGTCCACGCCGAAGCGCTGGCGCAGGTCGCGGGCACGCTGTGTGCGCCGTTCGAGCTGGAACGGTGGCACAGCGCGCTCGCGCCGCACCTGCGCGCGAGCGATCCGCGGGTCGACGGTCGCACCAGCGCGGTGCGGTTCTCTGCGCGGACGATGGCGATGCGGGTCGCGGATGCCTGGCGCGAGGCGCTCGAGCGCGCCCGCTGACACAGCGGACCCGACACGCACCGCTGGCCCATACCGAGCGTTGCGGGGAGCGCTCGGGGTAGCATGAATCCCGCGTGAATCAAATATCTGGCACGACCCATACGGACGCTGCCGCGCAGCCGCACCAACACGAAGAGCCGGGAGACGGCGCCAACGCGCCCGAGTCACCCGGCTTTCAGTCGCGCGGTCGCGCGCGCCGGCGAGCGCGCTTCCTGCGCAAGGCGCGTGAGCTCGCCTACCGGGACCTCGGCGGGCTCGTGTTCAACCTGCACCGTTTCGGCCAGCGCAACGACGCGCTGGTCCTCGCCAAGCTGACGACGCTCGGACACATCGACGCCGAGCTGCGCGCGATCGAAGGCACGCTCGGCGAGCACCGTTCGATCACGGTGTTGCGCGAGGCCGGCATCACGGCGTGTCCGCGCTGTGCCGCGATCCACGGCAGCGAAGACAGCTTCTGCCCGAACTGCGGCCTGTCGCTGGGGCGCCACGTCGACCTGCCGATCGCCGGTGCCAGCGCGGCGCCGGTAACCGCCGCGGCCGGCGCCTCAACGCCGCCCGCGCCGCCGCCCGCGGCCCCACAGCCACCCCGGACTCCACAGCCGCCAATGCAGCCGACCGGGGCGGCGGTGCCCGCCGCGCCGCCGTCGACCCCCGCGCCTGCGGCTGACGCAGCGCCCGCGGGCCCGTCTTCAGCGATCTCCGGACCGCCCCCGGATCACGAAGTGACCGTGATCGAGAAAGCAACCGCGGGCGCCGAGGACGGACCGACCGAGATCCTGCGCCCGCCGGGTGCGCCATCGTGAGCGTCGCACCGCCACCGCCGGCCGAAGGCGCGATTGCCGCCGCCCCACCACCTGCCCCGTCGAGCGAGGCATGTCCGCTGTGCGGAGCTCCACTACACCCTGCACAGGAGTGGTGCCTGCATTGCGGCGCGGCGGCGCGTACCCGCTTGGCGGCGTCACCGAACTGGAAAGCGCCGATCGGCGCACTCGCAGTCGTAGCCGTGCTCGCGCTCGGAGTGCTCGTCGCCGCACTCGTCGAGCTCGCCGGCGGCTCGAGCAGCGGGGCGCCGGCGGTCACGCGAATCGTGACGAGCGCTGCGGCGCTGACCACCACGCAGACGAGCATCCCGCCCTCGGGCGCGCTGCCCGGCAGCGCCGGTGCGGGCACCTCGACCGGCACCGCCACTGCGCCGAAAGCCGGCGTGGGCGCCGTCGGCGCCGGCAAAGCCGGGACCGCGACGCCCGGCGCCGGCAAAGCCGGAACGGTCACGCCGGGCACGGCTAAAGCCCCGACGACCACCCCCGGCACGAGCGAAGCCGGCAGGGGCAAAGCCGGGACGACGAGCACGGGCACGGCGCTACTCCCCCAGAAAACTCGCGAAGCAATCGCGCGCGGCATCAAAGAACGGCTCGGCAAATTCCGCCTGAAGAAACTGCTGCCGTCGACGAGCACCAGGTAGCGCGCGCCAGCCGAATGCGTGCCTGCGCATGCCGGCGCGCAGGGGACGCGGGAGCTCGGCAGCGGCTCGCGGCCAGATACGGTTCCGCGAATGCCCGTCCTTCCCGCGGCAGGGACCCACGAGGCCGACGTCGCAGTCGTGGGTGCGGGCGCGGCCGGCCTGTACGCGGCGCTCTGCGCGGCGGCCGACGGCGCGCGGGTGGTGCTCGTCTCCGCCACGCCACTCGCCCAGACCGCCAGCTACTGGGCGCAGGGCGGGCTCGCGGCCGCACTCGCAGCAGACGACAGCACCGAGCTGCATCTGCGTGACACCGAGCTCGCGGGACGCGGGCTGGTGAGACGCTCGGCGGCGGAGGTCCTGGTGACAGAGGCGCCCGCCCGCGTGCGCGACCTGCAGGCGCTCGGCGTGCGCTTCGATGCCGACCGCTTCGGCCACCTCGCGCTCGGCCTCGAGGGCGGGCACTCGGTGCGGCGCGTCGTCCACGCCGGCGGCAGCGCCACCGGCAGGCGCGTCGTTCGCCAGCTCTCCGCGCTGGCAGCCGGCGAGCCGCGCATCACGGTTTTCGAGGGCGCGCGCGCACAGGCGCTATGGCGCTCGGACGAGCTCTGTCGTGGCGTCGTTTGCGACGACGGGCGCGTGATCGCGGCCCGCGCGGTCGTGATCGCGACCGGCGGCGCCGCCGCCTTGTGGGCACGAACCACCAACCCACCCGGCTCCCAGGGCGTGGGGCTGTTGCTCGCTCACGCGGCCGGCGCGGCTCTCGCTGACCTGGAGATGCTGCAATTCCATCCCACGGCCGTGATCGGTGTTCGCGGACGCGAGGGCTTCCTCGTGACGGAGGCGGTCCGCGGCGAGGGCGCGACGCTGCACGATGCGCGCGGCGAGCGCTTCGTCGACGAGCTCGCGCCCCGCGACGAGGTCTCGCGCGCAATCCACACGGAGCTGAGGGAGTCCGGTGAGCCATCGGTCGGCCTCGACATGCGCGCGATCGACCCCGCGCATTTCCCCAACGTCGTCGCGTCACTGCGCGAGGCGGGGCTCGACCCCACGCGCGAGCTGATCCCGGTCGCCCCGGCCGCCCACTACATGATGGGTGGCATCGTCGCCGACCTGAACGCCCGCTCGACGCTGCCCGGCCTGTACGCCGTCGGCGAGTCATCGTGCACGGGGTTGCACGGCGCCAACCGCTTGGCGTCGAACTCGCTCAGCGAGTGCTTCGTGTTCGCCCGGCGGGCCGTAGCGGACGCGCTGTCGCGTCCCGCCGAGGCGCACGCGGAGCCAAGCGAGCGCGAGCTGCAGATGCTGCGTGCGTTGCCCGCGCCGGCGAGCGCCGACGCCGAGGTGCGCGCGGCGCTGTGGCGCGACGCCGGTGTCGTGCGCACACCGGCTGGCTTGGCGGAGCTGCTCGACAACCCACATCCACTGGCGCGACTGATCGCCGCCTGCGCGCTCGCGCGCACCGAGAGCCGCGGCGCGCACCTGCGGGCCGACTTCCCCGAGCGCGACCCCGAGCTCGATCTCCGCCATGCAATCGTCGCCAGCGAGGACCCGATCTCGTGGCAGACGTGGCGCTGACGCACCGCTTTCTCGCTCGGATCATTATTTCTAAATAAATAAATCGCCCCGCGATTTTTATCTCGCGAACCTTTCCATTTGCAAATGTGTTACTGCAGGCGGAAGTTCCCAGAGGCGACGGCGTCTCCAGGAACAGGCGGATGTGCTCTCTGACCATTCAGACCGAGCAAAAGAGGGCGAGGAACACAGCATGTACCAGTTCAGTCGGGCGATCTATCGGGAGCTTGCTCCATATATCGAGGCCCCATGCCGAGGCATGTCCCCCACCAGCAACCACACCGCCGTTCTGCGCGCCTGTGAGGAGGTGATCACGCGCCTGGCAACCGATCGTCACTACTTCGCACGCCCGGCGCGCACCCTATTCCTCGACGTCCGCAGTTACTTCCCGATGGCGGCCCAGAGCCACGTCCATCGCGTAATCACGCGGTATATGGGCCTCGCCCAAACGTTCCTGGCCGAGCATCCGCACGAGGGCTACACCGCCGTCAGCGGTGCGCCGCCGCAGTGCCGCGCCACCACCCGCAAGGGCTCTGCGTGTCAGCGCACGCCACTGCCCCACAACGGCTACTGCCCCTCCCACCAGCATCTCGCCGACACCGAGGATCGCGAGCTGGCCGCCGCGTAGTATGGGCGCATGCTCCTGGGCGTCGATGTCGGCGGCACGTTCACCGACGCCGTCCTGATTGACGACGACGCCGCCGTCCACACCGCCAAGGTCCCCTCGACGCCCTCCGAGGAGTCCAAGGCGGTGCTCGACGCGGTGCGGCTCGTGCTCGCGCGGGCAGGCGCCAGCCCGAGCGCGGTCGAGCGCTTCGCGCACGGCATGACCGTCGCGACGAACGCGCTGCTGGAGGGACGCGCCGCGCGCACCGCGCTGCTCGCGACCGCCGGCTTCACCGATGTCATCGAGCTCGCTCGCCAGAACCGTCCGCAGCTCTACCGGCTCTGCGCCGGCGCACCCGCGCCGCTGGTCCCCGCGGAGCTGCGCTTCGCGGTTCCTGAGCGCATGGGACCGGACGGCCCGCTGCTCGCGCTCGATCCCACGCTCGCACGCGAGCTGATTGGGCAACTGGCAGCAGCCGAGCCGCAGGCGGTCGCGGTCTCGCTGCTGCACTCATACGCCGACCCCGCACACGAGCGCCTGCTCGGCGAGCTGGTCGAGGAGCTGCTCCCCGGGACGCACCTATCGCTCTCCAGCGATCTCGTGGGCACCTTTCGCGAGTACGAGCGCACCGCTACCACGGCGCTCGACGCCGCCCTCTCACCGCTGCTCGCCTCCTACCTGCGAGCGCTCGCGAGCGACGCCCTCGCGCTCGGGATCCCCGAGCCGCAGATCATGCAGTCCTCCGGCGGCCTCACCGAGGCGGCCCAGGCCGGCGCACACGCGGCGCTCACAGTTCTGTCGGGCCCGGCCGGCGGGGTGGGCGGGGCGCTGGCGCTGGCCGCGCTCGCCGACGAGCCGCGCGTGCTCTGCTTCGACATGGGCGGGACCTCCTGCGATGTCTGTCTGATCGACGGCGGACAGGTGCCCGAGACCGCGGAGCGCACGATCGCCGGACGTCCGTTGTCGCTGCCGGCATTCGACATCCACACCGTCGGCGCGGGCGGTGGCTCGATCGCCTGGCGCGACGAGGGCGGCGCGCTGCGCGTGGGTCCGGCCTCGGCGGGCGCCGATCCCGGCCCCGCCTGCTACGGACACGGCGGGCACGAGCCGACCGTGACCGACGCCAACCTCCTGCTCGGCCGCCTGCTCGAGGACTCGCCGCTGGCGGGCGAGCTGTCGCTCGACCGCAGCGCGGCGCACGCCGCGGTCGCGCGCCTGGCACGCGAGCTCGACCTCGATGCGACGGCCTGCGCCGAGGGCATCGTGCGCGTCGCCGAGGCGCAGATGCTGGGCGCTCTGCGGGTGATGAGCGTCGAGCGCGGGATCGACCCGCGCGGCTTCGCGCTGATGCCGTTCGGCGGCGCCGGCCCGCTGCACGCGGCCGCGCTCGCACGGGGTCTGGAGATCGGGCGTGTGCTGTGCCCGCGCGCGTGCGGTGTGCTGTGCGCGCTCGGCCTCGCCGCCGCCGCGCCGCGCCGCGACGCCGCTCGCACGCTGATGCTCGAGCAGCGCTCGCTGAGCGAGCACCGCCTTCGCGACGAGCGCGACATGTTGATCGCCGAGGCCCGCGCCGCGCTGGGCGTCGAGGAGGAGCGCGTCCGCGTCCGCCACGAGCTGCGCTACCGCGGCCAGTCGTTCGAGCTCGCCGTCGATGAGGAGCTCGAGGTCGGGACGCCAGCGCTCGACTCTGACGCGTTGCGCGCGGCGTTCGCGCGAGCGCACGAGCTGCGCTACGGCTATGCCGACGAGGACGCCGAGATCGAGCTGGTCAACATGCGCGTCTCCGTGTGGGGCTCCGCGCCCGCCGCACGCATGCGCAGCGGTGCAACGACACCGCCGAGCACCGAGCTCCGAGAGATCGTCTTCGACGGCGGCCCCGTCACTGCCACCGTGCTGCGCGGCGAGCTCCTCCTGGCACGCGCCTGCGCGGGCCGGCGCTGTGCGCGCTGCCCGAGTCGACGCTGCTCGTCCCGCCGAGCTGGTGCGGGGAGATCGACGAGCAGGGGACGATCCATCTCACCGACACGGGCCACGGGCTTCATGGCGTTCGTATCGTCGTCGGCGGAGACGGCACATCTCTCGACGCAGCAAACACTGTATGACCATCGCTATACAGCGTTCGCAAAGCGAATATCGGCGGCCAGCTGCGGTCACAGAGTGAGCACATTCGACCCGATCGAGCTGCAGGTCGTGACAGGGGCGCTGCGCGCCGCCTGCGAAGAGATGGGAGTCGTACTCGTACGCTCGGCGCACTCATCGAATATCAAGGAGCGCCGCGACGCGTCGACCGCGCTATTCGACCGCGACGGGCAGATGGTGATGCAGGCGGAGCACATCCCGGTGCATCTCGGCGCGATGCCGGCGGCCGTGGCCGCGGTGCTCGCAGCAGAACACGCGCCGGGCGTTTCGTGGATCCTCAACGACCCGTTCGCCGGCGGCACCCACCTGCCGGACATCACGGTCGTCACGCCGGTGTTCGCAGCGGGCGAGACGCTGCTCGGCTTCGCCGCCAGCCGCGCGCACCATGCCGACGTCGGAGCGCGCGTGCCGGGCTCGATGCCGGCCGACAGCCGCACGCTGCAGGAGGAGGGCGTCGTGATCTCGCCGCGGCCGCTCGACGAGGCGACGCTCGAGGAGCTCGTCGCGCGCATGCGCCAGCCGCACGAGCGCAGGGCCGACCTGCGCGCCCAGCTCGCCGCCAACCGCGCCGGCGCGCAGCGCCTGGTCGAGCTCGCCGAGCGCGTCGGCGCCGAACGCCTGCGCGCGGCGACCGATGCCGTGCTCGACTACTCCGAGCGTCGCACACGTGCCTGCATCGCGGCGCTGCCCGACGGCGAGCTGCACGGTGAGGACGTGCTCGAGGCGCCGGACGGCGACCTGGTGTTGCGCGTGCGGGCCGAGATCGACGGCGAGCGGCTGCTGCTGGACTTCGCGGGCAGCTCCGATCAGCACGAGGGCAACCTCAACTGTCCGCTCGCGGTGACGCTGTCGGCATGCCTGTTCGCGGTGCGCGTGCTGACCGACCCGGACATCCCGCCGACGTCCGGCGCTTACCGCCCGATCGAGGTGCGCGCCCCCGAGGGCACGGTGCTCAACGCACGCCCCGGCGCCGCGGTCGCGGCGGGCAACGTCGAGACGTCCTCGCGCGTGGCGGACCTCGTGCTGGGCGCGTTCGGACGCGCGCAGGGTCAGGGCACAATGAACAACCTGACGCTCGGCGCCGCCGACTTCTCCTACTACGAGACGCTTGGCGGCGGACAGGGAGCGTGCGCGGACGCCGACGGGCCAAGCGCGGTGCACGTCGCGATGAGCAACACGCTCAACACGCCGATCGAGGCGCTCGAGCGCGAGTTTCCGCTGCGCGTCACCGAGTATGCGCTGCGCCGCGGCTCCGGCGGCGCCGGTCGCCACAAGGGCGGCGATGGTGTCGTGCGCGAGCTCGAAGCGCTTACCGACATGACCTTCTCGCTGATCGGCGAGCGCCGGCGCCATCCGCCCCGCGGCGCTCTCGGCGGCGAGCCCGGCGCTTGCGGGCGCGACCTGCTCCACGGGCGTACGCTGCCTGCGAAGACGACCGGCACGCTGCTCGCCGGCGAGCGGCTGCGCGTCGAAACCCCCGGCGGAGGAGGATTCGGAGATGCCCGAGAACGACAGCGCTGAGCGTCCACGGCGAGAGGCAGTTGGCTTCCTCGGGCTCGGGATCATGGGCTCGCGCATGGCGGCGAACGTGGCCGCGGCTGGCTTCCGGCTGTCGGTCTGGACGCACACGCCCGGCAAGGCCGACGCCTGGGCCTCGACGCACGGCGCCACCGCCTTCGCCACACCGGCCGAGGTGGCGGCGCACAGCGACATCGTCGTGAGCATGGTCGTCGACGGCGACCAGGTCGCAGAGGTGCTGCTCGATGAACACGGCGTCGTCGAGGCGGCGCGCCCTGGGCTGCTGTGTGTGGACATGTCGACGATCGGGCCGCGCGATGCGCGCCGGATCGCGGCTGCGCTGCACGAGCACGGGATCGCGATGCTCGACGCACCCGTGACCGGCTCATCACCCCGCGCCGAGGAGGGCTCGTTGACGATCATGGTCGGCGGCGAGCCGGCTGACTACGAGCGCGTGCGCGCGCTGTTGGAAACGATGGGCCGCCTGATCGTGCACGTCGGCGAGCTCGGTCAGGGCCAGATGATCAAGCTGATCAACAACTCGATCGGCGCCGCCAACGCAGCGGCCGTCGCCGAGGCGCTGCTGCTCGCACGCGCCACCGGCATCGACCTCGACGCGCTCGTTGAGGTCACCTCCGCCGGGTCCGGCGCCTCGGCGCAGCTGCAGATGAAGTCGGCGCCGATGCGCGCGCACGACTACACGACCCTGTTCAAGACCGCGCACATGCTCAAGGACGTGCGCCTGTGCCTGCAGGAGGCCGACAGCGCCGGCGTGCCCTTTCCCGCCGCCGCACATGCCCACGACCTGCTGTCGGCGACGATGGGCCGCGGCTACGGCGAGCAGGACTATGCGTCGCTGATCGAGGCGGTGGAGGGGCTCGCGGGGAAGCGGTTGTGAGTAGTTCGTGACACCCCAAACTGGCTGGTCGGCCAAAAAAAGCCCCGATTTGCAGGCGATTTGGGATTTTCGCTCAGGTTTCGTATCTTTAATGCATGTGCGGTGTCGCTGCGGTGTCGCACGCTTCAGTCGTGACGTTTCCCTCATCTCGTTAGTACTTCTTTCATGCCAATTGCTTTCAAAGAATGGGCTGTCACCGTCCGCGCCCTCGCGGAAGGCGAGCAGCTCCTGACGCTCCGCAAGGGTGTGCTTCCGCGCGCCGGCAAGCCCTTCAAGCTGGCCCACGAGCGTTTCTTCCTGTACCCCACTTTCGACCACCAGCCAGGCGACCTCGTGCGCGAGTCTCACCAGCCGGAGCTGCGCAGGGCTCTCGAGGAGGGCGTCTGGAGCGACGGCGAGCCGCCCCTGCACACGTTCGTCTCAGGCGCTCCGCTGCAGCAGCCCGACCGGGTACGAATCCGCGCGTGGGCCGAAGTAACCGACCACTTCACGATCGTGGACCCGCGCTGCGTCGACGCGCTGTCGCCGTTCTACGTGTGGACGCCCGACTACGCCGAAAAGCGCCTCGGGTGGCGTGGACGCCAGCCGTTGCACATTCTGCTGCTGCGCACCTACCGGATCCCGCGACCGGTGACGGTGAAGGTCAAGGACGAGTACACCGGCCCCGGCGCTTGGATCGAACTGCAGCGCGAACTCCCATTCGAGGGCACGCCCGTGCTCTCAGACGCGGAGTTCGAGCGCGCCTCGGAGGAGATCAGAGCGATCACCGCCGAAGCGGCCGGCCAGCCCGTCCTGGTCTAGCTATTCTTATGTTCTTTTCCTCCTCTTCCCTTTCCCTGTTGCTTTCTTCGGCTATGTTGAGTTTCTGCGGGCGCGGGTGCTTGTGGGGAGGCGTTGCCGGTCGAGTGGGGGCTGCCGCGGGTTTGGCGGCGCTGGATTTGTTGCTGTCGGATCCTGGGTTGCTTGGCCGATCGTGGAGCGTTTTCGCCGGGAGGTGTTGGGTCCTCTCGGGCGGTGTTGACGGATGGTCGTCCGACGATCGCGATGGAGACGTTCGTTCGTTTGATGGTGCTCAAGGCGCGCTACCGGTGGGGGTATCGGCTTGTGGCGGAGGTTTCGGATTCGATTCACTTGCGGCGTTTTGTCGTCTCGTGAGCGGCGGTACCGGACGGTCGACGTCCGCGCTGACCAGGCGCTGGGCTCAGAGACGGTGTCGGGTTGACGCGCACGTTGATCGCGGCGCGACGCGGGAGAGCGGTTTCGTGCGCGAGCGGTGCGGATCGACTCGACTGTCGTCGAGGCGATGTGGTACCCACGACGCGCCTTGCTGCGCACGGGTGCGGCGCTCGCGCGGGAGGCCCGCAAGCTCCCGCTCATCGCGAGCAGAGCGGCGGTGCGGATCGCTCGCGCGATGGTCGCCGCTGCGGATCACACGCACATCCGCTCGCTCGGGCGAGGCGCAGGTTCTGCGTTACCGCCAACCGCGATCTGTGGAGTGCTCAGTCAAGAGGCGCGCAAGCTCGCTCCATCGCCAGCGCAAGCGCGTGCGTGCGCAGCGAGCTAAGCCGCCCCAAGCTGATCGCATCGTTGCAGAATCGCCTCGCAATCAAGCAGCGCTCAAGCCAGCCATCACATCATCATCTCGCTCGCAACCCGACCCACCATCCGCAAGCAAGCTGCAAGCCAACAGTTCTATTCACCCAGCTGCATACCAAACACCAAGCGCGCGCGCGCTATCCTCCCGCGCTACCCCCGCACCCTTCAACACGCTGCTCCCACACATCGCAGCTAACACTCATATCCCCACCGTGCCCTCACGCTTTCCCCCCCACCAGCCACGCTGCACAGCTCCAGCCAAAAAATTTCATCTCCCCCCAACCCCTCCGACCACCAACCCACTCCGCTACCAACCTGCACCGCATCACCACCTCAACCCGCTACATCCCACCCCTACCACAACCACAATCTACCAATCCTCCCTATACCCACACCCTCCCTCCCCTCCATAAACACTCCACATCTCCTACCAACACCACTCCACCCCCCCTCACACCCCTCCCCCTAGCTAGACGACTGTGGACCGGCGCGGGGCGGCGTCCTCGATCGCTTGTGTGCGGAGCACACGGCGCTCACTGCGTCCTTGCCCCACTTGATCCACAGCCGTCTAGACGCGCTTCTGAAACGCCAGCGCTTCGCGCGCGGCCTCGGCTCCGGACTCGGGGACCATCACGTCGCGCGCGCCGATCAGCGGTGAGTAGCCCGCGACCGAGTTGCGCAGCAGGCATGGGATTCCCTCCTCGAGCAGGAGGCCGGCGATGAATTCCGCCTGGGGCTGATTGTTGACGCGAGTAATCTTCACCAGCGGACCCTCGGCGTACTGGGGCTTGATCTTGCGTGCCGTTCGCTGGCGCTCGCTAGCCGCGTGCTCGGCGCCACCGGAATGCACGAGCGGCATCCCGCACGCGTCGCAGAAGCGCTCACTCGGCGGGTGAGCCTGCTCGCAGGTCGGACAGATGATCAGCTCCCCCTCCATCAGCGCACCTCCAGCGCGACCTCCCGGACCTGGCCGTTCTCGATCAGGTACGAGCGCACCTCCGGCTCCGCGTCGGCTGACAGCCCGACGATGACCCACTCGACCCCGGGCCAGTTGGCCGCGAAGTTGATGTCCGTCTGCGAGGGATACGGGGCGCTGCGCACATGCGAGTGGTAGATCGCTCCGAGCTCACCGAGCTCTTCACACGTGTTCGACAGCGCAAGCAGTTCCTTCGGCTCGATCTCAAAGCGCAACGGGCTCGCGCAGCGGTTGTTGGCCCGCAGCACACGTACGGCGCGCGCGCCCCCGCCGCCCTCCCCGCCGATGCCGGCCTCGTTGGGCGCGGCGCCCGCCTCGGAAGTGGTGACGGCGATCACCCCGCAGACCTCGTTCGCCGGATCCTCGAGCGCATGCGCGATCAGCTCCTCGAGGAGCGTCGGTGAGATTCTCATGTCCGCAGCGCCGCCCCGCTGCAGGTTGCGAGCGCGGCTACCACCAGACGGTCGACTCGAGGTTCTCGATCTCCTCGACAGGCAGCGTGTAGATGCCGCTCGAGAGGTACTTCCAGCCGTCGTCGGCAACCACGAACACGACGTTGCCCTCGTCGAGCTCGCCAGCGATGCGCACCGCGATGCTGGCGATCGCGCCGCTGGAGACGCCCGCGAACACGCCCTCCTCGTCGAGCAGCCTCCGCGTCCAGATGATCGCGTCACGGTTGGTTACGAAGATCTTGCGATCGAGCAGCGAGATGTCGATGATCGGCGGGATGAAGCCGTCGTCGAGCGAGCGCAGGCCCTGCACCGGCTCGCCCTGCATCGGCTCGGCGGCGACGATCTTGACGGCGTCGCCGAATACCTCCTTCAGCCGGCGGCCGTTGCCCATCAGCGTGCCGCCGGTCCCGAGCCCGGCCACGAACGCGGTGACCTCGTCGAGCTCTTCGAGGATCTCCAGCGCAGTGCCGTTGTAGTGAGCGTTGGGATTAGCCTCGTTGCCGTACTGGTAGGGCATGTAGACCGACGGGTCTTCGGCGGCCATCTCGAGCGCCTTGGCGACGGCGCCGTTGGAGCCCTGCGTGCCGTCGGAGTAGACGATCTCGGCGCCGTACATGCTCAACAGCTGCGTGCGCTCCGGGGTCACGTTGTCGGGCATCACCACCTTCAGCTTGTAACCCTTGCGCGAGCAGATCATCGCCAGCGAGATGCCGGTGTTACCCGATGTCGGTTCGAGGATCGTCTGACCGGGCGCGATCGCGCCCTTCTCCTCGGCGTCCTCGATCAGCGCCCGCGCCACCCGGTCCTTCACCGAGCCGGTCGGATTGCGCGACTCGAGCTTCGCCCAGATGCGCACGCCCGGCTTCGGCGAAAGACGCGGCAGCTCCACCAGCGGCGTGTTGCCGATCGACTGCACGATGTCCGCATAGCGCCCCGCGCACGGCTTGTTACCGAGCCTCTCCGCCGCCATTACTTCACGGAATATAGCGGGGTCGGCTGGCGGTGGTGTCTCAATTTGAATCGCGCGGGCAGACGGCGAGAAGTGTCGCCAACAGACGGTCTGGGTCGTAGAGCGGAACGAGGCCATCCGAAACGACTCTGCGGGTTTCAGCGTCGAGTGGAGTGATGCTGGCCCAGGAAGGCTTGACTACTAGTAGCCCAACATCGACCTGGAGGCCGGTTGGCATCGCTAGGCGGCGTTCGGTCAGCTTCCCACCCGCGGGTGCGGATGATGGCGCTCGCGCCCAGGTCGCGGGCCCCCGCGTCGCTCTCGATGTAGGCCAACGGATAGTCCGTAAGCAGGATCACGTCCACATCCGAATCCATCTGCGCCGAACGCGTGACCCATGAACCGACGAGCGCAGCGCCGCGCAGGTCTGGGCGGCCGGAGGACCACCGAGCGACCAGCTCGATGAGTCGGTCGACCTCTTGTTCGCGATCACCCGTAAGTCCGTGCATCAATCGGCCAGCCTCGCGATCTCCTCGGCGGTCTGTGTACAGCTTGACGAGCTGAGCGAAGTCGATGTTGTGGCGGAACGCAAGCCCGACCGCGTTCGGGTACGCGCCGTGGCCGTCGGTCGTGAGCTGAATCCGGCCGCTCAGGCGCCCGCTCAGGTCGGTCATGAACGCGGCAGCGTCCTCGTACTGGCGCCCGCCGACGTACCAGCAGACGATCAGCTTGTTGTCGGCGTCCAGGGCGGTCCAGGTCCAGACGACACCGACACCGACCTCGCCTTGCAGCTCGTCGGGGACGTTGCGCTGCTTGCGGTGTTGATCGAACAGCCCACGACGCGGCTGGTTGCGCAGAGGCTGGTGCCCTCGGTCAGCAGCGAGATGATCTGTGCACGCTTCTCGATCGTAGCGCTATGCGCATGCGGTCTTGGTGCCGATTACTCGGCTATTGCGAGCATCCCCAGCACAAGCTAGTCTAGGCGTAGGTCGAAAAGTGCTAGGACCGTCGCAAGTTGCGGCAATCAAAAGGAGCCACGTGACCGTAGCCGAGCAGATCGCGGCCGAGACTGAGCTAAACGACCGACTGGCGGATTATGCTGGCCGGTGGGTTGCGCTGCGCGATCACACGATCGTCGCGGACGCTTCGACGCTCAAAGACCTCCATGCCCAGATCCAAGACAGCGCGGAAATCGAAGTCATTCAAGTCGCAGACGACCCACACGTCGCCTGCTTCTACTAGCTCCACCGAAGGACCGAAGCCGACTGTCGAGAAAAATATCCCGTACTGCGGCGGACTTGGGCCGCGGTTGGCCCCGGGCGTCTCCATCGCTTTGATCCGCCAGGATGGCACGATGACGCCCCGCGCGAGGGCGCTTGTCGACAGCGGCTGTGATGTCACCTCGTTCCCGGCCGCATGGGCAGAAGAACTGGGAATCGACCTCAGCGACTGCCCCGCATTCGCGGGCGTGACTGCGGCCGGCAAGGACGGCTCAAACGCGGCGACGCAGCCACGGCGCTGGCCCGCCGGCGTCGATGCACTCGTGTATGGCCAAAAGATTCATCTTGAGGCCGTCTTTCGGCCCGGTCTACCTATCCTTCTGCTCGGGCGCGAGGACTTCTTTACGTACTTCAAGGTCTCGTTTGACCAGAAGGCGAAACTCATGCGGCTTGAGTCGTACGCCAAGTGCGCCGATTCAAACTGAGACACCACCCGGCCGGCCCGCGGCTAAGATCGTCGAATGGGTTCAGGAGTGGCCGCTTTGATCGTCGCGAGCAACAGCGGTCACACGTCCTGGTGGATCGGGCTGCCGGTGCTCGCGGTGGTCTTGGTCTTCAGGTTTGGGTTCTGGAGAGCCACAGCGCGAGGGGCGCGTCGCGGTGACGACGGTGCACGCTGGTCAAGTGACGATCGGGACGACAAGCAGGGCTGACGGGTGAGGCGGGCCGTAACCCGGCCCGCCGCCAGCGACTGGCCGGTCGGCCAATCAGATGTAAGATCGGCACCGTGACGGACTTCGACTTCGACTGGCTGGTCGTGGGCTCGGGCTTCGGCGGCAGCGTCTCCGCGCTGCGACTGTCCGAGAAGGGCTACTCGGTGGGCGTGCTCGAGTGTGGCCGGCGTTTCGCCGACGACGAGTTTCCGCGGGCGACGGCCGACCTCAAGCGCTATTTCTGGAACCCGCGCGTGGGGATGAAGGGCATCTTCCGGCTGACGACGTTCAAGGATGTGTCGGTTGTCTCCGGCTGTGGCGTCGGCGGCGGCAGCCTCGGCTACGCCAACACGCTGTACGTGCCGCCACAGGCTTTCTTCGAAGATCGTCAGTGGGCCGACATGGCCGACTGGGAGACCGCGCTCGCTCCCCACTACACCGAGGCCCAGCGGATGCTCGGCGTGGTCGAAAACCCACACGAGGACCCCGCCGACCAGCTGCTGCGCGAGCTGGGCGTCGAGCTCGGCGTCGGCGACAGCTACAAACGCACGCCTGTCGGCATCTTCTTCGGGGAGCCCGGCAAGACCGTGCCCGACCCGTACTTCGGCGGCGAGGGGCCAGATCGCACCGGCTGTGAGCTGTGCGGACGCTGCATGGTCGGCTGCCCGCATGGCGCCAAGAACACGCTCGTCAAGAACTACCTGTATTTCGCCGAGAAGCTCGGCGCGCGGGTGATGCCCGAGCGCACCGTGCTCGACATCCGCCCACTCGGGGCGCCGGACGGCAGCGACGGTTATGAGATCGAAAGCGTGCGCTCGGGCGCGTGGCTGCGCAAGGAGCGCCGCGTCCATCGCGCCCGCGGCGTGGTCGTCTCAGCCGGCCCGCTGGGCACGAACAAGCTGCTGCAGCGCTGCCGCACGAAAGGCTCGCTGCCGCGCGTCTCGCCGCGGCTTGGCGAGCTGGTGCGTACGAACTCCGAGTCGATCCTCGCGGTGACCGTGCCCGAGGACTATCCGGAGGACCTGATCAAACGCGTCGCGATCACCTCCTCGATCTATCCGGACGCGAGCACGCACATCGAGACGGTCACCTATGGCGACGACGGCGACTCGATGCACCGCCTGAACACGCTGCTGGTGGGCGACGGCACGCGCGTGACGCGTCCGTTGAAGCTGCTCGCGCAGATCCTGGCGCATCCCAAGCGCCTCGCGCAGGTGATGTTCCCCAAACACTGGTCGCGGCGCACGATCATCATCCTCGTGATGCAGACGCTCGACAACGCGATCGCGCTGCGCCCCCACAAAGGCCCGTTCGGCACGTTCTGGCTGAAGACCGAGCAGGATCCCCAGCGGCCGATCCCGACGTTCATCCCGATCGCCAACAAGGCGGCCGAATGGTTCGCCAGGCGCACCGGCGGCATCGCTCAGAGCTCGTTCACCGAGGCGCTCTTCAACATCCCCACGACTGCCCACATCCTCGGCGGCGCCGTGATCGCGCCCAGCCCCGAGCAGGGCGTCGTCGACGCCAACCAGCGTGTCTTCGGCTACGAGAACCTGCTGGTATGCGACGGCTCCGCCGTCCCGGCGAATGTCGGCGTGAACCCCTCGTTGACGATCACAGCGCTGGCCGAGCACGCGATGAGCCAGGTGCCGAGCGCCGCGACCCACGGGCTCGCCGGCGAGCTTCTCCCGGAGCGGCGTCTCCGCAGCGTAGGCGGTCGGGCGACGATCGAGCGCCGCAGCTCGAGAGTGATCGACGGTTGCAAGCCGTCCGCGCCTGGCTCGGGCGCACCGCTCACCTGGCGCGTTGCTCTACGTTCTCGCGTGAAATCCGAGCCGCATCGCGGAACAGCAGGTTCAGCCACTCGTCTTCGGCAGAGGCGCGAGCGCGCTGAGAGTGGCGATCGAGCGCAACCTTCATGGCGTCGGTGTCCTTAGCGCGAAGCGCGTCGACGATCGGGGTGTGGGCGTCGACGTCCCAGAGGTCGGCGACGGCCAGCGGCGGTACGACACTGGGAACGATCAGCTGCTGCATCGGCTCGAGCAGTTGATCGAGCGCGGGCAGGTGTAGCGCGTGCAGGAGCGCTGCGTGAAAAGCGACGTGACTTTCTGACGCGCGCTGCCAATCCTGCTGCTCGATCGCATCCATGAGAGCGGCGACATGTTCCTCGAGGGCGGCCACGTCCTCGTCGGTGCCGAGATCGACGGCGAGCGGTCCCAGCTGCGTCTCGAGCGTGGCACACGCGGCGAAGATGTCGCTCATCCGCAGCTCCGAGCGCGCCAGCAGCAATGTCAACGCCTCGCTGTAGGCGCCGTCGTCAGGCGGAGCGACGATCATGCCGCGCCCCTGGCGGACTTCGAGCAGGCCCCTCGCAGCCAGCGTTCGCATCGCATCACGCACGACGCTGCGGCTGACGTCGAGAAGTTCGCACAGCTCGGACTCGGTCGGCAGCCGCTCGCCCGCAGCAAGCTGGCCGGAGACGATCCGGTCCTCGAACTCCCTGATGATCCGGTCGCTCAGCTTGACGTTGTCGCGGAGCTCCCGCAGGGGCTGAAAGGTGGGCTTCGCCCCGTCGGTCTGCTTTTGCGACATATTCAGGTCATCTTACTTTCGCTCGCTGTACGCGATCGACCAGCCGCTCACAAGCCGCTGCGAGCGGCTGGTACGAGCGCAGCCGCCGAGCGAGACGCGCCGCTATCCAGACGCAGGCGCGCTGCGCCTCGCAGCTTCAGGAGCACGTTGACCACGCCGTCCGCGTCGCCGTGCAAGGCGGCGATCGTTCGCCAGCCGCCGTGCGCGCGTAGCTCGCGCTGGAGCACGGCATGCTCATGCGGGCGCATCAACAGCGCCCACACGCGTACGTGCGCACCGTCGACCCGCAGCGGATCGAACGGCAGGGTGAAGCCCTGCAGAAACGGCTTCGGACGCGCGAGCGTAGGGTCACCTCCGGGGCCGGCGCTGTAGAGGCCCGCGTAGCGAGCGTATTCGAGCGTTCCTCCCGTGGGGGTAGCCAGCAACACGCCGGGGTAAGCGTCGATCAGGAACTCCCAGTCGACGAGCCTGACGCCCGCCACCCACAGGCGGTGAAGCGCCCGCGAGACCCACAGCGCCTGCAGGCGCGGGGGAACCCCTTGCGCCGACTGGGGGGCGCTTTCCCAGTTGATCTCGGTGACCCACACGGGCTTGAAGCCGGCGGGGAGCGCGGTGTGAAGCGCCCGCGCCCTGGCCAGCAGCGTCGTGATCTTGGCGGCGTCGGCGATCGAGACATCGGTGGCGGACGGCGCAGGCATATCGGGATTCCCCACGGACAGCGGGTGAAACGCCAGCACGTCGAAGTGGGCCGGCTCGAAGCAGCTGGAGCGTGCTCGCCGCCCCAGCGCGTTCACGCACAGGAGCCCTCTGAGGAACGTGATCGGCGCCATACGACCGACGCCCGCCGGTTCGCCGTCGGGGGCGACGCCGGCGCTGATCACCACGTCGTCCGGCTGCACCGACTTCACCCCGACGTAGAAGCCGTTGAGCATCGCGCGGTACATGCCGGGCGAGAACGCGTTCCAACGCCCGCCGCGATCGATCCACTGCGGCTCCAGGTAGCGCGCGAGGTTGGGCTCGTTCCAGGCCTGCAGGAGCTTGACGCGAGGCAGCACGCGTCCCGGCAGGCCGGGATCGGGAAAGCTGCCGTCATAGCGGCGAGCGAGCGCTGCCGCGAAGTCTTCCAAAGCAGCGGGGCTCGGCGCCCAGCTTCCCGGATAGGCGTATGGCCAGCGTCCGGGAGCTTCCGCGAACGCAGGCGCGTGAAAGACGACGAGCAGCGGCGTCAGGCCCGCCGCCACCGCGCTGAGCACGCTCGCATCGATTCTGGCGAAGCTGTAGGCGGGACTCGCGGGGTCGCGCGCCTGGAAGCCAGGCGGGGGCACGGCCGGCGCGATGTCCCGCCAGTCGACGGGGATCCGCACGACCGTCGCGCCAGCAGCGCGGATGCGCGCGAGCGCCAGCGCGCGTACCGGCTGATGTTCGTCGAGCAGCAGACCGCCGTCGGAGATCGCCCGCGTCAGGCCCGTGTGGGGGAACGGTCCGTAGAGCAGCGCTCGGTTCTGGGCGAGCACCGCAGCCTGTGCCGTGCGCGGCGAGGCCGGGCCCGGGGGCGGCGGCACGCCGAACGGCCGCGGCGGACCTTCCGGCCCGGTGCGGGAGGGCACGGGCAGGACCGCCGGGGGCGTGATCCAGACGAGCGCCGTGAGTGTCAGCCGGAGTAGCTGCCTGGAGATGCGCGTGCCGCTAGCGATGGAGCGTGACCGAGCGTCGTCCCAGCACCAGTTTGACCCCGGTTGCGCTTCGCAGCGTGGTCAGCAGCACGACGTGCACGCTTCTCGCCGATCTGAGCTTCGCGCGTCCGCGCTTGGTCGCTCGGAGCACTAGGGTGACGGTGCCGGCCGTCTTGGCGGTGGCGGTGGCGCGTGCGAGCAGCAGCGCCGCGGGCTTCCGGTGCGTGCTGGTGGCATAGGCGGGGATCCTGCCGCCGACGAGGTAGAGGTCCTGCGTGACGGTGCCCGGCAGGTTGATGCCGACCACGTCGCGCCAGCCGGACTTGAGCAGCGCGCGGATCGTGGTGTGCGACAGCTTGAGGATCGACCCCTGCAGCAACGGCGAGGGCGGTGGCGGGGGCGGCGGGGGGGGGGCGGCGGCGAGGGTGGCGGCGGCGGGCAGGCTCCGACAGGGCGGTCATTTTCGCTCGAATAGGTGAACACCGCGCCACCCGGGAGCGACGTTTCCAGGGACTCGCTCGCGAACACCGTCTCCCCGAGCATCAGGCTGGTTAGGAAGTTGCCGCCGAAGCTCGTACCGGAGAGCAAGGTCACCTGTGCCTGTCCCGAGCTCGTCCTACGGAAGTACGGGCGAGGCGAGACCGAGAAGTAGCCGCCTTCGACGGTCTCGCCGGCCGACCTGGTCCCCGAGAAGTTGACAGAGCTGGCGCACACGGTGGGGTCGATCGAGGGCAGCCCGTCGTATACCTCCGAGCCGATCAAGCGCCCGGCCGGCGATTCGAGCGTGACCACGTCGCCCACCTGCGGCACCTGCGACAGCCATGCGCCCGACGAGCCCGAGTCGCGGTAGACGGTGATTCCACCGCGGACGATCGACACGACGACTTCGCCGGCGTGTTCGGCGCTAGCGCTCGTGTGCGCGATCACGTCTTCGGGCTGGGTGGTCTCGCCCTCGACGACCGAGAGCGAGTACTTGGGTTGTGGGCTGGCGGCGGCCGGCACGGCGAGGACGCACGAGAATACGCTGGCCAGCGCCGCGGCCGCCCCAGCGATGGCCCGCTTCGTGCGCCAAGGCACGGGCAGGGGATCGTCGCTTGTGCTCATAGGACATGCTCCAATCGTCGAGAACAACCCACATACCCGAACGAGCGGGCCGATCAATGGACGCTCAGATTAGAGGCGGTCGCGGCGGAAGCGACCGGCTGCACATCCGACACGGCGGCCCGGGGCCGCTGTGTCGGTGGCTCGCCTAGCGCCCGCCGGCCATCGCCGGCAGGATCACCAGCGTGTCGCTGTCGCCGACAACGGTGTCGAGCCCGTCGAGCACGCGCACGTCCTCGTCGTTGAGGTACACGTTGACGTAGCGGTTGAGAGCGCCGTCGGCCGAGAACAACTGGTCCTGGGTAGCCGGGTGGTTGGCGGCCAGATCGCGCAGCACGTCGCCGACGTTGCCGCCCGCGGCGCCGACCTCCTTCTCGCCGCCAACAGAGTTGCGCAGCACTGGTGGGATCTTGATCGTTGCCATGTTCGGGGAATGATTAGCAGGACGAGCGCGCCGCTAGCCGGCTGCGGCGCAGAACGCCTCGTAATCGGGGAACACGCCCATCTCCTCGTCGGTGATCTCCTCGGGGTCGCGCGAGCAGATCGGGCACTCGGGGTCGCGGTGGACTTTGACCTCGGTCAGCGTCGCCCCGAGCGCGTCGTACAGGAGCAGACGGCCGATCGCGGGCTCGCCGATGTCGAGGATCAGCTTGACGACCTCGGTCGCCTGCAGCAGCCCCATCGTGCCGGGCAGCACGCCGAGCACGCCGTTGGCACCGCACGAGGGCGCCAGCTCGGCCGGCGGCGGCTCGCGGAACAGGCAGCGGTAGCAGGGTCCGTCGTAGGGCTTGAACACCGACAGCTGACCGTCGAAGCCGAGGATCGATGCGGAGACCACGGGGATCCTCAGGCGCACGGTCGCATCGTTCAGCAGGTATCGCGTCGGGAAGTTATCGACGCCGTCGACGATCACGTCGTAGCCGTCGATGATCTCCATGATGTTCGACGCGTCGATGCGCGTCTGGTACTTGACGACGTTGACGTCGGGGTTCAGCGCGCGGATCGTCTGCTCGGCGGAGTCGACCTTGGGGGTGCCGATGCGCTCGGTGTCGTGGATCACCTGGCGCTGCAGGTTGGACAGGTCCACGACGTCGTCGTCGACGATGCCCAGCGTGCCGACGCCAGCGGCCGCGAGGTACAGGGCGGTCGGCGAGCCGAGCCCACCGGCGCCGAGCAGCAGCACCTTGGCGTCGAGCAGCTTCTGCTGGCCCTCGATGCCGATCTCCGGGATCAGCAGGTGGCGCGAGTAGCGCTCGCGCTGTTCGGCGCTCAGCGCGCGCGGGACCTCGACGTCGTAGCCGCGGTCCTTCCACAGCGTGATGCCACCGGTCATCGAGCGCACGTGCTTGTAGCCGAGTTCCTGTTCGAGCGTCCGCGCTCCGTAGGCGGAGCGGTTGCCGGAGGCGCAGTAGAGGATCACCTGCGAGGAGCGATCGGGCACGACGCCCTCGATCCTCGTCTCCAGATAGCTGCGCGGCACGTGCTTGGCCCCGGGCAGGTGCCCGGCGGCGTACTCGTCGGTCTCGCGCACGTCGATGATCGCCACGCCCTCGTGCATCAGCTCTGCGACCTCGGACGGGTCGACCTCTTGTACTTCGCTCTTGACTCGGCGGAGAAGCTCCGCGCCTGACGGGCTCATCTAAACTCCTAAACCAGGGTCGGGATTCAGGGACTTCATAAAGTGTAGCGACCTTTTGCGGAGCTGCCGGTTCGTCCGCAGAGGCTCTTGGCGCGGTTGTGCTCGCCTCATGGCTGTATAGCCATGGTTATACAGCCATGCGCCGGCCGCTTCGCTTGCTCAGCTCAGGCGACGAGCAGGTAGGTGAAGCCGACGGCGCTCGGACTGGCGATCCTGGAACCTTCGTAGGTGGCGTTCGCACGCCACTGGCCGACGGCCGGCGCCGTGAACGGGATGCTGGCGAGCCCGTCGCTGACGAAGGCGTGGGCTTCACGATAAAACTGCCAACCGAAGACAGGGTCGAAGCGTTCGATGACGACGCTGACCGGGCCTGACGCCGCAGGCGAGACCTTGACGTCGATCCCGAGCGGCGTTCCCGGCGCGGCTTTGGCTTCGCTGAAGGACACGCTCGTGGCGGTGATCGTGCGTGACTCGCGGGTGAGCGTGAAGCTGCCGCCGGTGTCGCCGTGCACCGACACGACCGCGTAGTAGGTGCCGGGCACCAGCTGCTGCTGCAGCGTCTGCGAGCCGCTGCCTTCGCAGCTGCAGTTGATGACGTTGCCGTTCTGGTTGCGCAGCTGCAGCTTCAGTTCTGCCGATTCGGGCGCGCGCAGCTTGAGCGTCAGGTTGGAGTGGCTGGTGACCTGCACGCGGTACAGGCGCAGCACCTGTGAGCTGCGCGAGCTCAGGTAGCCCTGCGCGCGCGCGTAGTTGGACAGCAGCACTCCCGGAGCCGTCTCATCAGAGCCGGCGGGTGCGATCTGCAGGTGAAAGCGCTGTACGCCGCGTCGCGAGAGACGCGGCGTGATCTCGAAGCTGTAGCGCCCGCCCTTGCCGGCCGCGGGCGTGAACAGCCGGTAGCCGCCGCACTGGATCTGCAGCAGCGAAGAGCCGGCGCGCCCGCCGGCTTCCGGTTCTTCTTCTTCGCCGCCGAAGGAGGTGGTGCCGGGGGCGAACAGCGCGCCGCTGACGCACGCGCCTCTGGTCTCGTTGGCGAGGCTGATGAGGTAGCTGACGCCCGCGTGGAGGCTCACGGCGTAGGCGGCGTTGATGTTCTGGATACGGTCGACCTGCCCGCTGACGCCGGAGGCGGGCAGCGGCGAGCCGGGCGGCTGCACGGCGGGCGTGGGCAGGAACACTTCGAGCGTGAACGAGGCGAGCTGGGAGCTCTGCAGCGCAGCGACGCGGATGTCGTAGAGACCGTTCTTGGACGCGCGGAAGGAGAAGGAGGCTTTGCCGTTGGCGTCGGTCTCCTGGCAGGCGACCGACGTCAGCTGCGAGCGCACGGCGTGATAGACGTCGACGGTGGCGTCGAGCGCGCCGGCGGCGGCGAGGTGCAGCGCGATCCGGTGCGCGGCGGGAAGGCGCACCGTGTACCAGACAGAACTAGCCGTGGGAACGCTGCACGCCGATTCGCGTTCGCCGGCTTCCGTGGTGGCGCCGACGGTGGTGCCGTTGATCGACGCGGGCAGCGTGCGGATCGCCTGCGCGCCTGCGAGCGTGTCGTTGGCCGGCGCCGGCGGGCTCGCGGGGGACGTGGCCGTAGCTTCGGCAGACGCTCGGGCAGCGAACAACGTCAAGGTCGCCAGAGCAAGCACAAGCAATACCGCCAGCTTGCGAGCCGTAGTCGCCGCTGTCCGCGGACGCACACCCATCGTCGCGAATATTACGCGCGTGATCGGCGGCCACCCGCGTGCCGGCGCGCGTGCCCACTGCGGACTCCACACGCTCGCCACGGCGCCACACCTCAACCACCGGCCACGCCTCATCTACCCTGACCCGCATGCTGTGGGAAAGGCAGGACGGCGAGCCCGCGCCGGGACGCACCATCGCGCTCGGCGCGGCGGCGCTGGCGACGCTCGCACTCGTGGTGGTGTTTGTGGCGGTCATCTGGCGCTCATCCGAACACGGCTCGTCCGCGGCGCGCTCATTGGTGGTGCCCGCGAGCGGGCAGGCATCCCAGTTCGAGGGCGCGGCGCTTCCGGCGAACATCACGGCACCACCGTTCACGCTGCGCGACGAGGAAGGTCGCAAGGTGTCGCTCGCGCAGTACCGCGGCCACGTGGTCGTGTTGACGTTCCTGTACCCGACATGCGGTGGGCCGTGCGTGCTGATCGCCCAGCAGATCCGCGGCGCGCTCGACGAACTCGGCACGCGCGTGCCGGTGCTGATCGTGAGCGCCGACCCCACCTCGGACTCGCCCGCGCGCGTCCGCCGGTTCCTCGCCGAAGCGGCGCTCACCGGGCGCGCGCAGTACCTGTCGGGAACGCCGGCGCAGCTGCAGCACCTGTGGACGGCTTACAGCGTCAAGCCCGCGAGCGCCGGCGCGCGCGTGTTCAAGGAATACGCGTCCGTGCTGCTGATCGATCCGTCGGGCTCCGAGCGAGTGGTGTTCGAGTCAGAACAGTTGACGCCGGAATCGCTGAGCCACGACATCCGGCTGCTCGCCGGAGAACGCACTCACCCTTGATACCCTAGCTCCCAGGTAGGAAATCTTGCGATGATGTTCTCAACCAAGGCAGAGTACGGGGTACGGGTGATGGTCGAGCTCGCGCGGCGCGTCGGCGACGATCCCGTGCCGCTGGCCGAGATCGCGGCGCACGACGGCCTGCCGCTGGCGTATCTGGAGCACCTCGTGGCGCGGCTGCGCAAGGCCGGCCTCGTGGACTCGCGGCGCGGCTCGCGCGGCGGCTACATGCTGGCGCGCCCGGCGAGCGAGATCACGATGGCCGAGGTGGTCGAGGCGCTGGAGGGCTCGATCGCGCCGATCGAGTGCATCTCCGAGGCGGCGGATGGGTCGATCGTGTGCGCGCGCGAGTCGAGCGCCGACCACGTGTGCCCGACGAAGCTGCTGTGGACGCGCGTGCGCGTCTCGATCGTGCGCACCTTGCGCGAGACGACGCTGGCCGACCTGCTGGTGAACTCCCTACACCCCGCGCTACCGGGGCTGAGCGAGACGGCGGGACCAGCGCTGCCGACGCTCGGCGCGCAGGCGCTAGCAACCGAACCCCGACCATCAACCCTGACGACCGGAGCCTGAGCGAACACATGGCCGACCTAGAGATCAAAGACCTGCACGTACGCATCGAGGAGCGCGAGATCCTGCGAGGCGTCGACCTCGATATCAACCGGGGCGAGATCCACGCGCTGATGGGGCCCAACGGCTCGGGCAAGTCGACGCTCGCGAACACGCTGCTCGGCCACCCCTCGTATGAGGTCACGCAGGGATCGATCGTGTTCAAGGGCGAGGACATCACGGAGGCGGAGCCGCACGATCGCGCGAAGGCCGGTCTGTTCCTGGCGTTCCAGTACCCGGTGTCGATCCCGGGCGTGTCGGTCGCGAACTTCCTGCGCATGGCGATCAACGCCAAGCGCGACGAGCCGATCCAGGTGAAGGAGTTCCGCACGCAACTGCAGCATGCGATCGAGCTGCTCGACGTGGACAAAGCGTTCACCTCGCGCCACCTCAACGACGGCTTCTCCGGCGGCGAGAAGAAGCGCGCGGAGATCCTGCAGATGGCGATGCTGGCCCCCGACATCGCGATCCTCGACGAGACGGATTCGGGCCTCGACATCGACGCACTGCGAACGGTCGCGGAGGGCGTGCAGAAGCTGCACGACGAGCAGGGCCTCGGCGCGCTGATCATCACCCACTACCAGCGCATCCTGCACTACGTGCAGCCCGAGTTCGTGCACATCCTGATGGACGGGAAGATCGTGCTGGAGGGTGGCGTCGAACTGGTGGAACGCCTCGAGCGCGAGGGCTACGACCAGATTCGCCAGGAGGTTGGCGCAGGCGCGGCCGGAGCGGTGGCGGCCGGTGGCAGCAGTGTCTGACGGCGGCGCAGCTGGCAACGGCGGCGCGAGCGCATCGACGAACGGAACGCCGCCGGCTCCGGCTGGCGTGCAGGTAAAGGCGGGCCGCCATCGCGAGGCGACGCTGTACGAGGCGCTCCACGGCGCCGGCGCGGGCGACGGGCGCACGCTCGGACAGCTGCGTGAGGCGGCGCTGCAGGCGTATGAGACATCGGAGCTGCCGGTTTGGCGGCGCTCGGGCTTCTGGAGCACGAGCCTGCAGGATCTCGACCTCGACGCGCTGCAGACAAGCGTGGCGGAGACGGGCGTACCGGACGTCGTGACGCGCACGCTTCCGAACAGGCCTCGGGCGGGACGGATCGTGCAGAGCGCGGGCGCGATCGTCGAGTTGGAGCTCGACGCGGAGCTGGCGGCGAAAGGCGTGATCCTGTGCTCGCTCGAGCAGGCGTTCGAGCAGCACGGCGAGCTCGTGTCGCAGTGGTACTCGAGGCGCTTGCCGATCGACCGCCACAAGCTGGAGGCAGCAAACACGGCCTTCTGGACGGGTGGCGCGTTCCTGTACGTCCCCGCGGGAGTGGTCGTGGAGGCGCCGTTTGAGATCGTGTACGCGATCGACCGCGCCGGTATCGCGCAGTATGGACGCACGCTGGTGCTGGGCGGCCCGACGAGCGAGTTCCGGGTCCAGGAGTACGACCTGGCAGAGGACTTCGAGGGCCAGGCGCTGCACGCGGGCGCGTTCGAGTGCTACCTGCAGGACGGCGCGCGCTGCCGCGTGGCGCAGTACCAGGACTGGGGCTCCGGCGAGGTGTTCGACGTCTCGACACGCTTCGTCGGCGTCGGGCGCGACGCCTACTGCCATTGGCTGCCGGCGCTGCTCGGCGGCCACCTGGTGCGCCAGCACCTGGAGCTGGCGGTGACGGAGAAGGGCGGCGACATGGCGTTTCGCGGCCTGTTCTTCGCGGAGGAGCACGAGCATTTGGACGTGTTCGCGGTGGATCTGCACGAAACGGGGCCGTCGGGCGGCGACGTGCACTGGCGCGGAACGGCGACGGGAGAGAGCCGCGCGAGCTTCGAGGGGCTGATCCAGATCGACCCTGGCGCGCAGCAGACGCACACATACCTGCAGATCCACTCGATGATGCTCTCGCCGAAGGCGCGCATCGACGCGATCCCGTCCGTGCTGGTGTCGGCGGACGATGTGTCGGCGTCGCATGGCGGCACGGTCGGCGAGCTCGACGAGACGGCGATCTTCTACATGCAGTCGCGTGGCCTCGACCGCCCGTCGGCGGTGAGGGTGATCGTCGAGGGCTTCTTCGAGCCGCTGGTCGCGGAGCTGCAGGACGAGGCGCTGGAGGAGCTCGTGCGTGGCCGGGTCGCCGAGAAGCTGGCGGCGGCGCGCGAGGACATCGAGACGTATGCGACCAGTCGCTGAGAGCGACCGCCGATGAGCGGCGCCGCGACCGTCGCGGGCGCGCTGGACGTGCGCGCCGACTTTCCGATCTTCTCGCGGAGATCGAGTGCCCATCCACACATGCCACTGGTGTATCTGGACTCGGGCGCGACCTCGCAGAAGCCGCAGGTCGTGATCGACGCGCAGGCCGAACACCTGCGCCGCCACAACGCGAACGTGCACCGCGGTGTGTACGCGCTGGCGCAGGAGGCTGATGCGGCTTATGACGGCGCGCGCGCGCTGGTAGCCGGGTTCGTGGGTGCCGAGCCAAGGACGACGATCTTCACGAAGAACGCGACGGAGGCGATCAACCTGGTGGCTTACTCGTGGGGTCGCGCGAACGTCGGCGCCGGCGACGCGGTGCTGATCACGCAGATGGAGCACCACGCAAACCTGGTGCCGTGGCAGGTGCTGTGCCGCGAGCGTGGCGCGAGCCTGCGCTACCTCGAGGTCGACGCGCGCGGCGAGCTGTCGCTGGCGGCGCTCGATGCCGAGCTGGAACGCGGCGACGTGCGGCTGGTGGCGTTCGCGCACATGTCGAACGTGCTCGGGACGATCAACCCGGTCGGCGAGATCGCCGCGCGCGTCCGCTCGGCGGGCGCCGTCTCGTTGATCGACGGCGCCCAGGCGGTGCCGCAACTGCCGGTGGACGTGCAGCGGATCGGCGCGGACTTCTACGCGTGGACCGGCCACAAGGCGTTGGGGCCGACGGGGGTCGGCGTCCTGCACGGGCGCGCGGAGCTGCTCGAGCGGATGCCGCCGTTCCTGACGGGAGGCGACATGATCGCGTCGGTTGACTTCCTCGAGACGACGTGGAACGAGCTGCCGTACAAGTTCGAGGCGGGCACACCGCCGATCGCGGAGGCGGTTGGCCTGGGCACGGCCGTCGAGTATCTGCAGGCGCTTGGCATGGAGCGCGTGCGCGCCCACGAGCGCTCGTTGGCCGCGTACATGCTCGAGCGTCTGGCAGAGGTGCCGGGGCTGCGCGTCGTGGGGCCGCCGGACGCCGACGCGAGGGGTGGCCTGGCGTCGTTCACGATCGACGGCATGCACCCCCACGACATCGCCGAGCTTGCTGACCGCGCAGGCGTGTGCATCCGCGCTGGGCACCACTGCGCGCAGCCGCTGATGCGCTGCCTGGGCGTGGGCGCGACCGCGCGCGCAAGCGTGGGCGTGTACAACGACCGCTCAGACATCGACGCGCTAGTCGATGCGCTGCAGGCCGGCCGCGAAGTGTTTGGGCTCTGATGGACGACCTGTACCGCGACTACATCCTCGACCACTACAAGCGGCCTCGGAACTTCGGCGAGCTCGAGCCGCACGACCTCGAGGCGCTCGAGCACAACCCGCTGTGCGGCGACGAGCTCGGCGTGCACATCCGCGTCAACGACGACCGCATCGAGGAGATCCGCTTCCACGGCCACGGCTGCGCGATCTCGCAGGCGTCGGCGTCGATCGCCTCCGAGGAGCTGAAGGGCATGACGCTGCAGGAGGTCGGCGAGCTGGACGCGGACTGGATGATCGACCTGCTCGGCATCCCCGTGTCGGCGACGAGGCGCAAGTGCGCGCTGCTGAACCTAAAGGTCGTGCGTGGTGCGGTCACCGGCGATCACGACTGGCCGACCTGAGCCTGCGCGACACGCCTGCAACGGCAGCCGCGGCAACCGCGTGACTCGAGGCCAACCGCTCGGCTCGAGCCGGAGACGGCGCCTTGAGGAGTGACACGCCCGGGGCGGCTGCCATCCGAGCGGTGATCGTGGGCTCCGTCCAGGGAGTGGGCTTCCGCGAGGCCACGCGGCGCCGGGCGCACGAGCTCCGCCTGACCGGTTGGGTGCGTAACGCGGACGACGGCAGCGTCGAGGTGCACGCCGAGGGGTCGGACGCGGCAATCGAGGCCCTCGTCTCGTTCCTGCACGAGGGTCCGCGGGGAGCTGCCGTCGCCAAAGTCGCGGTGGCGGAAGCGAAGGTCGAGGGCCATGAGCAGTTTGCGGTTCGCGGCGTCAGCGCAGGCGTGTTCGTCGTGCAGCAGCACGCCGCCACGACGCGTCACTTCGACCTGCGTCTCGAGGTCGATGGCGTGATGCGCTCGTGGGCGGTGCCCAAGGGCCCGTCGCTGGACCCGGCGGTCAAGCGCCTGGCGGTGCAGGTCGAGGACCACGACCTCGCGCATAACTCGTTCGAGGGTCGCACCGAGCACGGCGGCGTGGTGATCTGGGACCGCGGGGAGTACGAGCAGGGCGGCCGCGTGGCGTGGCCGCAAGCGCTCGAGCGCGGTCACGCGGTGTTCGTGCTGCACGGCGAGAAGCTGCGTGGCGGCTTTGCCTTGCAGCGCACACGGCCGGGGCCGAAGCCGCAGTGGCTGCTGCTGAAGCGCCGCGACGAGCAGGCGCTCCCTGGTTCGGACATCGTCGCCGAGCAACCCTCCTCGGTGCTCAGCGGCCGCACCCTCGACGAGCTTCTGCGCGACCAAAGCTGAGTCGCGTCCAGCCTACGCCCGCGTCAGGCCCCGATCCAAACGTATCCCGGCTGAGCGGCCACGCGCTCGAGCCACGCCGTGATGCCTGGATAGCCAGACAGCTCGAACCCACCCTCGCCCGCGACGTGCGTGTAGGCGTAGAGCGCGATGTCGGCGATTGTGTAGGTCTCGGCTACGAGGAACTCCCTGGATGCGAGCTCGCGCTCCATCGCCTCCAGCGCCGCGTAACCCGCCTTGCGACGTGCCTCGATCTCGCCCGCCGGCGCCGGCGTGGCGGCGACGGCGACCCAGAACCTGACGACCGCGATGTTGGGCTCGTGGCTGTACTGCTCGAAGAACATCCACTGCAGTAGCTTCGCGCGGTCGAAGGAGTCGGCGGGGATGTACTGCGTGCCCTCCCCCAGCCACCAGAGGATCGCGTTGGACTCAGCCAGGGAACGGCCGTCGTCGAATACCAGCACCGGAACCCGCAGCGCAGGATTGAGCCCTCCGAGAAACTCGGCGCGATTCGATCGATCGACCACGTCGACGTCGCGACGCTCGTAGGCGAGGCCGAGGTGCGCGAGGAGCAGGCGGACCTTGTAGCAGTTGCCCGAGACCTGTGAGTTGTAGAGCAGCATAGATTCCTGACCATGGTACTGTGACTATGGTCATGTCTGCCCGCATCGTCTCGGCGAGTCAATTCAAGGCGCAGTGCTTGGCGATGCTCGACGAGGTGGCGAGTACCGGTGAGGAGATCGTGATCACCAAGCGCGGCCGCGCCGTCGCGCGCGTGTCCGCCGCGAAGGCACCGGAAAGCCTGCGAGGCTCGGTCACATTCAACGTGTCCGACGACGAGCTCGTCGAGCCACTCGACATCGCGTGGAACGCCACCGCGGCGTGATCGTGCTCGACACGCACGCCTGGCTGTGGTGGCTCACCGCACCGGAGCATCTGTCGGAACAGGCACGGGCGGCGATCGATGAGGCGCCCAGCGTCGGCGTATCGACGATGAGCGCCTGGGAGCTGGCGATGCTCGCCGTGCGCGGACGCATCTCGCTCGACCGCGATATCGGCCTGTGGGTTCGCCAGGCGCTCGCGCAAGCGCGCGTCGAGGCGCTGGCGCCAAGCGCAGCGATCGCTGTCGCGGCGGCGCTGCTCGACTCGCGCTCCTTCCCCGGAGACCCGGTCGATCGCCTGATCTATGCCACCGCCCGCGCGACGGACGCCCGTCTGGTCACACGCGACCGCGCGATTCGCGCGTTCGATCCGGTGGCGACGCTCTGGTGAGGCCTGCCAGCCTCGATACAATTCCTACTGCACAGCACAGGATTGCCCAGCGAACCGCCAGCGAGGAGTCTCATGGCCACGATTGACAGCACGAAGATCGCAAAGCCCAGCCCGATCGTCGAGGACGACCAGGGTCAGCTGCGCGCGCGTCAGGGGATCTCGCGCGAGGTCGTGACCGAGCTGTCGAAGATCAAGGGCGAGCCCGACTGGATGGCCGAGAAACGACTGAAGTCGCTGGAGATCTTCGAACGCAAGCCGATCCCGACGTGGGGTCCGGACCTGAGCGGCCTGAACCTCGACGACCTCGTTCTCTACTCGCCGCCGACCGCCGGGCGCTTCAACAGCTGGGATGAAGTCCCGGCCGAGATGAAGCAGACCTACGAGGACCTCGGCATCCCCCAGGCCGAGCGCGAGCATCTTGCTGGCGTCGTCGGCGTGTGGCGCCAGGAGCCGGTGTACGAGGGCCTGAAGGAGGAGTACGCCAAGCAGGGCATCCTGTTCTGCTCGATGGACACGGCGATCACCGAGTACCCGGAGCTGGTGCAGAAATACTTCATGACCAAGTGCGTGCCGGCGCAGGACAACAAGTTCTCGGCGCTGCACGGCGCGGTATGGTCGGGTGGGGCCTTCTGCTACATCCCCAAGGGCGTCAAGTGCGACCTGCCACTGCAGTCGTACTTCCGCATGGAGGGCGCCGGCGAGGGCACCTTCGAGCACACGTTGATCGTCGCCGACGAGGGCGCCGAGGTGAACTACATCGAGGGCTGCACGGCGCAGACCTACAGCGTCAACTCGATGCACTCGGCCGTCGTCGAGATCTTCGTGCACGAGGGCGCCAAGGCGCGCTACACGACCGTGCAGAACTGGTCCAAGGACGTCTACAACCTCAACACCAAGCGTGCGATCGTCGACGCCGAGGGCACGGTCGAGTGGGTCGGCGGTTCGATGGGCGCCAAGTACGTGATGCTCTACCCGGGCTCGTTCCTGATGGGCGAGGGCGCGCGCGCAGACCACCTGAACGTCGGCGTGGCCGGTAAAGGCGTGCACAAGGACACCGGCGCGAAGGTCGTGCACCTGGCCCCGAACACGACGTCGAACATCCTCGCCAAGTCGATCTCCAAGGACGGCGGCATCATGGGCTACCGCGGCTTGGTCAAGATGGGCCACAACTCGGCCGGCTCCAAAGCCCGCGTGCAGTGCGACGGGCTGATGATGGACGGCGAATCGAAATCCGACACCTGGCCCGACATCCAGATCCAGAACCCGCACGTGACGGTCGCCCACGAGGCCACCGTCGGGCGCATCTCCGACGACCAGCTCTTCTACATGGGCTCGCGCGGCTTCACCGAGGACGAGGCGGCAGCGATGATCGTCAACGGCTTCATCGAGCCGGTAACGAAGGAGCTGCCGATGGAGTACGCGGTCGAGCTCAATCGGCTCATACAGTTGGAGATGGTCGGCTCCATCGGCTGAGAGGCGCGATTCGCTGCGCCTGCCGGCGTCCTCGATCTGGCTCGCCTGTGCCCCGAAGGGGTATGTGCGAAGCACACTTCGCTCACTGCGTCCTTGGCAGGCTTGCGACTCCCGCCTCTCAGGAGCGCCGCGACCATGCAATGCGCGCGCCTGTTGACACGATTCCTGCGCCGCCTTTCCCGCCGGGGCCTTGGGTCAACGCCAGCGGGCCACAGTCGATCCTCAAGCAGGGCAAGCCGCTGCTCGTCGAGTTCTGGGACTTCTGTCGGCCCAACTCGCTGCGCACGCTGCCGTACGTGAAGGCCTGGCACGCGCGCTACGCCACAGACGGGCTGCGCGTGATCGGTGTGCACTGTCCAGGCTTCGATGCCTCGACAGACGAGTCGGCTGCGAGGGACGCAGTGTTGCGCTTGGGCATCGAGTATCCGGTGCTCCTCGACAGCGAGCTTGAAATGTGGCAGGCCTACGGCAACGAAGGCTGGCCGTCGCGCTACCTGTTCGACGGCCGCGCGCGACTGTTCGAGTACCACTACGGCGAGGGCGGATACCCGGAAACGGAGCTTGCGATCCAGGAGCTGCTCGGCGTCACACGCGAGCCGCTCGCGCCGCTACGCCCAGAGGACGCCCCCGGCGCGCTGCTCGCGCCGCAGACGCAAGATCAGCAGGGGCCGTACTCGGGCCCGTATGAGGCCGGCGGCGTGTGGGCGGTGCTCGATGGCGCCGGCGTCGTCACGGTCAACGGTGGCCTGAGCACCGGCGGCGCCGAGATCGCGGTGACATATCCCGGCGCGTATCCGCTCGTCGAGCACGCGAGGCACACGAACGGCTCACTCGAGCTCGTGATCGGCAGCGGCGTGCGCTGCCTCGCCACCTGCTTCACGCCGGGGATCGCCTCGGCGTGAGCCAGTGGCGCGAAGTTGGGCGTGCGTGCGGTCCTGCAGCAGGCGCGTGAGCCGCGGCGGACCGTCGTCGTCGACGAGCACGCAGACGCCCGGCCAGTACGGGCTCTCGCCGGGCTCCTCGGTGAGGAAGATCGGCGCATAGGTCCAGCTGCCGGCGTTCACCAGGCGCGCGCCGTCGCGCCCGCGCCACTCGTGCTCGTCGTCCCCGGGAAGCGGTCCCGCACGATGGGTGTGACCGAAGACGACGTATGCATCGCCGAGGCCGACCCGCGCCGCCACCTCACCCATCGCCCGCAGGCCGGCGCGACGCAGCTCGGCAGCGGAGAGGTCTGCGTGGAGCGGACCGATACCAGCGCGGTTGAGCCCGGCGACGGTGAGCGTGAAGGCTCCGACGATCGCTCGCGCGCGCAGCCAGCGCCCGAGATCCTGATACCCGCTGAACCCGTTTCTGTCTGCTCGGAGCGCGTTCCAGGCGGTGACCGTCGCGCCGCCGTTCAGCGCGGTGCCCGTCGGACCGTCGCGCGCGACGGCGTCACGCCACGCGAACATCGGCGCGACGGTCGCCTCATAGTCGCCGACGGAGTCGAAGCCGCTGGCCGGGCGTCCCAGCACGCGACTCATGACGCCGAGGCTCAGCCGCTCGAGCGTCGGCACCGTCAGATGGCAGTCGAGGTAGTGCCCGTGCGTGGCGTACACGTCAGGCCGCAGCCACAGGCCGGGATACGCGACGCGCAGCCGCGCCGGTGAGACCCACCCGGCGATGCGCTCGAGCACGGGCGAGACCAGCGCCGGCTCGAGCAGTTGCTCGACGCCCAGCTGCGGCGACTCCGCCTCCTCGCCGCGACGTGCGAGCCAAGGTTCGACGAGCGCGTGATCGTGGTTGCCGGCGACGATCACGAGCTCCTTGCCAGCGAGCGCCTGCCCGATGTCCTCGAAGCACGGGCGCGCCGCGGCCAGCGCGTCGCGCATCGGCCCGTGGCGCAACTCGAGGACGTCTCCCAGGAGAACCACCCGCTCGGCATCGGCGATCGCGTCGAGCAGCGCAGCGCGCAACTCGGGACGGCGCAACAGGTCGGCGTGCGAGACGCTCCCAAGATGCAGGTCCGAGACGATCAGCGTGCGCATCGCTGACCTCGCGCGCACGGACAGCTCCGCCCAGGCGGCGGCGCCGAACGACCTGCGTCGCTCAGGAGGAGGCTCCCGCCACGCCGTCCGCGCGCGGCGCCGGCGTGGCGGCGCCGCGGATCTGCTTCGGAAGCATGAAGCGTACGTCCTCGCGGACGACGTCGAACTCGGAGATGTCGGCCACGCCGCGCACGCGGAAGGCGTCGACCAGCTCGCTGACGAGCTCCTCGGGAGCGCTCGCGCCCGAGGAGATGCCGACCACACGCGCGCCCTCCAGCCACTCCTCCTGGAGCTCGCGTGCAGAGTCGATCAGGTGAGCCTCGGTGCCGCAGTCGCGCGCGACCTCGACCAGGCGCACGGAGTTCGAGGAGTTGCGCGAGCCGATGACGAGCATCAGATCGCAGCTTGCCGCCATCTGCTTGACGGCGGCCTGGCGGTTGGTGGTCGCGTAGCAAATGTCGTCGGTGCGCGGACCGACGATGCTCGGGAAGCGCTCACGCAGCCTGTCGAGGATCGCGCTCGTTTCATCGACGGCGAGCGTCGTCTGGGTGATGTAGGCGATCCGCTGCGGGTCCTCTACCTCGAGCTCCTCGACATCGGCCTCGTTCTGGACGAGCACGATCTGCTCCGGCGCCTCGCCCATCGTGCCTTCGACCTCCTCGTGTCCGTCGTGACCGACGAGCACGACCGTGTAGCCCTCCTGCGCGAAGCGCACAGCCTCGCGATGCACCTTCGTCACGAGCGGGCAGGTGGCGTCGATCGTCTGCAGGCCACGTTCGGCCGCGCCGCTGCGGACACTCGGCGCGACGCCGTGCGCCGAGAACACGCAGACGGCACCCTCGGGTACCTCTGTCTGCTCGTCGACGAAGATCGCGCCACGCTCCGCCAGCTGCGCCACGACGTGCTTGTTGTGGACGATCTCCTTGCGCACGTACACCGGCGCGCCGTGGATCGCGAGCGCGCGCTGCACCGTTTGCACCGCGCGATCGACGCCCGCGCAGTAGCCACGGGGCGCCGCCAGCAGCAGCTTCTCGACCGTATTCGACACAGCTGCCATTGTAGGGGGCACCCCGCTAGGCTAACCCTGATGAGCCAGCGACACCTCGATCGCCTGACGCCGGTAGACGCGTCGTTCCTGCATCAGGAGAGCGCCGTCTCGCACATGCACATCGGCGGCCTGACGATCGTCGAAGGACCGCCGCCGAGCATGGACGAATTCCTCGAGCAGATCCGGCGGCGGCTGCACCTGGTACCCCGCTACCGCCACAAGCTCGCCCACACGGCGCTTGACAGTGGGCGCCCGGTGTGGGTCGATGATCCCAGCTTCAACCTCGACTACCACGTGCGTCACACGGCGCTGCCTGCCCCCGGGAAGTGGGAGCAGCTGCAGGACCTGACCGCGCGGATCTTCTCCCAGCAGCTCGACCGCTCGAAGCCGCTGTGGGAGATGTGGCTGATCGAGGGCCTCGAAGACGACCGCTTCGCGCTGATCACCAAGACGCATCACTCGCTGATCGACGGCATCGCCGG
This sequence comes from uncultured Solirubrobacteraceae bacterium, assembly GCA_963838405.1. Classification (GTDB taxonomy): domain Bacteria; phylum Actinomycetota; class Thermoleophilia; order Solirubrobacterales; family Solirubrobacteraceae; genus Palsa-744. Next base: position 403,162 of record CAWIRA010000001.1, on the reverse strand, counting down.
CGTCGATCTCGCGACGGTGCTGTTCGACCTGTCTCCCGATCCGCCGCAGACGCCGATCAGCGGGCGCGCGTGGCAGCCGCATCCCGAGCCGGGAACCCCGCACCTGCTGGCCGCGGGCCTGTTGGGCGCCGTGCGCGCCGGAGTCGCGCTGGCAGAGGGCGCGATCGACGCGCTCACACATCCCGAGCGCGCGCTGGCGCGCGCTCGCGAGGCGGCCGAGGGCGTCGGCGAGATCGTCTGGGCCGGGCTCAACCCGGCGCCGGAAACGCCGTTGAACGTGCCGATCGGGCCGCATCGGCGCTTCATCGGGGTGACGGCGCAGCTCGAGGACTTCAAGCTGGTGAAGAACGCCTTCGGAGGCACCGTCAACGACGTTGTGCTGGCGGTGGTCGCCGGCGCGCTGCGAACGTTCCTGATCTCGCGCGGCCGGCACACCGCCGGCGTCGAGATGCGGGCGCTGGTGCCGGTGTCCGTCCGCAGCGAGGGCGAGCATCACCACGGCGGCAACCGCATCGTGGTGATGCGCGGGCCGTTGCCGATCTACATCAGCGACCCGATCAACCGCCTGCGCTTCGTCACGAGCGCGATGGACGGGCTGAAGGAGTCAAAGCAGGCACTCGGGGCCGAGGTAATCTCGGGCGCGCAGAACTTCGCGCCGCCGACGATCCTCGCGCAGGCGTCGCGGCTGAACTTCTCCACGCGCCTGTTCAACCTGATCGTCACCAACGTGCCTGGCCCGCAGTTCCCGCTCTACGTGCTCGGACGCGAGATGCTTCACGCGATCCCGGTGGCGTTCCTGCCCGAGAACCACGCGCTCGCGATCGCGATCATGTCCTACAACGGTCAGATGAACTTCGGGCTGCTCGGCGACTTCGACGCGCTTCCTGACATCGATGCGATCGGCGAGAGCATCGCGTCCGAACTTGCGACGCTCGTCGCCCTCGCGCGCGAGCGCACCGCCGCACCCGTCTGAGCTATTCAGGAGGCGAAGCGGTCAGGCCCCGCGTTCTTTCTCGGCATACATCGCGTCCATGCGCGACATCCCCTTCGGCGGGATCATGCCGCCGACGATCCACAGCGGAAAGAAGAAGAACCCGATGATGAACAGGGCCCAATGCCCGTTGCGCATCGTTTTGACGCCGAAATAGACCAGCAGAAAGGCGTAGATGATGAAGCCTGCGACTCCGATGCCTATGTACAACTGAAGCTCCGTCCTGATTGGGGGTCGTGCCGGCGCCGGCTCGTGGTTGGACCGGCAGCGCCGTTCGGCGCGAGCTGAGTAGCCGAGTGCGAACTTGGCGTCCTCGCTCATCATCTCCGGCGACCACGGCGGTGTGAACACCATCTCCGACTCGACCGCCTTGACGCCGTCGAGATCGCCAACGAACTCTTCGATCTGTTCGTTGACCTGCGGTCCGATCGGGCATCCCGGCGTGGTCAGCGTGAACGTCACGCGCACGTTGCCCTCGGCGACCTCCACCCCGTAGATCAGTCCGAGTTCGACGAAGTCGAGCCCAAGCTCGGGATCGATCACGTTGGAGAGCGCATCCATCACGTCATCCTCGGTGGGCATCGCTTCGGTCTCGGTCATTCCTCGCCAGTCTAGCCGCGCGCAAGGCGGCGGCACGCTTGGGCCATGCCTACACTGGGGTTGAGCCATGAAACGGCTGAACGCATACGCTCAGGGTCACGGCCACTCCGTCGCCGCGGTGCGCTTTGCCGTCGGCCTGTGGCTGCTCGGCCTCGGCGTGTGGGTCTGTGCCCGCGGGATCTGGTGGGGGCTGCTGTTCCTCGCCCCGGCGGCGCTGCACTTCTACCTCGGCTACCGCGCCCTCAAAGCCCCGCCCCGCTAGCTGGCTAGCGGGGCGTAGGCCAAGCGATACAAGGACGCAGGCGGCGTGGCGTGCTGGCCGAAACGGGGATGCGAGCGGAGCGAGTGTCTCCCGGCTTCGGTACGCGAGCCGCCGAGGACGCAGTAGCGCGCCGGCATACGGCCCGCTAGTTGTCGCAACCGAGGCGGTCCCACATGTACAGCTGGATGCACTCGTTCGCGAGCTCGATCGCCCGCTCGTTGGAGAGGCGGGGCAGCACCGTGTCCAGCGCCTGGTCCTCCGCGACGCCTGCCTGGAACGCCTCCTCGCCGCGAAAGCCGGCGGCGATCTTGAGCGCCTCCCGCCGATTCTCGCCGAGGCTCGGAAACACGCCGACGAGGAACTCGGTGTTGGGGATCGGCTGACCGACCTCGAGTGAGGCGTGCCAGGCGGCCAGGAGGTGCAGGTCGTCCTCGTCGAGGTCCGCAATCGCCTTTGCGTAGTGGACGGAGAGTTCCTGGTCGGGGATGTCGTCGACCCAGGCACGCACCACCTCGCCCACGAGCTGGCGGCGCGCCTCACGACCGACGGACTCGGCGATCACGCGGATTGCATCCTGCGGCTCGATGAAACAGAGTGGCATCAGCGACTCCCTGGGTGGTTCGGGACAACTGTGTTGCACGCACTGTAGGTGGCCGTGTGGACGGCATTTCTAGCTCGCGCGGTCAGAGCCCGAGGGCGGCGCCGGCGCGCTCGAACGCCCCGTCGTCGAGCGTCTCCCGCGGGAAGCCCAGCGTCGCCGGCTCGGGCGATTGCCAGTTGGCGAGTGCCAGATCGAGCGTCTCGATCGGCACCGCGACGGCCTCTGCGAGCGCGTGCGCGCGCCGCTCGAGCACGAGCGGGTCACCGATGCCGAACACGCGCTTGGCGGCCAGCGTCGTGAGGTCTTCCGAGGAGAGTCCGCTCGCGCCCGCCAGGTGCAGCGAGTCGGGCGTCAGCTCGTACAGTCCGAGACGCCCGAGCGTCACCAGCAGCTCGTAGCGGGCCGCGCGGGCGAAGCCCGGCAGCGCCAGGCGCTCGAACACGCGCTCGAAGCGCCGCGCGGGACCCCATGCCGGGTCACCGGTGAACGCCGCCGCCTGCGTTCCCTCGACCGTCGAGGCCTGCGTGGACACGTTCGCGCGCCCACCGCGCGCCACCCACTGGCGATACGCGAGCAGCGTCTCGGAGCCGCGCGCAGGCTCGTGCGAGCTGCGCGGGCCAAGCGGGACTCCGTCGAGGTCCGGCAGCTCACCCGGAGGGGCGGCGAGCACCATGCGGATGCCCGCGAACGGATCGCTGTCCTCGAGCGGACCGAGATAGGCGATCAGGAAGCAGATCCAGGTGGCGCGCTCCAGGTCCTGCTCGGCGAGCGCGCGCGCTTCGCTGTACAGCCCCGGCGGCTGCGCCGCTAGCGCGAGCAGCCGCCCGACCGAGAAGGCGATCTCGTGGGTCAGGCGCAGCGCGTCGGCGGAGGCGCGCAGCCCCGGCACGAGCTCGGCGCGATAGCCGTCGTCCTCGGCGCGGCCCTCGCGCTGAATCCGCACGCCCTGGCCTCGCGCGTGGCGGCGGCGCGTTGCCTCGCCGCCGGAGCGCGCGCGCGTCGGCGAGGAGCCGCGTGCTGAGGCGCCGTTGCCGGCCAGCGTCTTGCTGCAGATCGGGCAGCGCTCTATGAAGCGGTTGTGACGGCAGAAGGTCGGCATGACGCCGGTGGGATATACCCGTTTGCGCGCGCGCGTGCGCTGCCCGTGCGACGCTCCTTCGCCAGGGCGTGCAGATAGTCCTCGTAGTCGACCTGGATCGTGTGGCGCTTGGACGCGACGTAGCGCTTGCGCATCGCCGCCTGTTCGGCTTCGATATCCGCGCGCAGCTCACCCGGGTCCGGCAGCGCATAGTCGCCGAGCAGGTAGTCGCCAACCCACGCTCCCTGAGCCTCGGCGAGCGGCATGATTGCTCCCAACGGCTGCAGCAGGCCGATGAAGAACACGTTTGGGATCTCCGGATGAAAGACCCGGCGATAAAGGTCGATGCGATTCTCGGGCGCTGAGATCAGGCTCTCCTCGAAGAATGGAAAGGTGATCTGGTAGCCGGTGCAGTAGACGACCACGTCAACCTCTGCGCTGCTCCCGTCGGTGAAACGCACACGCTCGCCTTCGAGCGACTCGATGTTCGGCTTCGGCGTGATCGTGCCGTGCTGTATGCGGTCGAGGATGCGGCCTGAGACCGTCGGATGCGACTCGCCGAAACGATGGTTGGGCTTCGGCAGCCCGTAGCGCTCGGGTGGTCCGGCGTAGCTGCGGATCAGCTGCTGCATCATCCGCTGGCGGATCTTGAACGGGACGCGCGGATCGTTGCGCATCTGGTCTATCGGTTTGCCGAATATGTACTTCGGGAGGATCCAAACGCCCTGGCGCGCCGCGAGGTAGGTTCGCTCGGCGACGTAGGAGGACTCGACGGCGATGTCCATCGCCGAGTTTCCCATTCCCAGGACCACCACGCGCTTGCCGGCGAAGATCGAGTTCTCGACATAGGAGTGTGCGTGCAGCTGGCTGCCGCTGAAGGTGTCCGCGCCGGGGAACGCCGGTTCCGGCCAGCGGGGATTCCAGTGGTGACCGTTGGCGACGAGCAGCGCGTCGTAGCTGCGGCTCTCGCCGGTGTCGAGCTCGACCGTCCAGACGCCGTGCGCGTCGCGCGTCGCGCGCTCGACGCCCGTCTCGAAGGTGATCCGCTCGCGCAGGCCGAAGTGCTCGACGTAGGCGTCGAAGTAGGCGGCGATCTGGGTGTGATGCGGGAAGTCCGGATAGGAGTCGGGCATTGGGAAATCCGAGTACTCCATGCGCGGGCGCGAGGTGTTGATGAAGAGGTCGCGATAGGCGGCCGACATGCCGTTGCGGTTTTCGAACACCCAGTTGCCGCCGATGCGGTCGGACTTCTCGAAGCAGTCGAACGGGATCCCACGCTCGTGCAGCGCCTTGAGCGCCGTGATGCCGGAGGAGCCGGCGCCGATCACACAGACGTTCGGGGGCTCGCGCCGCTGTTGCAGATCGAGCGCGCCGGACACGCCGGCTACGCTTCCGACGCGCCGACGCCGGGGTGCACGTGCAGCGGCGGCCCGTCCGGCCCGCTGTCCGCATCGGCGTGACCGGCCAGGCCGCCGTCTTCGCCGGCGAGCGCCAGCGAGCCGTCGTCTTCGTGTCGTTGCGCCGCGAGAAAGCGGTCGACGATGCGCGCGCACTGGCGACCCTCGTTGATCGCCCACACGATCAACGACTGGCCGCGGCGGGCGTCACCGGCAGCGAACACACCATCAACCGACGTCGTGTAGGGCTTCACGGACTTGACGTTTCCGCGGGCGTCCTTTTCGACGCCGAGCTGGTCGAGCAGCGTCTGCTCGGGGTGCAGGAACCCCATCGCCAGCAGCACCAGCTGCGCGGGCAGCTCGCGCTCGGTGCCGGCGAGCGGCTCGAACGGCGGCTGCGCCATCGCCTGAGCGATCCGTAGTCCTGCCACCGCACCGGCGTCGTCGCCGGCGAACGCGGTCGTGGTGACCGAGTAGTCCTGCTCGCCCGCGCTCAGCTCGAGCGCCTCCTGCATCGCGTAGCTCCGGCGGTACTTCAGCGGCCACAGCGGCCACGGCGTGCGGTCGTCGGGGCGCTCCGCCGGCGGCTCGGCGAGCAGCTCCAGCTGCACCACCGAGCGGGCGCGCTCGCGCAGCGCGTTGCCGACGCAGTCCGCGCCGGTGTCGCCGCCGCCGATCACGACGACATCCTTGCCGGCGGCGCTGATCTCGCGTCCAATCGGCGGCTGCGCAGCTACCGACGCGTCTCCCAGCTGCTGTGCGACCCAGCGGTTGCGCTGGTAGAGGTAGTCCATCGCGAAGTGCACGCCGTCGAGCTCGCGGCCGGGCACGGGAAGGTCGCGCGGCACGCGCGAGCCGGTCGCCAGCACGACCGCGTCAAAGCCGTCGCGCAGCTCCTGCACGTCGACGTCGCTACCGACCTCGACGCCGCAACGCATCTCCACGCCCTCGGCGATCAGCTGCTCGACACGCCGTTGCACGACCGTCTTTTCGATCTTGAAGTCCGGCACGCCGAAGCGCACGAGCCCGCCGATCGCCTCGTCCCGCTCGAACAGCGTCACGCGATGACCGGCCCGGCGCAGCTGCTGCGCGGCGGCCATGCCCGCCGGGCCGGAGCCCACGACCGCGACGGCCTGGCCGGTTTCGCGCTCGCTTCGCGGCGGCTGCGGCGTGATCCAGCCCTCCTCCCAGGCGCGGTTGACGATCGCGTTCTCGATCTGTTTGATCGTGACCGCGTCGCCCTCGCGGATCTCGAGCACGCACGACGCCTCGCACGGCGCCGGGCACAGGCGCCCGGTGAACTCAGGGAAGTTGTTGGTCGCGTGCAACTGCACGATCGCGTCGGCGAAGCGGTCGCGATAGACGAGGTCGTTCCAGTCAGGGATCAGGTTGCCAAGAGGACAGCCGTTGTGACAGAACGGCACGCCGCAGTCCATGCAGCGCGCGCCCTGCTCGCGCAGCTCCGCGACCGGGCGCGCCAGCAAAAACTCGTGGTAGTCGCGCGCGCGCTCGGCCGGATCCCGCTGCGGGACGCCGTGACGTTCGATCTGCAGAAAGCCGCCGAGCTTGCCCATCAGCCGCCCGTCTCACCGACCGGGTCGAGCGGGCGCGTGCGCGCGGGGCGACCGTTGCCGGCGGCGCTCGTCGCGAGCGCCTCTTGCTCTGCCAGCTCACGCAGCACGCGCTTGTAGTCGTTCGGCATGACCTTCACGAACGCGCCGCGTCCGAGCAGCAGGTCCCACTCGCGCAGCACGCGCGCCGCCACCGTCGAGTCGGTGCGACGCAGATGCTCTTCGATCATCGCGCGCAGCTCGATCGCGTCGGCCTCCGACGGCTGTTCGAAGCCGACCATGCCCATGTTGCAGCGCTGCGCGAAGGTGCCGTCCTCGTCGAGCACGTACGCCACGCCGCCGCTCATGCCGGCGGCGAAGTTGCGCCCGGTCGGGCCGAGCACGACCACGCGCCCACCGGTCATGTACTCGCAGCCGTGGTCGCCGATGCCCTCGACGACCGCCCACGCGCCAGAGTTGCGCACCGCGAAGCGCTCGCCCGCGAGGCCGCGGAAGAACGCGCGACCTGCGGTCGCGCCGTAGAGCACGGTGTTACCGACGATGACGTTGTGCTCGGCCTCGAAGTCCGCGCGCATGCCCTCGCGCGGGCGGATCGCGAAGACGCCGCCGGAGAGCCCCTTGCCGGCGTAATCCTGGGCGTCGCCACGCAGCGTGAACGTCACCCCCGGGGCCAGCCAACCGCCGAAGCTCTGCCCGGCCGAGCCCTCGAACTCGACGACGATCGAGTCCTCCGGCAGGCCGACGGCGCCGTGGCGTTCGGCGATGTGGCTCGAGAGGATGCCGCCGACGCAGCGGTTGCGGTTGCGGATCGGGAGGCTCACGCTGACCGGCTGACGCTGCTCCAGCGCCGGCCGCGCGTGCTCCACGAGCTGCCAGTCGAGCGCGTCGTCCAGCACCTGCGGCGGCGCTTCGACGCGGCGGCGCGGCGCATCCTCACCCAGCTCGATGTGGGTGAGGATGTGGCTGAGGTCGACACCGCGCGCCTTCCAGTGCTCGATCGCGTCGCTGACGCCGAGCAGGTCGACGCGACCGGTCGCCTCGTCGAGCGAGCGCATCCCCAACGACGCCAGGATCTCGCGGACCTCCTCGGCGACGAAGAAGAAGAAGTTGACGACGTGCTCGGGGGTGCCCTTGAAGCGCTTGCGCAGCTCCGGGTCCTGCGTGGCGATGCCGACGGGGCAGGTGTTGAGGTGGCAGGCGCGCATCATGATGCAGCCCGTCGCGATCAGCGGCGCCGTCGAGAAGCCCATCTCATCCGCGCCGAGCATCGCCGCGATCACCACGTCGCGCCCGGTCTTCAGCTGGCCGTCGGTCTGCACGATGATGCGCGAGCGCAGATCGTTGAGCAGCAGCGTCTGCTGCGTCTCGGCGAGGCCGATCTCCCACGGTATGCCGGCGGCCTGGATCGAGGACAGCGGCGAGGCGCCGGTGCCGCCGTCGTGCCCGGCGATCAGCACACGGTCGGCGTTCGCCTTCGAGACGCCTGCCGCGACGGTGCCGACGCCGACCTCGGAGACGAGCTTGACCGACACCTGGGCCTTGGGGTTGGAGCAGCGCAGGTCATAGATCAGCTGCTTGAGGTCCTCGATCGAGTAGATGTCGTGGTGCGGTGGCGGTGAGATCAGCCCGACGCCGGGGGTCGTGTGGCGAATCGAGCCGATGTAGGCGTCGACCTTGTGCCCCGGCAGCTGGCCGCCCTCTCCCGGCTTCGCGCCCTGCGCCATCTTGATCTGCAGCTCGTCGGCGTTGACCAGGTAGTGGATCGTCACGCCGAAGCGGCCCGAGGCGACCTGCTTGATCGCCGAGCGGCGCCGGTCGCCGTTAGCGTCCGGCTTGAAGCGCACGGGGTCCTCCCCGCCCTCGCCCGTGTTCGAGCGTCCGCCCAAGCGGTTCATGGCGATCGCGAGCGTCTCGTGCGCCTCGCGCGAGATCGAGCCGAGGCTCATCGCGCCGGTGCAGAAGCGCTTGACGATCTCGCTCGCCGGCTCGACCTCCTCGAGCGGGATCGCCGGCGCGGCGGAGGCTGGGCCGGCGCCGATCTGAAGCAGGCCGCGCAGCGTCGCCCTGCGCGCGGCGTCGTCGTTGACCTCGCGCGCGTACTCGCGGTACTTCTCGAACGCGGGGCTCTCGCGCACCGCCGTGTGGGCCTCGCGGTCGCCCCCCAGCGCCGCCGCCACGTCGCCGTTGGCCTCGCGCACAGCATGCTGGACGAGCGCGATCGTCTCGGGGTTCCACATGTGGTGCTCGCCGTCGCGCCGCCATGCGTAAACGCCGCCCACCGGCAACAGCTCTTCGCGGGTGCCGCCACGCGGCGGATAGGCGCGGGCGTGACGCTCGAGCGCCTCGGCGGCGAGCACGCCGACGTCGACGCCGCCGATGCGCGACGCCGTATACGTGAAATGCTTGTCGATCAGCTGCTTGTCGAGGCCGACCGCCTCGAAGATCTGCGCGCCGCGGTAGGACTGGATCGTCGAGATGCCCATCTTGGAGATCGTCTTCAGCAGGCCTTTGCCGATCGCCTTGACGACGTTCTGGGCAGCGTCCTCGGCGCTGAGCGCAGCGGCGTCTGCGTCCGCGCCGGCGCGGACGATGCGCCCTTCCGCGACGAGCTCATCGAGCGTCTCGAGCATCAGGTACGGGTTGATCGCGCTGACGCCGTAGCCGATCAGCGTCGCGAAGTGATGAACCTCGCGCGGCTCGCCCGACTCGACGATCATGCCGACCCGCAGACGTGTGCCCTCGAGTACCAAGTGGTGGTGCACGGCGGCGACGGCCAGCAGCGACGGGATCGGCGCGCGCCGCGGCCCGATCTGGCGGTCGGAGAGGATGATGATGTTGACGCGTTCGGCGATCGCCTCGCGAGCCTGGCGGCAGATACGCTCGATCGCCTCGCTCATCCCGGTCGGCCCGTCGGCCACCGGCCAGGTGATGTCGATCGTGCGTGCCGCGTAGACCTCGTGATCGACGTGGCGCAGCGTCTCGAGCTCGCGGTTGAGCAGGATCGGCTGGTCGAGCAGCAGCTTGTGCGCGTGCTCGGGGGTCTCGTCGAGCAGGTTGCGCTCGTTGCCGAGGCTCGTCGCCAGGCTCATCACGATTTCCTCGCGGATCGGGTCGATCGGCGGGTTGGTGACCTGCGCGAACAGCTGCTTGAAGTAGGAGAACAGCGGCGGCGCCTGATCTGAGAGGACCGCCAGCGAGACGTCGTTGCCCATCGAGCCGATCGGCTCGGCCGCGTCGACGGCCATCGGCGCCAGCAGCACGCGCAAATCCTCCTGCGAATAGCCGAACGCGCGCTGGCGCAGGTGCAGCGGCTGGTCTGACAGCGTCACCTGCTCGGAAGCCGGCAGATCGTGGAACGGCACCGCGTTGCGCGCGTACCACTCGCCGTAGGGATGACGCGTGGAGACCTCGCGCTTGACCTCCTCGTCCTCGACGATGCGTCCGCGCTCGAGGTCGACGAGGAACAGCTTGCCGGGCTGCAAGCGACCGAGACGACGAACCTGCTCGGGCGGCACGTCGAGCAGTCCCGACTCCGAGCCGAGCACCACATAGCCGTCGGTCGTCTCCACCCAGCGTCCGGGGCGCAAGCCGTTGCGGTCGAGCGTCGCGCCGACGACGCGCCCGTCGGTGAAGGCGACCGACGCCGGCCCGTCCCACGGCTCCATGATGCACGAGTGAAACGCGTAGAAGCCCTTGAGGTAGTCCGGGAGGTCGTCGCGGTCGCGGTAGGCCTCGGGGATCATCATCATCGCCGCGTGCGGCAGCGAGCGACCGCCGAGCATCAGCAGCTCGAGGACGTTGTCGAAGGTCGCCGAGTCGGAGTTGCCGGGCGTCACGACCGGCAGGATCTTCTCGAGGTCCTCGCCGAACAGCTCGCTGTGCAGCTCTGACTCGCGTGCTCGCATCCAGTTGACGTTGCCCATGACGGTGTTGATCTCGCCGTTGTGACAGATCACGCGGTACGGGTGCGCGAGCTGCCAGCTGGGGAAGGTGTTGGTCGAGAAGCGTGAATGCACGAGCGCGAGCGCGCTCTTGATCCGCTCGTCGCTCAGATCGGTGTAGAACTTCCCGAGCTGATAGCTGATCAGCATGCCCTTGTAGTTGATCGTGCGCGAGGAGCTCGAGGTCACGTACAGGCCAGGGTCCTGCGCGGTCAGGTCGCTGATGCGGCGGATCACGTAGAGCTTGCGCTCGAACGCGTCCTGGTCCTCACGCTGCGCGGCGCCCGCACCGACGAACAGCTGACGGATCACCGGCCGACAAGCCGCCGCGACCTCCCCCATGTGCTGCTCGTCGATCGGCACGTCGCGCCAGCCGAGCAGCTCCTGGCCCTCCGTCTGCACGATCCGCGCGAGCAGCGCTTCGAGGCGCTCGCGCGGCGCCTGCTCGGTCGGCAGGAAGCACATCAGCACGCCGTAGGCGCCGAGCGCGGGCAGCTCGAAGTCGACCACCGCGCGCATCAACTCATCGGGCATCTGCATCAGGATCCCTGCGCCGTCGCCCGTGCATGGGTCGGCGCCGGTGGCGCCGCGATGCTCGAGGTTCTCGAGCGCCGTGATCGCCCGCGTGATCACGTCATGGGTGGGCACGTTGTCCAGGCGCGCGACCATGCCAACGCCGCACGCATCGTGCTCGAAGCGAGGGTCGTACAGTCCGACGGCCTTTGGCGGCTGCTTGTTGTGCGAGTTCATGGAAGTGCTCCCTTGGGGCGGTGCGTCCCGGCAGAGCAGCGGGCGCTCCCAACTTGCGGGCACACCCACCGTCGCACAGGCAGGCGGGCACCTGAGGCGGAGCCAAAAGCGTATCAGCGCGTGGGCGATGTAAAGCGTTCGCGCGCGCTAATTCTTCAACGACGAAAACGCCGCTGTCGCACCGGCTCAGGAGGCTTCGACGGCTGCTGTCGAGGCCGCCTGCTCGCCCTCCTCGAGCTCGCGCAGCGTCTCGCTCTCGCTCCACGAGCACAGCGTGCCGCGCCCGGGACAGGTCAGGCACAGCGCCCGGTGCGGTCGCGGCGACACCGCAAACGGCTGCGCCCAGGCGCTGGCAAGCCGTGCGGCGAGCTCGTCCTCGAGACTCGCGAGCTCGGCGAGCGTGTAGCGCGCCACCGCGGGCGCGTCGGGACGCTCGAGGAACCAGTGCACGACCTCGACCACCATGGCGCCCTCGCGCAGCACGGCCAGCGCGTACAGCAGGCGCTGCACCGCGTAGTCGCGTGCCACGAGCTTCTCCGGGTCGGCATCCGCCGCGAGGCGGTCGCTCTTGTAGTCGATGACCAGCGCGATGCCGTCTTCCTCCTCGCACAGGAGGTCGATGACGCCGGTCACGAGCGGCGCGCTGTCGCCGAGGCTGAAGGCAAAGGGATGCTCGCGCCGAAGTCGCGTGGCCGCGGTGATGCGCCCGCTGAGCGGCCCGTCGAGGGCGCGGGCGAGCAGACGCGCAAGCTCCTCGCGCTCCGCGGCGCTCGGCTCGAGGCCGAGCTCGCGCGCGACCACCCCGACACGCGCCGCGTCCGGTGGCGGGCCGCCGGAGAACTCCAAGCACTCCATCAGCCTGTGCACCAGCACCCCCCTGGCCCGCGCCTCGAGTGCGCGCGTCGCTGCGGCGCCCGTCGCGCCGACGCGCTGCTCGGGCATCCCCAGTACCCGTTCGAGGTAGTAGCGGTAGCCGCAACGCTCGAGCTGGCTGAGCGATGTGTAGCTGAGCGTCGCCGGCAGCGCCGGCGAGCGCGCGACCCTCACCGGCTCCATACCGCCATGGCCGCCGCTCGTCGCAGACGTCGGCGAAACGCGGTGGCTGGCGTCGGAGCTCGCAGACGCCGGCGCAGGTCCGCGGGACGCCTCGCCCTGAGGCGCCTGCTGCAGGATCGAGCCGTACGCGGCGGGAGTGCTGAGCGTGCAGCGCAGCCTCGTCGCCGCGCTCGTCCCGACGGCCAGTTCGTGGACGCCGCCGCCGCGCTGAGCGACCTCAACGAGCGTCGGGCACAGCGTCGGGCCCAGCCACTGAATCGGTGGCGGGATCTCGCCGGGCGTCGGCCAGGACTCGAAGTCGACGGCGCCGCTCAACAGCAGTCGATCGCGGGCGCGCGTCATCGCCACGTAAAGCACGCGATCCTCCTCCTCGGCCTCGCGCCGGCGCCGCTCGGCGCGCAGCTCCTCGAATTCGAGCGCCGGGTGGACCTCGCCGTCGCCCACTCGCTGCAGGCGCAGCCCGACTCGATCTCCGTCGACGAGCAGCCTCGGCGTCCTGATCAGCGGCTGGCGCCCGAGGTCGGCGACACACACGACCGGGAACTCCAGGCCCTTGGCCGCGTGCACGGTCATCAGCTGCACCGTGTCGGGCTCGACGCCTTCGACGGGCGCCTCGGGCTCTGCCGCCTCAGCCCGTCTCAGGTACTCGACGTGGTCGACGAAGGCGCGCAGGTCGCGACCTTCGCCTGCTTCGAAGCTGCGCGCCAGACGCAGCAGCTTGTGGATGTTGGCGAGCCTGCGCTCGCCCCAGTCGAGTCCCAGCACGTATACGCGGTAGTCGCTGTGGCGGACCACCCGCTCGATCAGCTCGGAGATCGCGCGCTCGGAAGCGTCGCGGCGCTCCCGCTCGAGCCACTCGCAGAACGACGCAACGATGCGCCGATCGGGCTCGCTGAGCTGCGAGGCTGACTGCGCGGATAGCGCGAGCGCCGCCTCCCACAGGTGGCCGCGCGTCGAGACGGCTTTGGCGAGCAGCGCGAGCCCGTCTCGCGAGCACCCGGCGAGCGGCGAGGCGAGCACCGAGTACAGCGCCTCCTCGTCGCGGGGGTTGGCGAGCGCCCGCAGATAGCTGTGCAGATCCCCGATCTGCTGGCGCCCCCAGAACGTGCCGACCGTCGCGAGCGTGCGCAGGCCGCGCAGCTGCAGCGCGCGCTCGAAAACCTCGATGTCGCCGCTCGCCCGCAGCAGCACCACGATCTCTCCAGGCAGCGCCTCGCCGGCCTGCACGAGCTCGTGCACGCGCTGGGCGAGCAGCCGCGCCTCGGCCTGGCGCCAGGCCGTGGCGTGCGGCAGGCCGGCGGCGATCGCCGCGGCGGCAGTCGCGTTCTCCTCCCAGCCGTCCTTGCTGCTCAGGAGCAGCTCGACGATCGGCTCGCGCGGCGCCGGCGCGCTGCCCTGCTCGCGGCCCTCGCGCAACCGGCTGAAGTCGGCGAAGCGCTCTGCGAAAGCGGTGTTGACCAGCTCCAGCAGCTCGCCGCGACTGCGAAAGTTGCGCGTCAACGAGAGGCTGCGGCCGGATCGCTCGAGCTCACGGCGGCGCGCGCGGAACAGGCTCACGTCGGCGTGACGGAAACCGTAGATCGACTGCAGCTCGTCGCCGACCGTGAACAGGTTCTCACGCGCGAGCGCCTGAATCAGCGCGAGCTGTCGGGGGTTGGTGTCCTGGAACTCATCGACCATCAGCAGCGCGAAGCGCTCGGACCATGACGCCCGCAGGCCGTCGTTCTCGGCCAGCAACTGACCCGCGATCAACTCGAGGTCGTCGAAGTCGACGCTGCTGCGCTGCGCCTTCAGCGCCTCGTAGCGCTCGCAGAACAGCCCCAGCAGGCGCTCCAGCAGCGCCAGGGCGGCGACCGCTTCGCGCTCGAGAGGCTCGGCTGCCGGCGCCGCCGGCGGGATCGGCAGGCGCGGACGGCGCTGGCCGCGGCTGCGCAGCTCACCGTGAATCTGTTCGATCGTCGCGCGCACGCCGTCGACGCCGTACGCCGCGACGAGATCCACGGCAGCGGCTGGCTCGCCGTCCAGGAACGCCACGAGCGCAGCCGCGAACGCCGCTTCGCGCAGCCGGCCCGATTGGCCGTCATCGAGGACCGCGAACTCGGGGTCGAGGCCGGCCGGCAGCGGGTGGGCGCGCAGCAGCCGCGCGCAGAAGCCGTGGAAGGTGCCCACGAATGCCGCCTCGGTGTCGCGCGCGCCCTGGCGGTCGCCGAGCTCCAACAGCCTCGCCCGAACTCGCGCGCGCAGCTCGCCGGCGGCGCGCTCGGTGAACGTGATCGCGAGGATCGCGCTCGGCGCGACACCGTCCTCACGCACCGCGCGCACGAAGCGCTCGACCAGTACCGAGGTCTTGCCGCTGCCGGCAGCAGCCGATAGCAGCAACGACTCCCCGCGCCGCTCGACCGGCGGCTGCTGCTCGGCCGTCAGCTCGATGCCGTGGGCTGGCGCCCCGTCCTGCTCGCCGCTGAGGGCGTCGAGGTCGATCCGCAGCTGCTCCATGCTCAGCGCTCGCAGCGACAGATCGTGGGGTAGGAACAACCGCCGCGGAACGCGCACGTGGCGGGCCTCGGCTCGAGCGCGCCGCTGGCCGCCTCGGCTGCTGCCTGGCGCGCCGCCGCAAGCGCGGCGCCGAGCAGCTCCTCGAGCTCCTCGGGCTCGTACAGGTCGTTGGCCTTGCACTCGAGCGGCGGCTCCTCGACGCTCATCGCCCCTCGCGCCTGCAGCGTCCGGCCTGAGAGCGGCTGGTACAGACCTCCAACCACGCGTAGCCCGAGCAACTGACGCGCGGCCTGCATATACAGCGCCACCTGCAGCTGTCCGTCCTTCAGCCAGCGGGCGCCCGGCGGAGCGCTGCGGGCCTTGTAGTCGATCACGACCGCATCGCCACCCGGCGCGACGTCGATACGGTCGATCCGCCCGCGCATCGAGACGCCGCCGCCGAGCTCGAAGGCGGGTAGCTCGCTGGCCTCGCTGTGCGCGTCCGCGCCGGTGAAGCCGAAGCCGAGCTCCAGCTCGCCCGGCGCGAGCGCCCCGTCCAGCGCGGCGGCGTGCTCGAGGTAGCGCTCGAGGTCCGCGTGCAGGCTGCGACGCACGGCAACGCGGCGCTCGGCGATCACCGACAGCGGATGCCTGGGCTCGTCCTCGGCGAGCGCGCGGCTCAAGAGCTCGCGCGCGAGCTCGACGTTGGCGGGGCTGAGCTTGGCGCTGCCGGTCTCATGGCGCAGCCGCTCGAGCGTGTCCTTCAGCGCGGCATGGGCGAGCCCACCACGTGCCAGCGGCTCGGCCTCGGGCTCGAAGGACGCGGGGTCGAGCAGCCGCTCGACGAACCATGCCACGGGGCAGCGGACCCAGCGCTCGATCGAGGACGCCGACCACACCCGCGCGCCGAGCTCGGCGCGCACGCGCTCGTCGTGCAGCCCGCCGGGCGCCGGCACAGGCTCGCTCGGCAGCGCGCCCAGCGACCGATCCACAGCGCCCAGCGCGCGCCGCTCGCGCTCGCTCTCCAGGCGTTCGTCGAACAGGTCGCAGACGTCGTCCACGAACAGCGACCGTGACAGCGGCCCGCCGTCGTCGTCGCTCTCGTGCCAGCTCAGGACGAGGCGCTCCTGCGGGCGCGAGAGCACCGCGTACAGCAGATAGCGCTCAGCCGCCAGGACGTCTTCGGGCTCCCCCAGGCGCAGACCGGAGGCCACCGCGATGCGCGCCCGCTGCTGGTCAGAGAGCAGCGGCTGCGGACGCGCGTGCTCGGGGAACACGCCCTCCTGCAGGCCGGAGGCGAACAGCGCCCGCACGCGCCTCGCGCGCAGCGACAGCGGATCGAGCACCGCCACCGCGCCCGGGCCGGGAAGCTCGCCAGCGTAGACCTCGACGCCGAGGAGGGCCTGCGCCAGCTCGGCGGCGCTCGCCGGGACGGCCTCTGGAGCGATGCGGCTCAGCTCGCGCAACTCGGCAAGCGCACGGCGACCACCCGCTAGCGCCCGCGCCTCGTCCATCTCCCCAGCGCCGAGCACGCTCGCGCGGCCGCGTCGCGGCGCCGAGAAGATCCACTCCAGCTCGCGGGCGGCGCGCTCGATGAGCGCACGCGGGCCGCGACGCTGCGCGTCGGCGAGATGATCGATCGCCTCGAGCCGCCAGTGGCGCTGCTCCCAGCTGGCGCGCGCCTGCTCGGCGCTGAGGCCGCCGAGGCGCACCGTCAGCTCCAACGAGTCGACCAGCTCGAGGTGCCTGAGCTGTCCCGGCGCGCGCAGCCAGGCAAAGAGATCGGCGGGCGTGCCGAGCGGGACGCCGTCCGATCCGGGCACGCACCGCAACAAGCCGGTCAGCGCACGCCCCACGGCGCTGTCGCCGAACGGGCGACGGATCGGCATCGCGAACGGGATCGAGGCCGCCGCGAAGACCTCGGCGAGCAGCCCCGCCGAAAGCTCCGGTCGCCGCACGATCACGGCGATCTCGTGGGCCGGCATGCCGCGCTCGAGCAGCTCGGCGACACGCTGGGCGATCAGCTCGAGCTCGGCCCGCTCGCCCCCGCCCTGCAGCAGCTCCACCACGTGCGCGGGATCCACGCGCCGCGCCGCCGGCTCGAACAGCGAACGCTCGAGGTGCGAGAGCGCGCCGCGGCTGCCCTCGGCGTAGTAGTCGGCGCGCGGCGCCAGCACGCGGTGCTGGGCGGCCAGCGGCGCCAGCGCCTGGAACGTCGAAGCGCGACCGGCGAACGCCGCACGACCGGGCTCATACGCGAGCGACACGGTGACCTCGACATCGACGACGCGACCGAGCGTCTCGATCGCGTCGAGCTGTAGCCGCGTGAGATCGTCGAAACCGTAGATCAGGACAGGTGTCGATCCCCACAGCGACGGGCGTTCCCGCAGGCCGTCGAGCGCGAGCAGCGCGCGCTGCTCGGCGTCGTGCCTGCCGAGGCGCGCGAGCGTCGCGTGGTAGTCGGCGTAGATGCCGATCAGATCGACGCCGAGCGCGTCGGCTTCGGCGCCGAGACCCGCGCGCAGCGCGGACGCAAGCCGCGCGGGGCTGACACGCCGGACCTGAAGCTCCTCGAACAGCTCGCCCAGCGAGCGCACCAGCCCCGAGCCGATGCCAACACCGGCGTCAGCGTCGGAGGCGCGCCGCGTGGCGAGCGAGGCGATCACCCGCTCCCGCGCGAACCCTCCCAACACGACCTCGGCGACGCCCGCACGGCGGACCGTCTCGTCGATCAACTCGGAGAAGCGCGCCACGCGGACGCCCATCGCCACGCGCGCGCCCGCCAGCTCCCGCAGGTAGTGCTCCACGTCTGTGCTTCTCGGCACGATCAGCAGCGGTTCGCGCCCGTGCGCGAGGTGACGACGCACCGTGTCCATCACCACCTCTGCCTTGCCCGCGTTCGCGGGTCCTGTGACGAGCGTGATCGGCATCAGCGCTCATCCTGCCGCACGCGGCCGCCGCCCACGGTCGGCCCGCCTCGCGAGCAGGCTACGCGGCGCTCGAGGCGGCTACAGCGGCGCTCTCGGCGCCTGTCTCTGCCTCGGCCTCGGGCGGCTTTGCGCCCTCCTTCGCCCACAGCTCGTCGAACTCGACCCGCCATTTGCCCTCGTCGGTCTGCTGCAGCGCGAGGTGCGCGCGGAAGCTGCGTCCGCTGCGCCCGCGAAAGCCGGTCACCGCCTGCTCGGTGTAGCCACGCTTGATCAGTTCGCGGGCGACCGCCAGCGGCAACGTCTTGCCAGCTTTCGCCTTCCAGATGACGAAGCCACAGCCCGGGTCCTCGCGCGCCCAACACGAGTAACCCTTGCGGTTCTCGACGATCTCGTGGCCGCAGACCGGGCAGGGGCCCAGCCGGGCACGTGGAATGCGCACATCTTTGAGCGTCTCATCGAGCTCTTCGACGGTCTCCTGCGCGAATCCGGCGATGTCGCTCATGAACTGCTTGCGCGAGTCCTCGCCGCGCTCGATCTTCCCAAGCCGCTGCTCCCAGCTGCCGGTGAGTCCAGGCGAGGTCAGCGCGTGCTCGTTGAGCAGGCGGATCACGTTCAGGCCCTTCTCGGTGGCGACCAGCGCGCGTCCGTCGCGCTCGACGTAGCTGACGGTGATCAGTCGCTCGATGATCGCCGCGCGCGTGGCCGGCGTGCCGATCCCCGAGTCCTTCATCGCCTCGCGCAGCTCGTCGTCGTCGACGAGCTTGCCGGCGGTCTCCATCGCGCCAAGCAGCGACGCGTCGCTGTAGCGTCGCGGCGGTTTGGTTTCCTTGCGCATGCTGGCGAGCTTGCGCGTAAGCACCTGCTCGTCGGCGAGCAGCCGTGGCAGCTGCTGCTCGGCCTCCTCGTCCTCCTCGCCTCGCACCTCCGCTTCGGCGGCTTTCGCCTCGGCGGAGATCTCGTCGTAGACGCCGCGCCAGCCCGGCACGATCAGCAGCCTTCCACGCGTGCGAAA
Source organism: uncultured Solirubrobacteraceae bacterium (assembly GCA_963838405.1). GTDB lineage: Bacteria > Actinomycetota > Thermoleophilia > Solirubrobacterales > Solirubrobacteraceae > Palsa-744. The sequence continues at coordinate 384,498 of CAWIRA010000001.1, read as the reverse complement.
CACATGCGCGACGGCATCCGCGCTTACCTCGGCGGCCGCGACGGTCGTCTCGACGCGGGTGTTCTCGAACACCGCCTCAGGATGGAAAACCGCCAGGAAGCGCCGGACGGCCATGTCGTAGATGCGCCTGTCGTCGGAGCCCATTTTCTCGAGGTTGTGCTCGCTGCGGGTGGGGATGATCGCGTGGTGGTCTGAGACCTTCTCGTCGTTGACCACTCGCGCCAGCGGCAGCACGTCGAGGCCGACCACGTACTCCGCGCCCTTGCGGTATTCCCCGTGGTGGCCCACGAGCTCAGCGATCGGCTTGATCTCGTCGACCATGTCGGTGGTCAGGTAACGCGAGTTGGTGCGGGGGTAGGTGAGCGCCTTGTGCTCCTCGTACAGTCGCTGCGCGGCTGCCAGCGTGCGTTTGGCGGTGAAGCCGAAGCGGTTGTTGGCCTCACGCTGCAGCGTCGTCAGGTCGTAGAGCATCGGCGCTTTCTCGCGCTGCTCTTTCTTCTCGAGCTTGGTGATCGTCCCCGGCCTGCCCTCGCACGCCGCGACGATCGCCCGCGCCTCCTCCTCGGTACCTATACGCGGGCCCTTGGTCGTCCCCGGACTGCCGGCAGGCGCCTGAAAATGCCCGACGTAGACGCGCTCGCCGCCCTCGCCCGGCAGCGCGTCCGCCGCGAAGGTCGCGTCCACCAGCCAGTAGGGCTCCGGCTTGAACGCCCTGATCTCCTCCTCGCGGCGCGCCACGATCGCAAGCGTCGGTGTCTGCACGCGTCCGAGCGACACGGCGCCGTCGAATGAGCTGCGCAGCCTGATCGTCGCCGCGCGCGTGGCGTTCATGCCGACGATCCAGTCGGCCTCCGAGCGCGAACGCGCGGCCTGCTCGAGGCTCTCGAACTCCTCGGCCGGTCGCAGCGACGCGAGCGCGCTCTTCATCGCAGCGTTCGTCATCGAGCTCAGCCACAGGCGTTTGACCGGCTTCTTGGCTTTGGCCTTCTCGTACAGGTAGGCGAAGATCAACTCGCCCTCGCGACCGGCGTCGCACGCGTTGACCACCTCGATTACGTCCTCACGACCGAGCTGTTTGCTGACCACTGACATCTGCTTGCGCGAGCGCTCGTCGCGCACCTCGAGCTTGAAGCGCTCGGGCACGATCGGCAGGTCGGCCATCCGCCAGCTCTTGTATTTCGCGTCGTACGCTTCCGGTTCGGCGAGCTGCACGAGGTGCCCGACGGCCCACGTGACCACGTGCTCGGGACCCTCGAGGAAACCCTCCTGCTTCTTGAACGGGCCAGGCAGCACGCGTGCGAGGTCCTGTCCGACGGACGGCTTCTCTGCGACCAGCAGCGTCTTCGACATGGCGGTCAGCGTAGCGGGCGCCCGCGGCGACATCGTTACGGCGATCGCATCGACGCCGCTGGCTCTACCCGCTCGTGCACGGTCCGGTGCTCACCTGCACGTGTTCGCGCTCGTGCGCTTCGGCTTCGTGGAGCACCTGGCGGACCGTTTCGTTCGCCACCCCGTAGCCGCCGCGGACGTTGCTGTCGACTGTCGCCGCGAAGATCGTCGTGAGGACCTGCCCGCGGTCGTCGAGCAGGGGGCCGCCGGAGTTGCCAGGACGGACGAGCCCCCGCAGCGGCGTCAGCAGCCGCGTCACGGGTCCCTGGCCGTAGGCGTTCTGGGTGATCACGTCCTGTGTGCGCCCGATCCGCGCCGGCTGCACGTCGAACGGGCCGTTCTCGGGATAGCCGAGAATCGCCCCGGGCGTCCCCGAAGCCGTACTGGAGGCGAAGCTCAGCGGCGGTAGGCCTAGTTCGGGCACGAACAGGATCGCGATGTCGTGCTGAGGTTCAAACGCGAGCGGCTCGGCGGGCAGGCTCGGTGGTTCCCCGTCGACCTCGACGGTCGTGTCGCTCTCACCGGCGACGACGTGCGCGTTCGTCACCACCACGTCCGGCGCTGCGACCCAGCCCGAGCCCTCGATCGCCAGGCCGCAGGCGGTGCCGTCCACGCGAACGACGCTGCGCGCGGCGCGCTTGACGTCCGGTGCACGCGCGATCGCAGGCTCGGGCGCGGCCACGTCCGGCGACGGGCCGCTGATCGAAGGCAGCGGATCCAGCCGCGCCAGCGCGTTCAGGATCGGCCCCGAGGGAGGCAGCACCTGGTTGAGCTTGCGCAGGATCGCCGAGCGCTGGATATCAGCCTGCAAGTGGCTTTGACCGGGCGTCTGCCCCGCGACCGCGGCGGCGATCCACACTATCCCCAACGCCAGCGCGGCGCCGAGCGCGGCGCCGAGGACGCCGTCGATCGCGCCCAAGCCCGGGAGCATCAGCGTGCGTCGCAGCCGGAAGCCGACTCCCTCGAGGCCGCTCGCCAGGATCGCCCCGCCGAGCAGCGCGCCCAGCAGGCCGAACGCCGGTGCGTACGGCGAGGTGGAGCCCTGCGGCAGCACGAGCCCGGCCAGTCGCGTGCCGAGGAACGCCCCCAGCACGAACCCGCAGAACGACAGCGCGCCGACGATGAAGCCCTGTCTGAAGCCGAGGATGGCGAGAATCGCCGCAAACGCGACTATTAGCCAATCCAGCTGGGTCACCTGTCATGTTCTACCTGCTCAGTGACTGAAAGCCGCAACCAGCGCATGCGACGCGCGCGCCCTGTCCTCGTGCTGGCCGTGGCGGCGTTTGCGAGCGGCGCGATCCTCGGCTCGATTCACGGAAAGCCCTCCGGATATGCGGTCGCGCAGCAGTTCGTGACGGCCTGGACACGGCGCGATTACGCGAGCATGTATGCGGACATCAGCCGCTCCTCGCAGCGGGCGATCTCGCCGAGCGAATTTGCCGACGCCTACAGGCAGGCGTTGACGACCGCGACGGTCACCAGCGCGAAGCTGATGGGCTCTCCGAGCACGGCCATGCAGGGCGCGGTGAAGCTCCCCGTGAAGCTCGACACGCGGTTGTTCGGGCGGCTGTCGCTCGACTTCACGTTGCCGACCGTCGAGGACCCCACGCGCGGCACCCGGATCGCGTGGTCGCGATCGCTCGCGTTCCCCGGCCTGCGTCCCGGCGAGGCGCTCAGCCGCGACACCAACCTGCCGCGGCGCGCAACGCTGCTCGCGCGCGACGGCAGCGTGCTGGCGGAAAGCGGGCACGGACCGGACCCGACGCTGGCGAGCGAAGTGACTCGCAGCTCGCCGCTGGGCAGCGCCGCTGAATCGCTCGTCGGGACCGTCGGACCGGCACCCGCGTCAAGACGCCAGGAACTCGAAGCAGAGGGCGTGCCCGCCGACGCGAGCGTCGGGCTCAGCGGCCTCGAGGCTCGCGTTCGACGATCGTCTGCGTGGTATGGCCGGCGGCAGGCTGTTGGCGGGAGGGCGGGTCCTAGCCGCCGCGCTGCCGGTTGCCGGCCCCACGATCCGCACCACGATCTCGCCGACGGTGCAGCGGGCGGCGGTCACCGCGCTCGCCGGCCAGTACGGCGGGATCGTCGTGCTGCGCCCGTCCAGCGGGCAGATCCTGGCGGTGGCCGGGATCGGCCTCAACGGGCTGCAGCCACCTGGTTCGACGTTCAAGATGATCACCACCACGGGGGTGCTCGCCGCGAAGCTCGCCACGACCCACACCGTCTTCCCGTACGCGACCTACGCGACGCTCGACGGCGTCAAGCTCAACAACGCCAACGGCGAGGAATGCGGCGGCTCGCTGGAACTCGCGTTCGCGGTCTCGTGTAACTCCGTGTTCACGCCACTCGGGGTCAAGCTCGGCGCGAGCCGCCTGGTCGCGACCGCGGAACGCTACGGCTTCAATCACGCGACCGGGGTTCCCGGCGCCTCGGAAAGCACGCTGCCGCCGGCAAGCACGATCCAGGGCGAACTCGCCGTCGGCTCGACCGCGATCGGCCAGGGGCAGGTGCTGGCGACGCCGCTGGAGATGGCGACCGTCGTCTCGACGATCGCCGACGGTGGCCGCCGGCCGCAGCCGACGTTTCTACCGGCGGCGACCGGCGCGCCGGTGAGCGTCACGAGCGCGTCGGTGGCGCGCACGCTGCGCCACCTGATGATCGAGGTCGTCCGCGAGGGCACCGGAACCGCCGCGGCGATTCCCGGGGTGACGGTCGCCGGCAAGACCGGCACCGCCGAACTGAAGAGCACCTCTGAACTGAAGGGCAGCTGCTCGGCGGCGCCGGAATCCAGCTCGGACTCGAGCCCGGCGACGGACAACGAAGGCTGCCAGGCCAGCGAAAGCGAAACATCCAACACGGACGCTTGGTTCGCGGCGTTCGCCCCGGCGATCAACCCGCGCGTGGCGGTCTGCGTGATGCTCGTCAAGGACGGCGCCGGCGGCGCGACGGCCGCACCGGTCGCGCGCGAAGTGCTCGAAGCGGCGCTACGCGCAGAAAAGTGAGCTACACATCGAGCTCGGCGGAGGCTGTTTCCGTCGGGTTTTCCGGATTGACGATCTTGATCTGCATCGGGCGGTTGTTGAGCGAGGCGATCTGGATCTTGTAGAGCACGAGCTGGCCCTGGGAGGAGTCGAGGTAGGCGATCGTGCCCGGCGCCGGCAGCTGCGAGTTGGCCGGCACCAGCCCACCGCGGTAGGCGAACAGGTTGGTCGCGCTCAACGGGATCGGGGTGTAGGTGTTGTTCTGGGTATCGCTGACGGTCAGATCGGTGGTCGCCTGGTGCGCGAGGTTGCTCGTGTTGTAGACCTGCATGAACACGCCGAACCACTCCTCGCCCGGTTCGAGTTTGCGTTCGGCCAGGGGGATCCCCTGTAGATAGGCCGCATCTTCGACGTTGAACGGGTTCAGCTGGCGCGAGACCTGCACCTGGTAGATCAGCGGGCCCACGTACAGGTACGGGGCGTCCGCCCCGCCCTCGCCGGCGTATGTGCCGGTCGTGACCCTCGTGTGGGCCTGTCCGCACGCGCTGAGCGCGAGCAGCGCGAGCAGGGCGGGCAGGACGAGCGGGAACTTGCGCAGACGGCTGGACATGCGACGCGGCAGTCTATCCGCCTGCGACCGTGACGCGACGTCCGCGGCCCTCTCCCTGCTCGAGTATCCCGCGCAGCCGGAGCATCGCGCGGCGGTTCTTGCGCCGTAGCCAGGCGCGCGCCCCAAGCCCCTCCATGATCCGGTCCGACAGCGTCATCGGCAGCGTCTCCAGCGTGAACTGCACGCGCGTCGATCCGGCCGCCGCCGGCGCGAGGTCGTAGACGCCGAGCGTGCGGATGCGGTTGTTCTTGCCGGTGCGCCCGACCTCGACGATTCGGTGCGGTCGCGCGACCTCGGCGAACGTCACGTCTCCCCAGCTGAAGCGGTTGCCTGGCGCCTTCACCCGAAAGCGAGCGCCCGCGCCCGTGCCCACCGAGTCCAGTCGCGTCAGGTGCCAGTCGACGAGGTAGTGGTCGGTGAACTCAGGATGGTTGGCGATGTCCTGCAGGTAGTCGAATACCTGCTCGCGGGGCGCGGAAACGACTATCGAGACGGTGAGCGGGTCCATCGCGAGCGCAAGTCTAATGACCGCGGCTGCGGGAGCGGACGGCGGCGTGAGCAGCGATGCGACGCCGCGGTGCTCAGGCGGCGCGCGCCATCAGGCGCACAGCGTGGCCGTGCTCGCAGTGCCTGACCAGCTCGCTCGTGACCGGCGCGTCCTCGCGACGCACGCGGCACAGCTCGCAGATGATCCGCTGCTGGCGTCCGGCATAGACGTGCACGTGCTCGCCCGTGAGCGGCGTGCGACCACAGTCCGCACAGCGGTCCCTGCTCGCCTCGAGCGTGCCGAGGCCACGGCGCAGCAACAGGCGCTCGAGCTGCTCGACGTGCGTTGTGAGCGATGCCATGATGCTCCGAATTCGCTGCTCGCCGAGCGCCTCCTGCCTCTGGGAAGTTCCGCCCAGCGGCGCGTTTGGGCCGGTGCGCGGCGGGGTATTTGGTCGCTCAGTGAGGGTGCGGAGAATGCCGCGATCGACGTGTGACGCAGGCGAAAAACCGGCTTCGCGCTCAGAGTTCGGTACCGTTATTCAGAACTTCGGCGAAGCTTGACAGCCTTGTTATGATCGCCACAAGTTTCCCCGATCCAACGGCCGGCCCCTCCGGCAGCAATCCGCAGCAGCAACCGAGGGAGGAGCAGCGCATGGAGTCATTTACCTCAGGGACCTTCGTGGGAGCCGGCTCGTTCCGTTGCGTGCACTGCGACTACACGCTGACGCTGAACGCCTCCGAACGGCTGCCTGACTGTCCCGGCTGCGGCGGGCGCGAGTTCGTCCGCGCGTCGTTGTTCAGCACCGAGCGGATCACCACCAGCGTAGGCGCGATCGACGCTGACAGCAGCGAAGCGACGCTCGTGTCGCCGCCGGCACCCGATCAGGATGCGCGCGTCGAGCGCGCCAGGGCCGGGATCGAGAAGCCGGGCGAGTACATCCTCTACGAGGAGAACGGCGAGCAGCGGCTCGTGGCGCTGACACGCGAGTGGACTCGCGTCGGCCGCAGCCTCGCGGCGGACGTGCGCTTCGACGATCCGACCGTCTCCCGTCGCCACGCGCTGATCGTGCGCCAGCCTGACGGTGTGCGGCTGCTCGACGACCGTAGCCTCAATGGCGTGTTCGTCAACGGTGCGCGCGTCGACGGCCAGACGCTGAAGGACGGCGACGAGATCATCGTCGGCCGCTACCGACTGGCCTTTATCAGCGTGGCGGGCGACCCGAACACGCGCCCGACGGACACCGAAACGACCTCGCTGCACAGCATCGGCTGAGCAATCCGCGCCTCTCCCCTTCGCTCGCCCACCGCGGGCGGCGCAGCAGGCACCCGATGAGCTCCTCCGCGTAGTATCGCTGCGACAATGGCCGTGACAATCGCTGTGCTCTCGCAGAAGGGAGGAACCGGCAAGACGACCGCGGTGCGCACGCTGACGGATGTGCTGCGGCGCAGCGGCGCACGCACGCTGGCCGTCGACCTCGACCCGCAAGGCAACCTGTCGGACTACTTCGACCTTCCGCCCGAGGTCGAGCCGACGATCGCCGACGTGCTCGCGGGACGCGCCACCGTGGCCGAGGCGATCCACGACGACATCATCCCCGCCAACCTCAGCCTGGCCGAGGCGGAGCTGATGCTCGGCGGCAAGATGGGGCGCGAGCTGACGCTCCGCCGCGCACTGGCAAAGACGATCTCGAGCTACGACGTGGTCCTGATCGATTGCCCGCCGTCGCTGGGACTGTTGACGGTCAACGCGCTGGTCGCGGCCGACCGCGCGCTGATCACCGCCGAGGCGCAGTACTTCGCGCTGCAGGGCGTCGAGCAGGCGGTCGAGGTGGTCGAGCTCGTGCGCGACAGCCTCAACCCGCAGCTGACGATTCTGGGCGTGCTGCTCAACCTCGCCGACATGCGCACCGTCCACTCGCGCGAGGCCTTGACGTCGCTGCAGGAACGTTTCGGCGAGCTGGTGTTCGACTCGGTGATCCGCACCTCGATCGCGTACGCGGAGTCGGCCGAGCGGGCGCGCTCGATCCTCGACCATCGACCGGACCTCGGCGCTGACTACCTGGCGCTCGCCGCCGAGGTGCTCGCGCGTCTAGACGACATGGACGACACCCGCAAGCGCCTCGCGCAGCTGACTCAGAGCGCGTCCACGTAGGCGCCCTGCGTCTCGAACGGGACGCGCAACAGCGTCGCCCAACCGTCGATCTCGCCGGCCAGCGCCTCGGCGACGGCGCCCGTCTGCTCATAGAAGCACCACACCAGCACCGTGGGGCCGGCGCCTGAGATCGTCGCGCCGAGCGCGCCCAGCTCGCGTGCCCGCCGCGCCAGCTCGAAGGAGCGCGGGAACAGGCTCGCCCGCTGCGGCTCGTGTAGCCGATCGTGCAGACCGCGCGCCAGCAGATCCCAGTCGCCGCGCGCGAGGCCGAGCGTCAGCAACGCGCCGTGCGCGATGTTGAACACGGCATCCTCGCGCGGAACCTGCGCAGCCAACGCCGCGCGCGCGGCGCGCGTGCTTAGTGCCTGCTCGGGGACGACCGCCAGTGCCTCCAACCCCGTCGGCGCGTCGAAGCGCGTCGCCTGACCGTCGGCACAGATGACGAAGCCGCCGTACAGCGCCGCTGCGACGTTGTCGGGGTGGCCCTCGAGGGCGCTCGCGCGTGCGAACAGATCTGCGTCCAGCTCGAACATGTGATCGGCAGCCATCAGCCCGGCCACGATCGCCGCCGCGCTCGAGCCGAGGCCTCCCGAGAGAGGTATCTGCGAGCTGATCGTGAAGGTGAAGCCCTCGGCGGGGTGCAGCTCCTCGAAAGCTCGCACGCACAGGTTCTCGCGACCCTTGGCGACCTGCAGATCTGTCTGCACGGCGAATTCGCCGGTCTCCTCCACCTTGAGCTCCAACGTCAAGCCGAGCGCAGCGCCCATGCAGTCGAATCCCGGGCCCAGGTTGGCCGAGGAGGCGGGCGCACGCACCACACGACGACGGATCACCTGACGCACGCTCCGTGTGCGTCAGGGATCACCCAGCACCGCTTCCTCGATCGCGGCGGTCTCAGCGACGCACTGGATCACGCGGCCGTCATTGTTGGCGATCGCCGTCTCCGGGTCCTTCAGGCCGCGCCCGGTGAGCACGCAGGCGACCGATTCGGCACCGTCGGCGCCGTACTTGAGCAGCCCGGCGACGGACGCAGCCGAGGCGGGCTCGCAGAACATCCCTTCGCGCGAGGCGAGCAGGCGGTAGGCCTCGAGGATCTCGGCGTCGCTGACAACCCTGATCGCGCCGCGCGAGTCTGTCGCGGCGGCCATCGCGTCCTCCCAGCGGACGGGGTTGCCGATTCGAATCGCGCTGGCGACCGTTTCCGGATGCTCGATGATCTTTCCCTCGACCAGCGGCGCGGCGCCCTCGGCCTGGAAGCCGAACAGTTTCGGCGCCGCCCCCAGCTCCTGGAAGCCGCGCCAGTAGGAGGTGATGTTGCCGGCGTTGCCAACCGGGATGCATAGCGCTTCGAGGCCGCCGTCGAGCCCCTCGTGGATCTCGAAGGCCGATGTCTTCTGGCCTTCGATGCGGAAGTTGTTGACCGAGTTGACGAGCGCGATCGGGTGCGTGGCGGTGAGCTCGCGTACGAGCGTCAGGGCCTGGTCGAAGTTGCCCTTGAGCGAGATCACGCGCGCGCCGTGCACGAGCGTCTGGGCCATCTTGCCCTGCGCGATCTTGCCCTCGGGAACGATCACCGCACAGGTGATGCCCGCGCGGGCGGCGTATGCGGCGGCACTGGCGGCGGTGTTGCCGGTCGAGGCGCAGATCACGGCCTTGGCGCCGTCGCGGACGGCGGCCGACACCGCACACGTCATGCCGCGGTCCTTGAACGAACCGGTCGGGTTGGCGCCCTCGAGCTTCAGGCGCACGGTCGCGCCGACGATCTCGGAAATTACGGGCGCCCGCAGCAACGGTGTCGAGCCCTCCTGCAGGCTGACGAGCGGGTCGCCGGCGGCGAACGGCAGGCGGTCGAGGTAGCGTTCGATCAGCGGCACGTGCGCCCCTGTCGGCGGCGTGCCCTCGATCCGCGGCAGCTTGACCTTGGGGATGTCTGTGCCCAGCTGACTCATACAAACTCCTCTTCGATCACACGGATTGTCCGGGGTGCCGAGCGCACGAACTCGAAGTCGCTGAGTCGCTCGATCGCGACGCGCAGTCCCGACTCGAGCACGGGGTGGGTGATCATCACCAGGCGGGCGTGCTCGCGCATACCCCGCTGCACCACGGACTTGATCGACACCTCGTGCTCGCCCAGCACCTTAGTCACAGCCGCGAGCACGCCCGGACGGTCCGCGACGTCGAGGTGCAGATAGAAGGCGCTCTCGACGTCCTCGACGAGCGGTATCGCCAGCGGCGGCGCGGGCGGGCGGGCACCGCCGGTCATCACGCTGACGACGTCGCCGAGCACAGCGCTGGCGGTCTGGCGTCCGCCGGCGCCGGGGCCGGAGAGCGTTATCTCGGTGATCGCCTCGGACTCGAGCGTGACGGCGTTGAACGGACCGGAGACGCCCGCCAGCGGGTGCCCCGCGTAGAGGAACGCGGGGTGCACGCGCACCGACAGTCCCCCGGGCAGGCGCTCGGCGGTACCGATCAGCTTCAGACCGAGACCGAGCTCGCGCGCGAACTCGAGGTCGTCGCCGTGCAGATGCTCGATGCCCTCGTAGCGCACGTCATCGAGGTGCACCGGCGAGCCGTACGCCAGGCGCGCAAGGATCGCCATCTTGGCGGCCGCGTCGCGGCCTGAGACGTCGTCGCTGGGGTCGGCCTCGGCGTAGCCGATCCGCTGCGCCTCGGCGAGCGCCTCGGCGTAACTTGAGCCGCCGGTCATCTCGGTGAGGATGAAGTTGGTGGTGCCGTTGACGATCCCGTGGATGCGCTCGATCGGCGTCGCCGACAGTGACTCCTCGAGAACGCGCACGACCGGCACCACCCCGGCGACCGCCGCCTCGAAGCGCAGCCGCACCCCGTATTCGCGTGCGGTCTCGAACAGCTCCTCGCCGTGCTGTGAGAGCAGCTGCTTGTTGGCGGTGACGACGTCCTTGCCGGAGCGCATCGCGCCCAGCAGGTATTCGCGCGCCGGCTCGATCCCGCCCATCAGCTCGACCAGCAGGTCGGCTTCCGCGAGGATCTCCTCGAAGTTGCCGCGACTGCGCGTGAGCACGCCGCTGACGAGCGGGCGGCGGCCGTTGAAGCGCTCGATCTCATCGGCGCGTTCCTCGAGCAGCACCGCGAACGCCGCGCCGACGGTGCCGTGGCCGAGCAGGCCGACCTTGAACGGTGGCGCCTGCGGCGGCTGCTCAGCAGCCATCGCACACGCTCGCAGCGTCAGGGAACATCGCGCGCGGTCAGGTCCTCGTAGCTCTCGCGCCTGACGACGACGCGCGCGTCGCCATCGCGACAGAAGATCACCGGCGCCCGCGGCACGCCGTTGTAGTTGTTAGCCATCGCGAAGCCGTAGGCGCCGGTCGCGGGCGTCACGATCACGTCACCGGGCCTTGGATCCTCGAGCAGCGCGGCGCGTACGATCACGTCGCCGGACTCGCAGTGCTTGCCCGCGAGCACGCACTCGGTGGCGCCGCCGAAGCGACTCGCGACGTGTGCCTCGTAGCTCGCGCCGTAGAGCATCGGGCGCAGGTTGTCGGACATGCCTCCGTCGACGGCCACCCAGCGTGAGACGTTCTGCTTGACGCTCTCGACCGTGTAAAGGGTGACGGCGGCATTGGCGCAGAGCGCCCGGCCCGGCTCGATCAGCAGGCGCTGCTCGGGGCCGATCCCGTGCGCGTGCGCGGTCTGCACGAGCGTGCTCACGTAGTCCTCGATCGATGGCGGCGAGGGTTGGGACTCGGTGTACTGGGCGCCGAGGCCGCCGCCGAGGTCATAGGTCGAGAACCCGCCCACCCCGTGGCCGAGCTTGGCGAGCTCCAGCACCTCGCGGCGGAATGGCTCGAGCTCCAGCAGCTGCGAGCCGATGTGTGCGTGCACGCCGAGCAGCGACAGCCCTGGGACCCCTTGCACGCGCGTGATCGCCTCACCGGCGTCCGCCCCCGAGAACCCGAACTTCGAGTCGGCCTGGCCGGTCGAGATCTTCTCGTGCGTCTCGCCCGTGACGTCGGGCGTGACGCGCACGAGCACCGGCTGGCCCTCGGCCCGGTCCACGAGCGCACCGTCGGCCACGAGCCCCGCGAGCCGCTCGATCTCGTCGAAGTTGTCGAGCACGATCGCCCCTACACGGTGGCGCAGCGCCATGCGCAGCTCCGCCTCTGACTTGGCGTTGCCGTGCAGGACGATGCGCTCGGGGCGAAAGCCGGCGTGCAGGGCGAGGTGCAACTCACCGCCGGATGCCGCGTCGCACCACAGGCCCTCCTGCGCGAACACCGCCAGCACGGCGCTGCAGGGGAAGGCCTTCGAGGCGAACACGACGTGGAAGTCGTCGTGGCCGGCGTCGCGGCCTGCCTGTAGGAACGTCCGCGCCCGCGCGCGCAGATCGTCCTCGGCGACCACGTAGGCGGGTGTGCCGAACTCGCGCGCCAGCTCGATCGTGTCGCAGCCGCCCACCTCGAGATGGCCGCGCTCGTTGAGGCGGCTGCCCAGCGGATATACGGCAGAGAGGCTCGTCCCGGTGACCATGGCGGCTGATTATCGCTTGCCGGCTGAGCTACCGCTCACACGGTCTCAGCCGACGGCCGGCTGCGTCGGCGCGTCAGCGCGCCGGCACGGCGCCCGCGCGGGTCCTGGCGCGCAGCGCGCCGACGCCGCCGTGCCGGGCGAGCAAGCCGAGCCACGACAGCCCCACCACGAGCAGCACGAGGCTCTCGAGCTGCGGCGCCGTCAACCCTGCGAAGACCTCCTTGTTGCGGCGGATGAACTCGACGAGGAAGCGCTCGAGCCCGCTGCCGACGAGGTACAGCGCGAACACGACCCCCGGCCGCACGCGATCGCGCAGATGCCACAGCACGTAGGCGAGCAGGCACATCGTGACCGTCTCATAGATCGGGGTCGGCTGTACGCGCACCCCCGGCGGTGTCGGCAGCGTCCCGTGCGGGTACCCCATCGCCCAGGGCAGGCTGGAGCGGATCCCGTAGTCGCCGTCGCCAGACACCTGGCAGCCGATGCGTCCGATCGCGTAGCCGAGCGCGAGCGCGATCGCGCACATGTCGAGCATTCTCAGCTCCAGCGCGTCGCGCCAGCGCATCCATATGAACACCGCGATCGCGCCACCGATGACGCCGCCGTACCACACCAGGCCGGCGCCCGAGAACAGGCTCTTCCAGAGATCGTGCCTGACTTCGCTGTAGTTCTGGATCACGTAGTAGCCGCGCGCGCCGATCACGCCGCCGAGCAACGCCGCGAACACGAGCTCATACGACCAGTCGACCGGCTTGTGCAGCTCGCGCAGGCGACGCGCGAGCACGCAGCCGCAAGCGAGGAAGCCGAGTGCGAACATCACGCCGAAGGTCTTCACCGAGATGCCGAGAAGGTCGATTTCGGGCTTCATCGCGTCCGGGCGCGCGGCATCGCAGGCAGCATCTTTTCGCGGCTGAACTTTAGGGCACCCGTATCTCCTTCTGCGACAATCGATCACATGACTGGGACGCGATCCAACTTCGGTAAAGACACGGGCCTGCAGGCGCGAATGCTGCTGACGATGTTCCTGCTGACGGTCGTGTACGTCGTGTTCATCGGGGCGCTGATCGCGGCCGGTGCGGGCGCCGCGCTGATCGTCGTGGTCGCGGTGGTGCTGCTGGTGGCACAGCTCGTCGGCTCGGACAAGATCGCGCTGGCGACGATGGGTGTCAGAGAGGTGACGCCCGAACAGGAGCCCGAGCTGCATGCGATCGTCGAACGCCTGTGCGTGCAGGCGGACCTGCCAAAGCCGAAAATCGGCGTGATCGAGACCTCGATGCCGAACGCCTGCGCGATGGGAAAATCGAAGAAGGCGACCACCGTGTGCGCGACGCGCGGCATCCTCGAGCTGCTCTCGCCGGCGGAGCTGGAAGGCGTGATGGCGCATGAGCTGACGCACGTGATCAACCGCGACGTGCTGGTGATGACGCTCGCGAGCTTCTTCGCGACGCTGTCCGCGCTGATCCTGCAGTTCGCGCTGTTCTTCGGCGGCGGCTTTGGCGGCGGCTACGGGCGCAGCCGCGACGAGGAGCAGGACATCATGATCGTGCTGCTCGTGTCGGCGTTCGTCTACGCGATCTCGTTCCTACTGCTGCGCGCGCTCTCCCGCTACCGCGAGTACGCGGCGGACCGCGGCTCGGCCGTGCTGACAGGCCGCCCGAGCGCGCTCGCCTCGGCGCTGCTGAAGATCAGCGGCACGATGGAGCGCGTGCCGACGCAGGACCTACGCAAGGCCGAACCGATGAGCGCGTTCTTCATCCTGCCGGCGCGCACGAAGACTTCACTGATGAACATCTTCTCCGACCACCCGCCGCTCGAGAAGCGCCTGGCCGCGCTCGAACGGCTGGAGTCGCAGCTGCAAGGCGCCGCCTGAGCTGCATGTCACGCCGTCGGACCGCCGGGGCGAGCGTCTAATGGGGCTGCGCGACATGCTGACCGGTCGGCACACGGTTAAGGGTCCCGCCCCTGACCACCTGTTTGCGATCACGACCGCATACGTCACGCTTCAGGCCGAGCACCAGATCGACCCGACCGGCCAGGCCGCGATCGTGTTTCAGGCGCTGGCGACGAGCGACTTCGAAAGCACGCTGAAGGAAATGGAACAGGTCGTGACGGCGACCGGCGGCGAGAGCGGCAGCACCGTCACCACCGAGGACGACAGCTACGGCTACCGCTGGATGATCCTGCACAGCCCCGACGGCGCTCCCAGCGTCGAAGACCTGGCGGTCGGCATCAACGCCGTCGCCGGTTCGATCGAGACAGCCGGCTACGGCGAGCGCTTGCTGTGCGCTGTTTTCGCGTTCGACGACGCGCGCAAGCAGCGCGTGTACTTCATCTACAACTACAAGCGCGGCGACTGGTATCCGTTCGTGCCAGATTCGAATGCCAGCCAGCCAGGCCAGCAACGCGACACCGAGCGCGAGCTGCAGATCAAGGCGCAGATCGCATCGGAACTGCCGATCGAGCCGGAACTGGAGCGGTGGTTCCCGCTGTGGGGAATCCCGATCTGAGGCGCCCCGCCCAGCGGACGCGATCACACACGCCCACTTGACAAACGACACGACATATCAGTCGGGAATCAGCCCCTCGCCGGTGAATTCCATGCCGGCCTCCGCGAAGCTGATGTCCGACGGCGGCAGGATCACATCGGAGCTGTCGAGCTCGTCGTCGCCAAGCGGCGTTCCCTTGGAGCGCACGTAATCCAGGAGCTGCCGGAAGGCGTCGGCGAAGCCGTCTTCGCTGCCGCCTTCGACGATCGAGATGACGTTCTTCTCGAGCTCGGTGAGGCGCTCGCAGTCGGCATCCTCGAGGCGATACTGGCCCTCGCCGGAAATGCGGACGATCATCCCTGGCTGCCGTTCCCGCTCGGCTGCTGCTGAGCCTGCTCGGGAGCCGCTGCTGCGTCGCCTCCCTCCGGAGCGCCCGGCGCGATCTGGGGCGCTGACGCCGCTGAACCCTGAGCCAGTTCGGCCTTCATCTTCGCCAGGTCGTCTTCGACGGCAGGCGTGCTCGAGAGCTGCTTGAGCTGGCGGTCGATGTCGTCTTCGCCGGAGCCGAGCTGGCCGACGTCTTCGAAGGTGCCGGCGGCTTCGAGCTCGGACACGGCGTCGGCTCGTGCCTTCATGTTTTCGGTCTTGTCGACCGCACGCTGCATCGCCAGCCCCACGTCGGCCATCTGCTCGCCGACACCGGTCGCTGCCTCGGAGATCCGCACCTGCGCCTCGGCGGCGGAGTACTGCGCCTTGATGACCTCCTTCTTGGTGCGAAACGCTTCGATCTTGGCGCGCAGTTTCTGCTCGGAGTCGGTCAGCTTCTGCTGCTGGTCTTCGAGTTCGCTGACCTGGGTGTCCAAGCCCTGGAGCTCGGTCTGCGCCACGTTCTTGCGTTCGAGCGCGGTCTTCGCCAGGTCTTCCTGACCAGCTGACAGCGCCTGCCGGGCCTGCGTGTCGAGCTTGACGACGCTCTGTTGCAGCGAGTTCTCCTGCATCTGCAGCCGCTTCTTGGCGGTCACGACGTCGGCGATGCCCTTCTTGACGTTCTGCAGCTGTTCGACCTGCTTCTGGTAGCTGTAGTCGAGCGTCTCGGCCGGATCTTCGGCCTTGTCCAGCAGTTTCGAGACCTTCGCCTTCACTACGGTGGACATGCGCCCAGTCAAGCCGGCCATCTGATCCTCCTATTGCTTTTCCACGAGGCGACCGACGAGCTCGGCCAACACCGTCAAGCGTAGCCGACCGGAGGCCGTCGGCTCGCAGAAACGCCCGCTGCGCGCCGAAGCGCGCTCAGTGCGTCAGAGCCCGGTGGGGTGGCGCACGACGAAGCCTGCGTTCGTCTGGCGCAGCGGACGCCAGCGGGGACCCTCGAGGTTGGCGGGATCTTCCGCGGGGCTCGTGTCCAGACGCAGGCCCGCAACGGTCATGTACGCGTGGCCGCCGTTGGCGAAGATCGTCACCCAGCGCCCGACTCCGCGCGAGCCCCATCCCTCGAATTCGGAGGAATCCTCTGAGATGGTCAGCAGGGCGGCGCCGTGGAGCGCGAAGGAGACCGTGCCCGAGCAGTCGTAGCCGGGCGAGACGAACGAGGCGTGACCGCCACCGTAGATGTAGGGCAGTCCGATCAGCTCGTTGCCGGCCCAGATCATCTCCTGAACCGCGGCCGGCGCGGCCTCCGGGGCGGCTGCCAGGCCGTCGACGAAGCGTGCCGTGGTGCCGGGGACCAGCAGCTCCGGGCGCAACGTCGGCCCCTTCGCTTCGGTCATGCCGTCGCCGATCGTCAGTTCGCTCGGAATTTCCGTCGGCAGCGTCGCCGGCACGGGTTCGGTCGACGTCGCGACGCTGCCGCCCGTGGCGGTGGCCGCGGCGGTCATCGTGCTGGCGGCCGTGCCGGTCGTCGTGCTGGCGCTCGCCGGCGCGACGAACGGGACGAGTTCTCCAGACGCCGTCCTCTCGAACACGGGTCCCTTGTATGCGAGCTTCGAGAACTTGGCCGTGATCGGCGCGTGTACCGCCGGGACGGGTGTTGCCGCCGGGGCCGGGGCTGGTTCCACCGCTACGACCCCGCCGCTGCCGTTTGCGAGAGCTGTCTCAGCGAACGCCGCGTAGGCGATCAGGCTGCACAGCAACACCGTAAAGCTACGCATCCGCACAACAACAACCTCTTTCGTCGGCCTGCGGGGTTAGCTGACGGGCTAGCGCTGAAAGAGCCTGCGCTTCTCACGGTCCAACCGCGGGATTCGCCCCAACAACTTGGGTCCCCCGTTCCTTGACACCTGGCCAAGGACTCGGCATTCGGGCGGGCACGCTAGCAGAGTGCAAGGACGCTTGCAGGACTTGCATGGGTTTTCGCACCTTTGCCCGCAAATGCCGTGCTTTTGTGCGAGACCTTGTTGCCCGGTGCGAGCGCTAGTGTGCCCGCCATGCGCACCGTGGCGGCACGACCGTCGGCAACCCTGCTGTTGCTCGCCGCCGCGGGACTGGCCGCGGTCGCGCTCGCCGGCTGCGGCAAGGGCGGCTCGGAACAGCTCAGCGGCGGCGGTCCCGGACGCCAGCTGGCGCCGGTGGCGCCACAGGGAGCGGTGAGCGTCGCCACACGCAACACCACGCGCCTGGGCGGCGCCGACGTCGCGACCGATGCGGCCGCGGTCGCGCGCGCGGTCTATCCCGGCCTGACGGTCGCGACGCGACCGCTGACGGCGGTGCTCGTCAACGAGCACGACTGGCTGCCCGCGCTCGCGGCGTCCGTGCTCGCGAGCGCCCCGACCGGCGCGCCGATCCTGTTCAGCGAAGGCAACACGCTGCCGGCCGTCACCCGCCAGACACTCGAAGCCATGCGCCCACTGGGCTCGCCGGCTTTGGCCGGCGCACAGGTGATCCGAATCGGCACGACGGCGCCAGTGCCAAACGGCTACCTGACGCGAAGCCTGGCGGTCGGCCCGCCCGCCTCGAGCGCGGCGAGCATCGAGCAGCTCGCACAGAGGCTCGGCGGTAGCGCTCCGCACGCGGTGATCGTGCTGCCGGCCAGCGGCGCGCGCGCGCTGCTGATGCCCGCGGCCGGCCTCGCGGCATTGAGCGGCGCGCCGGTGCTGTACGTGACGGGCGCGGGCGTGCCGGCGGCGACCGCGAGCGTGCTCCACGCGCTGCACAAGCCATCGATCTACGTGATCGACGCTGCCGCCATCGGCGCGCGCACGCTCACCACGCTCGGCAAGCTCGGCCCGGTCAAGACGATCACCAGCGGCAGCCCCGCGCCGGGCGGGGAAGCCGCGGCCGAAAACGCGATCGAAATCGCGCGCTACACGAATGGCAACTTCGGCTGGGGCGTCAAAGAACCCGGACATGGCCTCGTGTTCGCGAACGCGAGCCGTTCTCTGGACGGCCCCGGGTCGGCGCTGCTGTCGTCAACCGGCGACTACGGCCCACTGCTGTTGCTGCAGAGCCCGAGGCAGGTTCCGCTGAAGCTCGCCGCCTACCTGTACGACATCCAGCCCGCATACGACTCGCCGCAGTTCCCACCTTCGCGCGGCGCCTACAATCGTGGCTGGCTGATCGGCAACGAAGAAGCGATCGCGGCGGTCACCCAGGCCGAACTCGATTCCGTGCTCGAGATTCGCCCGCAGGTCCACACATCCGAAGAACCGTCGGTTTCGCAGGTCGAATAATGTCGCGCCGGCAAGCCCAGCAGTCGATCACACAGAGGCGAACTTGAGCCAAGCCGAAGATCCCAGCCGCCTGAGTCGCAAGGCGAGCACCCACGAGGTGAGCATCGAGGACGTGCGCCAGCTGATGGGCGCATCGACGCCGCACTTCGCGCTGCAACTGCGCAACCGCATCGCCAAACTGATCGCTGATCTGCCAGCGGAGCATCCCGCGCGCGCGGAAGGCGAGCGTGAGATCGCACGCCTGCAACGGCTCGGCGTCGAAGGCGAGAACCGCGGCGAGGGCGCGGCCGAGGGCGAGCGGCCACTGCCATCGCTGTCGCTCAGCGCCGGCTCGCCCGCCGGGCACTGAGAGCTCAGCGCAGCCCTGCGAAGGTACGTTCCCGCCGCGCGTCGACGTAGCGCGCGCGCAGCAGTTTGAAGCAGACGACCACGATCGCGACGTCGACCGGCAACAGCGCGATGTTCAGCCAGCGCGGCGCGTGGTTGGCGAACGCGGGCACGAGCAGCACGACCGCCGTGTGGAAGACAACGGCTGGGATCACCGCCAGCATCAGCGTGTGCGCGCGAAAGCCGGCCAGATGCTCACGCAGCGCCACGTCGAGCGTGCCGATCGCGACGGCGCCGATGCTCGCGCCGAGCAGCGCGACGCTGCCTTCGACGCCGCGCAGGAACGCCACCACCGCGCCGATCATGCCGACCAGGATCAGCAGCTCCGACAGCGGCAGCGGATGCCACGGCGCCTGCGGGCGCTCTCCCAACGTCTTCGGCTCAGCGGCCGCGCGGATGCTGCGCGGCGCGGCGCGGGCCGGCGCCGTCGCGCGCTCGGAGAGCTCCCGCGCGCTGTGCTGACTCGGCCTGCGCTTACGCGAGCGTCCGCGCCGCCCCGTGTTGTGCTTGGCCACGGCGCTCAGGGGCCAGGCGGGAGTTCGCAGCGGCGCATCGCCGTCGATGCTAGCGCCTATGCTGCGTTGCGTGTCCACGTCCGCGCACCCTGCGTCGCCGGCCGCGACGGGCATCCCCGACAGCCGGCTTTCGGGTCCGTATCCGGTCGGAGAGTACGCCGCCGCGCTGCGCTCGAAGCTGCGCTCGTTCACGCGCGTGCAGCTGATGGGTGAGCTCGTCAATCTGCGCCCGTCCCGCGCGCGCGTGTACTTCGAGCTGCGTGACGCCACCGGCGCGATCCCCTGCGCGGCGTGGCGCGCAGACTGGGATGCGATCGTCGCCCGTGCAGGAGCGCCGACGGAGGGCATGCAGGTGGTGATCGCCGGCGGCTGCGACTACTACCCCGGCAGCGCGACGTCCTCGCCGGGCTTCTCCTTCACCGTGCTGGACCTGCGCCTGGCAGGCGACGGCGACCTGCTCGCGAGGATTGAGCGCCTACGCAAGCAGCTCGACGTCGAGGGCCTGCTCGAGACCCAGAAACAGCTGCGGATGCCGGTGCTGCCGCACACGATCGGCGTCGTCACAGGCGAGGGCGGCAAGGCGCGCGACGATGTGCGCGCGGCGCTCGCGCGGCGCGGCTGGGCGGGACGCTTGGTGTGGGCGTTCGCGCCCGTGCAGGACCGCCACGCGGCGCCAGCGATCGTGCACGCGCTCGGCGAGCTCGTGGCGGTCGGCGGCGTCGAGGTGGCAATCGTCGCCCGTGGTGGCGGCTCACTGGCGGACCTGCTGTGCTTCTGCGACGAGACCCTGTGTCGCACCGTTGCACTGCTCGGCGTGCCGGTGATCGCGTCCGTCGGCCACCACACAGACCGCACGCTGCTCGACGACGTCGCCGCGGTGAGCTGCTCGACACCGACGCACGCCGCCGAGGCGGCGGTCGGCGTCGACTGCACACGCGCGCGCGGGGAGCAGACAGCGGCAGCGGCGCGGCTGCGCGACCATGCCGCCAGAGCGGTGCTTCCGCGCGCAGGGCTTGCACGCGCGGCCGCGCGGCTGCGCGAGCACGGCCGTCGCGCCGTACTCACCCGTGCGCGGCTGCTCGCGAGCTTCTCTCGGGCTCCCGCCGCGCATCTGGATCGCCAGCGCGCGTACCTGCACCAGCGGCTGCGCGAGATCCGCGCCGGCTCGCGCCGGCGACTCGATTCAGAGCGGCGCGTGACCGCGCGCAGGGCGATGGTGGTGGAGCGCAAGACCGCGTCGTTCCTGCTCGACTGCAGCGAGCGTCGCCCGCGCGAGCTGGCGCAGCTCGCGCTCGCGCTCGCCGGTCACGATCCACAGCGCACGCTCGAGCGGGGCTACGTGCTGGCGCGCGCAGCCAGCGGGGACCCTGTCGTCACGGCGGCCGGCGCGCACGCGGCGGGCGAGCTGGAGCTGCGGTTCGCCGACGGCTCGGTGGAGGCGAAGGTGCGCGAGCGATGAGCGCCCAGGCCGAGGAGCCGCGGGAGCCGCAGACCTACGAGGCGGCGGCGGCGCGCGTCGAGGAGATCATCCGCCGACTGGACTCCGGCGAGGCGAGCCTCGATGAGACACTGGCGCTCGTCAGCGAGGGCAAGCTGCTGATCGAGCAGTGCGCCAGCCAGCTCGCGGCGGTCGGCGGGGCGCTCGAGGAGCTGCGCCTGGACGAGCTCGTCAGCCGGCTCGAACGGGAGGCCGGCGGTTGAGCACCTGGGAGACGCTCGCGGGGCTCACCGTCGAGATCGATGACTATGCCTTGGAGCCGCTACAGGCGAGCGTGTCGACCGGTTTCGAGCGCAAGAGCACGGTGATCCGCCTGCGCGGCGCCGGCGCAGACGGCCTCGGCGAGGACGTCACCTATGACGCCGTCGACCAGGAGCTGCTGCAGCAGGCGGGCCCGACGCTGCCTCTCGCCGGGAGCTACACGCTGGCGAGCTTCTCCGAGCATCTCGGCGAGCAGCAGCTGTTCCCGCAGCCGCCGCAGCGCGAGGTATCCGGCCGCTACCGCACCTGGGCGTATGAGTCCGCCGCGCTCGACCTCGGGCTGCGCCAGGCGGGCACGACGCTGCACGAGGCGCTCGGACGCGAGCCCCGTCCGGTGCGCTTCGTGGTGTCGTTGCGCTTGGGCGAGCCGCCATCGCTCGAGCCAATCGAGCGTCGCCTGGCGCTCTACCCGTCGCTGCGTTTCAAGCTCGATCCCACCAGCTCGTGGGATCCACCGCTGATCGCGGCGCTCCTCGCAACCGGCGCGGTCGACTCGGTCGACTTCAAGGGCCTGTATCACGGCTCGATCGTCGACCAGCCCGCCGACCCGGTGCTCTACCGCCGCGTCGTCGAGGCGTTCCCCGACGCCTGGATCGAGGACCCGGCGCTGACGGCCGAGACCGACGCCGTGCTCGCAGCCCACCGCGCGAGGTTCTCGTGGGATGCGCCGATCCACTCGATCGCGGACATCACAGCGCTCATATATCCGCCACGCATGGTCAACATCAAGCCGTCGCGACTCGGCGGCCTGCGCAGCCTGCTCGACGCCTACGACTATTGCGCCGAGCGTGGGATCGGCAACTACGGCGGCGGCCAGTTCGAGCTCGGTGTCGGACGCGGCCAGAACCAGTACCTGGCGTCGTTGTTCCATCCCGATGCCCCGAACGACGTGGCGCCAACCGGCTTCAACCTCCCCGAAACGCCGCCCGGCCTGCCGTCCAGTCCGCTACCGCCGCAGCCGAGCGCGAGCGGCTTCCGCTGGGGTTAGTGCGCGAGCGCAGCGGCGCCGCGACCGCGCCTGCGCAACTTCCGTGCCACCATTCGGTTTGCCACCTCATAGCCGATAACGTCGGGGGCCGCCGGTCAGGGCACGTATCCACGCCTGACCCGGCCCAGGCCGGGTCTGCGCGAAGGAGTGTCCACGTCTTGTTGAGCACAGGCGCCCACAAGCGATCGAGGTTCGTGCGCGCGACATCCACAGTCGCGTTGCTTCTCGCGCTCGCCGCACACGCGACTGGCGCAGACGCGGCCAGCGCAGGTGGCGCGTCGGCCCCGAGCGTGACGCCCACGGCAAAGGTCGGCGGCACCTCTACTGCCAAAGCCCCAAGCTCAGCCAAGCGGACGACCGGCGCCGGCGCCAGCGCCAAACCCTCTCGGCACGTGCTGAGCGTGAAGATCCAGAGCGTCAGCTGCGAGCCCGCGGCGCACTGCAGCGGCAACCCGCACCAGGTCTCCACCCACGGGACGCTGCTGCTCGCCGGCGTCGGGCTGAGGCCCGACATGGTGGTCGCCTTCCCGAAAGCGCCGGGCGCACGTATCAGCAGCCTGTCACCGGCGTCGCAACCGGCAGCTCACACGCGCTACGCGATTCCGAGCAAGCCCGCAGACGGCCTGCTGGTGACCGTTCCCAAGACCGCGCACTCAGGGCACATCATGATCCTGCTCAGCGGCAGGCGCTACACGAGCTCCTACGGCCCGATCTACGTGTACAACCACGCGCTGCACCCGCCGCCGCCCAAGGTCGCGCCGGCGCCGACGAGCAGCGTCGCCGTCGCCGGCAGCCCCTTCGAAGGCCAGGGAATGTGGATCTGGTACCTGAGCAAGTCCGACGGCGGCAACATCGCCGCGATCGCCGCCCAGGCGCACGCGGCCGGCGTGAGCACGCTGTTCATCAAGAGCTCCGACGGCTCGAGTAACTACTGGAGCCAGTTCTCCCCGCAGCTCGTCGCCGAACTGCACGCCAACGGGCTCAAAGTCTGCGCCTGGCAGTTCGTCTACGGCACCGAACCCGTCGGCGAGGCGGCGCTCGGCGCCGAGGCCGTGGCCGACGGCGCCGACTGCCTGGTGATCGACGCGGAGGGCGAATACGAAGGCCACTACGCCGCGGCGCAGACCTACATCGACGACCTGCGCGCGAAGATCGGCCCGACCTACCCGCTCGGACTGGCCTCGTTCCCCTACGTCAGCTACCACCCCTCGTTCCCGTACTCGGTCTTCCTCGGGCCTGGCGGCGCGCAGTACAACGCTCCGCAGATGTACTGGAAGGACATCGGGCAGTCGGTCGACACCGTCTACGCCAACACCTACATCGCCAACCGCATCTACGGGCGCCCGATCTACCCGCTGGGGCAGACCTACGGCGGCGTGTCCGCCGCGGAACTGCTGCGTTTCCGCGAGGAGGCAGTTGACTACGGCGCCACCGGCGTGTCCTTCTGGGACTGGCAGGAAACGGGCGTCAGCGGCTGGACGACGCTGGCCTCGCCACTCGCGCCGCTGACGAGCGTCACGCCCAACGGCGAAGTGCCGGAACTGCACGAGGGCAGCAAAGGCGACCAGGTGCTGTGGATGCAGGAGCACCTCGCCACCGCGATCCCCGCGCAGGAAACAACCGGCGTGTTCGGCGGCCAGACGCTCGCCGACCTGGAGGCGTTCCAGACCGCCCACGCGATCGCCGCCAGCGGGGTCGTCGAAGCGGCCACGTGGGCAGCGCTGCTGGCACTCGCGCCGATCCCGGTCGAGTGGACCGGGGCGCCTGCACCCAGCGACTGACGACGCCGCGCGGCCTCAGCCCGAGGGTAGCTCCAGGCGGTGGGAGCGCGCGATCTGCTCGGCCGTCCGCTCGTCGATGCTGGCGTCGGCGGCGATCTCTCTCCAGCCCGCGACGACCGCCGCGACCTCCGCAAGGATCGCCTTGGCGCGGCCGCGCTTCAAGCCGGCGACGCGTGCTGCCGCTTGCAGGTCTGCGACTGTGAACCCGTCGCGCTTGCCGTTGATCGACATCTGGTGACTGTCGAGCCAGACGTTGCCGGGCTTCCAGGCCCAGATCACGTCATAGGCCGGAGCCAGCGACCACGCGCCCTCGCGGTCCATCAGGAAGGCGATGTTCTTGACGTGGTCGTCCTGGTTGCGCGCGACGACGTTGAAGACCATGCGCCGGAACTGTTGCTCGACAACGGGGGTGCCGAGGCCGAGCCGACGGATCAACAGCAGCACCTGCTCGTAGCTGTACGTGCCCGGCTCGTTGTAGCTGACGTGCTCCAGCCCGCCGACCGTCTGCATGTGCAGCTTGCCGCCGCCGTCGGGCCGGTCGAAGCGACGGGTCATGAAGTGCCTGCGGCCGTGCTCCTCCAGCAGCCTGCACTCGGTCATCTCGATGTCGGCTGCGCGCGCCATTCTCGAGTACGCGTACTCGACGGCCCCCCACCCCTGAGGGTCGGTGAGGCCGTGGTCGCCGGCGCGCGAAACGCCGTCGAACTTCAGGAGCCAATGCCGGAAACCCTCCCCCACCTCAACCTGTCCGGAGCGCACCTGGCCGGTGGCGTCGTTGTACGCGATGAACGCCTTGGGGCGGGCACCGCCCGCCGAGCTGCCGATCGCGAGGATCGCCTTCATCGCCTCCTCGTCGGGGTTCTTGCTCAGCTCAGTCACGAACTGAGCGCGCTCGGCGAGCACCTCGCTGGCGAGTCGCACGAGCGCGTCGACCTGTAGATCCTCGCCTGCGGGGACCGTGGGCTCATGCGCCGGCTGGAACTCCAGCGCCCCGACGCCACGCGTGCCGACGTAACAGAGCCGCTGGACCACATCGAAGCTCGACTGATCGCGTCCCTGCGACGCCAGCCAGGCGTTGACCAGCGCCGTTCCCCAGCGATCTGGCAGCGAATCAGCAAGCAGACCGGGGAGGCCGCTGAAGGCGTCGTGCGCCAGCCCGGGGAAGCTGTAGGGCTGGGCCCGCAGCGGCATCCGCACCGGCGCCAGCTGGATACCGCTGTGCGCAAAAGCAGGGTCGTACTGGAATGTCGCGTAGCGTCCACCCGGACCGATCGACACCGCCGCGATGCGGGCTCCCCACAGCGTTACCGCGGCGACCGTCACGGGGGCGCGCCCTGCCCCTCGCCACTGCGCTCGTCGCCCCACGTCCACGGTTGCTCGCCGGCGTCGCCGGCTACCCGCCGCAGGCCGCTTGCGCGCCGGCGCAGGTGGCGCTGCTCGCGTTCCAGTTGCGCGATCGGCAGCACGATCGACTCGGGCACCGCAGCGTCGAGCGCCCCGAGCAACCCCAGCGTGCGCAGCAGCTTGACCATCGAGGTCATCTGAATCGACTGCCCTCGCTCGGCACGCTGCACCGTCGCCTGACCAAGGCCAGCCTCGGCGGCCATCTCGGCCTGCGTCCAGTTGCGCTCAAGGCGATTCCGCGCCAGGCGCCGACCAAGCTCGGCGAGAACCGCATCGTCGGTCATCAGCTCTTCGAGATTCATCAGTAGTGATGCACTAAGTCGATATTTGGCTGGAAGACATCTAATTTGATGTAGAGAATAGCACACTTGGCAACTATCAACATCAATTATGATGTGCTATAGGCATTATCTTGATTTAGACATCATTATTGATGTCAGTCAGCCGACGAAGCCTTCCGGGGCAGTGCGCGCGATCGTCGCCGGCGACATCGTCGAAGCTGCCATTTGGGACGGCGCTACCGGCGCTACCCGCGATCCTGCTCGAGCGAGTCCTGTCGAGCGGACCGAGCGACGGACTGGCTCCTCTCAAACTCGTCGCTCGCGCCCAACCGGGCGCCGAGGCCACGGTCGGCGAACGCGAGCTCGCGGTCAAGGTGCACGGGTTGGCGAAATGCCCTGACAGACCTCACTTGGTGAGGCCAGACCGCCCCGCATCGCCTACCACGCGAGGCGGATCGTCACGTCCTCCGCGATCCGAAAATCAATCCCCTCGTCCCGAAGGCTGACGGTCCCAGTCATCGGCCCGAGCCAAAACATGTTCCCCGCTTCGCCCCCCCCACTCGGTAAAACCCGATATCCGGTTCTAGCCGGGGCGGTTTTGGCGTCAGCGGATTACCTAGCTCTCCGAGAACGTGGAACGCTGGGACAAAGTCGTCGCCTCGGCCATCGGTGCGGTAACGAAGAAGCCGTAGTAGACCCTCTCGCCGAGGTGCGTATCAATCAGGCGTAGCGCCTCGGCGTGGGAGATAATGCCGTCCTGAGTCATGCCTTCCGCAGTATCTCCCGCGTGGCGGCCACTGGCGACCTTCCCTTCGGAAGGTCTAGGCGTGGTACCACTCGACGGTGGCGGCTCCCTTTGAGCAGTCGCCGCCTTCTCCGTGACCGGGGAACCCGCTGCCGTCCCCGAAGCACGTCCAGCCGGGTAGGCCGTAGAGCTTCCAGCGGAACTGCGAGGCTGGACCGTTGGGGTTGCCGACGAACGTCACGCCGACCCCCGACTCCATGGCCTGCACCATCGTCAACGCTTGCGCGCACGACACATTGCGCGTCTGCATCAGGATCGGGTAGCCGCGCTTGAAGCTCCTGAGCGTCGGGACCGCCGGACAGTCGTGGCCCGGCGCAGAGAAGGCGCTCGCTCGCCCATGCTCGGTGAGCAGGGCCGTGCCACCGAGTAGCGCCACCGCAACGATCAGGATCGTCAGCCTTTTCACGACGGCCGCAGCCTACCCCACCACAAGCCCTCGCGATTCCCGAGTCCGAGCCACCCCGCACCCCACGAGGCCGGCCCGAAGGCCGGCCCCTTAAACATCAAGCCCGCGCGCTCAAGGCCATTACCGGTCTGACGTGCGAGAGCCAAGCGAGGCAAGGACGCAGTGAGCGAAGTGTGCTGGCCGAAACGGGGATGCGAGCTGAGCTCGCGTCCCCCGGCTTCGGTACACGAGCGATCGAGGACGCCGACCGAATAGGGAGACGTTCGCTGCGCTCACATCCCCGATTCGGCCAGCGCCGGCTATCGCGCGTCAGATCAGACGCGCTGGATCAGCGTGCCTGTTCCCAGCCCCCCGCCGCAGCACATCGTCACGAAGCCGACTTCCTTGTCGGAGCGCTCGAGCTCGTGCAGCAGCGTGGTGATCAGGCGTGCGCCGGTGGATCCGAGGGGGTGCCCCAGCGCCATCGCGCCGCCGTTGACGTTCACGCGGTCCATGTCCGGCGACAGCTCGCGACGCCATGCGGCGACGACGGGAGCGAATGCCTCGTTGATCTCGAACAGGTCGATGTCGTCGATCGCCATGCCGTTGCGCTCGAGGATCTTGCGCGTGGCGGGGATCGGGCCCTCGAGCATTTTCACCGGGTCACAGCCGACGGTCGTCTGGTCGACGATGCGCGCACGCGGCGTCAGTCCGAGCTCCTTGGCCTTCTCCGCGGACATCAGCAGCACCGCCGCCGCGCCGTCGGAGATCTGCGACGCGTTGCCCGCGGTGATCTTGCCATCGGGCTTGAACGCCGGCTTCAGCTGAGAGAGCGCCTCGAGGTTGGTGTCCGGGCGGATGCCCTGGTCGGTGACGTAGGTGTCGCCGTTGACCTGCATCGGCACGATCTCACGCTCGAAGCGGCCCTCCTGGGTCGCCTCGTTGGCGAGCCGGTGTGAGCGCACGGCGAGCTCGTCGAGCTCGGAGCGGGAGATCTCCCACTGGTCGGCGATCATCTCGGCGCCGAGGCCCTGGCCGACGATGTTGTGCTTGGCCATCAGCTCCGGCGGGAATGCCACGCCGAACTCCTGCTGGGTCTGCGCCACGGCCGCGAACGGCAGGTGGCCCATGTGCTCGACGCCCGAGCCGATCATCGCGTCGTGCACGCCCGCCGCGATAAGGCCGGCCGCGAAGTTGACCGCCTGCTGCGCGGAGCCGCACTGACGGTCGACGGTCGTGCCCGGCGTCTCGATCGGCAGGCCCTCCTGCAGCCACGCGTTGCGCGCGACGTTCAGACCCTGCTCGCCGAACTGCGACACGCAACCCGCGATCACGTCTTCGACCTGCGCCGCGTCGATGCCAGCGCGGCTGATCACCTCGGTGTAGCAAGTGCCGAGCAGCTCGTTCGGGTGGATGTCCTTGTAGTAGCCCTTCTCTCTGTGTCCGCGGCCGATCGGCGTGCGTACCGCCTCGACGATCACGACTTCGCGGCCCTCTGCTTGCCTCATTGTGCGGTCCTCCTACGAAGATGTTTGCGCCCGCTTCCGGCGATCTGGGCGCGGCTGAATAAGATGCCCGGAGCCTGCACCACTACTGTACCGCGTCGATCGATTGACTGGTCAGTCAGCCAGGACGCGAGCCAGCTTCTGACGAGCCCAAAAGGAGAGCCTTGAGTAAACGTCTCGCCATCGCCGGCAGCGGCGCCATCGCCTGCGGCCTCGCAGCCACCGCCGCCCACCACGGGCCGGTGCTGCTGCTCGCCCGCTCGGACAGCTCC
Organism: uncultured Solirubrobacteraceae bacterium; assembly: GCA_963838405.1. GTDB lineage: Bacteria > Actinomycetota > Thermoleophilia > Solirubrobacterales > Solirubrobacteraceae > Palsa-744. The sequence goes on along the minus strand of CAWIRA010000001.1, from coordinate 356,138 downwards.
GCCGAGCGCGCGCGCGCGACCGTCGAGAAGACCCTCAGCAAGCTCGGCGCCGAAGTCGACAGGGTGGGTGGGTTCCATGACATCCAGATCGTCACCGACCCGCAGGAGCTCGCGCCGGCAACCTACGTGGTCGAGGCCGTCGTCGAGGACCACGACGTCAAGGCGCGTCTGCACGCGGAACTCGACGCGATCATCGGCGCAGACGCGATCCTCGCGACCACGACATCGTCCTTGTCGGTACAGCGGCTCGCCGACGCCAGCGGACGGCCCGATCGCTTCCTCGGGCTGCACGTGTTCAATCCCGTCACCAAGATGCAGCTGATCGAGCTGGTGTTCCCGGCGCAGGCCAGCGCCGACACCCGCGCTCGCACGCTCGCGCTGTGCGAGGACTTCGAGAAGACGCCCGTCGAGGTGCCGGACATCCCCGGCTTCGTCGTCAATCGGCTGCTGTTCCCGTACCTGTTCAGCGCCGTGCGACTGCTCGAAGAGACCGCCATGGACCCCGACGACATCGACACCTGCATGCGCCTCGGAGCCGGGCACCCGATGGGGCCGCTGGCGCTGCTGGATCTCGTCGGACTCGACGTGTCCGCCGCGATCGGCGAGACGATCGGCGAGCCGGTGCCGACGCGCGTGCAGGAGCTGATCGGCGAAGGCGCGCTCGGCCGCAAGAGCGGGCGCGGCATCCACAGCTACTGACGGCGGAGCTTCGTCGAACATTTATCAACGCTCATCCGACTTTTAGCTGAGGTTCATGACGGTGGCGATACTTGTACATGCGACATGAAAGTCGCATCGCACACCCGCCTCCTCCCAGTGCGCACGATCCGGTCCGCTCCCCCCGCGGGCCGGTCGTGTTTAACGAGCAGGTCAGTCCTCGGCGGAGCGGCGCTCGCGCTGGGCGACCTGGCGGCGCTCGCGAATGCGCACCGCCTCGATGCGGTTGTCGCGCACCGACTCCACCCTAATCGAGAAGCCGTTCGCGGCGATCGTGTCGCCGCGCTTGGGCAGCCGCCCGAGCTGCGCGAACACGAAACCGCCGACCGAGTTGTACGCGTCGCTGTCGACCGGCAGGTGCAGGCCGTAGTCGGCGAGGTCGGTGACCGCGACGTGCCCGCGCACCAGCCATTCGCCGTCGGCGAGCTGGCGGATCTCGCCGGCCTGAGGGTCGGTCTCGTCGGCGATCTCCCCGACGACCTCCTCGATGATGTCCTCGACGGTCACGACGCCGACCACGCGACCGTACTCGTCGACGACCACCGCCATCGAGGTGCGCTGGCGTTGCAGGTCGGCGAGTAGGTCGTCCAGCGGCTTGGTCTCGGGCACGATCAGCGCCTCGTGAACGACGGGCTCGATCGGCGTGTGCGCCCCGGCCTCCATCAGCTGGCGCACGAGCTCTGACACGTGCACGATTCCCCGGACGCGGTCGCGGTCTTCCTCTTCGGTCACGAGCAGCCGCGTGTGGCCACTGGAGACGCACAGCCGCAGCGCCGTCTCCACGTCCTGTGAGATGTCGACCGTCACCACCGCCGGCGCCGGCGTCATCACCTGACGCGCCTCCTGTTCGTGCAGGTGAAAGACGCCGCGCAGCATCCCCGCCTCGCCCTGGTCGATCTGACCGCCTTCGTGGGACTCCGCGATCAGCAGCTTCAGCTCCTCCGAGGATCCGCCGCGGCGCTCCTGGCTCATGTCGACGCCGAGCAGGCGCAGGATCCGGTCGGCGACTGCCGTCAGCGCGATGACGAACGGATGGAACAGCGTGCTGAACATCTGTAGCGGCCGCGCGACGCGCCGGGCGACCGCCTCGGCGCGGTTGATCGCATAGAACTTCGGCACCATCTCGCCCGCGATCAGCTGCGCCGAGGCGATCACAGTGAACGACGCGACCACCGCGATCACGACCGCGACGCCGTGGCTCAGCGTGTCGCCGAGCGCGCTCTTCAGGATCGACGCCAGCGCGGGCTCGCCGAGCGCGCCGACGCCGATCGATGTCAACGTCACGCCGATCTGCACCGCCGAGATGTATCTGTTGACGTTCGCGACCTGATCCAGCGCGAGCGCCGCACCTTTTTCGCCTTCATCGCGCATCACTTCCAGGCGCGCGCGACGCGAGCGCACCAGCGCGTACTCGGCGATCACGAAGAACGCGTTGACGGCGATCAGCACCGCCGTGAGGATCAGCTTCAGGCCGTTCACGTGTGACCGGCGATCCCCGACACGCGCTCGCGCGACCTCACGCTGCCCCGACCGCTGCCGCAGTGGCACGCGCGGCCGGTCGGGACGATGCTACTTCGGGGTAGGTCTTCGTCGTCGTTCATCGCGCTGGTCGACGCGTCAAAGGTAGCAAGCGCGATGGTCGGACGCGGGGGCCGCCGGCGCTCGCTATGCGAGACGGTCGATCCGGGCCGCAAGCTCGAAGTCGGCGTCGGTGAGCCCTCCCTGCGAGTGCGTCGACAGCGTCAGTCGCACCTTGTTCCAGCCGTGGAGCAGGATGTCGGGGTGGTGGTTGGCGATCTCCGCCGCCTCCGCCACGCGGTTGACGAACGCCATCGCGTCGGCGAAGTTCGCGAACGCGAGCTCGCGCACGATCGTGCGCCCCTCCCCCGCGCGCCACTCCGCTGCGCCGGCGAGACGCTGCTGGATCTCGGAGTCGCTCAGCAGGCTCATCTGCTGCGAGGTTACCCCGATCGCTGTCGGTCCAGCGCGCGATCCCGCTGCCCTACAGTCAACACATGAGGATCGTCAGCCTCGTCCCGCACGCAACCGAGCTGCTGTTCGCGCTCGGCCTCGGCGCTGACGTCGTCGGCGTCACGCACGAGTGCGACTTCCCGGCGGCGACGCTGTCGCTGCCGCAGGTCACGCGCGATGTCCTGCCGAGGGGCCTCAGCGCCGGCGAGATCGACGCCGCGGTGCGCGAGCGCACGCTCAACGGCGAGGCGATCTACGAGCTCGATCGCGAGCGGCTCGCCGCGCTCGAGCCGGAGCTGATCGTCACCCAGGCGCTGTGTCCGGTGTGCGCCGTCTCCTATGAGGAGGTCGCGGACATCGCCAAGACCCTGCCCTCGACGCCGCGCGTGATCGCGCTCGACCCGAAGACGCTCGGCGAAACGCTCGGCGACGTGCGCACGATCGCACAGGCCACGGGTTGCCGCGACGCTGGCGTCGAGCTCGTCGCGGACGCCGCCGCGCGCATCGATCGCGTCAAGCTCGGCGTGCGCGGACAGCGGCGCCCGCGTGTCGCGGCGGTCGAGTGGCTCGAGCCCGTGTACGTCGCCGGCCACTGGACCCCGCAGCTGATCGAGCTCGCCGGCGGCGAGGACGTGCTGGGTCACGCGGGCGAACCATCGCAGACGGTCTCCTGGGAGCAGCTCAGCGCCGCCCGGCCGGAGGTCGTCGTCGTGATGCCGTGCGGCTACGACGCGCCGCGCGCCCACGCCGAGGGGCTCGCCTATGGGCGTCAGCTGGCCGGCCTCGGTGCTCGGCAGGTGGTCGCTGTCAACGCCTCCGCGTACTTCTCGCGGCCCGGCCCGCGTCTGATCGGCGGGCTCGAGCTGCTGGCTCACATACTGCACCCGGACCGCTTCCCGCAGGCACCCGAAGGAACGCAGGCGCTCAGCGTCGAGCCTGTCGGCGCAGCCATCTGAGCGCCCGCCGCGGTCGCGCTCGAACCGCACCCGAGTAGGCGTCTACGCGAAGCCGCCACCCGTCGCGCTGGAGACCGCGATCGCGCCGGCGACGGCGGCGACCGACAGCACCAGACACGCGAGAAAGCCGAGCGCCGGGACCTTGTGATCGTCGGACCAGCGGATCGCGAGGCCCGCCAGGAAGCCCCCGATCAAGCCGCCGATGTGGGCGCCGACGGAGATGTTCGCGAGCGTGAAGCTCAGCACCAGGTTGATCACGATCAGCGCGCCGAGCCCGGACTCCTGGATGCTGATGCCGCGCGAGCGCAGCTCGACGACTGCCGCGCCCATCAGCCCGAAGATCGCGCCGGAGGCGCCCAGGCTCGGGCTGCTCGTCGCGAACACAACCCCGAACGAGCCAACGAGCAGCGAGGTGAAGTAGATCACCGTGAAGCGCAGCGACCCGATCGCCGGCTCGAGCAGCACCCCGAGCAGGTACAGCAGGTACATGTTGAAGCCGATGTGGAGGAAGTTCTCGTGCAGGAAGGCGCTCGTGACGAGCCGCCAGTACTGGTCGTGCGGCGACGCGATCGCTTGGCGGAACAGCACGCCTTCGTTGATCACCGGACCGTGGATTTCCGACCCGAACAGTGAGAACTGGCCCTGCTCGGTCAGGAACGCGACGACGTTGATCGCGATCAGCGTGTAGGTGGCGCGCGGGACCTTCGTGAGCTCGCGCATGCGCACGACGCGCGTGCTCTGTTTGGCGCAGTCAGGGCAGCGCATCCCGACCGGCGTCGTGGTCATGCAGTCGGGGCAGATCGGCCGCCCGCAGTTCGAGCAAGAAACCCCCGTCTCGCGCGAGGGATGGCGATAGCAGGTGGCCATGTCCGGGAAACAGAGCCTATCCGCATGGCTGGCGTGGCACGGCAGCTGCCAAGCGGCGAAGGCCTAGCGGTCGCCGAACAGCTTGCGCGCCTCGCGCCCGACGTCCTCGAGCGCGCGCTCGGCCGTCCCGCGCACCGCGTCGAGGCTCCCGGACGGCGAATGCGCCCGCCGGCGCGCGCGCAGCAGCACGAGCGCGACGCCGGCGCTGCCGCCGACCACGAGCGCTGCCGCCGGGCGCGCCCAGTTGCGCGGGTCGCGCATCGCCGACAGTTCCCACGCCTCGAGCTCCTCCGCAGCCAGCTCGGTGATGCTCGTCAACGTCAGCTCGAGGCGCTCGGCGAGGTCTGCCGGCGGCTCGACCGGCGCGAGCGCTTCACGCAGCAGACCCTCGAAGCTGGGGGCCGCCTCAGTCATGGACGAGCTCCTCCAGCTGCTTGATCGCGCGATGGATCAGCACCTTGGTCGCGCCGTCGGAGCGCCCCAGCGCACGCGCGATCTCGCGGTTGTCCATGCCGAGCGCGAAGCGCATAATCAGCGCCTCGCGACGGTCGTCCGGAAGCAGCTGCACGCCGTCGAGCACACGACTGAGCTCGTCGCGCCCCTCGACCAGTTGCTCGGTCGTGTGCGTGGCGGTCAGCGTCGTCGTGTCGTCGATCGGCGATACCGGCTTGCGCGAGCGATCGCGGTAGAGGTTCGCCGCGAGGTTGTGCGCGATCCTGATCAGCCACGGGCGCAGCGGTCGCCCATCCGATTCGTGCTGCGCGCGGGCGAAATGGCGGTAGGCCTGCAGGAACGTCTGCTCGGTGAGGTCCTCCGCGTCGTGGTGATTGCCCACCCGGTAGTACGCGTAGCTGTACACGTCGCGCAGATGGGCGCGGTAGAGATCGGAAAACTCTGCGTCCAGTTGCGCCTTGGGCTTCTGGCTGACTTGCTCGCTCACTCATTGCACCCTATCCCTGCACAATCGCTCGAGCCCGCCGGGCTCGATCATGCCGCACGCGAGATCTCGCGCGTCGGTGCGCCAGGGGCGAGCTCCTTCTGAGAGGCCTCGGCGCCTCCCAGCCAGTCCCACTGCAGGCTCACGCACGCCCAGATCCGCTCGGTGACCGCGGACGCGAGCGCCGGGGAGCAGCTCTCGACGGTGGGGTAGTGAAGCGGGCGGCCGACACGCAGGCGCACCTTGCGCGGTCGTATGCGCCAGCCGCGGCGCACGGCATCGCTGCCGATCACCGCCACGGGAGCGACCGGCGCGCCGGTTTCGAGGGCGAGACGGCCGACGCCGCGGCGCGGGTCGCCCAGGCCTCCCGAGCGCACGCGCGTGCCCTCGGGGAAGACCACCACGCAGTCGCCGCGCGCGAGGATCGCGCGGGCGGTCTCCATCGCGTCGTGGTCGCCCGCGCCACGTTCGACCGGGAACGCGCCCAGCGCGTTCAGGATCCATGCCTGCAACGGCTTTTCGAACAGCTCGCGCTTGGCCATGTAGTACACGGGACGCCGCACCAGCGTGCCGATCACGAACGGGTCCAGGAAGCTGCGGTGGTTCGAGGCGAGCAGCAGCGGCCCGCTGCGTGGCAGGTGCTCACGTCCGACGCGCTGCATACGCAGGTACACCAGGAACGCCGGCACGAGGATCGCGCGAAGCGTCCAGTAGATCAGCGGATTGACGCCGCGCTGCAGCGAGCGCTCGCGGAAGCTGCCCAGGTCCAACGACGCGTCTGCCTCGCGCGCGAGCGCGGCCAGCACCTGCGGTTCACGAGTCTGCTCCATGCCCCAGATACACCGCCCGTGAGGGGCGTTACAGGGCGCCGTGGCCGTCCGTCGCGCTACAGCGCCGTCCCGCTCTCGCGCCTGCCCGCCTCGCGTTCGCGCTGGCGCTCGTCGGAGGCGGCCGCGGTCACCAGATCGGGCGCGTACGTACTACGCGCGCGAGCGAGGAACACACCCGCCCAGACGAGCGCGCCGAGCATGATCAGGAAGCTGAACTGGAGCCCGGTGGCGGCGCTCGGGGAGATCGGCCCCGAGTGGGTACCGATCGGAGTCTGCTCGGGCGCGATACCCGCGATCACGTCGGCGAGCACGCCGAACAACAGTGGCGCGAGGGCCTGTGAGAGCGAGCGCAGGAAGGTGCGCGTGCTCTCCGCCAGCCCCCACAGCCCCGCCGGCATGATGTCGAGCCGCGCCGCGTCCAGCGGCGGGTTGGCGGCCGACAGCAGCGCCGCGGCGCCCACGTCGAACCACAGCGCCGGCGTCAGATGGTCGATCAGCACGCCCGGGACGAACAGCGCGGCCGCCGCCAGATAGCAGATCGCGGGCCCGACCACGCGTGCCTCGAGAAAGCCGCGGCGCATCGCCAGGTCGGTCAGGCGTCCGCTCGCGAGCGTGCCGATCAACGCACCGATGACGAGCAGCACGAGCGCGAGCTCGGCGCTCGCCTGGCCGACGTGGTAGCGACCGCGAACGAACAGGATCCCGAACGTCTGCAGCCCGGCGAAGAAGAAGTAGCCGAGCGAGGAGCCGATGATCAGGCGCAGGTTCGTCGGGATCGAGAGGATGTAGAGGATCGCCCGCACGGGGCCCATCGTGCGCGGATCCTCGGTCAGCACCAGGCGTGGGTCCGGACGCAGCCCTCGCGCACGCGCCGCTTCGCGCGAGAGCTCGTCGACTTCGACCGCGGGTTCGTCGGCGCCGGCGCCCTCGGACGGCGCGGTCGTGCCGGCGCCCGCCGCGGCTTCGCGCAGGTCCAGCGTCCCCGGCTGCAGCCGGCTCTGGCCGCCACGCAGCGGCTCGGGGAGCGTGCGCCACAGCGATCGCGCCAGCAGGAATCCGGGGATCGCGAGCAGCACGAACGCCGCGCGCCAAGAGATCAGGCTGGCGACCGTGCCGCTGACGATGAAGCCCGCGGCCGTACCGGCCACCTCACCGCCGAGGATGTATGAGTAGATGCGCGCGCGCTCGCGCCCTGGGAAGTAGTCGCCGGTGAGCGAGGCGATCGCGGGGCCGGCCGTCGCGATCACCGCGCCGAGCGCCACGCGCGTCAGCAACAGCGTCTGGTAGCTGCCGGCGAAGCCGCTGGCGAGCGAAGCGGCGCTCCACAGCACGATGCTCGCCGACAGCAGCGGCACGCGCTTGACGCGGTCCACGAGCATCCCGACCGGCAGCACGAACAGGGCTCCGGACAGCAGCGCCACCGAGCTCAGCAGTCCGATCTTGGCGTTGCCGATGTGCAACGCGTGCTCGAGCTGCGGCGCGACCGCGCCCACCGTCGCTCCGTCCGCGCTGCTGAGCGCGAGCACACCACCGAACAGGAAGATGACGCGCGCACGGGCCGGGCCGCCGACGCGTTTGACCGCCTCGCCCCCCAGCGTGTGCGCACCCGAGCCCAGGATGCGCGCGCTCGCGCGCAGCGCGCGCGTGGTGATGCCGCCACTCGTCATGTCAGCGTCAGCCTGACACCGCGACGGTACGATGCGAAGGTCAAGCCGACGTAGCTCAATTGGTAGAGCATCGCTCTTGTAAAGCGAAGGTTTCCGGTTCGATCCCGGACGTCGGCTCTCAGCGTGCGGCGATCGCGCCCGTTGCGTTTGCCGACGCTCCCGGCTTTCTCTCCGTTTACGAACGCTGTATCACCATGGTGATACAGGCGGCCGGCGCGCGGCAGTAGGTCGAACCGCAGCCGCAACGCAGCCCCAACGCCTGACACCAGGTGTGGGGACGGCCCGGGAGGCCGGAGAATGAGCCAAGACCTCCCGGGGTCGTCCTCTACCCGGATGACCTGTCGGTCTTCGGGTGTTTTCTATCGGCCACGAGCTTGTGGCGCTTGAGGCGGCATAATCCCTCGCATGGAGACACGACGCGCCCAAGAGCTGCTCGCCGCCGAGCGCGCCCGCCTCGAGCTCGAGGTCCCCCAGTTGGGCCCACACGACCCGGAAGAAGTCCCCGATCCATTCGAGCAGTCCGACACAGGCGCAGAGGTGCTCGAAGATGAGCTAGCCGACGCAGAGCTGGTCCGCGTGCGCGATGAGCTCGCCGCGATCGAGCGCGCCGAACAGCGACTCGCGGAAGGTATCTACGGCCTGTCGATCGACAGCGGCGAGCCGATCCCCGACGCTCGCCTGGAAGCGATCCCGTGGGCCGAGCGCACCGTCGCGGAGCAGGCTCGCTTCGACGGCTCCAACAGCCGCTAAGTGTCGCCCGCGAGCGCCGCGCGCGTGGCCGCCACCGCGCTGGCTCCGGCGACTTGCAGCGGCTCGGTGCTGCGTAGTGCGCGGCAGAAAACGAACGCGCCCTCGAGCAGGCACAGCATGTTGAGCGCGAGCTGGCGCGCGGTGCCCCCCTCGATGCCGCCCGCGCAGAAGTAGCTCGTCGCGCCGTCGATCCAGGCGTCGAATACCTCGGCGCATGCCTGGCGAAGCTGCTCGTTGGTGCTCGACACCTCCAGCGCGACCGTCGCGATTGGGCACGCGTCCGCGTATTCGGTCTCGAGGAGCGTCTCGGCGGCGCCGTCGAAGAAGCCCTCCACGGCGCTCGGAACGTCGGGCGCCCGTGCGGCGATCGCGGCGAACAGCTCGATGTACAGCCGCCCGGATGTGCGAATCGTCTCGGCGCCGAGCTGCTCCTTGCCGCCCGGGAAGAAGTGATACAGCGAACCAAATGGCGCCTGCGCGCCGGCGAGGATCTGCTTGATGCCGGTGCCCGCGTACCCCTGGCGGCGCAGCAGCTCGGCGCTGCTGTCCAGGAGCCGTTCCTTCGTGCCAGCCACCTCAACCTCCCTGTCGCGCTCGCGACCTCGATGATAGGCTTGATCCTACTAGAGCGATCTATCTAATCCGGAACGTCGGCGGAAGGTGCGCGATGCCTGAAGTGGAGCTGTCGAGCGGCACGATCGACTACGAGGACACCGGCGGTGACGGGCCCGTCGTGGTGATGGTCCACGGGCTGATGATGGACGGCTCGCTGTGGCGTCATGTGGTCGCCAGCCTGCGTGGGCGGTGCCGCTGCATCGCGCCGACGCTGCCGCTGGGAGGCCATCGTCACGCGATGCGTGCGGACGCGGACCTCTCGATGCGCGGCATCGCCGAACTGCTCGGGGAGCTGCTCGAAGCGCTCGAGCTGCACGAGGTGACGCTCGTGATGAACGACTGGGGCGGCCCGCAGCTGCTGGTTGGCAGCCGCCACGACGCGCGCATCGCGCGGCTGGCGCTGTGCTCGTGTGAGGCGTTCGACAACGTGCCTCCCAAGGGCGCCGCACAGCTGCTCCCGTACATCGCGCGCGTCCCGGGCGGCCTCGCGGCCGCCCTGATCCCGTTTCGCTTCGATCGTCTGCGCCGTCTGCCCATCACCTACGGCCCGCTTAGCCGCCGACCGATCCCGCGCGAGGTGATGGACCGTTGGTTCGGGCCCGTGACGCACCAGCGAGCGATCTGCCGTGATCTAGGCAAGTACGTGCGTGGCGCTGCGCAGGGTCGGCGCGACCTGCTGGCGGCGGCCGACGCGCTGCGCGAGTTCGACCGCCCTGCGCTCGTCGCGTGGGCCAGCGAAGACCGCCTGATGCCTCGTGAACATGGGCGACGCCTCGCAGAGCTGCTGCCGCACGGCACGCTGGTCGAGATCAACGACTCCTACACGCTGATCCCAGAGGATCAGCCGGCGGTGCTCGCCGAGCATCTCAGCGAGCTGCTCGCGCGATGACCAGCGCGACGAGCCGGCGGCTGCCGATCGCGCTCGCCGGTGCGGGGCTGACGCTCACCGCCAGGGCGCTCGTCTCGCGCGCGCTGCTGCTCAAGATCCGGCGCGACGTGCGAGCGCTCAACGGCGGCGACATCCGACCGCTGCTGTCGAACTTCGCCGTCGACGCGGTCCTGCGCTTCAACGACGGCGAACATCGGTGGGCGGGTGAGCACCGCGGCAAGGTCGCGATCGCGGCGTTCCTGCGCAGCTTCGTCGACGCCGGCCTGCAGGGTCATGTCAGCGAGCTGTTCGTATGCGGGCCGCCATGGCGCACGACGCTGATCGCGCGTTTCGATGATCACGCCAGCGACGCCGCCGGCGAGGAGATCTACCGCAATCGCACACTGCTGCTCGCGCGTGCGCGCTGGGGGCGGATCGTCTCGCAGGAAGACTTCTACGAAGACACGCAACGGATCGTCGAGCTCGAGCGCCATCTCTCGGGCCAGCCACTACGATCCGCGCGGTGAACCGGTCGCACGCCAAACGGCGGATCCCGGGGCTCAGCGCCACACTCGGACTCGCTCTTTCACTCGGCGCTCTCGCGCCCGCCGCCGGCCTCGCGGCGTCGAGCTCGGCCCCGCAACCCTTTACGGGCCAAGCCCTGTGGGTCAACCAGGTGGTGGCGCCGCAGACCGGGCGCGGGTTGGCCGCCGAGGCAGCCGGCGCGGGCGCGAAGACGCTGTATGTGAAGGCGGCCGAAGGCTCCACCGCCGAACTGCAGTTCTCAGCCGTGCTCGTCAGCGAAATTCGCGCAGCCGGCGAGCGCGTGTGCGCTTGGACGTTCGCGCGCGGCCAGGAACCGGCCGCCGAAGCGGCCGCCGCCGTGGGCGCGGTACGCGACGGCGCACAATGCCTGGTGGTCGACGCCGAGGGCGAATACGACAAGCTCTACGGAGCCGCGCAGCTGTTCGTGCGCACGCTGCGCGCGCAGCTCGGCGCCGCCTTTCCGATCGGTCTCGCGAGCCAGGCTGAGGTCGCGCAGCACCCGACGTTCCCTTATTCGGTGTTCCTGGGGCCAGGCGGCTTCAACGTCGTGCTTCCCGAGATCTACTGGCGCGACTTCGGCGTGAGCGTCGACGCGGCATACGCCGCCACGATCGGGCCGAACTCGATCTACGGCCGCCCGATCCTGCCGTTGGGACAGCTCTACGGCTCGCCAGCGCCAGCCGAACTGGCGCGTTTTCGTGCGCTGGCGCATGCTTACGGCGCCCGCGGCTCGAGCTTCTTCGACCTCGATGTCGCGCAGCCGCAGGAGCTGGCCGCGCTCGCCACGCCGGCGCCGGCGCTCGCGCGCAAGCTCGTCATCGCGCCGACGCTGCGCGCCGGCGCCTGCGGCGACGAGATCGTGCAGGCGCAGGAGCTACTGAACGCAGCGGGCGCGCACCTGCCGGTGGGAGGGTTCTTCGGCGCCGAGACCGAACGCGCCGTGAGCGCGTTCCAGGCTCGCCATCGCCTGACGCCGAGCGGCGTGCTCGGCGCTGGGACCTGGAGGGCGTTGCTGCGCTCGCGCCCGCGCGAGCCGTCCTGGGGCAGCGCAGCGCCGACCTGTGAGCGATGAGCTGACCGCACCTCGCCCGCGCGGCCGGCCCGTGTCGCGCCGTTAGCCGGCGTACATGGCCTCGATCGCGTCGTGGTACTTCTCCGCGATCGGCTTGCGCTTCAGCTTCATCGTCGGCGTCAGCTCATCACCGCCGGGCAGCCAGTCGCCGACCACGAGCTCGAACTTCTTGATCTGTTCGACGCGCGCGAGCTTCGTGTTGGCGCTGTCGATGCCCTCCTGCACGGCTGCGCGCACACGCTCGTCGCGCGCGAGGCTCTCGAGCGAGGACTCCTCGATGCTCTGCTGCGCCGCCCACACGGGCGCGAAGTCCGCGTCGAGCACAATCAGTGCCGTGTTGTAGGGGCGCCGGTCGCCGATGCAGCACGCTTGACCGATCAGCGGCGAGGCGGTCTTGACCGTCGCCTCGATGTTCGCGGGTGACATGTTCTTGCCCGCGGCGCTGATGATCAGCTCCTTCTTGCGGTCGACGATCGTCAGGTAGCCGTCCTCGTCGAACACGCCGATGTCACCTGTGCGCAGCCAGCCGTCCTCGGTGAAGGTCTCGGCGGTCTTCTCGGGCAGGTTGCGGTAGCCCAGCATCACCACTTCGGATTTGACGAGCACCTCGCCGTCGGTGTCCAGCTTGATTTCGATACCCGGGGCCGGCGGGCCGACCGTTCCCAGCTTGATCTTCGAGGGAGGGTTGACGCTGCCGGCGCCACACGTCTCGCTCATGCCCCACAGCTCCGCGAGCGGCAATCCGATCGCGTGGAAGAACTCGAGCACTTCGATCGGCGTCGGCGCCGCGCCGACGTTGATCGCCTCGACCTGGTCGAGGCCGAGCATCGCGCGCAGCCCAGCGAAGATCTCGGCGTCGGCCTTGGCCACCTGCGCGGCCAGCTCAGCCGGCACCGGTTCTCCTGACTGCTCGAGACGGACCTTGCGTTTGGCTGCCTCGAACGCAGCTTCAAGCTGCTGGCGCTCGGCTTCCGGCTTGCTCGCGATCATCGCCTCGAGCCCCGCCTTTAGCTTCTCCCAGATACGCGGCACCGCGAAGAACCAACTCGGCCGGACTTCCGGCAGGTAGGAAAGGACTTCGCGTGGATCGGCGCAGCACGTGATCTGCAGGCCGAAGACGATCGGCAGGTAGTGGTGGGCGTTGCGCTCGGCGACGTGGGCGGCCGGCAACCACGAGATCACGCGACCGTCCTCCGGGAATTCGATCAGGTCCTCGATGCCTTCGACCGTCGCCAGCAGGTTGCGGTGCACCAACTGCACGCCCTTCGGCGGGCCGGTCGTTCCCGAGGTGTAGATCAGCGTCAGCACATCGGTCGACTTGATCTGGGCGACCGCCGCGTCGACGTCGAACTCGGGGTTCGAGCCCTCCACGTCCGACAGCGCCAGCGTCCCCAGCGGCGCCTCGCCGTCGATGACGATCACGTAGTCGAGGTTCGGGAGCTGATTGCGCGCCTCGCGCACCTGCGGCAGGTACTGCTGCTCGCAGATCAAGACCTTGGCGTCCGCGTCGGAGGCGACGTACTGAATCTGCTCCGCCGTGTAGGTGTTGTAGATCGAGAACGGCGTCGCGCCGAGCATCATCGCCGCGAGGTCACACAGGTGAAACTCGGGACGGTTGCTCAGCATCAGCGCGACGCTGTCGCCGCGTTGCACGCCGAGCTTGGCGAGACCACCGGCGAGCGCGTCGACGCGTCCGCGCAGCTCTCCCCAGGTGATTGTGAACTCGTCTCCTCTGGTGCGAATCGCCACCTGCCCGGCACGCTCGCCCGCTGTGATCCGAAACGCCTCCGCGATCGTCGCAGCGCCCAGAGCTGCTCGCGCGGGCGTCACCGACTCCGTGAGCTCAGTCTCCATTGCACGCTCCCTCCTCTCGCGGTTCGCCCCATCCCCATGGGGTCTGACGGTTCAAGCCCAGCGGGCCTCGGTCGATCATACCCCTCGGCTGAATAGTCTCAAGCAAATGCGCACCGGCGAGTTGGGCCATTGGTGGCGCTCGCTTGGCGGGCCGCCGCCACCGCGCCCGGCGCTGCCCGGTCCGAGGAGCGCCGACGTTGCGATCGTCGGCGCCGGATACACGGGCCTGTGGACCGCCTATTACCTGAAGTGCGCACAGCCGTCGCTCGAGATCGTCGTGCTCGAGCGCGAGCATGCCGGCTTCGGAGCGTCGGGGCGCACGATGTTTGACACGGTCGAGGAGATCGCGGCGGTCATCGCCGAGCACCGCATCGATGCTGATTACGTCAAGGGCGGCCGGCTCGCGGTCGCGCTCAACGAGGCGCAGTTGCAGCGCTTGCGTGAGGAGATCGCAAACGCCCGTACGCACGGTCTCGACGAGCGAGACCTGCGCGAGCTGACGGCCGCTGAGCTGCAGGGGCAGCTGCGTGTCGCCGGCGCCGCCGGCGCCAGCTTCTCCCCCCACGTCGCGCGCATGCACCCGGCCAAGCTGCTCACCGGTCTCGCCGCGACCGTGGAGGGACTCGGGGTCAGGATCTACGAGTCGACCCCAGTCAGCGCGATTCGCCCGCACGCGGCGCTCACGCCGCGCGGCCGCGTCGACGCGCGCTGGGTGGTGCGCGCGACCGAGGGTTACACAGCCGCGCTCCCGGGCCTGCGGCGCGCGCTGGCGCCGATCAACAGCTCGATGATCGTCACCGAGCCGCTCGCGCCCGCGGTGTGGGAGCAGATCGGCTGGGATGGCGGCGAGGTGCTCGCCGATGAAGCGCACGTGTACGTGTACCTGCAGCGCACAGCGGACGGGCGCATCGCCGACCGCGTCGAGCAGCGCACACAGCGACCGTCGCGGCTTGGTCGACTCGTGGACGCCGCCAGCGGACGCGAGTGAAGTTAGAGAATCGAGCTCGTGTGACGATTGCTCGGGCGCCGTGCAAGCGCGCCACCGCGCTCGCCGGGCGACCGCATCGAATCCGACGGTTGGGGGTTTACGTGCTCGGACGCAGCGCCGTAAAACCAACGCATCACAAGGAGGAAGGCGAGCATGCGAGCAATCAAGCTGGCCGCGGCATTTGCTGCCGTGGCCGCATCACTTGCGCCGGCCTGCGCCTCGGCACTGGCGCATGGCAGGCACACCCATCCGCAGACCACCGCTGCCGGTGGCTGTCAGATCACCCTCGAAGTCGCGCCCCGTCCTGCCTACGCGGGTGAAACGGTGAGCGCCTACGGACATCTCTCGACGGGCTGCGGCAGCGAAGAAAAACAGCTGGTCACGCTCTACCGTGGCGACGTCGGCTCGCGGCCCTCAGAATTCACCGCCGTGGCCACGGGCGCGAGCGAAAAAGGCGCGTTCCTCGTCAAATACAGCGGCATCACGACGAACAGCCTGTTCTACGCGTCAGCCGACGGCGCCCGCAGCTCGGTCAAACAGCTCAAAGTCATCGCCATCGTCAAACTCGAAGGGCCGCCGGAAGGCAGCGTCCTGTTCACCGCGCGCCACCTCGGCCGACGCGGGCCCGTGCAGGTGCATTTCACCGGCGAAGTGAGCCCGGAAGACACCGGAGCACAGGTGGTGCTGCAGCGCCAGAACGCCTACAAGGGCAACGAATGGCATCGCATCGGCGGCCTCGTGGCGGTCGGCGAACACGGCAAGTTCGCGATCGCCCACGACTTCGTGGTCCCGGGCCCGGCGAACATCCGCGTCGTCGTCCGCGACCCCAAACACAACCTGTCGAGCCCGTCAAACGTCCTCAACTACGAGATCACACAGGCCCAGAACCCCGACCTGACAATCGAAAGCACGGCTGACCCGATCTCGTTCGGGCAGTCGACGTCGATCCACGGCGCGGCCACGAGGCTCGCGACCAACACGCCGCTGCAGCTGCTCGCCCGCGAAGCGCGCACGCACGGCTTCAGCAAGGTCGGCGAAACCAAAGTGCAGCCGGGCGGTGCGTACAGCTTCGCCTCGGTGTACCCGTCGAGCAGCACCTTCTACGAGGTCGTCGGTGGCGGTGAAACCTCAGCGGTGCTGTACGAGGGCGTCAAATACGTCCTCAGCGTCAACCTCGTGCCGGGCACGACGGTCCAGGAAGACCAGCCGCTGACGTTCTCGGGGACGGTCAAGCCGGGTGTCCTCGCTGGGCATGAAAGCATCGCTGGGCACGACGTCTACCTCGAGCGCCAGAACCCCAACACGGCGGGCTTCCACGTACTCGAGGTCGGGCACGTGATCGCACCGGTGGCCGGATCGACCGAATACACGTACTCGATCGAACACAAGTTCTTCGGTGCGGGTCCGCAGGTCGTACGGATCAAGATTCCGGGCGACCCCCAGAACGGCAGCTCGGTCAGCGAACCGTTCACGATTCAGGTCAACCCGGCGCCCGCGACGTCGCTGACGCCGGTGACGCCCGGCAACTCCAGCCAGCCTTCCGAAGGGCAGATCTAGCCGGAGACGCGCCAAGCAACACCAGGTGCCCTGTGGCCGCTCCCTTGCCGGGGCGGCCACAGCGGTGGCGCGCGAGCTCACCGCCGCAGCCGGGATCGCCCCGAGCGGCGGCGGCTTGAAAGCCCCTAAGCGGCCACCGCGCGTGACTGCAGGTGGGCGCCGACCTTGCGCTTGACGCGCTGCAGCGCATTGTCGACCGTCTTCGTGTCACAGGCCAGGCGCGTGCCGACCTGCTCGTAGGAGTAGCCGTCGAGATACAGCGACAGCACGCGACTCTCCAGCTCGGAGAGGGCGCTCGAGAGGCAGCCCACGAGCGAGCGCAGCTCCTCGGAGGAGATCACCTGGTTGACCGGGTCCTGCACGGTGGGGCCGGGCAGCATCTGGTCCAGGGTCGGCACGTCGTCGCCGCTGCCCGCCGGAGTCGATGAGAACGACACGTACTGGTTGAGCGGCGTGTGCTTGTTGCGGGTGGCCGTCTTGACGGCGGTGATGATCTGCCGCGTGATGCACAGCTCGGCGAAGTTACGAAAGCTCGACTCGCGGTCGGTGCGGAAGTCGCGAATCGCCTTGTAGAGACCCACGAGGCCCTCTTGGATGAGGTCTTCGGAGTCGCCTCCAGCGAGAAAGTACGAGGAGGCCTTGAGGCGCACGAAGCCGTGATAGCGGCGAACGAGACGATCGTACGCGTTGCGATCACCCTGCTTCGCAAGCGCAATCAGGAAAAGGTCCTCGACCTTAGGTTCAGGGTTAGAGTTGTGGGAGATTCGTGCCACGAGCAATCCTTTCTGAGACCGCCCCCGATGGGTGACGGGCCGTCAAAATGCCCATGGCGCACTCCTCCCCTGGCGCCAAAGCTATGAACTTACGCTTTACCTGGGCCTTTCTCAACCTTAGGTTCAGCGTTATGTCGGCGCAGCCTTACACAGTTATGGAACCTTGTCAAGGCCGCGAGCCGCGGCTCTGCAAGATCTCATACAGAAGCGCTGCCGCAGCGGCGCTGACGCCCAGCGATTCGATCTTTCCGAGCAGCGGCAACGTGATCAGCTGGTCGCATGCGTTGCTCACGCGCGGGCGCAGCCCGGCGCCCTCGCTGCCCAGCACGAGCACGACCCCCGAGCCGCGATAGTCGGGCTCGTCGTAGGCGACCGGCGCGTGCGCGCCGCCGTCGCCGAGGCTGGCGCCGTAGCACCAGCATCCGGCCTTGCGCGCGTCCGCCAGGAAGTCCGCCAGGTTGCGCACGCGCGCCACCGGTAGATACTCGACGGCTCCGGCCGACGCCTTGCAGACCGCGGCGGTGACCTCGGCGGCCCGACGCTCCGGGATCACAACCCCTGCGGCGCCGGCGCACTCGGCACTACGACAGATCGAGCCGAGGTTCTGTGGATCCTGCACCTGGTCGAGGGCCACGATCAGGGGGTTCTCGCCCGCGAGCAGCGCGTCGGCGCTCGCGTACGGGTAGGGCCCGGCGTCAGCGCACAGGCCCTGATGCGCATCCGAGCCACAGCGTCGCTCGATCTCCTCAGCGGAGGCCATCCGCACCGGCACGCCCGCCAGCCACGGCTCACGGGCGGCGCCCGCGGTCGCCCAGACGTCCCGCACGCTGTCAGCTCGACGCCCGCGCAGCGCCTCCTTGACGGGGTTGCGACCGTAGATGATCACAGTGGCAGCAGCTCAAAGCCGGCTGGTCCGTCGCGGACCTCCCAGCCGCGCGCCGTAATCTCATCACGCAGCCGGTCAGCGGCCGCGAAGTCGCGCTCGGCGCGGGCGCGATCGCGCTGGTGGGCGAGCTCCTGCACGTCCGCGGGCGGCTGTTCGCTCGGCGCGAGCAGCGACTCCAAGCCCAGCACCGCGAGCATCTCACGCAGGTGCCCGTCGCCGGTCGCGTCCGTCCGCGCGGACGCCTCCCGCAGCCACTCGTTGAGCACCGACAGCGCCTCGGCGGTGTTGAAGTCCCGGGCGAGGGCGTCGAAGAAGCGGTCGCGCAGGCCGGCCAGCTCGACGGGTGAGTCCCCCGAGGACAGTCGCCGACCCGCCTCGCGGATGCGCTTGACGTTCGCCTGGGCCTGCGCCAGCGCGGCCGTCGAGAACGCGAGCGGCTGGCGGTAGTGCCCTGAGATCAGGTACATCAGGACGGCCTCCGGGCCGTGAACGTCGAGGACCTCTCGCAGCATCGCGACGTTGCCCACCGACTTGGCCATCTTCTCGCCGGTGAACTGGATCATGCCGTTGTGCATCCACAGTCTCGTCAGTTCCTCGCCGCGGGCGGCACGCGTCTGCGCCGCCTCGTTCTCGTGGTGGGGGAACACCAGGTCAGAGCCGCCGCCATGGATGTCGAAGCCGACGCCGAGGAACTGCTCGGCCATCGCCGAGCACTCGATGTGCCAGCCGGGCCGCCCCACACCCCACGGCGCCGGCCAGCTCGTGTCCTCGCCGGGCTTGTGCGCCTTCCACAGCGCGAAGTCGAGCGGATCCTCCTTGCGCTCGGCGAGCTCGTCGGCGTCCGCTACGGCTTCGCCCTGGTCCATGTTCTCGAGTTGACGGTGCGAGAGCGTGCCGTAGCCGGGGTCTGAACGGACGCGGAAATACACGTCCCCATCGACCGCGTAGGCGTGGCCGCGATCGATCAGCGTCTGGATGTGTTCGACGATCGGTCCGATCGTCTCCGAAGCGAGCGGCTCGTGGTCGGGACGTCCCAAACCGAGAGCGTCGGTGTCGTCGCGGTAATGGCGCGTCATCTCCGCGGCGAGCTCGGCGCTCGAGCGCGGCTGGTCGGGGTTGGCTTGACGCGCCGCGTCGTAGATCTTGTCGTTGACGTCGGTGACATTCACCACCAGGTCGACCGTGTAGCCCTCGTGTTCCAGAAAGCGCTTCAGCAGTGCAAAGACCACGAATGGACGCGCGTTGCCGATGTGGATGCGGCTGTAGACCGTCGGTCCGCATGCATACACACCGACCCGTCCGGGGTCTCGTGGGCGCAACGGCATCAGCTCGCCGCTGCGCGTGTCGTGCAGAACGATCTCGCGCATCGCGGCGCCAACCCTAGCGGCGCGGCGCGACGCTCTCAGGCCGACGGGCCGTGAAAGTGCCAGAACACGGTGGTGGCGCGCAGCAGAGCCTCCTGATAGCGGGCGCGGTCGGCCTCAGGGCCGTTGAGCAGCGCTTCGATTCGCGGCCGCGAGATGAAGTTCCAGAGCTGGGAGCTCGGCGCCGAGAACACGGAACGAACGAGGTCGAGGCGCTGCTCGAGCCACGCGTGCGGAAAGGGATACGCCGGCAGAACGGCCGCCGGCGCCTGATCCTCGCCGCTCGCGCCGGAACGCGACGCTTGCACGCGTTGACGGATGGCATGGCTGAGCTTGCGGCTGGCGTGCAGCGGCGCCACCCAGGATCGTTGCGGCAGCAGCGGCGACTCGAAGCGATGGTCGCGCAGCGCGGGTGAGAGCTCGCTGAGCAGGCGATAGTGCGGCGCCTCGATGTAGCGCTCGGCGGCCGCCAGCGAAAAGCAGTAGTCGATGAACGCGCGCGAGCACAGCGGCAAGAACGCATCGTCGGTACCCGCCATCCTGCGCCCACTTGCGCCCCAGCGGCCGACGCGCTCGAACGTGTAGAACGCCTCCTGCAGCTCCTGCGGACGCCAGCCCTCGCCGAGGCGCTGCTCGCGGAACACGTCGAGGTAGCGGCCGAGCTCCTGAGTTGAGTCCGCCGTCATCAGCCCACCGTCGTTCCTCGCCTTCATCGCCAGCAGCTTGCGTTGCGCTCGCACAGATGCGCGCAGGAACGGCACGTTGGTCGCGATCGCGGTGAGCTGACCGGTGCCGCACCTGCCGATCTCACCGCCGACGCCGCCGAGCTTCACGCCCAGCGGCGGCCGCTCGACAGACAGGTCGATGTAGTCGCCGATCTGCTTCAGGCTCACGAGGCCGTCGTTCTGGCGGACGAACTGGATCGCGGCGTCGGTCCAGTCGCGCGACGCGCCATTGGGGTCATGACACACGACTTCGTGGCGCAGGCCGAGACCCTGCGCGATCTCGCACGCGATCACCACGTCCGGATGCTCGGCGGTGCCGCCGGTGAAGTACAGCGCATCCTCGCCCGTCGCCCGCAACAGCGCGGCGAGCATGCGCGTGTCGCGCCCCGCCGTCAGCGCGCAGCCGACCCTGTCCATGTCGCGAACGGCGCTGGCGGTCAGCGACGTGAGGCTGTCGGCCACGTCACCCGCCTCGAAATGCTCGCCATCGCGCTGTGGGATCGTCTGCGGCCCGAAGTGTCGGCGCGTCACGTGGCCGTCGCTGCTGAAGCAGTGGCGTGCGCCACCGCACAGGATTCGCACCCCGCTCGTCAGCGTACGATCGTCAGCCGCCCAGCCCAATCCGAGGAACGAGCTGACGCCAAGCGGATCCGGAGCACGCAGCTCCAGCGTGGAAGCGATCAGGTTCGCGCTGTTGCTGATCAGCCAGCCGTCGCCGTCGCGGGCGACGAACACCTGCACCAGTCCGAGCGTGTCGAGCAGCACCTCAGCTCGCTCGCCCGGGAAGTCGAGACGCACCGCGTTGAACTGACCCTCGAGACAGCTCTCCAGCGTCGACCAGTTGGCCCCCAGCGCCTCGGCGTCGCATCCGCGAAATCGATCCGAGCGTTCAACCGGAAGCCCGTCGAACCAGGTCGCCTGGGTGGCGTCGCGCGTCAGGTATCGGCGCGGCCCGCAGCGCTCGGGGGCGTGATGGACGCCGACTGCGGTGATCGCTCCGCCGTGCGAGCACGCGCTCCACGCCGTCGCCGGGTCGAGGGCGAACGATTTGCCCACAACATCCAACTCCGCGCCCAGCCGCTCCTGGCTGAGCGTAGGCGCGTTCACCGCTATCGCGTACAGATGCACTCGATCCCCCCGCTGCGTTCTGTCTTTACCTAACGCCCGATGGTACTCCAATACCCCGCAATGTCCATGGCCAATCCGGCGGCCGTTTTTGCGGCGCGATTGCCCGGCGCGGGTGCTCCGTTTGAGGAGCTCAGTCGCCGCGGCTGCGCAGGCCAGCGATCGCCAGCGCCGCCACACCCTCGCCGCGCCCGACGAAGCCCATCCCCTCGCCGGTGCTCGCCTTGATGTTGACGCGCGCGGTCTCGAGACCGAGCACCGCCGCGAGCCGCTCGCGGATCGCCTGTCTGTGCGGCGCGAGTTTCGGTGCCTCGATCACGACCGTGCAGTCCACGTTGACGATCTCCAGCTGCTCGGCGCGGACGCTGCGCACGACGTCGGCGAGCAGCTGCATCGAGTCGACATCGCGCCAGCGCTCGTCGCTGTCGGGAAAGTGCGCGCCGATGTCCTGGAGCCCGGCCGCCCCGAGCAGCGCGTCGATCACAGCGTGAGCGAGCACGTCTGCGTCAGAGTGGCCGTCGAGGCCGAGCTCGTATGGGATCTCCACACCCCCGATCAGCAGGCGCCGGCCGCCTGTCAGCCGGTGCGAGTCGAAGCCGATCCCGACGAGCGTCATCGCGGCGATGCTTCCGAGGAACGGCTCGTCTCGCCGATCGGGACGAGCCGTCGCACGCGACCTTCGAACACACACAGCTCGCGCACGCCCACCTCGTCGAGCAGCTCGAGCGCCCGCTCGTAATCGGCGCCGACGTCCTGCGGGCGGTGGGCGTCGCTCGAGAGCGCCACGGGCACGCCCGCGTCGACGCACATCTCCAGGAACGCGCGCGACGGGTAAAGCTCACCGGCGGGCTTGCGCAGCCCCGCCGTCGACACCTCCACGGCGATGCCAGCTTCGGCGATCGCTTCGACCGCCGGCTCGTAGTAGCGGCGCAGATCGCCCTCCGGCGTGCGTCGCGAAGCGCCCTGCTCGGAGTCGTTGGGGTGGGCGGAATGGGCGGGGCGGGCGGGGCGGGCGGGGCGGGTGGGGCGGGTGGGACCCCAATACTTCACGAGATCTGGATGCGCGGCGATGTCGAACAGCCCGCTGCGAGCGGCCTCGGCGATCGTCTCGAAGTACCGGCGCCAGATTTCCTCGGGGCTGCGCGCGGAGTCCCAGACGCTGTAGTCATCCATGTCGACGGCGCCCTCGCGTAGGAAGTGCACGGAGCCGACGACGTAGTCGAAGTCGCGAGCGTCGAGCAGGTTGGCCGTGCGGTCCTCGGCGCCGGGAACGAAGTCGGCCTCGATCCCGAGCCTGAGATCGGTCTGTTCGCGCACGAACGCGCAGTACTCGTCGAGGTCGTCGTGCGCGTAGGTCTCCCAGAAGGGGTGACGCCAGATGCTGAGCGCCTGGGCGAAGCGGTAGATGTGTTCGGAGACACCCAGCTCGGCGATGCCGCGTTCTTCGGCCACCTCGCGGTAGCGCTCGACGTTCGCCTGCGTGTGGTACGCGCCGGCCTCCGCGTCGCGGCCGTCGGGTCGGAGGTGAAGGTGGTAGTCGGTGAGCACGTCGACGGCTGCGATTCAAGCAGGATTCACAGCGAAGGTTGTGAACCGGCGGCATCGGCGGATCGGCGCGCCAGCAGCAGCTCGGCGAGCGCGAGATCGAGCGGCGTCGTGACCTTGAGGTTCTCGTCGCTGGCGCGAACGACGATCACGCGGCCACCGGCGCGCTCGATCAGCCAGGCGTCGTCGGTCGCACGCGCGAGCTCCGCGGCGGGTACGTCCAGGGCGCGCTCGAGCGCGGCGCGGCGAAAGACCTGCGGGGTCTGCACCGCCCACAGCTCGCGACGCTCGAGCGTCTCACTGACCGCGCCGTCGCCGCCGACGCGCTTGATCGTGTCGGTGACCGGCATCGCGGCGATCGCGGCGTCTGCGTCGACGTCGCGTTCGAGCGCCGCGACCACAGACTCGGTCAAAGCCGGCGTCAGCAGCGCGCGGGCGGCGTCGTGGACGATCACGGGATCGCCCGGGCCGATCGCCTCGAGCGCGCGCAGCACCGACTGCGAACGCGTGGCGCCACCGCCCACACTGAGCACCGGTGGCGCTGATGGCGCCGCGAGGTGGAAGTCTTCGGCGACGAGGTCGTGGTCGACCGGCATCGCGATCACGATCCGCTCGATGCCGCTGGTCATCCGCAGCGCTTCCCTGCTCCAGGTGAACAGCGGCCGTCCGGCGAGCTCGACGAGCGCCTTCGGTCGGCCGGCTCCGAGGCGCTCGCCGCTGCCTGCGGCCACGATCAGCGCGATGGCCATCGCGTGGGGCGCTCGCGCACGCGGCAATTGTGCTGCCGCGTGCGCGAAAGCCTCGCTACTTGGCTCCAGCCGCCGCCATCTGATGGTTGGCGGAGTCCTCGAGCAGGTCGTCGAGGTAGCTCTCCGCCTCGTCCTCGTCCTTGTCGAGCGCGTACATCAGCTCTGAGGCGAGGATCTTCTTGGTGCGGGTGAACATCTGCTTCTCACCTGTGGAAAGCCCCTTCTCGCTCTCGCGCAGCGAGAGGTTGCGCACGACCTCGGCCAGCTCGTAGATGTCGCCCGTCTTGATCTTGTCGCGGTTGTGCTTGAACCGGCGGTTCCAGTTCTTGGGCATCTCTGAGACGTCGTCGCGCAGCACGTCGAGGACC
Source organism: uncultured Solirubrobacteraceae bacterium (assembly GCA_963838405.1). Lineage (GTDB taxonomy): Bacteria > Actinomycetota > Thermoleophilia > Solirubrobacterales > Solirubrobacteraceae > Palsa-744. The sequence goes on along the minus strand of CAWIRA010000001.1, from coordinate 332,408 downwards.
TTCTTGACGGTTTCCTCGTCGATGACTCTGCGCAGGCCGGCGAGCGCCGCGTTCTCGGTGGGGACGCGTACGGTCATGTCGTTGTGAAGGATCTTGATGGTGAGGTACTCGCGGCGTTCGCCGAGGATCTCCATCTCCTCCTTCTTGAGCACCTTCCCCGCTCCGTGGTGGGGGTAGACGACATGGTCTCCGAGCTCGAACTCGATGTACTCGACTTCGCGAGTGACCTCGAGCTCCTCTTCCAGTACTGCTTCTTCAGTTGCTTGTGCGGGAATGATGTCCTCCTTCGTTGCGAGCGACGACTGAGCCGCCCTTGAATCAAGTCTGCAGGTAACGGTCCACGAGGTTCAGCTCCTGCAGTCTGCGCAGGCCCTCGCGGATGTCCTTGGCGCGGATCTCGCCCACACCCTCAACCGCCTCGAGATCCGCATCCGTGGCGGCCAGCAGCTCGTCGAGGCCGCCGAACTCGCTCACGATCTGCGTTACGACAAGCTTCGGCAGTCGCGGGATGCGTCCGAGCACGCGGTAGCCGCGCGGCGAGACGGGATAGTCAAGTGTGTTCAGCTTGCGGTCATAGCCGAGCAGCTCGGCTAGGCGCCCGAAGTCGAGCAGGTCCTGGTGCGCGAGCCGTCCGATCTCCTCGAGCGCCGCAGCGAACGCCTCGTCGGAGTAGTTCGAGAGGTAGTCGCGCACCAGCGCTGACTTCTCCGCGGCGGCACCGACCATCGTCTCCTCGAGCTGCATCTCGATCAGGCGGCCCTCGCTGCCGAGCTCGACGATGTAGCGCTCGATCTCGACGGCCATGCGTGTGACCAGCTCGGAGCGCTGCAGCACCGTGAGCACGTCGTGCAGCGTCGTGCCGCCCTCGAACTCGAGCGCCGTCAGCCGCGTGGAGACCTGATCCAGGCGCGTGCGGAACTTGTCGAGCGTGGCTAGCGCCTGGTTTGCCTTGGCGAGGACCACGGGGATGTCCTCGAGGATGTACTTGACGCCGTCCACGTACACGGACACGACCTCACGCCGCTGCGAGATCGCGATCACCAGCGCGTCGGTCTGCTTGGAGACGCGCTCCGCGGTGCGGTGCCTGGTGCCGGTCTCGTGCGAGAGGATCGTCGGATCAGGCATCAGCTGCACGTTGGCCATCGTGATCTTGGTGGCGTTCGCGTTGAGGATGATCGCGCCGTCCATCTTCGCGATCTGGTACAGGAACGCGGGCGTGTAGTCGATGTCGAGCTTGATCCCGCCGGAGTTCAGGAAGCTGAGGTCTTCGGGCTCGCCGATCACGATCAGGCCGCCCGTGCGCGCGTGCAGAATGCTGTCGAGCCCCTCGCGCAACGCGGTACCGGGCGCGATCATCTCCAACGCCCTCATCAGCCCTGGATCCGGTCGCACCTCATTGTCTAGATCTTCGCCGGATCGTGGAGCCACGGCCCTTGATTCTAGGGCAATTATCAATCTCTTAGCAGCACGTACACCGCGCACATTCCAGGATTCAGGCCGCGCGGACGCCGTCAGCCGTCCGGGGCGAGCGCTCCACGCGAGCGCGCCGCCGGCTCGGGAGCGGGGCGCAGCGAGCGCTCAGCGACGGGCGGCCTGCGATCCTCGACGCGCGTCAGCGCAGGCGCCGTCGGCTCGGGCACCGTGTGCGGGCGCCCCCCTGAGGGCCCGGCGGGCAGTGCGTGCGCGAGCGCTTGGCGCAGCGTCGCGGCCTCGCACGCCTGCGGCCCACTGTCGCTCGGCGCGATCACGTTGGCGAGGCCATGCTTGGCGGCCTCCTGCAAGCGCCGCTCCGGATGTCCGACCCAGCGAAGCTCGCCCGTCAGCCCCAGCTCGCCGAAACACGCCCGTGGTTGCGGCGGATTCGCGCTTTGCAGCGGCACGCCACGGCTCGCGCTCGCGACGGCCAGCGCGACCGCGAGGTCGCAGCCGGGCTCATCGACACGCACGCCGCCGACGACGTTCACGAACACATCCGCGCCGCCGGTGCGAACGTTCCCGTGGCGGGCGAGGATCGCGAGCACAAGCGCCAGCCGGTTGCGGTCCAGGCCCGAGACGACCCTGCGCGGCTGCTCGAGCTCGGAGGGCGCGACGAGCGCCTGCACCTCCACGAGCAGCGGGCGCGAGCCCTCCATCGCCGCGAGCACGACGCTGCCGGGCGCGCGCGTCGCCTCGGCGACGAATCGCGCGGATGCGTCCAGGACCTCGACCAGCCCGCCCTGGCGCATCTCGAACAGGCCCGCCTCATTCGTCGAGCCGAAGCGGTTCTTCAGCGCGCGCAGCTCGCGGTAGGGACGCTCGCGCTCGCCCTCGAACTGCAGCACGCAGTCGACGAGATGCTCGAGCACGCGGGGGCCCGCGAGCGCGCCCTCCTTCGTCACGTGGCCGACGAGGATCACGGCGATGCCGCGAGACTTGGCGAGCTCCATGATGCGGGCCGCGACCTCACGCACCTGCCCGACCGAGCCCGGGGCACCGGACAGCTCCGACGCGCGCAACGTCTGCACCGAGTCGATCACGCACGCGTGCGGCGCGTGCGTGGCGAGCGTGTCGAGCACGACGTCGAGGTCGGTCTCGGCGAGCACCGGCACCTGCAGCGCCGCGCTCTCAGCGCTGCGCGGGCCGGAGGGACTCAGCACGAGCCGCTCTGCGCGCAGCCGCACCTGCTCGGCGGACTCCTCGCCGCTGACGTACAGCGTTCGATGGCCCGCCTGCTGCAGATGCCCGAGCACCATGTTGGTGAGGGTCGACTTGCCGATCCCCGGCGAGCCTCCCAGCAGCACCAGCGAGCCGGGCACGAGTCCGCCGCCGAGCACGCGATCGAGCTCGCCGATACCGGTGGACATGCGGCTGACGGGCGCCGTCCCGACCTCCCTCAGTGGCAGCGGCACGACCTTCGCACCGCGCGTGGGCACGCCTGCGGGAGCCACGCCGCCCGCGCGCTTGCGCGCGCCCCCCCGCGCCCGCGCAGCCGGCATCGCTTCCTCGATGAGCGTATTCCAAGCCTCGCAGCCAGGGCACTGACCGTGCCACTGGGCTGACTGAAAGCCGCACTCGGAGCAGCTGTGAACGGTGCTGCGAGCCATCTCGCCAGCGTAAGGGTCGGTGGGGACGCTCCCGTCCATTGGCGGGGTAGGCGAGAAGATTCGCTTCTCAGCCGCCTTAGTGCATTTCAGCAGCGGATTTCCCGTCTTTACATCACCACGACGTGTTACTGTCCCACTTATGAGGTTCCTTGCATGAGCCGAGCAGCGAAGATGGACCGAATACGGGCGGTGTCGAGCGCGTTTACGCCCGGCGCGCCGGTGGGCCAACTCGAAATGCTCGCCGGCCGAGCCGACCAGCTCACTGACATCGTGAGTGCCGTGTCAATGCGGGGGCAGCACGTGGGCCTCTACGGCGAGCGGGGCGTAGGCAAGACGTCGCTGGCGACCGTCCTCGCGGAGTACTTCACGATCATCGGAGAGCTCTCCGGGCTGAAATCGGTAATCGTCAACTGCAGCACCGACGACACCTTCGCGTCGCTCTGGAACAACATCTTCACCGAGCTGGGCGTCGAGAGCGACGAGCGGCAGATCGCACCGGAGTATGTGCGCCGAGCCTTGCAGGCCCTCCCTTCGGCGAGCCTCATCGTGATCGACGAGCTGGACCGCCTCGAAGACGACGACACCCTGACAGCGCTGGCCGACACGATCAAGACGCTTTCCGATCACACCGTCGAATCGACACTTGTTCTCGTCGGTGTCGCGCGGTCGATCGGCGAGTTGATCGGCGAGCACGCCTCCATCGTGCGCGCGCTCGTCCAGATCGAGATGCCACGCATGAGGATTGAGGAGCTGGGCGCGATCGTGACGAAGGGCTGCAAGCAGGCCGACATCGCTGCGAAACAAGACGCGATCGGCGATATCGCCGCGCTCTCGGAGGGCCTACCCCATTACACCCACCTGCTTGCCCTTCACGCTGCTCTACGGACCGTGCAAGAAGACCGAGCGGAGATCACCGGCAGCGACGTTCAGCAAGCCATCCCAAAGGCGGTCGATCGGCACACGATCTTGAGCGACTACCAGCGCGCCACCCGAAGCGCCCGAAAGGACGCGCTCTTCTCGGAGGTCTTGCTCGCCTGCGCACTCGCGCCGAAGAATCAGCTCGGGTTCTTCACGTCGGGGTCAATCCGCGATCCGTTGGAGGTCATCGCGGGTCGCCGTATCGAGATCCCGGCTTTCTCGAATCACTTGAGCCAGTTTCTCGAGCCCGAGCGCGGCGCCGTACTTCAGCGCGAGGGGTCATCCCGCCGCTACTTCTACCGGTTCGCTGACCCGATCTTCCAGCCCTACGTCATCCTCACGGGACTGTCGCGAGGACTAATCACGGACGAGCAGCTTCGGAAGCTCCAGAAACGCGACGAGGGGGAGCTTTCCACGCCGACCGCCTACGAGACCAGCTCGCCACAGCAGCTCTTCTAGCCGAAGCTCCCTCCCCTCGGCGTGCCGCCACACGCCCATGGTTCCGCGCACAGTGCCCTGCCGGGGCCCTTCTCACTGCTGATCGAAGCTCACACGCGCGGCTGCCTAGCAGCCGGGCCCTACTGCTCGTCCGGCGCGCCGATCTCCGGTTCGACGCCGACGTCGACCGGCGCCGCCTCGCCCTCGGAGAGCTCCTCGCCGCCTTCGGCACCGACGCCGACGGGCGTCTTCTGCTTCTTCGGCTGCACGATCGAGAGGCGCACCTCGCCCTCCTGGTCGCCCTCGGCGGGGTCGACCACGACGGTCGCACCGGGCGTCAGCTGCTCGCGCAGCACGAAGTCGGCGAGCGGGTCCTCGATGTAGCGCTGGATCGCGCGGCGCAGTGGCCGCGCCCCCATCGCCGGGTCCCAGCCCTTGTCGACGAGCAGGTCCTTGGCGGGCTCGGTCAGCTCTAGCTGCAGCTCGCGTTCGGCCATCGACTCGCGGATCCGCAGCAGCAGCAGCTCGACGATCTGCTTGATCTCCTCCTTCTGCAGCTTGTGGAAGACGATCACGTCGTCGATGCGGTTGAGGAACTCGGGCCGGAAGACCTTCTTCAGCTCGCCCATGATGCGGTTCTTCATGTCGTCGTAGGTGATCCCCGTCTCGTCGTCGGAGACGGCGAACCCGAGCGGCGTGTTGCGCGCGATCTCGGCCGCTCCGATGTTCGAGGTCATGATCACGATCGCGTGGCGGAAGTCGACCGTGCGCCCCTGCGCGTCGGTCAGCCTGCCGTCCTCGAGGATCTGCAGCAGGATGTTGAAGACGTCCGGGTGTGCCTTCTCGATCTCGTCGAGCAGCAGCACGCTGTAGGGCTTACGACGCACGGCCTCGGTCAGCTGGCCGCCCTCGTCGTAGCCGATGTAGCCGGGGGGCGATCCCACCAGACGTGACACGGCGTGCTTCTCCATGTACTCGGACATGTCGATCCTGATCAGCGCTTCGTCGTCGCCGAACAGGAACTCGGCGAGCGTGCGCGCGAGCTCCGTCTTGCCGACGCCTGACGGCCCCAGGAAGATGAACGAGCCGGTCGGGCGCTTGGGGTCCTTGAGCCCTGCGCGGGAGCGCCGAATCGCCTTCGAGATGACCTCGATCGCGGGGTGCTGGCCGATCACGCGCTTGTGGAGTTCGTCCTCCATGCGCATCAGCTTCTGAGTCTCGGCCTCGGTCAGCTTGAACACGGGGATGCCGGTCCACATCGAAACGATGTCCGCGATCTCCTCCTCGCCGATCGACGGCCGTTCGCCGGTCTCACCGGATTCCCACGCCTGCTCGAGCTCGCGTTTCTTGTTCGTGAGCTTGCGCTCCTTGTCGCGCAACGCGGCTGCCTTCTCGAACTCCTGAGCCTCGATCGCGGCCTCCTTTTCGCGGCGCGTGGACTCGACTTCGCCCTCGAGCTCGCGATTGGCCGGCGGCGAGGTCATCGACTTGATGCGCATGCGCGAGGCGGCCTCGTCGATCAGGTCGATGGCCTTGTCGGGTAGGAAGCGATCGGAGATGTAGCGGCTGGCGAGTTCGCCGGCGGCGCGCAGCGCCTCGTCGGTGATCTGCACCTTGTGGTGCTGCTCGTAGCGGTCGCGCAGGCCGGTCAGGATCTCGACGGTCTGGTCGATCGTCGGCTCGTCGACGGTGATCTTCTGGAAGCGGCGCTCGAGCGCCGAATCGCGCTCGAGGTACTTGCGGTACTCGTCGAGCGTGGTCGCGCCGATCGTCTGCAGCTCACCGCGCGCCAGCGCCGGCTTGAGGATCGAGGCGGCGTCGATCGCGCCCTCGGCGGCGCCCGCGCCGACGAGGTTGTGGAGCTCATCGATGAACAGGATGATGTCGCCGCGCTGGGTGATCTCCTTCATCACCTTCTTAAGGCGCTCCTCGAACTCGCCGCGGTACTTCGAGCCGGCGACGAGCGCGGCCAGGTCGAGCGTGTAGATCTGCTTGTTCTTGAGCAGCTCGGGCACCTCGGAGCTGGTGATCCGCTGCGCGAGGCCCTCGACGACAGCAGTCTTGCCGACGCCGGGCTCGCCGACGAGCACCGGGTTGTTCTTCGTCCGCCGCGACAGGATCTGCATGATCCGCTCGATCTCGGTCTCACGTCCGACGCACGGGTCGAGCTTGCCCTCGGCGGCGAGCTTCGTCAGGTTGCGGCCGAACTGGTCGAGCAGCTTCGAGGACTTCTTGCCCTCGCCCGCGCCCGCGCCGGCGCCCGCGCTGCCACCGCCGGACTGGCTCTGACGACGGCCGCCGGGACCGGAGAGCATGCGGATGACCTCGTTGCGGATCTTCTCGGAGTCGGCGTCGAAGTCGAGCAGGATGCGTGCGGCGACGCCCTCGTTCTCGCGGACCAGGCCGAGCAGGATGTGCTCGGTGCCGATGTAGTTATGTCCCAGGCTCAGCGCCTCGCGCAGGGCGAGCTCGAGCACCTTCTTGGCACGTGGCGTGAACGGGATCTGACCCGAGGTGACCTCCTCACCGGAGCCCACGATGCGCACCACCTGCGCGCGCACCCGCTCGACGGTGATGTCCAGGCTCTCCAGCACACGCGCGGCCAAGCCCTCCTCCTCACGCAGCAGTCCCAGGAGGATGTGCTCGGTGCCGATGTAGTTGTGCTTGAGCGTTCGCGCCTCCTCCTGCGCGAGAACGACGACCTGTCGGGCCCGTTCTGTGAATCGCTCGAACATGGTGTGATTCCTTCCTACCTGGGACGGTGCCTCAAGGGTGCTTCGTAGTGTTCGCGGTCCAAGTAACGCCTCCGAGGAGCAGTCTACCAACCGCCCACCCGGCCCTATTGGGGTCATCGGCAGTGTGGGGGTACGGCTTGATCGCGGGGCGCCCGCGCAGCCGCTCTGGCGTCAGTCGCGCATCGCCGGAAACAGCACGACCTCGCGGATCGAGTCGCGGCCCGTGAGCAGCATCACGAGCCTGTCGATTCCCAGGCCGACGCCCGCCGTCGGCGGCATCCCCTGCTCGAGCGCCTGCACGTACTCCTCGTCGTATGGCATCGTCTCGGCCGCGCCGTCGGTCAGCGTGTCGATCCGGTCCTGGGCGATGAAGCGCGCGCGCTGCTCGTCGGGGTCGATCAGCTCGCTGAAGCCGTTGGCGATCTCCATCCCGCCGGCGAACGCCTCGAAGCGCTCCGCAATCTTGGGATCGTCAGGACGCTGCCGCGCGAGCGGCGAGAGCTCCTTCGGGTAGTCGACGATGAACGTCGGCTGCTTGAGGTTGGGCTCGACGCACTTGGATAGCAGGTCGTCGGCCATTTGAAACCAGGCGAATCCCTCCGTCTTCAACTCGAGACCGACGCGCCCGATCTCAGCGGCCAACATCTCCGGAGTGGTTGTCTCAGCAAGGTCGATGCCAGACTTCTCTCTGATCGCGTCGACGAAGCCAATGCGCGGCCACGACGCCGAGAAGTCGAGCTCGCCGGCATACCCGCTCGCTTTGGCGGCGGCGCGCACGATCGCTTCGGTGCGCGCCATCGCGCCCTCATAGTCGGCGTAGGCCTCGTACCACTCGACCATCGTGAACTCCGGGTTGTGCTTGTGCGAGACGCCCTCGTTGCGGAAGTCCTTGCCGAGCTCGTACACGCGCTCGAGGCCGCCGACGATCAAGCGCTTGAGGTAGAGCTCGGTGGCGATCCGCAGGTACAGGTCGCGGTCGAGCGCGTTGTGGTGGGTCGTGAACGGGCGCGCCAGCGCGCCGCCGTACAGCGGCTGCAGCACCGGCGTCTCGACCTCGATGAAGCCGGCGGCGTCGAGCTGGGCACGCACGGCCGAGACGATCCGCGCGCGGTCGACGAACAGCCGCCGCGTGTCCTCGCTCGCGATCAGATCGAGCTCGCGGTGGCGATAGCGCGTCTCGACGTCGGCGAGACCGTGGTGCTTGTCGGGCGGCGGGCGCAGCGCCTTGCCGAGCACCTCGAACTGCTCCACGCGCAGCGACACCTCGCCGTGACGGCTGCGCATCGCCGAGCCGTCGACGCCGATCAGGTCGCCGAGGTCGAGCGACGTCAGCAGCTCGAAGCGGTCCTTGCCGAGGATGTCCACGCGCGCGTGCAGCTGGATCTTGCCGGTGCGATCGACTAGATCGATGAACGCCGCCTTGCCGGCGCCACGGCGCGCGGCGATGCGTCCCGCGACGCGGTGGCGCTCGTCGGTTTCCTCGCCGGCCTGCAGGTGCTCGTAGGCGGGCAGGATCGCGTCGATCGGCTCGACGCCAGCGAACGCGTGCGGGAACGCGCCGGCGTCGGCTTCGCGCACGCGTTCGGCCTTCGCGCGGCGCTCGGCGATCAGCTCGTCGATGCCGTGCCTGCTCGGCTCGCTCGGCTCGTCGGATCGATCGGACGGGCGGCGCTGCTCGGATCCGCTCATCGCGGTGAGCCTACTCGAGGCCGACGTCGATCTTGGTGATCTTGAGCTTGCGTGCGGGCCCGCGCGGGACCTTCACGGCGACGGTCTCGTTGCGCTTGTGTCCGATCAGCGCGCGACCCACGGGAGACTCGTTGGAGAGCTTGTGCTCGTCGGGCTTGGCCTCCGCTGAGCCGACGATCGTGTACTTGACCGATTTTCCGGTCTTTTCGTCCTTGACGTGCACCACCGAGCCGACCTGCACGACATCGGTCGACAGGTCCTTGGCCTGGATCACGGTCGCCATGCGCAGCTTCTCCTGCAGCTGGGCGATGCGGCTCTCGACCATCGCCTGCTCGTTCTTGGCGTCGTCGTACTCAGAGTTCTCGGAGATGTCCCCGAACTCGCGCGCCTCCTTGATGCGTTCGGCGACCTCGCGGCGCTTCTCGGTCGACAGCAGCTCCAGCTCGTCCTTCAGCTTCTGCAGTCCTTCGGGGGTGAGGATGACGTCCTTCGGCATGTGGGTGGCGGCACTCGATTCCGGTTTGGTGATCCGCTCGCGGCACACAAAACCCCGCTGCGAGCGGGGGCTTCGCCGGACCGGCAGGCGTCGGCGAGCGCAGCAGTATAGCGTGGCCGACAGGCCCCGCCCAGACGCGCCGGAGCGCCCTGTGGAGCGCCTATACGGCGAGCGCGGCGGGCCTGCAGGCGGCGCCGAGCAGCTCACGCGCCTGCGCCAGCGTGGGCGCGCTCTGCAGCGATTGCTGGAGCTCCTTGGCGGCACACGCGTCGAGCTGCAGCCGCGGCACATACCAGGGGTAGAACTTACGCAGGTAGCGCGTGGCGCGCTCTTCACCGAGGTGCTCGACGGCGCGCGCGAGCGTCCATTCGAGCTCGGCGAGCACCTGCGCGCGGCTCGGTCCGAGCTCCGGCTCGCAGGGCGCCGGCGCGAGCAGCTCGGTGAACAGCCACGGGTTGCCGAGCGCGCCGCGGGCCAGCATCACGGCCGCCGCGCCGGTGGCGGCGAAGGCCTCGCGCACGCTGTCGGCGTCGTCCATGCCGCCGGTGAGGATCACCGGCGCCGGCAGCGACCGGACCAGGCGCGCCGCGAGCTCGTAGTCGGGGCGGCCTTTGTGGTGGACGGCCGCCGAGCGGGGGTGAAAGCCGATCGCCGCGACGCCGGCCTCGGCGACGAGCCGATGCGCGAGCTCGAAGCCGCTGTCCTCTCCCGGCCTGACCCCCGAGCGCAGCTTCACGGTGACCGGAATCCCACCCGCCCCCACGTCGCGGCTGCCCGCCGCGTCACGGGCGCCCTCGACAGTGGCGCGCGCGACCGCGACTGCCAGCTCGGGGTCGTCGAGCAGCGCGGCGCCGGCGCCCGTCTTGCGCACCTTCGGCACCGGGCAGCCCATGTTGATGTCGATCGCGTCGGCGCCGCTGGCGACGACCACCGCGGCCGCCTCGCGCATCACCGCGGGGGCTTCGCCGAACAGCTGGATCGAGACGGGCCCACCTTCGTGCTCGCGCGGGTCGATTCGCAGCATCTCGTTGCAGGTCTTCTCGTTGCGGTGGTGGATCGCGTGCGAGGAGACCATCTCTGAGGTCGCCATGCCGGCGCCGTAGCGCTTGGCCTGCAGCCGCACGAACCAGTTGCCGATCCCCGCCAGCGGCGCGAGCAGCACGCGGTTGGGAACGCGCAGCGGCCCCAGCTGCCAGCTTTCGTCGAGTCGTGCGTCCGTCGACATCAGCTGTTGCGCTCGTGCAGCAGGCGCAGCCCGGTGAGCGTCAGCAGGTCGTCGACCTCCTCGATCTCCTCGGTGTATGGCACGACCAGGCGCGCGAGGCCGCCGGTGGCGATCACCTTGGTGCGCTCGCCGAGCTCGTCGTAGAGGCGACGCAGGATCGCGTCGATCGCGCCGGCGTAGCCGAACACGACCCCCGAGCGAATCGCGTCGACGGTGTTCTTGCCGATCACGCTGCGCGGCGGCGCGAGGTCGATCTTGGGCAGCCGCGCGCCACGTTCGGAGAGCGCTTCGAGCGATATCTCGATGCCGGTCATCAGCGCGCCGCCGACGTAGTCGCCCTCGCGCGAGACGACGTCGAAGGTGGTCGCGGTGCCGAAGTCCACGCACACCGCGAGCGCGCCGAAGCGCTCCCGGATCGCGACGGCGTTGACGAGGCGGTCGGCGCCGATCTCGCGAGGGTTGTCGTAGCGGATCGCCATGCCGGTCTTGGTGCCGGGGCCAACGGCGAGCATCTGGTGGCCGAGGTAGCGCTCCGCCATCGCGGTCCACTCCGGCTCGAGCTGCGGCACGGTCGAGGAGACAATCGACGCGTCGAGATCGTCGAACCCGTATCCGCGCAGGTCGAGCAGGCTGCTGAGCGCCGCGCCGAGCTCGTCGGCCGTGGACTGGCGCACGGTCGCGAAGCGCCAGTGCTCGAGCAGCTGGTCGCCCAGGAACGCCCCGAAATGGGTCTGCGTGTTACCGACGTCGACAGCGAGCAGCATTGGCGAGCATTATGCTCGGCGCCACCGTGAGCGTGCCTACTCCCAAGCTGTACGTGCAGCCCGCGTCGCCTCCGTGCGCTGCGGTCGAGGTCGCGCTGACGCTGAAGTCGATCGCCTACGAGCGCGTCGACCTGATGCCGATGAGCCAACTGCTCGTCGGCCCTTTGCGCTGGGGCGCGCGTACCGTGCCCGGCATGCGCATCGGCTCCGAGCGCGTGGCCGGCTCGCGCGTGATCATGCGTGCGCTCGACGCGCTGGCTCCCGAGCCGCCGCTGCTGCCGCCGCCCGGCGACCCACGCTACGCGCGCGTGCTCGAGCTCGAGCGCTGGGGTGACGAGGTCTTTCAGCCGGTCCTGCGGCGCCTGCTGCCCGCCGCTTTCCTGAGGCGCCCGCAGGCGATGGAGTCCTACATCGGCGACGCGCGACTGCCGGTGCCGACCGCGGTGCTGCGTCGCGGCGCTCCCGTCGTGGCGCGGCTGCTGTCGGCAAAAAGCAAGCTCCGCGACGGGGAGGCGCGCAGCGACCTGGCGGCGCTACCGCGTCAACTCGAGCGCATCGACGGCTGGGTCGGCGAGGGGCTGCTCGGCGGCGAGCAGCCCAACGCCGCAGACCTGCAGATCGGCGCCATCATCCGCGCGCTGATGAGCGTCGGCGACGTGCGTCCGCTGATCGCCGAGCGCCCCGCGGCGCAGCTCGTGCGCTACTTCCCGCCGATCGCCGGTGAGCTCGAAGCGGGCGTGCTGCCCGCCGAGTGGCTGGTTGCGCCGGCGCTGAGCGCGTGACCCAGGCGCAGAGTTGACGCGGTGCCCGCGCCGCATGCGCGGCGTCCGAACATCAGAATCAGCGCCAACCAGGGTCAACTGCCGAGGAGAGAGACGATGCAAGCTGTCCGCACCCCAGACGAGCGCTTCACGGATCTGCCCGATTGGAGCTTTGACTCGCAGTACGCGCAGGTCAGCGCCGACGGCGACGGCGTGCGCATGGCCTACGTCGATGACGGCCCGCGCGACGGGCGCGTAGCGCTGCTGCTGCACGGCGAGCCGTCGTGGTCCTACCTCTACCGGCACATGATCCCGCCGCTGCTCGCCTCCGGCATGCGCGTCGTCGCACCGGACCTGATCGGCTTCGGACGCTCGGACAAGCCCAGCGAGCGCGAGGACTACAGCTACGACCGCCACATGCAGTGGCTTACGGGGCTCGTCGTGGAGCAGCTCGACCTGCGCGACGTCGTGCTGTTCTGCCAGGACTGGGGTGGGCTGCTCGGGCTGCGTCTCGTCGGCGAGCACCCAGAGCGCTTCGCCGGCGTGGTGGCATCGAACACGATGCTGCCGACGGGCGATCACGATCCGGGCGACGCGTTCCGCGCCTGGCGTGACTACTCGCAGAGCACCGAGGACCTGCCGATCGGGAAAATCGTCAACGGCGGCACCCACCGGGAGCTCTCGCAGCTAGAGATCGACGCCTACGACGCGCCGTACCCTGATGCGAGCTTCAAGGCCGGCGCGCGCCAGTTCCCCGCACTCGTGCCGATCACGCCGGATGACCCGGCGGCGCCGGCCAACCGCGCCGCCTGGGAGGTGCTGAAAGGCTTCGAGAAGCCGTTCGTGTGCGCCTTCGGCGACTCCGACCCGGTCACGCGCGGGGCGGACGCGGTGCTCGAGAAGCTGATTCCCGGCGCCGCCGGACAGCCGCACGAGACGCTCGCCGGGGTTGCCCACTTCTGCCAGGAGGATGGCGGCCCGCGCCTGGCGGAGATCGTGATCGAACTCTCTGACCGCCTCAACGGCGGCGGCTGAGCGCGCGCGCCAGGCGCGGCGCCGCCGCCAAAACCGGCCAGCAGCGCGAACGGCCGCCAGCGCTGCGATACGGGTTCCTCGGCGCTACAGTCGCGGGTGGCTGCAAGCTGCATGCGCCGCCCGAACGCGACGCGCCGCCATCCCGATGCGCACGCTCGATCCGCAATCCCTGACCAAGCACGTCGACCGCCTCTATCGCGCGGCGTGGGCCTTGTGCGGATCACGCGAGGACGCCGAGGATCTGGTCCAGGAGACGTTCGCGCGCGTGCTTTCGCGGCCGCGACTGCTGCAGGGCGACGACGAGCTGTACTACCTGATGCGCGTGCTGCGCAACACGTTCCTCACCAGCCTGCGTACCGCCTCGCGACGTCCCGTCAAAGGCGCGCTGATCGAGGACATCGCGGCGGCGGATCCGAGGCCGACCAGCCGGCCGGAGCAGGCATACGAGGTGCAGGAGGTCTACCAGGCGATCTCGCAGCTGCCCGACAACTTCCGCATGGCGCTGGTGGCGGTGGACGTGCTCGGCCTCTCCTACAAGGAGGCGGCCCGCGCGCTGCGCGTACGCGAGGCGACGCTGACGACGCGCGTGTTTCGAGCGCGCAAGCAGGTCGCCGCCGGACTCACCGACGCGCCCGCGCAGCCCGAGCAACTGGTCGAGACGCGACGGGAAGGCTCCGGCGCGAGCGGAGTCTCTTACAGTGAGGAAAACCCACCATGAGCGAGAAATCACCCCCGACAGAGTCCGAGCTCGTTGACTTCGTGCGCTCGATCGACGTGCCCGCGCCGCCGGAGCTGCACCGCCGGATCGACGCGATGGTGGCCGCATCCGTGCCCGCCGAGCGCCGCCACCGGCGACGGCTGCGCTTTGGCGTCACCGGCGCGCTCGCAGCCGCGGTGATCGCCGTCGTGCTGGTGCTCGCCAGCTCAGGTGGAAGCTCGCAGCTGACGCTGCACACGGCGGTCGCGCTGACACAGCGCCCTGCGACGATGCCCGCTCCCTCCGAGAGCGCAGACGGCGGCGAGGCGCTCGCGGCACACGTCGAAGGCGTCGCCTTCCCGTACTGGGAAGACCGCGGCTGGCGCGCCACCGGCGAGCGCGTCGACCGCGCCGGCGGACGCGACGTCACGACGGTCTTCTACCGGGGCGCCCACGGGCAGTGGGTCGGCTACGCGATCGTCGCGGGCACGCCGGCGCCGAGCGTCGGCGGCGGGCTCGTCGTCACGCGCGGCGGCGTGCCCTACCGCTTCACCGTCACCAACGGCGTCAAGGTGATGACATGGCTACGCGACGGACGTCTCTGTGTCGTCGCCGGGCACGGCGTCAGCAACGCAACGCTGCTGTCGCTGGCCAGCGGTGTCGGCCGCGGCGCGGACGCCGCCTGAGCCGCCGCCGAGCTCTGGCGTGCGCCCGCGCGCAGCGTTCGCGCGCTCTACTGTGGCGGGGTCCGCAGTGGGGGCCCGGCCCAACGCACACCCTCCTCGAGCGACAGCGCCGGCAGCGCGTCCGCGAGCCGCCGGCCGTCGGCGGTGCGCAGCTCGAAGTCCAGCTCCAGAGCTGGAATCAGCACGAAGCGACGCGTCAGCAGCTGCTCGTGCGGCAGCGTCATGCGCGCGTGCGTCAGCTCGAGCTCGCCGAGCAGCAGCACGTCGATGTCGATCGCGCGTGGACCGTGACGGACCCCGGTTGGGCCACGGCCCAGCTCGCGCTCGAGTCGCTTGACGGCGTCGAGCAGCGCGAGCGGCTCGAGCGCGGTCTGCACCCGCACGCACGCGTTCAGGAACGACGGCTGGTCGGTGACCTCGCCGACCGGGTCGGTGTCGTAGGTCGAGGAGCACGCGAGGACCGTCACGCCGGCGCCAGGCAGCGCGTCGACGGCGCGCTGCAACTGCCTGCGGCGCTCGCCGACATTGCTGCCAAGCCCGAGCAGCCCGACGCGCTGCGTGTTGGCGCTCATCGAGCGGACGCTACCGGCCGCGGCGATCGTCCGCGATCGTCCGGGGTGTCAGCTGCGCGTTGTCTCGACGCCGGCGGCAGCCGCCTTCTCGCCCATGATCTGCGCGAACGGGACGAGGCCGGACAGCGGCCGCAACATCACCGTGAAGTCCGCGATCAGACCGTCCTCGTCGAAGCGCAGCAGGTCGATGCCCTCGAGCTCCCTGCCCGCGACGCTCGCCTTGAAGATCAGCGCGTGGCCGCCGTCCATGGCGAGCTCGTCGGTGTAGCGGAAGTCCTCGAACGTCTGCGCCACCAGCGACAGCAGCCCCATCACCGTGTCGCGCCCTAGAAACGGATGGAAGGTCACCGGGCTGTGGAAGACGATCTCGGGGGCGAGCAGCTCGCGCGCCGCCTCGATGTCCTGGCGCTCGACTGCGGTCCTGAAGGCGGCGGCGGTGCTCACGATCAGCCTTCCGCTTCCCGCCACACCTCGACGGAGACTTCGTCGACGCTCAGCGCGATCGGGGGCTCCGGCTTGGCCGCCTTGACCCATACGCCCTCGAGCTCATAGTCGGCCAGCAGGCGGTCGGCGATCGTGCTACACAGGCGCTCCAGCGTCTTGTGCGAGCGCTGCTGGGCGATCAGCGCGACCAGCTGGCAGACCTCCGCGTAGTCGACGGTGTCCTCGAGCGCGTCCGTGACGGTCGCGTCGGTCTCGCCGATGTCGAGACGCAGATCGAGCACCAAGCGCTGGCCGACCTCGCGCTCGGCCTCGCTGACACCGTGGTGTGTGTACAGCGACAGGCCCGTGATCTCGACAGTGACCGACTCGGCCGTCTCACGATCGTCGTCGAGCTCGCCGTCGTCCTCTAGCTCGTCTGCGTCGTCGTCCCCCTCGGCGTCCATCGCCTGCCCAAAGTAGCAGCCGCGACCGCCAGCGCGTCGCTCACCGCAGCGACGTCGTGCACGCGAAACACGCCCGCGCCGCGCTCCAGCGCAAGCACGTTGGTGGCGATCGTTCCCGGCAGGCGCGCCGCCCACCCGACGGGCTCAGTCGCGCCCGCCGCGTCAGCCAGGATCCGGCCCAGAAAGCCCTTGCGCGAGGTCCCGACGACGAGCGGCCTGCCGAGCGTCGTCAACTCTGCCAGCCGCTCGAGCAGCTCGAGGTTGTGCGCGACCGTCTTGCCGAAGCCGATGCCCGGGTCGAGCATGATCAGCTCCTCGCGCACGCCCGCCGCGACAGCGAAGTGCAAGCGCTCCTCGAGGAACGCCTTGACCTCGTCGACCACATCTTTGTATTGAGGCCCACCCACCCCGCGCTGCATCGTGCGCGGCTCGCCGAGCATGTGCATCAGACAGCATTCGACGCCGCGCTCGGCGACCAGCGCCGCCATCGCCGGGTCGCCGCGCAGAGCCGTCACGTCGTTGACGATCGTCGCGCCCGCCTCGATCGCCGCAGCCGCGACCGCTGCCTTGGACGTGTCGATCGAGACCTGCGCACCGAGACCCGTCGACGCAATCCCCTCCAGCGCCGGCAGCACGCGCCGCAGCTCCTCCCGCTCCGACACCGGCTCCGCCCCCGGTCGCGTCGACTCGCCGCCGACGTCGAGGATCTCGGCCCCCTCCTGCACCAGCCGCCGCGCGTGCGCAATCGCCGCGCCGGCATCCAAGAACTCGCCGCCGTCCGAGAACGAGTCGGGCGTCACGTTGACGATCCCCATCAGGCGGTAACGGGGTCCGAGCCTCGCGTCAGTCATTCTTCAAAACGGAAGGCTGTATAGCCATAGTGATACAGACTTCAAAGCGAGACGTGCTGGGCGTCCGGAGATCCAGCCGACCTCGTACTCGGTAGGACGCCGGCGGGCGCTGGCCGATCTTCGATCGGTAGGCAGCCGTCAGACCGGCTCAGGCCGTTCCTTGTCGGTTGCCCTGATCTCCGCGGTGCCGCCGGCGAGGCCGGGGCGCGGGAGTGGGCGCGGCGCTTCACGCTCGGCGCGGTCGACGGCGGTGGGCGGCGCCGGCAGCTGCGGCTTCGTCTCCTCCTCGACGCCGAACACTTCCTCTTCGCTCTTGCCTTCCAGCAGCGCCAGGAACTCCTCCTTCTCGATCGTCTCGCGCTTGACGAGGATCTCGGACATGTTCTTGAGGTCGTGCTGGTGCTCGGTGAGGATCGTGCGCGCGCGTGTGTGGGCGGCCTCGATGATGCGCCGCACCTCGTCGTCGATCTCGCGGGCGATCTCGTCGGAGTAGTCGGGCTCGGTCGAGAACTCGCGGCCGAGGAACGGCTGGCCGTGGTCGTGGCCGAACACGCGCGGGCCGAGCTTTTCGCTCATGCCGAAGCGCATCACCATCTGCTTGGCGGTGGCGGTGACCTTCTCGATGTCGTTGGAGGCGCCGGTCGTGATCTCGCTGAACACCAGCTCCTCCGCCGCGCGTCCACCGAGCGTCATCGCCATCACGTCCTCGAGCTCGGCGCGCGTCGTCAGGAAGCGATCCTCCTGAGGCATCGAGATCGTGTAGCCGAGTGCCTGCCCGCGGGATATGACCGAGATCTTGTGCACCGGGTCGGAGTGCTCGAGGAAGTGGCCGACGAGCGCGTGGCCCATCTCGTGGAAGGCGGTGATCAGGCGCTCTTTCTCGCTCATCACGCGCGTCTTCTTCTCGGGGCCGGCGATCACGCGCATGATCCCCTCCTCGAGCTCGACCTGGCCGATCTCGCGCTTGCCCGTGCGTGCGGACAGCAGGGCCGCCTCGTTGATCAGGTTCGACAGGTCCGCTCCGGTGAAGCCCGGCGTCTGTCCGGCGAGCGCGTCGATGTCGATCACCTTCGCCAGCGGCTTGCCGCGCGTGTGCACCTCGAGGATCTTCGCCCGGCCCTTGCGGTCGGGGCGGTCGACGGCGATCTGACGGTCGAAGCGTCCGGGTCGCAGCAACGCCGGGTCGAGGATGTCGGGCCGGTTGGTGGCCGCGATCATGATGATGTTGTCCTTCGCCTCGAAGCCGTCCATCTCGACGAGCAGTTGGTTGAGCGTCTGCTCGCGCTCGTCGTGACCGCCGCCGAGGCCGGCGCCGCGGTGGCGCCCGACGGCGTCGATCTCGTCCATGAAGATGATGCACGGGCTGTTCTGCTTGGCCTGCTCGAACAGGTCCCTCACGCGCGAGGCGCCGACGCCGACGAACATCTCGACGAAGTCAGAGCCCGAGATCGAGAAGAACGGCACGCCCGCCTCGCCCGCCACGGCGCGCGCCAGCAGCGTCTTGCCGGTGCCAGGCGGTCCGTACAGCAGCACACCCGTCGGGATACGCGCGCCGAGCGCCTGGAACTTCTTCGGATTCTCGAGGAATTCCTTGATCTCGTGCAGCTCCTCGACCGCCTCGTCGACCCCCGCGACATCACGGAATGTGATCTTCGGCGAGTCGGCCGACATGCGCTTGGCACGTGACTTGCCGAACGACATCACTTTCGAGCCGCCGCCCTGCACCTGGTTCATCAGGAAGATCCAGAACCCGAGGAACAGCGCAAACGGCAGGATGTACGTCAGCAGCCCCAGCAGCGCGCTGCTCTTTTCGGATTCGACGTTGAACGGGACGCTGTCTTTTTCGAGCGTCGCGATCAGCTCGGGAGAGGCCTGTTCGATGAACCCGATTTCATAGGTTTCCTTGTGGCCTTTGGCGTTGACCTTGACTTCGAGCGCTTTGCCCTTGTTCTTGAACTCGACCGCTTCGACTTCGTGTTTCGGCAGCTCGCTGGCTACCAGGCCCTGGTAGCTGTGCGCAGGTTTGTTGCTGCTGGGGTTAACCAGTTTGACCGCGAGGAACGCCAGCACCACCACGATGAGGATTGGGAATGCGGCGCTCTTGAAGAAACGGCTCATGGCTGATCCCTGACAGTTCTGGCAGCGGCTGAAATCGCGGTAACCAGTGCCCTAGCGTACCATGCGGCTCTCGATTTTCCGGGGGTTGAAGGCCCACGCGCCCGGCCTGCGCGCGCATCCCACGCGACGCACAGCACGACCCTCTAACGCTCGAGCGCGGCCACGAACGGCAGGTTGCGATAGTGCTCGGCGTAGTCCAGCCCGTAGCCGACCACGAAGCGATTGGGGATCTCGAAGCCGACGTAGCGCGTGGGCAGGTCGACCTTGCGCCGTTCCGGCTTCGTCAGCAGCGCGCACACCTCGAGCGTGCGGGGGTTGCGCGAGCCGAGGTTGCGCAGCAGATACTGCAGCGTCAGGCCCGAGTCGACGATGTCCTCGACGATCAGCACATCGCGGCCTTCGATCGAAGCGTCGAGGTCCTTGAGGATGCGCACGACCCCCGAGGAGTCGGTCGCGGAGCCATACGAGGCGACCGCCATGAAGTCCAGCTCGACGGGGATCTCGATGCAGCGCATCAGATCGGACAGGAAGAACACCGCGCCCTTCAGCACGCCCACCAGCAGCAACGGGTTCGCTGCATCCGCGCGATAGTCGTGCGAGATCTGCTCGCCGAGCTCCACCACGCGACGCTGCAGGTCCTCGGCGCTGACGAGCACATCCCCCAGGCCGGGCTCGCTGGGCAGGCTCGCAGTGCTGGCCACGCCTGAGAGTCTAATCGCCAGCCGGCGGCTGCTCGCGCGGCCCCTCCGGCGGTTCGCCGCGTGCGTGCGCCCGCGTGGGATCTCGCGGCTCGAGCGCAACCATCTCGAGCACGCCGCCGCGGATCACCGCGCTCGCGTTGCCGCCGACGTGCAGCTCCGCGTTGCCGCCACGGCGCCCCAGCGCGATCAGCTCCTGCACGCGTGCGCCGGCCTGCGGCACGTAGCTCCCGGTGGCGTCCTCGGCGAGGCGCACCACGACCATGCGCGCGAGCGCGGCCGGCAGCTCCTGCAGGCGCGCCAGCGCGATGCTCGGGCGCCCCGCCAGCTCGTCCTCGACGAGACCATCGAGCAGCTCGGTCTCCTCGCGCAGCAGCGCCGCCGTCCGCAGCACGCTCGCCTCCGCCGCCGGATGCACCGCGCGCAGCGCCGGCACCAGGTTCGCGCGCACCCTCGCGCGCGCGAAGCGCTCGTCGGCGTTGCTCTCGTCCTCCCGCCACGACAGGCCGCGCTCCACGCAGTACGCGGCCGTCTGCTCGCGGGTGACGCCCAGCAGCGGCCGGATCAGCCTGCCCTCACTTGCCACCATCCCCAGCAGCGCCCGCCGTCCCGGCGAGGCAGCCAGCCGATACAGGATCGTCTCGACCTGATCGCTCGCCGTGTGCCCGGCCGCGATCAGCGCGTCGCGCTGCCGCGCCACGCGCTCCGCCTGCGCGTAGCGCACGTCGCGCGCCCACGCCTGCAGGTTGCCCGACTGCGCCGGCACCGGCTCCTGCGCGACCGACACAGCTGCCGCGGGAGCGCTTAGGGGCCGCCGCTCGGAAGCTCGCTCGATGCGCACAACCTCGAGCTCCACGCCGAGCTGCTCGCACAGCGCCGCGCAATGAGCGGCGTCCGCGTCGGAGGACGCGCGCAGGCCGTAGTTGACGTGCAGTGCGCTCACCGCGGCGCCACCGAGCAGCGCCACAGCCACGTCCAGCAGGCACGTCGAGTCGCGCCCGCCCGACAGCATCACCACGACCGGCCGGTCGCGCGCCAACAGCGAGCCCGAGCGCACCGTCTCGCGCACCTGCTCGCTGATCATCGGCGCACCTACGCCTTCCGGGGCGAGACCGCGAACAGCTCCGTCGGCTCCGGGAAGCCCTTCAGGCGCACCTCGCCGATGCGCCTGAAATCGAGCCCGTCCATGCCCTCGGCCAGCTCCACCACGGGACGCGTCACCAGGACCTCGCCGCCGCCCGCGCGCGCCACCACGCGCGCCGCCTGGTTGACGTCGCGCCCGTAGTAGTCACCGTCGCGATACAGCACCTCGCCGTAGTTGATGCCGATCCGCGGCAGCGGGTCACCGTCGGCGATCCCCGCGCCGAGCTCGACCGCCCATCCCGTCAGCGCCGCCGCGTCCGAACCCACCACCATCACCTCGTCGCCAAGCATCTTGATCACGCGCGCGTCGACCGGCAGCGTCTGTTCGACCGACTTCACGAAGCGCTCCACCGCGCCCAGCGCCGCCTCGTCGCCGCGCTCAACCGTCAGCCGCGCGTACCCCGCCAGGTCCGCGAACGCGATCGCCACCCGCAGGCGCCCCTCCTCGAGCGCGTCCGCGCCGAGATCGGCCTCCATGTGGCCGATCATGTCCTGCTCCACGAACTGCGCCAGCAGGCGACCGTGGAGGTAGTTCATGAACGGCGCCGCGAACGGGAGCGTGTCGCGCATCAGCCCCTCCATCTCGTCCGCGATCTCCACGCTCGCCACGCCCGAGCGCATCAACGGCTCGTGCACGTACAGGTGGATCAGCCGCACCTCCGCGTCCGCAATCTGCGCCACCGCCTGCCCGTATACGCGCATCAGCTGCAGGAACGCCGCCAGCGGCAGGCCCGCGTCGAGCACCGCCGACGCGTATTTGAGGACCTGCAGATCCTCGTCGGAGAAGCCGTCCGCGGGCAGCACACCGAGCCCCATCGTCGTGTACAGGCGCTCGATCAAGCCCGCGTCGAGCCCGCTCACACGCGCCGCCTCGCGTAGCGGATGGCGCGGACCCGGGCTGCTCAGCAGGTTCTCCAGCGGCCCCACCGCGAGCTGGCCGTTCTCGCCGGCGCGCTTGATCCGCTCGAGTGTGTGCCCGCGTGCACGCAGCCGCGCGATCACGCGCGCATACGCCGCCGCCGCCGGAGTCCAGCTGCCGTCGAAGCCCGGGATCAGCCCGCCGTCGACCCAGCGTTTGATCGTCGCCGGCGACACACCCGCGCGCGCGGCCACCCGGGCGAGCGTCAGCTCGCCCGTCTCGCCGACGGGATCATCCGTGGGCTCGACCACTCAGCAGCGCGACGCGACAGGCAGGAGGTGCGCGGGCATCCCTCGCAAAGTCTAAAGTCGCCGCCCTTGTCACACAGCGACCCCATCCACCTGCACCCCACCGCGCCGCTCGCCGAGCGCGTGCTGCTGCCCGGAGACCCCGGGCGCGCGCTCGCGCTCGCGCAGGCGTTGCTCGTCGAGCCACGCATGTTCAACCACAACCGCGGCCTGTGGGGCTACACCGGCGCGGCGCCCGACGGCGAGCCGCTCACCATCCAGTCGACCGGCATGGGCGGCCCGTCGGCCGCGATCGTGCTCAGCGAGCTGATCGACCTCGGCGTGCGGCGCGCGATCCGCGTCGGCACCTGCGGCGCGCTCGCCGACGGGCTCGCGCTGGGCGAGCTCGTCATCGCACGCGAGGCAATCTGCGCCGACGGCACCTCCCGTGCGCTCGGTGCCGGCGAGCGCACGAGCGCTGACGGCGTGCTAACGGAGGCGCTCGCAACGCACGCCACCGGCGCCCGCATCGGCACGATCGTCAGCGTCGACCTGTTCTACGGCGGTGGCGACCAGCGCACGCAACACCCCGACGCGGTGGCCGTCGAGATGGAGACCGCAACACTGTTCGCGACTGGCGCCACGCGCGGCCTGCCCGTCGCGTGCGTGCTGGCGGTGTCGGACACGTTCGACGAGCAGCGAGCGCGCATGCGCATCGACGAGGAGCCGCTCCTGGACGCAGCCGAGCGGATGGGGCGAGCGGCGATCGCGGCGCTTACCGGGTGACTCGTCGGCGACGTCGCATCCTCATCGTCGGGCCCGTGCTGGTCGTCGTGGCGCTCGCACTGCTGTCCGTCAAAATTGTCGGCCCGTACAAGGTCCTGGAGCCCGCTGCCGGCTTTTCTGATCGCCCGTTCGGAGCGTTCGCCGGGTACATGTGGGTCAGACCTGTCACCTCGGTGTCGGCGACGTTCACCGTGCCGCGGGTGGCATCCCGCTCTCCCCTCGGCGAGGCGGGCACCTGGATCGGCGCGCAGGGGCTGGGGGCGCCGAACCGCTTCGTCCAGATCGGCGTCACCGAGGAGCGGCTGCAGTCACCCGGCGGAAAGGTGGTTGTCGGCTACTACGGATTCTGGAGCAACGTCGGCCATCACTTCAACGCACAGCCGCTTTTCCCAGCGCATGCCGGCGACTCGCTTTCGGCGGCCCTCACGCTCGTGCACAAGCACTGGCTGCTGGCGCTGACAGACGACACGTCCGGCAGAAAGGCTCGGCTCTCGATCGACAGCGAAACGCAGGCGCCCTTCGACGCGGCCGAGTGGGTCCAGGAGGATCCGGGCTACGAAGACGACCATGTCGAGTACCCGCGGCTGACGGTGCCCAGCTTTCGCCACCTCACCGTGAACACGATCGAACCTCCAGCCCGATCTTCAGTCGTGTTCTCGCGGTGGATGTCCGCGAACCACGAAACCCTCGGCACAACCAGCCTGCACGATGACTCGTTCACGCTAAAGCGCGAGCCGCCGGTGAGCGCACTCGCGGAGCAGTACCTGCGGCTCACCGAAGCTGCAAGAGTCGCTGGGCAGAGTTTTGGACGCGAGTTCTCTGACTGGACCGTCAGGACGCCCTACGCGCGCATCGAACACGCGACCGCTCAACTCATCGCGGCGACGCGAGAAGCCGATCACGCGCTGCTGGCGGCGCCTTGGCCGCGAGCGATACGGGAGCTCGTTCACGCATCGGTCCGCGCAAAAGCCATCCTTCTTGCGAAGGCCCGGCCGCCTGCCGCCTTTACGCCAGCAACATTCGCGCGCTGGAACCTAGGGCTCACCGAAGCATCCCTGCGCGCGAACCGCGTCGCCCGTCCACTGCTGCTGACGCTGGACCTGCCTACTGACCTGTAGTGGCGCGCGCCCTCGGCTTCGCCTTGGCTTTGGCCTTCGCTTTGGCTTTGGCCGCGCTCGCGCGCGGTGCGGCGGCTTTGGCTTCGCGCCGCGGCGCCGGCGCCGGCGCCGGATCGAGCCTGTCGGTCACACGCTGCAGCTGTGCCTCGATCGCCGACAGGCGTTGGGCGATCTCCGAGCGGTCGCTGCCAGCCGGGCCCAGCGCACGGTCCAGGCGCTCGACGCCGTCCTCGATGCCCTCCAGGCGCAGCGAGACCGAGCGCAGCCGCCGGGTCAGCCTTTCGATGTCCGCCGCCGACGGGATGTTGAGCGCCCCCATCGCGACCTCCTGGGCCTGCGCCGCCTTCTCGCGGGCGTCGAACGCCCTGCCGATCGCCCCCGTCAGCAGCGGGTTCTCCAGCAGCTCCGACAGCGCCTTGCCGAGTCGATCCTCCGTGGTGGTGCCGAGTCGATCACGCAGGCTGCGTGTCGCATGGCTTGCGTCGGACATGCTGGGGGTACTCCCGGTGTCGAGTGGATGGAACCCGATTCAAGGATACGGTGCAACGATGCCCCAGCAGCTGTTCGTCTTCATCCAGCTCGAGTTCCCGTGGAAGCTCGGACCCGCAGATGGCCGCTACCTGCTGCGCCGCAGCGAGGACGGCGAGCCCGAGCACGTGGTGGTGCTCGCGACGCTCGAGGCCAGCGGCAGGCCGATCGGGGCGCCGACGGCGGCCGCGCGCGGCGGCGTGTGGATGCCGCGCCGCCTGCGCGAGCGACCGCGCAGCGTGCCTGCCGAGCCGGAGCCCGCGCCCGTGTCCACTACGCGCGTCACCGTCATCGACCCGATCTCGCTGTCCGCCGAGAGTCAAGCCCGCGCCTGGCTGGCCGAGCTCGACCGCGAGCGCGAGGTCGGCGCCGCCGTCACGGTCGTCAACCGCGTCATCCATGCGCACCGCATCGCCGCCGCCGACCCCTACGTGCACGAGGTCACGGCCGCCCAGGCGCTGGTCATCCGAGCCGGCTGGGGCGAGGGCGAGCAGGTCGCCGACGGTCGCTGGCTGCACGCGCGCGGGCTACCGTGGCACGACGGCCGCGGCGGCGGCATGAGCGCCGCCGCTGCGCGTCGCGGCCCCGGCCGCGACCGCTCGTGGGCGCTGCGCCCGCAGGAGCGCCTCGCGGCGCTGCTCGGCGACCGCGGCGCGGCGCTCCTCTGCGAGGAGCTCGCTCTGCGCGCGCGCGAGGACCTCGACCACGGCCGCCTGGCGCACGCCGCACTCGAGCTCGATCGCGCGTTCGCGCTCGCCGTCCCCGAGCTGCAGGACGAGAGCCGTCAGGATCTCGCGATCCGGATCGCCGAGCTCGAGCAGCTGAGCGCCGGCGTCAACGCGCAGGCACAGCTCGCGCTCGTCGGCAAGCACGCGACGCCCGACGGTGTTGACGCCGATCAGCCGCCCGCCGCGCTCGACGGCGATCTCGTCGCGCACGCGCTCGGGCGCCTCGAAGCGGCGCTGCGGGCGCGCACGGCTGCCGGGATCGATCGCTAGCGCAGCCGTCCGCAGGTTTCCCGACAGGCCGGGCGAGGGTAAAGGCAAGCAAGTCAGCTCAACGACAGATCCGGAGGTCGCAATGGCATCGCCGACAGGTCCGCAGGTTGGCATGGCGCCCGTCTCACCCGATGAGTCCGCGGCCAATGACCACGCGAGTGGTTCCGCTGCGCGCGCCGGGTTCTGGAGGCGCCTCGGCGGATCGCTGATCGACGGGATCATCCTGTTCGTGATCGACATCGTCATACGAGTGATCTTCAAAGGGGCCGGAGGCTTCGTGTCGCTGCCGGTCTCGCTCATCTATTTCACACTTTTCATCGGCGCCAGCCGCGGCCAGAGTCCGGGCATGATGGCGCAGGGGATTCGTGTCATCAGCGTCGACGGGTCGGGGTCGATCGGCTACGGCCGCGCCGTAATTCGCTGGCTCGGCGGCATCCTGTCGACGATCCCTCTGTTCCTCGGCTTCTTCTGGATGCTCTGGGACAAGGAAAAGCAGTGCTGGCATGACAAACTCGCCTCGGACCTCGTCGTGCCGGTCTCAGCACATCCAATACGCAGCTAGACCTCCTCGCGCGCCAGACTCCCAGCGCTCGTCCCGCGTTGCTGCCCGCCGCGTAAAGTGGTGTCGATGGACCCCACCACAACCGCGATCGGCACCTGGAGCGGCGGACGCTTCATGCACTTCGGCGAGCCGCTTGATGACGAGCGGCTGACAGCGCTGCTGCGCCCCGGCGCGGGAATCGACACGGCGATCACAGCCGACGTGTACGGCGCCGGCGAAGCAGACGACGCGCTCGGCCGCGCGCTCGTCGGCATCGAGCGTGACAGCTACTGCCTCGTCGGCGCCATCGGTCACGACTTCTACAGCGGCGAGCGCGACGGCGCCAAGGGCTTCCCGCGCTTCACCGACGCGCGGCTGCGCGGCCCGCGCGACTACGCCGACTACATTCGCATGGCCACCGAGCGCAGCCTCGCGCGCTGCGGCGTCGAGCACTTCGACCTGCTGCTGCTGCACAACCCCGACCACATCGGCTACTCAAGCGACGCCGTCTGGGCGGGCATGCAGGCCGTCCGCAACGACGGGCTCACGCGGCGGCTGGGCGTCGCGCCGGGACCCGCCAACGGCTTCACGCTTGACCTGATCGACTGCTTCGAGCACTTCTCCGAGCTGATCGACTGGGCGATGATCATCCTCAACCCGCTCGAGCCATGGCCCGGAGAGCTAGCGCTGGCGGCCGCCGACGCGCACAGCGTCAGCCTGATCACACGCGTCGTCGACTACGGCGGCCTGTTCCACGACGACGTGCTGCCGGGACACGCCTTCCCGCGCCACGACCACCGCTCGTTTCGCCCGGCTGGATGGGTCGAGCGGGGCCACGACAAGCTCGAGCGGATGCGTCCCTACGCGGCCCGCCACGGCCTCACGATGCTGCAGCTCGCGTGCGCGTGGAACCTCGCCCAGCCACGCGTCCGATGCGTGGCGCCGACGCTGATCCAGGAGGGCGGCGCCGACGCCCAGCCGATCGAGCGCAAGCGCGCCGAGCTGGCCGCCGTCACCGCGCCCTCGCCGCTCAGCGCCGGTGAGGTCGAGGCGATCGCGGCGATCGGTGAGAACCGGGGCTGCATGACGCTGAAGGGCGCCAGCCCGGACTACGCCGGCGAGGCCGCCGCCGATCGCTGGGAAGCTCAACGAGCAGCTGCTCGAGGTCGCCGGCCGCTGGCGGATCGATCCACAGCGCGACCTGCGCGGTCCGGCGGCGGTCGCCGCCAACCGCGGATGAACAGGAGACAGCGATGAGCATCGACGTGGACGCGGTCAAGCAGGGACAGAAGCGGATGTGGGCGGCAGGCGACTACCCCGACGTCGCCCGCACCATCGAGAGCGCCGCCGAAGCGCTCGCCGAGGCCGTCGGCGCCGGCGCCGACGCGGAGCTGCTCGACGTTGCGACCGGCAGCGGCAACGTGGCAATCGCGGCCGCGCGCCGCGGTGCCAAGGTCACCGGCCTCGACCTCACGCCCGAGCTGCTGGAGGTTGCCTGTCGGCGCGCCGCCGACGCCACCCTGCAGATCAGCTTCGTCGAGGGTGACGCCGAGCAACTGCCGTTCGAGGACGACTCGTTCGACCTCGTCACCTCCTGCTTCGGCGTGATCTTCGCGCCACGGCACGAGCAGGCCGTCAGCGAGCTCGTCAGGGTCGCGCGACCGGGAGCGACGATCGGCATCACCGCCTGGACGCCGGAAGGTCTCAACGGCAAGATGTTCCGGACCGTCGGCTCCTACATGCCGCCGCCCCCGCCCGAGCTGAAGCCGCCCGTCACGTGGGGCGAGCAGCAGCACGTCAGCTCGCTGTTCGCCGGCACGGGCGCCGAGCTGAGCTTCGAGCTCCGGAGCGTGACCTTCACGCACGACTCGCCCGAGAGCTGGGTCGAATACAGCGAACGCGCGCTCGGCCCGACGATCATGGCCAAAGCCGCGCTGGAGCCGCAAGGCCGCTACGACGAGCTGCGCGCTGAGCTGATCGGTCTCTACAGCGCCGCAAACGAAGCGCAGGACGGCAGCTTCAGCGCCGGCAGCGAGTACCTGCTGGCGCTCGCACGCCTGCCCGGCTGAGGGTGAAGGAGCTGGCAATGGCCGCGTACGCGCGCGCTGTGAGACCTCACGCGTCCGCGTCGAGTGCCGCGAGCACGCGCTCGAGCTCCTCGACCACGTCTCCGCGCAGGCGCACGCTCGCGAGCCCGTCCAGCGGTGTCGGCCCCTGCGTCAAGATCGCCACGCTGCCGCCGGCCTCGTGTGTCAGCAGTGGCAGGCTCGCCACCGGGTGCACCTCGAGCGAGGAGCCGATGCACAGCAGCAGCTCTGCCCCTTCGCACAGCTCACGCGAGCGTTCCAGCGCCGCCACCGGGAGCATCTCGCCGAACAGCACCACGTCCGGCTTCAGCGGCGCCGCGCAACGCTCGCAGCGGGGCACGCCGTCCGGTGCGCGCGTGACGCGCGCGCGTACCTCCCCCAGCTCGACGCTGTCGCCGCACGCGGGACAGGAGCAGCCGGCGATGCTGCCGTGCACCTCCACGAGCTCATGCGTGCCCGCCTTGCGGTGGAGCATGTCGATGTTCTGCGTGATCACCGCGTCGAGCAGGCCCCGCGCCTCGAGCTCGACCAGCGCGCGGTGCGCCGCGTTGGGCTGCTTCTCGCCGAGCGTCGCGAAGCGCTGGCCGTAGAAACCCCAGAAGCGCACGGGGTCCGCGCGAAACGCGTCGATGTGCGCGACCTCCATCGGGTCGACGTTCTCCCACAGCCCCGTGCCGGGCGTACGGAAGTCGGGAATCCCCGAGGGTACGGAGATGCCGGCGCCCGTCAGCGCCACGACCGAGCTCGCCTCGCAAATCAGCTCGACCAGCCCGTTGAAGTGTTCGCTCACAGGCTCTGTATAGCGATGGTGTATACGAGACAGGCGCCCTACTGGCCGGTGAAATGTGGCGCGCGTTTGCCGAGGAACGCCGCGATGCCCTCGCGCGCGTCGGCGCTCGCGAACACCTCCGCGAACGCACGCTTCTCGGCCTCGATGCCATCGTCGAGATCGCCCGCTGCCGAGACGGCCTTGATCTGCGCCACCGCCAGCGGCGCCTGCCCGGCGAGCTTGCGCGCCCACTGCATCGCGGTGTCGAACAGTTCGTGATCCTCGACCAGGCGGTTGCTGAGACCGAGCTCGAACGCTTCGTCGGCGAGGATTGGATCGCCGATCAGGTTCATCTCCAACGCCTTGTTCTCCCCCACCAGGCGCGGTAGGCGCTGGGTGCCGCCGAAGCCCGGGATGATCCCGAGCTTGATCTCCGGCTGACCGAAGATCGCCGAGCGCGCCGCGATCCGCACATCGCACGCCATCGCGAGCTCGCAGCCGCCACCGAAGGCCAACCCGTTGACGGCGGCGATCGTGACGATCCCGTCCGATTCGAGCTCGCGGAAGAGCGCGTGCGCCCCGTTGATCAGCTCGCGACCCGAGGCCTCGTCCATCGTCGTGAACGCCTTGATGTCCGCTCCGGCGCAGAACAGGAACGGGTTCGAGGAGGCGATCACCAGCGCGCGCACCGGCGGCTCGGCGGCCTTGACGTGGCTCCAGACCTTGCCCAGATCCTCCACGACCTGCGGCGAGATCGAGTTCATCTGGCCGTTCGCGAGCCACGCAACCGCGACCCCGTCCGCGCGCGTCTCGAGCTTAACCACCTCAGCCGGCTGCTCCGCGTCGAGCTGCGGGTAGGCATAGAACCCCTGCCCGCTCTTTTGCCCGAGCCGGCCCTGGGCGACGAGACGGCGCAGGATCGTCGGCGGCGCGAAGCGCTCACCGAAGCGCTCCTGGGCGTTCTCCATGCGCTCGAGGACCGTGTCGAGGCCCTCGCTGTCGGCCTTCATGAACGGCGGCAGCAGGCCTCGCCGCGGATCCAGACCGGCGCCGGCCATCATCCCGAAGTCGATGTCGCGGTGGGTCGCCACGCCCTCCTCCAGCACCAGACAGGCCTCCAGGAACGTCTTCAGCGAAAGCAGCTCGACGAGCTCCGCCACGTCGGGCTCGTTCTCGCCCTCGAGGTTCGGCTCGCCCTGAGGGTCATAGAAGCCGTCGCCACCCGTCTTCGCGCCGAGTTTGCCGTCGGCGACCAGCTTCTGCATGCCCTTCGGCACGTAGAAGCGTTCCTCGCCGTAGGACTCGACGAGATGCTCAGCCACGTGCAACACCGTGTCCAGACCCAGCAGGTTGACGAGGTAGTACGGGCCGACCGGAACCACGCCCGCGGCGCCGACGCCCTCGTCGATCAGCTTGATCGACAGGCCCTTTTCCTCCTGCTCGCGCCACACCTCCGAGATCCCGGAGTTGAGGATGCGGTTGACCACGAAGCCCGGCACCTCGATGCACGTGATCGGCTGCTTGCGGATCGCCTGCGCGAACGTGATCGCCGCGGCGACGGTCTCCGCGGAGGTCTCCTCGCCCTCGACGATCTCGATCAGCGGCATGATCGACGCCGGGTAGAAGTAGTGGAAGCCGATCACCTTCTCCGGGCGCAGCGTCGCTTCGCCGATCTCGGTGATCGACAGCGAGGACGTGTTCGATGCGAGAATCGCGTGTCCAGGCGTCGCCGCGTCGAGCTCGGCGAACACGCTCTGCTTGATCTCCATGCGCTCGGGCACCGCCTCGACCACGAGGTCGACCTCGCCGAAGCCCTCGTAGGAGGTCGTGCCGTGGATGCGCCCGAGGATCTCGGCGATCTGCGCCTCGGCCTGCTCGGCCGTGATCTTGCCGCGCTCGGCGAGTTTGTCGACCTGGCCCTGGGTCACGTTGCGCGCCTCGTCCAGTCCCGCCTGCACGAGCGCGTCGTCGATGTCCTTGAGCACCACGGGGATGCCCGCGGCGGCGATGGTCTGGGCGATCTGGCCACCCATTGTGCCGGCGCCCACGACGGCGGCTTTGAACACGAACATGCTTTGGTCTCCTCTGCTCGGCTGGGGGAGCGTGAGCCTAGCGAAGCCCGGCGCTCGCGCCATGCCGCAGGCGCAACTCGCCCGTCCTCGACACTCAGTTGACGCGTCGGTACGCGGTTGACCCCTGCTGTCTGGCTCTCTAGCATCGGGATCGTGCCGACGGACAGGAGAGCGCCACGGATGGCCGCACGGATGGTTGCCGCCGCGCTGTTGGTGTTGGCGGGCGCGGCGGCGGTCGCCAGCCCGGCTGCGGCGACAGGTGCGTTGCCGACAAAGACCCTCAGCGTGAGCATCACGTCAGGGCCTGAAGGCACGGTCACGACGCCGACCGTCAGCTTCAGCTTCATCGCCGAAGGCACGACGGAACCCGGCACGATCTTCCACTGCGGTGAAACGCCGCTGACGATGAGCGAATGCACCTCGCCGCATGCCGAGGGTCCACTCGCGAGCGGCATGCACACCTTTTACGTCGAGGCCACGAACAAAGCCGCCAACGCGCTCAGCCCGATCGCCTCGCGCAGCTTCACGATCGCTCCCGCCGGGGTCGCTCCCGGCGGCGCTGGAGGCGGCGCCGTGCTGCCGCCGATCGTCACGCCCCCGGCTCCCAAAGCGCTCGCGCCGGCGCTCTCGAGCCTCACCCAGTCCGCTGCGAGATGGCGCGAGGGCAGCGCCCTGGCGCAAATCGCCGGCCAGGCCAAGACCCCCACGGGAACGACCTTCAGCTTCATGGTCAACG
The DNA here is from genome assembly GCA_963838405.1 of uncultured Solirubrobacteraceae bacterium. Lineage (GTDB taxonomy): Bacteria > Actinomycetota > Thermoleophilia > Solirubrobacterales > Solirubrobacteraceae > Palsa-744. The sequence goes on along the minus strand of CAWIRA010000001.1, from coordinate 300,831 downwards.
AGGCGGCAGTCGCACACCTGACGTTCACACAGGCTCTCAGCGGTCGTAGCGTCGCCGGGCGCTGCGTGGCGCCCACCCGGCAAAACGTCAGGAAGCGCAGCTGCCGGCGCACGAGGGGCGCCGGCACGCTGACGCTCACTGCCCCGGCCGGGGCAGATCACCTGCGCTTCGAAGGGCGCCTGTCGAGCACGAAGCGGTTGAAGCCGGGGCGCTACACGGTCGCTCTCAGCGCGACCGCCGCGGGCCTCACCTCAACGCTCCGCTCGCTCAGCTTCACGATCGTCAGCTGAGCGCGGCGAGCGCGGCGGCAGCGAGCATATGCGCCTCCGCGCAGCGTAGAGCTCCCCCTGCAGATCGACGTGCCTGGGGGGCTTCGAGCGTGATCTGTCAGCCAGGGACGGCACACAAAGGGGGCGGCGCTTGCGCCTGCGCCTGAACGACACAGGAGGTCATCTCGATGGAGAAGCTCACTCGAATCGGAGTCGCGAGCGCCGTGCTCGCGCTGGTCCTGTTCTCACTCGCGAGCGCCAGCGCGCTTGCGAAGCCCGCGAAACTCTGCATTCCCGAAAAGTCCGGCGCACGGGTCGTCTCGGACAGCAGCCAGGGCACGTCGCTCGTATCCGCTTGCCGTTGCGACCTGGGGTGACCGGCTGTGACCTAGCTGACGCCTTATGCGGCTCCCGCTCCCGCTTGGTCGGCGCGTGGCCTGAGCGACTCGGCCCTCCCCTTGGGCTCCTCCCAATCCTCTTGGCGCCCAAGGGGCGTCATGTCGAGGTAGTAGTGCGTGCCGCCTACCTGCTCGGTCCCACGCGCGTAGGTCGAGTAGGTGTGGAACACGCAATCTTCGATGCGAAGGAAGACACTCGTTCCGTGTAGCTCACTCGGGAGCTCGGCCAAACCGTACTTGGTCTTCAACTCGGCGGCGGAACAGTAGTTGTAATGGGGACCGTCGACGGTCTCGTCGAACGAAACGCCGAAGTCGAAGTTGAACCGGCTGCCGTAACTCGAGTACCAGGGGAACGTCCAGCCCATCCTGTGCTTCCACCGCTCAATCTTCTCGATCGGCGCGCGAGAGACGACGGCGATCGTCGTGTCTCGCTCGTGCAGGTGGGCCGTGTTCCCGTATTGATCGACCCGGCCGGCGCAGCTCATGCACCCGTCCTCCCAGTCAGGATCGAACATGTAGTGATCGACGATCAACTGATGGCGGCCCTCGAACAGGTCGAACAGTGTCCGTGCGCCGCCGTCGGCGGCGATGAACCGGTAGTCCGCGGTGACCTCGACCATCGGCAGTCGCCGGCGCTCGGCAGCGAGCTCGTCGCGCGCCTTGGTCAGCGCCTTCTCGCGCGCGAGAAGGGCGACGCGGGCGCGAATCCACTCTTCGCTGCTGACAATCTCAGGCAAGCTCACGGCTGGCTCCTCTCGGGGTGACGGCTCAACACCCACTGTAGACCGCGGAGGGCTTGAGATCTCATCGGACCCCGGAGCAAGCTCGCGGTCCCCGACAGGCTGGCAGGAAGCGGAGCCTAGAGATCAGGCGGGAACCGCCGTCGGCTCCTCAACGCGCCGCGGCAGCAGCGTCTCGCGCGCGATCACCAGCCGCTGGATCTGCGAGGTACCCTCGTAGAGCTGCATGATCTTGGCGTCGCGGAACAGCTTCTCGACCGGGTAATCCTTGATGAAGCCGTAGCCGCCGTACACCTGCACGGCTTCGGTGGCGGTCTTCATCGCGGTGTCCGCGGCGAAGCGCTTGGCGTGTGAGGAGACGAGCGTGTTGCGTTCGCCGTTGTCGAGCATGAACGCCGACTTCCACGTCAGCAGGCGCGCCGCCTCGATCTCCGTCGCCATGTCCGCGAGGATGAACTGGATCGCCTGGTGCATCGCGATCGGGACGCCGAACTGGACGCGTTCCTTGGCGTAGTCCACCGCGAACTCCATTGCCGCCCGCGCGATGCCCGTCGCCATCGCCGCGACGCCCGGGCGCGTGCGGTCGAGCGTCATCATCGCCAGCTTGAAGCCGTGGTTCTCCTCGCCGAGCAGGTTCTCAGCTGGGACCTCGACGTCGTTGAAGGAGATCGTCGCGGTGTTCGACGCGCGCTGACCGAGCTTGTCCTCCTTCTTGTCAACGACCACGCCCCAGTCGCGCTCGACGATGAACGCGGAGATGCCGCGGTGCCCCGCGTCCTTGTCGGTCTTCGCGTAGACCGTGTAGTAGTCGGCGTAGCCGCCGTTGGTGATGAAGCACTTGGAGCCGTTGAGCACGTACTTGTCGCCCTTGCGCACCGCCGTGGTGCGCATGCCCGACACGTCTGAGCCGGCGTCGGGCTCGGTCAGGCAGAACGAGGCCAGCAGCGGGGCTTCGGTCAGCATCCCCAGGTACTTCTTCTTGATCTCCTCCGAGCCACCCAGTGCGATCGGCGCCGTCGCCAGGCCGTTGCAGCCCAGCGAGGTCTGGATCCCCGAGCAGCCCCACGAGAGCTCCTCCTCGATCAGGCAGCCATCGAGGTAGCTGGCGCCGGCGCCACCGTACTGCTCCTCGATGTGCGAGTTCATCAGGCCGACATCCCACGCCTTCTTGATGATGTCCGCCGGCCACGTGCCGTCCCTGTCGTACTCCCAGGCAACCGGGCGTATCTCCTTGACGGCGAAGTCGTGCGCCATCTCGCGCAGGTTCTTCTGCTCATCGGTGAGCGTGAAATCGACCATTCTCGGGATCTCCTAACGGGCTGACACGTGGATGTAGATTGACTGGTCAGTCAATCCAGTTGGAGGGTAGCGGAGAGCTTCGCGATCGGCAACAATCAGCGGTCGTGCACACCGCCTCCGCGACCGTGCTGCCGGCCCTGAGCCTGAGCGGCGGGGCGCTCGTGGTGCTGGCCACGGCGGCGCTCGTGGTGATCGTCGCGGTCGCGTTCCTGCTCACCGGCGGCACCGGCAGCGCCTATGACCAGATCGGCGCCGGCGGCATCGCCCGCGAAGGCGAATACGACGCCGCGCCGGCCGCCGCCGACGCGTCCCCGGCGGGCCGCGCGGACCGCGAGCTGGAAATCCGTCAACTGCTGAACGCGCGCAGCGAAAGACTCGTGCGCAGCGGCCAGCCGGCGCTGGACGTCGACGCCGAGCTGGCGCGATTGCTGGCGGCCGAACAGGGCGGCGCGGATTCCGATCGGCCCGACCCCGAGCTCGTCGCGGAGGTGCGATCGCTGGTTGTGGCGCGCAACGAACGGCGCATACGGCAAGGCATGGAGCCGCTCGACGTCGAGGCGGAGGTCAAACGCGCGCTCGAGCAGCTCGGGCCGTAACACGGTTCCCGCGCGCTCGGGTGTATAAACGCGCAATGACCAACGTGCGCCGCTTCCAGCTCGATGAGATAACGCTCCGACCGGGCACCTACTTCAACCCCCAGACCGAGATCATGATCGTCGTCGACGACTCGCCGGAGGTCGACCACGAGATCTTCGAGTCCAGCGACTTCGACGGCGAGGAGTGGGTGCTGATCGCCGACGAGGCTCCGCTCGACGAGCCCAAGCGCGACGAGCTCGTCGAGCGCTTCCAGCTCTCCCACGGCGCCGGCGGCGAACTCCCGCCCGAGGATGACGAGCTCGATGACGACGAGGACGAAGAGGAGGACGAGCTCGAAGGCGTCGAGGAGCTGGGCCTGGAACCGGAGTGAGCGGAGGGCGGCCCGCGCTAGCATCGGCGCGGTGCGACGCGCCACGCGAATAGCGGCGCTCGCTGCGGGCGTGTTTGCCCTCGGCGGCGCCCTGTCCCCGACCTCCGTCCTCGCCCACGGCTCCACCGGCACGCTCGGGCCGGCGCGCGTCAGCGTGCACCCGCGCGCGCACAGCGCCGCCAGCCACGGGCCGAGCGTCTCGGCGGCGCTTGCGAGCCTCGTGCACGCCGGCGCGATCAGCGAAGCGAGCTACCAGTCCTACTCTGCGGCCTATCTCGCCGCGAAAACCTCGCTCGCGAAGCTCAGCGGCACGCGCAAGGTTGAACTCGGCGCCGTGCTCGCGAACGTGCAGGCGATCGCCGCCGCCGGCGAGCTGATCCCGTCGCGACTGCCGGCGCTGTTCCTGACGCTCGAACGCAACCGTCAGTGGTGGACGACCGAATCGCTGCTCTCCACCGACCAGCGGATCAGCTTCCCCGAAAGCGAGCTCGTCTGGGAGCACTACCCAGGCCAGGGGATCGAGATCCAGTGGCTCGCCACCTTCGGCGAGGCCAACGGCTACTACCTCGCGGGCGACGAAAACTCCAACCTGCGCCGGCTGCTCGGCGAAGTCATCCCGCTCGCGACCCAGCGCGCCGGCGGCATCGCCTGGGAGTACATGTTCAAGTTCGACGGCGGCGCGCCGCCGTGGACCAGCGGGCTGTCGCAGGGCACGGCCCTGCAGGTGCTCGCGCGCGCGTGGTCGCGCTTCAAGGAACCAGCGTACCTGGCGGCCGCGCAACAGGCGCTCGGCATCTTCAAGACGCCACCGCCGCAGGGCGTGCGCGTCGCGACGCCCGCCGGCGCGATGTACGCCGAGTACACCTACGCGCCCAGCGACAAGATCCTCAACGGCTTCATCCAGGCGCTCGTCGGCCTCTACGACTACACCGCCATCACCAAGGACCCGCTCGGTCTCGCGTTGTTCGAAGCCGGCGACGCCCAGGCGCGCGCGATGGTGCCGCTGTATGACACCGGCGCGTGGTCGCTGTACGACCAGTTCGGCGAATCGGACCTCAACTACCACGAACTGCTCACCGAATTCCTCCAACACCTGTGCGAACGCACGCGCAAGGGCTCGCCGGCAACGCCCGTCGGCACGACCGGCACGCAGATCGCCGGCGATGAGATCTACTGCACGACCGCGCAGCACTTCACCACCGACCTGCACACGCCCCCGGTGATCACGCTGCTCTCGACGAAGCTCGCCGCCGGCGCGCGCGCCGGCGTGCAGGTCTCGCTGTCGAAGATCTCGACCGTATCGATGACGATCCGCCAGGGCTCAACGGTGGTGTGGACCAACCGCGCGACGGTCGAACGCGGCAAGCCGCGGCTGCTGTGGGTCACGCCCGCCAAGGGCGGCACGTTCACCGTTCAGCTCGTTGCCACCGACCTCGCCGGCAACTTCTCGACGGCCGGTGGCACCGTGCTGGTCAGCCGGCATTAGCGGCAGGTGCCGCGCCTAGACTAGGCGCCAGTGCCCTGCATCGACACCAAGCAGCCGCGCCGGAAGCGCGTTTGATGCGACTCGCGCACGCCTACCGGGCGCTGACGCCGGAGCAGCGGCTGGCCGCGCTCGCGGCACTCGGCCTGTTCGTATCGATGCTCCTGCCCTGGTACAGCAAGAGCGACACGCTCGTCGTTCACGGCGCCGCCAAGGCGGCCGAAACCAGCCTCAGCGCGTTCCAGGCGTTCTCGTTCGTGGAGGCGGCCGTGCTGCTCGTCAGCGCAGCCGTGCTCGCGATGTTGTTCGCCCGCGGCGAGGGCCGCGGCTTTCCGCTGCCAGGCGGCGACGGCGTGATCGTGATGATCGCCGGAGGCTGGGCGGCGCTGCTGATCTTCTACAGGCTGATCGACAAGCCTGGGCTGCAGGGCAACGAGCGCGTGACCGCGACCGTCGGCGTCGAGTGGGGAATCTTCATCGCGCTGCTGCTCGCGCTCGGGCTCCTCTACGCCGGCGGGCGCATACGCGCGCTCGAACGGCCGGCAGCGCCGCTGCAACGCAGGCGCGGCGCGCCGCCGCGTCCGCCCGTGGCGCCGCTCCTACCTGCAGAGCCCTCCGCACCGGTGGACCTGGAGGCGACCGTCGTGACGCCGGCCCAGGCGCCTGCGCGCGGAGCCACGTCGCGCCCGACGGCTGCGCCTGCGCGAGAGCCGCGAACAACGCGCCAGCGCGGCAGCTACCCGCCGGCGCCAGCCGCGAAGTCCCCGGAGGGAGAGCAGCTGTCCTTCGAGGACCCGCCCACCCGCTCGGAGTAGCCGCTCTCGCGTTCTAGACGCGATGCCAGCGCGCCCCGGGCCCAGAGCCTTCCAGCGTGATCGCGCCGTCGACGCGTAGCTCGTTCAAGATGAGACGAATTGTCGCCGGGCTGATGCCAGGCAAGGCGCGCTCGAGGTCCCGTTTGCGAAACTCGGCGGGCGACTGGCGGAGGATGTACTCACGAGCGCGGTCCTGCTTGCCCCCGGTGACCCGCTCCGCCGAGGCGACACGGTTCTCGAAGTCGGCGTAAGCGTCCGCGAGCACCCGAGCGAGGTAGGACGCCCAAGGCCAGATGCTGTGTTGGCCCTCGTGCCAATCTCTCTGAGACTCGTAAATGCTCGCGTAGTAGGTGTTCTTGGACTCATAGATGCGCTGCTCGACGCTGACGTATCGCGCCACTCCATAACCCTGAGCGAGCAGCTCGTATGTCGTCAGCAACCGTGCCAGGCGGCCGTTCCCGTCCGCCACGGGATGGATCGCGAGAAAGTCGAGGATCAAGGCACTCAACAACACGAGCGGGTTTGCGCGTCGCTCGCGCTTCGCGTCGTTGTAGCGATCGAAGAGCTCGGTGAGGAGGAACTCCGTGCGCGGCCATGGCGGAGGGGTGAACACAACCTGACGCACGCCGGTCTCGTAGGAGACGATGAAGTTGTCCTCGGTCTTGAGATAGCCGCCTCGGCCGCCGACGTGATGAAACAGCAGCCGGTGTAGATGCAACACGAACGGGACGCTGAGCGGCTCGTAGGTCTCGAGGCGAAGGAGCACGTCGATGGCGTCTCGATAGCCGGCAAACTCCTTCTCGTTGCGGGTGCGAAAGCGAGGCGAACCCTCGGCGATCTGCTCGGCACGGCGGGTCTCGAGCACTACTCCCTCGATCGCGTTCGACGCCGTAATCGACGCGATTCGAGCGTGCTCAGAGAGCTGCTTGAGCAACTCAGGCATCTGATCCGCGAACACGCGCTCCTGTCCGCGTCCGGTATCGATCACGGCGAGGAGGGCGCCTAGAGCCGGAGGCTGCCCGGCGAAGGTTCGGTCGAGATCGACAAAGCTGTACATCGCGCTAACTATCGCATAGTTGCGCTAATCGACCGTCTAATTAGCACAATAACGTCATGATTAGCACGACTCTGTCCGGGGTCGATACCTTCCGACTAGGGAACAGCAGAGCCGCATGGAGCCCGAAACGGCGCGCCACCTATCATTGCGCGGACGATGCCAGCCACTTCGTCCTCCGCGCCAGCGTCAGTCGCAGCAGTAGCCACGGGTCTGCGCGAGGTCGGCTATCTGCCGGGCGAGTCCACAGCGCTTGTTTCCTTCCTGGCGACGCGGCTCGGCAAGCCGGTGCTCGTGGAGGGACCCGCGGGCGTCGGCAAGACCGAGCTCGCCAAGGCGCTCGCCGCCTATCTGGGGCGCGAGCTCGTGCGCCTGCAGTGCTACGAGGGGCTCGACGAGGCCAAGGCGCTTTACGAGTGGAACTACCGCAAGCAGTTGCTGCGCATCCAGGCCGAGGCGTCGGACACGGGCTGGGAGGCCGTGCAGGAGGACATTTTCGGCGAGGAGTTCCTGCTGGCGCGGCCACTGATGAGCGCGATCTCCTCCGAGGAGCCGGTTGTGCTGCTGATCGATGAGATCGACAAGACCGACCAGGAGTTCGAGGCGATGCTGCTGGAGGTGCTCTCCGACTTCCAGATCTCGATCCCCGAGCTCGGACGCGTGCAGTCGCGCACGCACCCGGTGGTGCTGCTCACCTCCAACAACTCGCGCGAGCTGACGGAGGCGCTCAAGCGTCGCTGCCTGTACCTGTGGCTCGACTACCCCGAGCTCGAGCACGAGCTCGAAATCGTCCGCCTGCACGCTCCCGAGCTCTCAGAGACGGTCGCCAGGCGGCTGGTCGAGGTGATCGGCATGGTGCGCGAGCTCGACCTCAAGAAGCCACCGTCGATCGCCGAGTCGATCGACTGGGCACGCGCGCTGCTGCTGCTGGGGGTCCAGGACATCGACGCCGACACGTTCACCGAGACGATGTCCGTGATCGTCAAGCACCGCACCGACATGGACGTTGTGGCCGATCGCGTGGGCCTGAAGCTCCGCTCGCCCGCAGATGTCGCCTAACCGCGAAGGCCTGCCCGCCCGGATCCTCGAGCTGGGCGAGGAGCTACGTCGCGAAGGCGTCGCCGTGGGAACCTCGGAGATGCTCGACGCCTTCGAGGTGCTGCGCGAGATCAGCTGGACCGAGCAGGCGGACTTCCGCGAGGCGCTCGCGGCGACGCTCGCCAAGAGCCAGGAGGACCGGCGCGTGTTCGAGCTGGTGTTCGAGCGCTTCTTCTTCCGCGCGACCGAGATTGCCGCCTCGCACGAGGGCATCCGTGAGCAGGACCTGGCAGCCCTCGGCGAGCTCTCCGACGAGCAGCTCGAAGAGCTGCGCGCGCAGATCGCGGCCGCTCTGCGTGACGGCTCGGAGGGCGCGATGCGCGACCTCGCGCGGATGGCGATCGCGGCCTTCGCCCACCGCCAGGAGGGCTCAGGCGTGATCGGCGTCGACGTCCAGCGAATCCGCCGCGCGCTCGGGCTGCGCGCCGAGCCGCAGCCGGAGCTGCCGCCCGACGATCCCCGGCACGACGGGCTGCCGCGCGACGCGCTGCGCCGCTTCGAGGCGTTGCTGCGCCGCGAGCTCGAGCGCGCTCAGATCGAGCGCACCGGCAGCCTGCCGCCCGCGCGCCCGCTCGGCGAGCTCGACCGCGCGCTGCCGTCCGGCCCGCTCGCCGACCTCGCGGCGGTCCACCGTGTGGTCGCTCAGCTGCGCCGGCGTCTGGCCACGCAGGGCATGCAGAACCGCGGCCATCGTCGCCACGCGCACGTCGACGTCAGGCGCACGATGCGTGCGTCGCTACAGACCGGCGGCGTCCCCGTGGTGCTCAAGTACCGCCCGCGGCGCCCCAAACGCCCGGAGATCTACGTCCTCTGCGACGTCTCCACGAGCGTCACCTCGGCGTCGGTGTTCTTCCTGTCGGTGCTGCACGCGCTGCACGACACCTTTCGCAAGATGCGCTCGTTCGTGTTCATCGAGCGCATCTCGGAGGTGACCGACATCTTCGAACATGAGCGCAACTTCAAGGCCGTCAGCGAACGCATCTCGAGCGACGCCGGCGTGGCCGACATCTCCGGCTACACCGACTACGGCCGCGTCTGGTCGGAGTTCCTCGTGAAGGTCGAGGACGACCTGCACCCGCGTGCCACCGTGATCGTCCTCGGCGACGCGCGCACCAACGGGCGCGACCCTCGCGCCGATGTGTTCGCGCAGATCGCCGCGCGTGCAGGTCGCACGTTCTGGCTGAACCCCGAGCCGCGCCTGTACTGGAACTACGGCGACTCGGTGATCGCCTCCTACGAGCAGTACTGCACAGCCTTCGAGTGCTGGACCACCGCCCAGCTCGAGGACTTCGTGCGGGCGCTCACGCGACCGGTGGTTTCAGCCTCCTGACACGCCGTGCGCCGGCGCGCGGCGCGCGCTAGCATCACCGGTCTGACAGCAGACACCAGGGGGGCTGGCGGGAAGGCCGGCTGAGATGGCGCACTGGAAGCGATTCCACCGGCGCCGACCCTTAGAACCTGTGGGGTAATGCCCGCGAAGGGAGGACGTGCCGAGCCAACTGCAACCTCGCCTCGCGCCTGCACCGCGCGACGTCGAGCACGACCCGCCGGCGATCGCTCTGGACGGCGTCACCCACTCCTACGGCGTGCGTGACGGCGGCGCCGTCCACGCGCTGGAGGACGTGTCGCTGCACGCCGAGCGCCAGGAGCTGCTCGCTGTCGTCGGACCCAGCGGCTGCGGCAAGACGACGCTGCTCGAGCTGATCTGCGGCTTGCAGGCCCCGGACCGCGGCTCGGTCAGCGCCGCCGCCGCGGTGCTCATGCCGCAACGCGACCTGCTGCTGCCGTGGCTGAGCGCCGCAGAGAACGCGGCGCTCGCGCCACGTATCAGCGGTCTCTCGCGTGCGCAGGCGCGCCGGCGCGCCGAGGGTCTGTTCGCGGAGCTGGGGCTGCACGGCTTCGAGGATTCGCGCCCGGCGGAGCTGTCCGGTGGCATGCGCCAGCGCGTGGCGTTCCTGCGCACGCTGCTTTCGGGCAAGCCGGTGCTGTGCCTCGATGAGCCGTTCGGCGCGCTCGACGCGATCACGCGCGCCGAGATGCAGGCCTGGCTGGCGCAGGCGTTGGTGCGCGAGCCGCGCACCGTTGTGCTCGTGACGCACGACGTCGAGGAGGCCGTCCTGCTCGCCGATCGCCTCGTCGTGATGTCCGCCAGGCCGGGGCGCGTGATCGGCGAGCTCGAGGTACCGCTGCCGCGCCCGCGTGCCCGCACCGACGCCGCCGTGGTCGGCCTGCGCGAGCGCGCGCTCGCGCTGTTGCAGGACGGCGTGTCCGGCGCGGGCGCCGGCACATGAGCGCGCGCCTGCAACCGCCGGTGCGAGCGCAGACGGCGGCGACGACGCGCAAGCGTCGCCTGTCGGGGCGGCTCACAGCCGTGCTGCCGCCGGCGCTGCTCGTGCTCGCGCTGCTCGGCATCTGGGAGCTGTACGTCGATGCCGGCTCGGCGAGCTCGTTCGTGCTGCCGGCGCCGCACTCGATCGCAAGCGCACTGTGGAACAACGCCGGCTTCCTCGCCGCCAACCTCGCGCCGACGGCCGAGGAGGTCGTGCTGGGGATCGCGATGGCGCTGGCGCTGGGGTTCGCGCTGGCGGTGGCGGTGCACTTCTCGCCCGTGCTGCGCCGGGCCGTGTATCCGCTGGCGATCGGCTCGCAGGCGGTGCCGATCGCCGTGATCGCGCCACTACTCGTCTTCTGGTGGGGCTTCGGCGTGTTTCCAAAGCTGGTCGTGATCGTGCTGATCTGCTTCTTCCCGGTGCTCGTCACGACCGTCGACGGGCTCGCGGCCGTCGACCCCGACCAGCTCAAGCTGCTGCGCACGCTCGGCGCCTCGCGCTGGCAGGCGTTCCGGCTGGCGGAGCTCCCGGCGGCGCTGCCGGCGGCGCTCAGCGGCGCGCGGATCGCGCTCGCGGTCGGCGTCATCGGTGCGTACATCGCCGAGTCGCAGACCGCCACCACGGCCGTCCACGCCGGCCTCGGACATGAGATCAACGCCGACCTGACCGCCCTGCAGACGCCGCGCGCGTACGCTGCCGCGGTCGTGCTGTTCGGATTCGCAATCGTGTGCTTCAACCTCCTCGCGCTCGCCGAGCATCGCTTGGCGCCGTGGGCGAGCCAACCGAGAGGAGACACCCGTTGAGAGCCCACCTCGCGCTGCGCCGTCGCGGCGCGCCGATCCTGCTGGCCGTCGGCTGCGCGCTCGCGCTGGGCGCGTGCGGCACCAAGCAGGACGTGATCACCTCGCCTGCGACGAAGCCGTTCACGGTGATGCTCGATTGGTTCCCCAACGCCGATCACGCGGCGCTCTACGCGGCGATCGCCGGTGGCGACTTCCGCGCGGTCGGCCTCGACGTGCAGCCGGTCGTTCCCTCCGAAACGGCGGAACCGCTGAAGCTGCTCGCGGCGGGCAAGGTCGATGTCGCGATCTCCTACGAGCCCGAGGTGCTGCTCGCGCGCGATCAGGGACTCAAAGTCGTCTCGATCGCGGCGCTCGTGCAGCGGCCGCTGACGTCGCTGATCGCGCTGCCCGAACAGCACGTGAACAGCGTCGCGAGCCTCGCCGGCAAGACCGTCGGCACCGCCGGCATCCCGTATCAGGCGGCGATGCTGCACACGATCCTGCAGCACGCCAAGGTCGAACCGTCGCGCGTGCGCGAAGCGAACGTCGGCTTCAACCTCGTGCCGGCGATGCTCTCCGGCAAGGTCGCCGCGACGCTCGGCGGCTACTGGAACTACGAGGCGATCCAGCTACGCCTTCTGCACAAGCACCCGACGGTGATCCCAGTCGATCAGGCCGGCGTGCCGAGCTACGACGAGCTGGTAATCGCCGTTCGCGAACGCGAGGCCCGTACCGACGGACAGGACCTGCGTGCGTTCCTGCAGGCACTCACGCGCGGCGAGCACGCCGTGCGCAGCGATCCCGCGGCTGCCGCCGCGCTCGTCGTCAAGGCCAACCCGTCGCTCGAACCGAAGCTGCAGCTCGAATCGATCAAGCAGACGCTGCCGGCGGCGCAGCCGGCGAAGGCGAGCGACCCGTTTGGCTGGCAGGACCCGTCCGCGTGGGCTGCCTTCGGCGCCTGGATGTTCTCGCACGGCCTGCTCTCGCAGAACCCCGGCACGAGCGGTCTGCCCCCGTTCACCAACGAGTTCCTGCCCGGCCAGGGCATCTAGCCGATGGCGCGGATCGGGCTGCTGACCGGTGGCGGAGACTGCCCCGGTTTGAACGCCGTGATCCGCGCCGTCGTGCGACGCGGGCTCGCCGAAGGCGGACACGAGTTCCTCGGCTTTCGCCACGGCTGGGCCGGCGTGCTCGCCGACGACGCGATCGAGCTGACGCTGCAGAGCACCGCCGGCATCCTCCCGCGCGGCGGCACGATCATCGGCACCTCGCGCACGAACCCCTACGGCGATGGCCGTGACGGCACGGCGCTCGTGCGCAGCACGCTCGACGCCCGCGGCGTCGACGCGCTGATTCCGATTGGCGGCGAGGACACGCTCGGCGCCGCGCTGCGCCTGCATCGCGACGGCGTTCCGATCGTGGGCGTGCCGAAGACGATCGACAACGACCTCGGCGGCACCGACGTCACCTTCGGCTTCCAGACCGCGGTGCAGATCGTCACCGATGCGATCGACCGCCTGCACACCACCGCCGAGTCGCACAACCGCGTGATGGTCGTCGAGGTGATGGGGCGCCACGCCGGCTGGATCGCGACGCACGCGGGCATCGCCGGCGGCGCCGATGCGATCCTCGTGCCCGAGCGGCCCTTCGACATCGAGCAGGTCGTCGCGCACCTGCGCCGCCGCCACGAGCGAGGCCGCAGCTTCTCGATCGTCGTCGTCGCCGAGGGCGCCACGCCGCGCGAGGGCACCCTGCACACCCGCGCGGACACCGCGACCGACGCCTTCGGACACGCACGGCTCGGCGGCATCGGCGTCACGCTCGAGCAGGAGATCGAGCGGCGGACCGGCTTCGAGAGCCGCGTCACGATCCTCGGCCACGTGCAACGCGGTGGCACGCCGGTGGCGTTCGACCGCGTGCTGGCGACCCGCTTCGGCGTGGCCGCGATGGACGCCGTCGCCGCCGGGCGCTTCGGCTGCATGGTCGCCGCGCGTGGCGTCGAGATCGTCGAGGTGGAGCTCGAGCAGGCGCTGCGAGAGCCGAAGCTGCTCGACCCCGAGCTGTACGCGACCGCCGAGCTGTTCTTCGGCTGAGCGCGGCAAGGCCACACACGCGCGCGCCGTGCTTGACTTCAGCGCAGATGACGCCCGCGACGAGCATGCGCGCGATGGTCTTCGAGGAGGTCGGGCGGCCGCTGCGCGAGGTCGAGCTGCCGACCCCGGAGCCGGGCCCTGGACAGCTGCTGCTGCGCGTCCATGCGTGTGCGGTGTGCCGTACCGACCTGCATCTGCTCGACGGCGAGGTCGAGATCCCCTCGCCACCACGCGTGCTCGGACACCAGATCGTCGCAACCGTCGTCTCAGGCACCGACGCCGCGGGCGAGCCCGCCGACGGACGCCGCGTCGGCGTCCCCTGGCTCGGCTGGACCGACGGCGACTGCTCCTACTGCACCAGCGAACGCGAGAACCTCTGCCCCAACGCGCGCTTCACCGGGCGCGACATCGACGGCGGCTATGCCGAGTACGTCGTCGCCGACGCGCGCTACTGCTTCCCGATCCCGCCGAGCTACAGCGACGAGCAGGCGTCGCCGCTGCTGTGCGCGGGGCTGATCGGCTACCGCGCGCTGCGCATGTGCGGCGACGCACGTCGCGTCGGCTTCTACGGCTTCGGCGACTCCGCCCACATCCTCACGCAGATCTGCGTCTGGCAGGGACGCGAGGTCTACGCCTTCACCCGACCCGGCGGCGAGGAGGCGGTGCAGAGCTTCGCGCGCGAGCTCGGCGCGGTGTGGGCGGGCGCATCGGATCAGCCGCCGCCACAGCAGCTGGACGCCGCGATCATCTTCGCCCCGGTCGGTGCGCTCGTGCCGCTCGCGCTGCGCGCCGTCGTGCCCGGCGGCACCGTCGTCTGTGGCGGCATCCACATGAGCGACATCCCGAGCTTCCCGTACAGCATCCTCTGGGAGGAGCGCGTGCTGCGCTCGGTTGCCAACCTGACGCGCCGCGACGGTCACGAGCTGCTCGAGCTCGCCCCGCGCGCCGGTGTGCAGACCCGCATCACCACGTACCCGCTCGCGGACGCCAACGCGGCACTCGAGGATCTGCGCGCCGGGCGCTTCACCGGGGCGGCCGTGCTCGTGCCCTAGACGCAGGACTGAGCGTGGTGTTCAGTCGCAGCCTACCGAGCGTCTGGATGTCGGAACAATTCGAGAGCTACCCCCGTTGCCGTCGTGTATTGTCCACGCAGCCGAACTCGGCACGGACGAGGAGCGATGGCGAGCGTAAGCCCGGAGAAGACAAGATGGATGCGCGGCCCGTCGACGCCCTTGCGGGGTGCGCTGCTCGGTCTGCTGCTCGAACGACCGGGACACGGTGGCGATCTCGCCAACCGCCTGGCGGCACGGCTCGGCGAGACCTGGCGGGTGGACACCAACGATGTCTACCGGCTGCTCGAGCAGCTCGAGAAGACGGGGCTGGCGATCTCGCGCGACGAGCCCAAGCGCAACAACCACGAGCGCACGCACCTCGTCTACCACCCGACCGATGAGACCTCGGAGGCGTTGACCCTGTGGATGGAGACGCTGCTGCCGCGCGAGCCCGTGCGGCTGGGCTTGCAGGCCAAGCTGTCGGTCGCGCGTGAAGAGGACGCCGAGCGGCTGCTCGCGGCGCTGCGCGCGTACGAGCGCGAGTGCCTGGTGCTCGCCCAGCTAGTGAGCCCCGCCGACGGGCGCGGGCGCTCGTGGACCTCGCTGTGCCTCGACTGCTCGCGTGACGCCGTCTATGCCCAGCTCGAGGTCGAGATCACCTGGGCGTCGCGCACCCGCCAACGCATCAACGAGTTCCTGGAACGCAGCCAGTAGCGTTGCAGCGCGATGCCGCCGCTGCTCTCCTTTCTGAACGTCAGCAAGCGCTACGCCGACGGCGAACGCGAGATCACGGTGCTCGATTGCGTGTCACTCGAGGTCGAGGCCGGCGTGTCCGTCGGCATCCTCGGGGCGCGGCGCTCCGGTAAGTCGACGCTCCTGCGCCTCGCCGCCGGGATCGAGCTGGCGGACTCCGGCAGCGTCCGCTTCGACGGTGGTGACATGGGACATATAACGAGCAGCGAGCGCGCCTGTCTGCTGCGCGGCGAGATCGGCTTCATGTCGGCGGCCGACTGGCGCGCGACGCCCGGCCAATCCGTCATCGACCACGTCGCCACGCCGCTCGGCAACGACGGCCTGGCGATGCGCGAGGCGCGCCGCCGGGCGATGCGAGTGCTGGACCGAGTCGAGATCGCCGCCACCTCCGCCGAGGAAACCACCACGTCATTGTCGCTGGACGAGCGCGCACGCGTGATGCTGGCACGCGCGCTCGCGCGCGAACCACGGCTGCTGATCCTCGACGAGCCGGCGCCGCTGCGCAACCTCGGCGAGCGCGACAGCTTCAACGCGTTGCTGCGCGCGGCGGCGCACGAAGGCGGCATCACGCTGTTGATGGGCTCCGAGGAAATCGTCGCCCTGCAGGGCGTCAGCGTGATGATGTCGATCGCGGACGGCGAGCTCGTCTCGACCGAGCCACGCGGTGTCGTCTTGCCCCTGCGCGGCCGCCGTCGCGCGGGCGCGGCGCCCTCCGGGCAGTGACTCAGACGCCGCCGGCCACCAGGTGCGTGGCCGCCAGCCCCGCCCACTCGCCGTAGGGCTCGAAGAACTCCCGCACCTGCTGCTCGTCGGCGCGCGCATAGGGGTCGCCGCCGCTGAGCAGGCGTCCGACGAGCTTCAGCAGCGCCAGGTCACCGGCCGGCACCTGATCGTGGCGGCCCTGACCGTGCAGGGCGAGCATCTCGACCGTCCACGAGCCGATTCCCGGGATCGCCCGCAGCCTGCGCCAACCACGCTCGTGCTCGCCGTCGTGCAGATCGATGCGCCCGCGCGCAACCTCGCGCGCGACGCGCACCAGCGCCAGCGCCCGCGACGCGGCGAGGTCGAAGGACTGCAGCAGCGCCGGCGCCGTGCCGGCCAGCAGCTCGACGGGCGGCAGGTCGCGCAGGCGACCGGGCGCGCCGTCCCAGTCGCCGCCACGGCGTCCCAGCGCAGCGACCATGCGACGCTCGATCGCGGCCGCCCGCTCGTACTCGATCAGCTGTTCGCAGATCGCCCACGCGAGCGCCTCGAACGGCTCCGGCCGGCGTCCGGCGCGCAGCCACGGACGCACGCGCAGCGAGCGCCCGATCAGCGGGTCACGCGCGAAACGGCGCAGGAAGGCACGTAGGTCCTCGTCGACGCCGAGCGCGAACCGCATGCGCCGGATGCCGTAGGCGGCGGCGGCTCGGGTGGCCGCCCGCGCGCCGAGCACGACCACGTCGCGGGCGGGCTGCGCGACGCGCACGACGACCGGCTGATCGCCGTCGTGGAGCAGGCGCTCGAGCACGCCGCCGCGCCGGCGCAGCAGACCGTCCATGCCGGCGCGGCGCGGCAGCCGAAACGGCCCGGCCGGCGTGACCTGCTCGCGCAGCTCGACCAACTGGCTCAGCGTCGTCTCAGCGATCGCCCGAGCCGCCGAGCAGATGCACGTCGACGAGGAACGAGCGACTGCCGACGATCTGCACGAGCTCTGCGGCCTTGCCGTTGCCGCGCTGGGCGCCGGCGCGGTTGCGGCGCGCCAGAGCGCGCCGGGATGCGCCCTTGGCGAGGGCGCTCGAGCGCCGCCTGCGCCGCTGGACGAGACCGATGACGGCGGCGCCGGCGACGAAGCCGCCCGCAGCGACGGCGGCGGCCTGCACCGCCGGCATGACCGCACCCGCCGGGCGCGGCGAGAGCTCCTCGCCACCGGGGCGGATACGTAGCAGCGGCGGCTCCTCGACGAGCACCGGCAGCGCGTCCACCTCCTCGGCTTCGTGCTCGTGCTCGTCCCGCGTGGCTGACTTGGGGGACTCGCTCACCTGCGGGAGTGTAGAGGGAGCCCCAGACTGCGTCTACAGCGAGCGCTCGTACACGCGATAGCGGCGCCTGATCTCGCCGCCCATGCCTTCCATCGCCCGGTTCATGGGCTTGTTGACCTCGAGGATCCAGCCCATCTCGCCGCCCTTCTGCGGCGTGCGTTCGGCGGCGTCGTAGTGCATCTCGTAGAAGCGCGCGGCGACGCCGGTGTGCTGGTAGGCGGGCTTGACGCCGAGCGCGAACACGTACACCGCGTCGATCTTGCGGCGCTCGCGCAGCGCCGTCAGCCAGCCGAACGGCAACAGCCGCCCGCGCGGGCGCAGCCGGGCCAGCACCTGGTTGTAGTCGGGCAGCGACAGCGCCGCGCCGACGACCTCGCCGGTGTCCTTGCGTTCGGCGACCATCGCCCAGTTCTCGTCGAGGATCGGGCGCAGCTTCTTGGCGTAGTGGCGCACCTCGCGCTCGGTCAGCGGCACGAAGCCCCAGTTGCGTTCCCACGCCGCGTTGTAGACCTCGAGGAAGCGCTCGACCTCGGCCTCGAGGTCCTTCTTGCGGAAGTTGCGACACACGATCCCGTGCTCGGACTCGACCTTCGCCGCCATCTCCCAGATCGCCGGATGGACTTTCTCGCGACCGCTGACGTCGAGACTCCACATGTACATGTCCATCACCTTGTTGAGGCCGGCGTCCTGCTCCAGCAGCGACTGGTAGTAGCGGTGGTGCCAGGGATTGAGGATCAGCGGCGGGTGCTCGAAGCCCTCGACCATCAGACCCGCCTCATCGTTGGTGGTGAAGCTCATCGGTCCGATCATCGTGCCCGCGCCGTGCCCGCGCAGCCAGCTCTCGGCGGCGTCGAGCAGCGCGCGCGCCGCCTCGGGGTCCTGCTCGCACTCGAACCATCCCCACAGCCCCCAGTCGTTGCCCTGGAACTCCTGCAGATTGCGGTCGATGTGCGCGCTGATGCGCCCGACCGCGCGCCCGTCGCGCCACGCCAGGAAGTACTGCGCCTCGGCGTGCTCGAAGAACGGGTTTCGCGTCTGGTCGAGCTGCTCGGAGAGATCGCTCAAAAGCGGCGCCACCCAGTTGGGCTCGTTACGATAGAGCCGCCACGGCAGCTTGATGAACGTGCCCTCCTCGCGCTTGCTCTGGACGGGCCTGATCTCGACTGCCATCGCGGCGCGAACCCTATATGCCCACCTCAATAGACGTCTTCGCAAAGGTCCGCGGCCACGAGCGCGAGGAGCTGCTGCGCGCGGCGCGCGACGCGGACCTGATGCCCTACTTCCGCACCGTCGAGTCGCCGGCGATGCCGGTCGTCGAAATGGAGGGCGCGCCGCGGATCATGCTCGCCTCCAACAACTACCTCGGCCTGACCGGCGACGAGCGCGTGATGAAGGGTGCCGAGGACGCGCTGCACCGCTACGGCACCGGGCTGACCGGCTCGCGCCTGCTGAACGGCACCACGCCGCTGCACCTCGAGCTCGAGCGCGAGCTGGCCGAGTGGATGGAGAGCGACGACGCGATCGTGTTCACGACCGGCCACCAGGCCAACGTCGGCACGCTCGGAACGCTGCTCAGCCCCAGCGACACGGTGATCGTCGACTCGGCCGACCACGCCTCGATCCTCGACGGCGCGCTGATCTCCAAGGCGAAGATGCGCCCGTTCCGCCACAACCGACTGGACAAGCTCGAGCGGGCGCTGGAGCGCGCCGAGCAGGACGGTGGCG
This sequence comes from uncultured Solirubrobacteraceae bacterium, assembly GCA_963838405.1. Classification (GTDB taxonomy): domain Bacteria; phylum Actinomycetota; class Thermoleophilia; order Solirubrobacterales; family Solirubrobacteraceae; genus Palsa-744. The sequence continues at coordinate 281,952 of CAWIRA010000001.1, read as the reverse complement.
GCGTGCTGGTGGTCGTCGACGGCGTCTTCTCGATGGAGGGCGACGTCGCTCCGCTCGTCGACATCACCGAGCTGTGCGCGCGTCACGGCGCGCGCCTGATGGTCGACGAGGCGCACGGCGCCGGCGTGCTCGGCGCGCGCGGCGCGGGCGCGTCCGAGCTGCTCGGGGTCGAGGACCGCGTCGATCTGCGCATGGGCACCTTCTCGAAGTCGCTCGCGGCGTGCGGCGGCTTCGTCGCAGGGCCGGCCGAGGTGATCGAGTACCTGCGCATCTCCTCGCGCCCGTTCCTGTTCACCGCCTCGGCGGTCCCGGCGGCGCTCGGCGCGGCGCTCGCGGCGCTGCGCATCATCCGCTCAGACGAGGGCCCGGCGTTGCTCGCGGCGGTGCTCGAGCGCGCACGTTACCTCGCCGAGGGGCTGAGCAGCCTCGGCTACCGCACGCTCGCCGGCGAGCCCGTGCGCACAGGCCCCGGGCCGGACGCGCCGAGCGCGACGATCGCCACGCCGATCGTGCCGGTGCTCGTCGGTGATGACTGGAAGGCGGCGCTGCTGTGGCGGGCGCTGTATGACGGCGGCGTCTTCACTAACTGCGCGCTGCACCCCGCGGTGCCGCCTGCCGGCGCGCTGCTGCGTACGAGCGTGATGGCGACGCACGATCTCGCGACGCTCGACCGCGCGCTCGAGGTGTTCGCGCGGGTCAAGGTCGAGTTCGAGGCAGAGCACGGCCCGCTGCCGGCACCCGCCTCTGACTGACCGCGCTCTCGCGACGGCGCGGCCGCCCGCGCGACTTGTCCAATCGCGACCATGCGTCTTGTCCAAATCTTCACAAGTGCGGTCGTGACCGAAAAAGGTCGCTTCTAGCGTATGAAGCGCCCGCCGTGCGGTTGACCGCCGACCCTGTCCTGGCTAGCTTCCACCTGCGCTCTGCAAGACCGTTTCGAGGTTCGCCCTCCACAGTTACGTCGGGAGAGGGGCGACATGGCGGGACAGCCGCGACCAGTCGCGGCGGACCTCGTACGTCTGCGAGCGCGTACCCCAAAAATCAAGCAAGCACGTTCTCGCCGGCCCTGACCGCGAGAGCGGGGAGAGTGCACAAATGAACGCGACAGCGACGGTTGCCCCTGCCGGTCCACAGTACATGCGCGCCCTTGAACGCGCGAATAAGGTTCGTCTCGCCCGCGCCGATCTTAAGCGGCGGGTCGCGATCGGCGATCTGCACGTGGCGGAAGTGATCCTCGAATGCCCGTGGGAGGCACAGAGCATGGCTGTCGCGGACCTGCTGATGAGCCAGCGCCGCTGGGGTCAGACGCGTTGCCGCAAGTTCCTCAGTCAGGTGCCGATGTCGGAGAAGAAGACGATCGGCTCGATGACCGAGCGCCAGCGCCACACGCTGGCGGCGCTGCTGACCTCGGTGAATCGGGGTCGCGCGTGGACCGCGACCCCATGGCTAACGGACAGCCTGACGACAGCTTGAGCTGCCACCAGCCGGCGAGCATGCCGATCAGACCGAGCCGTGGCCGCACTTCCCATACACCGCACACGCCCTGCCCGAGCTCGCGCACGGGCAGGCGCGCGAACTTGTAGCGGCCCGGCTCGAGCCGCATGCGTTCCAGCTGCTCACGCGCGCGGCGCTCACGCTCGTCGCGCTCCTGCACGCGTCCGCGCAGCTCCTGCGTGCGCGCGACGAGCTCGTCGCGCACCCGCTCGAGCGCGCCGAGGTCGAGCAGCGTCGGGGCGCTCGGGCTGCGACCGGCGGGCGCCGCGGGAACCGTCACGAAGGGGAAGCGCTCGGCGACGGTGGCCGACAGCTCACGCTCGAGCCGCGCGATCTGAGCCCTGAGCGCTGCGCGCGCGCCACGCTCGTCCACCTGCCCGGTGAACGGGGCCGCTCGCTCGATGACCTGTTGCTCGTCGTTGCTCACGTTCGCCTCCTTCGGGCTAACCGATTCTACCTACGTTCGAGCGCGGTGCTGCAGGTCCACAGCGCCTCCTCGACGTACAGCGACGGCACGCCGTCGACCTGGAGCGCGAACAGCATCACGCGGTCGCTGCCGGCTCGCGGCTCGTGCCCCGGCGCGAGCTCGCCGAACAGGACAGCAAGTGGGGTCGAGGCGTCGGCGACGACGAGGCCGCCGGCCGCCAGCGCCGGCGCGGCGGCGGCGCGCCCCAGCTGCTCGCCGTCGCCGCTTACCCGGATACCGAGCTCACCGTCGAGCGAGCGCGCGTCGAGCGCCCACACCGGCACGCCGGTGTCGAGCAGCGCGATCAGCAGCGCGTCCGCCAGCAGCCCGGCGCTGGCGAAGCCACCGCGCAGCATTCGCTCCATGACGACCGCCTCGATCGGCGTGCGTACGACGTCGGGGTCGAGGCCGATCTGGCGGAAGAACACGCGGTAGGCAGCCGGTACCGGCTCGCGCCGGATACCGACAGCGCGCGCGCCGCGAAAGCGGTTGGAGAGGTCGTGCAGCCGTGCGCGAACATCGGCCGGCGACTCGCCTGTGAGCGCGTGCTTGCGCGTCGGCAGCGCTTCGGTCAGGAACAGCGACAGGCCCGGCAGCTCTTCCTCGAGCTGACGCCCGCGCCAGCCGCGAGCCGCCTGGCGCTGCTCGGGGCGCGAGCCGGCGGCTTCGCTCAAGGCGCCGGCGCCTCCCGCGCGCGTGCCTTCGACGCCGCCACGAGCGCCTGCACGCGCGCGCGCAGGGTCGCCGGCGACGGCGTGTTCAACAGCGCCGGGCTCTGCACGACGCCGCCGGGATAGGCGAAGTTGACCTGCGGGCAGCTGAGCACTTTGTACAAGGAGCCCACCGCGCCATCGCTGTCGATCCCGACCGGCAGCGTCAGGTGCTGCGTTCGCACCAATCGGCGCAGCGCCGCGCGTTCACCCTCGACCGACACCGCCGCGAAGCGCACGCCGGGGAACGACGGCACGAGCTGCTGCAGCTCGTGGAGGATCTTCGTGCAGCCGCCCGCGTCGAGGAACAGCGCGAGCACCACCGGTCCCTGTTCGTAGAGCTGGCAGATGTTCAGGATCTGCGCGCCGCGCTCGGCGCAGGCGGGCACGAGCCCGGCGCCGCCCTGGTCGGCGCGCGTGGCAATGTCCGCGTCGCCCTGCAGGCTGCCGAGCGCCAGCGGCACGGCAAACGGCGCGACGCGGTCGCCGGGCGGGATGCCGCTGAGGTCTGTGGGCCGCAGGAACAGCAGGTAGATCGCGGCGAGCGCGAGGATGATCGCGCCGGCGAGGCCCGCGTAGCGCCCGTAGCGCGGGTTGCTCGCTTTCATCGAGCTGCGCGCGAAGCCGCCAGCCCGCGCACGCGCGGCAGCGGCCGCCTGCTGACACCGCCTTCTGCGGCTGCGTCGGAGATCACCAGCGTCGCGGGCAGCGCCAGCAGCACGCCCACGAGCGACACGCTGAGGTCGATCAGCGTCACCAGGCCGAAGTCGCGGAGCATCGTGATGTCCGAGAACACGAGCACGCCAAAGCCTGCGATCGCCGTCACGCCGGAGGCGGCGATCGCGGCGCCGGTGCGGCGGTAGCTGCGGCGTAGCGCCTCGATCGTGTCGTAGCCGGCGAGGCGCTCCTGGCGGTGGCGCTCGGACAGCAGCACGCTGAACTCGGTCGAGATCGCGATCACGAGCGCGCCGAGCGTGACGGACATCGGGTTCAGCGGCACCCTGACCGCGAACAGGATCAGCGCCGACCAGCCGCTCGCGAGGACGATCGGCACCATCGGCACGAGCGCGCGGCGGCGGTCGCCGCGGAAGGCGAGGAGCAGCACGAGCGCGACCGCGACGAGGCCCACCAGCAGCGTCTCCAGGCGCCGCCACGGGTTGGCGACGGCGGCGCCCGACTGTGCCGCAAGCACCGACAGGCCGACGAGGCTCGCGCGCACACCGGCTGGCGGATGCAGGCTCGAGCGCATCTGTTCGATCAGACGCTGCTGACGGTCGAGGCCCATCAGGCGGATGCCGAACGCGAGCGTCGCCACGCGTCTGTTGGGCGTGATCACGTCCTGGGAGAAGTACGGGGGGATCACGCCGAGCAGGCCGTTGATCTCTGCCTGCGAGAGTTTCGGCACACCGGTGCGCGACGATCCCTGACCTTCGAACAGGTCTGGAAGCGAGAACGCCGGGCACAGGCTGGCCTTGCTGCAGCCCTTGGCGGAGCTGTAGCCGAAGTGCGCCAGCACGCGCTTCTGATAGCCGATCATCCATTCGATCGTCGATGGCTTCGTGAGGTCCTTGCCTTCGATCATCAGCTCGATTTCGCCGCCGACGCCGGTGATCTGCTCGACGGTGTTGAGGTTCTGCAGCGAGCCGAGGTTCTGCGGCACGAGCTTGGTGATGTCGGTCTGCACCTTCGTCTGAGTATCGAGGCCCCACCCGAGCGCCGCCAGTGCGAGTCCGACGCCCAGCACGCGGGCGGGATGGCGCACCGAGCCGACCAGCGCGGCGCTGCTGATGAGACGGGTGAGCGGATTGTCGGCGACCAGCTCACGCGCGCCACTCCACGCCGGCGCGAGCAGACCCGCGAGACGGCCGCCGAGGCGACCGCCGTGCATGCTCGGCGTCCCGGGTGTGACGGGCGCCGTCAGCGCGATCGCGGCGGCGCCCACGCTGAACGCACACAGCAACGCGATCGCGACGCCCACCACCAGCAGCACGCCGAAGCCGCGAACCATCGGCACGGGCGAAAGCAGCAGCACCAGCATCGCGGCTGCACTGGCCGCGGCCGCCGTCGCGATCGTCGGCCCGCCGGCGCGCGCCGCACGCGTCACGAGCGCCGGCGCATCAGCGCGCGAGGCGCCGAGCGCGCCGCCTTGCTCGCCGCTTGCGGAGCGTTCTGCCTCCTCCTGCACACGCGCCTGGAACTGGATCGAATAATCGACGGCGAGGCCCACGAGCACGGGCAGCACAGCGATCGAGGCCATCGTCAGCGACGCGCCGACGGCGGACAGCGCGCCGAAGGTGAGCGCGGCGGCGAACAGCGCCAGCGCCAGCGGCAACAAGCGCGGGCGCCCTGTGAAGACGAGCCCGAGCGACGCTGCCATCACCAACAGCACGGCGATCAGCAGCAGCTCGATCGAGTGGCTGATCGAGCTCGTCAGATCCGAGACGATCACCGGCTCGCCGGTGACGATGTAGCTCTCGCCGTGCGTGAGCCGCCACTGCGGCATGCGCACCGCTTCGCGGATCAGCGCGATCGTTCGCGTCCGCTGCGCTTCTGAGAGCCCCGCCTTCATCCGCACCGACACGAGCGCCGCATCGGGGCTCGGGAACAGATAGGCGAAGCGCGACTTGGGGGTGCCGGCGGGCTTGGTCGAGTCGAACACGACGTTCGAGACGAAGTTCGCGTCTTCGATGCTCGGCCGCGCGTTCAACCCGTATTCGAGCGCGAGCGTCACGAGGCTCGACTCGAATTCGGCCTGGGTCACCTTCGCCGCCTGCTGCCCCAGCACGCGTGCCTGCGCGCTCGAGAGCCCGTGCGCGAGCGCAGCCTTGTAGATCGAGTGTTCCGCCTGCTTGGCGCGAGTCGCCGCGGTATTGGTCTCGCTCGTGAGCTGTCCGTCGATCCGTTCGGCGGCCTCGTCGAGGAACGTGCCCGGCCCGAACGCCACCTTCACGGTCTTCGCGCGCGCCAGCTCCCCGCACGGCCCGTTGACGCCACCCTCCGCCGCCAGCGCCTTCGCCGGCACGTTGCCCGACAGGCAGCCCTCGAGGCCGAGCAGCCGCTCGATGTCCGAGCTCAGCACGAGTTGCTGCAGGTTGCCCTTGACCAGCACCGCAATCGGCTCTTCGCCGAAGTTGCGATAGAAGCGCTGCGTCGCCTGGTACTGAGAACTCGAGCTCGACACCAGCGTGCTCGTCGCCGCCGTCGGGCGCAGCCGCAGCGCGAGCCCCGCCGCGCCCAGCCCAAGCACGATCGCGACCGCGATCACTAGCCGCGGCCGCCGCGCGGCGTGGCCCGCCAGCGCGGAGAGAATTCGCGATGCGTTCACAGAGGAAGGCTAGCCGGGCGAGGGGTCATCAGCGCCGGCTCAGAGCCGGTGTCGCGGGCCGCCGGCGACGGGGCGGCCCCCGGTGCTAATCCATGCCGAGGGGACCGGCCGATTCGCCGGACAGGAACTGCCGCACGAACGGGTTCTCGGAAGCAAACAGCTCGTCGGCGGGACCGGATTCGACGATGCGACCCTTCCACAGCACCGAGATGTGCTCGGCGACGCGGCGCGCGCTCATGATGTCGTGCGTGATCACGACGTAGCAGCCGCCGTTCTCGGCGTGCACTTCCTTGATCAGCTCGCACAGCAGCGCTGTGCGAACGGGGTCGAGGCCGGAGTCGGGCTCGTCGAACAGCACGATTTCGGGGTCGAGCACGAGCGAGCGGGCGAAGCCGGCGCGCTTGCGCATGCCGCCGGAGAGCTCGTTCGGCATCTTCTCGCCCTCACCGCCGAGCCCCACCTCTTTCATGCGCCGGTTGACGATTTCGGCGATCTCGTCCTCGCCCTTCTCGGTGTGCTGACGCAGCGGGAAGGCGATGTTGTCGTACAGCTTGAGCGAGCCGAACAGCGCGCCGTCCTGGAAGAGCACGCCAAATTTCCTGCGCATCGTGAACAGTTCGTCATCGGTGAGGCTGGGGATCGAGACGCCGTTGACGAGCACGTCACCCTGGTCGGGGTACAGCAGCCCAACGATGTGCTTGATGCAGACCGACTTGCCAGTGCCCGACGGGCCGATGATCATCGAGATCTTGCCCTCAGGCAGCCCCATGTTCAGCCCGCGCAGCACGTGGTTGCTCCCGAAGGACTTGTGGACCTCGACGAACTCGATCGCGTCGGGCGCGTTGGAGGGGCGGATCACCCCCGTGTGGAAGGGGTACTGATCCTCGTCCTCGTGCTCGCCCTGTCCCTGCACCGGCTCCTGCGTGGCCATCCTCAGCCGCCGATCGGAGCCCGCGCGTTGGTGCCCCAGAAGATCTGTGTGCCGAATGCGTCGATGACGTTCACGAGTATTAGGTTTAGCACCATTGACTTCGCGGTCGCCCTGCCTACCCCGACAGGCCCACCACTGGCGTTGTAGCCGTAGTAACACGCCACGAGCACGATCGCCGTCGCCATCGCGAGCCCCTTGAGCACGCTGAAGAGGAAGTCCGTGGGATTCTGGAACTGCCAGAAGATCAGCAGGAAACCTCCACTGGATGTGAAGCCCAGCTGATCGACGATCGCGAGGTAGGAGGCGAGGAACGCCACGCCGATCGCCGTGATGTACATGAACGGCAGCACGATCCACGTCGCGAGCAGCCGCGTCGCGCACAGGAACACCATCGAGTCGACGCCCATCACCTCGAGCGCGTCGATCTCCTCGGAGATCCGCATCGCGCCGAGCTCGGCGACGATCCCGGTGCCGACCTTCGCCGACAGCATGTATCCGAACACAAGCGGCACGGCCTCGCGCAGGTTGCACCACGCGGCGAAGACGCCGGCGTAGTTGGGCGTGCCGGTCGACTGGTTGAAGTAGCCGGCCTGGATGCCACAGCCGCCGAGGCCGATCAGGAACACGAGGCCCCAGATGACGGTCGTGGAGCCGATGATCAGGATCCCCGCCTGTCGCAGCGACTCGCCAAAGAACCTGAACACTCGCAGGCTGAAGACGTCGCCGACGATCGTCCCGGTGAAGCGCGCGATCTCGCCGGTGGCGGCGAGCCATTCGCGCGGCACCGCAAAGATTTCGCCCATTACTTGATCACCAGGATCTGCGGGTGCGTGGCGAGCAGCGTCTGCGTAAAGACGTAGTTGAAAGCGCCGATCCCGAGGAACGCGATCACGACCGCCTCGTTGACGGCGCGCCCGACACCCTCGGCGCCACCCGATGCGGTCATGCCCTTGTAGCAGCACACGATCGCGATGATCGCGCCGAACACGGTCGACTTCAGCACCGACCCCCACAGGTCGGTCACGTCGGCGTTCGCGAACAACGTCCCCCAGAAGGATCCGAGCGAGCCGCCGTTGTAGATCTCGGCGATGATGCCGCCGTAGATCCCGAACAGCAGCGCGTAGATGTCGAACAGGCCGGTGACGATCATCAGCGACAGGAAGCGCGGGACGACGAGGTTCTTGACCGGGTCGACGCCGAGCACCTGCAGCGCGTCAAGCTCCTCGCGCACCTTGCGCGCACCGAGGTCCGCCGTGATCGCCGTACCCGCCACACCGGCGACCACGATCGCGGTGATGAACGGGCCGATTTCGCGGACGACCTCGATCACGAAGAAGCCGCCGAGACGGTCGAGCGCGCCGAAGATCCGCAGGAAGTCGGCCGCCTGCAGCCCCGGCGCGCCGTAGTTGATCGCGACGGTCGAGACGAGCAGCGGGAACCACACGAGCCTCAGCGTGAACAGGAACTGCGAGACGAGCTCGCCGCCGTACGGGTAAGGCGGGCGCAGCGCTGACCAGACCGTCCTGCCGGTGAGGATCATCATGTCCCCGAATTCCTCGAGCACATGCCTCGCCGGGGTGCCCGCCCTTTCGGCGACGCCGCGTACCATCTCTCCCTACTCCTCCTCGAGTCGCGATCAGTGGTCGGACAAACTCTACGCGATACGTCACGTGCACGCCGCAGCTTCGCGCCCAAGCACTCGCAGACCGACACCGTGCGCCACCCCCGCTGGTATCGTGGCGCGATCGTGAGGGGCGGGCGGAGAGGCTTCTGGGTGGTGCCGTGTCGCGCTCGCGCGGCCGTTTCGCGCGCGCCGCGAACCGCCGCCGTGTCGGCCTCGGTGCTTGCCGCGCTGATCCTCGCGGGCTGCGGCGGCGGCAGCCGTCAGGACGCGGACGAACCCGCCGGCACGTTCGGGATGAAGGTCGCCGCCAGCTTCCCGACTGCGCAGTCGATCGCGCGCCCGTCGCGGTTTGTTGTCGCCGTGCACAACACCGGCACCCAGACCGTCCCCAACGTCGCCGTCACGATCGACTCGTTCGACTACAACTCGAACTATCCCGGGCTGGCGGTGCGCCAACGCCCGGTGTGGGCGATCAACCGCGGACCCGGGGCGATCGCCTCTCCCCCGGTGGAAACCGAGAACGTCAGCCTCCCCGGCGGCGGTCAGACCGCCTACGTCAACACGTGGGCGCTCGGGCCGCTGCCGCCCGGCAAGACGAAGCTGTTCGTGTGGCGGGTCGTGCCCGTCAAGGCCGGCACCTTCACGGTCCACTACGTCGTCTCCGCAGGGCTCGCCGGCAAGGCCAAAGCACGGCTCGAAGCGAAAGCCGGCATCCACGGCAAGTTCGCCGTCTACATCAAACCGGCGCCCGACCTGAAACACGTCAACCCGAACACCGGGCAGGTCGAAGTCGGGCAGTTCCCCAGCTCGCCCTAGCCGGGCAGGCGCCGAAGGCGCGGCGCCGGCGAAACCAAAGACTCGGGCTTTGGCCGACTGTCGAAAGATCGTCTCCCCGATTTCGCCAGCGGTTGATCCCTTTCAGCCTGCTTGGCACTACGATGGCGTGCGGCCCCGTGCGCTCGCCGGTAGCCGCGCATCTCACACTTTCTCGAGGAGGAATCGACCGAGCCCATGCCCAGGACCCGTCAGCAGAATGTCACCGCCGCGCAGTGGAGCGCCAACGGAACCGCGCTCGGGTCGCCCGACCTGACGATCGCGGATAACCAGATCTTCGGAGCGAATGTCTTCTCGCCCGCCGTGCAGCGCCGAAGGCTGCCCAAGCACGTGTACAAGGCGCTGCAGCGCACGCTCGCGCGCGGCGAGGCGCTCGACACGTCGCTGGCGGACGCGGTCGCGCAGGCGATGAAGGAATGGGCGATGGAGAAGGGCGCGACGCACTACACGCACTGGTTCCAGCCGCTGACCGGCTCGACGGCGGAGAAGCACGACTCCTTCTACGGCCCCGCGGGCGACGGATCCGCGATCGCGGAGTTCTCGGGCAAGGAGCTGATCCAGGGTGAGCCCGACGCCTCGTCGTTTCCGACGGGCGGCATCCGCGCGACGTTCGAGGCACGCGGCTACACCGCGTGGGACCCGACGAGCCCGGCGTTCATCCTCGAGAACCCCAACGGCGCGCTGCTGTGCATCCCGACGGCGTTCACGTCGTGGACAGGCGAGGCGCTCGATAACAAGATCCCGCTGCTGCGCTCGATGGACGCGCTGTCGGGCGTCGCGATCAAGGCGCTCGACCTGCTCGGCGTCGAGGACGCTTCCCGCGTGTTCACGACGACCGGCTGCGAGCAGGAGTACTTCCTGATCGACGAGCAGTACTTCTTCGAACGGCCTGACCTGGTGACGACCGGACGCACGCTGTTCGGCGCCAAACCGCCGAAGGGCCACGAGCTCGACGACCACTACTTCGGCTCGATCCCCGAGCGTGTGCTCGCGTACATGCTCGACGTCGAGCTCGAGCTCGCCAAGCTCGGGATACCGATCAAGACGCGCCACAACGAGGTCGCGCCCAACCAGTTCGAGGTCGCGCCGATCTTCGAGAACTCGAACGTCGGCTCCGACCACCAGATGGTGACCATGCAGATCATGCAGAACACAGCGCGCCGCTATGGCCTGGTGTGCCTGCTGCACGAGAAGCCGTTCGCGGGCGTCAACGGCTCGGGCAAGCACAACAACTGGTCGATGGGCACCGACACCGGCCTGAACCTGCTCGACCCCGGCGACACGCCGGCGGAGAACCTGCAGTTCCTGTTCTTCTGCGCGGCGGTCATCCAGGCGGTCAACAAGCACCAGCAGCTGTTGCGCGCGTCGATCGCGAGCGCCGGGCAGGACCACCGCCTCGGGGCCAACGAGGCGCCGCCGGCGATCATCTCGATCTTCCTCGGCGCCGAGCTCGAGAAGGTCTTCGGGGCGATCGAGTCCGGCAAGGTGCAACCGTCGAAACCGGGTTCGTTCCTCGGGCTGGGGACGCCGGTGCTGCCGCCACTGCCGCTGCACGGAGGGGATCGCAACCGCACGAGCCCGTTCGCCTTCACGGGCAACAAGTTCGAGTTCCGCGCGCTCGGCTCCAACTCCTCGCCGGCGTGGCCGAACACGGTTCTCAACACGATCGTCGCGGAGTCGGTCGACGAGCTGACCGACAAGCTGAAGACAGCGCTGAAAGGCTCGGGCGCGACGCTCGAGAAGGCCGTCACTACGGTCGTCAAGGGCGTGTGGGCGGCGAACAAGCAAATCGTGTTCGACGGCGACGGCTACTCCGAGGCGTGGCACAAGGAGGCCGAGAAGCGCGGTCTCGCGAACCTCAAGACGACCCCCGACGCGCTGCCGTGGCTGGTCGAGAAATCGACCGTGGCGGCATTCAAAAAATACAAAGTGCTCTCCAAGCGCGAGCTCGAGTCCCGCTACGAGGTGTTCACCGAGCAGTACGTGATGAACATCAACATCGAGGCCGAGACGGAGTCGGCGATCGGCCGCACGATGGTGCTGCCGGCGTCGGTGCGCTACCTCAACGAACTCCGCGACAGCGCTCTGGACGAGCTGATCGCCGAGATCGAGCCGGTCGTCAAGGAGCTGCATTTCGCGCAGATCAAGCTCGAGGACGCGAACCTCGACGAGAACCACCCGGTCGGCGCCCAGAAGGAGGCCGTGTACATGCGCGACACGGTGATCCCGGCGATGGAAGATGTCCGCGAGGTCGCCGACCGCTTGGAGAAGCTCGTCGCCGACGACCTGTGGCCGCTGCCGAAGTACTCGGAGATGCTTTTTATTAAGTAGTCGGCGCGCGTGTGGTGAGCGGCGGCCGCGGTCTCGTTCTGACTGCCGCCCTCACCCTTGGTTGCGCGCGCTTCGATGATGCGCCCGCCTCGACAGACTTGATCCGGCGTCCTCCCCGGGGCGAGCTGCTTGAGCACCGCCCAGCCCCAGAGAGGTCCGGCCGTCCCTGACAACGCTCTACGACGAGCCGCCGGTCCTGATCATCTCCTGGTGATCGTGAACATCTTGCCTGCTTCAGCTGTCGCCGTGACTTCTCCTCCCACTTCCCACGCCGCTTCTTTGAAGCCGGTGCCAAAGTTGACTTCGAACTTCGCGGTCTCCGCTTCGCCCGCGTCGTTGTAGTAGCTTTTCAGGGTCGGTTTGCCTTTTGCGTTACCGGTCAGTTCGCTCTTGAGTGAGGTCAGCTCTTCCGCTTCGGAGCTGCCAAGTTTCAGCGACCCAAGCATAGAGCCTTTCGCTGTGACTTTGCCGGTGCCACACGTTATTTCAAACGCTTCGGGTGAGAAGAGTATCCCCAGCGTTAACGGAGATAAGGAGACGTAGACGATGTGATACTTGCCTTCTATCTGTACTTCTCCGGCCCCCTTGCCGACACTGTTGCATTTAGTGCCTTTTTCATTGACGACACCCTTGAGAGTCGATTCGAAGAATCCCCATGCACTTAATTCCGTACTGGTAAATGACAGCGCCAGGCCTTCTCCGCTCAGCCCTTCTGCCGCACTGCTGTATTTTGTTTTGACGGTAGCTGACGAGTAGTTCAGGTTGATTGGATAAGATCCACCTAACGCGATCGAGAAATCTGGTAATTTCGCTTCTTTTTCTTTACGTTCTTTTTCTTCTTCTTCGGTTTTAGTCCGGGTTTCATTACCCGTCGTGAGCACTGCCTGCCCAGTGAAGGTCTGGAGAATGCCATACCTGAGCGCCCCAGGCACTCCTTCGAGCGGCTCGAAAAAGCTTTTATATGGACCTTTTTCATGGCATTCCGGCAGGGGTCCCTGGGTTTCTATACCCAGCATTATTACTTCTTCGCCTTTCCCACGGAAGAAGTACGGTCCCCCACTGTCACCTCTGCTTCCGCAGGCTGTGACTTCTACGAGGTGTTCTTTACCCGCATTGGTCATGTTGAGTTTTTTGACTTCACCGCATGCTTCGCCGCTTACCATGCCCTCATGGCAGACTTCCTGCCCTGAGACGACCGCAGCAGACCCGCCAACGGTGTGCGGGACTTCTGGTTTTTTTAACCATTCTGCCATCAGGGCTGGCAGCGGGGTGGGCGGTTCTGCGATGAAGGGACTTCCTGGCCGTGTTATCTTGATCTCGGCCATGTCACGTAAGCTACTGTAGTACTTGATGGCTTCAGTGCCGACTTTTTTCTGTTCTAGATTGGGATAGGCCGAGTTTGTGAACACTTTAAGGACGGCGCCTTCTGCTTCTTCTAGGTTGTAACAGTGACCCGACGTGAGCATGTATGTTTCCTTGCCGCTGATCAGCATCGGCCCAGCCGTGCACAGCGGCCCTTCGGAGTTTGGAGCGATGCCAACGCCCGACACGAGCGTTTTTTCGCAGTAGGCTACTAGTTCTACAAACGGCGTTTTGCATTTTGCCCGGGGTTTATCTTCGAGACTCGACGGTTCCGCTACGGCCACGCTGACGTTGACGTTGGCGTCGCCGGCTTCACGTTCGATGGTGCTTCGTTCCGATGCGGGCACCGAGGCGCTCAGAGTGATCGAAACCGAGTTGTCCGACGGTTCGATGCCAGTGCTGGCCTGTGACTGCGCCAGCAACGCTGCAAGCCTTTTGTTCCACTGGTTCTGAGCATCAATGAGAGCGGCCCATGTCGATCGCACCGGAGTAGTGACGACGTCAGCGGCGAGACCGGCACTCGCTGCGATGCGCTGGGCTGCCCCCGCGCTCACGCCAGACGTGACGCCGACGTGCAGCGTCGCGGTCGCCGGTTCGAACCATACTCCGGCGTAATCTCTGCCGAGAGTCGACGCGACTCGCTGCGGGAGACGAGTGCGTGCGACGTTGTCCTGCAGATGCGCCCGACTTTCGGGGCTTGCTGTCGATGCCATTGCGCTCGCTGCGCCGATCGACAGGGTTGCGATGAGGGTGAGAATGATGACTGTGAGAAACCGCGACCGGTACCCCGGTCGGGGTGATGGTCGGGTGTCCCGAGGCCGTCGAGCAATCGAGGAGATACCTAACCTTGGACCTGGTTGAGGTGTCGTCGAGCTCAGCGGGGCAGGAGCCTTGATGAGCATCATCGGTCTGCGCCTTTCTTCCGAAGCTTGATCTGACTACACGCGCCGAGTGCGCCTATTCCCCCTGACGCCGCTGACGGCTAGCGTGCGACTACTCGGATTAGCAGTCGATGGCTTCGTGGTCAAGCGAACATGCAGTTTGTCTCCGACAAAGTGCATAAGGCGCTCGCGGAGTGCCTGACTTTGCCACGCCGCCCCGCGGTGGAAGACGTCCGCGAGGTTGTCGATCGCCTGGAGAAGCTCGGCGCCGACAACCGGTGGCCGCTGCCGAAGCCCTCGGAGATGCTCTTCATCAAGTGAAGGTGAGCGACGGCCGCGGGCCCGATCGCGGCCGTCGCTTCACCATCCCCGGCTCCGTCACAGAAGAAAGTGGCGGCGACCGGTGCGCTGCCGGTAGGTGCAGTCCAGCACCTGCGGGCAACGCCGGAGCCATCCGTAATCGTGCCCCGGCTGGGTGCCGAGGACGATCACGAGCTCGTAGTCTTCGGGGCCGAAGCCCGACGCGTCGCGGCGCGGATCGGGGTCAATGCTGTGCATCGGCTCGCCGTCGATGAACAGCGTTCCTACGAGCGGGTCGTGGAAGTCGACCTGCACGCCCTCTTCGAGCAGCCGCGAGATGATCTGCACCGACGGCGCGTTGGTTGCGTCGGCGACGCCCGGCTTGTAGGCGGCGCCGACGACGAGTACGCGCACGTCGCGCAGCTGGCGCCCGGAGCGCAGCAGCAGTTCGTGCGCGCGCATCGCCACCCGTCGCGGGCGCGCGGCGAGCGTCCGCATCGACTCCTCGATCAGCGGTGCTGGACGCCCGTGCTCGCGCAGGCCCGCGAGCATCTGATAGGGGTCGACGCCGACCGCGTGGCCGCCGACCCCCGGCGAGGGATAGTGGGGCATGAAGCCGAACGGCTTGGTGGCGGCGGCGTCGGTGACCTCGATCGGGTCGAGCGCGTGTGTCCGGCACGCGTCGGCCATCTCGAACGCGAGCGCGATGTTGACGGCGCGGAAGCTGCTCTCGTAGAGCTTGACCATCTCGGCGGCCGCCGGCGAGGAGACGCGGTGCAGCTCGTCGCACAGTGGCTCGAGCAGCGCGGCGGCGTGCACAAAGCACGTCTCGGTGACGGCGCCGAGCACGCGCGGCGAGCGCGGCTCCTCGTGATCGGCGGCGCCGATGCCGATGTCGCTGCGCTCGGGTGAGAACGCCACGAACACGTCCTCGCCGACGCACAGGCCGCGCTCTGAAAGCGGCTCGACGAGCAGCTTGCGCGTGGCACCGACGAACGTGCTCGATGTCAGCACCAGCGTCTGCCCTGCGCGCGCATGCGCGACGACTGCCGCACATGTGCGCCGCAGCGGCTCGGTGATCGCCTGGCCGCGACGGTCGACCGTCGTGGGGACGCAGATCAAGACGCCGTCGGCGTCGCTGAGGCCGTCGAACTCGCCGCTCAGCTCGAAGTCCTCCTCGCCCATGTGCGCGCGCAGGTACTCCCAGTCGGCTCGCGGAATCTCGGCGCGTCCTGCCCGAATTTCGCTCAGCCGGCTCGTGGACGTGTCGATCCCGATGATGCGGACGCCGGCGCGACGCAGCGCGACCGCGCTCGGCAGGCCCAGGTGGCCGAGCCCGACGACGGCGACGAGCCTGCGGCCCGCCTCGGCGACGTCGCTCGCGCGCAACGCGCCGGCAGCCGTCTCGCGCAGATGCTCGCCGCGGCGGGCGAACGCGGTGCCCTCGAAACGATCCCTGACCGGCGCCTCAAACAGATCCTGCGGTGTCATGTTTTCTCCCCCTACTAGCTTGACGCTCGCGAGCATTGTGCAGCGGCGCAAACTCGTTCGCGGAAATCTTCGACGCTTAGCCGATGCACGCGTCCCGGCGGGCCCACGCGGCTGTCGTCCGCTTCGGGCAGAGGCCCGGCGCGACGGTCGGAATGGCCTCGCGTCAGCCCTGCTGGCGTCGGATCACGGCAGTTGCCGAGGCGACGGCGACGACCGCGCCGTGCTCGTCGCGAAGCTCGCCGGCGAGGAAGGCGACATCCTTGCCGCGCCGCACAACGCGGCCATGGCCGACGAGGCGCCCCGGGCGTGCGGGGCGCAGGAACTGCACATGCAGATCGGTGGTTGGCGCGAATTCTCCGAGCCCGAGCGTCGCCACCAGCGCGGGGCCGAGCGTATCGTCGAGCATCGCCGCGAGGAAGCCGCCCTGGACCACGCCTACGGGGTTCAGGAACTCGTCGGTGGCGGTGAAGGCGACCTCGATCGTGCCGGCGTCGGGGTCGACGCTGACCAGCTCGAAGCCGAGCGTGGTCGCCGCCGAGGGAGGCTCCGCCCGGCCCTCAACGACATCCCAGAAGGGACCCTCGCGCGCCATCGCGCCAGCATGCCATGTCTCGAGCATCGAGGGCGTGGAACCTGCTCTGGAGCCGCGTATCTCTAGCATTGGTGCAATGTCACAGCGCGACTACCTGCAGGCGATCTCCGAGCACGTCGTCATCTACGACGGCGGCATGGGCGCGACGCTCGAGCAGTTCGACCTCACACAGGAGGACTACGGCGGCCTGCAGGGCAAGTGTCACGAGGCGCTCGTGCTCAACCGACCCGACGTGATCGAGGGCGTACACGCGTCGATGCTCGACGCGGGCGCGGAAGTGCTCGAGACCGACACCTTCCAGGCATCGCGCATCAAGCTCGGCGAGTGGGGTCTGGCCGAGTACACGGTCGAGATCAACACGAAGGCGGCGGAGCTCGCGCGCAAGGCGGCCGGCTCCAGGCGCTTCGTGGCGGGCTCGATCGGCCCGACGGGCTACCTGCCGGCGTCCGAGGATCCGTCGCTCGGGCAGATCCGCTTCGGTGAGCTGGTGGAGGTTTTCACCGAGCAGGCCGCGGGACTGATCGACGGCGGCGCCGACCTGCTGATCATCGAGACGGCGCAGGACATCCTCGAGGTCAAGGCCGCCGTCTTCGGAGCGCGCGCCGCCTTCAAGAGCACCGGCCGCACGCTGCCGATCCACACCTCGGTCTCGCTGCTGCCCAACGGCGGCAAGATGCTGCTCGGCACCGACATCTCCGCGGTGCTGACGACGCTCGAGGCGTTGCGGGTCGATGTGATCGGCCTGAACTGCTCGACCGGGCCCGAGGACATGCGCGACGCGATCCGTTTCCTGGGTGAGTACTGCCCCGTGCCGGTCGCCTGCATCCCCAACGCCGGCCTGCCGTTGCAGGGTCCCGACGGCGAGACGATCTTCCCCGAGAAGCCCGAGCCGCTGGCCGAGGCACTGAAGGAGTTCGTCGAGCGCTACGGCGTGGGCGTGGTCGGCGGCTGCTGCGGCACGACCCCCGACCACATTCGCGCGATCGCAGAGCGCGTCGCGAAGCGACCGGTCGCGGCGAGACCTGCCGGGCGGGCTCCACATTTGTCCTCGATGATCGCCGCCACACCGCTGCAGCAGGAGCCGCCGCCGACGATGGTCGGCGAGCGCGTCAACTCGCAGGGCTCGCGCAAGGCGAAGGAGCTGCTGCTCGCCGACGACTACGACGGGCTCGTGCAGATCGCCGAGGACCAGGTCACGGGCGGCGCGCACGTGCTCGACCTGTGCGTCGCGCTGACCGAGCGCCAGGACGAGGACGAACAGATGCGGCTGCTGGCGAAGAAGGTCTCGCTGACGCAGCCGGCGCCGATCCAGATCGACTCGACCGAGCCCGAGGTGATCGAACGCGCGCTCGAGCAGATCCCCGGCCGCGCGATCGTCAACTCGGTCAACCTCGAGGCCGGGCGCGCGAAGCTCGACCGCGTCGTGCCGGTCGCGCTCGCGCACGGCGCCGCGCTGATCGCGTTGACGATCGACGAGGTCGGGATGGCCAAGACGGCGGCGCGCAAGGTCGAGATCGCACAGCGCATTCGCGAGCTCTGCTGCGAGGAGCACGGGCTCGACCCGCAGCTGCTGATCTTCGACTGCCTGACGTTCACGCTGACGACCGGCGACGAGGAGTGGCGCCCGTCCGCGGTCGAGACGATCGCGGGGATCAAAGCGATCAAGGAGCAGATCCCCGACGTGAAGACCTCGCTTGGGGTCTCGAACGTCTCCTTCGGCGTCTCGCCCGGCGCGCGCGCGGTGCTCAACTCGGTGTTCCTGCACCACTGCGTCGACGCTGGCCTCGACCTGGCGATGGTCAACCCCAACCACATCACCCCCTACTCGGAGATCCCGGACGAGGAGCGCCAGCTCGCCGACGATCTCGTGTTCAACCGGCGCGAGGATGCGCTGGAGAAGTTCATCGAGCACTTCGAGTCGAAGGGTCCCGAAGACACAGGCCAGGGAGCTGCGGACCCGACCGAGGGGATGGAGCCCGAGGAGGCGCTGCACTTCCACATCCTGCGCCGTCGCCGCGACGGCGTCGAGGACCAGATCGATCGCAGCGTCGAGAAGATCGGCGCAGTGCCGACGCTCAACGAGGTGCTGCTGCCGGCGATGAAAGAGGTCGGCGACAAGTTCGGCGCCGGCGAACTGATCCTGCCGTTCGTGCTGCAGTCGGCCGAGGTGATGAAGCGCGCGGTCGCGCAGCTCGAGAAATACCTCGACAAGATCGAGGGCTACACAAAGGGCACCGTCGTGCTGGCGACCGTGTTCGGCGACGTACACGACATCGGCAAGTCGCTCGTCAACACGATCCTCACGAACAACGGATACACGGTTGTCGACCTCGGCAAGCAGGTGCCGATCCAGACGATCGTGGACGCCGCCCAGCAACACGACGCGACGGCGATCGGGCTGTCGGCGCTGCTCGTCTCGACATCCAAGCAGATGCCGGCGTGCATCCAGGAGCTGCAGGCGAAGGGCCTCTCCTACCCCGTGCTGATCGGCGGCGCCGCGATCAACCGCGCCTTCGGCTACCGCGCGCTGTATCCCGGCGGCAAGGACTCAGACGAGGTCTATGAGCCGGGCGTGTTCTACTGCAAGGACGCGTTCGAGGGCCTGTCCGTGATGGACCAGCTGGTCGACGACGACGCGCGCGCGGCGCTCGTGCAGAAGCTGCTCGCCGGCGCCAGCGAGTTCCGCGCCAAGGGCGAGGCGCCCGTCGAGGAGCTGAACTTCGCCGATGACTCCGTGCGCTCGGCTGCGCGCACCGACGTGCCGATCCCGACGCCGCCGTTCTGGGGCGTCAAGGAGATCCCGGTAGACCTCGACGAGGTCTACCGACACCTCGACACGCACGTGCTGTTCAAGCTGCACTGGGGCGGACGTGGCGTCAAAGGCGAGGCGTGGCAGACGCTGCTGCGCGAGGACTTCCGCCCGCGCCTGGAGCGGATGTGGAACGAGCAGACCTACCTGCACCCGCGGGCGCTGCTCGGCTTCTTCCCGTGCTACGCCGCGGGCAACGACATCGTCGTGCTCGACCCCGAGGACCGCACCACGGAGCTGACCCGCTTCGTGTGCCCGCGCCAGCCCAAGGGCGACCGCATCTGCCTCGCCGACTTCTTCCGGCCCGCAATCGGCCCGGACAGCACGCCGTCGCCCACCGGCGCGCCGCCGGCGGAACTCGACGTGATCGCGGTACAGGCGGTGACGGTCGGCTCGGAGGTGACGGAGCTGATGGCGCGGCTCGAGGCCGAAGGCGAGTTCGCCGAGCAACTGTTCGTGCACGGCCTCGGCGTGCAGACCGCCGAGGGGCTGGCGGAGTGGCTGCACTACGAGGTGCGGCGCATGCTCGAAATCCCGCTGACGCAGGGTCGGCGCTACTCGTGGGGCTATCCGGCGGTGCCGGAGCAGTCAGAGCACCTGAAGGTGCAGAAGCTGCTCGACCTCGGCCAGATCGGCATGACGATCACCGACGGCTACGCGCCCGAGCCCGAGCAGTCGACGCTCGCGATGATCGCACACCACCCGCAGGCGATCTACTTCGGCACGCGCCAGGGGCGGCTGCTGCCCGAGGGCTCACCCGACGCCGTGATCCGCGGCTCCGACAGCGACCCGTCGCTGTTCGGCGAGCTCGGCGACGAGGATCCGCCAGACGGGGCGGTCGAAGCCGAGGACGAGCCGGCGATGGCGGGCGAGAGCTCGAGCTGAGCTGGATCAGGAGTCTTCGCGCGGCGGCGGGCGGAACAGGATCCGCTTGACCTCGCCGGCGGTGCCGCCGCCGAGGCGCAGCGCCGTCTGGAAGCCCTCGCCACCGAGCTCGCCCGCGTCGAGCGCACGGCGCAGCTCGTTCAGCGCCGCCAGCTCCCCCTCGGGAACCTGCTCGCGCGCGGTCTCCAGCAGGATCAGGTGACGCGGGCGCTTGAGCGCAGCGGCGGCGCGCACGAACGGCTCGCGCTCCGCGGGCTCGAAGCCGTCGGCGGCGAGCACGACCGTCTCGCGATTCTCAAGGCGCTTGGATACGGCAGCGAGCAGCAGCTCCTGCGCGCGCAGCGGCAGCTCCTCCTCGGAGACGCGGCCGGCCAACAGCGTGCGCACCTTCTCGAGCGACAGCAGCGCCGTGCGGTCCTCGATCAGGCGGTCCAGGAAGGCGTTGCGCTCGACGGGCGAGGCACCGAGGACCACCAGCAGGCTCCCCGGCGAGTAGCGCAGGCGGTCGGTCGGTGCGAGCACGCGGCAGTGGACGGTGAGATCGGCTGGTCGCGGTGGCGCCCCGTCGCGCCTGGGGCGGTCCGAGGACCAGCCGGTCCGCTCGTCGTCTGAGATCTTGACGCTGCGCGCTGGAGGTCGTGAAGCCATGCCCCCATCATGCCGTAAACCGGCGCCCGCGCCGTCGTCGCCCGCCACCGCTCAGGCGGACGTGGTGCTCGACGCGGCGATCAGCGCGAGCTTGGCGGC
The DNA here is from genome assembly GCA_963838405.1 of uncultured Solirubrobacteraceae bacterium. GTDB lineage: Bacteria > Actinomycetota > Thermoleophilia > Solirubrobacterales > Solirubrobacteraceae > Palsa-744. The sequence continues at coordinate 261,170 of CAWIRA010000001.1, read as the reverse complement.
GCGATCGAGCGTCTTGATTCGCGCCTCTTCGCGCATCGCGGCGCTGCGGTCGGGCATCGGCAGCGTGAACGCGAGCTCGACCGGTAGGCGGCTGGCCGTGTAGCGACTGGCGGTGCCTTCGAGGTGGCGCGCGAGGCGCCGCTGCACGTCGGTGCTCCAACCGGTGTACAGCGAGCCGTCGGCGCAGCGCAACATGTAGACGTAGGCGTCAGACACGCGGGACTCATACGTCACCGGCGCGCCGAACCCTGCTTCGTGATCCAGAAGCGTCCAGCTACCGTCACGATTCCGACGATTGGCACGATCCCATGCCGTCGCGTTATGCGAGCGCGTCCTGACCTGATGCCGACGGCGCGCCGCGACGCGCGCTCGCGGCGGGCAACGGGCCGAGCTCGACCGGCGCGGCGTGCATCGTGCGCAGGCGCACCTCGCGCCAGGAGAGGCCCTCGGTGACGAGCGCGGGAAGGCCCATGATCAGCGCCGTCGTGAGCTCTACCGCCTGCAGGACGATGCCGTAGGCGATCGCTTCGGGCGTGGAGACGTGGTAGGCGCCGACGAGCACGACCACGCAGGCGGCCTGGAAGATGCCGAAGTTCGCGGGCGTGACGGGAACGACAGCGGTGACGTTGACGGCGAACAGGACGGCGGCGGCGGCACCGAGGCCGGCGTGCGAGAGCCCGAGCGCCTCGAGCAGCAGCCAGCAGGCCAGCCACTGAAGCGTCCACGCCGCGAGCTGTGCGACCGTGGCGAGGCTCGCGTGTCGCGGCTTGGCGAACACGCGCAGCCCGTCGCGCAGGCGCAGCAGTGAGCGCCGCGCCGCCGCGAGCATCGCACGCAGGCGTCGCGAACGCGAGACCGCGGCGGGCGGCACGAGCACGGGTGCGAGCAGCGCGGCCAGCGGCGCGAGCCCGATCAGCACGAGCGCGCGATCGCGGCCGTCGAGCACGCTGGCGCTCGACAGCGTGACGCCGCCGAGGATCACCAGCGCGAGCAGGTTCAGCAGCGTCTGCGAGACGATCGTGCCGAGCACGATCGGCAGCGTCTCGCGCGCACGGCCGACGCGACGCGCGACGATCAACGCGCGCGAGGGCTCGCCGAGACGAGCGGGCTGGGTGGCGGACATCAGCACGCCGATGAACGTCCCCTGCATCGCGTCACGACGTTTGACCCGCCGCCAGGTTGGCGCCGCGCTCAGGATCGAGTGCCACGACAGCGCGCGAGCGAACATCGCGGCGCACATCAGCGCGACGCCGGCGGCGATCAGCCCGGGCTTGGACGCCACGAGCGACGCGGCGACGCGCGTCACGCCGACCCGCTGCAGCACCAGCGCCGCGAGTCCGGCGCCGGCGACGGTGCTGAGCACGACGGCGGCGCGTCGCAGCGTGCGCACGCGTCGCGGGCGCCCGACCAGCGGCGGCCCGGGCGCGATGAGCGAGGGCAGCCGCTCGGCGGGGATGCGCGGCTGCAGGTCGGCGGGAGCGAGGCCGTAGCGCACGGCGGCGCGCCCGACGCGGCTGGCGGCGGTGCCGACGCGCAGCGCCTCCTCGTAGCAGTCGAGCACCTCGGCGGCGACGCGCGGCCAGGCAAAGCGCTCGGCGCGCTCGCGCGCGGCGAGCGCCATCCGCGCACGCGTGGGAGCGTCGAGCGCCAGCGCACGCAGCGCCTCAGCGAGCGCCAGCGGATCGCTGACCGGCACTAGCAGCCCGTCGGTGCCGTCGCGCACGACGTCGCGATAACCGGGGATGTCTGACGCGACCACCGGCGTCGCCGCGGCAAACGCCTCGGTGAGCACCATCCCGAAGCTCTCGCCGTGCAGCGACGGCGCGCACAGCACCTCGGCCTGCGCGAGCTCGGCGAGCTTGCGCTCCTCGGAGACCTTGCCGAGGGCGCGCACGCCGCGGTCGTCGAGCATCATGTGGGCGATCTCCTCGCTGCTCGCGCCGACGAGCGTCAGCGTCGCCGGGATGTGCTCGCGCAGCGCTTCGAACGCCTGCAGCAGCACCGGCAGCCCCTTGCGTTCGACCGCCTGCCCGACGAACAGGATCCGCAGCTCCCGCTGCTGCGCGCCGCAATCGGCTTCGTGCGCGACCGAGGCGGGGATCTGCACGCCGTTGGGGATGATCCGGTAGCGCCCGCCGTAGAAGCGACGCGCGGTCCACGCGGCGGCCTCGGAGACAGCGATCCGCGCGTGCAGGTGGTTCATGCGCCGGCGGCCGCCGAGCGGGCCAGCGGCGAGGCCGTTCGTGAGCGCGTTCTCGGAGTAGGTGTGGAAGGTGCCGACCAGCGGCAGGTTGCCAGCGTTGGTGAGGGCGAACCAGGAAAGGAACGGCACGACCGGCTCGTGGATGTGCAGCACGTCGTAGCCGCCCTCGCGCAGCTCACGGCGCAGGGCGAACACGGCGGCAGGCGTGAGCGCCATGTTGGAGACGGCGCCGTTGGCGGGAATCCCGACCGTGCGCCCGAGCGCGACGAAGTCCTCGGGCACGGTGCGCCGCTGCGGTCGCGCGCCGCGGTGCAGACGTCGCGAGATCGCGTCGTCGGGGTCGAACGGCGCGAGGATGCGGGTCTCGTGGCCGCCAGCCGCCAGCTCTGAGGCGAGCGCCTCGATATGGCGGGTGACGCCACCGGGGTACGTCCACGAGTACGGCGACAGTAGTGCGATCCGCACCCGCCCACTCTATCCCCAAGCGTGGTCGCGTATCGCCCACGCTGCGATAATCAGGCAGATGAGCGCACGACACTTCGTCAAGTACACGTTCCTGAAGCTCGACCCGGCGTGGCGACGGCTCGACAGCGAGACGCGCGCGCAGCACAAGCGCGAGTTCGCGGCAGCGTGCGAGGACTTCGCCGACGGGCACCTGCTGCAGAGCTTCTCGCTCGTGGGCACGCGCGGCGATGCCGAGCTGCTGCTGATCTCCGAGGCCGAGAACCTCGATCGCATCCACGAGTTCCACGTGGTGCTCGCCCAGAGCGGGCTGATGCAGTGGGCGCAGATCCCCCACTCGTTCCTGGGGATGCGCAAGAGCTCGGAGTACTCCGAAGACGAGCGCGTGCAGCCGCGCGGCTTTCGCGGCCGCTACGTGTTCGTGTATCCGTTCGTGAAGTCGCGCGAGTGGTATGCGCTGCCGGCGGACGAGCGCTGGCAGATCATGCAGGGCCACATCCAGGTCGGCCGCGAATACCCGGGGGTCGACAACCACACGACGTACTCGTTCGGGCTCGATGACCAGGAGTTCGTGGTCGCGTTCGACACCGACGACGTGGCGACGTTCCTCGACCTCGTGCAGCGGCTGCGGACGACGGAGGCCTCGCGCTACACGGTACGCGACACGCCGAGCTTCACGTGCCTGGCGATGTCGCTGGAGCGCGCGCTGAACGCGCTCGACGGCGAGCCGGTCGCGCTCGAGGCGCTCCCCTCTGTCTAAGCGCGCGATCACCCACCTGCGCGCGGCGGACCCCGTGCTCGCCGGGCTGATCGACGCGGTCGGCCCGCTCGGCAACTCGCGCGCGGGTCGCCCCGAGCGCGATGACCACTACGGCGCGCTCGTGCGCGCGATCACCGGGCAGCAGCTGTCGGTGCTCGCGGCAAAGGCGATCTACGGACGCCTGACCGCTCGCTTCGAAGGGCGCCCGCCGACACCTGCGGAGATCATCGCCGACGACCCCGAAGAGCTGCGCGCGGCGGCTGGCCTGTCACGCGCGAAGGTCAGCTATCTGCGCTCGCTCGCCGAGCACGTGATCTCGGGCGAGCTCGAGCTCGAGCGCCTCGACGCGCTCTCCGACGAGGACGCGATCGCCGAGCTGATCGCCGTCAAGGGCCTGGGGCTGTGGACCGCGCAGATGTTCCTGATGTTCCACCTCGACCGCCCCGACGTGCTGCCGGTCGGCGATCTCGGCATCCGCCGCGCGATCGAACGCGCCTACGCGCTCGACGAGTTGCCCGATGTGGCGACGATGGAGCGGATCGCCCAGCCATGGCGTCCGCACCGGACGCTCGCTTGCCGGTATCTGTGGCGCTCGCTCGCCAACGAGCCCTGACGGCTCAGTGGAACTTGACGGTCACGGACGCCGAGGAGGCGTTGCCGTGGCCCGGCGTGAAGGCGTCGTGCACGCGCATCTTCAAGAGGTGCTTGTGCGCGACCGCCGTTTTGCCTTTCGCGGTGAGCTTGACCTTGATCGTGTAGCTGCCGGCCTTCGACACGCTCTTGTTGAGCCCGTGAAGACCGGGGCCGCTAATCGAGATCTTTCCGGCGCCGGGCGCGAACACCACGAGCGTGAGGGTCGAGCCCTTGATCGAGTGCTTCTTGATCACGGTTTTGCCGGTGACGAAGCTCGCCACCCCGGCGCCACAGCCGGTCAGCTGGGGTTGCGTCTGCTGGGGGATGAAGGCGCCGTTCTGGGCCGTGATTTCGGTCGGTATCACGAGTTCTTTGGCGTGGGCGCACAGGTTGAAGTCTTCGCTTTCAGGCACGTTCGCGGTGAGTGCCGAGTGCGGACCCGCCGGGAAGTTCGACACGAACTTCGTGAAGGGCGCGTCGGGGGAGGTTTCAAAGCGTGAGTAGGTGACGCCTTTTTTGATGTCCGTTTTACCGTCGAGGATCAGCGTGATGCCTTCGCCCTGCAGCACGAACTCGACGTCGGGGAAGGCGGCGTTGCCGTGCGAGACGAGGTATGCCGGACCCTTGAGCGGGTTCTTGAAGACCGGCGTGTAGACGGTGCCTTCGCCGATCACGGAGCCTTCGTCGCAGCTCGCAGGGTTCGCGTTGAACACCGCTTCCAGGCACGCTTTCTGGATAGTGGTCAGGCGCGAGGGCAGCACCGCCGGGATCGTCAGGTCGACCTTGTGGATGTTCGCCTGGCCGAGCCCGGGCGATTCGACGGTCACCGCGAACGCCGTGCCGTTGACTTTGCTGCCTGGCCCAGAGACGGTCGCCGTCAGCTTCGGCGCGAACGGCAGGGCGGCGCAGTTGGAGATCTTGAAGGGCGAGGACACGTTCTGCGGGGCAGCCCCGTTGTAGCCGGTGATCTGCCCGGTGACCGCTTGCGGTTCGCAGTTGGTCGGGTTGAACTCGAATTCGGGGCGTTCGATTTCGACTTCGAGCTTTTTGATCTGCGACGGGATGCCCTTGATCGATTCGGGGAGCCCTTCCGCGGTCGCCTGTTCGCCCGGCGTGGGTTCGAACGCAAAGAACTGCGACGCCGCGGTGTTGATGGTCGCAGCGGCCGTGAACTCGTTGACGGTGATACCCGAGCGCACGACGTCCTTGCCGAGGTGGAAGGGGCCGGCGGTCGCTTCGGTCACCGAGGACAGGCCGAACGGGGCCGTGCCGCTCGCGGTCACGTACGGGCCGGTCAGGTAGACCTTGCCCGGCAGGCGGTAGGGCGTTTCGCCGAGGCCGGAGCTCGCCATCGATTTGCCGATGAGGCTCGCTTCGGGGCAGTTGCCCTGGGAGGCCTGTGGTTCGGGGCACAGCGGCACCGACTGGAGTTTTGCGGCCAGGCCCTGCGGCAGCGTCATCGAGATCGTCTTCAGCGCAGCGTTGCCGTCGGGGCGTTCGATCGTCAACTTGAACGGGCTGTACGCGCCGGCCTGCAGGTTGGTGCTTTCCGCGCGGAACCCTGTTTCGAGCGGCGGCGTCGCGCTGGGGCAAGGTGAGCCGTGCGGGCCTGAGGTGATCGCGAACGAGGGTTCGCTCACCACTTCGGCGCCGCTCGAGGAGTCGGTGAAGATCACCTTCGACGGATACGTGCCGCACGTAGCGGGCGTCGACTGGGACGCGCGTCCGCCATCCCACAGGTGCAGCGTCAGTTCTTCGAACGGCGCCTGCGGGGTGTTCTTGAAGTCTGATACGAGCTGGCCGTTGACCGGGTTGATTTTCACTTCGCCCGCGAGCTTGACGAGCACTTCGGAGGTCTTTTCTTTGGCGATGATGTAGAACGCCAGCGGGGAAGCGAACGGGTTTGTGTCCTGCTGCGCGAGGTAGAGACCGCCGGTGACGTCTTCCTTGAGATCCGGCGAGCGAATGTCCACGGTTCCCACCTTCGCCGCTTCGGGGCAGCTCGCTGCAGCGGGCGTGAAGCTCTGTTGTTCGAGCTGCCCTTGCAGCGCTGCGCCCTTTTCGCCGTTGCCACCGTTGAAGCCGGCCTGTTCGACCGAGCACGTTTCCAGACCGTTCGCGGCGCCTGAGCTCGCCTCTAGGCCCACAGGCAGTTCGAGCGTCGTGGCGCCGACATCCGCCTCGGCCTTGCCTTCGTCATAGCTCGGTTCGAGCGTCGATGCCTGCGGCACTTTGACCTTGACCGTCAAACCGGTCGGCGTGCTCGCCGAGTGCTGGTCCGGGATCACTTCGGCCACTGGTCCGAAGGGCAGGCCTGCGCAACTGGTCGTTTCAATCGGCTTTTCCCTGCTGAGCGGCAGTGTGTTGAGGGCGGCGGTTTTTTCTTCGTTCCATGCTTCGCCTTCCATTGGCGAGGCGAGCGACTCGCACTTGGTCGGGAGCGTCAGGAACGGCTTTTCGGGAGGGGTCCCGGTTTCGCACGGCTGTTCTTGTCCCCGATATTCTTCGGAGCCGTAGCCAAGGCACGCCCAACCCCTGGACTTGTTGTGGCGGGGGTCTCCCGGGGTGCCCCAGAAGGTCACCCGGCTTCCGAGAACCTGGACCGTCTGGGAGGCGTTATGAACGCTCACGGTCACGCCGTAGTCTTCGCCCGTACGCACCGTCGTATCGAGCACCACGGGCACGTGGATGATCGAGAAGCCAAACCGTGCGGGCTCGCCGGGGGCCGGCGCGAGGTTGAAGACAGGCACCACCCACGTCGAGAGCTGTTCGGACGGGCTCGTCGGATCGCTGAAGGTGACGGTCGCGATGCCGACGGCGGTTTCGTTCGGGCACGCGTTGTTGCCGTCAGCTTCCTGGGCTCCGAACGAGACGTCGGAGCACACAGGCATGGCATTCACGTTGCCGATCAGGCCAGCGGGCAGCTTGAACGCGAGGTTCCGTTGCAGCGCCGGTGACTTTCGCTGAAGCTGCGGTTTTCCAAGCTCCAACTCGGTGCCGTAGATCTCGTTCGGGTTGAAGGTTGTCGTCAGCTGAAACGGATGCGAGCCAGCCTGGGAATCGGTCCCGAATTCTTCGCTTTCCGGCGTCAGTTCGTACGCTTCCACCCCGAACGCTGTCGGCTGTCCGTTGAGCTTGAGCGGCTCCGAAATTGATTCTTTGTTGTTGGCTTCGCCGCCTTCCACCGTCGCGATGTTGTCCGGTTCAGAAGCGCTTTCTGCCGTCACCGCGACCTTGATAATCGCCTCCAGCTGTTCGTACGGGGTTAGAACGCCTTTGTACGTGCAGCTAACGTTTTCGCGGTGCGGACCCGACGGCGTGGCGCACTTGAACGCCGCCTGTCGAGCTTTCAGCTTTTCTTCCTCGGCTCCGTGTTCGGACTGGAAGTGGTTGAAGTCTTCGGACACGCTCACGGCTTCCACGCCGGCGGGCAGCGTGTCGGTCAACGTGACCGTGTGCGTCGCGCCATTGACTTCTGCGTCGCCGAGGTCGGCCGCCGTTACGACGATCTCTGCTTCGCCTGGGGCCGTCTGTTTCAGGGGGAGGTTCGTCGGCGCCGCACTTGCTTCGAGATGCCAATGCGGGACCGAAGCTCCTGCAGCAAGCGCCGACGACGCGCCCGTAAGCGCCACGAGCAACATGCCCAGCCCTGCGACTGCCATCCGCCAACGGCTTCGATGGATCAGACGCATGATCATCGCCCCGCTCCGGTCACTGAGCTTTTCGTGGCGGACGGTTTGATCGGCCCGTATTTCTTCTTGGCCTGCTTTTCACACGCGGTGCGCTTGCTCTCCTTGCTCTTCTGCTTGTACTTGGTCCTGCAGCTCTTCAGCGCTTTCGTCAGCTTCTGCGCTCGCGTGAGCGGTTTCGTCGTCGTGGGACCCGGTTTCGTTTCGATGGTCGGGAGCACGCCGCCCTTGCCTGAGAGATTGCTCGTGCCGAGGTTGATCGAGGTTCCAGAGGCGTTGGCGCCCGGTTCAGGCGGCGGCACGGTGCCCTGACACGCTTCCCCTTCACATTCGGACGGCTTGGCTTTCGGCGCCGCCGGGCACGGCGCCGCAACTTCGCACACGTGGGCATCGTAGATGTCGAAGTTGCTGTCGACATCCTGTGGCGCTATCTCAGCGGCCGTCAGGAAGAAGACGTCGTTCCCGTTTTCGCTCGCATCGAGGAACGCCGATTCGTGTTCGGAGGTCCCTGACGACACGAGCCCGACGCAGCCAGCTTCCTCGTGACAGGCGCCTATTTCGGGCGGCTCGTACTCGTAGACGTTCTCGACTCCGACCTGCTCGGGAGTTTTTTCGATCGTCTCGGTTCTCGTCGGCTGCGCGATGGGGACGAGCGGGTCGGCGCTGTTGAAGAACAGCCGGCCGCTGTTCGAGAGGTACCGAGACTGGTAGAGCGAGCGCTGGATGTCCTCGGTGGTCCAGCCCGGAATGCTTCCTGCGAGCCAATGGTCGAGCGATGTCCCGGCCGTGGTGACCGCGGACCAGATTCCGCTGCGGTCGATGACGAGCCCCACGCCTTCTCCGCTCGGCGAGCGCGTGTCGAAGACACCCGTGGGCCGAGCGCCGCTCGGGTTGCACGATGCGCAGACCAGGTTTTCGTGCAGCGCGTCGTAGAGGAAGACCTCCTCGTCCTGGCGGCCTTTGCCGCTGACGTCTTCGTTGTCATAGCCGGTCAGGCGCCGCTTCGACATGAACGCGACGTAGCGGCCATCCGGTGACACGCGCGAGGTCATGAACGCCAGGTTGCCAGCGGTTTCGGTGTCACCCCAGTCTGGCGCGTCTTCGGCGGAGAGCGCGGCCACAAGTTTCGTCGGTTCCCATTCCTTGGTGATGCTGTTGAAGTGACGCACATAGAGATTGCAAGTCGTACCGGCCGGCCGCGGCTTCGCGTGGATGCCACAGTGCCCGCGATTGGCGCCGGAGGCAAGCGCCCCGTTGGCCACGAAGTACACATAGGAGCCGAGCGGTTCGGCGTCAACCGTTTCTTCCTTTTCGGTCGCACCGAGCACGCCGTTGGACGCTTCCTGGGCAACCAGCACGTCGGCGGCCCGCCCGCCCTGTTCAGGCGGAGTCAGATCAGTCAGCTTGCCGGACAGGTGCCCCCCCGTGACTTCGGGTTCGAACACGTACAGGTCTGGCTGGCTCGGTTCTCCTTCGATCGCACCGGATTCCGGCGTCAAGCGCTGCGTGTCGGTGAAGTAGATCTTTGATCCGTCCGCGCTCGCCGTCTGGTACACCGCGTCCGCTTCACCCGGCGCGGACAACTGGACGGTTTCTTTCAATTGCGTGTCGCGCAGATACAGGTGCGTACCTCCGACCGCCAACGTCCAGACGACGAGCGAGCCGTCGCTGGAGATCGCGTGGCGGACATCCACCGTCGCGTCCTTGTCACCCTGCCCACCCCCGAGGCCCGCCTGAGGTGGGGTCGTCGGCACGAGCGCGCCACCTTCGCTCGCCGGTAGAACGCTGACCGGCTGGAGCGTACCCTGTTCGTCTTCGTTTCCAGTCCACTCGTAGAGGCCGCTATTGGCTTTTTCCGAGCGGAAGACGACATGGCTCAGGTCTTCTGTCGCGGCGGAAGGCCTGAGTCCTTCAGCGAGTAGTTCGCGCCCGTATTTTGGACCGGGCTCGTTCAGTTTCGTGACGAGCGGCAGGTACCCGGGATTCTGCGGTTCCATCAGTTCGCCGTTCTTCTGAGCCTTGGCGTAGCTTTCTGCTTCGGCGGCTTCGGGGAGCAGCGGCCTGTTGTCGCGCAGGTAGATCGTGTTTTCCTGTTCGCCGGCGGTTTCGCCCGCGAGCGGCGGCGCGAGGCGAGGTATCTGGAACGGCCCTGTTTCATCCGGGAACGGGTTCACCAGCGCGAGCGCGAGGCTGGACGAGAAGAATTCGAACTCCGGCGGTTCGCCCACGGCGGTGCCACCGCCGGTCGCGTTTGGTGTCGTCAGGTCCTGTGATTCCCACGTTTCGTGCCCCGGTTCACGGTTGCGGGTCGAGAAGATCTGCGTCAGTTCCGGATTGCGGACGCCTTCCGGTTCACGATTGGTGGGCATTGGCCCGTCCGCGACGAACGTGAACGCGTCGCCGTTGGCGGCCGCCTGGATGCGGCCTCCTTCGCGGTTGATCGTTTCGGGTTCGGCGCCGCCCTTGTTCGGCGGCGAGACCATTTCCCAGCCTCGGCCGTCGAGCAGGCCGTCGCTCGCGGCTACGACTTCAAACGTCTGTTCTGCGCTCTTCACTTCCCCCGAGCCGTTTTCTGCCACGACCCGATAGTGGTAGGTCCCTGGTTCGAGCCCAGCCGGAAGTTCCGCGGCCGCTTCGCCGACGCCGAAGCCGCCGCCGATGTCCGTCGAGGCCGTGCTCGTGCAGCCAGATGCGCAGCTCGCGTGCCCGTATTCGAAGTGGTAGTGAGTGTCTGAGCCAGTGGGTCGAATCTCGGCGCTCAGGATCCGCGAACCTTCGTCGTCCGACGCCGCGAGCGCTTCTACGGTTGGGCGCCCCGCCGGTTCCGGCTCGAAGACGTCGACCACGTTGTTCGCTTCGTCGGCGACGTAGACGGCACCGTTCGCGGGGTCGACCGCGAGGCCCGCTCCGTGCTTCAGTCCGGGCGCTGTGAAGCGCTGGAGCAAGTCGCCTTCGCCTTCGCCTGGGCTCGATGCGTGTTCGTCAGGGCCGAATGTGGCGACCGACGTCAGGTTGTCGACGTAGACGTCGTTGAGTTCTTCGGTTCCGAACTCGTTCACAGCGACGCCACTGCTCGGTGCAAAGTCGAGCGCGTGAACCAGCACCTTCCCGGTGCCCCATTCGAGCTTCGAGATGACCGGGGCCTTTTCGTGCTCGAGTTCGTTCACGAGTTCCGTCAGCGCTTCGCTGCCAGCTTCTTCCTTGCTGGCAATCCCGGCAATGAAGGGGTCGCCGTTTGAATCGACACCGAGCCCTGACGTGGGCGTCTCTTTCAGGGGCGCCGCCGTGTTCGACGGTTTCGCGTTTTTTTCGGCATTGTTTAGACGGCTCACCGTCCCGGCGTCTCCGGGACCCCAATACACGAACAGTTCGCCGCTCGTGCCGACTGCCACTCCTTCGACCAGTGCGGTGAACTTGTGCGGAGGCAACACCGCTCCTGTTGCGCTGAACTTGTACACCTCGGTGTCAGGCAGGGACGGTTCTGTTTTGACTACTTTTGCGGTCGCACCGATCACATAGACATCGCCGACCGAGGGATCTTCAGCGACGGTACATGGCACCCCGTTGTTCGTGCAGTTATCGACGGCGATCCCTTTCGGGTTCGGGACGCTGAATTCGGCGATCGGTTTCTCTTCGGTCGGCTCGCCCGCGGTCGCCACCGTTTCGAACTCCTCCACGCGGTTGTCTTCGCGGTCGGCGACGTAGACGTCACCGGTGGAGTTGCTGACGGCTACTCCGGTGGGATCGGAAAACTGACCCGCGCTGCTCCCCTGTCCGCCAAACGCGAAGCCAAACACGTGCCCCCGCTGCCCAGATGCGAGCGCTGAGGCGCTCGAGAGGAGGAAGGCGCCGAGTGCCACGCAGACGACGACCGCCACCGACCCGCTCCGCCGGCGCGAGAGCACCGGCAGAATGCGCGCACAGCGACCGAGCTGTGACGCGCGCCGCCTGACTGAGGCGTCGACGGCGTCGAGCCCGCATCGATCATCGCCAAAACGCAGCACCGACTTCATCCCGTCCCTCTCGCTGTCGCTCGCCGTCCATCCATGGGTGCTTCCCCCTCCTGCTCCTTGCGAAGAAGTCTACAGCGCGCCTTCGTAGTGTCAAGCCGCAACCGCCTGTAGGGAGCGTCAACGGCAGCACGCCCGCGCTTCGAGCCCGAGCAGAGGCACGACGGCGCTTGACTGATCGACATCGACCCTGAACCACTGAGCCGCTGAGAGCGCTGCGGTCAAGCCGCATCCCCTGAGCCCGAAAAGAAAGCGTGCGCGGAACCCGAAGGCGCCGCGCACGCTTTTACTGCCCTGCTGACCAATACCGGACTGCGTATCGATCTGTCATTTGCTGACTGGACCTACGGTGTGGTTTCGACTTCCGACGTGTTGCTGATGGCAGCGCCGCCGGGGATCTGCTCGATCGACGGAGCGGGTCCGACCCAGTTGCCGCCAGTTTCTGGCGAGTTCACTTCGGTCAGGAGACCCTGTTCGCCCTTGCCTTCTTCGAATTCGACGTTGCTCGACGTGCTCAGTTTGTTGAGGTCCGCTTTCTTGATCGGGCCTGCAATCGAGCCAGTCGTGCGCAGGAACACAACACCCGCACAGTTGAATTCGGACGAGAATGCACCGTGCTGGTCGCCGACCAGGTTGATCCAGGCTTCACCGGCGGGGACTATTTTACCTTCGTAGCCACCAGCCGCTTCGCCTTCGCCCTTCAGGGTGCCGCCAAGCAGATCCGTGATGATCGTGCCTGCTTTACCGGACGGTTCACTGTTGGGACCCGAGCTTTCGCACGGGAGCGTCTCGAATTCACAGCCGGTGAACGTCGCGCGGTCCGTCTCGGTCGTGTTACCGGTGTATTCGCCTTTGCTCGTGCTGCCGGTGCAGGTCACGTTGTTCGCCCCGAAAGCGGGGGTCTTCAACGTGGCCGGACCCGTTGAGTCCGTGAACGCGCACTCATTGGTTTTGTTGAGCAGTGCGTTCGGGTTGAAGGGCGGGCACTCTTTTTCGTATTCGCCCTTCTTCGTCGGGCTGCCCTTCTTTTCGCTAAGAGTCGTGCAAGTTTCGTTCGTGTAGTAGCCACCCTTCTTGCCGACCTTCTTGCAAGCCGTAATGGAGACCTTTTCGAAGGAACCCTTGTCTTTACCCTTCACGACGTCTTCCGTCGCGCATTTGCTTTCGGAGTATTTGCCCGTCTTCTTAGCGACGGCCGAACACCACTTGAAGTCAGGGCCGGCGGCGGATGCCGACGACGCCATGACCGCTGCGCTCAACGCGACGACCGCGATGAGACACAGACCAACGATCCTGATGCGTTTCATCTGTCCACTGCTCCTTTTCCCTCTAGGAATAAAGCGACCGGCTGCGGGAAATCCCCCTCCAGGGCAGGCCCCCCGAAACCAATCAATGCCGTCAGCTATTTCCCAAGCCGGCGACGGTGTTGCGCCTGACCTTGGCAGAAAACATCTCCTGAGTCAAGGTCAAGCCCCATGGCGCTGTGACCCGCGTACCCGGCTTCCCGAGGGAAGCTCGGACATGCCGCGGGCCTGGGCGATCCGCACCCCTTTGCAACGCTTGACATCATGTCGCCGCGACCGTACCACAGAGCGTGTCGTGTGGTCAACCCTTCCGCGAGCCTCGAGCTCGCTGAGCTCCGCGCGCACGGCCCCCGCAGGCGGTCAGCTCACACGCCGGACCGCCACCGTGCGGTCGGCCTCGGCGACGATCTCCCAGCCCGCCGTGCCCTCGCCGCGAAAGTAACGCTCGACCACAGATGTAGGGCCGGGCAGGCCGCGCCCGTCGTGCTCGCCCGCACGGGCATCATGGAAGACGACTCGGCCGCCCACGCGGACGAAGCGCTGCCACGAGCTCCAGTCGAGCTCGCAGCCCGCCTCGGAGTGGTCGCCGTCGATGAACACGAGGTCGAGGTCGCGGTCCCAGTGGCTCGCGACCTCATGCGAGAGCGCGACGTGCCAGTAGATGTCGGCGCGCGCGCGGCGTCGGCGAGCGGCGCGCGTGACGGCGCGTCGCGTCGCCCACTCGTTCGCCGCCCAGCCACTGGGCAGCGCGTCGGGACGCGAGCCGAACGGGTCGATCAGGTGCAGCTCAGGGTCGGGGCCGAGCACGTCGAGCAGCGCCAGCGCCGATGCCCCCTCATAGACACCGATCTCGACCACGCTGCGCGCCCCGCGAGCGGTCTCGAGCAGCACTCGCGCATCAGCCGCCGAGTGCATCGTGCGCGGCGGGATCAGCCCGAGCCCGAGCGCCAGCGCCCGCAATCGCACGTCATCGCGCACGCGCGTGGGCGTCTGGCGGCGAAGCGCCTGGGGCAGGATCGCCATCTGCTGCAGAGACTACGTGCCGCTCCACCCGGCGCGCGATCCGCGCGCCCCGAGCGGCGAGCCGTCAAACCGCCGAGACCTGCTCCTCCTCGGCCACACGGAACGAGGAGCCGCAGCCGCAGGCGGCCACGACGTTCGGATTGTTGACCTTGAAGCCCGCGCCCTGCAGGCTCTCCTCGTAGTCGATCGTCGAGCCGCGCACGAACTGCAGGCTCTCGCCGTCGACCAGCAGCTTCAGGCCGTGGCTCTCGAACACGACGTCGCTGTCGCGCTGCTCGTCGAACGCAAGCTGGTACTGGAAGCCCGAGCAGCCGCCGCCGCGCACGCCAACACGCAGGCCCGCGACGCTGACGTCGGCCTGCTGGGAGGCGAGGAACTCGTGCACCTTCTCGGCGCCCTTGTCAGTGATCTCGATCATTGCTCCGCTCCTGTGGACGGCTTCAACACTTTCCAAAGTATAGCGGTGGCGCGGCCGCCGCTCGCGCACCTGCACAGACCTTCTACCCTTGTGGCGGATGCCCTCCGCAGAGGACATAAAGCAGCGCATCGAGGACGCCATCGTTGGGGCGCACGCCGATGTCGAGGACTACACCGGCGGCGGCGACCACTTCAGCGCCACCGTCACCGCGCCCGCGTTCGAAGGACTCAGCCGGATCGAGCAGCACCGCCTCGTGTATGCGGTCTTCGGCGCTGAAATCGGCGGCGCGATTCACGCGCTCGCGCTCAAGACCCACGCCCCGTCGAAGACCCCCACCAACTGACAGCCAGGAGCACGCCATGTCCGCCAGCCAGTCCCAGTCACTGCCAATGTCCCCCGCACAGCCCGCGCCGGCGCCCACGCCGGGCGAGGACAGCAACCCGATCCGCGACGCGATCGCCGAGGCGATCGCCGAGCACAAGGTGATCCTGTTCATGAAGGGGACGCCCGAGGCGCCCGCGTGCGGCTTCTCCGCACGGACCGTCGCCGCGTTGCAGGCGCTCGACGTGCCGTTCGCGGCGGTCGACGTGCTGCCCGATGCGCGCATCCGCCAGGAGCTGACCGCGCTCTCGAATTGGCCCACGATCCCGCAGCTGTTCGTCGGCGGCGAGCTGCTCGGCGGCTGCGACATCGTCACCGAGATGTACGAGTCCGGAGAGCTCGCCCAGGCGTTGGTGTAGCGTCCCGCGCCGCATGGCCCCAGTCGCGGTCGCCGCCGACAGCACTCACTACCTTCCCCGGGCGCTCGCTCAGGACGAGGGCATCCATCAGGTCAGCCTGTACGTGGGCTGGCACGGCGAGCCCGAACGCGAGCTCGAGATGGAGAGCTTCGATCCCTTCTACGAGCGCCTGCGCGACGACCGCGAGCTGCCCACCACCTCACAGCCCTCGATCGGTGACTTCCTCACCGTCTGGGAGCCGCTGCTCGACGCAGGCCGCGACGTCGTCTCGATCCACCTCGCGGGCGGCATCTCCGGCACTGTCGAGGCGGCCCGCCAGGCGCACGGGCTGCTCGCCGAGCGCGGCCTCGGCGAGCGCGTTGCGGTGATCGACAGCGAAACTGCCTGCGGGGGAATAGGCATGCTGCTGCTCGCCGCATCCGCCGCCGCCCGCGACGGCGCCGATCTCGACGCTGTCGTCGCGCGCGTGCGTGAGGCGCGCGCGGTGCTGCGGATCTGGTTCTGCCTGGACACGCTCGAGTACCTCAAGCGCGGCGGGCGCATCGGCAAGGCGCAGGCGTGGCTCGGCGGCACGCTCAAGATCAAGCCGATCCTCTCGCTCGAGCGCGAGATCGTGCCGGTCGAGCGCGTGCGTACCGCCGGGCGCGCATTCGAGCGCATGGTCGCCTACGCCCAGGACCTGCACGACAGCGGCGCCGACGGCTGGGTGGTTCAGCACATCCAGGCGCCCGAGCAGGCCCAGCGCCTGATCGACCGCTGCCGCGAGATCTTCGACTCCGAGCCCATCTTCACCTCCGAGGTCGGACCCGTAATCGGGACCTACACCGGTCCGGGGCTGATCGGCGTCGGCGCGATCCCGCGCCCGCTGCTGGCCTGATCAGCCGCGGCGGCGACGCCGGCGCAGCATGCGCGCGCCGATCATCAAGCCGACGACCGCCGCGCCGACCGTAATTTCGGTGCGATGACGCTCGACGTGCGCGCGCCAGTCGGTTATGCGCGTCACCTCGCCGCGCAGTCTCTGCACCGACACCGCCAGCTCCATGCGGTTGGCCTCGATCGAGTCGCGGATCTCCGCCGGCGAGCGCTGGGCCATCAGCTCTGCTCCTCGACGCCCGGCGACGCGCTGGCAGCGGCGGAGCCCTGGGCGACCGTGACGGGCGCCGCGCTCGTGGCGACGCTATCGCGGATCTTGCGCGCCTCATCGATCGCCATGTCCGGTGTCGGCGGCGCGCCTTTTTTGACGGTCCGCGCCGCGATCAGCCCCGCGAGCGCACCGAGCACGACGAGGATCACGGACATCGCGAAGAAGCCCCAGAAGTACGTGAATTTGTTGCCCACCGGGAGGTAGTAATAGAGCAACCACGCGCAGCCGACGAGCGCGAATATGAGCGCCCCCGCAAAGAAGATGCCAGCCGCAACACCGACGATTGCGCCCCTGACGAGTTTCGTCGCCTTTTCGGTCATCTCTACCTTGGCGAGTTCGATCTCCTCGCGCACGAGCAGCGTCGCGCGCTCGGACACCTCCGCGATCGTCGCCGCGATGTTCTGCGTTTCCGTCAGCTGCCCGGTGCTCGCCGACCGCTCCCCCGCAGGCGGTGGTGGCTGCGCGCTCACTCCGGCGGGTCCTCGTCGAACACGCGTCGCCACGCGACCCCGGCCGCACGGTGGGCGACGATGCCCACGAGCGCGCTCACGGCCGCGAGCAGGCCCTGCCATAGCAACCGCTTGACCATCTCGTTTTCCATCGCGCGTCAGTCTATTCCCCGGTGGGGTCGAGTTCGAAACTCGCCGCTCGCTCAGGTTTCCAGGCCGCCACAGACCGTCTCCACGACCAGCCACTTGGCGCGCTCGAAATGATCCTCCCCCTGCGGCAGCAGATCGAAGATCCAGCCCGTCAGCAGCTGCTCGATCGCGCCGTAGAAGGCCATCGCAGCGAAGCGCGGTTCGATCTCCGCCTTGAACACGCCCTGCTCCTGGGCCTCCGCGATCATCCCGCCGATCAGGTCGTATGCCTCGCGGATCGTCGCGATGTGCGTGTTGCCGAAGGAGTTCGCCGCGCGCGTCACCTCGACGATGATCACCTTCATCAGGTCGGGGTCGTGCTGGTAGCTGTCGACGATGAACGACGCGATCGCCGCCAGCTTGTCCCTGACCGGCAGCGCCGTCGCGTCGACCTCGCGGATCAGCTCGAGCATCACGTCCCAACGCTCGAGGAACAGCGTGTCGAGCACCTCGTCCTTGGAGGCGAAGTAGTGATACACGAGGCCATACGCCACGCCCGCCTCGTCGGCGATGTCAGACACGCGACACGCGTGGAAGCCCTGGCGCGCGAACACGCGCACCGCCGCATCGAGGATCAGCCGGCGCTTGTCGGGCGCCTCCGCGCGCGAGGCCTGTGCGCGCCCGCTGCTCATACCGTCTCCGCCACCGGCCAGCGATAGGCCTGGGGACGTCGATTCGCGAGCGAGGGCAGGCGCGTGCGGATCGCAAGCTGGCTGTCGAGATCGAGCTCGGCGAGGATGTAGCTCTCGCTGTCGGGCGCCTGCGCGAGCACCACGCCCCACGGGTCCACGATCATCGAGCGTCCACCGGAGTGCTGCGCGGCCGGGTGCTCGCCGACCTGGTTGGCGGCGATCACGAACGCCTGGTTCTCGATCGCGCGCGCCCGCACGAGCGTCTCCCAGTGATCGCGCGTCGTCGCCAGCGTGAACGCCGCCGGGACCGTGAGGATGCGCGCGCCGCGTACCGCCAGGATCCGGTACAGCTCCGGGAAGCGCAGGTCGTAACAGATCGACAGGCCGAGCTCGACGCCGTCGGCGGTGTGCGACAGCACGATCTCCTCACCCGGCTCCTCGAGCGCCGACTCGCGGTACGTGCGCCCGCCGACCTCGACGTCGAACATGTGGATCTTGCGATACGTCGCGATCACCTCGCCGTGCGGGCTGATGTGCACCGAGGTGTTTGCGAGCTTTGGCTGGCCGGCGACACGCTCGAGGATCGAGCCGGCGACCAGATCGACGCCGAGCTCGCGTGCGATCGCCCGCGCCCACGCGATCGCCGCCCCGTCGAGCGTCTCGGCGCCGTCGCGCAGATCCTCCTCGGAGCCCATCGCCGTCCACTTCTCCGGCAGCACGATCAGCTCCGCGCCGTCGGCCGCCGCCGCGCGTGTGAGCCGATCCGCGTGGGCCATGTTCGCGACCTGGTCGGCGCTCGAGTTGAGCTGTACGGCAGCGACCTTCACAAGCGCAATTCCTCCCGCGAGACAGAGCTAGATTGACTGGTCAGTCAACTGTTCAAGCATAACGCTCGCGTGATCCGAGTTTTGGTGAGCGAGCAGGTTGCCGCGAGGTGCGACACCAGCAAGTCGCGGTGCTACACTATTCGCATGCCGACTACCCGGCCTCGCTATACGGTCACCGACACGGGCCGCCTGCGTGACTTGCTTGACGACGCGCACCGACGCTGGCCCGAGATCGAGAGCCGCAAGCTGTTGCTGCTGCGGCTGGCGGAAACGGGACATCACTCGCTCCACCTCGACGAACTCGAGGAGGAGGCGGATCGCCGCCGGGGTCGCCAGCGCGCCGCGCTTACAGGCCTCCAGCGCACCGTCGACTGGGATGCGATCAGAGACGACCAGGCGTGGGGCTAACCAAGCTGCTGCTTGCGGACAAGTCGGCGCTCGAGCGAGCAAGCTCCGACGCCCTCGATCTCGGTGAGATCTGCATCTGCGCAGTGACACGTCTCGAGATGCTCTATAGCGCACGCTCGCCAGGCGAGTACGAGCGAATCGAGGACGACCTAGCGGCGTTTCGCGAATTGCGCATGGACGCGGAGACGGTCGCGACTGCCGTCAGCGCCCAGCAGGAGCTAGGCAGGCTTGGCCGGCATCGTCTGCCGATCCCGGATCTTCTGATCGGAGCATGTGCACAACAGCACCAAGCCGCCGTCCTGCACTTCGACCGCCATTACGACACGCTCGCCGTGGTGCTCTCCTTCGAGCCCGTGCGCCTACCGGGCTGAGCTCGTGGGCTCACTGGCTCGCTGGCGGCGCAACGCCGCGAGCAGCAGCTTCGAGTGCATCGCGCCGATCAGCTCGCGCAACGGTTCAGTGCCGGCGGCGACGATCTCCATCGCGCGCTCGACCTCAACCTCGCCCGCCAAGCGCGCGAGCAGTGCCTGCACCTCCTCCTCGACCAGCGGCTCGAGCGCCTCGCGATAGCGCAGCGTGTCGTACACGGTGAACCCCAGCGCCTCGTCGTAGCCGCCTGCGCGGAAGTTCGCGATCGCCTCGATGATCTTCACGTCGTCACGGTCGTACCCGCGCTGGTTGGGCGTCAGGACCCCGATCTCCGCGAGCCGCGCCAGCACGTTGCGCGGGACGCCGTAGCGCTCCTGCGCCTGCGCGCGCGAGACGCGACTGCCGTCCTCGGCGCTGAGCAGCGCCCGCTCGAGGATCCGGTCCTCGAGCTCGATCAGCGCGCGGACGCGCTCGGGGTCCTCGTGCAGCGCGTCGCGGATCACGCGCAACGGCATGAACCGCTCCTCCTGCAGGCGCCTGATCAACGCGATCCGCTCGACATAGTCCGGCGGGTAGTACGCCATGTTGCGCGAGGTCCTGACGACGTCCTCCCCCTTGCCCAGCAGCCCCTCGCGCAGGTAGTAGCGGATCGTGCCGGCGCTGACACCCGAGCGCTCCGCCAGCTCGCTCATCTTCAGCAACGGTGGGTGCGCGCTCATCGGCGGCTCACGCTCGAAACGTCGGCGCCGGCTCTGAGCCGGCGTCCGCCGCGTGCGGCGCCGCGGCTGCCGCCGCGCCGGCGCTGAGCATCGCGGCGACCTGCGCGGGCGTGTATCCCGCACCCAGCAACAGCTCCTCGGTGTGCTCGCCGAGCGCCGGTCCCGGCAGTCGCGCGGAGCTACCCGGGGTGCGACTCAGCTTGACGGGGATCCCCAGCTGGCGCACCGGCTGCTCCACGCCGGGCTGCTCGAGCTCCACCACCATCTCACGCGCGCGCACGAGCTCGGAGTCGAGCGCCTCGTCGAGCTCCAGAACCGGCTCCAGGCAGCAGTCGTGCTCGTGTGCGAACGCCTCCCACTCGGCGCGCGTGCGCGCCCTGAAGATCTCCATCACCTGCGCGTGCGCATCCGAGCCGGGACGCTCGAACTGCTTTGCGATCAGCTCATCGCGGCCGACACCGCGACACCACGCCTGCCAGAACTTCGGCTCGAGCGCCCCCAGCGACACCCAGCCGTCGGCGCACTCATACGGTCGGTAGCAGATCAGCGCGCCCGCCAGTGGCAGGTCGCCGCGGTGCGCTACCGCGCCGTCGGCGAAGTGCGCCGCCGCCACCATCGCCAGCCACGACAGCGCGCCGTCGGACATCGACACGTCGACCAACTGTCCCTCGCCCGAGCCGGGAGATCCGGACCCCGCGCCGCCGCCGTCGCGCTCGCGCAGCGCCGCCATGATCCCGAACGCCGCCATCAGCGCGCCGCCGCCGAGGTCCGCGATCTGTCCGGCCGCCTGCACGGGCTCGCCGCCGCGCTCGCCTGTCAAGCCCAGCAACCCGATCAGGCCCAGGTAGTTCATGTCGTGGCCCGACGCGTCGCGCTTGGGGCCATCCTGGCCGTAGCCGGAGATCGCGCAGAAGACGATGCCCGGGTTGCGCTCGCGCATACGCTCATAGCCGACCCCCAGGCGGTCGAGCACGCCCGGTCGGAAGGATTCGAGCACCACGTCCGCGTCGCGCACCAGCTCGAGCAGCGCCTCGCGGCCGTCCTCGCTCTTCAGGTCAAGGCGAATCGAGCGCTTGTTGCGGTTCAGCGACAGGAACAGCGCCGACTTCGCGCTGTCGTGAGCGCCCTCGTAAAACGGAGGCGACCAGCGGATGTAGTCACCCATGCCGGTGTCCTCGACCTTCACCACGTCCGCGCCGAAGTCCGCCAGCAGCAGCGAGCAGAAGCCGCCCGGCAGCAGCCGCGACAGGTCGAGCACGCGTATGCCATCGAGCGGCAGCGTCATGCGAGGCTCTCCTCGCGCTGCGGGATCGCCAGCTTCGCGCGGGCCTCCTGCACGCTTGCCGGCCGACGCCCCATGTCTTCGGTCATCTGCCTCGCCTTCGCGATCAGCTCGCCGTTGGAACGCGCCATCGTGCCGTCGGGCAGGTACAGGTTGTCCTCCAGGCCGACGCGGATCGAGCCGCCGAGCGTCAACGCCGCGGACACCAGCATCCACTGGTCGCGCGAGATCCCGATCACGCCCCAGTGCGAACCCTCGGGGATGTTGTCGACCATCGCCGCCAGGTTGCGCGCCGTCGGCGGGATACCGCCGACCACGCCCATCACACAGTCGACGTGCAGCGGCTGTTTCAGCACGCCCATGTCGATCAGCGGCGCCAGGCTGCCGACGTGGCCGACGTCGAAGCACTCGTGCTCCGGTTTGATGCCCAGCTCGTTCATCGCCTCGAGCAACTCGATGATCTCCCCAAACGGGTTCTCGAAGACCATGTTGAAGACGAACTGCTTTTTCGAGCGCGAGTACTTCGCGTAGTTCATCGAGCCCATGTTCAGCGCCGCCACCTCCGGCCGGCAGGCTCTGAGGTACTCGATGCGCTTTGCCACCGGCACGCCGATCGTGCCCGTCGAGTAGTTGATGATCGCCGCGTCGCCGACCTCCTCGCGGATCGCGTCCGTGATCGCCTGGAAGTCCTCGATCTCATATGAAGGCGTGCCGTCCGGTTTGCGCGCGTGAATGTGAATGTGGACGCCGCCCTCGTCCACGATCCGCCGCGCCTCCGCCGCGTACTCCTGCGGTGTGTAGGGGATCGCCGGGCACTGCTCGCGGTTGGCGATCGCGCCGGAGATGGAGCATGTGATCACAACCGGCTTGTCGAGGCTCATCGGTCGTCCGTTCTATGTGTCGTGTTTTGGTTTATGTGCGCCATGGTTATACGGGCACGACGCCGTGACGCTTCCACGGCCGCTCGATCTTCTTGCCGGCGGACATCTCGAGCGCCCGGCAGATCGTCTCGCGCGTCTCGCGCGGGTCGATCACGTCGTCGATCAGGTCGTTGCCGGCGGCGATGTACACGTCGAAGATCTTGCGAAAGCCCTCGATCAGCTCGGCCTTCTTGGCCGCCGGGTCCTCCGCAGCGTCGACCTGTTTGCGGAACGCGATCTCGACGACGCCCTCGGCGCCCATCACGCTGATCTCCGCGCTCGGCCACGCCACGATCAGATCCGGCTCATAGGCGCGCCCGTTCATCACGTAGTAGCCCGCACCGTAGGCCTTGCGCGTGATCACCGTGATCTTCGGCACCGTCGCGTTGGCGACCGCGTACAGCATCTTCGCGCCGTGGCGGATGATGCCTTCGGCCTCGATCTTCGAGCCGACCATAAAGCCAGGCACGTCCTGGATGAACACCAGCGGGATCGCGAACGCGTTGCACAGGTTCACGAAGCGCGCGGCCTTGTCGGCCGAATCGTTGTCGAGGATGCCGCCCAGCTGTTTGGGCTGGTTGGCGACGATCCCGACCGGCCGGCCGCCGAAGCGCGCGAAGCAGGTGATGATCGTCTTCGCCCACTGGCCCTTCATGTCGAAGTACTCGCCGTCGTCGACGATCCTGCGGATCACCTCGTACATGTCATACGGCTTGCGGTTGGACTCGGGCAGCACGTCCAGCAGCTCCTCCTCGCGGCGGTCGATCGGGTCGCTCACCGCCAGTAGCGGCGCCTGCTCTTCGCAGTTCTGCGGCATGTAGGAGAGGTATTGCTTGATCCGTTCGATGCACTGCTCGTCGTCGTCCACTTCCATGTCGCCGACGCCCGACTTGCGGCAGTGCACGCGCGAGCCGCCGAGTTCCTCCTGCGTGACCTCCTCGCCGACCGCCGCCCGCACCAGATGCGGGCCGGCGAGCGCCATCGAGCCGCGGCCCTTGACCATCGGCACGAAGTCCGCGAGGCCGGGGATGTAGGCAGTGCCCGCGGCGCACGGGCCCATCAACGCCGCCACCTGCGGGATCACGCCGCTCATCACGACCTCCTCGCGGAACAGGTGCCCGGAGCCAGCGAACATCGCGCCTGCCGCCTCCTGCACGCGTGCTCCCGCCGAGTCCAGCAGCCACACGAACGGGATCCGCTCACGCAGCGCCAGCTCGCGCAAGCGCGTCACCTTCAGCTCGCCCGTCATCCCCATCGACCCCGCCATCACCGTGAAGTCGTACGCGCACACCGCCGTCAGCCGCCCGTTGACCTTGCCGTAGCCGGTAACCACGCCGTCCGCCGGCGCCTCGACGCCGTCCATCGCGCGTTGGGAGAAGTGCGGGCGACCGTGGATTCCCAGCTCCACGAACGTGCCGTCGTCAACCAGCAGCGCGATCCGCTCGCGCGCCGTCAGCTTGTCGCGCGCGTGCTGCGCGGCGATCTTCTCCTCACCGCCCCCCAGGCGGATCTGCGCGCGGCGCGCGTGCAGATCCTCGACCAGCGGTCGCAGGAGCGAATTCTGAGTGGAGGACCCAGCCACGTGCGCCATCCTAGCCGTATCCGCGGCAGGTATGAAGTAAAGAGCCCTACTTCTTACTTTGCTCGTTAGACGTCGAGGCCGAGCGCGAGCACGAGCGCGGCGTTGAGTCGCCGCAGCGTGAAGGGATCGAGCGAACCGCGGCGGCGAACGAGGCGATCCTTGGCGACGTTGATGAGCCAATCGCAGTTCGCGACGCTCGGCTCACGAATGCCGTGCGATCGTGTTAGCTCGACCTCGGCGATGTGACCGCGGACCGTGCTTGTCACGACCACACAGCTCAGGCGGGTCAACACGGGGATCGCGGTTTCGCGCGTCGCGACCACTACCGGCCGGACGACCGGCCCGAGATCGGCGTCCCAGACCTCGCCACGCTCGATCACACCAGAGCGTCGCCGGCCACAGCAGCCGCAGCGTCGAGCATGAGCGTCTCCTCCGCGGTGAGCGGCATGGCTGCGTAAGCCGCGCGGTAGGAGTCTGCGACCCGGGCCTCGCGCAGCTCGTCTTCAAGCAGCCCGATGGCCACACGAACAGCCTCCGCCCGCGAGCCGAACTTGCCCTGTGCAACGGCTCCATCCAGCAAACGCAGCTGCTCTTCTGTCAAGCGCACCGCAATCTGTGACATTCAAAAAGCATACCAATGCGGGATGCGCTCTCAGGCCGAAACTCAGCGGCCCTTCCACTGCGGCTCGCGCTTCTCGAAGAACGCCGTCACGCCCTCGACGATGTCCTCGGTCGAGAGCGCCAGGCTCAGCTGCGCACGCAGGTAGTCGAGCGCGTCATCCAGCGGCATGTCGAGCTGGCGGCGCATCGCCTCCTTGCCTAGGCGCATGATCACCGGCGACTTGCTCGCAAGCTTGCCCGCCCACTCAGCCGCGAGCTGATCGAGCTCGGCGTCGGCGACGACGCGGTTGACGATCCCCGCCGCCAGCGCCTCCTGCGCGCTCCAGCGCTCGCCCAGCAGCAGCAGCTCGTTTGCCTTCTTGCGCGGCACGTTGCGGTAGATCAGCGCCATGATCATGAACGGGAAGGTGCCAACGTTGATCTCCGGCGTGCCGAACGTTGCCTCCTCGGAGGCGAGGATCAGATCGCACGCCAGCGCGATCCCCAGCGCGCCCGCCAGCACGTGGCCGCGCGCCACGCATAGCGTCGGCTTGCCCAGCGCGCCGATCAGCTTGAACAGGCCCACGAAGCGCTCGGAGGCGAAGTGCTTCTCCACGAGCGGCGTGTCGGCGCCGAAGCCGCCGAGGCTCGCACCCGAGGAGAACGTCTTCGCGTGCGAGGACGCCAGCACCACGCAGCGCACCTGCTGTTCCTCGCGCGCGCGCTCGAACGCCTCGAGCAAGCCGCCAAGCAGCTCCGGCGAGAGCGCGTTGCGCGTGTCCGGGTCGTTCAGCGTGATCGTCGCGACGCCCGAGTCGGCTACGTCGTAGAGGACCTTGTCGGTCGGCACTGTTACTTCTTCTTCCGGCGTTTGCGTGCCATCGCTTCCGAGCGGCGCTCGAGCCGGCGGACGGCGCGGATTCCGATCGTGCGGGCGTCGGCAGGCGCGTCGATCACGAGCGGAAAGTTCACTTCGGGGATTTCGAGCGTCTCCGTATCCGTCAGCTGCGAATCCTGTGCGCGGATGATCGTGCGCACGGGCAGTCCGCTTTGGGCAAACGACACTTCGAGCGTAGTGGTCGGCGGCTGCGGCGCCGGCGTCGGAGTGGCTTTCAGCGCCGAAGGCTTTTCGCCTTCCAGTTGCGAGGGTTCGAGCACCGCCAGGAAGCTTGTCACCGGCTGCCCGTCCGCGGTGCCCGCGCCGACGGCATGGACTTCGCGCGCACCGGCGAGATCCTTCTCGAGCGCGGAGAACGGTGGTTCGGCCAACGTGGGGACACTCGAATGCGGCGTCGCGTCTTTCCTGATCGGAGCGGGATGACCGTTGACGGTGAACAGTTCACCCAGGCCGCCGCGACCGAGCCTGATCCACGGCCGACCGTGGTCGAGCCGTGCGAGCTTGCCGATGTACACATAGTCGACGCCCGCAACAGTGCGCACGGTCAGTCTCGACCCGAGGAAGTCGAGCGAAACGTTGGCGGCAGGCGCGACGAGCGTCTCCTCCCCGGTGGTCGTCGAGTCGCTCCCCAAGAGCTTCAGCACCTTTGTGATTTCGTGCTCGCCCGCAGGCACGATCGTGGACTCGGCCAGCGTGAAGCGCAGGCTCGTGAGCTTCAGCTCGCTCGTGTGCTGCTCGAGTGCCACCAGTTCTGGGGGCAGCACGGCCGCCGCGTTGGCGAGCGCCGCGCTCAGCGTCACGCCGATTGAAGCCGCGATCAGCGCGAGGCAGAAGAGCCACCCGATCGATCGCCCCCGTGCGTGCATGCGGGGAGGCTATCGGTCCCGGCCGCTTTGCGCTGCGTGAGAAGTGGGAAGCTCTACTCTTTACTTTTGTGCAAGGCTGCGTTAGCGTCTGTAGCCGCCCGCCCCCGCCAGCGGCCACGCCGCCGCGAACCCCACCAGAGCAAGGAGACCCACCCCATGCCCGCCACCGCCGAGAGCGTGCGCAAGCCGGACTTCAAGAGCCAGCGCAAGCACTTCATCTTCACCGACGAGCACGAACAGCTGCGCGAGTCGATCCGCAGCTTCGCCGTCAAAGAGCTGGCGCCGCACGCTGAGGAATGGGAGGAGACGACGTTCCCCAACTCCGTGTTCAAGCGCATGGGCGAGCTCGGCTTTCTCGGCCTCGACAAGCCCGAGGAGTACGGCGGTCAGGGCGGCGACTACTACACGAGCCTGGTGCTCGCGGAGGAGATCACCAACGCCAACTCCGGCGGTCTGGCGATGGGCCTGGCGGTGCAGACGGACATGGCGATGCCTCCGATCCTCGCGTTCGGCACCGAGGAGCAGAAGCGCCGCTGGGCGGAACCGGCGATCAAGGGCGACGCGATCCTCTGCCTGGGGATCACCGAGCCGGATGCTGGCTCGGACGTGAAAGGAATCAAGACGCGCGCGGTCAAAGACGGCGATGACTACATCATCAACGGCTCCAAGACCTACATCACCAATGGCCACCGCGCCGACGTGATCGTGCTCGTCACGAAGACCGGGGCGGGCGGGATCGATTCCGGCTACGACGGCTTCACGCTGTTCCTCGTGCCGATGGACAGTCCCGGGGTGATCCGCGAGAAGAAGCTCGAGAAGCTCGGCATGCACGCGTCTGACACAGCGCTGCTCGCCTTCCAGGACGTGCGCGTTCCCGAGAGCGCCGTGCTCGGGCAGGTCGGCAAGGGCTTCTACCACATCATGTGGGAGCTCCAGGGCGAGCGCCTGATCGGCGCCGCCGGCTGCGTCGCCGGCGCGCAGAAGTGCTTCGAGCGCACGCTCCAGTACGCCCACGAGCGCAAGGCGTTCGGCCGCGAAATCGGCAAGTTCCAGGTGATCCGCCACAAGTTCGCCGAGATGGCGACGAAAATCGAGTCGGCGCGGCAGATGGTGTACGTGACCGCGTGGCGCTTCAACAACGGCGAGTACCCCGTGCGCGAGATCTCGATGGCCAAGCTGCACGCCGCGCGCATTGCCTGCGAAGTCGCCGACGAATGCATCCAGATCCACGGCGGCGCGGGCTACATGCGCGAGTACGGCGTCGAGCGCGTGTGGCGCGACATGCGCCTGAACCGCATCGGCGCCGGCACCGACGAGATCATGCTCGACGTGATCGGCCGCTCCTACGGCTTGTGAGGCTCGCCTCCCTCGGCCAGGACCTCCGTCGTGGGGGCGAGGCGACGGCGCAGGCGGCTGTTGATCAGCCCGAGCGCGAGCGCCGGCACCGCTGTGCGACGGAGGATGTCCGGGAGCTGGTTGTGCTGGCGTTCGAACAGCTGCTGTCGTTCCGCCTCACGCGCGCGCTCGTCGTCCGGATGGCGCGCCTGGATCGCGTTCAGCTCCTCCAGGAACCCGCTCCGCGCGCGTTCCTGCTCGGGCGTCAACGGGGGCGGTGCCAGGCGCCGCACGAGCGTGATGCGCGCCACGCCGAGGCCGAGCAGCACCAGCGTGCGCCACAGCTCCAGCCGCCGGCCGGTGCGACGGTCGACGGTGCGCACCCCGAGCAGCAGCTGCCCGGGGCTGCGCAGCTGCTGGCGAAGCGACTCCGTCGCCGGCTCGAGCAGCCCCATCCAGCGCGCCGAGCGCGCGTTCTCGCCGTCGCCTCGCCGGCGGCGCCACAGCCACGTGGCGCCGGCGACGATCGCTGCGTCGAGCGCCCCGGCGAGCATGCGTCGCACGCGCGGCGCGGACTTGATCTTGGTGCTCGGCGTCTGCTCGGCGCTCTTCATCTGACACATCTTCCATCAACACGCCCTCTGACCGCGAGGCGGCCGTGCTGCGGCTGATCACGATCCCGATCAGCCACTACTGCGAGAAGGCGCGCTGGGCGCTCGACCACGCCGAGCTGCCCTACCGCGAGGAGCGCCACATCCAGGGCATCCACCGGCTGGCGGCGCGACGCGCGGGCGGCGGCGCGACGGTGCCGGTGCTCGTCACCCGCGACGGCGCGATCGGGGAGTCGCACGAGATCCTCTTGTGGAGCGACGCGCACGTAGCGGGCGAGCGGCGGCTGTTTCCGGACGCGCCTGCCGCGCGCGCCGAGGTCGAGTCGCTGTGCGGCCGCTTCGACGAGCGCCTCGGGCCACCCGGACGGCGGCTCGTCTACGTGCACATGTTCCGCCAGCCGAAGCTTGTGTTCGCGTTCAACGATCAGGGCGTACCCGCCTGGGAGGACGCGACGCTACGCGCCGGCTGGCCGCTACTGAAGCGCTATGTGGCGCGCGCTCTCGGGATCGTTCCCGGGACCGAGGCGGCCGATGAGTCGACCGTATTCGGCGAGCTCGACCACGCTGCGGAGCTCCTGTCCGACGGTCGCTCGTACCTGTGCGGCGAAAGCTTCGGCGCCGCGGACCTGACCTTCGCGGCGCTCTGCGCACCGGTGATCGTCCCGCCAGGCTACGGCGTCGCGTTGCCCCAGCCCGATGTGCTGGCCCCCGCCACAGCTGCGCTCGTGCGGCGCGCGCGAGAGCATCCAGCCGGGCGCTATGCGCTCACGCTGTTCGCCGAGCACAGGCGCGTGCCGGTACACGCGACGCCGTGAGATCGTGAGGACGACGGGCGGCGCGGTGCCGTGCGACGATCATCGGATGGGGGCGAAGCTCTACGTGATTCCCGGCTCGCATGCGTGCCGCACGGCGTCGCTGATGCTCGAACACAAGCACATCCCATACGACACGGTCGAGCTGCCTACCGGCCTGCACCCGTTCCTCGTCCGTGCGCATGGGTTCGCAGGTCACCGCACGCCGATCCGCACCGTTGACGGCGCCACCCATCGCCAGCTCGCGATCCTCGACAGGCTCGGCACGGTCCCCGCGCTGCGGCTTGCGGGCGAGCGGATTCAGACCAACCGTGCGATCGCCCGCTTCCTCGAGCGCGTTCAACCCGAGCCGGCTCTGTTCCCGACGGACCCCGATCGCAGGAGCGAGGTCGAAGCGGCGCAGCGGTGGGGTGACGAGGTCCTGCAGATGGCCGCGCGGCGCGTGGCCCTCGCGACAGCCGCGGCCGGGCTCGACGCGATGCATCTACGCGGAGGCAACGGTCGCCTCGGCGCGCTGCTGACCAGATCGGATGTGATGCGCGGGCCGCTCTCGCGGATGGCGGGACGCTCGTTCCGCGCCAACGACGGAAACGAGAGCGAGCTCATCGCCGGTGTGCCCGCGCTGCTGGACCGCGTTGACGCCTGGATCGGGGACGGCGTGCTGTGCGGCGATGAGCTCAACGCCGGCGACTTCGCGATCGCCCCTAGCCTCGCGCTGTTGAGCTATCGGCGTGAGCTCGAGGAAGCGATCTTCAGGCGGCCCGCCGGCGTGCTCGTCGAGCGCCTACTTCCCGAGCCTGCCTAGAAGGGATGACCCACGGGCTCTGCTCCCGGCCTAGCGCATTGATCCGCAGCACTGCGCTCGCGCTCCACCGTATAGCCGGGCGTCGTGTCTTGCGGGCAGCGCCGCACCTGACCGTCAGCGCCGCGATCGCCACATGCTCGCCGTTCTGAGAAGCTGCGGCGAGCGATGAGCGCTCCCCACCCGCCATTCTCCGACGAGCACGAGCCGCTGCGCCAGTCCGTGCGTGGCTTCATCGAGCGCGAGCTCGCCCCGCACGCGCAGCAATGGGAGGACGATCGCTGGTTCTCCGACGACGTGTTTCCGAAGCTGGCCGCGCAGGGACTGCTCGGCCTCAAGTACCCGGAGGAGTACGGCGGTCAGGGCGGCGACTACCTGCACGAGGCGGTGCTCTGCGAGGAGATGGCGCGGATCGGCTCCGGCGGCACCGCGGCCGGCATCGGCGCACACATCAACATCGCCACGCCACCGATCTGGAAGTTCGGCACCGCCGAGCAGAAGCAGCGCTACCTCGTTCCGGCGATTCGCGGCGAGCTGATCGGTGCGCTCGGCATCACCGAGCCGGGCGCCGGCTCGGACGTCGCGGCGATCAGTACGCGCGCGGAGCGCGTCGAGGGCGGCTGGGTGCTGAACGGCGAGAAGACCTACATCACCAACGGCGTGCGCGCGCACTTCATCGTGACAGCGGTCAAGACGAAGCAGACGGCCGCGTCGAGCCGCCACCACGACATCTCGTTCCTGATCGTCGACCGCGGCGAGGGCGTCAGCTCATCGGCTCTGCACAAGCTCGGCTGGCACGCCTCGGACACCGCCACGATCAGCTTCCAGGACGTGTTCGTGCCCGAGGAGAACCTGCTCGGCGAGCTGGACGAGGGCTTCAAGCTGATCATGGCCAACTTCCAATGGGAGCGTCTGGCGATGGCGCTCGGCGCGGTTGGCGCGATGACGCTCGCGTGGGAGCGCACCGCCGAGTTCGCCCGCGAGCGCCAGGCGTTCGGGCGCCCGCTCTCCGGCCACCAGGCGATCCGCCACAAGCTCGCCGACCTCGCGACCTCCGTGCACACGTGCCGCTGCGTCACCTACGACGCGCTGCGCCGCTTCGTCGCCGGCGAGGAGCCGCTGCGGGAGGTGACGATGGCGAAGCTGCTGACCCAGCGAGCGTGCTTCGAGCTGATGGACGCATGCCTGCAGATCCACGGCGGCGCCGGCTACATGCGCGAGTACTTCATCGAGCGCGCCGCGCGCGACGCGCGCCTCGGCCCGATCGGCGGCGGCAGCGACGAGATCATGCGCGAGGTGCTCGGACGAGTGCTCGCGCTGTAGCGAGCCGCCGGGCTGCGGGCGGGCGCTTGCAAGAGCTGTCCAAACCTCACCCTTCCTGCTCATGTTTGCGCGACGCGGGGCCGATAGGTCCCCGTGGCCCCTCTACGCACCGTCCGAAATGTCGCACTCGCGACGCTCACGCTCGGCGCCTGCACGGCGGTCGCGCCGGCGCTCGCCGCCCAGCGCAACGCCCACCGAGGTGCCGTCTGCGCGAGCTACCACGCGGGCGCCGGCGCGCTCCCAGGGAGCTGCAGCAAGCACACGACGACCAGCTACGCCAACCACACCTGCGCCAACACGCGGCTGCGCCCCTCCCCCACCAACACCGCGCTGATCCGCGCCGGGACGCTGTGCCTGATCAACCGTGAACGCCTCGCGCACGGGGAGCGAGCGCTGCGACCGAACAGGCGGCTGCGCCGCGCCGCCCAGGCGCACTCGGTGAGCATGGCCTTCGGCGACTACTTCGAACACGACGGACCGAGCGGCCAGACGCCGCTCGCGCGCCTGCGCGACGCCGGCTACATCTCGAGCTCGCGTGTCGGCTACGAAGTCGGCGAGAACATCGCCTGGGGAACGCTCTACCTGGCGACACCCCACTCGATCGTCGCCGCATGGATGGCCTCGCCGGGACACCGCGCGAACATCCTCGACGCCCGCTACCGCGAAACCGGCATCGGCATCTCACCGCACCCGCCCGCCTCGCTCGCGCACGGACAACCCGGCGCGATCTACACGCAGGACTTCGGCGTCATCATCGCCGGCTGAGCCGGCTGCCTGCGCGGCGCTCAGCGCAGGCGCCGTGATGGCGACGCGACGGCGGGCGCCACCCACGCGTTCGCGCTCGCGCCCTGCTCCCAGCCGAACGTGCGCGGGTCGGCCATCGTCTCGGGCAGCTCGAGGATCCAGCGCTCGTGCAGCGCCGCGAGCGTGTCGATCAGCTCGTCGACGCCGGCGCACTGCCGCGGGTCGAGCGGCTCGGCGACGTCCACGTAGACGTCGTGGCCGTCGCGGCGCGCGCGCAGCGGCACGACCAGCGCGTCGGCGCGAATCGCCAGCTGCGCCGTGCCGTCGGCGAGCATCGCTGGCTTGCCCAGAAAACGCGTCTTGCGCGCGCCGGGCATGTCGAAGAACAGCAGCACGCGCTCGCCGCGCTCGAGCAGCGCCTGGATGATCCGGAACGAGCCCTTGGCCGGCACCAGGCGACTGTTCGTGCCTTTGCGCCAGCGCGCGAGACGGCGCCCCCAGTGGTCGGAGCTGGGCGGCTCGAAGAACCACGCTCCCGGCACGAGGTAGGTGCCGGGACCGTCGAGCGGCGACACGCACTGCAGCCGGTAGTACGGGCCCATGTGGCAGGCGCTGAGCACGACACCGCGACCGCTCGACAGCGCCCGCTGCAGGTGCGCGGCCGACTCGGCGTCGAGCCGCGCCGACCACGGACGCTGCCAGAACAGCGCCCGGTCGATCTTGCCCTCCACCATCGACGCACGCGCGACCTGCGCCAGCTCGCCCGCGCGCGCAGTGCCAGCGAGGATCGTCTCCATCGCTGCAAGCGCCTGCGCGCGCTCGCCGCTGTAGCGCTCCCACGTGTGCGCGCCGCGGCGTTCGGCTCTGCTCACCCAGAAACGCACCGGCACGACGCTGCGCAGCCACGCCGAGGTCTTGACGCGGATCGCGAACGACGCGGGCGGCATCCGCGGCGCGGGCGTCGGCCGCTCGACGCTCGCGAGCGCGCGCTCGAGGTAGGACGCCTGCTCGGCGCGCCCGTCGCCGCCCAGCTCGCTGTCGGGCGCGAGTCCTTCCGCGAGCGCGCGCATCAGGGCAGCTACAGCTGCCGGCGTCGGCCGGTCGAAGACCAGGGTCGAGGGCAGCGGCAGGCCGGCGGCGCTGCACAGGCGATTGCGCAACTCCACGGCAGCGAGCGAGTCGAAGCCGAGCTCCTCGAACGAGCGCTGCGCATCGCCGGCGCCGACGGAGCGCTCGCCGAGCACAGCGGCGATCTGCTCGAGCACCAGCTCGAGCACCGCCTGATCGCGCTCGGCGACGGCCACACCGGTGAGCATCTGCGCGAGCGAGCCGTGCTCGAGCTCGCGCGTCGGTGTCAGCTCGCGCTCGATCAGCTCTCGCAGCTTGAACCGCTGGGGCTTGCCGTTGAGCGTCTGCGGCAGCTCGTCGACGAACCTGACCACGTGCGGATATTCGTACTCGCGCAGGCGCTCTCTGCACCACGACCGCAGCACGTCGGCGAGCCCCTCGTCGCCGCTCGCGCCGGCGCCGCACTTGACGAACGCGGCGACACGGTTGTAGTCCTCGACGCGCACGCCGACAACACCCGCGCCCTCGACGGCTGGGTGCTCGAGCAGCACCCGCTCGATGTCAACCGGCGAGACCCACAGACCGCCGACCTTCAGCATGTCGTCGGTCCTGCCCACGTACTCGTAGGTCCCGTCGTCGCGACGCCGGAAGCGATCGCCAGTCGCGAGCCAGTCGCCGTGTATGGCGCTCGCGGTCTTCTCGCGCTGGTGCCAGTAGAAGGCGGCGCGCGAGCCACCGCGCACTTCGAGCGAGCCGACGCCGGCCCCCTGCACGTGCCCGCCCGCGTCGTCGCGCAGCCGCAACTCGTAGCCCGGAACGGGTCGCCCCGTCGTGCCCGGGACGACCTCGCCCGGGCGATTCGAGCAGAACGTCACGAACATCTCGGTCGCGCCGATCCCGTCTGCGATCTCCAGCCCGAAGCGCTCGCGCCACTGCTCGAAGGTGCGTATCGGCAGCGGCTCCGCGGCCGACACGCACAGCCGCACCGACGCGAACGCCTCCGCGGCGTCTGCGTCGGCGACGAGCTGCCGGTAGAGCGCCGGCACCGAGCAGTAAACCGTCGGGCGATGCTCGCGCAAGCTCGCCAGCAGCCGCTCGGGTGTCGGCGCCCCGTCGAGCAGCACGGCGCTCGCGCCGAAGTGCAACGGATAGGAGAGGCTGTTGCCGAGACCGTAGGAGTGGTAGAGCTTGGTCGTCGAGAAGATGCGGTCGTCCTCGCGCATCTGCAGCACGTGACGCCCGAACGTCTCGCACGTCACCTCCATGCTGCTGTGCACGTGCACGACACCCTTCGGCTTGCCGGTCGATCCCGACGTGTACAGCCAGAAGGCCATGTCGTCGCGATGCGTGTCGGCGGCGTCGAGCTGATCGGACTGCGCGGCGAGCGCGCCGTCGAGCTCGATCGCGCCGTCCTCGCCACCGCGCGCGAGGTAACGCACGTCAACACCGGCGAGCGCCGCGCGCAGCTTCAACAGGATCTGCGCGTCGCAGACGGCGACCTCCGCATAGGAGTCCTCGATGAAATGTCGGAAGTTGGCCGGCGTCTCGCGCACGCTGACGGGAATCGGCACCGCGCCGATCCGCATCGCTGCCAGGAAGGCGACGGGAAACACTGTCGTGTCGTCGAGCACGAGCAGCACGCGTTGTTCACGGCGGACACCAAGCTCCCGGAGCACGCCGCCCATGCGGTTGACCTGGCCCGACAGCTGCTCATAGGTCAGCGAGTCGGTGTCCGTGACGTACGCGAGGTTCGCGCCGCGGCCGGCTTCGAGGTTGCGGTCCAGCACCAGGCTGGCGTTGCAGCGCTCGCCGAGCGTCATCTCAGTCCGCGGGCGGCGCGGTCACGAGCGCGAGCACGAACCCGTCGTAGCCCTTGTCCCCGACGGTCTGGATCGCAGTCGCGCTGACACGCGGCTCGGCGCCGAGCAGACCATAGAAGCGGCGCACGCCCTGCACGCCGCCGGCCTCGCCCCAGGGCTCGCTGCCGCCAGCATCGATGATCGCGCCGGCGCCGACGACGTTGTCGGCAACGATCAGCGTCCCGGGACGCGACAGCTTCAACGACCACTCCAGGTAGAGCGGGTAGTTGGCCTTGTCGGCGTCGATGAAGATCATGTCGAACGGTGGCCCGGCCTCGGCAGCGAGCTGTGGCAGCGTCTCGAGCGCCGCGCCGACGCGCACCTCAACGGTCTCGGCGAGCCCCGCTCGTTCGATGTTCCCGCGCGCGACCTCGGCGAAACGCGGGCTCGCCTCGAGCGTCACCAGCCGTCCGCCTGGCGGGAGCGCGCGCGCCAGCCAGATGCTGCTGTAGCCGCCGAGCGTCCCGAGCTCGAGGATCCGCTGGGCGCCATGCACGCGCGCCAGCAGCTCGAGCAGCTTGCCCTGCGTCGCGGACACCGTGATCGGCGGCAGCTGCGCAGCCGCGCCCGCGGCGAGCGCGGCTGCCGACACGCTGTCCTCGCCGACGAGCTGCGTGGCGAGGTAGTCATCGACCGCGCTCCAGCGCTCCTGGCCGAGCGATGCGAGGGCGGGGCCCGCCAGCCGCCGCGCCGCCTGCAGACGCAATCGCGCCAGCCGTTCGGCTGGGCGCTTCATCGCGCCTCTAGCCATTGGCTATGCTCGCCTCGTGAGGACGCAGGTCGGCATCGTCGGCGCCGGGCCTGCAGGGCTGACCCTTGCGTTGATGCTCGAGCGCGCCGGCATCGAATCGGTGGTGCTCGAGCGTCGCTCGCGCGCCTACGTGGAGCAACGCGTGCGGGCGGGGCTGCTCGAGCACAACACCGTCGAGCTGCTCAGCGAGCTCGGCGCCGGCGAGCGCTTGGCGCGCGAGGGCCTGGCGCACCGCGGCATCTACCTGCGCCACCAGGGCCACACCCAGCACATCGACATGACCGCGCTGACGGGCAGGCGGATCACGATCTACGGACAGCAGGAGATCATCAAGGACCTGATCGCGGCGCGTTCGCGCTCGGGCGGTGCACTGCACTTCGACGTCTCCGATCTCGCCGTTCACGACCTCGATGGCGAACGGCCACGCATCAGCTACACCCACGCGGACGCCTCGCACGCGCTCGACTGCGACGTGATCGCGGGCTGCGACGGCTTCCACGGCGTCTGCCGGCGCTCGATCCCCGCGGGCGTCCTCGCTGAGCACGAGTTCGTCTACCCGTTCAGCTGGCTCGGAATCCTCGCCGAAGCGGCGCCCGCGACGGATGAGCTGATCTACGCCTGGCACGAGCGCGGCTTCGCGCTGTACTCGATGCGTGGGGTGCAGATCAGCCGCCTGTACCTGCAGGTCGGGCCGGACGAGCGGATCGAGCAATGGCCCGACGAGCGGATCTGGGCGGAGCTGCAGCTGCGCCTCGCGAGCGACGGCTGGCGCGTGAACGAGGGCGCGATCCTCGACAAGAGCATCACGCCGATGCGCAGCTTCGTGTGCGAGCCGATGCAGTACGGGCGCCTGTTCCTGCTCGGCGACGCCGCCCACATCGTGCCGCCGACCGGCGCCAAGGGCCTCAATCTCGCGCTCAACGACGTGCGCCTGTTCGCAGGCGCGCTCGCCGCCTTCTACGCAGAGGGATCGACGCGCTCGCTCGACGCCTACTCCGAGACGGCGCTGCGGCGCGTGTGGCAGGCGCAGGACTTTTCCAACTACATGACCCAGCTGCTGCACGACCTCGGCGGCGGAGCGTTTCAACGCCGCCTGCAGCTCGCGCGCCTGGACTACCTCGCGCGCTCGCCGGCTGCCGCTCGGAGCCTCGCCGAAAGCTACGTCGGCCTGCCCGCGACTGCTGATTTCTGAACCCACGTTTCAGAAGCCGGCCGCGCCGGAGGATCCGACGAGCTGGTAACGACCAAGGCGTCGCTCGAGCGCGAAGTGCTCGGTGATCAGCAACGCCGGCTGCGCCTGAGTGACGATCCGGTAGACGCGCGCCAGGGTGCTCACGGACGCGTCTGGCTCAGCCCAGGCCGGCGGCGCGGACAGTCCGAAGAAGAGCAGCTCGCGCGAGCTCTCCAGCTTCAGCTGCTGCAGCGAGCCGCCGATCCCCTGCGCCGTCTCGCCGAGGGTCGCCTCGAACTGCGACGGCAGCCGCTCGGGCACGATGTAGGACTCCGCCCACACCGCCAGGTGTCTGTCGGCGATATGCATCGTCACGCGCCTGCGCAGGCACTGCCGGCGCTCGCCGACGGCCAGGTAGCCGGCGGCCGGCTGGCGCACGCGCACGGTCACCTGCTCGACCGGCGCAACGGTCACAGGCGCGAGGGTGTGCGCTTCGAGCGCCCGCGAGACTGTTCCATCCGTGAACAGCAGCCCGCGCAGGAACGGATCGAGACCGACAATGTCGAGGTCTGCGAGGTACGGCGATTTCGCGTGTTGGAGGACGAAGTGCGCGTCGACGAGGCTTCCGGCCACCACCGGCGGGTGACCCGTCGTCGCGCGCCCCCCTGAGGTCGCGGTCGACATCCCAGCAGCTTACAAGCAATCTTAGGAAATTCTTAGATCTCGGTGACTCTTAGATCTCGGTGACGCGCACGCTTCGGCCCCGCGCGAGCGGGTTCGACGGGGCGCGCCAGAGGCGCGTCGATCAAGCCGAGCCAGATATAACTCGCCGTCCCACCACCAAAGGAGACCGCAAGTTATGGGAGTACTCGACGGCAAATCGGCGATCGTCACGGGCTCGGCCCGCGGGATCGGACGCGCCACCGCGGAGCTGCTCGTCGCGCAGGGCGCGCAGGTCCTGATCAACGACCTCGATGGCGACGTCGCCGAGCAGGCAGCCGGCGAGATCCAGGGCGAGACCG
Organism: uncultured Solirubrobacteraceae bacterium; assembly: GCA_963838405.1. Classification (GTDB taxonomy): domain Bacteria; phylum Actinomycetota; class Thermoleophilia; order Solirubrobacterales; family Solirubrobacteraceae; genus Palsa-744. The sequence goes on along the minus strand of CAWIRA010000001.1, from coordinate 223,545 downwards.
CCGTGTTCGCGGGCGACCTGACGAAGCCCGGCGCGGCCGACGCGCTCGTGCAGAAGGCGGTCGACTCCTTCGGCAAGATCGACATCATCGTCAACAACGCCGGCTACACGCTCGACGCGCCCGTGCACAAGATGTCCGACGAGCACTTCCAGGCGATGCTCGACATTCACACCGTCGTCCCCTTCCGCGTGATCCGCGCCGCCGCGCCATACCTGCGCGAGCCGGCCAAGAAGGAGCGCGAAGAAGGCAAGGAGGTGTTCCGCAAGATCGTCAACATCTCCTCGACCTCGGGCACCTTCGGCAACGCCGGACAGGCCAACTACTCGGCCGGTAAGGCCGGCGTCGTCGGCCTCACCAAAACCGTCGCCAAGGAGTGGGGCCAGTTCAAAGTCAACGTCAACGCGGTGGCGTTCGGCTTCATCGACACGCGCCTGACCCAGGCGAAGGTCGATGAGAACACGATGGAGAAGGACGGCGAGCAGATCCAGCTGGGGATTCCCGAGCAGATGCGCCAGATGGCCTCCGCGATCATCCCGTTGGGGCGCCCCGCGACACCCGAAGAGGCCGCCGGCGGTGTGTTCTTCCTGTGCTCGCCGTGGTCCAACTACGTGCACGGGCAGACGCTGCACGTGACCGGCGGGATCTTCGGCGGCATGACCGGCTGACGCCGGCGCTCAGGGCTGACGCGCGGGACCGCGAAGGTCGAGCAGGCAGCCCGAGAAGTAGGCGCCCGCCGGCGAGGCCAGGTAGGCGGTCAGCGCCGCGATCTCGGCGGCGCTGGCCAGTCCGGGCGCGATCGCGACGGCGGTGATGCCGTGACGGGCCCACTCGATCGAGAGCGTCCGCGCGAGGTTCTCGAGGCCGGCGCACGCGGCGTCGGCGTGCTCGCCGGCGTCCGAGCGTGGCGCGATGTAGACGATGCGCCCGCCGCGCGAGTCGGGCAGGAACGCACGCTCGGCGATCACGCGGCTGATGTTCCAACTCGCGTCCAGACACGCGGCGAGCGCGTCGCGCGCCCGCTCACCGTCACCGAGGCCTTCGCGCTGAGCCCCCGGGCGGGAATCCCCGTACGCGCGCGCGAACACGCTCGCGGCGTCGACCGCGAGCAGCTCGATCACACCGGCGTCCGCCAGTGCCTCGCTGGCAGCGTTGGCCGCCGCCTGCTCGGTCGCGTCCTGCTGGCCCTCGGCGACGAGCTCGGCGAAAAGCTCACACGACCGTACGCGCGCGCCGAGACCGGTGAACGCCGCGCCGAGGTCGGCTCCGACCGAGTCAGCGGCGGCTGGCGCGGCGCGGGCGAGCACGATCGAGGCCTGCTCGAGCAGGCCCGGGCGCAGCAGCGTTGACGCGTCGATCGCGGACATGCTCCGCTGCAGCCTATTGGCCGCTGTCCGCCGGGTCTACTGGGCGGCGGGCGGGTAGCCGCCGGCCTGGAACGGACCCGCGGGGTCGGGCTCGGGCTCGAGCGCGTCCTCGCGCGAGCGCCCGCGCAGCTCGAAGTACATGACCGAGGAGGCGAGCGCCACGAGCGGAGCGGTGAGCACGCCGACGATCACTCTGACGACGATGCCGACGCCGGTGCCGGCCGAGTCGGCGGCGCCCTCGATGATGAACGAGAACACGCTGACGAGGATGTAGAGCACGGCGATCACGCCGAACACCTGCCAGCCGTTGCCGCGCACGAGCTCGCGGCTGCGTCGCAGCGCCGGGAACACGCCGGGACGCTCGAGCACGACGACCGGCGCGGCGAGCGACCAGATGGTCAGCAGGTAGAGCCCGGGGATGATGACCAGGATGAAGCCGATCACGACGCCGATGCCGGCGACGATGCCGACGAGGATCAGCTGTCCGAGCACCGGTGTGGCCGCGCGCAGCAGCTGCACCGGACTGGCGTCGCGGCGCCCATCCTGAACGTCGGCGACGAGCTGCACGACCATGCCGGTGAAGAGCGTGCCGGCGACCAGCTCGATCAGCACGGCCAGGAGCGCGAGCCCGGGGCTGGCGACGATCAGCAGGTCGCCGAGGATGCCTGTGAAGACGAACAGGACCGCCGCGGCGGGCATCAGGACGGGCGCCTGGTCGACGTAGATGTGAAAGACCCGGCGGATCACCGCCCCGGAGTCAAGGCGCTGGCGCATACCGCCTCTGGGAGCTAGCTGGCGGGCGCATGCCGCGAAACCCTAGGGGACGCGCCCGACGCTCGGTCAGGCTCAGACGACCGGCGCGCTTTCGGGAGCGCGCCCCTCGGCGCGGCGCTGCTCGCGCACGCGCCGCAGGATGCCCTTGCGGCCGTGCTGTTCGAGGCCGCCGTACAGACGGCGGATCTCGACGAGCACCTGATCGGCGACCGCCTGCTGTTGCTCGCGCGTGGAGTCCGGCACCGGTTCCCAGAAGATCGGCTCGCCGTACTGCACGGTCACCTTGGGGAACTGCAGGCGCTTCCAGTTGCGGACGTGCGAGGAGCCGTAGATCGCGATCGGCACGATCGGCGCGCCGGTCTCCAGCGCGAGGCGCCCGATCCCGGGCTTGGCGAGCTCTGAGACTTTGCCGGTGCGCGAGCGCCCGCCCTCGCAGTACATGGTTATGGCGCCGCCACGCTCGAGGATCGAACGTGCGGTCGTGAACCACTCTTCGTCGCGCGCGCCGCGGCGTACGGGGAACACGCCACCGTGCGTGTAGATGAACTGCATCGGCGGTTTGAAGAGCTGCGACTTGGCCATGAAGCGGACCTTGCGGCGGATGTAGCAGCCCATCAGGAAGTGGTCCATGAACGAGAAGTGGTTGGGAGCGAGGATCACCGCGCCGTTGCCGGGCACCTTCTCGACGGAGATCGCCCGCGCGCGCAGGAACGTGTACGCGTACAGCGAGGTGAGCACGCGCGTGAACTCGTACGCCCCGTCCGGTTCGCGCGTGCGGGCACGCTCGTGAAAGCGGTCGAAGTACTCCTTCGGCCGCGGATCGGTGTAGACCTGCTCGCGCATCGACGCAAGATCGCTCATCAGACGCTGTACCTCCGGCAGGGTGCAAGGTTACGCGCGCGCGACTGCGCGCGCCGCTGAGGCTCTAGCGCCGCGCGCTGTAGACGCGCGCGAAGTCGAAGAGCTGGCGCGCGCGATGGACGAAGCCGGCGACGGTGCGCCCGCCGGCGCGATGGTCGAGGTCGAGCTCGATCTCGACGAGCCGGTGGCCGGCGCGCACGGCGTCGATCGTGATGCCGATCTCCATGCCGAACCCGTCGGCGAACGGCAGCACGTCTTCGAGCGCGCGCCGGCTGAGCGCGCGTTGCCCGGAGATCGGGGCGCGCGTGCGCAGGCCGCGGGTGCGCTTGCGGATCGCCCAGCGCGCGAAGCCGAGCGCCAGCCCGAAGCCACCGCCGACGCGCCTCGCGAAGGTCGCGACGGCGACATCACCGTCGCCGCACGCGACCGCATCGGCCAGCGCGCCGAGCTGCGCGGCGGAATCGCCGAGGTCGCCGTCACACAGCACGAACACCGCTGTGCGGTCCGGATCGCTCCCGGCCGTTGCGGGCCCCGGCGCACCCGTGCTGGTCTCGAGCAGCGCGGCACGCGCGGCGTGCGTGGCGGCGGCGCCCTTGCCGATCGCCGGGGCGCTGCGCACGACGCGTGCGCCGGACGCAGCGGCGATCGCGCCGGTGGCGTCGTGCGAGCCGTCGTCAGCGAGGAAGATCGGCGTGTCGGGAAACACGCGGGCGAGCGCCGCAAGCGTCGCTGCGATGCGCTCGGCCTCGTTGTGGGCGGCAACCACGATCGCCGCGGCGCGGGCGGGTCGGTCGGCGGCGCGATCTATTGTCCTGGTCCTATCGTTGTGGCCCGGACGGCGAACGTCCCGGCCAAGGCGCCAACCGGGGTGTGGAGGATCAGATGACTGACGTCGAGGCTCATATCACGGGCACGGTATGGAAAATCGAGTGTGCGGTGGGCGACACGGTCGAGGAGGGCGACACGGTGGCGATCCTCGAGTCGATGAAGATGGAGATGCCGGTGGAGGCGGAAGACGCGGGCACCGTCACCGAGATCCGCTGCGCGGAGGGCCAGTCGGTGAACGAGGGCGACACGTTGGTCGTGCTCGAGTAACGCGCGCGGTGTCCTCCAGCGCCCCCACACGCGAGCTTGCCGACGGCAAGCTGCTGGTTGATGAGCCGGCGGCGGGCGTGCTGCGCCTGACGATCTCCAACCCCGCGAAGCGCAACGCGCTCGACCATCCGCTGCTGGATGCGATCAGCGCCACGCTCGAGCAGCTCGCGGCGCCCGACTCGCATGCGCGCTGCGTGATCGTGACCGGCGCGCACGGCATGTTCTCGGCGGGCTACGACATCGGGGAGATCCCAGAGGAGGACTTCGAGGAGCGCGCCGAGCGACTGGTGGCGCACCCGTTCACGATGGCGATCGAAGCGCTGGAAGCGTTCCCCTACCCGACGCTGGCGGCGCTGCCCGGTCACACGATCGGTGGCGGCCTCGAGCTCGCGCTGTCGTGCGATCTGCGCGTGGCCCAGTCCGCCGTCAAGCTGGGTATGCCACCGGCGAAGCTTGGGCTCGTCTACTCACATACGGGCCTGCGCCGCTTCATCGACGCGATCGGCGTGCCCCGCACGCGCGAGCTGTTCCTGTTGGGCGACTACATCGACGCGTCGACTGCGCTCGCGTGGGGCCTGGTCAACCGCGTGACCGCGGCTGAGGAGCTCGAGGCCGTGACGCTAGAGCTGGCACAGGAGCTGGCGGGCAACGCGCCGCTGGCGCAGACCGGCAACAAGCGCGTGATCGCGGCGTTGCTGGCGGCGGAGAGCCGGTTGGAACCCGCGGTCGAAGAGGAGCTGATCGAGCTGCGCCGCGCGTCGTTCGCGTCGCGGGATCTGCGCGAGGGAATGCGGGCGTTCGCGGAGCGTCGCGCGCCGAGCTGGCGCGGCGAATAGCCGTCCGCCACACCTCATACGGTGTGGCAGGTGGCGCCGCTGATCACACGCGAGGAGGCCGTTGCGCTCGGAGAGATCGAGGACCACGCCTCGATCGAAGCGCTGATCGAGCGGGCGTGGCAGGTTCGAGTGGGTCGCTTCGCGGACTCGACCGACATGTGCTCGCTCGTCAACGCCAAGTCCGGCGGCTGCGCCGAGGACTGCGGCTTCTGCGCGCAGTCGCGCTTCGCGGACGCGGAGACGCCGATGCACGCGATGATGGAGCCCGAGCAGATTCTCGAGCACGCGCGCGCGGCGGAGGCGGCCGGGGCGCATCGCTTCTGCATGGTGACGCAGGGACAGGGTCTTTCGAAGCGAGATTTTGAGAAGTATCTGGCGGGCGTGCGCCTGGTCTCCGAGCAGACCAACCTCAAGCGCTGCGCGTCGGTCGGACACATCTCGGCGGAGCGCGCGAAGGCGCTGCGCGAGGCTGGCATCCAGCGCGTGCACCACAACGTGGAGACCGCTCAGAGCTACTACGACGAGGTGACGAGCACGGTCCGCTACGAGGGCCGGCTGCGGACGATCGACGCGGTCCGCGAGGCGGGCCTCGAGACCTGCGTAGGCGGCATCCTGAACCTCGGTGAGACGCGCGAGCAGCGCGTCGAGATGGCGTTCGAGCTGGCGGCGATCGACCCGACGAGCGTGCCGATCAACATGCTCAACCCACGGCCAGGCACGAAGTTCGGCGACCGTGAGTACATGGACCCGTGGGAGGCGGTCAAGTGGATCGCGATCTTCCGCCTGATCCTGCCGGACGCGCTGTTCCGGCTGTGCGGGGGGCGCGTCGAGAACCTCGCCGAGCTGCAGCAGCTCGCGGTCAAGGCGGGGATCAACGGCGTGATGATGGGCAACTTCCTGACGACGCTCGGCAACGAGCCGGAGACCGACCGGGCAATGTTCGAGGAGCTGGGGCTGAACGTCGCGCGCCAACCGGACAACGCCGAGAACCCGCGACCGGACAACCGTTCGGGCTGGCTCGCGGGCGAGACCCCGGATGTGGTGGGTGAGCTGCGCGACAGCGCGGCGAGCGCCGAGGAGATCGACCTGGAGGTGCGGCTATGGGACCCATCCAAGCAACTGCGCTACCGCGCCAAGCGCGCGGCGCCGCCGCCGCGCCCGGACGGCGCCGCCAACCGGTCACCGACCAGCGTGCCGGTGGGCTAGGGAGCGAGCACAGATGAGCGAGATCGAACAGCGCCTGGATGAACTGGAGCAGCTCGGTCTCTCCCGCCGCCTGCGACTGGTCAGCGGGCCGCAGGGCCCGACGGTCCTGATCGACGGCAAGCCGGTGCTGCTGCTGTGCTCGAACAACTACCTCGGCCTGGCCGATCACCCGCGTGTGCGCGAGGCGGCGGCGGAGGCGGCGATGCGCTGGGGCGTCGGCGCGGGCGCTTCGCGGCTGGTGTCCGGGACGATGACGATCCACCGTCGCCTGGAGGAGAGCCTGGCGGACTTCAAGGGCAGCGAGTCGTGCCTGCTGTTCGGCTCGGGCTATCTGGCGAACATCGGCGTGATCGGCTCGCTCGCCGGCGCCGGTGACACGGTCTTCTCCGACGAGCTCAACCACGCGTCGATCGTCGACGGCTGCCGCCTGTCGCGGGCCGAGGTGGTCGTGTACCGCCACCGCGACGTCGAGCACCTGATGTGGAGCCTGCGCAAGCACGGCGGCCGCGACAGCTCGCGGCGGCTGATCGTGACGGACTCGGTGTTCTCGATGGACGGCGACGTGGCGCCGCTGGAGGACATCGCCGAGCTGGCGGCGATGTATGACGCGCGCCTGATGGTGGACGAGGCGCACGCGACCGGCAACCTCGGTCCCGGCGGCCGCGGAGCCGTGGTCGAGGCGGGCCTCGAGCGCGAGGTCGACGTGATCGTGGGGACGCTCGGCAAGGCGCTCGGCTCCTACGGGGCGTACGTGTGCGCGAGCGCGGAAATGGTGCGCTACCTGATCAACACCGCACGCTCGTTGATCTACTCGACGGCGCCGCCGCCGCCGGTGGCGGCGGGCGCGCTCGCCGCGCTGAAGCTGCTGCGCGAGCGTCCGCACCGAGTCGACCGCCTACGTGCCAACGCGCGCGCGCTGCGTCGCGGTCTCGCGCGCGAGGGCTTCCCGGTGGCGGAGGGAGACATGCACATCGTGCCGCTGATCGTCGAGGACGAGCGCACGGCGATGCGCCTGTGCCAGGAGGCGCTCGAGCGCGGCGTGTTCGCGCAGGCGATCAGGCCGCCGTCGGTGCCCGCCGGCTCGTCGCGCCTGCGGCTGACAGCGATGGCGTCGCACACCGCGTCTGAGCTGGAAATGGCAGCGACGGTGTTCGCCGAGGCGGCAGACGCGATCGGGCTTGACCCCGCGTCGATCACCGCAGCGCAGCCCGAGCGCCAGAGCACGATCGAGGAACTCGACGAGCGCGAGCCGGCGTACGCGGAGCGCGAAGGCGGCGAGCTGCGCTACACCGAGCTGACGGTGGTCAGGCGCGAGCGCGCGGGCGAGGACGACGAGCAGTCGATGCCGTTCGATCTCGAGCTCGACGGCACCAGCTCGGCGAAGGCGAGCACTGCCGCGGCCGCGCCGAAGCCAGGGCCGACGCACGACCAGCCGACCGAGGAGTTCAACGTCGAGCTGGACCTCGAGACAGACGACCGCGCCGCTGAGAGCTCTGGGCCGCAAGCACCGTTCGACTTCGAGCGCGAGCTGCACGACGTGCGCGCGGCGTAGGGCTTGACGCCCGACGCCTGGGCGCACGTGCGCGGGCTATTTGTCACGGCGACCGACACGGGCGTTGGCAAGACCGTCCTGAGCGCAGCGCTGCTGGCGGCGATGGCGGCGGCGGGCGAGCCGGTCGGCGCCTTCAAGCCCGCCGTCAGCGGACTCGAAGACGAGCAGGAAATCGTCGCCCGCGGGGACTGGCCGGCCGACCACGAGCTGCTCGCGGCGAACGCCGCGATGGCGCCCGAGCAGGTCTCCCCGCTGCGCTACGGCCCGGCGGTGTCGCCGCACCTTGCGGCAGAGGCTCACAGGTACGCCGGTCGAGCCGAAGGCGCTGCTGGGCGCCGTGGCCGAGATCGCTGCCGGCAATCACGCAGGCGACCCGCAACGGACGCTGATCGTGGAGGGGGTCGGCGGGCTGCTGGTGCCGCTGCGCGAGGACTACAGCGTGTGCGACTTCGCGGTCGCGCTCGGCCTGCCGTTGCTGATCGCGGCGCGTCCGGGCCTCGGCACGATCAACCACACACTGCTGACGCTGCGCGTCGCGCGCGACGTCGGACTCGACGTTCGCGCGGTGGTACTGACGCCATGGCCGCGCGAGCCGAGCGTGCTGGAGCGTTCCAACCGCGACACGATCGCGCGCGTGGGCGAGGTCGAGGTCGTGGCGCTGAGCGAGGTCGCGGGCCCGGAGTCCTCGGAGCTGGCGCGGGCCGGCGAGCGGCTGCCGTGGCGAGCCTGGCTGCGCGACTCAGACCGCGGCGGCGACGGACGCTGACGCCATCGCGGCGGCGAGCATCGCCGCGGTGATCGCGGCCAGCTCCTCGCCGTTGGTCACGTACGGCGGCATCGCATAGATCAGACGGCCGAACGGGCGCAGCCACACGCTGCGCTCGACAGCAGCCGCGGTCGCCGCGGCGACATCGACCGGCGACTCGAGCTCGATCACGCCGATCGCCCCGAGCACGCGCACGTCGCGCACGCCTGGCAGCTCGCGGCGCGGGTGCGAGCCCGTCGTCGAGCCCGTGCGCGATTGCCGCCACCTGCTCGCGCCAGTCGCCGCTCATCGAGCAGCTCGAGCGACGCGCGCGCCACCGCGCACGCGAGCGGATTGGCCATGAACGTCGGACCGTGCATCAGCCCCCCGCCCTCGCCGGCGCAGACGACGTCGGCGACCACGGCGCTGCAGAGCGTCGCGGCGAGCGTCATGTAGCCGCCGGTCAGCGCCTTGCCGACGCACATCACGTCGGGGCTCACGCCGGCGTGCTCGCACGCGAACATCGTGCCCGTGCGCCCGAAGCCGGTGGCGATCTCATCGAGCACCAGCAGCAGGCCATATTCGTCGCAGATCTCGCGCATCAGCGCGACGCACGCGGGCGCGTGAAAGCGCATCCCCCCCGCCCCCTGGACGACCGGCTCGACGATCACGCCGGCCAGCTCATCGGCGTGCGCGGCGGCCAGCTCACGCACGCGCGAGGCCCAGCCCTGATCGAGGGCGGCGTCGAAGCCGTCCGGCGGGCGCTCGGCGAACACGTGCTCGGGCAGCAGGCCGGCGAACATGCTGTGCATGCCGGTGATCGGATCGCATACGGCCATCGCGCCGGTCGTGTCGCCGTGGTAGCCGCCGCGAATCGTCAGCAGCCGTGTGCGCGCGCTGCGCCCGCGCGCACGCTGGTACTGCAGGCATAGCTTGATCGCGACCTCGACCGAGACCGAGCCTGAGTCGGCGAAGAACACCCGTTCGAGGCTTTTGGGCGCGAGCTCGGTGAGGCGCTGCGCGAGCGTCACCGCCGGCTCGTGCGTGAGCCCGCCGAACATCACATGCGCCATCTTCCCGAGCTGTTCGCGGGCGGCGCGATCGAGCGCCGGGTGGCGGTAGCCGTGGATCGCACACCACCACGAGGCCATGCCGTCGATCAGCTCGCGCCCGTCCGCCAGCCGCAGGCGCACGCCAAGCGCCGAGACCACGGGCAGCGAGGGCAGCGCCGCCGGCAGCGCACCGTATGGATGCCAGACGCGCTCGGCGTCGATCGCCAACAGTCGCTGCCAGTCGTGCTCCGAAGGCGCGGCTGGGTGCGCGGCGCCCAAGCGAATGCCTAGTCTGCGTAAAGCGTGAAATCGCGCTTGCGCGCGCCGCACACGGGGCAGAACCACGTGTCGGGAATGTCCTCGAACGCGGTGCCCGCGGGAATGCCGCCGTCGGGGTCGCCTTCGTCGGGGTCGTAGATGTAGCCGCAGGACTCGCAGATCCAGCGTTGCAGCGTCTCGGTGACGGTATCGCTCATGCGCGAAAGATTAGCGGCCGGTAGGGTCAGTCGATGCGCGCATCTGGGGAGGGCGAGCGGCCGGCGCCGGGGGAGACGTTCAACGCGGGCGCGCCGACGCCGCCGCGTCAGGCCGCGAGCGTGATCCTGCTGCGCGACGGCGCCGCGGCGGACAGTGGTGCGGCAGCGCTCGAGGTGCTGCTCGTCAAGCGCACACCGGCGGCGCGGTTCATGGGCGGCGTGTGGGTGTTCCCGGGCGGCGCCGTCGACGCGCAGGAGGGCGAGGGCGACGCGGCACACCGGATCGCCGCGGTCCGCGAGCTGAGCGAGGAGGCGGCGATCACGCTCGGCGCGACCGAGCAGCTCGTGAAGTTCTCGCGCTGGATCACACCGGCCGAGGTCCAGATCCGCTTCGACACGCACTTCTTCCTGGCGCTGCTACCCGACGGCCAGGAGCCGCAGGTCGATGGCGAGGAGTGCGTCGATCTCGGCTGGTTCACGCCGGCGCGCGCGCTCGACGCGCATCGCGACGGCGAGATCCTGCTCGTGTTCCCGACGATCAAGCACCTCGAACAGTTGGGCGCATTCGCGTCGGTCGACGCGCTGATGAGCTATGCGCGCGGCCGCGACGTGCAGCCGGTGCAGCCGCGCGTGCTCCTCGACGGCGAGGTCGCGCGCATCGTGCTGCCGGGCGAGCCCGGGTACTGACTCAGCGCGACAGGCCGAAGGGCGCATGAGCTCCAGCCCGACGGAAGCCGCATCGCCGCCGCAGAACAGATTCGCGCACGTGGTCGGAGTGGTCGCGCGCAACCGCGCGCTGACGCGACTACTGCTCGCCTACCTGGTGATGATCCTCGCCGAGTTCGGGCAGTGGATCGCCCTGATCGTCTATGCGTACGCCCGCAACGGCGCCTCCGGGGCAGGCCTGGTGGTGATCCTGCAGCTGATCCCGTCGATGCTGCTCGCACCGCTGATCACGGCGCGGCTGTCGCGCATCGGCGTCGCCAAACTGCTCGCCGTCGCATACGCCGCAGCGGCGGCGACGCTTGCGTGCTGCGGCGCGGCGATCCTCGCCGGCGCGCCCGTGTTCGTCGTGTACCTCGCCGCCGTCGCGTTCTCGCTGTCGCTCGGCGTGAGCAGGCCGTTGCACCACGTGCTGATGCCGCTCGTCGTGCGCCACCCGGACGAGCTGACCGCGGCCAACATCGCGACGAGTTGGAGCGAGGGCACGGGCGGGCTGCTCGGCCCGGCGCTCGCCGGCGTGCTGATCAGCGTCGACGGCCCCGGTCTCGCGTGCACGGTGCTCGCCGGCCTGTGCCTGCTGACGCCGCTGCTCGCCAGCGTGCGTCCGCTGCGCGCCGCCGCGCAGGAGCCCGACGAGGAGGAGGGCGCGCTCTCCGATCTGCTCATCGCCGCCCGCATGATTCTGACGCGGCCGAACACGCGGGCGCTGGTCGCTTTCCCCGCCGGCGCGGCTGCGATCGAAGGCGCGGTCGATCTGCTCGTGGTCGTGCTCGCGGTGAAGATTCTCGCGATCGGCCCAGGTGCTGCCGGCTACCTGTCTGCGGCGTTCGGCGCCGGCGGCCTGCTCGGCGCGACGATCGCCGTGCTGTTCGCGGGCCATCGTCTTGCGCTGCCTCTGCTCGCGGCCACGCTGCTCGGCGCTGTCGCTCTGGGAGCGTTGGCGCTGGTCTCCACGGTGCTTGTCGCGGTGCTGCTGCTGGTGCTCGTCGGCGCCGCCCACACGGTCCAGAGCGTCACCGCGCAGACGTTGCTCCAGCGTTCCACGCCGCTCGATGTGATCGTCTGCGCGTTCGCGCTGATCGAGTCGATGCGAGACCTCGGCATGGCCTTCAGCGCGTTGGCCGTGCCGCTGCTGATCGGTCTCGGCGGCGCCAAGGCCGCGTTCGTGGGGATGGCATGCCTCGCGCTCGTGGCGGTGCTCGCCACGGCGCGGCGGATCCGCCGCATCGACTCCGAGGCGTCGATCCCCGTCGTCGAGATGGGGATGCTGCGCAACATGGGGATCTTCTCGGCGCTGCCGGCGGCGCCGCTGGAGACGCTTGCCCGCGAAGGGCGCTACGTGACCGTTCCCGTCGCGACCGCGATCATCAGCGAGGGCGAGGAGGGCGACAGCTACTACGCGATCACGCACGGGGCTGTGCGGGTCACGAAGGGCGAGCGCGAGATCAGGAGACTTGTCCAGCGGTGATGGCTTCGGGGAGATCGCGCTGCTGTACCCGGTCACGCGCACCGCGACCGTCACGGCGACGAGCGAGACCACGCTGCTGAGCATCGGCCGCGAAGCGTTCCTGACGGCGATGCGTGCCCACCCCGCCTCCTCTGCCGCCGCCGAGCGCAAGGCGACTGTCCTGCTCGAGGATCTCCGCTGAGCGCGGCGTTGCCGGGTCAAGCCCTATCGTCGAGGAAGGCCAAGGCGCGTCTATTCCGGCAGGGTGAGCACGCGTTCCACGAGCGCCGTGTCGCAGTACTCGAGAACCTCGGTGAGGCGTCCGCTCTCGACGCGGAATACGTAGCAGTAGGCCTGCCGGTAGGGATCGCCGTTGTTGGTTGTCGCTGTGGCGATCGCGCGGACGACCACGCGGTCGCCGTCGGCGATGATCTCCTCGGCGGACGCGCGGTAGTTGGCGAACTGTGCCATCAAAGGTCGCAGCAGGTTCTCGCGCACCTCATGCTTGTTATGTCCCCAGTCCCGGACCCAGGACCACTCTCCCGCGAAGCGCCAGCGGAAGTCCTCGGCCATCGCATCGGCAAAGGGGCGCGTGTCCTCTTGCTCGAGCGCGTCGAAGATCGTCTTGAGGAGTTGCTTGTTCTCTTGTGTGCTCATGAGAGCAACGGTAGTGGAGCACACCCGATGCGACCAGCGAATGTTTGAGGTTATAGATATGCTCGATACGCATGGCTGATTTTTCGATCGTCGGGCTGCGCGTGATGGTGGAGGTCGCCGCACGCGGATCGTTCTCGGCCGCCGCCGACGCATTGGGGTATACGCAGTCGGCCGTCTCGCGTCAGGTCGCGCTTGTGGAGCGCGCGACGGGGCACTCGCTATTCGACCGTGGTGCGCGGGGAGTCGAGCTGACCCCGGCAGGGGAGATCGTTCTGCGTCGCGCGAACGCTGCACTGGCTGAGCTCCAGACGGTGGGTCGCGAGCTTGACGATCTCGACCAGGCGCGGTCTCGCCGGATTCGCCTGGGTGCGTTCTCAACCGCGATGGCCGCACTGATTCCTGGCGCGCTGGCGCTGCTGGCGATGCGCGAGCCACGGCTCAGCGTCGTGCTTCGCGAGGGTACGAGCGAGCGTCTGACAGACAGAGTCGTGTCGGGTCGCCTCGACCTCGCAGTCGTGACCTCCCGGTCCGGACCGCCCGATGGCGTCGTGTTCGATGCACTGATCGACGACCCTCTGCTGGTTGCGATGCCACGCACGCATCGACTCGCGGGACTCGCGCGGATCGACCCCGAGGAGCTACGAGATGAGCAGTGGATCGCGGGCAGCTCCGATCCCAGATCTACGCTGCTCGGCGCGTGGACGACCGGAGGCTGGCGCCCGCAGGTCGCCTTCGAGGTGCGTGACTGGACAGCGAAGATCGGACTGGTCGCAGGCGGCTTCGGGATCACGGTCGTCCCCGGTCTATCTGCGAGCACGCTGCCGACGAGCGTGGTCGTGGCAGCGATCGAGCATCCCGCGGCGGTGCGTTCCGTCGTTGTGGCCACACGCCTCGCCGGGGACGCTCCCGACACCCCGTTGCCCGAGGCAGTTGTCCAAGCGCTGCGAGACTCCGCAGCGCAGGCACTCAGCTCACGCTCGCGGCGATGAACGCCACGTCTGTGCGACGCTGTTGGCCAGTGAGTAGTCCACTACGCACCGTCGTGGTTGCCCTGCCCATAGCGCTTGCGGCATGTGGCGCAAGTGGGGCAGCCGACTCGGTGAGCTCGTCACACGCGGCGGCGGCGACGTCCGCCGACGCCCGGGCAACGGTGCGCCTGGTGCAAGTCGCAAGCTTTGACCAGCCGGTGGGCGTCACCGGACCCCCCGGTGATCCGAGCCGACTGTTCGTCGTTCAGCGCGCCGGCCAGGTGATGCTGATGCGCAGCGGCCGCAGCCAAGCCCAGCCGTTCCTCGACATCAGCAGCCTGGTCTACTCCCAGGGCGGCGACGAGCAGGGCCTGCTCGGGCTGGCGTTCCCCGCCAACTACGCTCACAGTGGCCTCTTCTACGTGGACTACACGGTCGCGGGCAACGACATCAAGGTCGTTCAATATCAGCGCTCCGCGAGCAACCCCAACCTCGCGAACCCGGCGAGCGCGCGCGTCGTGCTGAGCATCGATCACCACAAGTACCCAAACCACAATGGGGGACAGCTCGCGTTCGGGCCCGAAGGCGACCTTTACATTGGGGTGGGCGACGGCGGCAGCGAGGAGGACCCTGAAAACAACGGGCAGAACACCGACACGCTGCTCGGCAAGATCCTGCGAATCGACCCGTCTCCCGGCGGCGGATACAGCGTCCCCGGCGGCAACCCGTTCGTCGGGCAGTCGGGCAAGCGGCCGGAGATTTGGGCATACGGGCTGCGCAACCCGTGGCGTTTCTCCTTCGATCGCACAACCGGCGACCTGATCATCGGCGACGTTGGTCAGAATCTGCAGGAGGAGGTCGACTTCGCGACGGCCGGCACAGGCGCCGGCGCGAACTACGGCTGGAGCATCTGGGAGGGAGATCGTCGCAACAAGCCCGGCACGGCGCCCGACGCGACGTTCCCGGTGCTCGTCGCCCACCACAGCAGCGGCTACTGCGCGATCATCGGCGGCTACGTCGTCCGCGACCGATCACTGCCTAGCCTCTACGGGCGCTACCTGTTCGGTGACTACTGCCGCCCGCAGATCGAGTCGGTGAAGCTCGCCCCGGGGCACGCAACCGACCTCCACGCCACGGGTCTGAACGTGAGCGCGACGTCGTCCTTCGGCGAAGACGCCGCGGGCCACATCTACATCGCCTCGCTCGACGGTCCGGTCTACCGGATCGCAAGCGGCTGAGCCGCCGATCGCGTGAGCGACCGCGCGCTGCGAAGCAGCAGCCCTATGCGAGCAGTGCCATCAACTGTTCGCGGCTCGGTCCCGGGAGCTGCAGCCGCTGGTTCTCGCCAGCCACCGCCAGCGCCCGCTCGGCGACGCCATCCTCGGAGAACGTCTGGCCGAGCGGCTTCAGGACGGCGCGCGAGTCGAGGTAGGCCCGGAACAGGTCAGGGTCGAACACCGCCGCCGTATTGAGCGCGTGCCTGAGGACGGATGCGCGCTCGCTCGGTGGCGCCGGTTCGAGCCCCTCGCGCAGCGCATCAATCTCGCGCAGACGGTCCCGATCCTCTTCGACGGTCTCCCGATACCACGGAGTCATCCTTTCCTCGGTGGCCGCATCCCACGCCTCGGCGAACTCCAGCGGGTCGTCCAGGTGCGAACCGACGACCTCGCGCAGGGCGCGCGCGTGCAGCAGGCCGAGCGATATACCGCGTCCGAGGGAAGGGTTCGTGCAAGCCCATGCGTCACCCAGCAGCGCGATCCCGGTCACGAGCGGCCGTCCGTCCGCGAGCGGGCGCCGGTAGCGGTCGAGCACGCCGCCCATCGCCTCGAGCTCGCTGATCGGCTCGCCCTCCAGCCAGTGCGCGTGCAGCGGACAGGCCTCGACGACGGCCGTCCACAGATCAGGGTCACGCATCCGCTTGAGCACGCGATCGCCGCTGGAGGTGACGAGCGTCACCGCCCACGTGCCGTTGTCGGAGGGCAGCGTCAGAACGGAGAAGCTGCCGACCGGCGCGAGTAGCGGGCCGAAGGGCTGCGGCGTCGTCCCGTCGGACGAGCGGAAGTAGCGGCCGTAGTAGATGAACCCGGAGTCCTCGGACTCCTCGTGCAGGGCGCCTACTCCAGCGTCGCTCAGCAGGCGCGGCAAGGGCGAGCGCCGGCCCATCGCGTCAACGACGAGGTCGGCGCCCAGCGTCTCGCCCGAGTCGAGCCGGACCCCATCCACGTGTGGCGTGCCGTTGACCGGATGCGTCATCAGCTCCTTCACGGCCGTGCCGCGACGGACCTCCAGCCCCGACTCCTCTGCCGCGGCGCTGCTGAGGACCTGCTCGAAGATCGGGCGGCGAGCGCTGTAGGTCACGAACCGCTCATCTCCCTCCCGCGGCCGCGCCTCGACGAGGTTGGGGGGCATCAACGCGAGCAGATCCAGGCGCACGGCGCCAGCCGCCACGAGACCGTGAAGAACCTCGGGAAGGTCCCGCTCGAGCACACCGCGACCGGCCGGCGCGAGGAAGTGCGCCAGGCGGAACTGCGTCACGCCGCCACGGTCCCACGTGCCCCATGCACCATCGAGCGAGTCCGGCACGGGCGCCGCGTCGCGCTCGAGCACCGTCACCTCATGCCCGTCGCGCGCCAGCATCATCCCGCCCGCCAGCCCACACACGCCGCCACCCAAAAAGATGATCCTGGCCATGCGCCACGCACCCCCAGCGCGCTCGGCGCGCTCTCGCCCGACGGTACCGATCCCAGCTGAGACCGATACCACGAGCTACGGATAGTAGGCGCCCGCGCCGGCCGACGCTCTACGAGTCCGTGCGGACGGCGAGCCTGCCCGATGTCGCACGCGGGATACTGATGGGCATCCAGAGCGAGGAGGAGCATGAGCGCAGAACACGTTGAGATCAGGACCGAGGACGGCTTCGCCGACGCGTACGTGGCGAGGCCCGCCGACGACAACGGCCGCCGCCCAGGCGTGCTGTTCCTCGTAGACGCGTTCGGCCTGCGCCCCCAGATCGAACTGATGGCCGACCGGATCGCCGAGCGCGGGTTTGTCGTGCTCGCCCCAAACGTCTTCTACCGGCACGGCCGAGCGCCTGTGCTGCCGATGCCCGATCTCGATGATCCCGAGGCGCGCGGGCCGTTCATGGAGAAGATCAGGCCGATGATGCAGGAGCTCACGACCGAACGGATCGAGAGCGACAGCCGGGGCTACCTCGACTTCCTCGCCGATGTGGCGCGCGGGCCGTTCGCGATCACCGGCTACTGCATGGGCGCCCGGCTCGGCTGGCGAATCGCGACCTCCCACCCGGACCGCGTAGTGGCGCTGGCGGGCTTTCACGCCGGCGGGCTCGTCACCGATGACCCGGACAGCCCGCACCGCAGCGCCCGTGAACTGACCGTCGAGGTCTACTTCGGGCATGCTGAGAACGACCGCAGCATGACCGCCGAGAACATCGCCGCGCTGGAGCAGGCCCTTGACGAGGCCGAAGTCACCTACCGCTCGGAGGTCTACGAGGGCGCGGCCCACGGGTACACGATGGCCGACACCTCCATGTACAACGGGGGCGCCGCCGAGCGCCATTTCGACGCGCTTTTTGCACTGCTGGACCGAACGACGTGAGCGAGGTGGCATATGCCCGAGCCTGTTGACCCCCATCATCTGTTGCTGATCGGCGCCGGACCCGGAGTCGGCGCCAGCGTGGTCCGGCGCTTCGGGCGCGAGGGATTCCGCAGCACCCTCATCTCCCGCAGCCAGGCGCTCGAGCAGCTCGCCCCTGAACTCCGCGGCGAAGGGTTGGAAATCGAGGCGGTCGCCGCCGATATCGAGGATCTCGACGGCTATCGCCAGGCGCTCGAACGGATCTTCAGCGCGCCGGGCGCACCCGGTGTCGTCGTCTACAACGCCGCCCTGCCCGATTCCGGCCAGATCCTCGACACGACCGTCGAGCGGCTGCGCACAGCACACGACGTAGATGTGATCGGCGCCGTCGTCGCCGCGCAGGTCGCCGCACCCGTCCTGCGAGCGGCCGGCGGCGGCACCCTGCTGGCCACCAGCGGCGGCTTTGCCGACAACCCGGTGCCGGCACTGGCGAGCCTCTCGATGGGGAAGGCCGCCATGCGCTCGGCGCAGACGCTGATTGCGGCCGGCGTCAGCGACGACAGCATCCACGCCGCGACGATCACGATCGCCGGTGCCGTCAAGCCGGGAACCGACTTCGATCCCGACAAGATCGCAGAGCTTTTCTGGAGCGCCCACGCCGCCCCGAAGGACGCCTGGCAGACCGAGTATCGCTTCACGGGCGCATAGCCTGGGCGGGCCGACGCTTGACCAGTCGAGAGGCGTTTCCCTTGGAGCCAACCTCGATCCACGTGCCGGACGGGGTTCTCGATGACCTGCGCAACCGGCTCGCGCTGACCCGCCCGCCGCTGGACGAAGGGAACGGCGACTGGTCCTACGGCGTCCCCGACAGCTATCTCCGTGAGCTCGTCAGCTACTGGCGAGACGGCTACGACTGGCGCACTGCAGAGATCGCGATCAACGTCTACGAGCACTACCAGGTGAGCGTCGCCGGTGTCCCGGTGCACTTCATGCGCAAGCCCGGCCGCGGCCCACGGCCGGTGCCGTTGATCCTCACCCACGGCTGGCCGTGGACGTTCTGGCACTGGTCGAAGGTGATCGACCCGCTCGCCTACCCGGCCGCGTTCGGCGGCGACCCCGCCGACGCGTTCGACGTGATCGTCCCCTCGCTACCCGGGTTCGGCTTCCCGGAGCCGCTGATCGGCTTCTCAGACGTCAACTTCTGGAAGGTCTCCGACCTCTGGCACACGCTGATGACCGACACACTGGGATACGAGATGTACGCCGCCGGCGGGTGCGACATCGGCGGAATCATCTCCAGCCAGCTCGGCCACAAGTATGCCGACGAGCTGTACGGCATCCACATCGGCTCCGGGCTCCCGCTCGACTTCTTCAACGGTCCCCGCGCCTGGGACTTCGCCCGGAATCGACCCCTCACCGATGACCAGCCCGACGATGTTCGCGCCCGCATCATCGAGATGGACCACCGCTCGGCGTCGCATCTCGCGGTGCACATGCTCGACGGCGCCACCTTGGCCCACGGGCTCAGCGACTCACCCGCCGGGCTGCTCGCGTGGCTGCTCGAGCGCTGGAACGCTTGGAGCGACAACGGCGGCGACGTCGAGTCGGTCTTCACCAAGGACGACATGCTCACCCACGCAACGATCTATTGGGTGAACAACTCCATCGCCACGTCGATGCGTTACTACGCCAACGCCAACCGCTATCCGTGGGTGCCCGATCACGACCGCACCCCGGTCGTCGAGGCGCCGGTCGGCCTCACCTTCGTCACCTACGAGAACCCGCCGGGTATCCAAACCGCCGACGAGCGCATCCGCGCGTTCAAGACCGGCCCGCGGGCCGCTTGGTTCAACCACATCAACGTCAACGTCCATGAGCACGGCGGCCACTTCATCCCGTGGGAGAACCCCGACGCCTGGGTGGAGGACCTGCGCTGCACCTTCCGCGGCCGGAGACCCTGAACGACCCCGCGTGTTCATTGAGATCGAACGGTCCGCGGAGCAGAATTCGGGTAGATCGACAATGAGATATCAGGGCGCAATCGCTGGCGCCGCGCTCTGTGCCGCCGTGCTCGCGGCGTGCGGGCGTCCGGGCACTTCCCCCGAGGAGGGCAGCAACGGCTGCGTGCGGTCCCCTGCGAAACTCTCGCCCGGCATTGCGCCGGAGAACGGCATCACGCTCAAAGTCAAGGTGGACGCGTTCGTCTTCGTGGAGTTGGTCGTGGCCGAGAAGTACCTCTCGTGGCGGCCGGACACGACGCCGCCCCCGCGCGTCTACCCCTGGGGTGTCGCTCGCTCGTCGGACCCCAGCGTGCTGCGCCGCGCAGCGCTCTGCCCGAGCAGCGGCGTCTCCACGCTGCCCGTCGTGATCTATGCCTTCCACGCGCTCACGCCCGGCGCGGTCACGCTCACAGCTCCCGTCGCGGAAGCCTGGAAGCGCGTCCAGCCGGCCCGACGTCGCGGCTTGCACCCTTATCGGGCGACGGTGATCGTGACGAGCTGAGGCTGGCGCGGACTGCCGCGGCTTGGTGGACCTGTTACGTCACTGAGAGGAGCTCCCACTGATCGGGCACGCCCTTGAGGCTGTGAAGGCCGCGGCTGGCGAATTCGAAGCCCGACCCTGCCACGAGGTCCTTGACCGTTCGTGAGGCCAGCAGTTCGCCCGAGCCGGCCTCCGCAGCGACACGAGCGGCGATGTGGACGCCGATCCCAGCGACATCCTCCCCTCGCAGCTCGACTTCGCCCGTGTGGACGCCCGCGCGAATTGCGATCCCGGCGTCCGCCAGCGCCGCACCCAGTGACTTCGCGCACGTCAGGCCGCGGGCGGGAGCGTCGAAGGTGGCGAGCATGCCATCTCCGGTGCCCTTGATCAGGCGCCCTCGGCTCTCGCTTACGGCGCGCCGCGAGATCTCATCGTGCCGGTCAAGGACCTGCCTCCAGGCATCGTCGCCGAAGGCCACCGCGCGCGCCGTCGAATCGACGATGTCCGTGAACAGCACGGTCGCGAGGACCCGCTCAGAAGCCTTGGGGATCGAGTGCTGGCCGGTGAGGAACTCCTCCAGGCTCGTGAGAGCCAACTCGGTGTCGCCCCACCACGGTGAGTGCGCGTCGCCGTCGAGTTCCTCGATCCTCGCGTCGGGGATCCGGTCCGCCATGAAGCGACCCTCGGCGACAGAGACAAGACGGTCGCCGACCCTGTGCTGAACGAGCGTCGGACACTGGATCGAGCCGAGGATGTCCCCGAGGTCGATCTCCCGGATCCAGCGCCACGAGTCCAAGAGCCCTCCTGGGGAGCTCGATTGGCGCTCGAACCGATTCATCCACCGCAGGAAGTCGGCGTCGCCCACCTTTTCAGGCGCCAGTAGCTGCACGCTCAGCGTCTCCGGCGTCGCCCACTTCTCGGCCCACCCAGGCATAAGTCGGTCCCCGGCGGCGACATTCGTGCGTGCGAAGCTGCCGAAGAGAAGCAGGTGGCTGACGCGCTCGGGGTACGTGGCCGCGAACATTGCGGCTGTCGACCCGCCCTCGGAGATCCCACCCAGCGCGACCCGATCCGCGCCGATCGCTTCGATCACGGCCATGAGATCCTCGACCCGATCATCGAGCGTTGGCACGCCCGCCTCGCGGTCCGACAGACCCTGACCACGCTTGTCGAAGTGAACCATCCGCGTGAACGAACCAACCCGCGCAAGCCAAGCACGGGCCTCTGGGTCCTCCCAGATCGCCTCGAGGTTCGACACGATGCCAGGCACGCCGACGAACGTCACCTCGCCGTCTCCGAACGCCTGGTAGGCGATGTGCGTCCCCCCGTTTCGGGCGTACACCGTCTCGGGCACCCACGACGAAGAGTCCGGTACCCGGGTCACGCGCCCACCATAGCTCGCAGTAGTGGGAGCGCACCCGTTCGATGTCGCGAGCCCTGAATCCTCGCGCCTAGGTCGATACTCTCGCGTGACATCGCTTACTACTCCAGGCCGAGATCAGAGAGCGCCCGTTCGCGGTCGAGATAGAGAACGAGCCTCGTCACTTTGCCCGCTCGGATCTGGAACACGCGCGCGCCCTGCGTACGCATCGTCGCGAGGTCTAGCCCGGTCGTCTTGCTGCGGCCGCTGCGACGGTCGAGCACGAGGATGCGCCCGTCGTCCAGTTCCTTGTACTCCTCGGCCGTGATGCGGAAGTCCTCCCAAGCACTGAGGAACTCGCGGATTCCTGCCACTGTTCCGACCAATCCCGCCCTGCCGGTTTCGGCGCCGTCAGCGGCCACGATCTCAAACTCGGGGTCCGTCCACTCAATCGAGGAGAAGTCGCCACGTTCCCAGTTGGCGTAGATCGATCGCACGAGATCTAGGTTCTCCGACATCGCCTACCGCTCATGCTCGCTTGAGGAACCTCAAATAGAACGCCGCGAACACCACCACGATCGCGACGTTTACCGCCAACCGCTCCCAGAACCGATGCCTGAGAAACAAGACGTCGACGCCGACCACGACAGCCACCAGCGCGAGCACGTAAAGCACGACGCCCGTCTTACTCCCCATCGCTCCACCCTACTGCTCGAGGCGACCGGCTCGGCAGCGGTGACGGCCAGGCTGGATACTGCGCTGATGCACGAGCAGTCCACTACCCCCGATCCGGTAGAGCTTCTGGGCAGAGCGTTTGAGGCTGCGAATCGCCGTGATCTCGACGAGGTGGCCAGCAGCTTCGCCGAAGATGCGACCTTCGTCGGGAGGGGGGTGCCGGACCACCACGAGGGGCGGGCGGCCATTCGCAGCATGCTTGAGGACTGGTTTGCCACATACGAGGAGTTGGAGTTCGCGCTTGAGGAAGTCCGCAACCTCGGAAATGGCGTTGTGTTTGCCGTGGTCGTTCAGGACGGCCGTCTGTCTGGCAGCGCCGGTCACGTCCGACAGCGCGAGGGGTGGGTCTTCGTCTGGGTGGGAGGCTTGATCGCAAGTCTTAAGACCTCCGACATCGACGAGGCCCGTGCTGCTGCCCTCAAGGCCGCGGGGCTGGAGGAGTAGGCGCTACCTCTGTGGCGCGGCGGGGATTCGCACCGTGGCGCGGAGCCCGCCGTCAGCTCGGGGGGCGAGGGTGAGGGTCCCGTTGTGTGCTTGGGTGATGCTCTCGACGATGGCCAGTCCGAGGCCTACGCCTGCGTGGTCGGCGCGGACGCGTTCCTCGCCGCAAAGAAATGGCTCGGAGAGCGTGGCGACCATCTGAGGCGCGAGCGTCGCGCCGGTGTTCTGGACCGTGAGCTGCATCCCGTCGGGACGAGCGCTGGTCGAGATCCATACGGCGCCGTGCTCAGGCAGATTGTGGACGATCGCATTGTGAACGAGGTTGGTGCTCAACTGCAGCAGTAGAGCGTGTGAACCCATGGCGCGCGTCATCTCGCCCGAGGTCTCGATCGTGACGCCGCGCCCTTCCGCTAGCGGGAGGAGCGTTTCGGTGGCCTCTTCTACCAACAAGGACAGGTCTACCGGCTCTCGGGGGAAGGAGCCCCGGTGGGCGTGGCTGAGCAGGAGCAATGCCTCGGTGAGGTCGATCGCCCGGGTGTTGACGGCCTGGAGGCGCTCGACAAGCTCGATGTCGTCGCGGTTCGGATCACTGCTGGCAACGTCGAGAATCGTCTGCGTGATCGCCAGCGGCGTGCGCAGCTGGTGGGAGGCGTTGGCTGCGAATCGCCGCTGTGCTTCGACGTGTGCCTCGAGCCGCGCGAGGAGGCCGTCGATGGTGTCGGCGAGATCCTTCAGCTCGTCGTGCGGCCCTGCGAGCGCGAGGCGCTCGTTCAAGTTGTGCTCGGAGATCTGCCGAGTAGTTGCCGTCATCGCGCGCAGCGGGCGCAGGACGCGACCCGCGATCAGCCAGCCGAGGACTATCGAGACCACGGTCATGATCGCCAGCACGATCACGGACCGCAGGAGCCCGTGGTGTAGCGCGTCGGTCGAATGGCGGACGAGTTCGGCGTATCTCCGTTCGGTGGCAGCGTCCTGGGCGGCCGCGCTATGCGTAGGCCCGTTCGGCACGAGTAGGTTGACCCGGGATGCGCGGCGGAAGATCACGTAGGTGATCGCGAGCAGCGCCACCCCGGCAAGGAAAAAGAGGCCGCCATAGAGCAGGGTCAGGCGCAGACGGACGGTACGCGAGGGCAAGTGAAGCCACCGCTGTGGGGCGAGGCCGGCGAGCGAAGGGCGGGACATCCCCAGGACGTGGGCCCTATCCACGATGCCCTCCTTCGGACCCCGTGTCTGGCTGAGCGTCAATGCGGTAACCGGCGCCGGCCACCGTGGCGATGATCGACGGCTCGCCAAGCCGTTTGCGCAACGCCGAGATCGTGATGCGCACGGCGTTTGTGAATGGGTCTGCGTTCTCATCCCACGCCCGTTGCAGAAGTTCCTCGGCACTGACGACACCTCCTCCAGCCGCGACGAGCACTTCGAGCACGGCGAACTGCTTGCGGGTTAGCGCGACGTAGTGGTCGTCGCGGTAGACCTCGCGGCGGAACGGATCCAGTCGCAAACCTGCGGTCTCTAGCACGGGGGGCCTGCTGTGAACACGCCTGCGGTCGAGTGCCCGGAGGCGGAGCACCAGCTCCTGGAGCTCGAAGGGCTTGGTGAGGTAGTCGTCAGCGCCGAGTCCGAACCCGGAGGCCTTGTCGTCGAGATGGTCGGCGGCGGTGAGCATCAGGATCGGCATGCCGCTCTCGGATGAGACGATGCGTTCGGCGATCTCGTCCCCGGACGGCCCGGGGAGGTCGCGGTCCAGGACGGCGATGTCGTAGGCGTTGATGCTCAGCAACTCCAGGGCGACGTCACCGTCACCGGCGATATCGGCGGCAATCGCCTCCAGACGTAGGCCATCGCGGATGGCTTCTGCCATATAGGGCTCGTCCTCGACGAGCAACACACGCATCCTCCCGATGCTAGAGCCGGCACATATCGTCGGCATATCGAAAACCAGATACGTGCTGGCAACGCCGCGCCGCCTTGACTTGGGGTATGAGCTACGGCGAACCAGCGCGAACAGCATCTCGCCCTACCCGTGCGACCGTGTACGGCCGGCACCGTCGCCGCCGCGTGCTGCGCGCCGCCGTGCTCGCCGTGCTCCTCGCGTTCGCGGCGCTCCCGGCAGCCCAGCACGAGCTCAACGACTCACGACCGGCTCAACGACAGGGAACGCATGCTCGAGAGGGACGCACGTACCCGCCAACGGCCCGGTGGCCGCAGCACGGACAGGGAGCGTTGGTTCTCGGCAACGGTCGGCCGGCGGCCAGCCCAGGCGAGCAACCTGCCCCGATCGCCAGCCTCGCGAAGGTGATGACGGCTTATCTAGTCCTCGAGCACTACCCACTGAGCGGCGTCGAGGAAGGACCCACGCTCACTGTCACCGCGGCGCAGGCGCAGGCCGAGGCCCACGACGCCTCCGAAGGAGGGTCGGTCGTGGCGGTGCGGCCCGGCGAGCAGCTGACCGAGCGCCAGCTGCTGGACGCGCTACTGATCCCCTCGGGCAACAACATCGCCGAAATGCTCGCCGCGCTGGTAGCGGGCAGCGAAACTCGCTTCCTCGCCGAGATGAACGCCCAAGCCCGCGTACTCGGGATGGACCACACGGTCTATACCGACCCCAGCGGGTTCGATCCGAGAACGGTCTCCACCGCCGCAGACCAGCTGCGCGTCTTCCAACGGGCGATGCGCTTCCCAGTCTTCCGCGAAATCGTCGCCACGGCCAGCGTCACGCTGCCGGT
The DNA here is from genome assembly GCA_963838405.1 of uncultured Solirubrobacteraceae bacterium. GTDB lineage: Bacteria > Actinomycetota > Thermoleophilia > Solirubrobacterales > Solirubrobacteraceae > Palsa-744. Next base: position 198,449 of record CAWIRA010000001.1, on the reverse strand, counting down.
CGCCGGCACGGTCACGAACTTCAACCCCCTGATCGGAGAGGGCTACGCCGGCAAGACCGGGTCGGATGCCGAAGCAGGAGGATGCCTGGCCTTCTTCACGCACGTGACGATCAGCGGGCGCCAGCTATCCGCGATCGGCGTCGTTATGGGACAAGGGCAGGGCAACGACACATCCACGCTCCTCGCCGCCGCCGGGGAGGCCGCCCAGCAGCTCGTCCAATCCGTCACGCCGAGCTGATGTCAGGCAGTCGCTATCCGCAGGAACCCCTTTCGGCCGGGACTGCGCGGCCGCTCGCGAGCAGTCGAATCTCACTCGTCGGACGCCCGCCCGGACGAGCTGCAGGCCCGGTTGGCCTTGGCTTACAGACGCTCGCTCAGCATGCTCGATGCGGCAGCCGGGGAACTTCGGATATCCGCGTGTATACTGAGCCTGTGAAGGTCGTCAAGGTACGTCGCGTCGGCAACAGCAATGTGGTCTCGATCCCAAGGGAGCTCGAGGGGCGTGGCTTCGTGCCGGGGACACCGGTCTTGGTCGAGGAGCTCGAGAACGGTGAGCTGCGGATCATGCGCACCGACCAGGTGCACGACCGGATTCGAGAGATCGCGCACCGCGTGGTTGGTGAGCACGACGAGGCTCTGAAGATCCTCGCCGAAGACGATCCTGGCAGCGAGCCCGTCGGTCAATAGGGCGGCGGTGGATCCGCAGGCCGGCGCGAGCGAGGCGGTCTATCTCGACTTCGCTGACGCGCTGGAGCTGTACGCGGCAATCGCGGGCTCCACGGTCGAGCAAACTGCCAATCAGCTTCGCGATCGCCCCGGCCTTGAAAGCGCGCTTGGACGGCCACTGAACTATGCGCTTTACGAGCAAGCCGACCTCGCGCTGCAAGCAGCAGCACTGGCGCACGGGATCGCCGAGAGCCAGACGTTTATCGATGGCAACAAGCGTCTCGCGCTCGTCGCGATGCTCACGTTCATCGAGGTGAACGGTTTGAGGGTCGAGGCATCCGATCCCGAGCTGGCGGCGTGGATCCTCGGACTCAGCGCAGGCACGACCATCGAGCAGCTTGCGGAGCTCGTCCGCGCCCGCCTGCGCCCTGCTGACCGCTGAAGCAGGCGCGCGCCTGTGAAACGTCGGCTGACAGAGCGGCACGACTATCAGCATGCGGTGGAAAGGAGCACTTGCGCGTCGCGGTTCCGTCTCCGCGCGCGACCGCTTCTACTCGGACAGCCCCGCAACTCGCAACCCCTCGGCGCGATCGAGATACACGCGGGAACGCCAGATCCCTGTCACCCCGAAGGTCCAGGATGGTCACGTGCGGCGAATCGACCGGTACGCCGCTGCCCTTGCCGCGTCCCTTCATCCTCCCCAGCACAAGCACCCGATCGCCGAGATCGCGGAATTCCTCAGGGAGCGACTGGAGTTCCTCCCAGTTCTCGCGGGTGTCCGCGGCGAACTTTTCGACGCCCTCGCGTCCGCGGTACCCCCCTCCATCGAGAGCCCTGACGATTCCCGGGTAGTACTCGAAGTCGGCGGTCGCGAGCTCGGCGAACAAGCCATCGACGTCACGGCGGTTGTAGGCATCAACCACTCGCTTGGTGACGTCCACTTTGTCTCGGGCCATCGCTCGAAGTATCCCTGACCGCTGCGTTCCGACGACCGGCGGCAATGTCGTCATCGGACGGAGTGATATAGCCCCTCATCCGGCGCGGGCTCGATCATCCTCCGACCGTCATCACGCGAAAGCAGGGGCGCGCAATCACACGGCTCTCGTGCTGTTGCTGTTCGTCCGCGGCAGGGGTGTCGCAGCCGCTGATGCGCGTGCCTGCTTTGGCGAGGAGGAGGGCGCGCCCGTCGTCAGGACTCCAGCCGCGCTTGCAGAACTCCGCGGGTGCTAGATAGGCTCGGACTGGACGGCCCGCGCCGTTCGCTTGCCTCGCCAGTGCGGCCTCGACATTCCTGCAGTATCGGGTTTTACCACAGCAAGATCTTCGGAACGCTGCACTAGCGGCTCAAGTCGTGGCCGCCATTGAGTCGATCAGCCCGGCGTGCGTCGGCTCCGACACGTCGCACGAGCTTCGGGACCTGGAACCCGGAAATGCCAACCTCCTGTCGTACACGAGATCCAACAGTCTTCTCGGCGTCTCGGCCCCAGTCGGTGTTCGAGAAGGGAAACTGCGCGACATATTTTGGCATCACGAACAGTCCCTTCAGGCCTTAGTACGGTAAGGGCATGCCTGCTGGGCGAGCGAGGACGCTCCTGCGCGGGCGCGCGAGCGAGTGCCGCCTACCGCCCGACCGCTTCCCTCTACGTGCCGACTAGAGTCTGGATATGGGCGATTGTCGGACTGTCAGTGCCGATAGCGCTGCTGCTTGAGGCACTCGATAGCTGGCTCACCGGCGGAAGTGTCACCCTCGACACGACGACCGTGACACTCGTGCTAGCGCAGTTCGACCGTCGCCTCTGGCGCTCCAAACATGTTAGAAAACTACTCCGCGAACCATCGTGGATGCCTCCTGATCTGCATGGCACATGGCGCATGGAACTCACGAAATATATGCAGATTCAGGACGCAAAAGACGACCGTGATCCCGTCTGTTACTTCATTGTTGAGCAGACCGCATCCGAGATACGCGTGAGAATGCTCTTCTCAGACGCAGAGTCATCGTCCACCCGCGCGGTGCTCTACTACCATCAAGGCGATGTCATCCTCGACTTTCTCTACGAGTTGAAGCCACACTCCCGGGACGAGCCATATCGGCGCGGCGCGGCGAGCTATCGCCTTGCGCGTGGGTGTCTTTCTGGCACATATTGGAACGAGTGGGGCGGTCGAGGGCACACAGAGAGTGATGCTCATTTGCGTAATCTCTGTGATGACTTCCAGGAGGCTCGTGAGGCACTGGGCGTACCACCATCTGGGCAGACCCTTGGACCGGAAGGCTGACCTCCGCGCAGCCGTCGAGACTCCTGAGTTGGACGACACGCAGTACTCATCGAAGCTCGCCGCCCTCCAGCGCTCCCCTCCGGAGGCGCGGTCGTGCAGCGCTGGCTGAGGCTGCTACGAGCGTCGAGGGGGGCAACTGTCGCGATCGCGAGCGAAAACGTTGCTTGTCTCGCCTTAGGTGGGATGGCTACCGGCCGCTTCCACGAGCGTCCCACGGATAGCAGCGCCATCGGCCAGCTGCACGTACGGAAGATCCGGAGGCGTCGCTCGTCACAGCCTTGCGAGGTGGTGCTTCGTGCACGTGAGACCGGCGGGGCGATATTTCGCTTCTTGCTCTTTACCTGGGTGGCAATACTGGCCGACCCGGTACGCAGGTACAGGTGTCGTCGCACGAGCGCGAGCGGGCGCAGCCGTGTCCGTGTTGGATCCGCCGCAGCCAGCGAGTACGAGCCCGACCACGACTACAGCCACCGCTCGCGTCTCCGCACTTCGTCGCATTCCCGGCGTGCTCTTAGTTCAGCGTTGTCGACATCGGCTTGCCATCTTGCGTCCAGTAGAGCGTGCTGCCGGCGAGAGCGAGCGAGTGCGGTTCGACTTCCGGGCCTTCAGCAAGCACTCGTCCGCCCGTCTTGTCCAGAGCGTGGACCTGGTAGGAGGCATGTCCCACGAAGTCGTCCTGCGCGATCCACGCTAGCGCACCGTCGTCCTTGAGGACAAGCGATTCAACCGGGCCGATCCCAACGTAGCCGACGGGGAGGCCGTTGCTGGTGCGCGGGGGTTCGGGATGTGCGGGAGTGCCGCTCGGAACGCGGTGAACCACCTTGCCGCTAGAAAGATCCCGCACCACTGCTAGCCAGCTCGCTCCCGCCGGGCCGCCCGAGCCGGCTGCATATGCCGCCATCGTGCCGTCGAGCGTCGCCAACCTCACGCCGCCTCCGCCCGACGGAGTGCCTACACTCGGCGGCACTGCGCCGAGGCTGTAGGACCGCCCGGTTTTGTGCGAGCAACCGTACACACTTAGAAATTCGGGGTATTCGCGGTTCTCAGGGGCCAGGTAGAGCACCGCTTGAGGGTCGGCGGCCACCACGGGCACGCGAGGTGGCACACACTGCCGGCTTGACGGAGCTTTGATACGTGCGGCTCCGGCTGGCGTGACCCAGGCAGCGAGAGCTAGCAGTGCGGCGAGGATGAGCAGATGAGGGCGTCGCATGCTTTAGAAACTACTGACTGGCCGCAGAGTTGCGCGCGAGGGTGGACAAGTGTACGGTCCCTGTCTTGCTAGCCACCGTAGGCGCGGGATCGCGCTCGCCGGACTCATTCTACGCAGATGTCACGGACTTCGGAGATCTGCCCGTATCTAGTGCCGGTCTCGTTGGTGGCCTCTAGCCGGAAGTACGCAACGGGCGTGTTGCAGTCTCCGTCGATTTCGGTAAAGGTCAGCTTGAAGCCGACTGTTTCGTTGTTCAGCTCGCTTAGTTTCTCGAGAGGCGTCCGGCTGCCTAGTGATGTCGTTGGCCCGTATTCGAATCGATATTCGGTTGGAGTTCCGTTGGCGTTCACGGTAGCGGTAATTTCGGCGGCCGGTGCCTCTGTCCCGGGGTTGAAGCCGGTCCAAGGGCCCGTGATCGCCATTGGTGGGCACCGGTGATCTTCGTAGGCGAGCACGCAGTAGGCAGGTCGTTCGCGCCGTTCACCGCTTTGTGGTTTTTCAAACGGGCAGGGACGGTGTTCGTACGTGGCGACCATGCAATGCGGTTGGCCTTTGGCCCCGGGTTCCTCTTCGAGTAGCGCGCTGTCGAAGACATGTTTTTCCTGTTCGGTCACGCTGGGTGAGGTGTACTGGTAGTAGTACATACGATCGACGGGATACGACAGGCCTTGGGGAAGCTTGAGGAACTCTTCCGCGGCCTGAAGTTGGAGGCTGCGCTTAGTTCCCTTTTCGTCTTCTGGAGTAAAGACGTCGCCGAGTTCCGTTTCGCCTTTTTCAGCTTCACCATCCTGCAACTCGACGCCGGCCTCGCTCATGAAGAGCCTCGGCTTTTCGAGTCGCGTTTTCGCGAACTGGGCGAAGTGTTGGGCGACGGTATTGTCTCGGTGGAGGAGGTCTGCGTAGTCGTGGAAGCCCCAAGCGGCCGGGTCCCTTGGCTTGCCCGTCCAGTACCGCTTGTAGCTGTGATTGCGGCAGTCGCCATACAGGAGCACGCTGCGGTAGCAGGAACTGTATTCGGGATAGAACGTGGAGAATTCGCCCGCCACGACAGTGCAGCCCGGGCACGGATAATGGTGTGCGATCTTGTGTAGGACGGTCTGGGCGACCTCCCAGAACTGGGCGGCAAGCTCGGCGTCTTCGTGGAGTGGGTCGTGGAACTTGTCTGGCTCGTTCCAGGCTCCCCAGAGTTTTACGAGCTTCCAGCCTTTGCCGGTGTGCCATCCGATGACTTCCTGCATCAGCGTTGTCACGGCCTGCCTATATTGGCCGATGGACGGCGCCTCGCATTTTGGGTGTTCTTTTTCGCCGCGGGGCTCTTCGGAGTAGTCCTTACTGATCGTGATATAGGGTTCGAAGCCTTCTTTCGTGACCTTTTCCATCCAATCAGTCCAGCCTCGCGGGCGACCCGATCTACTAGACCCACGCACCGGTGAAGCTCTCGCCATCACGGCCGGCCACCTTGGATACGCGAATGTAGGCGTCAAGGTGGAGGCCATTGGTCATGTATGCAATATGACATTGGCATCCGTGAATATCCGCGAAGCCAGGCCCTCACGACCCCTGTTGCGCCGCGATCACGTGCGTGACCGCGTTGATCAGCGCGAGGTGCGTGAACGCCTGGGGGTAGTTGCCGAGATGACGCCCCGATGAGGCCTCGAGCTCCTCTGCGTAGAGACCGAGCGGCGACGCGTAGGAGAGCAGACGATCACACAGGTGCTCGGCTTCGCGGTGCTCGCCGATCTCCGACATCGCTGACACCAGCCAGAACGAGCAGATCAGGAACGTGCCCTCCTCGCCGTGCAGGCCGTCGTCGGTCTCCTCCGTGCGATAGCGCAGCACCAGGCCGCCCTCGGTGAGCTCGTCGCGGATCGCCAGCACGGTCGCGCGCACGCGTTCGTCCTCTGGAGGTAGGAAGCGCACCAGCGGTACCAGCAGGTTGGATGCATCGAGCGCGTCGGTTTCGTAGTGCTGACGAAACACGCCGCGCTCGTCGACCCCGCGCTCGAGGATGTCCAGCTTGATCTCGTCGGCCAGCGCTTGCCATTGCTGAGCGTCCTCGACGAGGCCCCGCCGTTCGGCCAGGCGCGCGCCGCGATCCATCGCGACCCAGCACATCAGCTTTGAGGATACGTAGTGGCGGGGCTCGCCGCGCGCCTCCCAGATGCCCTGGTCGGGCTGCCGCCACACAGCCGCCGCACACTGCACCTGGTCGGCCAGCACCGGCCACAGGCGCTCGGGTATGTGATCGCGCTTCTTGGAGTGCAGATACACCGAGTCGAGCACCGCACCGAAGACGTCGTTCTGGCGCTGGTTGAAGGCGCCATTACCGACCCGCACCGGTTTCGCGCCCTCGTAGCCCTTGAGGTGCTCGAGCGTAGTCTCGGTGAGGTCCTTCTGGCCCCTGATCCCGTACATGATCTGCAGCGAGCCGTCCTCGTTGCGTTCCATGTCGGCGACGTACTGCACGAAGTCGTCGGCCTCCCAGTTCAAGCCGAGCGCGTGCAGCGCCCACAGTGTGAACGACGCGTCGCGCATCCAACAGAAGCGGTAGTCCCAGTTGCGTTCGCCGTGCGGCGTCTCCGGCAGCGACGTCGTCGGCGCCGCCACGAGCGCCCCTGTTGGCATGAACGTCAGCCCCTTCAGCACCAGCGCCGAGCGCTGCAGGTGAAAGCGCCACGGGTGGTCGGGATAGGTACCGTCCGCCAGCCACGAGCGCCAGAAGTGAGCCGTGCGCTGCATGTGCTCTTCGGCCTGCTCAACCGTGTGCGGACCCCCACGCCCCTCGGTCCACGAGATCGCGCAGAAGCGCTTCTCGCCCTCGTTCATCGTGTGCCGACCGTGCGCGCGGTTGCCCTCGATGCCCGTCCGGATGTCGCTGTACAGACGGAAGGCCGTCGTGTCATCGGTGGCGTCCATCATGCACGCGCCGGCCTCGCCGGTGTTCTCGACGCTCCAGCGCGCCGGCGTCGCGCCGTAGTCGAGCATCGGCTCGCACACGATCTCGACCTGCACCTGTCCCTGAATGCATTCCACGATCCGCACCAACAGGTGGTCGGCGTCGTAGTCGGTTGGCGGGCGCGTGTGACTCGAGCCCTCCTTGTTGTCGTGCCAGGGGCCGATCGTCAGCGCCTCGATCACGCGCAGCCAGCCCTGCGGCGTCATCCACGTGGTCTCGATGATGTTCGTGCCCGGGATATAGCGACGGCCGGCCGGCACGTAGATGCCGTAGGGCCCGACGCGCCAACTGCCAGCGCCGCGGTCGAGGATCGCGCCGAACACCGACGGCGAGTCGAAGTGCGGCAGGCACATCCACTCGATCGAGCCGTCCGCAGCGACCAGCGCGCCCGTGTGGCAGTCCGACAGGAAGCCGTACTCCGCGATCGGCGGGAACGGCGAGTCCAGCGATGTCGCGCTCGAGCCGACAGAGCCCGCCGCGGGCTCGCCGGCCTCGCCGACGGCGGAAGCTCACCACTCCGTCCGTTCGAACTTGGGGCGCTCCACCCCGTCGGGCAGGACCTGGTCTTCCTCCAGCTTGTCCAGATGCGCGGCGAGCGTCGCCGTCGCCAGCGGCCGCATCGAGTCGGGGATCTCCGGCCACACCGCGTCGAGCAGTTCCTCGACCGTGCGCCGGCCTTCAGCCAGCGCCAGCAGCAGGCCGTGCTCGCGGTCGATGCGATGGGCTAGGTAGTCGTCCAGCTTCGTCCGCGCGTCCCAAACGGGCGGCCCGTGGCCCGGACACAGCACATCGAAATCCTCGCGCATGCGCAGGCGCGCGAGCGCCAGCAGGTACCCGGACATGGCGCCCCGGTACGGGCTGATGAACACGCTGCCGTCACCGAGCACGGCGTCGCCTGTGAAGCAAGCGCCGGAGCCCACCAGCGCGAAGTGGTCGGCGGCGTGTCCCGGCGTGGCGACGGCCTCGAACGGGCCGAAGCGCGTGCCCTCGGACAACAGCACGTTGACCGCCCCGCGTCCTGCCGCCAGCGGCGCCGGATGGGTCTCCAGCAGGGCACCAGTGGCTTCGCTGTGGTCGTGGTGGTCGTGGGTCAGCACCACGCCACCGAGCCCGCCGCGGCCGTCGATCGCCGTGCGCAGCCGCGTCAGATGCTCTTCCTCCAGCGGCCCCGGATCGACCACCCACGTCGGCTTGCGACCGACGAGCCACGTGTTCGTACCCGTCAACGTCAGCGGTCCCGGGTTCGGCGCGCGCACGAGCAGGACGTCGTAGCTCGTCAGCAGCCTCGCCGCCGAACCGGCCTCTGCCGAGCCCCCATTGGATCCTGCCGCGGCTTCGGGATTATCCGCGCGTGAATCGCTCATGCGCTGCGACGTTAGCTGACTCCGCGGCCGAACGGTCGCTGGCGCTTTACCGTGCGCGGCTCGCGGCCCGCGCTCCACGCCCGGGGGCATTACGCGCGCCGCTGCGTGGCCGCTTCGGCCTTCCGCTGGGGCGGCTCGGTCCGTGTCCGCCGGCGCGTGAACGCTCCCCGCCGGCGATCCCGGCGAGCTCCAACTCGCGGTCCAAACCGAGCTCACGCACCATCCCCGCGAGCTCCCGGGTCTGGTCGTGCGCCACCAGCGTGACACCCACGCCGCTCGCGCCTGCGCGCGCCGTGCGCCCGATGCGGTGGACGTAGTCCTCGCGCGTGGCCGGGATGTCGTAGTTGATCACGTGCGTGATTCCAGCCACGTCGATCCCGCGCGCGGCCACGTCGGTCGCCACCAGCGTGTCGACTACGCCCGCCTCGAAGTTGGCGAGTGCCCGCTCGCGCTGACCTTGGGACTTGTCGCCGTGCATCGCCACAGCGCGCACGCTGCTCGACGCCAGACGCTTGACCAGCCGGTCCGCGCCGCGCTTCGTGCGCACGAACACCAGCGTCAAGCCGCGCTCGGCCTCGCCGAGCTCGGAGACCAGGCGTGCGACCTTGCCCTCGTGGCTGACCGTCACGAAACGGTGCTCCACGTCGCCCTTGCGCTCAGCCGAATGCGCGTGCTCGTGGCGACGCGGATTCGACGTGTAAGCCTTGGCGATCCGCCCCACCTCGCCCTCGAGCGTCGCCGAGAACAGCATCGTCTGGCGATTCGGCGCGGTCATCTTCACGATCCTGTCGACCACCGGGCGAAAGCCCATGTCGAGCATCCGGTCGGCCTCGTCGAGGACGAGCATGCGGATGCGCTCCAGCGACACGTCCCTGCGCTCGATCAGATCGAGCAGGCGGCCCGGAGTCGCGACGAGAATGTGGGCGCGCGCCGCGAGCCGCGCCTGCTTGACGATGCCGGCGCCGCCATACACGGCCGCGATCGACAGCGCCCGCGCGTGCGCCAGCGAACGCAGATCTTCGACGATCTGCAGCGCCAGCTCGCGTGTCGGTGCGAGGACCAGCGCCGAGGGGCGCGCGTCAGAGTCTTTCAGGCGCTCGACTAGCGGCACGCCGAACGCGAGCGTCTTGCCCGATCCCGTCGGTGACTGCGCCAGCACGTCGTGACCGGCGAGCACGTCGGGGATGACCATCCCCTGTACCGCGAACGGCTGCTCGATCCCGCGCTTGGCAAGCTCATTTACGACGACCTCGGACACGCCGAGCTCGGCGAACGTTGCATGCTTCATGTTGTTGGTGCTCCTTCTGGCGACCCGCTGGCCGCCGCTGCAGATGGAGATTCGACTGACCCCATCCGCGCCCTTCAGCGCCAACAAAGACAAAGAACCTCACGGACAGCGTCGCCGCCCGTAGGCTGACCGTAGCAGGAGATCAGCCTGGGCCCTGCCAGCGAATCACCGGCCAGGCGGTCGCGGGCGCGATCGGGCGCCGCGCGATCGCGCTCCGGTCGAGCTCAGGGAAAAGCTCTCAGCTGCTGCTCGACGGCACGGTGGCGCAGGTGTGGTAGACGCGGGTGCCGGTGATCTTGGTGTCGTTGTGCGTCCACAACGTAATCCGCACCACGTAGGCGCCGCGCGCGAGCCCCTGCAGGTCGATCGTGGCGGTGATCGTGCGCCCCATATGCACCTGCACGTGGTGTCCGTTGAGGGTGACCGTGACCTTGCGGTATGTCAGTCCACCGAGCTTGTGAATGTGGATAACGAACGCGCGCTCACTGATACACGCCTTCGGCGCCGGCGCCTGCACAGTGCCCGAGGGCCCGAACAGTTCCGTCGTTGAGCGTATCTGTACGGTCGGGAATGGAGCCGGCGTTTCGCCATTCGCTTCGGCGGTCGCTTCGGCGGTCGTCTCGGCAGTCGTCGCGGGGCTCAGCTGCCAGGTCCCGCTCTGCGGGGGCCCTTCCGAGTAGGAGGCGGCGTAGGTTCCGCTCATTTCTCCCGCCTGGCTGACCGTCCCGGTGAAGACCACGGTGCACGCCCCCGCCGGACACAGGCTGTCGCCTTCGCTCCTGCTCGTGAACTTGACGGTCGTGCCGCTCACCATGCCGCTGAACGGGCCACCGCCGTAGAGCGGCGGATCGACGATCGACTGGCCGCTGATGTTCCCCTGTTCATCCTCCGTGACAGCGGTCAGCGTGAACGCCGCGCTCTCGTTCACGGTGAGGTTGTTCACGGTGCCGTGGTAGGTCGACACGAGGGGTGCAACGGTCGCGCCGAGCGACGGCAAAGCCGCGAGGCCCATGGCGAGGCTGAGCACGACGGTGGCGAGGGCAACACCTGCCAGGCGTCGGCGCCCGTGGTGCGAAGCGGTGCTCCGCCCCTGCGCCCGCGCCCGGGCGATCCGCGGCCGGGGGGCACACACATCCTTGCTTTGACCGAACAGACTCATAGGTCCTCCTTACCCATGTCGGCTCACCGCTGAAATCGCGATGCACACTTGCCCATCCGGCGGCCGCCCGCGGAGTCTATGTCAGGTTGGCCATCACGTGCTTGACGACCGTGTAGTCCTCGACGCCGTAGATGCTCAGGTCCTTGCCGTAGCCCGACTGCTTAAAGCCACCGTGGGGCATCTCCGAGACCAGCGGGATGTGGTCGTTGATCCACACACAGCCGAAGCGCAGCGCCTTCGACACGCGCAGCGCGCGTCCCACATCGCGCGTCCACACCGACGAGGACAGGCCGTAGCGAGTCGCGTTCGCCCAGGCGATCGCCTGCTCCTCGTCGGCGAACGGCTGCACCGTTATCACCGGCCCGAAGATCTCGCTCTGGATCATCTCGTCGTCCTGGCGCAGGCCCGCCACCACCGTCGGTTCGACGAAGAAGCCCGCGCGGTCGACCGCGTCGCCGCCGGTCACGATCTCGGCGTGGTCGGGCCTGCGTTCGAGGAAGCCCTCGACGCGCTCGCGCTGGCGGGCGGAGTTGAGTGGGCCGAGCGTCGTCTCCGGCGCCAGCGTGTCGCCGATCCGGAGGCCCTGCGCCTGCGCCGTCAGACCACTGACGACGTCGTCGTACACGCCGCGCGCGGCCAGCACACGGGTGGCCGCTGTGCAGTCCTGGCCGGCGTTGTAGTAGCCGGTACCGGCGATCGTCTCCAGCGCGCTCTCCATGCTGACGTCGTCGAAGACCACCACCGGCGCCTTGCCGCCGAGCTCCAAGTGCACGCGCTTGAGCGTGTCCGCCGCGGTGCGCGCAAAGTGCTTGCCGGTGTCAACCGAGCCGGTCAGCGCGAGCATGTCCACCTCGGGGTGGTTGATCAGCGCCTCGCCGGTGGGACGCCCGGGGCCGGTGACGACGTTGAAGACGCCCTTCGGCAGGATGTCCGCCGCGAGCTCGGCCAGGCGGACCGTCGTGATCGGCGTCGTCTCGGCCGGCTTTAGGACCACGGTGTTGCCCGCCGCGACCGCCGGCGCGAATTTCCATACCGCCATCATCAGCGGGTAGTTCCACGGGGTCACCTGCCCGATCACGCCGACCGCTTCGCGCCGCGTGAACGACGTGTAGCCCTCCATGTACTCGCCCGCCGCCCTGCCCTCGAGGTTGCGCGCGGCACCCGCAAAGAAGCGCAGGTTGTCCACGATCACCGGAATCTCATCGCCTTTGACCGCTTCGATCGGCTTGCCCGCGTTCAGCGCCTCCAGGCGCGCAAACTCCTCGCCGTGCTCCTCGACCACGTCGGCGAGCGCCAGCAGCGCCTGCGAGCGTTGTGCCGGCGTCGTGTTCGACCAGCTGTCGAACGCGCGGCGCGCCGCCAGCACCGCCCGATCGACGTCCTCGGGCGTCGAGATCGGCGCGCGGGCCAACTCCTCCCCCGTCGCCGGGTTGAGCACCGGTTCGGTCTCGCCGGAGCCCGCCACGCGCTCGCCGTCAATGAAGTTGCTGAGGGTCTCCGTCGTGCTCGCCATGCGTCTCCCCAGTGTAGGGAGCACGTCGCCGCGGCGAGGCCGCTGCGCGGGCCGAGGCCCGTGATCAACGCAGCGGCTGACCCCAGTCGGTCTCTTCACGCAGCTGCGCCTTCAAGATCTTGCCGCCCGGGTTGCGCGGCAGCGGCTGCTCACGCTCGGCGATGTACTGCGGAACCTTGAAGTCAGCAAGCTGCGCACGACAGTGCGCGAGCACCGCCTCGACGTCCAGCGCCGCGCCGCTCGCCACGACGATCACGGCGCCGACCTTCTCCCCCATCATCTCGTCCGGGACCGCCACGACCGCCGCCTCGCCGACGCCAGGGGCACCCGCAAGCGCGTTTTCGACCTCGATCGAGTACACGTTCTCGCCGCCGCGGTTGATCATGTCCTTCTTGCGATCGACGATGTACAGCAGGCCGTCCGCGTCGATGCGCGCGACGTCGCCGGTGTGCAGCCAACCGTCGGTGAAGGTCTCCGCGGTCGCCTCCGGCTTGTTCCAATAGCCCTGCACGACGTTCGCGCCGCGCACGAGCAGCTCGCCGACGCCGGTGTCCGGATCCGGCTCGTCGATCGCCAGGTCGACCACCGGCACCGCGAAGCCGACCGAGTCGGCGTGCGCCGCGGCCTCCTCGTGCGGCAGGAACGATGTCAGCGACGAGGTCTCCGTCAGTCCGAAGCCGTTACCCACGCGCGCGTCGGGGAACGCCTGCTGGATCGCATACACGAGGCTCTCCGCGATCGGCGCACCGCCGTAGGAGACCCAGTGCACGCCGCTCACATCCAGTTGCGCGAACTGCGGGTGGCGGATCAGCGCGTGGTAGATCGCCGGCACGGAGACGATCTGGTTGACGCCGTGCTCGCCGATCGCCTGAAAGAAGCCCTCGAAGTCCAACGGGCCGGACAGGATCTCCACGCGCCCGCCGTTCTCGAGCAGTGGGATCAACTGGCTGTTGCAGCCGGTCACGTGAAACAGCGGCACCGACACGAGCGTCGAGATGTCAGGACCCTCGCTGCGGTCGATCGACAGACAGCGAAACGCGTTCTCGCTGTTGGTCATGAAGTTGGCGTGCGAGGTCATCGCGCCCTTGGGGAAGCCGGTTGTCCCACTGGTGTAGAAGATCGCCGCCAGCTCCTGCGGCGCGAGGTCCTCGAGCGCGGTCGCTTCGCCGTCGAGCAGCGCGCGACCGGGCTCGAAGCTGTAGCGCGCTCCCGAGTCCTCGAGCACGTAGGAGACCTCGTCCTCAGTCAGACGCGTGTTGACGGGAACGGCGACGGCGCCGGCCATCTGCACGCCGAAGAACGCCAGCACCCAGTCGATCCCGTTGGCGAGCCGGATCGCGACGCGATCGCCGCGCTCGACACCGACCCCACGCAGACCTCCCGCCACGCGCGCCGCTCGCTCGAACAGCTCGCCGTAGGCGAGCGACGCTCCGCTCACCTCGCGCACCGCCACCGCGCGCGCGTCGCGATCAACGCTTCGGCGCAGCATCTCGACCAGCGACGCCGGGCGGTCGGTGTAGTGAGCGACGCCGCGCGCGTCGCGCTCGACGCCCGTGTTCTCGAAGGGGTTACGGCCGCGAGGCGCCGGTTGTGGCATCGATCTCCTCCTTGGTCGCGGCCGACTGCCACGCGAGCGTGTCTGCCGGACCCTAGTTACACGGGTGTAGCCGGGCGAGTGTAACAAGGACTCTGGCACTCGGCGCTGCGTCCCGCGCTATCTGCGCGCGGCCGCGGACGAACCGTTCGCGGCGTGGCTATCGCACCGTCTTGACCATTCGTCGAACCGCGTCGACGTTTCTTACATCGGTGGTATACGCGACCGATCGGGAAATCAGCAAAAGGCCCATGAGCACCCAGACCGACCCCATCCACGAGCCCGACCCAGCGCCCGCGCCCGACTCCGCCGAGACCGAGCGCCGCGCCAAAGCCGCCCGCCGTGCAGCCGACGCGCTGCTGCACGAGCACCCCGACGCAATGATCTTCGCGCAGGCTTCAGACGGTCTGATCGTGCCGGTCCCAGAGTCCCTTGGCATGCAGAGCTTCCCGGTGCTTGCGACGGACTGGCGCGCCGGCAGCGACATCTGCGTGGCGGAGGATCGCATGCCGATCGTCAACGCCTGGATGCAGCTCAAACGCGAGGGCGTGGCCGAAGCGCGAGCGCGCATGCGCAGCAACCCCACGCAGTGGTGGGTGGTGCGCATGCTCGACCTGCTCAACACGCACGGCGTCGTGCTCACCGTGCTCTGGCCCACGAACGACGCAGGCGCGCCAGCGCCGGCGGCGCCGACCGACGCGCCCGCTTCGATGACGCCCCGCTTCAGCACGCGCAAGCAGAACGTCGAGGGCAGCGTGATCGACTGCGACGAGGCCTACCTGCAGATGTTCGGCTACTCCACCGAGGAGGTCGTCGGCCAACCCACTTTCGAGCGCGTGCACCCCGAGGACCAGGCCCGTCTGATCGAAAGCTGGATCGCGATGATCGCGACCGGTCGCGTGCAGATGTCGCGCGTTCGCATGCGCCGCGGAGACGGCAGCTGGCTGTGGGTCGACACCACCTATCACAACTTTCTCCACGACGAGGAGCAGGGCTACGTGTTGGCCGAGTGCATCGATGTCTCCGCCGAGATGTCCGCCCAGGAGGCGCTGCAGGAGCGCGAGGAGCTTCTGCGCCATCTGCTCGAGGAGATGCCCGACGGGCTGCTGCAGCTGGACAGCGAGCGCAATGTCGTCTACCACAACGCCCGCCTGCTTGAGATCCTCCACACTGACTTCACCTGTCCCGAGTGCGCTGATAAGCCGGGCGCCGAGAACGGTAACGCTGAGAGCGAGACCGTTGAGCTGCAGGCACTGACGCGGGTTCTCACCAAGGAAGGCCTCGAGGCCTTCGACGCGGTCGTCGAGCGCGCGCTCAGCACCGGCATCGGCGAGCACGTCGAGGTCGAGGCGCTGCTGCCCTTCGACGAGCACCGCCACATCCTCGTGAAAGTTCGTCCCCTCACGAGAGACAGCGGCACTGTGACCGGGGTAATCGCATCTGTGCAGGACGTGACCGACAGCGCGCGCACGCGGCGCGAGCTCGAGCAGCGCGCCACCTTCGACGCGCTCACCGGAGCGCACAACCGCTCCTCGATCATCGCCGCACTCACGGCGAAGCTCGAGTCCTCCGCCGACACCGGGGTCGTCTACGTCGATCTCGACCGCTTCAAGTCGATCAACGACACGTTCGGGCACCCCACCGGCGACGAGGTGCTGGTGCAGGTCGCCGAACGCCTCAAAGCAGCGATGCGCGCGAGCGACGCGCTCGGCCGCCTCGGCGGAGACGAGTTCCTGATCGTCTTGCGCGGCGTGCGCGGCCGTGCGGTCGCGATGGAAGCCGCCAAGCGGATCGGTCACGCGCTGCGTGGGACCTGCGAGCTGCCCGCCGGCAACATCGAGTTGTGCGCGAGCGTCGGCGTCGCCGTCGCCGACGCGTCGGTCGGCGCTGAGGAGCTGATCGAGCAGGCCGACACGGCGATGTACCGCTCCAAGGAGCAGCGCCGCGGCATCCCCGTGCTCGCCGTCGGCGACCTCGCTATTCGCTAGGCGCGCCCGCGAAGGCCGCGTCCACGACCGCCTGCGCGGTCGGCCCGTATGGCGGCGCAAAGGCCTCGATCAGATCGCCCTCCCCGCGCACGAACACGCCGCGCAGATTCGAGAACTCGCGAAAGCCCTCGATGCCGTGGTGGCGTCCGGCGCCACTCTGCCCGATGCCTCCAAACGGCAACGACGGCAACGCGCCGTGCACCGCCGCGGAGTTCACGCAGGCGCCGCCGGAAGTGGTGCGGCGCAGCACGTCATCCGCGACGGCGGCGTCCTTCGCGAACACGTACAGCGCCAACGGCCGCTCGCCCGCGTTGACGTAGTCGATCGCCTCGTCCAGCGTGTCGTAGGCCTTGACCGGCAGCACCGGGCCGAAGATCTCCTCGCGCATGAGCGCGATGTCCTCGGGCGCGTCGATCACCAGCGAGATCGGCAGCTGGCGTGCGGCGGGATCGGGTTCGCCGGCGTCCTCGAGCGCACGCACGTCGCATCCGCGCGCCCGCGCGTCCTCGAGCAGGCCCTCGATGCGCTGCAGGTGGCGGCTCGAGACGATCCCCGTGCAGCTGTCCGAGGCGCAGTAGCCGGGCATCGTCTCGCGAACGTGGTCGGCCGCGAGGCGCGCGAACTCCTCGAGCTGTGCGCGCGGCACGAGGCAGTAGTCCACCGAGATGCACATCTGCCCGTTCTTGATCGCCTTCGTCGCGAGCACCTGCTTGACGGACTCGGCATCGACGCTGTCCGCGCTGAGGATCGCTGGGCACTTGCCGCCCAGCTCGAGCGTCACCGGCACGAGCTGCTCGGCTGCGGCCTTTGCGATCTCGCGCCCGACCGCAGGGCTGCCCGTGTACAGGAGGTGATCCCAGCGCACGCGCGTGAACGCACGCGCCAGGTCGAGGCCGCCGACGAGGACATCGACGCGGTCGCGGTCGAACGTCGCGTGAACCATCTCGCGCAGCAGCGCCGCGCACGCGGGCGTGTACTCGGAGGGCTTGATCACCACGCGGTTGCCGGCGGCGAGCATCTCGACGAGCGGACCGACCGACAGATCAAACGGGAAATTCCACGGCACGATGTTGCCGATGACGCCCTTCGGCTGGGGCTGCACGAACGCACGGCCTGACCCGTACAGCGCCGGGTCGGCGGCGCGGGGCTCCTCGGCCATCCAGGCGCCCAGCTGTTCGGCGGCGTACACCGCGCGACCGGCGGGACCGAGCACTTCGATCAGGTCGGCCGCGATCGGCGGGTGCACCCCGAAGTCCGCGCTCAACGCCTCCTGGATCTGCACGCGATGGCCGAGCAGCATCGCTGCGAGCGCGCCGAGCAGACCCTGTCGCTCCTCCAGCGTGGGGAACGGGTCGGCGAGGAACGCGCCGCGCTGGCGCTCAACCGTCTCTTGCAGCTCGGCGATCGCGGCGGCGTCATCCCCCGTGCTCGTCGAACGGCCCTCCTGTGCGGTTGCCGCGTGAGTCTCGGTCGTCGACATCTTCCCCTCCTGTCGCTCGTGATGAGGTTCACACTACGCCCCTCGCCAAATCCGCGCCGGCGGTACGCGAGGCGCGCCCTCCCACGCCTCGCGCAACGTCCGCCAGCCGCAGGTTACATCGACGTAACCATCGGTGGCGTAGCATACGGCCGATGTCGTCGGCGACCACGCTTGGCCCCGCGCGCATGACCGCGCCCGCGCGGCGTGAACAGCTGCTCGACGTCACCAACGAGCTGGTCGCCGAGCGCGGCTTCGCGGCGGTCTCGATCCAGGCGGTGGCGCGGCGCGCGGGCATCTCGCGGCCGATCGTCTACGAGCACTTCGGCGACCTGTCCGGGCTGCTCGAGGCATTGGTCGAGCGCGAGACGGACCGCGCGTTGGCGCAGATATCGGAGACCGAGCTCGGGGACCTCAGCGAGGGCGACCCGGCCGACCTGATGCTCGAGAGCCTGGGCGCCTACCTGGGCGCTGTCGAGCAGCACCCCAGCACCTGGCGGCTCGTGCTGATGCCGCCCGAGGGCTCACCCGAGCTTCTGCGTCAGAGCATCGCGCGCGGCCGTCAAGCCGTGCTCGCGAAGCTCGCGCTCGCCCTGCGCCCGGCCTGGCCGCCAGGCAGCGACTCGCCCGACCCGGAGCTCACCGCGAGGACCCTGTCCGCGATCGCCGACGACTACGCCCGCCTGCTGCTGACCGAACCGCGGCGCTTCGGGCGCGAGCGGCTGCTGACGCACGCGCGCTGGTACCTGGAGAACTTTGCGCCGGCGGCGCACGCGGCGGGGCCCGAGCAGCTGGAGCGCTCGCAATGACGCCGCTCGTGCTCGTCGAGGAGCCGGCGCCGCACGTCGTCCAGCTCGCGCTCAACCGACCGGACCAGCTCAACGCGATGACCGCCGAGCTGTGCGAGGCGCTTCACGTCGAGTTGCGCAGGATCAGCCTCGAGCGCTCCTGCCGGGCGGTGATCCTGACCGGCGCCGGGCGCGCCTTCTGCGCCGGCGTCGACCTCCGCGGCTACGGCGCCGCGCCCGCCAACAACGAAAGCGATCTGCCGCGCGACCGCCTCGACAACCAGGAGCACATGTCCAAGCTCGTGCTCGCGCTGCGCGCCCTGCCGCAACCGGTGATCGCAGCGGTCAACGGTCCCGCGGCCGGCCTCGGCCTCGCGCTCAGCCTCGGCTGCGACATCCGCTACGCGAGCGTCAAGGCCGTCTTCCGCGCGGCCTTCATCAACATCGGGCTGTCGAACTGCGACATGGGCACGAGCTGGCTGCTTCCGCGCCTGATCGGCGCCTCGCGCTCGCACGAGCTGATGCTCACCGGGCGCCGCTTCGACGCCGAGGAGGCGCTGCGCATCGGCCTGCTCGCCGACGTCGTCGCGGAGGACGCGCTGCTCGCGCGCGCCGTGCAGGCGGGCGTCGAAATAGCGGCGCTGGCGCCATGGGGCGTGCGCCTGACCAAGCGCGGCATGTGGAGCGCCCTGGAGATCCCATCGCAGCAGACCGCCATCGAGTACGAGGACCGACAGCAGATCATGGCGACGTTCAGCAGCGGCGTGCCCGAGGCCGCCGGCGCATTCCTCGAGAAGCGCCCGGCGAGCTTCGAGGACTAGCTACCGGCAACGCTCAGTGCGGCGCCGGCTCCGCTAGTGCGAGCGCCTCCGCGACCGCCGGGTGCGTGATCTCGCCGTGGTCGACGTTGAGGCCCTTGCGCAGCCCATCGTTGTGCTCCAGCGCCCCGCGCACGCCACGCTCGGCTAGTTCGATCAGGTAGGGCAGCGTCGCGTTCGTCAGCGCGTACGTCGAGGTGATCGGCACCGCTCCCGGCATGTTCGTGACGCAGTAGTGAGTGATCCCGTCGACCTCGTAGGTCGGGTGCGAGTGGGTGGTCGGGCGCGAGGTCTCAAAGCATCCGCCCTGGTCGATCGAGACATCGACGAGCACCGCGTTGCGCTTCATCAGCTGCAGCTGATCGCGCGTCACGACCCGCGGCGCACGCCCGCCGTGCACCAGCACCGCGCCGATCACCAGATCCGCCGCCGGCAGCATCTCCTCGATCGCGAGCGTCGAGGAGTACACGGTCGAGGCCCTGCCCGCGAACGCCACTTCCAGCTCGCGCAGACGGTCGATCGAGCGGTCGAACACGAACACGTCCGCCTGCATGCCGATCGCGATGAACGCCGCGTTCATGCCCACCACGCCGCCGCCGATCACCAGCACCGTCGCCGCGGCGACGCCCGGCACGCCGCCCAGCAGGATGCCGCGACCGCCGAGCGGCTTCTCGAGCATGAACGCGCCCGCCTGCGTCGCGATCTTGCCCGCCACCTCGCTCATCGGCGCCAGCAGCGGCAGCCGCCCCTCCGCGTCCTCGACGGTCTCATACGCGATGCATGTCGCGCCCGAGGCCATCAGCGCGCGCGCCAGCTCCGGCTCCGCCGCCAGGTGCAGGTAGGTGAAGAGCGTCTGGCCCTCGCGCAGGCGCGCGACCTCCTGCGGCTGGGGCTCCTTGACCTTCACAACCAGCTCCGCCTGCGCGAACAGCGCATCAGCATCCGCCACCACCACCGCACCCTGTGCCTGGAACTGCTCGTCGCTCATCGCGCTGCCCTCGCCCGCGCCGCGCTGCACAAGCACCTCGTGCCCGTGCGCGGTCAGCTCCCTCACCCCCGCCGGCGTGATCGCCACGCGGTACTCGTCGCTCTTGACCTCGGTTGGAACCCCGATCCTCATCGTGCCAACTCCCTTCCTCGCAGTGCCAGCCAGAACTCGATCCGGTCGCGCGCATTGGAGAAGTCGCGCCCCGTCAGCTGTTCGATGCGGCGGATGCGGTAGCGCAGCGTGTGGCGGTGACAGAACAGGGCGTTCGCGGCCTTCTCCCAGTGCCCGTTGTGCTCGATGAACACGTCGAGCGAGCGCACCAGCTCATCGCCGTAGTCGCCCTCGCCCTGTTCGATCGGGCCGAGCACGCTGCGGCAGTAGGAGTTGAGCGCCTCATCGTCCTGCAGTGAGAGCAGCAGCTGGAACGCACCCAGATCCTCATACGTCGCGACCTCCGGACCGCTGCCGTTGCGCAGCCGCACCGCCTCGAGCGCGCAGCGCGCCTCGTGGAAGGCCATGCGCAGCGAGTGCGTCGCCGTCGGCCGACTCGCCGCCGCATGCACGTCGCCGAAGCGGCGCGCGAGCTCGGCGCGGATCGTGCGCGCCAGCTCGAGCGGGATGACCGGTGCCGAGCCTCTCGCGGCGACGCCGGGATCGATCACCGCGCACACCAGCCCGGCGCGGATCGCCACCAGGCTCGGAATCCGCTCGCGCTGCAGGATCCGCTCCACGACCTCCGCCGCCGCGCCCGGGTCGGGCGGCCTGAAAGCCAGCACCGCCACCTGCTCGCCGATCCCAAACGGACGCAAGCGCGCCTGCAGGTCCTCTGGATACAAGTGCCCGGTCAGCACCTCCGCCAGCACGTCGCCCACCATCGTTCGCTGCAGCAACTCGTAGCGCTCATCCAGCAGCCGCTCGAACGCACGCTCGGTGATCGCGATGAACGGCAGCTCGTATGGGACCTCGAACAGCGGGAAGTCGCGCTTGCGCGCCTGTGCCACCAGCGCCGCCGGCAGCCGCTTGTGCGCAAAGCCTGTGCCGAAGCCAAGACCCGCGATGTCGTGGTCGGCGAGCCGGTCAACCAGCTCGCGCTGAGACTTCGGGCCGGCGAGCTGGATGCCCGTCGACAGCAGCAGCTCGCCGCCTTTCAGCCACGGCGTCGGGTCGGTCAGCTCGGTGCAGTGCACCCAGCGCACGTGCGCCTCGGCGGACTGCGCGCCGCTGACCAACTCCAAGTCGAGCTCGGCGATCAGGCTTGCGACAGTGAGCTCCACTGCTCCATCCGCTCTGAGGCCTCGCTCAACACCGGGCGCAGGATCGCCTCGATCTCCTCGAACTGCTGCTCACCGGCGATCAGCGGCGGCGACAGCTGCAGGATCGGATCGCCGCGGTCATCCGTGCGGCAGATCAGCCCACGGCTGTAGAGCTCGCCCGACAGGAACCCGCGCAACAGCTGCTCGGACTCCTCGGCGTCGAACGTCTCCTTGGTGTCTTTGTCCTTGACCAGCTCGATCGCCTGGAAGTAGCCCGCGCCGCGCACGTCACCGACGATCGGCAGGTCGCGCAGGCTCTCGAGCATGTCCCTGAAGGCGCCCTCGTACTCGAGCACGTGTCCGCACAGATCCTCGTTCTCGATGATCTCGATGTTCGCCAGCCCGACCGCGCACGCGACGGGATGACCGCCGAACGTGAAGCCGTGGTTGAAGATCGCCTTGCCGTGCAGGAACGGCTCCGCGACGTGGTCGGCAGCGATCACCGCGCCCAGCGGCGCGTACGCAGAGCTGATGCCCTTCGCGGTCGTGATCAGGTCGGGCTCGTAGTCGAAGCGTTCGCAGCCGAACCAGTGGCCCAGCCGTCCCCACGAGCAGATCACCTCGTCGGAGATCAGCAGCACGCCGTGGCGGTCGCAGATCTCGCGCACGCGCTGGAAGTAGCCCTCCTGCGGCACGAAGCAGCCGCCGCCGTTCTGCACCGGCTCGAGGATCACCGCCGCCACCGTCTCCGGCCCCTCGAATTCGATCGCATCCTCGATCGCGTCCGCCGCCCAAAGCACGTCGCGGTCCTCCTGCCAGCGATACGAGTTCGTGTTCGGCACGTGCACGCCCCCCGGCGTCAACGGTTCGAACGGCACGCGCAGCGGCGTCAGGCCAGTCGCCGTCAACGCACCCATCGAGGTGCCGTGGTAGGCGAGGTTGCGCGAGACGATCTTGTGCCTGCGCGGTTCACCCTGGGCCGCGTGATAGGCCTTCGCGAGCTTCCACGCTGACTCCACCGCCTCCGAGCCGCCCGAGGTGAAGAACACGCGGTTGAGGTCTCCCGGCGCGAGCTCCGCGATGCGACTCGCCAGCTCGATCGAGCGCGGGTGCGCGTAGCTCCAGTTGGTGTAGAACGCGAGCTCCTTGGACTGCGCGGCCGCCGCCTCGCCGAGCTCCGCGCGACCGTGGCCGATGTTCACGCAGTACAGCGCCGAGAGGCCGTCGAGGTGGCGCTTGCCGTGCTCGTCGTACACGTAGCAGCCCTCGCCGCGGACGATCACAGGCACCTCGGCGCCGGGATCCGCGAAGGAGCCCATTCGTGTGAAGTGCATCCACAGATGCCGCTTGGCCTGCTCTTGGAGATCACCGGACATGAAAAACCCGCCCTCTCGATGGCTGACTAGACACTCAGGACAACGCTAACGGCTCTCCATGGCCCACTCAATGAGCCGCCTGGTCAACAACGTTCGATGCCATTGTACGACTCGTCCAAGCGCTCGCCGAGGTTTTGGGGATCGCGCCCATTGCGCGTTGGCCGACCGGGACCGTACATTTGCCCCTACCGGCGCGCCCGCGCCGCACCGTGTCCACGAGAGGAGCCTGGATGGCCACCGAGAGCAGCGCCGTATCCGGATCTCCCGCGTCGTCGGGCGTCATGGACAAGGGCCTCAAAAAAGGCGCGATCGGCTACCTGTCCAACATCGTCATCGGCGTCGCCTCGACCGCGCCCGCCTACTCGCTGGCAGCCACGCTCGGCTTCATCGTCGCCGTCAAGGGCGTCGGCGTGCACGCCCCCGCGGTGATGCTCGTCGCGTTCATCCCGATGCTGTTGATCGCCTCGGCCTACAAATACTTCAACCGTGCCGACCCCGACGCGGGCACCACGTTCGCGTGGGTGACGCGCGCGTTCGGTCCGGTGACCGGCTGGCTCAACGGCTGGGCGATCTTCCTCGCCGACCTGATCGTGATGGCCTCGCTTTCGGCCATCGCCGCGATCTACACGTTCAAGCTCTTCGGCTTCACCGAACTCGGCAAATCGAAAGCCGCGATCATCATCGCCGCGGTCCTGTGGATCGCGATCATGACCTGGATCTGTTACCGCGGCATCGAGCTGTCCGCGCGCATCCAGCAGGTACTGCTGAGCATGGAGATCTTCATCCTCGCCCTGTTCGCCGTGTTCGCGCTCGTCAAGGTGTACGGCAGCCACCCGCCGAGCGGTTCGATCAAGCCGTCCCTGTCGTGGATCAACCCGTTCGCGATGAACTTCAGCGACCTGGTCGTGGCGCTGCTGCTCGCCGTGTTCATCTACTGGGGCTGGGATTCGGGGGTGGCGGTCAACGAGGAGTCCGAGGATCCCGCGGAGGGGCCCGGCAAGGCAGCGGTCGTCTCGACGATCGTGCTCGTGTTGATCTACGTGGTTGTCACGGCCGCTGCCCAGTCCTTCCACGGCATCGGCTTCCTCACCAACGAAGCCAACCAGGAAGACGTGCTCAACGCGCTCGGCAAACCGGTGTTCGGCGGCGGCGACGTGGGCTGGGTGCTCTCGCACCTGCTGATCATCTGCGTGCTCACCTCCGCGTCAGCCTCGACCCAGACCACGATCCTGCCGACAGCGCGTACCACGCTCTCGATGGCGCACTGGAAAGCCGTCACCTCCCTGCTCGCGCGCGTGCACAAGCGCTATCTGACCCCGACGGTCTCGACGCTCGGCTTCGGTGCACTGTCAATCGCGATCACGATCGTGCTGCTGCTGCTCTCCTCGAGCGTGCTCGAAGACTCGCTCACCGCCATCGGCTTCCCGATCTGCTTCTACTACGGCTTCACCGGGATCGCCTGCGCGTGGTACTACCGCCGCGACCTCGGCGAAAGCATCCGCAACCTGCTGCTGCTCGGCGTCGGGCCGGTGATCGGCGGCGCGATCCTCTTCGGCGTGGGGATCAAGGCGCTCTTCTACTACGGCCACGCCGAAAACGTGTCGTCGAAGCCGATCCTCGGCATCACGCTGCCGCTGTGGATGGGCATCGGCGGCATGATCCTCGGCGCCGTGATCATGGTCATCTCGCGCCCCTACTTCAAACAGTTCTTCTCGCGCAAGACCGAAACCGCGCCTCCGGGGCTACTCAAGGAACCGGCTCCGACCGGGCCGGTGCCGGAGCGCGTGGACTTCTAGGCCGGCAACCTCCCTTTTCCTAGGGGACTGGAAGTCGGTTGATCCCGGCGACTTCGTCGAAGCCGCTGTCGAAGCTGAGGATCCGAGCGATCTTGCGGCGGCGCATCACCGCGACGTGAACCGCGTCGCGGGCGGAGAGCCTGGGATGAGCGCTGACGACGTCCTTGGCCATGAAGACATCATCCTTCTCCACCGCAAACACGTCGTCGACGATCTCTTCGAGCGCATCGAATGCGACCGCGATCCGGTCGCGTCGACCGAGGGCGAGGTAACGATGCATGACCTCCTGAAAGACCTCGCTGCTGGCAACCATCCGCTCACGTCGCGCGATCAGCCGCTCGACCGTCACTTGGGCGTCGAGCTTATGCGGATGCGGACGTCCGACGAGGTACATCGCGACGTTCGCGTCGACGAAGATCAAACGTCACCGCCGCCGCCCATTCCCGCCTCGATCTCAGCGAGGCGCCCGGCCTCGCTCTCGGCGAGCATCGTCTCGATATCGGCTTCGCGCCCCACCGTTTCGAGGGTGACGGCCTTGCGGACAGCCGCGAGCTTGCGCTCGACATCGCCGGTCGACACGTCGCGCTCGGCCTCCTGCAGCGACCGACGGACCCACTCGGACACAGTCATGCCGAGCGCGCCCGCGACCTGCTCATACCGCTCTAGTTCTTCGTCTTTCACGACCACCTGAAGACGCTTACTCATAGCGGTAGTATGGCACACTACCGACGGGGGCTGTCGGCCTTGCGGCTCATGTGCCATACACTTTGATCCGACGCGCCGCCGACGCCGGGACGCGATTCGCGGCTCGCTCAGACCGCCAGCTCCATCTGCCCGTGCGGCGCGCCGTACTCAGCCAGCAGCTCGAGGAACGGCTGCGGCGGGAACGCCTCGGGGCCGAGCACGCCGATGCCCTTCCACTCACCGCGGTCGATCAGCTCGAGCGCGACCGCCGGGTTGACGGCTGTCTGCCACACGACCGCCTGACTGCCGTACTCGCGCATCGTCGTCTCGTTGTCAACCACGTGGTAGAGGTAGGTCGAGCGGGGCTGGCCGTCGCGGCCACTGCCGCGCACCCATGTGCCGGCGCAGGTGCGCCCGCTCATGCGCTCGCCGAGCGTCGCCGGGTCGGGCAGCGCCGCCGCGACCACGTCGCGCGGAGCGACCTCGGTGCCGCGCACCGACAGCGGCTCGGTCGAATCGAGCCCCAGTTTGTGCAGTGTCGAGAGCACGTCGATGAACTCCTGGCCGAGCCCGTACTTGAAGGTCACGCGCTCGCACTGCACCCAGCGCGGGATCAGCACGACCTCCTCGTGCTCCACGTTCACGCATTCGACCGCGCCGATGCCCTCGGGAAACTCGAACACCTCCGGCTCGGAGAACGGCGCCGTCGTATAGAAGCCGCGCTCGCGCTCCCAGATCAGGGGCGGGTTCAGGCACTCCTCGATCGTCGTCCAGATCGAGAACGTCGGCGCGAAGTCATAGCCCTCGACGACCAGGTCGGCGCCGTCGCGCACGCCGACCTCGGTGATGCTCGCGAACAGCTCGTCGGCCGCATAGCGTGCGAACACGTCCGACAGGCCCGGCTCGACGCCGATCCCAACGAGCGCCAGCACGCCCGCCTGCTTCCAGAGCTCGTGCTCGGCGAGCTGTAGATCGCCGAGCATCTCGCCGGGCAGCTCGTACGGGCGCTCGGGGTGCGGATGCGAGAGCGTCATCGCCATGTCCAGGTAGGTGAGCTTGGCGTCGAATGCGGCGCCGAAGATCGGCTGGTTGAAGCGCGGGTCGCACGCGTTGAGGACCGCGTCAGGCCGCGCGCGTTCGATCAGCTCGACGAGCTCCGCGCGACTGGAAGCGTCGACGCGCTCTGCAGAGAAGCGGTCCGCTTCGTCGAGCCGATCCGCGGCCGCCTGCGCGCGCTCGAGCGCGACGTCGGCGAGCACCACCTGCTCAAAGACGTCCCGACGCTGCGCGATCGCGGCGAACGCCGCTCCGACGCCGCCGGCTCCAACAACAAGGACCTTCATCGTCGCCAGTGTGACGCAATGCGCAAGTTTGCGATGTCACAAGTTCGAGCGCTCCGTGCTCCGCAACGCAGCAGGCGGCTCCCGTATGCTGCGGCGATCCGCGCGGTCCCCGACACAGCAGACCATCAACCCCGGATCAGCCCCGGATGAGCACCGGCCTCCCCAGCCCGCCGCGCCCGTCAGCCGAGACGCCCGTGCCCGCGCCCGCTGGCGCCGGCTCCGCCGCCGCAACGTCCGGCGCGACGAGCGCTCAGGCAGGCAGCAGCAAGGTCCGCTGGGCGCCATCGCCGACGCTGAGCCGCCGTGAGGTCGCGATCGTCGTGCTCGCCGGCGTGCTGCTCGCGATTCTCACGAGTTGGCCGCTGATCCTGCACATGTCCAGCCGCATCGCGCCCGATCTCGGCGATCCGGTTCGCACAGCCTGGGAGATCGCGTGGGTGGGACACGCGATGCTCCACAGCCCGCTGCATCTGTTCGACTCCAACGCCTTCTATCCGCACCCGCTCAGCCTCGCCTTCTCGGACTCGCTGCTCGGCTACGGCCCGGCTGCGTTCTTCGGCTCGGGCACGGTCGCCGCGCTGGTCCGCTACAACCTCCTGTTCCTGGGGGCGTGGTCGCTGTGCTTCATCGGCGCCTACCTGCTGGCGCGCGAGCTCGGGCTCGGCCGGCTGGGAGGCGCCGCCGCCGGCCTCGCCTTCGCCTACGCGCCCTACCGCGTGACCGAGGCCGGGCACCTGCACGTGATCTCCTCCGGAGGCTTCGTGCTGGCGCTGTTCCTGTTGCTACGCGGCTACCGGTGCTGGACGATCCCCGATCGGTCTCGCAAGCTCGTGCTCGCCGGCTGGCTGCTGTCCGCCTGGCAGGTCAGCCTCGGCTTCACGCTGGGGCTGCAGTACTGCTATCTGCTGCTCGTGCTGGCCGCGCTCACGCTCGTCTTCTGGTGGCGCGGGCGCTTGACGCCCGGCCCCGCATGGCAGCGCCAGCCGGCGCGCCCGGAGGGCGAGTCGCGCCCGGCCGCGGGCACCGGCGAGGAAGTCGGTGTCGCTCCCGAGGCCGTGCCGCGCCAGCGAGGCCCGCTGCTTCCACGCCACCTGCTGGGCGTGACGCTCGTCGGGCTCGCGGTGCTCGGCGCGGTGGCGATCTACCAGGCCCGCCCCTACCTGAAGGTCGCCGCCGAGTATCCGACGGCCAAGCGCACGCTGAGGGAAGTCGAGACGTACTCCGCGGGGCCCGCCGCGCTGTTCGCGGCGTCCTCGGAGAACCGCGTATGGGGCTCAGCGACGGCGGGCGTGCGCGCGAAAGTCAACTCGAAGAACGAGAGCGTGTTCTTCCCCGGAGGTCTGATCCTGGTGCTGGCGGTGATCGGGCTCGCCGCCGGCGCGTACACCCGGCGATTGCGCCTCGGACTCGCGGCCGGCGTGGTGGTCGTCTCGATCCTCGCGCTCGGCTTCGGCCTCACCGGCGCCGGCTATCCCTACCGGCTGCTGTACGACTACGCGCCGGGCTGGGACGGCGTGCGCGTGCCGGGACGGATCTTCACGCTCGCGACGCTGTTCTACGCGCTGCTCGCCGGCGCGGGGGCACAGGTGCTCTTCACACGACTGCGCGCGTGGCAGGCGCGCGAGCGCCACAGCGGCGCCCACGCCGCCGCCGCGCTGCCGGCGCTGGTCGGGGCAGCGCTGCTGATCGGAATCCTCGGAGAAGGCGCCGGCCACCTCGGCCACCCGGTCGTACCGCAGCCCGTCAAGGCTGAAATCGGCCTGCCCGGGCCGGTGCTGGACCTGCCGACCGACGGCGCGCTCGACCGCGTCTGGCAGTACTTCTCGACCGACGGCTTCTACAAGATCCCGATCGGCAACAGCACGTTCGACATGCCCTCGGTGGACGACCTACGCGGCGGCATGTACGGATTCCCCGATCGCGCCAGCGTCGAGAAGCTGCGCTACTACGGAATCCGCACGGTCGTGCTACACACGGTGCTGCCGAAGGGTCTGCCGCCTGAACACGGCGCCGTCATCGCCGAGCCCCCCGACCCGGCAGCCGCCGCCGCCAAGCCGATCACGGGCCTCGGCATCACGCGCCGGCAGGTCGGCTCGGTCGTCATCTATGAGATCGGCCCCGGGCCGAAGGCCCTGCACGGCACCGATTGATGACGCGCTCGCGCCTGGCATTGGCGTCGGTCCTGCTGGTCGGCCTCGCCTCGGCCGTGATGATCCAGAGCTTCTCCTGGAACCAGACCTCGCACTACGACCTGGTCCGCGCGCTCAACGACGACCAGACGACGATCGACCCCTACCAGGCGAACACCGGCGACAAGGTCTTCTACAAGGGGCATTACTACTCGGCGCGAGCGCCAGGCATGGCGTTGTTCGCGCTGCCGTTCTACGACGCCCTCAACCTCGTGCACGCGGAATCGTGGACCAACGCGCACGTCGCGCCACCGGACCACCCGGGCGACGAGATGATCTACCTGATCGGTCTGTGGGGCAACGTGCTGCCGGGGCTGCTGCTGGTGGCACTGGTGTGGCGCGTGGCGGAACGCTACGAGCCGGGTTACGGCGTCGCCGCCGCGGTGACGCTCGGCCTTGGCACGATGGTGCTCCCGTTCTCGCAGTTGCTGTTCTCGCACATGTTCACGACGTTCCTGTGCTTCGCGGCCTTCTGGCTGATGCTGCGCGAGCGCGACGGGCCGCCCAGCCCGCTGCTGCTCGCAATCGCCGGCCTCGCGATGGGCTACGCGTTCTCCTCGGAGTACCCGACGTTCTTCGCCGCGATCGTGCTCGGGCTGTTCCTGCTCTCACGCCGTGACTCGCTGACTGCGCTCGGGGTGCTGCGCCGCGGTGGCGCATACGTGGCCGGCGGCCTCGTCGGCATCATCCCGCTGCTCCTCTACAACCACTACGCGTTTCGCTCGTGGACGCACCTCGCCTACTCCGACGTGCCGCGCCAGCAGAAAGGCTTCTTCGGGATCGGCGCGCCGAGCCTGAAGGTGCTGGCGACGCTGCTGTTCGACTCGCGCGGCCTGCTGACGCTGTCGCCGATTCTGATCATGGGCGCGATCGGCACGGTGATGCTCTACAAACGCGGTCGCCGCGCCGAGGCGCTCACGATCGGCGGCATCTGCCTTTGCTACCTGCTCTACAACTCCGGTTACTACCTGCCGTTCGGGGGCGGCTTCATGGGTCCGCGCTTCCTCGACACGCTGCTGCCGTTCATCGCGTTCCCGGTCGCGCTGACCCTCAAGCGCTTCCCCGGACCGACGATCGCGCTAGCCGCCGCGTCGATCACGACCACGGTGATCGCCACCACCACGCACCCGTTGATCGGCTACGAGAACGAGGCGGTCACGTGGATGCGCTACCTCTCCAAGGGCTTCTTCCAACCGACGATCGCCTCCGCCTACGGGCTCGGTCGCAGCTGGGGCGGGATCTGGCCGTTCTTCCTCGCCGCCGGCGGCGCGATCGTGCTCGCCGTATTGGCGACGCCGCGCCTGCGGCTGTCGGCCGCGACGCTCGGCTGGGGCCTTTTGGCGCTCGCCTGCTGGGGCCTGTTCGCCGCGCTCGCGCCGACCGTGCTCGGCATCGACCACGCCGGCCTGGCGAGCATCTACGGCGCCGGCGACCACACCGCCTTCAACCTGCCGCTGCACTCCGGCGCCAGATACCCGCTGGACAAGCTCGCGGCGCTCGCCGTACTCATCGGCGTGCTGGCGCTCGGCGTGATGCGACTGACGCGCAATCAGCCGCAGGAGCCTTCGCGCCGGCGCGAGGGCGGCGCCGGCGCCGCCTCGCCGACGCAGCCGGCGCTCAGCGGCTGATCAGTTGTTGACGGTCTTGACGTTGCACTTCGCCGCGTGCAGCTGGCGGCACACGACCACATAGCCGGCGCGCGGCTGTTCGCGCGCGTTCGTCAGGCCGGCGTCGAAGCGCGTCGAGTAGGTGCCGCCGGTCCATGCGTAGACGTACAGGCGCTTGATCTGCGGCAGCGCCGCAGTGAGCGAGAACATGTACTTGATCACCTTGGCGGCGCGCGTCAGCCCTGAGCCGTTCTTGTTGGGAAAGCTCGGGACGAATTTGACGAGCCCGCCGGTCTCGGTCAGCCACACCTGGCCACCGAGCGCCTTCACGAGGTCGCGCGTGCGCCAGCTTTCCAGGCGGTTCACGTCGGAGTAGTTGTGCAGACCCCAGATCTTCGGCATCACCGTCTCCAGGCGGCTGATCTCCCGCTTGAATTCCGAGATGTAGCGCAGCGTCGGGCTGATCGAGTCCGAGTCGAGCACGTCCAGACCGATGACCGTGCAGCCCTTGCACACGCGCAGCAGCGCCTGGTAGTACTTCGCCGCCGCCGCCCCCGAGGGGCTCGAGAACTGACCCTTGACGTTGCCGCGGTTGGACTCGTCCCACGACTCGTACTGGTGCACGTTCGGGAACAGCTTCACGAACTTCTGCACGTCGCGCTGGTAGCTGGAGACGCTGGGCAGCTTCGTCGGCGAGTATTCCGAGTGGTAGAACGCGACGAGCACCTGCTCGTGCGCCGCTTCGGCAGCGTCGATGAACTGGATCGCCTGTTTCAGCGAGTACGGGTGCGCAATCGCATCGTAGGGAGCGACGTAGCGGACGATTTTCGTGTGCAGCTGCGTGTACAGCGGGTTCTTGAACATCTTCGGGTTCTCGTTGCCGATGCCCGTCAGGTACGAGCTGGCCGCGTGGGCGCGGGGGGCGGCCGCGGTGCTCGGCGCG
Organism: uncultured Solirubrobacteraceae bacterium; assembly: GCA_963838405.1. Classification (GTDB taxonomy): domain Bacteria; phylum Actinomycetota; class Thermoleophilia; order Solirubrobacterales; family Solirubrobacteraceae; genus Palsa-744. The sequence goes on along the minus strand of CAWIRA010000001.1, from coordinate 167,172 downwards.
GCGCCGGCCTGGCTGATCGCGCCGAAGGCAAGCCCGGAGGCGAGCAGCGCGACGAGCATGGCTGTGAGGAGGCGGGGGAGTGTTCTCATATGGATGCGCAACAGGGTAGGCGGTCGATGGTTGCGTGGAGCCACACACTCTTACCAGGCGTTTAGGCCGCGCCCTGCCTCGCCGCGCGAACTTTAAGTCGGCGTTTAGATCGCGCCGGCGCCCGATCCAACCGATCAGTCCGCGCCGACGGCGTCCTCGGCGAGCTGCTCGATGCCGTGGCCGCGGAGCGCCGGGTCGGCGACGACGCGAACATCCACGCCCGGCAGCCCGCGCACCACGCGCATCAGCAGCGAGCGCTCGGATCCGGCGCCCAGACGCCCGAGCCCGCGGCGCTCCGACGGCGTGCCCATGAACAGGTACGTCGTGCCCAACGAGCGTGCGAGCTCGATCGCGACCGTCGCCACATCCTCGCCCTCCTGCACCTGCAGCTGCGCGCCGAGCATCGCCGTCAGCCGCCGCAGCTCCTCCAGACGCCGGCGGTCCTCAGCGCTCGGTGGCCGTCCGGGCGGACGCACGACGAGCACGTCCAGCGTCGCATCGAGGCGCTGCGCCGAGCGCCACGCCCGCCGGACGATGCGCTCGGAGTACGGCGCGAGCGTCGCCAGCGCCAGCAGCCGCTCGGCGATCGCCTGCGGGCCGGGCGCGGCGCTCGCCCGCAGCCCGTCCTCGTCGCGGCGCACGACGGCGTCAGACACGCGTACCAGCCGCTTGATCTCGACGTCCTCGGCGACCTGGCGCAGAGCCGTCTCCCGCAGAGCGGCGAGGTTCTCGATCTTGAAGAAGTTGTTCAGCGCCGCCGGCACGCGCGCCGGCGGGTACACCTTGCCGGCGCGCAGGCGCGCGATCAGCGCCTCGGGCGTCAGGTCGATCAGCACGACCTCGTCGGCGGCCGAGAGCACCGCATCGGGGATCGTCTCGCGCACACGCGCCCCGGTCAGCTCGGCCACCTGGTCGTTTAGGCTCTCGAGGTGCTGGACGTTGACGGTCGAGAACACGTCGATCCCGGCGTCGAGCACGTCACGGACGTCCTCGAAGCGCTTCTCGTGCTCGGAGCCCGGGGCGTTCGTGTGCGCGAGCTCGTCGATCAGGCACAGCTCGGGCGCGCGCGCCAGCACCGCCGGCAGGTCCATCTCCTCGAGCGGCGTGCCGCGGTAGAGCAGATGCCGGCGCGGGATGATGTCGAGCCCCTCGGCCTGCGCCAGCGTTTCCGCGCGCCCATGCGTCTCGAGATAGCCGATGACGACGTCGCGACCGCTGTCGGCTTCGGCGACGCCCTCCTGCAGCATCCGATAGGTCTTGCCGACGCCGGGCGCCATCCCGATGAAGACCTTCAGGTGTCCTTTCTCGTCGGTCATCGCAGGGCGTATGGCACGCTACCGAAGTGACCTCGTTCGAGACGGGGGCGGCCGTGCTCGGTGCCCTGCTGATGGTCGGCTCGCTGCTCTCCGGCCTGGCCAACCGCAGCATGCTCTCGCTCACGGCCGTGTTCGTGCTCGCGGGCTTCCTGCTCGGGCACGGCGCCACCGACGTGCTCGACTTCAAGGCGAGCTCCGCGCTCGTGCGCGACCTCGCGACCGTCGCGCTGATCGTGATCCTGTTTCGGGACGGCCTCGAGGTCGAGGGAGAGCTGCTGCAGCGCGAGTGGCAGCTGCCGTTGCGCAAGCTCGCAATCGCGATGCCGATCACCGCGGTGCTCGTCGCGCTGGTGGCGCATGCGTGTGTGGGGCTCTCGTGGACGGAGTCGTTTCTGCTCGGCGCGCTGCTGTCTCCGACCGACCCGGTGCTGTCCTCTAGCGTCGTCACCGATCCTCGCGTCCCGCGTGTCGTGCGCCACTCGCTCAACCTCGAGTCCGGGCTCAACGACGGGCTCGCGCTGCCCGCCGTGCTGGCGTTCGCGGCGGCCCTGGAACCGAACAGTGCGCACTTCGTGTGGTGGCATTTCGTGCTGCAGGACATCGGGCTCGGGTTCGCCTTCGGGCTCGTCTGCGGCGCGATCGGATCGCTGCTGATCCCCAAAGGCAGCGCCGGCACCGAGGGCGGCGGCATTCCGCCACACCAGAAGGCGCTCTACGGGCTCGGCCTGGCGTTCTTCACCTATGGCGTGACGGTACTGCCGCCCCGCGGCAACGGCTTCATCGCGGTGTTCGTCGCGGCGATCGTGATCGGCAACCGCCGCGCCGACCTGCGCCGCTGCTTTGCCGAGCGCACCGAGGAGGTCGTCGAGATCGTCAAGCTCGCGATCTTCGCCGTGTTTGGCTCGCTCCTCACCGTCGGCGGCTTGTTCGGCGATGGCTGGGCAGCGATCGCGCTCGTCGCGGCGACTTTCCTGCTGGCACGTCCGATCGCGATCTGGGTGGCGCTCGCCGGCACGCGCATCAGCAATGCGAGCAAGGCGTTCATGGCGTGGTTCGGTCCCAAGGGCGTCGCCACGATGGCATTCTCGCTGTTGGTGCTCTCGCGCCAGATCGACGCAGCCGGGCGGATCTTCAACCTCGCGGCGCTGGCAGTGCTCGCCTCGATCCTCGTGCACGGCGCGAGCGCCACGCCGGGCATTCGCTGGCTGGCGCGCCGCGAACGCCGCAAGCCAACGGACGCTCAGTCCTCGGCCGGCCCCGACGCGTCGGACATCGAGGCCAGAACCGCCTCGTAGCGGCGACGCACGTCCGCGCGGTCGCAGCGCTCCGGCACCGACTCCTCGCAGGAGCGCATGATCATGTCGGCCTGTGCCAGCACCAGCTCGCGCTGCTCGGGCGAGATCGTCGAGGCCATCACCTTCGTGAGGCCGTCTAGCTGGCGGATCATCACGGCGGGCATGCCGCGGCTGGCCTGGCGGATCTTGTCGTGTGCACGCTCGAGCAGGCGCTCGAAGCCGACGGTGACCGCGATCACGCGCACCCGGCCAGCCGCGTCGCGGTGCACAGTCGCAGGGTGCCAGCGACTCGCGATCTTGCCGAGGCCATCGCCGAGCCAGTCGATGCACGCGAGCGCTGTGAAGGTGTCGTTGACCGCGGCTGACAGCGCCCGGATCGCGATCTCCACGAGCTGATCGACCGCGAACGACAGGTCCTGAGTCAGCGTCCGGTGCGGTCCGGTCGCGTGTGCGCCGCCAAGCGCCCGCGCGACCCCCGACGCCGCCGTCGCGGGCCACACGTTCGCGAGCGGCTCGCCCTCGACGACGAAGTGCCCCGGACGCCGCAGCAGCCGAATCACCGCGTGGCTGCGGCTTGCGATCTCGATCAGCGTGCTCATGCTCACGTACTGCAGATAGCCGCTGCTCGGCGCCGTCACAACGCCGCTGTCCTCGTCCAGGCGCACGAGCATCTCCGACAGCGACGGGCCCGTCTTCGGCGCGTCCGAGCTCGGCAGCGCGACCTCGGTCTCGATCGCGTGCGCGAGATCGCCGGCGATGCTCGCGATCACCTGCGGCAGCTGGATCGACTTTGCGATGTGGTCGATGAACACCACCAGCACGCCGACGTCGATCAGCACCAACGCCATCGTCACCGTGATCGACAGATGCGGGACGAATTCGCCGTGCGCGCCCGGGCCGATCGAGACGAGCGCCAGGATCGCGTACACGAACGTCGCCACGAAGCTCCCCAGCGTCAGCTGTGTGATGCGGTCGCGGATGAAGTTGCGCAGCATGCGCGGGCCGAACTGCGTCGAGGCGAGCGTCAGCGTCACGATCGTGATCGAGAAGACGAGCGTCACGACCGTGATCACCGCGGCGGCGATCGTCGTCAGGATCTGCCTCGCCGCGTCGGGTGTGCCGCTGATCACCCACGAGGGGAAGTGCAGCGATCCGTTGTAGGCGGCGCGGTCGAGCGCGTGGGTGCCGGCGAACAGCGCCACCGCGAACACGATCTCGACCGTCGGCACGAGCCACAGGTTCGTGCGCAGCGCCTCGCGCCGCCACGCCGACGGCAATGGCAGCTGCGGCCTCACCGCCGCACCATCAGCGCGCCCGCAGGCGCCGGGGAGCGTGTCTGGAGGGTCGAAGGGTGGTTGTGGTCGGACATCTGGTTCGCACAGCACGAAACGCTGCCGACCAGTCTTCCCGGCTCACCGGCGGCCAACGATACCGGGCGCGGTTGTCTCAGAAATGCCCGGTGAGTGCCTCGGTCGATATCCGCCGGTTGTCCTCGGGCGCGGGGCGCAGGATCAGGATCTCGGCCGGCACGCGATCGAGCATCCAGCGCAGGTCCTCGTAGCTCAGACCGACCCGAGGATCTTCGTCGGCGGAGACGATGATGCGGTCGAAATGCTCCTGCTCGAGCAGTTTGCGCAGCGCATCGCGGGCCGAGCGACCGCGTCCGACGCGCGAGTCAACAGGCACGCCAAGCGAGGTGGCGCGCTGCTCGATCGCCTCGAGCAGCGGCATGCCGCGGGCGCTCTGCACGGGGAGCGCCGTGTCCAACGGCAGGCTCATCGGCACGCGCGCGAGGAATGCGGGCATGATGATCGCGTCCTCGGCCTTCGCCAGGCGCACGGCAGCCTCGAACGAGCGCCGCGATATCTCTTCGCCGGTGAACGGCAGCAGAATCCGCCGGCGCCCGGCCGGCAGGCGGTTGCGTGCTGGCCGGCGCCCGTGCGGCGGCAGCCAGTAGCCGGCGGCGATCCCGAGCAGGGCCGCGGCGAACGCGATCGCGACGACGGTTCCCGCGCTCATCCGCCGCTCATGCTTCCGCCGTTCGCCCGCTGCGAGCGGTCGGCCACGATGCGCACGTCAACGCCGGGCAGCCGCTGCATCAAGCGCTGCGGCAGCGGCGTGCGCAGGCGCGCGAGGCCACGCGCGGGGCGCGAGCCGCCGATCAGGATGTACGTCGTCCCACGTCGCGAGGCGACCTCGACGACGGCGCTCGTGAGATCGTCGGATTCCTCCTCGAGCATGCGTGCGCCGAGCACCGACGCGAGCTGGCGCAGCGCCGCCAGCGAGCGCTGTTCCTCATCGGACAGCTGCTTACCGGGGGCGCGGATCCACAGCAGATCGAGCCCCGCGCCGAGACGCTGCGCCGAACGCCACGCGCGACGCACGAGCCGCTGGGCGCCTGGGTAGGGCTCGATCAACGCGAGCAGGCGCTCGCCGACGGCCTGGGGGGCGTCCGCGGCGAGGCTCTCTTCGCGCGAGCCGACGAGCTCTGTAGTCAGGCGCTTGGCGCCGACCTCCTCGGCCACCTGGCGCAGCGCAACCTCGCGCAGCGCCGAGAGGTTCTCGATCTTGAAGAAGTTGTTCAGCGCCGCGTCGATGCGCTCCGCGGGGTAGATCTTGCCGGCGCGCAGTCGATCGAGCAGCGCCTCGGGCGTGAGGTCGATCAGCACCACCTCATCGGCGCGGCCGAGGATCGCGTCCGGGATCGTCTCGCGCACGCGCACCCCGCTCAGCTCGGTGATGTGGTCGTTGAGCGACTCGAGGTGCTGGACGTTGAGCGTCGAGGCGACGTCGATCCCGGCGTCGAGCACCGCTTCGATGTCCTCGAAGCGCTTGGCGTGCTCCGTGCCGGGGACGTTCGTGTGCGCGAGCTCATCGATCAGGCAGAGCTCGGGCGCGCGGCGCAGGACGCCGGGCAGATCCATCTCCTCGACGACCGTGTCGCGGTATCTGACGCTCCGGCGCGGCACCGTCTCCAGACCTTCTGCGAGGCGGGCGGTGTCGGCGCGCCCGTGCGTCTCGAGCAGGCCGATCACGACGTCGTGACCGGCATCCAGTTCAGCGTGTCCCTCGAGCAACATCCGGTAGGTCTTGCCGACGCCGGCTGCCATGCCGATGAAGACCTTCAGGCGGCCACGGCGGGATTCGGCTGGAGCATCCATGGCAGTGCGCTCGCGCTCGCGTGTCGGTTCGCGACGCGCTCGCCGCTCATCCCCCGAGGAGGTTGTGGACGATCAGGTCGATCAGCTTGATGCCGATGAACGGCGCGATGATGCCACCGAGGCCGTAGATCCAGAGGTTACGCCGCAGCAGCGCGCTCGCACCGATCGGCCGGTAGCGCACGCCGCGCAACGACAGCGGAATCAGCAACGGGATCACGATCGCGTTGAAGATGATCGCCGAGACGATCGCCGATTCGGGGGTGCCGAGGTCCATGATGTTGAGCACGTGCAACGGCCCCTTTTCGCCGGCGCTGGCGGCGTAGGTGGAGATGAACACGGCCGGCAGGATCGCGAAGTACTTGGCGACGTCGTTGGCGATCGAGAATGTCGTCAGCGCACCGCGCGTGATCAGCAGCTGCTTGCCGACCTCGACGATCTCGATCAGCTTTGTGGGATTGGAGTCGAGGTCGACCATGTTGCCGGCCTCGCGCGCGGCCTGGGTGCCCGTGTTCATCGCCACGCCGACATCCGCTTGGGCCAGTGCCGGAGCATCGTTGGTCCCATCGCCGGTCATCGCCACGAGACGGCCCTCCGACTGCTCCTCGCGGATCAACGCGAGCTTGCGCTCGGGGGTCGCTTCGGCGAGGAAGTCATCGACGCCCGACTCCTCGGCGATCTTCGCCGCCGTCAGGCGGTTGTCGCCGGTGACCATCACCGTCCTGATGCCCATCGCGCGCAGCTGGTCGAAGCGGACCTTCATGCCCTCCTTGACCGTGTCCTTGAGGTAGATCACGCCCAACACCTGGCTGTCGCGCGAGACCGCCAGCGGCGTGCCGCCCTCGTTGCCGATGCGATCGAGCTGCACCTGCAGCTCCGGCGGTGGCGTGCCGCCCTCGCTCTTGACGAGCTCGATGATCGCGTCGCCGGCGCCCTTGCGCAGCTGGTGGCCGTCGATGTCGATGCCGCTCATGCGCGTCTGCGCCGTGAACGGAACGAACTCGGCCTGCAGCGTGTTCATGTCGTGCTCGCGGATCCCGTAGGTCTTGGCGAGCACGACGATCGAGCGACCCTCGGGCGTCTCGTCGGCGAGCGAGGCGAGCTGCGCGACCTCGGCCAGCTCGGACTCGGGCACGCCCGGCATCGGCACGAATTCGGATGCCAGGCGGTTACCGATCGTGATCGTGCCGGTCTTGTCGAGCAGCAGCACGTCGACGTCGCCCGACGCCTCGACCGCGCGACCGGACAGCGCGAGCACGTTGCGACGCACGAGACGGTCCATGCCGGCAATCCCGATCGCGCTCAGCAGGGCGCCGATCGTGGTCGGGATCAGCGCCACGAGCAACGCGATCAGCGTCGTCTCGGAGATCGCGGTGCCGGCAAAGAGGCCGAAGGGACGAAGCGTCGCGACGACGATCACGAAGATCAGCGTCAACGCCGCCAGCAAGATGTTGAGCGCGATCTCGTTGGGGGTCTTGCGCCGCTCTGCGCCCTCGACGAGCGCGATCATGCGGTCAAGGAACGACTGCCCGGGCTCCTGCGTGATTTCGACCTCGATTCGATCCGAGGTGACGCGCGTGCCGCCGGTGACGGCGCTGCGGTCACCGCCGGACTCGCGGATCACCGGCGCGGACTCGCCCGTGATCGCGGACTCGTCGACCGTCGCGATCCCCTCGATCACCGTGCCGTCGCCGGGGATCAGCTCGCCCGCGGGCACGACCACGATGTCGCCACGCGTGAGCTCGGCCGCCGCCTTCGTCGAGCCGTCGCGCATCGTCGCCACGGTCTCCTTGCGCATCGCGCGCAGCGTCGCCGCCTGCGCGCGGCCGCGACCCTCGGCGAAGGCCTCGGCCATGTTCGCGAACACCACGGTCAGCCACAGCCAGATCGCGATCGTGAACGTGTACCACGACGGCTCCTTGCCGCCGAGCGATTCGCCGCCGCCGACCTGGATGAACCACGTGACGGTCGTGATCAGCGCGCCGATCTCGACGACGAACATCACGGGGTTGCGAATCTGCACGCGCGGGTCGAGCTTCTTAAGGCTGTCGAGCAGCGCGCGTACGACGATGTCACGCTGGAACAGCGAGATCGCTTGACGTTCGTGCGCGGCGGGGATCTGGGCGGACATCAGCTGTTTGCTCCTGACCTAGGGCTCCGCCCTGACCCGGGGCTTCGCCCCGTGTGCCCCCCACGATCGAGTGCGAGGTTGAGCTCGAGCACGTTCACGCCTTCCTCGCCGGAGAAGCCGAGGCCTCGACCCGAGGTGTACTTGGCGATCAGGGCGTCGACGGTGCCGAGCGAGAGGTGGCGCACAGCCGCGATCCGGTAGGCCTGTATCCAGGCGTTCGCCTTCGAGATTTCAGGGTCGAGCCCGGACGCAGAGGTGTTAACGGCGTCGACCGGGATCTTGCCAGCCGACAGCCCGGGGTCGTATTCGGTCTTAGTGACCGGGCGCTTGTTCAGTTCCAGGTAGGCCTTGATGTTTTCAACGTCAGCTTCCTTGGTGAGGACGCTGTTGGGGCCTTTGTTGGAGAACGTGCTCGCGGCCGCGTTGTAGGCGCCGCCTTCGGTCGCCGACGGGCGCGACTGGAAGTAGTTCGCGTCAGGTTCGGTGACGAGTTCTCCTTCCTTTTCCTCGGGCTTGCCGTTCTTGCCGATCACCAGCTTCGCAAAGCTCTGGCCGATGATCTTCGAGCCGACGAGCTTGCCGTTGACGTAGACCTTCTGGCCGTTGGCGTCACCGGGGAAGGCCACCTGGCTGATGCCTGTGATCGCCAGCGGATAGACGAGCCCGAGCAGGATCGCGAAGACGATCACCGCGAGGACGGCCGTGATGGTGTCTCGAAGCCAGGGCTTCATCTCAGTAGAGGTGTCCGGTCAGGCCCTGGACGATCGGTCCGAGCAGCAGGGCGGGGAAGAAGGTGAGCGCGCCGACGAGGATGATCACGCCGATCAAGAGCACGACGAAGGTGCCGTTGTCGGTACGCATCGTGCCGAGACCGGCAGGGCTGACTCGCTTGCCGGCGAGCGCGCCCGCGACCGCGAGCGCGAACAGGATCGGCGCGTAGCGCGCGAGGACCATGTCGAAGCCGCCGAGCACGTCGGCGAAGGTGATTCCGTGAGAGCCGAGGTTGCCGGCGTTCGGCTGGATGAAGCCGGTGTAGCCGGCGAACGCGGAGCCGTTGTTGTTCGCCTGCGAGAGGTAGGCGTAGAAGCTCTCGGAGAAGCCCTGCGGCGTGTGCACGCCGAGCTTCGCCGACGTCGCCACTTCGGAGATCGAGGCCCGCCCTGCTTTTGTCGCGACGGCAAGCGCGGTGGCGAACAGCGCCGCGAGCGGGGTGATCAGGATTCCGAGGCCGGCGAGCTTGATCTCTTTCGCCTCGAGCTTCTTGCCGAGCCACTCCGGCGTGCGTCCCACCATCAGGCCACCGAGGAACACGGCCAGCAACACGTACAGGAGGATCGAATACAGGCCGGTGCCGACGCCACCGAAGATTACCTCGCTGGCTGACAGGTTCGCGAACGGCACAGCTCCGCCGATGCCGGTGAATGACTCGATCGCGCTGTTGACGGCTCCACAGGAAGTGACGGTGGTGACGACGTCGAACAGGGCCGAGCCCGCGATCCCGAAGCGCTGCTCCTTGCCTTCGAGGTTGCCTCCGCCCGAGCCCGAGATCACCCCGGTGTGCAGTCCCGCCGCGTGCTGCGCGGGCGATCCGTGCGCCTCGGCGATGTAGGCGACGATCACCGCGCCGAGGAACATGAACATGACCGTCGCGTAGATCGCGTAACCCTGACGCCGGTTCCCCGTCATGCGCCCGTACATGAAGATCAGTGCGGCCGGGATGATCAACACCGCGAGCATCTCGAAGAAGTTCGTGAACTGCGTCGGGTTCTCAAACGGGTGGGCGGAGTTCGTGTTGAAGAACCCACCGCCGTTGGTCCCGAGCATCTTGATCGCCTCTTGGCCGGCGACGGGGCCCATCGCGATCGTCTGCGTGAGGCCCGTGATCGTGTGGACGTGCAGGTAGTTGGAGAAGTTCGCGATCACACCCTGCGATGCCAGCACCAGCGCGATCACCACGGACAGCGGCGCCAGCACGTACAGGATCGTGCGCACCATGTCCTGCCAGAAGTTGCCGAGGCCCTTGCCGCTGCGCCCGATGATCCCCCGTACCAGGGCGACCGCGACGACGATCCCGACCCCGGCAGACAGCCAGTTCTGGACCGTCAGCCCGATCATCTGGCTGAGATAGGTCATCGTCGTCTCACCGCTGTAGAACTGCCAGTTGGTGTTCGTCATGAACGAGGAGACGGTGTTGAAGGTCACATTCGCCGGCGCCGAGTGGTAACCGAGTGGGTTGAGCGCGCTCGGCACGAAGAACGCGTTCTGCGTACGCAGGACGAAGTAGAGGAACAACCAGCCTGCGAGCGAGAAGATGATTAGGCTTTTCGCATACGCCTTCCAGTCCTGCTGGCGCTCTGTGTCGACGCGCAGGACGCGCAGTAGGAAGCGCTCTGGACGCGCGAAGATAGGTGACAGGAACACTCGTTCACCCGTGTACACCCCCGCCATGTATGCACCGAGAGGAAACGCGAGCGCGCTCAGCACGAGCACAAACGCAAAAATGGTGAACCAGCCCGCGAACGTCATCTCAAAGGCGCTCGCCGCGGATCAGGGCGTAAAACAGGTAGGCGATCACCAGCACTGAGACGACGAGTCCGAAGAAATCGGAGCCGCTCATGTGCGCGATGAAGAAGCCGAGCGGAAGTGACACGCTCATACGCGGTCGATGCCCTCGATCATCACCAGCAGGATCGCGAACATCACGATCCCGAGAACTATGTAGACGACATCCATGCGAGCACTATGGGCGCCCGCGCGTGACGAACGCGTGACGAAACCGCGGCGACACATAACGATTTCATAACGGCGGCCTCAGGCCGCTTTGTTCACTCGGAAAAGCGGTAACCGACGCCCGGGTCGGTAACGATCAGACGAGGCCCACCGACGCCGCCCGCGCCGGCCCCGTCGTCGGGCTCGATCTTCGCGCGCAGCCGCGCGATGTGGGTGCGAAGCGGTTGGATGTCGTCCACGTACTCTGCTCCCCACACCTCCGCCAGCAGCTTGCGGTGGGTCATCAGGCGTCCGCGGTTGCGGATCAGCACGCGCAGCAGGTCGAACTCGATCGGCGTGAGGTGCACGGGCTCACGGTCGCGACGCACGACGCGCGCCGCGAGGTCTATCTCCAAGCCGTCGACGACGATGCGCGGCTCCTCCTCGCCACGCGCGGCCCGGCGGAGCGCGGCGTTCAGGCGCGCCACCAGCTCGCGCGCGCCGAAGGGCTTGGTGATGTAGTCGTCGGCCCCCGCCTCCAGCGCTCGCACCTTCTGCTCCTCCTCGCCGACGGCCGACAGCACCAGGATCGGCATTTCGCTCCATTCACGCAGCGTGCTGGTGACGGCGATGCCGTCGATGTCGGGCAGCACGAGGTCGACGATCGCCGCGTCCGGCGGTCGTACCGCGGCGAGGTCCAGCGCCTGCGCGCCAGTTTCCGCGGGTACCGCCTCGAAGCCGGCCTCGCGCAGCACCACTTTCAGCGCACGCACGATCTGCGGCTCGTCATCGACGACCAGCACGCGCGGCGTGTGCCCCGGCTGCGCCGGCGCACGTGTGCTCACGTGGCCAGCTCTCGGCCGCCCGTCGGGGCGACGTGCATGTGCGTCGTCTGCGCGGTGTCGGCCGACGGCTCGTCGCGAGCCGCCTGGCGGCTGGGGGTCTCGAGCGGCAGCTCGAACACGAACGTCGCGCCCTGACCCGGGAGCGACTCCACGTGCAGTGTCCCGGCGTTCGCCTCGGTGAAGCCCCGCGCGATCGCCAGCCCGAGCCCGGAGCCGCGGTGGCCGCTGGTGGCGGTGCCGGCGCGATAGAACGGCTCGAACACGCGCTCGAGCTGGGCCGGGGGGATGCCCGGACCGCGATCGACGACGCGTACGACCACGCGGTCGCCCGACGGGCGCGGCCGCGCCGAGCCGGCGAGGTCGCGCTCGGCGGGCGAAGCTACAGCGGGCGCGCCCGCGAGCCGGCGCACCGCGCGTGCACGCACCGACACGGGGTGCCCGCCGGAGTGCCGTCGTGCGTTCTCGAGCACGTTCACGAAGGCACGCTCCATCTGCACCGGGTCGACGCTCACGAGCGGCAGGTCCTGGTCGATCGACAGGCTGAACGCTCCGGGGCCATCTCCCACCTCGGACACAGCCGCGCGGATCAGCTCCTCGATCGAGGCCCACTCCCTGCGCGGCTCGGCCGCGCCGGCCTCCAGCCGCGAGAGGTCCAGCAGGTTGTCGACCAGGCGCGCCAGGCGCTTTGCCTCTTCCTGGATCACGGCGGCCATCTCGGCCCGCTCCTCTGGCGTGAGCGACGGCGAGGCGACCGCCTCGCCGGCTGCAGAGATCGCGGTCAACGGCGAGCGCAGGTCATGCGAGACGGCGCGCAGCAGGGCGGTCTTGACCGTGTCCGCCCGCCGCAGCGATGCCGTCTCGACGACGCCACCGAGCAGCGCTTCGCGCTCGAGCGCGGCGCTCAGCAGCGCCTCGAGCGCCGGCACGATGCGCTCCTGCAGCCGCCGCAGGTTCGCCTCCGAGGTGCCGGCGCCGACGAGCAGCGTGCCGAGCCGCTTCGACCCTTCGCGCAAGGGAAAGGCGATGCGCCGATCGTCACCGTCGACCGTATCCATCTCGATCGCGGCGGAGCTGAGACCGAGCGTCTGCGCAATGCGGGCCGCCGCCGTGGGCAGCGCCTCGACGAGGTCGTCCGCACGCAGCAGCAAGCGGGCCATCTCCGCCGCCAGGTCGGCCTCCTGCCGGCGCTCGACGGCGTCGCGCGTGCGCGCGCGCGTGACCGCGGCGACGGAGCTGGCGAGCATCGCGACGACGAGGAACGCGGCGAGCGCGACCCAGTTCTCGGACTGGCGCACGGTGAACTGACCGACCGGCGGCAGGTGGAAGAAGTTGAAGGCGGCGGCGCTCAGGACCGCGGTCGCGACGCCGAGCCAGCCACCCCACACGACCGACACGATCAGCACCGCCGGCAGGTAGACGACGCTCAGCGAGACGACCGGGGCGACGTGCGCCAGCGGGTACACGAGCAGCGTGGAGATCGCGACGGCGAACAGCGCGACGATCGCACCCACCCGGCGGGGGGGCGGCTCTGAAGCGAGCAGGAAGCCGAGCGCAGATGGCACCGCCATCAGCCTAAGACGAACGGGGCGGGTCTCGCCTCCCGCCCCGTTCGGTGCGCCCTGCGCGGTTCGGTGCGCCGATGGAGCCCGGTCTCCCTCCAGGGACCCTGCTCCATGCTGTGTGCCACCGTCCCGACGATCATGATCGCGAGCGCCCTGCCGCTGTGAAGTGACGCTCCGGTGACCACGCTGTGACGATCTCGTGACCCGCGCTCGGCGCGTTGCACGTGAACGCCCAAACCTCAAGCTCCGCGCGAAAAAGCCGATACGTGCACGGAGCAGCGCAGACGATGACCTCGCTTACGCTCCAAAAGAAAGCGCCGATTTGCCTCGCGTTGGCCGTGGGACTTTGCTGCTGGGCGCCTGCGCCGGCAACGGCCGGGGCGCTTGCGCAACTGCCGTCCGCGTACACGGTGAAGGCGGCGTGCGCACCGCCGTCCTTTGGACACGCTGGCTGCCTGTCGCTGCGGCTTGTGCGCCGCTCCGCGTCGATCCGTCCGACGACCACGCCCGAGGCCGACTCCAGCGCGGCTGGCGCCGCACCGCAGACCGCGCCCTCGCCGGCGCTCGGCGAACTCGGTTACACCCCTCAGGAACTGCACGCCGCCTACGAACTGCCGACGAGCGCGCCGTCGGGCCAGACGATCGCGCTCGTCGATGCGTATAACGATCCGAGCGCCGCCGAAGATCTCGCCGCCTACAGCGAAGAATTTGGTTTGCCCGCCTGCACCAGCGGCTGCTTCACGCAGTACAACCAGGAAGGCAAAACGACCGGCCTGCCGTTCCCGAAAACGACGAGCGAACTCGAAACCTGGAGCACGAGCGCCAGCAAAGCCAAAAAAGAAGAAGCGATCCGCGCCGAAGGCTGGGGCCTTGAGATCTCGCTCGATATCGAGACCGCCCACGCGATCTGCCAGAACTGCCATATCGCGCTGGTGGAGGCGAAATCGACGAGCTATTCCGACCTCGAAGCTGCCGAGCGCGCGGCGGCGGGCCTCGGCACGACGACCGAGATCTCCAACTCCTGGGGCGGCCCGGAGTGCAGCGAAGCGCCGGCGCGCGAATGCGTGTCGGGCACGCAGGCGTTCAACCACCCCGGCATCGTCATCACCGCCTCAGCCGGCGATGACGGATATCTGAACTGGACCGCGAAGGCAGACGAACGCGGCTTCGCGTCCTTCCCGGCGTCCTCGCCCGACGTCGTCGCGGTCGGTGGCACGCGCCTGGAAATCAACGGCCACTCGCACGCGTGGCGCAGCGAGAGCGTTTGGAACGACGGCGGCGAAAGCGGCGGGGTACCTGACGGCCATGGTGCCAGTGGTGGCGGTTGCAGCGTCGTGTTCAGCGCCCAGCCGTGGCAGCAGAGCCTCGGCGATTGGTCTTCGGTCGGCTGCGCTGCGCATCGCGCCGTCGCCGACGTGTCCGCGGATGCCGATCCCTACACGGGCGTCGCCGTCCGCTACTCGAGACCGGAATGCGAATTCGAATACGAAGAAGAATCCGGCGAAGTCAAGAGCACGCCGCATTGGTGCATGGTCGGCGGCACGAGCCTCGCGTCGCCGCTGGTCGCATCGGTGTTCGCGCTCGCGGGTGGCGCCGCGGGTGTCGAATACCCGGCCGAGACGCTCTATCAGAACGAGAAGCTGCTGCCGGCCTCATTGCACGACGTCACCGCCCTCAGCCGATCCGGCTCCAACGGCAGATGCACGCTGCCGTTCGACGAAGAAGAAGCGCTGACGGGCTGCACCCCCGAACAGGAGGCCAGCGCCAGCTGCGGGCTGCAGCTGATCTGCCTCGCCCACAGCGGCTACGACGGGCCGACGGGCGTCGGCACCCCGCATGGCTTGGAGGCGTTCAAACCGCCCTCCGCCGAAGGGCTCAGACAACTCGCCGAAATCGAACTCAAAGAACGCACCGAAGCGAAAGCCGCCGCGGAAGCCCGGAGCAAAGCCGAAGCCCAGGCCCAGGCCGAAGCCGCCGCGAGGGCGGAAGCGAGCAGGAAGGCTGAAGAAAGAGCGCTCGAAGAAGCACGCAGGCAGGCCGAGGCGATCACGCAGCCCGGTGCAAGCGCGACGCCGCCAGCCGCGGCCGCGACGAGCGCCGGCGCGCTCACTTCGCTGCACGTCTCGACGCTGGCGCTGACCTCGAGGGCGCTGGTGGCGCTGAACACGCGTCGCCCGAGCCTCTCGCAGGTCGGCTTCTCGTTCGTCGCCAGCGCCGCCACCAAGGTACGCGTGGTGCTTGCCAGACTCCGACGCACGCACGGCCGTTCGCGCTGGGAGCAGCTGCACGCCTACACGCTCGGCGCCGTACCCGGCAGCAACTGCAAATACCTGAGCGGACGCGGCGCGCTCGTCGCCGGTGACTACCGTCTCACGCTGGCGCCGGTGCAGGGGGCCGGGCTGTCGCTCGTGTTCAAGCTCGGCTAGCGGCTGGCTGCGCCGGCCTCGCGCAGTACCAGCTCGCCGCGCTCGGTCAAACGCCAGGAGTTCGGTACCCCGCGTGTGCGTCCCTCGCTCAGCCTCGCGATCAGCCCGCGTGCCTGCAGCCGATTCAACAGCTTCGAGATCTGGCCCTGGTCGACGATCCCGGCACGTTCGGCCACCTCGCGGTTGCTCGCCCCCGGATAGGCGGCGATCGAGCTCAACACGCGCGCGGTGCGATAGGTGATGCGCCCGTCGTCACGATCTCCCGCGGCGCCGGCCTCGGACGCCTCGACGCTCGCCGCGCTGCGGATCCGAGGCGGCGGGCGCAGCAGCTCTCGACGCGCGATTCCCGCGCCCAGGTAGGGCAGCACGATGATGCTGACGAGCGCCCCGAAGAGGTCCATCACGACCACCTCGCCGTCTGCCAGCAGCCTGTTCTGCAGGATCGCCAGCACCGCGCCGACCACGCCCTCCGCGATCACCGCCGGCGGTTGCTGACGTCCCGCGGGCCCCTCCAGGCGACCGCGATCGACCGCCTCGGCGAGCACCGCGAGCAACTCCAGGCGACGGCGTACGACCGCCTCGCCACCGCTGAGCGAGTACACCACCAGCAGTCGCCCGAGCGCCTGCTCCTGCTCGAGGAAGCGCAGGAACGCCACGAGCCCGGCCTTGACCGCATCGAGCCAGCGCGACTCCGCGTCGTAGGCGCTCAGCACGCGCCTGCGGGCACGCTCGACGCCGAGCTCGAGTGCCGCGAGCAGGCACGCTTCCCGATCTGGGAACTCCTCGTGAAACGCCTGCGCGGAGACTCCCGAGCGCGCGATCACCTCGGCGGCCGTGACGCCGCCGCCGGCACCACGCTCGACCATCGCCTCGGCCAGCGTTTCCAGAACCGTCATTCGTTGAACTGCCTGCACACCCTCCGACTCCCCTTGACGACATCGGAGAGCCTATCTTCTTACTGTCCAGCGGCAGGCCGGGCGCCGGGCCGGCGCGGCGCCGCTCAGATCACGGCGCCGGCGGCAAGCTCGCCGGCGCGCCGTAGGCGAGCAGCGCCTGCGGCAGCTCGACGCTGCCGTCGGCGAGCTGGCCGTTCTCGAGCAGCGCAACGATCGTGCGCCCGACCGCGACGGCGGTCCCGTTGAGCGTGTGCAGCGCTCGCGTGCGGCCATCGTCGCGGACGCGAATGTTCAATCGCCGCGCCTGGTAATCGGTGGTGTTCGAGCACGATGTCAACTCGCGGTAGCGGCCCTGGCTCGGGATCCACGCCTCGCAGTCGTACTTCTTGGCCGCCGAGTTGCCGAGGTCGCCGACGGCGATGTTGACGACCCGGTAGGGCAGCCCGAGCTCGCCGAGGATCTCCTCCTCGAGCGCGAGGATCCGCTCGTGCTCCTGAGCGGATTCCTCGGGCGTGACGAAGCTGAACATCTCGACCTTGTCGAACTGGTGCACACGGAAGATGCCGCGTGTGTCCTTGCCGGCGGCGCCCGCCTCGCGCCGGAAGCACGGCGAGAAGCCCGCGTAGCGCAGCGGCAGCCGCTCACGATCGAGGATCTCGCTGTCATGCAGCGAGGCCAGCGCGACCTCGGAGGTGCCCACCAGGAACAGCTCGTCCTCCGGTAGCGTGTAGATCTGCTGCTCGGTGTCCGGCAGGAAGCCAGTCCCGTAGAGCGCGCGCTCGCGTACCAGCACCGGTGGCACGACCGGCTCGAAGCCAGCGCCACGGAGCTTCTCGAGCACCCAGCGCACGAGCGCCAGCTCGAGCATCACGAGGTCGCCTTTCAGGTACGCGAAGCGGGCGCCCGAAAGCCGCGCCGCACGATCCATGTCGATCATCTCGCCGGCCAGCTCGAGGTGATCGCGCGGGGGAAAGTCGAGCTGGCGGACGGCGCCGACCTCGCGTACGAGCTCGTCCCCCGGACCCGGCGCGGCCGTCGGGTCGGGCAGGTTCGGCAGCGGCGCCAGCAGCGCGTCGAGCTCCTGCTTGGCGCGGTTGGCCTGCTCGGTGAACTCCTTGACCTGCGCGCTCATCTCCTGCATCGCCGCGCGCAGCTCCGGCGCGTCCTCCCCGCGCGCCTTCGCCGCCGCGAACTCCTCGGAGCGCATCTTCTGCGTCGCCCGCAGGTTCTCGGCCGAAGTCGTCGCGGCGCGCCACTGGAGATCCCGTTCCAGGACCTCGTCGACCGCGCCGAGGAGGGCTGGCCCGCGCCGCGCGAGCGCCGCGCGCACGCCGTCAGGGTCCTCCCGGATGCGCTTCAGATCCAGCACGGGCTGGACGTGACGCGATCGGGTAAACGGGGCGGGCGAAGCGGGTGCGACCTCATTCCTTGAGGACGATGTTCGTCGACGGCACCTTTTCGGCTTTCAAACCGGAGTACTTCGCGAGGAATGCGGCGACCGCGTCCGCATTGGAACCGACGACCAGGTTCTCCGGCATGATCGCGCCCGAGAAGCCGCCGTTGCGGATCGCGTAGAGCGCCTGGGCGATGTTCTCCTTACGGAAGTTGAAGTTCGGCCCGTTCGTCTTGACGCGGTTGGAGACCACCGTCGCGGAGCCCTGCGCGCCCACGACCGCGAGCGTGTGACAGCCGGAGCAGTGGTCGCGGAACAGCACCGCGCCTTTGTAGTACGGGCTGGTCTTCGGGACCGAGATCCCCTGCGAGCCGCAGCCGGCGACCATGGCGGCGCAGGCGAGGAGCGCGATCATCGTGACTGCTGCTCTCATGCGCGGGGAAATATATAGGCCGCAGGCCGGCACGGAGCGATATAGGCCCAGGCCGGCACGGAGCGCTAGAACCCGTGGGCCGTGCTCGCGGCGCGCAGCGCGAGGAACACGACGACGATCGCCGACAGCGCCATCACCCCGATCTCGCGACGCACGATCGCCGCCACCAGCGCCTGCTGCTCGGACTCGGGCAGCGTCGCGACCGCGGCTGCGTTCTCGAGCCCGCGCTGGTCGAGGATCGTCTGGGCCGAGGCAAGCCGTAGTTGCTCGGCAACGAACGCGATCACCACCGGTAGCAGCGCATACAGGTAGAAGAGGTGAACACTGGAGTACTTGCCGGCCGCGGCCAGCGAGCCCACCGCGATCACGAGCGCCAGCGCCGAGCCCTGGCCGATCCGCAGGGCCACCCAGAACGCCCGCACGGCAGCCGTCGAGGTGCTGCCGGGCGCGGGCGCCGCGCCGCGATACCAGACCACTGCACCGAGAACGCCGGAGATCGCGTTCAGCGCCGCTACGACAAGCGCGGCGGCGACTACGGCCTGTGTCACGCGAGGGTGGATTTCGAGCCGATTGCCACTATGTAACACCCTGCCACAAGCAGTGA
Source organism: uncultured Solirubrobacteraceae bacterium (assembly GCA_963838405.1). GTDB lineage: Bacteria > Actinomycetota > Thermoleophilia > Solirubrobacterales > Solirubrobacteraceae > Palsa-744. The sequence goes on along the minus strand of CAWIRA010000001.1, from coordinate 148,314 downwards.
TATAACAGCGCGCGGTGCTGCGCACTTATCTCCCGGCGATCGTATTCCTCATTCTCGGTGGCGCCGTGGGCGGCGCCTTCACGCTTCTGAACTCGGTCATCGGGCCCCGCCGCGCGACGCCGCACAAGCAGGACCCGTACGAGTGCGGGCTGCCCTCCGAGGTCAGGCGCGGCCTGCGCTTCGGGATCAGCTTCTACCTGATCGCGATGCTGTTCATCCTGTTCGACATCGAGGTCGTGTTCCTGTACCCGATCGCCGTCGAGCTGCGTGCCTACGGCAGCTACGCGCTCGCCGAGACGGTCACCTTCATCGTGCTCCTGTTCGTGGCGTTCGTGTACGTCTGGCGCAGAGGGGCGTTGGCGTGGAAGTAAAACGCGAGCCGCTCGGCCCGGCGGGCCAGGGTTCGCCGAACGCCCGCCTCGCCGACGGCGACCTGCGCGTGCAGCGACTCAACGCCGAGCAGTTGCTGCGCGGGGGCGAGATCGAGGGACGCAACCAGTCGGCGCACCTGAAGGGCACGGAGCTCGAACAGTACGTCCAGGAACGCGTCTTGACGACCACGTTGGACAGCGCTGTGTCGTGGGCGCGCTCGAACTCGTTCTTCCCGCTCGCCTTCGGGCTGGCGTGCTGCGCGATGGAGCAGTTCCACACCGCCGGCCCGCGCATGGACATCGCGCGCTTCGGCTTCGAGGCGTTCCGCGCGTCCCCGCGCCAGGCGGACCTGATCATCCTCGCCGGCCGCGTGTCGATCAAGATGGCGCCGATCATCCGCCGGCTCTACGACCAGATGCTCGAGCCGAAGTGGGCGATCTCGATGGGCGCATGCTGCAGCTCGATGGGCGTGTTCAACAACTACGCGCTCGTGCCTTCGGACAAGTTCATGCCGATCGACGTGCACGTGCCCGGTTGCCCGCCGCGCCCGGAGGCGCTGATGCACGGCGTGCTGAAGCTGCGCAAGCTCGTGCAGGATGACCCGGACATGGGTTGGCGCGAGCGCTACGACGCAGTGGGAACCGAGGAGAGCCCCTAGATGCCCGACGCCACGGGCCTCGAGCTGCTCGCCGCAGAGCTCGGCGACGCGGCGCTTGAGACCGTGTACTTCCGTAACCGCGCGACGGTCGTGGTCGAGCCGGCACGGATCCGCGCGGTACTCGCCACCCTGCGCGAGAAGGGGTACACGTTCCTCGCGAGCGTGCACGGCGTCGACCACTACCCGGAGGAACCGCGGCTCGGGGTCATCTACGAGCTGCTGGACATGGGCCGCGTCGACCGGATAACGGTGAAGGTCCGTCTACCCCTCGACGCGCCGACCGTGCCGTCGGTCACCGGCGACGCGCCCGATGGCGCCGGCTGGCCTACCGCCGATCATCAGGAGCGCGAGATATACGACATGTTCGGTGTCGTCTTCGAGGGGCACCCGGATCTGCGACGGATCCTGATGCCGGAGGACTACGAGGGCCATCCGCAGCGACGCGACTTTCCGCTCGGCGGCGAACCGGTGCTGTTCACGCGCGACGAGGCCAAATGGCTGGAGTCGCGCGAGTGAGCTCGACCGAGGATCGGGCGATGTCCGACTACCGCCGCCGCGAGCAGAGCATCACGCTCTCGCCGCTCGATCAGCAGCACGATCCGACCGACCCGGAGCGCCAGGAGCTGCTGACGCTCAACTTCGGCCCGCATCACCCGGCCACACACGGCGTGCTGCGCCTGCTGGTGACGCTCCAGGGAGAGGTCGTCAGAGACCTCAAACCGATCATCGGCTACGTGCACACGGGCATCGAAAAGACCGCGGAGGACAAGGCGTACTGGAAGGTGATCCCGGTCGTTGAGCGGATGGACTACCTGTCCTACTACTTCAACGCGATGGCATTCTGCGGTGCGGTGGAGACGCTCGCGGAGGTCGAGGTCCCGCGGCGCGGCCAGTACCTGCGCGTGATCCACCTCGAGCTCAATCGCATCGCCTCGCACCTGATCTGGCTCGGCACGAGCGCGCTCGACCTCGGGGCGGTGTCGATCTTCCTGTACTGCCTGCGCGAGCGCGAGCTGATCCTCGATCTGTTTGAGATGTCCTCCGGCCAGCGAATGCACACGCGCTACTTCCAGATCGGCGGCGTGATCGAGGACATCCCCCCCGGCTTCGACGCGAAGCTGCGCGAGTTCCTGAAGATCATGCCGAAGCGGGCCGACGAGTACGGCGCGATCATGAACTCCAACGAGATCGTGCTGCAGCGCCTGCGCGGCACCTGCCCGCTCGATGCCGAGACGCTGCTCGGCCACGGCGTGAGCGGTCCCCTGCTACGCGCGGCCGGCAACCCTTGGGACCTGCGCAAGGCGGATCCATACAGCTCCTACGAGGACTTCCAGTTCAAGATTCCCGTGGGCACCGTCGGCGACAACTACGACCGCTTCGCCGTGCGCCTAGCCGAGATATACGAGTCGGTGCACATCATCGAGCAGGCGCTCGACGGCCTGCCCGAGGGCCCCTGCATCACCGAAGACCGCAAGATCGCGCTACCGCCCCGCCACGAGCTTGCCACCTCGATGGAGGCACTGATCCACCACTTCAAGCTCGTCACCGAGGGCATGCGTGTGCCACCCGGCGAGGTGTACTTCCCGATCGAGTCGCCCCGCGGCGAGCTCGCCTGCTACGTCCGATCCGATGGCTCATCCAAGCCCGCGCGGGTGCACATGCGCGACCCCAGCTTCGTCAACCTGCAGGCGCTCGCGCCGATGGTCCGCGGCAGCTACATCGCGGACATGATCGCCACCACCGCGATGCTGGATCCGATCCTCGGCGGAGTCGACCGATGAGCGGCTCTGGGGACATCGTGCGCGAGGCGCGCGCGCTCGAACTCGAGGCTGCGCAGGAGGGGCTCGCGCCGCGACCGGTGCGCCGCTTCGAGCACGGCTCGCGCGCGCCCGGGTGGGACGCTCCGGCCGACCTGACGAAGGACCCTGCCGAGATCCCCGACCCGGCGCTGACACCCGTGCCCGAGGATCTGCGCGTGGAGATCGAGGCGCACATGGCGCTCTACCCCGACCGCCGCTCGGCGGTGCTGCCGGCGCTCGCCGCGGCCCAGCGGCTGCACGGCTGGTGCTCACCGCAAGCGATCGAGCAGGTCGCGTGCGTGATGCGCGTGACGCCCGCCTACCTCGAGTCGGTGGCGAGCTTCTACGACATGCTCGAGACATCGCCGGCGGGACGCCACAGCGTGTACGTGTGCACCAACATCTCCTGCTCGCTGTGCGGCGCCGACGAGCTGCACGCCGAGATCGTGCAGGCCCTCGCCGCCGACCCGGAATTCAGCGTGCGCTCGTTCGAGTGCCTCGGCGCCTGCGACATTGCGCCGATGGCGTCCGTTGACGGCGTCTACGTCGGACCGCTGACGCTCGCCGACGTGCCGCAGCTGATCGACGACGTCCGCGCCGGGCGCCCGGTGCTGCCCGAGAAGCAGCTCGCGCGCCGACTGGTCGCCGACCCAAACGCGAACACACGCGAGTTTCCCGAGCATCCGGCCGAGCCCGGCGAGGCATGACGATGGCCGCGAGCGCTCCACCGATCCTGCTGTTCCGCGACATCGACGAGCCCGGGCTGAAGACGCTCGAGGTCTACGAACGCCGCGGCGGCTACGAGTCGCTGCGCAAGGCGCTCGCGATGAGCCCCGAGGAGCTCCTCGAGCAGCTGAAAGCCTCCGGACTGCGAGGTCGCGGCGGCGCCGGCTTCGCGATGGGGACGAAGGTGTCGTTCCTGCCGAAGGGCGCGATGGACAAGTACCTGGTGTGCAACGCCGACGAGTCCGAGCCGGGCACGTTCAAGGACCGCGAACTGATGCAGAAGAACCCGCATCTGCTGATCGAGGGAATCATCATCGCCTCATACGCGGCGGGCGCCAACCGCTCGTTCCTGTACATCCGCGGCGAGTACTCGCTGCAGGCCGACGTGCTCGACGCCGCGCTGGTGGAAGCTCGCAACGCCGGCTACGTCGGCGCGGAGATCCTCGGCTCGACGCATTCGCTGTCGATGGTGGTGCATCGCGGCGCCGGCGCCTACATCTGCGGCGAGGAGACGGGCCTGCTGGACTCGCTGGAAGGCAAGCGCGGCAACCCGCGCCTGAAGCCGCCGTTCCCGGCGAACCAGGGTCTCTATCAGGGGCCGACCCTGATCAACAACGTCGAGACGCTGTCGACGGTTCCCGCAATCGTCGCGATGGGCGGCGAGGAGTACGCCAAGCTCGGCGTGGAGACCTCGACCGGCACCAAGCTCGTGTCTGTCTCCGGCCACGTCAAGCGGCCCGGCAACTACGAGGTCGAACTCGGCATCCCCTCACGCGAGCTGATCTACGGCCTCGCCGGCGGCCCGCCCGATGGACGCAAGATCAAGTGCTGGTTTCCGGGGGGCTCCTCCTCGCCGGTGCTGACGGCAGACGACCTCGACGTCCCCTACGACTTCAACTCGATGGCGCAGGCCGGCAGCATGCTCGGCTCCGGCGCGATCATCGTCGTCGACGACTCCACGCCGATTCTCGACGTGGCGATGAAGGTCGCCAAGTTCTACCGGCACGAGTCCTGCGGCAAGTGCACGCCGTGCCGCGAGGGCACCAACTGGACGGTCAGGATGCTCGAGCGGATCGACGCCGGCGAGGCCACGCCGATGGACCTCGAGATCATGGCCTCGGTGCAGGAGCACATCATCGGCAACTGCCTGTGCGTGCTCGGCGACGCGATGGCAATGCCGATCGGCTCAATGATCGCGAAGTTCAAAGACGAGTTCGAAGAACACATGGAGCACGCGCGCGTCCGCAACGGCCTGGGCGCCAGCGCCGCCTCGGACACCGCGCTCGCCGCGCAGGGAGCGTCCGATGCCTAGGCCCGAACCGAGAACCATCACGTTCACGCTCGACGGCCGCGAGGTGCAGGCGCCCGAAAACGCGATGCTGGTCGACGCGGCCAAGCGCGGCGACGTCGAGATCCCGGTCTTCTGCTACGAGCCGAAGCTCGGGCAGCCGGTCGGCGCATGCCGCATGTGCCTGGTCGAGATCGAGGGCATCCCGAAGCTGCAGACGGGCTGCTCGACGCCGGTCAAGGACGGCATGGTCGTCTACACGCAGAGCGAGCGCGTGAAGACTGCGCAGCGGTCGGTCGTGGAGTTCCTGCTGATCAACCACCCGCTTGACTGCCCCGTGTGCGACAAGGGCGGCGAGTGCCCCCTGCAGGACATCACCTTCGGCTGGGGCGGCGGCATCTCGCGCTACATCGAGCCGAAGCGCCACTTCGTCAAGCCGCTCGAGCTCTCCCCCCTGATCGCGATCGACCGCGAGCGCTGCATCCTCTGCTACCGCTGCGTGCGCTACTCGCAGGAGGTCGCCGAGGACTACCAGCTGGTGCTACTCGAGCGCGGCGCGCATTCCTACGTCTCGACGTTCGACGGACATCCATACGTCGCGCCGTTCAGCGGCAACATCATCGAGCTGTGCCCCGTCGGTGCGCTGACCTCGCGCCCGTACCGGTTCCGCGCGCGCCCGTGGGACGTCGAGGACGCCGGCACCGTCTGCACCTTCTGCCCCGCGCAGTGCAACGTCAGCATCACCGTCCGCGACGAGCTCGCGCTGCGCGTCCTCGCCCGCGACAACGGCGAGGTCGACGACGGCTGGCTGTGCGACAAGGGCCGCTTCGGCTACCAGTCCTTCCACGTCGATGAGCGCATCACCGAGCCGCTGCTGCGCGACGGCGGCGAGCTGCGGGCGGTGTCCTGGGAGCGCGCGCTGACGGAGGCCAGCGCCGCGCTCGCGCGCGCGGGCGCGCACACCGGCGCGATTGCCGCCGGCGGCACGACCAACGAGGAGGGGCTGCTGCTGGCGCGTCTACTGCGCGAGCGTCTCGACTCGCCGCACCTGGATTCGCGCCGCGCCGGCGTGCTGCCGCTGGCGCTGCACCGCGCCCTGAACGAGCCACAGTTGCAGGCCAAGGTCTCAGACCTCGAGTTCGCGCACGCGGTGCTGGTGCTGGACGCCGAGCCCGTCAACGACGCGCCGATTCTCGATCTGCGTCTGCGCAAGGGGGTCCGCCGCCAGGGCGTGCAGCTCGCGGTCGCCTCGCCCCACGCGAGCCTGCTCGACGCCAACGCCGCGTTGTCGGTGCACTACGCGCCCGGCGCCGGCGCGTTGTTCGCCGGCGCGCTGAGCGCGGCCCTCAGCCACGACTCGACGGCCGAGGAGCTGGCGCGCGAGGCCGGCGCCGAGCCTGACGCCGTGCGCGCGCTCGCGGCGCTGCTGACAGGCCGCGGCGACGGCGGCGATCGGTCAGCGGCTGACGGCGAGACGCCCGCCCGCGAGGTCGTGATCGTGTGGGGTGAGCGGCTGACCGCCGGTCCGAACGCCGCCGCCGGTGCGATCGCGCTGCTCGCGCTCGCCGACGCGCTTGGCATGGTCGGCACCGACGGCGCCGGCCTGCTCGAAGTCCCCGCCTTCGCCAACGGTCGCGGACTGCGCGAGGCGGGCGTGCTGCCCAACGCCGGGCCGGGGCTCAGCGAGCCATCCGCCGCGACCGGCGAGACGCCCGCGCGCGACGCGCGCGCGATCGCTGCCGGCCTCGCCGCGGGCGAGCTGAGCGCGCTCTACCTGCTGCATTGCGACCCGCTGCTCGACCTTCCCGACCGCGAGCTGTGGGAGCGCGCGCTGGCGAGCGCGAGCACGGTCATCGCGCACTCGTCGTTCCTCACCGACGCGATTCGCGAGCACGCGACCGTGGTGTTCCCGGCTGAGGCCTACGCCGAGAAGGAGGGCACGATCGTGCACCCCGACGGGCGCGTGCAGCGCCTGCGTCCGGCGATTGCCCGACAGGGCGAGGTGCGCGCCGAGTGGCAGGTGCTCGCCGAGCTGGCGCTGCGGCTCGGGTTGGACCTCGACGTGCTGAGCGGCGCGATGGCCTCGCAGCGCGTGTTCGAGGCGGTGCCGTTCTACGCAGGCCTCAGCCTCGAGGAGGTCGGCGGTCGCGGTGTGCGCTGGCAGGAGCGCGCAGCCGCCGCCGCGTTCCCGGCGCCCGCAACCGCCGCGGCCCCCGAGGGGCCCTCGGCGGCGCCTGTGGCGCCAGGAGAGGACGCGGACGAGCTCGCCGGCTGGCGCTCGGTGTGGGACGCGCCCGAGGTCGAGTACTCGCCGGCGCTCGAGTTCCTCTCGCCCCGCGTCGCGCGCACGCGGGCCACCGGCGCCGTGTTGCCGTTGACGCTCACGGGTGGGGAGCGCGCGTGATCGCGCTCGTCGGCTACTACGAAGCCTGGTGGATCCAGGTGCTCAAGGCGATCGTCATCTTCGCCGTCGCCCTGCAGCTCGTGCCGGTCGTCCTGCTCGCAGAGCGCAAGCTGCTGGGACGCTTTCAATCGCGCTACGGCCCCAACCGCGTCGGTCCGTACGGGGCGCTGCAGCCGCTCGCCGACATCCTCAAGCTGCTGACCAAGGAGCAGTTCCGCCCGACCGGCTCGATCGGCTTCCTGTTCGCGTTCGCGCCGATCATCTCGATCGTCACCGCCGTCGCCGCCTTCGCGATCATCCCGTTCGGCAACGTCCAGAAGATCTTCGGCACGCCCGTCGGGCTGTATGGGGTGGACGTGTCGATCGGGCCGCTGTACCTGTTCGCGTTCGGCGCGATCGCCTTCTACGGGATCATGCTCGGCGGCTGGTCATCCGGCTCCAAGTACTCATTCCTCGGCGCGATGCGCGGCGCCGCGCAGCTGATCTCCTACGAGGTCTCCCAGGGGCTGGCGCTCGTGGGCGTGATCATCACCGCGCAGACGCTGTCGTTGACCGGGATCGTCACGGCGCAAAAAGGCATGTGGTACATCGTGCCCCAGTTCGTCGGCTTCCTGATCTTCCTGACCGCGAGCTTCGCCGAGACCAACCGCGCTCCGTTCGACCTGACCGAGGCCGACGCCGAGCTGGTGGGTGGCTACAACACCGAGTACGGTGGCGGGCGCTTTGCCTCCTACTACTTCGCTGAGTACCTCAACGTGCTCGTCGTCTCGGGCATCGTCACGACGGTCTTCCTCGGCGGCTGGCTGTTGCCGTTCGGCATCCACCCCCCCGGCTGGGTCGACCCGTTCGTGGTGCTCTTCAAGATGTCGCTGTTCACGTTCCTGTTCATCTGGGTGCGCGCGACGCTGCCACGCCTGCGCTACGACCAGCTGATGAGCTTCGGCTGGAAGGTGCTGCTGCCGTTGGCCACGCTCAACGCGCTCGTGACCGCCGTGCTCGTGGTGGTGACGCACTGATGGCGGCGACGCCCGACAGCGCCCAGGCCAAGGCACCGGCGACGCTGACGGTGGAGCGCTGGAGCCCCGGCGAGGACGTGATCGAGGTCACGCGCACCCCCGCGCCGGGCGCCGCGCGCGGTACCTGGCGCACCTTCCGCGAGACCGTTCGCGGCCTGATGACGACCTTCGGCCGCTTCACCGAACACCCCGTGACGGTCCAGTATCCCGAGGAGAAGACCGCCGTCTATCCACGCTTCCGCGGACGCCACAAGCTGCACCGCTTCGATGATTCGGACCCCACCCACCCCAACCTCGAGAAGTGCGTCGGCTGCTCGCTGTGCGCGGCGGCCTGCCCGGCCGACTGCATCCGCGTCGTCGCCGCCGAGAACACTCCCGAAAACCGCGTGTCCGCCGGCGAGCGCTACGCGGCCGTGTACGAGATCAACCTGTCGCGCTGCATCTTCTGCGGCTACTGCGAGGTCGCCTGTCCGTTCGACGCGATCACGATGGGACACGACTACGAGCTCTCCGACTACGACCGCACGGACCTGATCTTCACGAAGGAGATGCTGCTCGCCGAGCCGCTCGAGCGGACGCCGCTGCGGAACGAGGGCGACTGATGAGCTCGATCCTGTTCTTCATCGCCGCGGTCGGCGTGATCTCCGGCGCCGTCGGCGTCGTGGTCCTACGCAACCCGTTCTTCAGCGTGCTCGCGCTGGTCGTGCACCTGCTGTCGCTGGCCGTGCTGTTCCTGCTGCTGCGCGCGGAATTCGTGGCGGCGGCGCAGGTGGTCGTGTACGCGGGCGCGGTGATGGTGCTGTACGTGTTCGTGGTGGCGTACGTCGGCGGCGAGGGCGAGACGATCGGCGAGCGTCTGCGCGGCGTCGGCGCCCAGGGCCCGGTCGGCTCCGGCCTGCGCCTGGGCGGCGCGATCGTCGCGGGTGCGCTGCTGGTGGAGCTGTTGATCGCACTGCTCGGCACGGGTCTGGAGGCCGTCAGCGGCTACGGCGCCGGCTATGCGCCCGGTCCTCATGCATTCGGCACGCCCGCCTACATCGGCCAGCTGCTGCTGACGCGCTTCCTGCTGGCATTCGAGCTCGCGTCCTTCCTGCTGCTGGTCGCCGCCGTCGGCGGTGTGGTGCTGGCGCGCCGCCGCGGCGGCCTCGGCGAGGCGGATGAAGGCGGCGAGGAGTCGCTCACGCCGTTGAACCTGATTCGCCCGTGGGGCACAGGCACGACCGCCGAGGGCAGCGGCGTCCTGCCGGCCGACCAGGTGCGCCCGGGACGCGCAGAGCGAGCTGAAGAGACGCCAGTCGAGACCGGCGCTGGGCGACCCTCATGAGCATCGCCTGGTATCTCGCCGTCTCGGCGATCGTGTTCTCGCTCGGCGCCGTCGGCGTCATCACCCGGCGCAACCCCCTGGTGTTGCTGCTGTGCATCGAGTTGATGCTCAACGGCGGCAACCTCGCGCTGATCGCGTTCTCGCGCATGTGGGGCAACGGCGACGGCCAGATCCTGGCGCTCGTCGTGATGACCGTCGCCGCGTGCGAGGTGTGCATCGGTCTCGGCATGATCGTCGCGCTCTACCGACGGCACCTGCCGATCGATGTCGACGAGCTGCGGGAGCTTCAAGGATGAGCACCACCACGTACGGCTGGCTCGTGCTCGCGTTCCCGCTGGCGGGGGCGCTCGTCACCGGGCTTGGCTATCGCGTGTGGCGCGGCCGCGCGTCTGGTTGGATCGCGACGGGCGCGATCTTCCTCGCGTTCCTGGCGGCGCTCGGCTCGCTGATCTCGCTGCAGGGCCACTCGCCGGAGCACCGCCAGCTCGTCTCCTCGCTGTGGAACTACGCCGTCACCGTCGGCATCGACGCGCGGCTGTCGATCCTCGTCGACCCGCTGTCGGTCTACATGATCCTCGTCGTCACCGGGATCTCGACGCTGATCCACCTGTACTCGGTCTCCTATATGGACAAGGATCGCGGCTTCGTCCGCTTCTTCTCCTACCTGAACTTCTTCGTGTTCTCGATGCTGCTGCTGGTGCTCGCGTCGAACTTCCTGCTGCTGATCGTCGGCTGGGCGTTCGTCGGCGCCGCCTCCTACCTGCTGATCTCGTTCTGGTACCGGCGCAAGACGGCGACGCAGGCGGGCCTGAAGGCGTTCGTGATCAACGTCGTCGGCGACGTGGGGCTCGTGCTCGGCACGTACTTCATCTTCAAGCACACGCACACGCTGGAATTCCTGAAGACCTTCCAGGCGGTCGAATCACACCTGCACCCCGCCTTCGGCCACGCCAGCAACAACGGCGACCTCGTCGCCGGCTGCGTGCTGCTGCTCGTCGGAGCGTTTGCCAAGTCCGCGCAGATCCCGTTGCACACGTGGCTGCCCGACGCGATGGAAGGCCCGACGCCGGTGAGCGCGCTGATCCACGCCGCGACGATGGTCACCGCCGGTGTGTACCTGATCGCGCGCATGCACCCGCTGTTCGAACGCGCACCCGCCGCGCAGGATGTGGGCGCGGTGATCGGCGCGCTGACGCTGCTGATCGCCGGCACGATCGCGCTCGTGCAGACCGACATCAAGCGCGTCATCGCCTACTCGACGATGTCCCAGATCGGCTACATGATCATGGGCGTGTCCGTCGGCGCCTATGCCGCCGGGCTCTTTCACCTGATGACGCACGCCTTCTTCAAGGCACTGCTGTTCATGGCCGCGGGCTCGATCATCGGCGCGATGGGCGGCGAGCAATCGCTGGAGAAGATGGGCGGCTTTCGCAAGGCGATGCCGTTCACGTACGCCTGCTTCATCATCGGCGGCCTGGCGCTGTCTGGCATCCCGCCGTTCTCGGGCTTCTTCTCGAAGGACGAGATCCTGCTCGTCGCCGGCGAGCGCGGCGGCTGGCATTGGGCGCTGTACGCGGCCGGCTATGTGGGCGCGTTCCTGACAGCGATCTACACGTTCCGGATGATCTTCCGGGCGTTCCACGGCGAGCCCGTGCCGGAGGCGCGCGAACTGGAATCGAATTCCCACCCACCCCACCTGCACCACGTCGACGTGCCGCGCAACCCAGCGAACGGTGAAGAGGAGGACTACGACGTCGGCTTCCCGGGCCCGACGCACGCGATCGCCGAACGGGCGCTGCCGATGCGCGTGGCGATGGCGGTGCTCGCGGTCGGCGCAACGCTCATCGGGCTCGTGCAGATTCCGAAAGTCGACTTCGTGGTCGACGACTTCCTGCGGCCGTCGTTCGCCAGCTCGCACCTGTACGAACCACACACCAAAACCGGGCTGCTGTGGTTCGGCCTGGCGCTCGGCACGGTGCTCGGCCTGGCCGGCATCGCGATCGCCTACCGCATCTGGGTGGCACGCCCCGGGACCTCCGCGGCGATCCAGGCGCGCATGCACGGCGTGTATGAGGTGCTGGCGCACAAGTGGTACTTCGACGAGGTGATCGAAACGCTGATCGTGCGCCCGACCGCAGCCGCGGGACGCTTCGCGCGCGACACGTTCGAGCGCGTGTTCGTCGACGAGACGCTGATCGGCGGCACCACCGGCATCGTGCGCGCCGGGTCGGCGGCGGTGCGCGCAGCCCAGAGCGGCTTCGTGCGCTACTACGCCGCCGTGCTGATCCTCGGCGTCACGGGCGTCGGCTTCTACTTCCTGCTGCAGTCCTGAACGCGAGCTGATCTGAGCATGCCACCCCTCTCGATCCTGGTCTGGCTGCCAGCCGCGTTCGGTTTGCTGGCGGCGCTCGTCTCGACGCTGTTCCACAACAGGGGCATGGCCAGCGCGGCGTCCGCGGACGAGGACAGCGACGCCGACGACGGGCGCACCTGGGCCGGCAGCGTGTCGGGTTCGCTGGCGATGCTCGGAGCGCTCGCGGCGCTGGGGCTCGCGATCACCTACATCGTCGACTACAAGAGCGGCGGCGCGGCCCTGCAGAACGTCACCGATGTCGTCTGGATCGCCGAACTCGGCATCCACTACAAGCTCGCGATCACCGGGCTCAACGTCTTCCTCATCGGCCTCACGACGCTGCTGTTCGCCGCTGCGATCCTCGCGGCCAACCTCCGCTCGTGGGAGCGCCCGCGCCTCTTCTACTTCCACTTCATGGTCGCCGAGACGGCTGTGCTCGGCGCGTTCCTCGCCCAGGACCTCGCGCTGTTCGTGGCCTTCTTCGACCTGATGCTGATTCCGTTCTACTTCCTGATCGGAACGAATTGGGATCCCGCCCACCCGCGACCCGGCCGCGTCAAAGCGACGATCAAGCTCGTCATCTACACGCTCGTCGGCTCACTGCTGATGCTCGCAGCGGCGATCGCAACGGGCGTGCTGGCAGCGCAGCAGGGCGGACATCACATCACGTTCGTTCTCTCGGAACTGCAGAAGCTACCGCTGAGCAGCGGCTCGCAGGAGTGGATCTTCCTGTTCTTCGCCGCCGCGTTCCTCGTCAAGATGCCGGCCTTCCCACTGCACGGCTGGATGCCCGACGGCTACTCGGCGATGCCGATCGAGGTGCTGATGGTCTTCTCCGGCGTGCTCTCGAAGGTCGGCGCCTACGGCTTTCTGGCGATCGTGCTGCCACTGTTCCCGCACGCCGCGGCGCACTTCCAGACGCTGATGCTGGTGATCGCGCTGCTGTCGATCATCTATGGCTCGCTGCAGGCGTTCAGCCAAACCAACGCGCGCCTGATCGTCGGGTACTCCTCCGTCGCCCAGCTCGGCTTCATCACGCTGGGGATCTTCGCGCTGAACGCGCAGGGCGCGCAGGGGGCGCTATTGCAGATGGTCAACCACGGGCTCGTCGTGGCGCCGCTGCTGTTCATCGTGGCGCTGCTCGCGCGGCGCGCGGGAGGCTCGGAGGACATCCGCGACATGGGTGGCATCGCATTTCGCGCGCCGGTGCTCGCGTCGCTGTTCCTGATCGTGTCGCTGGCGACGCTCGCGATGCCCGGCTCGTCGAACTTCGTCGGCGAGTTCCTGATCCTGCTGGGTGTCTTCAAAGCCAAGCTTGTGATCGCGATCATCGGCTTCAGCGGCGTCGTGCTCGCGAGCGTGTACGCGCTGCGCATGTTCATTCGCTCGATGCACAACCGCGTCGGCCCGCGCGTGCGCTCGTTCGACATCAAGCCGCTGGACGGGCTCGTGCTCGTGCCGCTCGTCGGCGTGATCGTGTTCCTCGCGCTGTACCCGCAGCTCGCGTTGCACCGCAGCGAACGCTCCGTCAAGACCGCCGTCGCCCCCGCCGAGACGGCGCTGCATCCGCCACCGGCGACGCTGGCGGCGCGCGTGTCGAGCGCAGCGGACGAATCGACGGAAGGCACGGCCGGACCCGTTGAAGAACGGGCCACCGGCGAACCGGAAGGCGCAACAGCTGAAGGCGCCGAAGGGGCGACGCGATGAGCGCACTCGCACCAACGCTCGCGACGGCGCATCTGAAAGGCCCGCACGTCGACTTCGCCGGGCTCTCGCCGCTGATCGCGCTGCTGGGCGGCGCAGCGTTGGTGCTGCTCGTCGGGCTGCTGGGCTCGAGCTGGGTGCGCACGCGGCTGGTGCCGGCGTTGAGCCTCGGCGTGCTCGGCGCGGCGCTCGGCCTGACGATCTGGCAGTGGAACGCAGACAAGTCGATCGTCTCGGGCGCGCTGCGCGTCGATGACCTGTCGCTGATCCTGAACGTGATCCTGATCGCCGGTGGCGCCTGCGCCGTGCTGCTCGCGTGGCGCTCGCGCGCCGCGCACGAAGCCGCGCACGGCGAGTTCCACGCGCTGCTGCTGGCCTCGATCGGCGGCATGTCGGTGATGGCGAGCGCGCAGAACACGGTCGCGCTGTTCATCGGCCTCGAGCTCCTGTCGATTCCCCTGTACGTCCTGTGCGCCACCGAAATGCGCCGTGAGCACTCCCTGGAGTCGGGGCTGAAGTACCTGATCATCGGCTCTGTCGGCTCGGCGACGCTGCTGTACGGGCTGGCGCTGATCTACGGCGCGACCGGCGCCACCGACTTCTCCGCGATCGGCAGGGCGCTGTCGAACGGCACGCTCGCAACCGACCCGTTGACGCTGACCGGGATCGCGCTGTGCGTCGCCGGCCTCTGCTTCAAGGCCTCGATCGCGCCGTTTCACCAGTGGACGCCGGACGTCTACGAGGGCGCGCCCACCCCGGTCACGGCGTTCATGGCGGTCGCGACCAAGGTCGCCGCGTTCGGCGCCTTCCTGCGCTTCTTCGATGTCGCGCTGCTCGGCGCGCAGTCGAGCTGGGGACCGGCACTGGCGGTGCTCGCGACGATCACGATCATCGTCGGCAACGTCGGCGCGCTGGGACAGTCCTCGCTGAAGCGCATGCTCGCCTACTCCTCGGTGGCGCAGGCCGGCTACATCCTCGCCGGCGTCGTCGTCGCGACGCAGCTCGGCGTGTCCGCGACCGTGTTCTACCTGGCGGTCTACCTGCCGATGAACATGGCCGCCTTCGCAGTGATCGTCGCGCGCGAGCGCGAGACCGGCCTCGGCGACTCGATCGAGGCGATCACCGGCCTTGGGCGCGAGCGCCCGTGGCTTGCCTGGCCGATGACGATCTCGATGCTCGCGCTCGCCGGCATCCCAGCCACCGCAGGGTTCATCGGCAAGTTCTATTTGATCGACGCTGCCGTCAACGGCGGCTACACGTGGCTCGGGGTGGTGATCGTGATCGGCTCGATGATCTCGCTCGGCTACTACCTGCCTGTTGTGGCAGCGATGTGGATGCGCGAGGCGCCCGCCGCGGCGGGGAGCGGATCAAGGGGCGCCACGGCGCCTCCGGCTCCCCTACCGGGCGCGCTGCCCGCGCTGGCCGGCGGCTCGCCCGAGCTCGACGAGCAGGACGCGCTCGCGACCGGCGCTGGCGATGCCAGCCTGCCAGAGCGACGGGCCGGCCGCCTACAGCCCGAGGTCGCGTTCGTCGCGCTGCTCGCCGCGACAGCGACGATCTTCTTCGGCATCATCCCGCAGCCGCTGTTCGACTTCGTGCATCACGCGGGCTCCTCGCTCGGGCTGTTCTGAGGATCCTCTGTCGGGAGCTCGGCGACCGCGTGAGTTCCCTGCATCGCCAGCGCTTCCTCGCGCGTCATGGGCTGACCCGCCAAGGCGCGTGCGACGTCTGTCAGCCGGCGCCAGAGGCGACGGTCATCGAGATCGCGAAAGCCGAAGTGGCGGTAGAAGTCGCCAGCCTCCGTGGACACGGGATCAACGACAATGGCGCGCGCGCCAAACTCGCGACCGCCTCGCACACAACGCGTAAGTGCGTCGACGAGCAGGTGACCGCCGAGCGACCGTCCGTGCTCGGAGCGATCCAGCGCGAGGCGAGCGAGCAGAACGACGGGCACGGGGTCTGGCATCCCGCGCCGCAGGCGCGAGGGAGCTCGCGCGTGAGCTACAGCGCTCATCGCCACGGCGTAGTAGCCGATCACTCGCTCGTCGCGGCAGAGCACATAGGTCGCCGCGGTCCCAGACGCCGCGGCGATGCGGGCCGACTGACGCAGCCACAGGTCGAGGACGTCAACCCCACAGTCGAAGGTCTCGAGATCGTGCGCATCGGCGAGCGCCTCTACAGGACCTAGCGCGCCGGTGCTCAACGCACCGGAATCGCGCTCTGCGTGCGGGCGTACCGGCTGAGCGTGGGCATCTCCTCTACGGGTGCGTCGAGCGCCTGGACGAAGCGCCTAAACGCCTCGTCGTCCAGCTCGACGCGCTGCGCTCGCTCGAGCACCTGCTCGGCGCGTTCGGTTGCCACCGACAGCACAAAGCCGGTGAGCGTCTCACCACTCAGGTCAGCCGCGGCCCTGAGCACGCGCTCCTGATGTTCGCTCACCCTCATGTTGATGCGTGCACGACGCGCTGATTCGACCGATCCCATGGTCGCTCATTGTACAGCCTGAGTACGTACAGAGCAAGACCCTCGGGGTTGGGTCGGGAACGGCCAGTTCACGCAATCCGCTCACGCCGCTCGCGCGTCAACTTCTTGTATGCGTCGGCGATGATCGGCACGCGCAGGCGCGGAGCCCGGCGCATCGCCCAGAAGGCCACGCGCAGGTGTGGCCGATCGACGACCACGAGCGGCTTGCCGCGCTCGCTCGCGCGCACGATCGCGCGCGCGACGTAGTCGGCTGACATCGCCTTCTCGGGCGTGACGCCGCCGGTCGGTCCCCACTCGTGCTCCTCCTCGAGCTGGTCGGTGTGGACGTCGCCCGGGCACACGACGGTGGCGCGCACGCCGCTGCCGGCAAGCTCGTGGCTGAGCACCTCCCCGAGGCCGACCATCGCCCACTTGCTCGTGCAGTAGGACGCATAGGAGGGGCCGCCGATCAGGCCAAGCTCGGAGGAGACGAGCACGATCCGCCCGTCGCCGCGCTCGCGCATCTCCGGCAGGACAGCCTTGGTGAGCCACAGCGCGGCGCCGGCGTGCAGGCGATAGCTGCGCTCGAAGTCCGCCGGCGTGACGTCCTCGACGAAGTCGCGGCGCAGCACCCCCGCGCAGCTGATCAGCACGTCGATCGGCCCCAGTGCCGCGCGCACCTCGCTGACGGCACGCGCACATTCGCTCGGGTCGGTGAGATCCGCGGCGACCGCGTGGTGCTCGCCTGCGAGCTCGCGGGCGACCTCGTCGAGCAGCTGCGCGTTGCTCGCCACGAGCCCCACCTTTGCGCCGGAGGAGGCAAAGCGGCGCGCTGTCGCCAGACCGATGCCACGCGACGCGCCGGTGACGAGCACCGTCTTGCCAGCCAGGGCCGAGCTCAAGCGAGCCGTCCCGAGGCCTCGGCGGCGGCTTCGGCTTCCTGTAGCTGGCGCTCGACGAGGTCGAGTCCGGCCGTCCAGAAGCCGGGGTCCGCCAGGTCCACGCCGACGATCCTGCCTAGCTCCTCAGGTGATTTCGAGCCGCCTGCCGCGAGCATCTGCAGGTAGCTGGGGACGAGCTCGGGACCGGCCTGCTGGTAGCGCTCGTACACCGACAGCGCCAACAGCTGCCCGTAGGCGTACGCGTACACGTAGCCGGGGCTGCCGATGAAGTGCGGGATGTAGGACCACCACGTGCGATACCCCTCGGTCAGCTCGATCGAATCGCCGAACATCTCCGATTGGCTCTCAGCCCACAGCTCGCCGAGCCGCTCCACCGACAGCTCGCCCTGCTCGCGCCTGCCGGTGTGCACGAGATCCTCAAAGCGGTTCATCGCCACCTGTCGGAAGACGGTGGCGATCGTGTCCTCGAGGTTCTCCGCCAGCAGGGCCAGGCGCGAGGCCGGCGCAGTGTCCTGCTCCAGCAGGCGCCCGAACACGATCGTCTCACCGAACACCGATGCCGTCTCGGCGAGCGTCAGCGGCGTGCTCTGGTGAAAGACGCCCTGCGGCGCCGCGAGCGCGAAATGCACGCCGTGCCCGAGCTCGTGCGCGAGCGTCAGCACGTCGCGCCGGCGGGCGGTGTAGTTGAGCAGCACATACGGGAACACCGACGGCACCGCCGCCGCACAGAAGGCGCCCCCGCGCTTGGCGGGACGCACCGGTGCGTCGATCCGCTGCTCGTCGAAGAAGCGTTTGGCGAGCGCGCCGAGCTCCGGGGAGAACGACGAGTAGCAGTCGAGCACGATCTCGCGAGCCTGTGCGAACGGGAAGCTGACCTCGTCCTGCGTGACCGACGCCATGCGGTCGTAGTCCGCGATCCGCTCCACGCCGAGCAGCCGCGCCTTCAGCCGATACCAGCGACGCGGGATCTCGTAGCGGCCGCGCACCGCTTCGATCAGCGCCTGCACAGATTCGTCGCTGGCCTCGTTCGCGAGGTTGCGCGCCGCCAGCCAGTGCGGGTAGCGGCGCAGGCGATCGTCGGTGGCCTTGTCCGCGAGCAGCGTGTTGAACAGGTACGCGCGCGTGCGTAGGCCCGGAGCGAGGGCCGCGGTGACGGCCTCGGCGGTCGTGCGTCGCACGTCCGGATCCGCGAGCGACAGGCGACTCAGCGCGACGTCGAGCGCGACCGTCTCGCCCGCGTCGGGCGATCCGTTCGTGGCAGGCAGGGTGACCTCGATCGCCGACGTCAGCTCCTCGAACAGCCGCGTCCACGCGCCCGCGCCGGTGAGCGACTTCTCCGTGAGGATCTTCTCCTCCGGCTCGCTCAGCAGGTGCTCGCGGTAGCGGCGCACGTTGCGCAGGTAGTGCGCGCAGAAGTCGAGCCCGTCGCCGACCAGCAGCTGATCGACGCGCTCGTCGGAGAGCTCCGCCCACTGCAGCTCGAAGAACAGCAGCGTCGTCTGAATCGCCGTCTCCTGCTCCTGCACCTTCTGCAGCAGCGCGCCGTTGGTGGGGTCGGCTGTGTCGGTCGAGAAGCGCAGCGCCGCGTAGTAGCCGGCGCGCGCCACCAGCTCGTGGATCGCGGCCAGCTCGTCCATCGCCTCGCGCAGGCCCTCGCTGTCGAGCTGCTCGAGCTTGCCCGCGTGGCGCTTCGCGAACGCCTGCGCACGGCTCAGCGCGTCGCCCAGACGGCGCTCGACCCCCTCCACCCCCTCGCCGTCAACCAGCGGCGCGAGATCCCACGCGGTCGCCTGCAGCTCGACGTCGGCGGGCTCGGCTGGGGCGGAAGCGGCCATCGTCTCGGCAGCTTATCGACGGCGCAGGGATAGGCACGCTCGCCCCGGCGTGTGCTCGCGGAGAGCGTTCGGCCAGGCCGCAAAACAAGCCCGGCTGGGCTTGCTAGCCTGCTCTCTCAGGCAGCCGAAAGAAGCGTTGCGTGCCTGCGAAGCACCATTCCAAGAGTCGGGCTGGAATTGGGCTCATTCGAGTCGCGGTGGTGTTGTCGGCCGTGATGGCCCTGGACAGTGTGAGCACCGCCGTCGCCGCGCCGCCGGTTGTCACGATCATCAGCCCGCCGAATGGGAGCGTCAGCAACAACCGGACACCCTCCTTCACGGGGCTCGGGGAAGAAGGCGCCAGTCCAGTGACCATCGACGTGTACGAAGGACCAACGCCGGACGGCACGGTCATTCGAGAACTGAAAACGGCGCTCTTCCTCGCCGGCGCCTGGTCCACGGGATCCGTCGAACCGCCACTAGATGATGGGACATATACCGCCCAGGCAACGCAGACAAATGGGGAAACGGGCAGCACGACAGCGACCTTTACGGTCGATACGGCTGCCCCCAGTGTGACGTTGAACGCACCCGATTCCTCCTCGGACAACACGACACCCTCATTCAGCGGCACCGCGAGCGACGTCACGCCGGTCACCGTCCTGATCCACGCCGGTGCCACCGCGAGCGGGACGCTCGTCTCGAGCGCGACGGCTACGGGCACCGGCGCGAGCTGGACATCCGGCGGCGCCAATCCCTCCCTGCCGATCGGCGAATACACGGCCGTCGCCACCCAAAACAGCTCGCTTCCGGGGAATCCGGCCGGCCGCAGCGGACCGGTCACCTTCTCGGTCACAGCACCTCCGATAGTCACGCCCGAGCTCATCCCGGGGCCGCCGACGGCCGCGTTCACGTGGTTCCCGCCAATGCCGCAGACGGGAGAACCCGTGTCGCTCGTGTCGAGCTCCAGCGACGCCGGCAGTCCGATCACCGCCCTCGCGTGGTCGCTCGCCAGCTCCGACCCGTTCGAAAGCGGCGGCACGGTCCTCAGCACGTCATTCTCGACGCCGGGGCCTCACGCTGTGCGGCTGCGCGTCACCAACGCGGCCGGCCTCGCCAGCGTGGCCACCGAAACGATCGACGTGCTCGGCCATACAACGCCCCTGATGCAGCCCTTCCCGGTGGTGCGGATCGCCGGCACCTACAACGCCAGAGGCGTAAAGCTCAGGCTGCTGAGAGTCCAGCAGATCCCTGCCGGGGCGCGGGTCACGGTCCGCTGCAAGGGGCACGGCTGCCCGCTCAAATCCTTGAGCCGCCTCGCCGCGAGCACCGGACAGGCCGTCGCACAGATCGAATTCAAGCGCTTCGAGCGCTGGTTGCCGGCAGCCGTATCGCTCGAAATCCTCGTTTCAGCGCAAGGCGAGATCGGCAAGTACACACGCTTTCGCGTGCGCCGCGCGAAGCCACCTGAAAGGGTTGACATGTGCCTCGAAGCGATGGGCACGAAGCCGCTCGCTTGCCCAGACTCGTGAGCGCGGCGGCGCGTACTGCCGCCGTCCGCAAGACGCCCTAGCATCATCGACCCGATGCACCCCACCAGCCCCGAGGTGTTCCTGCTCGCCCGCCCGTCGATCGACGTCGAGGGGATGCGCGCGTACCTGCGCGACGTCGGCGGCGAGTCGTGGCTCGAGCGCCGCCTCGAGGAGGCCGACGCCGGCGCCAACGGCGGCGAGCTGATCGTCGAGTTCGGCGGACGCGCGTGCTATCGCAGCTGGGAGCCGGGGCTCAATCCGAACGTCACGCGGGTCCGCACCGATCAGCGCGAGTACTTCGCCAACATTCTGCGCTCGGCGCACGGCAGCGTGCTCGAGCACGCCAACTACTCATTGGCATTTAGAAACGTGAGCCGTGTATTCACACATGAGATTGTTAGGCATCGCGCCGGTTCGGCCTTCAGCCAGGAGAGCCTGCGCTACGTGCGCCTGACCGACATCGGCTTTCGCGTGCCGCCGGCGCTCGAGCCGGTGCGCGATCAGGTGCTCGCGATCGTCGAGCAGCTCGAGGAGTTCCAGGTCAGCGCCGCCAAGGAGCTGGGGATCGACGAGGATGGCGTCCCGTTCCACGTCAAGAAGGAGGTCACCTCGGCGCTGCGCCGGCTCGCGCCGATCGGCCTCAGCACCGACATCCTGTGGACGGCCAACGCGCGCACGCTGCGTCACGTGATCGAGATGCGCACCGCCGAGGGAGCCGAGGAGGAGCTGCGCCTGGTGTTCGACAAGGTCGCGCGGCTGATGCAGGCCGAGGCGCCCGGGCTGTTCCAGGACTTCGCCCGTCAGGACGACGGCTCGTGGGTGCCTGAATACCGCAAGGTGTAGCGCGCTCGCGCGTCAAGCGTCCATCGTGCGCGTTCGCCACGCGCCGAGCCCGGCGAAGATCACGATCCAAGCAACGGTCACGATCACGGCGGTGCCCGTCGACATCGTCACGGTCGCCCCGCCTCTGGGCCCATGACCGTCGTCGAGGCTGATCGGGCTGAAGTGCGCGACCGCCTGGCTGAGGATCAGCTCGCGCGAGCTACCGAGCGATTCGATGTTTTCGAGGATGCGACTGGCGATCAGCTGCCAGCCGATCAGCACCGTCAACGCCGCCGGGCGCGACCCGGTCAACGACGCGAAGCCAACGGCCACGATGCACACCACGCCGGTCGAGAACAGCGAGAACAGCAGGCCGTTGAGCGCGAGCGCGCCGCCCGGGGTGGGCGCACCGGCGGCCAGCGCGTACGTGCCGATCAGCGTCAGCGCGTAGCCCGCGAGCACCACCAGCCACGTCAGGCCGACCGCGGCCGGGATGCGTGACGCGAACAGCGCCACGCGCGAGCGGCCGGTGACGACGAGATCGCGAAACACGCCCGCCGCGAGGTCGCCGGCGCCTCCGTCTGTGCCGATCATGATCGCCGCCAGCGGACCGAAGAAGAAGGCGAGCACGCGCAGCGCGTCGCTGAAGCCACCGACGCCGCCGGCCGGAGAGTGTTCAGCCGGGCTCGACGAATGCTGCAGCGCCTTGACGACGAAGAAGATCAGCAGCGGCGCCAACGTCAACACCAACGCCCAGATCAGCGTGCTGCGCTTCTTGCGGAGCTTCAGGAAATCCGCTCCCACCATCCGGATCGCGATCGCCGGGTTCACGCCTTCACCTCCTGGGGCACGAGCTCGGCGTCGAGGCGCGACGTGATCTGCAGGAAGCGCTGCTCGAGGCTCTGGCGGACAGGCTCGAGACGCGTCACGCCCAGCCCCGCCCGAACGAGCTCCGCGTTGATCTGGGCAGCCGTCGGCGGCTCGCCGGCGAGCACCACGCGAATGCCTTCGTCGTCGAGACGCGCCTCGACGACGAGCGCGCTTGACTGCAGGATGCCGAGCGCGCGGTCGGGGTCGTCCACGGCGACGATCAGCTCGTGGCGCGCGCCGCCGCCCGAGGCGAGATCGGCGATCGCGCCCTGCGTGACGATCTTGCCGCGGTCGACGATCGCCGCCGCGTCGCAGGTCTTTTCGACCTCGTCCAAAAGGTGCGAGGAGATGAAGACGGTGCGGCCCTCCTGATCGACCATCGCGCGGATCATCTCGCGGAACTCCTGGATGCCCCCCGGGTCCAAGCCGTTGGTGGGCTCATCGAGGATCAGCAACAACGGATCGGCCAGCAGGCAGCGCGCGACGCCGAGTCGCTGACGCATGCCCATCGAATAGCTCTTCACCTTCTGGCCGGCACGCTCGGACAGCCCGACGCGCGCCAGCGCCGGCTCGATCCGCTCGAGCGTCTCGGGACCACGCACGGCGGCGACGATGCTCAGGTTCTCACGTCCCGTCAAATGCATGTGAAAGCGCGGCTCCTCGACGATCGCGCCGACACGCCGCAGCGCCTCGCCGCGCTCGGCGGGCACCGGGTAGCCGAGCAGGCGCATGCTGCCGGCGCTCGCCTGCGTGAGCCCCAGCAGCGTGCGGATGATCGTCGTCTTGCCCGCGCCGTTGGGGCCGAGAAAGCCAAATGCGACGCCGCGCGGCACCTGAAGGTCGATGCCGTCAAGCGCAGCACGCTCGCCGAAGCGCTTGGTAAGGCCCGACGTCTCGATCGCCGGTGATGAGCTCATATCCATGTCCGCCATTGATATCGGCGGGACCGGCGTCGCGCAATCGGGGATTGCCCCTAGGGCGCGTCGAGATTCACCAGTCGCCGCTGCACGGCCCAGCGGCTGAGCTCGTGCCGACTCGAGAGCTGCAGCTTGCGCAGCACCGCCGACACGTGCGCCTCGACGGTCTTGACGGAGATCCCCAGACGCTGAGCGACCTCCTTGTACATGTAGCCGCGGGCGATGTGGCGCAGCACCTCGCGCTCGCGCGGCGTCAGCTGGTCGAGCTCGGGATCCGCGACCGTCGGGTGCTGGCGATCAGGCGCGACCGCGCCAGCGTCCTTGGCGAACGCGTCGAGCACGAAGCCGGCCAGGCGCGGGGAGAAAACGGCGTCGCCGCCGGCCACACGACGCACCGCCTCGGCCAGCTCGGTCGCCGAGATCGTCTTCGTCACATAGCCGCGCGCGCCCGCGCGGATGACCGCGATCACATCCTCGGCCGCGTCGGACACCGACAGCGCCAGGAAGCGCACCGACGGACAGTCGTCGGCCACCCGCGCGATCACCTCAACGCCGCCGCCATCGGGCATGTGCACGTCGAGCAGCACCACATCCGGTCGTTGCTCGCGGATCACGCTCACCGCCTGCTCTACGCTGCCCGCGTCGCCGACCATCGCCAGCTCCGCGCCGAGCTCGGCGCGCACGCCCGAACGGAACAGATGGTGGTCGTCGACGATCACCACGCGAGGCCTCGCGCCGACGCTCTGCTCCTGCACGTCGGTCCCGGCGCTCACGCGCTTGACCCCCGCTCCATCACCAGCTCGACCTCGGTGCCCTCGCCGGGGCGGCTGCGCACAGCGGCGCGTCCATGATGGCGCTCCATGCGGCCGATGATCGAGTCGCGCACCCCACGTCGGTCGGCTGGGATCGCGCCCGGATCGAAGCCCACGCCGCGGTCGCGCACGAACACCTCCACCCGGTCGGGCTCGACCTCTGCGTACAGGTCCACGCGCTCGCTGCCGGCGAACTTGGCCGCGTTGGTCATCGCCTCGCGTGCCGCCTGCACGATCGCCTCGAGCCCGGCGTTCAGCGGGCCGTCACCGACCGTGACGACCTCGATCGGCACCCTGTGCAGCTGCTCGACCTCTGCCGCCGCGCCCTCGAGTACCGTCGCGACGCTCGCCCCCGACTCCGGGTCCGGACGCTGCAGTAGCCAGCTGCGCAGCTCGCGCTCCTGATGGCGTGCCAGGCCCGCGACCTCGCGCGGGTCGCCAGCGCGCTTTTGAATCAGCGCCAACGTCTGCAGGACCGAGTCGTGCAGATGCGCCGCCAGCTCAGCGCGCTCCTGCTCGCGAATCCGCGCGGCGCGCTCGAACGACAGGCTGTGGCCGAGGCGCAGCACCCACGGACCGACCCCCACAGCGAGCACCACCGCGATGATCACGACGGCCCAGATCGCCTTGCCGAGACTGTGTTGGACACCGATCGCGTGCAGCAGCGCCGCGGAAGCGAACGCCACGAACAGCGCGCCGGCGAGCAGGCGGGGAACGTCGAGCGCGCTCGGGTGGCGCAGCAGCTGCGACAACGTCCGGCGCCGCTCGGGCGAGGAGTCATCCGCCATGGCCGCCGGCCGCCACAACAGCGCCATGCCGCAGACGCCGAGCACCAACGGCCACAGGCCCTCACCGACATGCGAGCCCGCAAGGTGCACTCCCGCGAACAGCGCCGCAACCGCGAACACGATCAGCGCCGCCTCACGCCACGCGCCCTTGCGACGACCGATCTGCTCGCTGTCAGGCGCGACCGGAATCAAAGCCCACGCCAGCGCGTAGAGGGCAACGCCGAGTCCACCGACCGTGGCCATCATCACGACGATCACGCGCACGAGCAGAACCTCCACCCCGAGGCGTTGCGCCAGACCGGCGCACACGCCTCCCAGCAGACCGCGATCAATGCGACGGCGAAGGGGCAGGCGAGACAGCGCTACGGGCTGCCCCGCCGGTGCCTGGGCGGAAGCCATCGTTCAATCATGCCAGCCGATTCCGCACGGCGGGTAAGGGATTCCCCTTAGCCTGGTCCCGCCAGCGCGCACGCCGACCACCACCTGCGGCGGCGGTGCCCGCGGCCGGCAGGCCGCCCCCTCAAAATTAGCTCCTCAGGCCTCCTCCGCCTGCAGCTGCTTGACCTGATCCTCGAGCGCGCCCATCACCGCCGGGTCGCGCAGCGTCGTCACATCGCCCAGCGCCCGCCCCTCCGCGATATCGCGCAGCAGGCGCCGCATAATCTTGCCCGAGCGCGTCTTCGGCAGGTCATCCGCCCAGATGATCCGCTTCGGACGCGCGAACTTGCCGATCCTCGCCGCGACCGTCTCGCGGATCCCCTCGATCGTGTGCTCGTCGCCCTCGAGCTCTCCCTGCAGCGTCACGAACGCCACGATCGCCTGGCCGCTGTCCTCGTCGTGCTGACCGATCACCGCCGCCTCGGCGACGTCGGGATACGCGACGATCGCCGACTCGACCTCCGCCGTGGAGAGGCGGTGGCCGGACACGTTGACGACGTCGTCGATGCGTCCGATCACCCACAGGTAGCCGTCAGCTTCGCGCCGCGCGGCGTCGCCGACGAGGTAGGTCTCGGGTCCGAAGCGTGAGAAGTACGTCTCGATGAAGCGCTCGGGCTCCTTGTACAGGGTGCGCAGCATCGACGGCCACGGCTGCGTCAGCACCAGCAGTCCCTGGCCCTGCTCGATCGGCTCGCCTGTCGACTCGTCGCGCACCTCCGCGAACACGCCCGGGAACGGGAACGTCGCCGACCCCGGCTTCGTAGCCGTGATCCCCGGCAGCGGCGTGATCATGATCGCGCCCGTCTCCGTCTGCCACCACGTGTCCACGATCGGGCAGCGTTCGTGACCGATCACCTTGTGGTACCACAGCCACGCCTTCGGGTTGATCGGCTCGCCGACCGAGCCCAACAGGCGCAGCGAGGACAGGTCATGCTGGTTCGGCCACTGCGCGCCCCACTTGATGCACGCGCGAATCGCCGTCGGCGCGCAGTACAGGATGCTGACCCCGTAGCGTTCGACGATCTCCCACCAGATGCCCTTGTTCGGGTAGTCCGGAGCGCCCTCCCACATCACCGAGGTCGCGCCGTTACACAGCGGCCCGTAGACGATGTAGGAGTGGCCCGTCACCCAACCGACATCGGCCGCGCACCAGTAGACATCAGACTCGGGCTTCAGGTCGAACACATAGCGGTGCGTCGCCGAGACACCGGTCAGGTAGCCGCCGGTCGTGTGCAGGATGCCCTTCGGCTTGGCCGTCGAACCGGACGTGTAGAGGATGTACAGCGGGTGCTCCGCGTCCAACGGCTCGGGCGGACACACCGGGTCGGCGGCCGCGACGATCTCCTCGTAGAAGACATCGCGGCCCTCCTGCATCGCACACGGCGTCCCCTTGCTCTGGACGACCACGATCTTCTCGAGGCTCGCCAGATCGCCCATAACCTCGTCGACGCGATCCTTCACCGGCGCCGTCTTGCCCTTGCGCGCCGCGCCGTCGACCGTGATCAGCACCTTCGCCTCGGAGAACTCCATGCGCTCGCGCACCGCCTCCGCCGAGAAGCCGCCAAAGACGACGTTGTGCGGAGCGCCGATGCGCGCACACGCAAGCATCGCCACGACGACCTCGGGGATCATCGGCAGGTAGATCCCGACAACGTCGCCCTTGCCCACGCCGAGATCCTTCAGCGCGCTCGCGAAGCGTTCGACGTCGCCCAGCAGCTCCGCGTAGGTGACGTCGCGCTCCTGCCCGTCCTCGCCGCGCCAGTGCAACGCCACGCGCTCACCCCTGCCCGCGATCACGTGTCGATCGAGGCAGTTGTAGGAGACGTTCAGAATGCCGCCGGTGAACCACTTGTAGAACGGCGGGTTCTCGTCATCGAGCACTCGCGTCCAGCGTTGGAACCACTCGAGCTCCTGCGCCTGCGCCTCCCACCAGCCAAGCGGGTCCGCCGCCGCGCGCTCGTAGACGCTCGGGTCGTTCAGAAGCGCCTGCAGGCGAAACTCCGCCGGCGGATCGAACTTCTCCACCTCCAGCAGCGACGCCAGCTCGGCGTCGAGCTCCTCGCCCGCCGCTGTCTTCGATTCGGTCGACATCTCGTCACTCCCCTGTCTCGAGCTCCCCGGTGTCCGCGTGCGCCGGGGAGCTATTCTCCCACCGTCCAGCTCTGCGGGTGCGCCGCTTGCTCACGCCCGTCCGAGCGGAAAGGTCGGCAGCACGATGTGCCCGAACGTCGAGTTCAACACCGCCGCGAACGACGCGTACCAGGCGGCAGCCGCCGTCGCCAGGCCGACATACCCGCCCCAGTGCGTGACCGTTGGGTGGGGCCCGTCGGAACCGATCGCCAGCAGGATGAACGCTGCCGCCAGCAGCACGAACACGAGCAGAACCGCCCCGCTCGTCCGCAGCGCCGCGACCGCCATGTAGCTGGTGAAGATCGCCCACGCCCAAAGGTAGACGCCGACCGCGTGTCCCGCGTTGCCGCCGATGTCCTTTGCGTAGAACACGTTCAACAGCCAGAAGGAGATCCAGAAGGCGCCATAGGAGCAGAACGCCACGGCGCCGAACGTGTTCCCCGTGCGGAACTCCCAGATGCCCGCGATCAGTTGCACGATGCCTCCGTACGCGAGCGCCAGCCCAAGCACGACCGGCACGCCCTTTTCGTCGACGAGGTTTGCGTTGAAGATCGACAGCACGAACGTCGTCATCGCAAACGCAGCGAGCCCGAGCGGGCCCGGGTCCGCCGGTTTCCACCCCGCGATGGCGGGCCGCGTCGGATCCTCACGCTGGCCGCCGTCCTGGCGCACATCACGATGAATTGCTGCTGCCTCCATGAGAGCCTCCTTTGACTAGCCTCTACAGCGGCCGCCTCAAACCGGTTGAGTTGGGCCCCACGCGAGCGGACTGCGACGGATAGCCGTCAGCCCTCCGCTCCCACTTACGTTTTTCCCGTAAGCGGGCACGGCTAATCATCCGAATGGGTTTTCCCTTCGAGGGCGGTTCTAATCGTGGGAGCGCGAAACGCGGCGAGTGCCCGCGTGTCTCCTCGGCGAGGCGTCAGCTGCGACCGCTGCGCTTGCGCCGGCGCCGGCTCGAGGAGCCCTGGCCCACCGCCGGCGCCGGCGCAAGTGTTGCGTCCGCGGCCGCGGGGCCCGGTGACAAGCTGCCGCCGGCGCCCTTCGCTTCGGCGCGCAGCTGTGCCTGCGAAGGCCACGGGCGCGCTTCGCCGGCCGCCCACGCCGGCGGGTCGCCTTTGGGCCAGCGACCGACGAACAGGATGCCCATCATCACCAACCAGAACGCCGGCACCAGCTGCAGCTCGGCGCCACCGATCGGCAGGAAGATCAGCAGCGCGGCGAACATCCCCACGAACGCCATCCAGCGGGGCAGCAGGCCCACTCGCAGGGCGTTGATCATGGTCGCGACCATTCCCGCGGCGAGCGCCAGCCCGGCGAGCAGGTCGACGTAGTCGGAGATCGTGTTGGCGGTGCCGGCGGTGAGCGCCTGTTCGACCGCGTGATTCGAGTAGTTGTGCGCGGTCACGAAGTTGTGCGTCTCGATCGCGCTCGCGATCTGATGCCCGAGGCTGACGAGCGCCACGGCGACGCCGCCGACGATCACCAGCGGCAGCGCCGCCGCCCACGTCGTCGGCCGCCGGAAGCGCGTCGCGTCGAGCAGCGCCAGCAGAACCAGCGTCAGCACGCCGACCGCGACCGCCGCGAGCAGGCTGCCAGCAATCAGCGCGAACGCGTGGTGGCTGACGAATTTGACCTCGGGCGTGCGCGGGCTGACGGCCGGGTTGGCCACGCCCTTCAGCGCCGGCGTCAAGCCCTGCAGCAGGCCGACGGTCGGGGCGCCGCTGAGTGTCCCCGAGATGATGATCGCGCTCAGCAGGTACAGGAAGCCGCCGGCGAACGCCGGCACCGCAAGGCGGCCGCGGAAGTGTGTCTCGCGCGCGACCTGCGCCTTGATCTCTGCTGAGCTCGGCATGAGCAGGGCAGTCTATGATGCGGGCATGGAAAGTGGTGGACTCGGCGACATGTTCGGCGACCCCGAGGAGCTGCAGCGACGACTCGCTGAGTTCGCCGAACAGATGCAGGGCAATCAGCGCCTGGTGTGGGCCGACAACGCGATCAAGCTCGCGGTCGACATGACCGTCGCCGCGGTCGGTCGTGTCAACGTCCAGGGCAACGCCGAGGCTCAGGCCGAGCAGATCCGAACCGTCATCGCCCGCGTGTTCCCTGAGGCCGTCGCGCTCGTGCGCGAGGCGCGCGAGGGGCTTCAGTAGCCACGACACCGCTCGCCGGCGCGCCGGACCCCGACGAGGTGGGGAGGTTCGCATTCCGCGTGTGGAGCTACAAGCAGGGCGAGATGGTCTCGCTGCTGATCCATCTTGGAGACCGCCTCGGGCTCTACCGCGCGATCGACGGCGCCGGGACACTCACGGCGCAGGAGCTGGCTACGCGCACGGGTCTGCACCGGCGCTGGCTGCATGAGTGGCTGCGCGGCAACGCGGCGGCCGAGCTGCTGAGCTCCGAGGACGGTGAGCGTTTCGAGCTGAGCGCCGCGGGCGCGATGGTGCTCGCGCGCGAGCAGGACAGCCTGCAGTTCGCCGCCGGCGCCTTCGGGGCGCCGCCCGATCCCGCGTTCGTGGACGAGCTCGCGGACGCCTTCCGCAGCGGCACCGGCTTGCCCTACGACCGTCAGGGCGCGAGCGGTGTGCACCGCACCGAGCGCATGCTCGGCCCGTGGGCGCGCCTCAGCCTGATACCGACCGTCCTGCCGGCGCTCGAGGGCGTCGGCGAGCGGCTCGCGGAGGGCGCGCTGGTCGCGGATGTCGGCTGTGGCGCCGGCGTCGCGCTGACGACGCTCGCGCAGAACTACCCGCGCTCGCGCTTCCACGGCTACGAGCTCTCGCAGCTCGCCGTCGAGCGCGCACGCGCGCGGGTCGCCGATGCGGGGCTGAGCAACGTCGAGATCCTCCATCGCCGGGCCGAGGAGCTGCCCACCGACGGCGGCTACTCGCTGGTGCTGACCTTCGACTGCCTGCACGACATGACGCGGCCCGACCTCGCCGCCGCGGCCGTCCGCCGCGCGATCGCCGACGAGGGCACGTGGCTGATCAAGGAGATCCGCTGCGACGACACGTGGGCGGGTAACCGCCGCAACCCGATGCTCGCCATGTTCCTCGGCTTCTCGATCGCCTCGTGCATGTCATCGGCACTGTCAGAGCCAGACGGCGCCGGGCTCGGAACGATCGGCCTGCCGCCGCGCGCGGCGGAGCAACTCGCCCGCGACGCCGGCTTCACGCGGTTCCGCTCGCACGACTTCGAAGACCCGGCCAACCTCTACTACGAGGTCCGGCCGTGAGCGCCTGACGCAGCCCGCCGCCCCGCCCCGCCCCGCCCCGCCCCGCCCCGAGGCTCACTATCCGGCTGCGCCCGCGCGCTCGGCTTCGCGCTCCGCCTCGCGCGACGCGCGCCCCGCGTGCAGGACTTCGCCGAACGACCGGAAGCGGAAGATGAACACCACCGCGCCGAGGCCGATCAGGGCTGTGAACACGGCGATCGCGATCTGCTGGCCGACCGAGTACGCCGCCACCACGGCCGTCGGCGCGCTCGCCGCGAAGACCTTCACCAGCAGCGCCTGCTGGACGCCGGCGCCGCCGGGCGTGAACGGCACCGCTCCCGCGACCTGGTTGACCGCGAACACGAGCAGCACGTTCTCGACCGAGCCGCCGACGCGGAACGCGTCGAGCAGGAACCAAAATGCGACGAAACGGCAGATCCATCCGAGTGCCTGCAGCGCGGCGACTTCGCGCAGGTAGCGGCGACGGTCGCTCAGGATCGTGAAGCCCTGACGAACGCGCGCCCAAAACGCCTTCGCGCGCTCGGACAGCAGCGCGAAGGCAACCACCGCGCCGACGCCGAGCGCCGTCAGCAGGAACAGCGTCAGACGGAAATGCTCCGCCAGGTATGAGATGTCGAACGAGCTCAGTTTCGAGAAGTCCGGCGGCCTCGGGAACACCCCTTGCGTGAACGCGAAGATCAGCACGAACACGCCAACGCTCACGTCGAAGATGGCCTCGACGAAGAACGCCGCGGCGACCGTCGGATAGCGCGAGCCGGGGATCGACGAGCGCGTCAGGAACAGCTTGATCACGTCGCCGCCCCGCGCGGGCACGACGTTGTTGAAGCCGACAGCGGCGAGATACGCCCCCCAGATCCGGCGCCACTGGAAGGGCGTCGCCGGGTAGGCGGCGCGCAGGCTGTTGAAGAAGGCACGCGAGCGCAGCGTCAGATTGAGCAGGAAGAACGCCAGACCCGCAAGCAGCGCCAGCCAGTGCACCGCAGCCAGGTCGGCGAAGAACTGCCCGGCGGCGTTCAGGAACGAGCTGATGCTCTGGCCGACCGAGGTGGAGGCGAGCAGCGCTGACACGGTCTCAGCGTACGGTGCCCGAGGGCGCGCACACCGCAGAGACCGGCCGGTCGCCGTGCGCCGGCGGGCGTGCCCGCTCTCGCCGTCCGGCGCCGTCCGCAGTCCCGTATCGTGAGATCACCTCGACATGGCCCTCACGGCGGGACACCACCACACATGAGCGGCGCAGACCTGGGGCTCGCCCTGTCCGTCTTTTTCGCGTGCGCCGTCGAGGCGGTCGAGGCGCTCACGATCGTGCTCGCCGTCGGCTCCACGCGCAGCTGGCGCTCAGCGTTCTCAGGCGTCGCAGCGGCGCTGCTCGTGCTCGCGGCGATCGTCGCGGCGCTCGGCCCCGCGATCACGAGCCTGCCGATCGGGGTGCTGCGAGTGCTCGTCGGCGGTCTGCTGCTGATCTTCGGCCTGCAGTGGTTGCGCAAGGCGATCCTGCGCGCGGCCGGGCTGAAGGCCAAGCATGACGAGCTTGCCACCTACGAGCAGGAGACGGACGCGGCGCTCGCCGCCGGCCGGGCGCGGCCCAGCTTCGACGGATATTCGTTCACGGTCGCCTTCAAGGGCGTACTGCTCGAGGGCCTCGAGGTCGCCTTCATCGTGCTCACCTTCGGCGCCAACCAGCACGGCGTGCCGCTCGCCGCGGCGGCGGCCGGCCTTGCGGTGTTGGTCGTCGTGGTGGCGGGATTCGCCGCCGCGGCGCCGCTCGCGCGCGTACCGGAGAACACGCTCAAGTTCGGCGTCGGCGTGATGCTGAGCTCGTTCGGCACCTTCTGGGGCGCCGAGGGCGCCGGCGCGCACTGGCCCGGCGGCGATGCGGCGCTGCTGGTGATCATCCCCGGACTGGCGCTCGTGTCGCTCACGATGGCCTGGGTGATGCGCCGCGCTGTCGCCTCGGCGTCCAGCGAGACGCCGCCGGGCGCCGGCGAGACGGCCCGCGCGGCGAGCGTCAACGCATGAGTGCCGTCAGGCGGATCCTGCTCGGCGTGTGGGAGTTCGTCGTCGGCGATGATTGGCGGGCGGCGGTCGGGGTCGCCGCTGCGCTCGGGCTCACGGCCGTCGTCGCCACCACCGACGTCGCCGCCTGGTGGATCATGCCGGTGTCCGTGGTCGCGATCCTCGCGCTGTCGCTGCGGCGCGCCGCGCGGGAGGTGTCGCGCCGTGGATGAGATGCGCTAGAAAGCGTCAATGCCGACGCGCGCCGCCAAAAGCGCAGGTCTCCGGGTAGCGGTCACAGGTCCGACCGGCGAGATCGGCCAGGCCGTCGTCGATGCGCTCGAGCGCTCGCGCGAAGTCGAGTCCATCGTCGGTATGGCACGCAGGCCGTTCGACGCGCCCGCCAGAGGTTGGAGGAAGGTCACCTACCGGCGTGGCGACGTGCTCGACCGCGACGCAGTCGACGGGTTGGTCGGCGACGCGGACGTCGTCGTGCACCTCGCGTTCATGATCATGGGCGGC
This sequence comes from uncultured Solirubrobacteraceae bacterium, assembly GCA_963838405.1. Classification (GTDB taxonomy): domain Bacteria; phylum Actinomycetota; class Thermoleophilia; order Solirubrobacterales; family Solirubrobacteraceae; genus Palsa-744. The sequence continues at coordinate 115,433 of CAWIRA010000001.1, read as the reverse complement.
GCCAAGGAGAGTCGTGAGGTGAACCTGATCGGCTCGCGCAACGTGTTCGAGGCGACCGTCGCGGCGGGCGTGCAGCGACTGGTCTATGCGTCCTCGGTGGCCGCGTACGGCTTTCATCGCGAGAACCCCCAGCCGCTGACCGAGGATGTCCCCGCGCGCGGCACCGCCGCGCACTACTACTCCGCGCAGAAGGCCGAGGTCGAGGCGCTGCTGGCGAGGACGCTCGCCGGTGGGCGCACCGCCGGCTACGTCTTCCGCCCGTGCATCGTCGCCGGACCGCAGGCGCCGCTGCTGATCGACAGCCTTCCCTACACGCAGATCTCCGAGCGCCTGCCCGGGCCGGTCCTCAGCCTGCTCGAGGGGGTGCCGATCCTGAAGCCCGTGCTGCCGGACCCAGGTGTCCCTTTCCAGCTGGTTCACCACGACGATGTCGCCAACGCGATGCGCGCGGCGGTGCTCGGCCGTGGCGTGCCGGGTGCCTACAACCTCGCCGCGTCCGGCGAGCTGACGATCAAGCTGCTCGCAGACGAGCTCGGCTGGTACTCGATACCGGTGCCCGAGCTGGCGCTCGACGCGGTCGCGGACATGATCGCGAGGCTCGGCTTCCTGCCCGCCCAGGCTCAGTGGATCGCCGCTTTTCGCGAGCCCGTGCTGATGAACGCGAGCAAGGCGCGGCGCGAGCTCGGCTGGCGTCCGAAACACGACGCCTTGCAGACGCTGCGCGAGACGATCCGCGCGACGCGCATGGATCCGCTGATTCGCTGATGGTGGCCGTGGTCACCGACAGCACGCCCTACCTGCCGCAGTCGCTGATCGAGCGCTGGTCGATCAGGCAGGTCAGCCTGTACGTCGGCTGGGACGGGGACCTGCAAGCCGAGGATCAGTACCGCGACCTCGACGCGTTCTATCGAAAGCTGCACGACTCGCCGCAGCTGCCCACAACCTCACAACCGTCGGTGGGCGACTTCGTGTCAACCTACGAGCCGCTGTTGGGCGCGGGCTGCGACGTCGTCTCGATCCATATCGCGGGCGGCCTGTCGGGGACATGTGAGAGCGCGCGCGAAGCCGCGCGGATCGTCGCCGAGCACAAGCATCCCGGCCGCATCGAGGTGCTGGACAGCGAAACCGGCGCCGGCGGGCTCGGCTGCCTGGTGCTGCTGGCCGCGCAGCTCGCGGCGAACGGCGCGACGCTCGAAGAGGTGATCGACGCCGTACGCCGTGCCCGCGAGAGCCTCGACATCTGGTTCTGCCTGGACACGCTCGAGTACCTGCGCCGCGGCGGACGCATCGGCGCCGCGCAGGCGCTCGTGGGCACGGCGCTGAAGGTCAAGCCGATCCTCACGTTCTCGTCTGAGATCGCGCCGGTGGGACGCGTGCGCACCCACCGGCGGGCGCTCGAGCGAATGCTCGCCTACCTGCTCGAGCTGCGCGAGCGCGGCGCCAGCGACTGGATCGTTCAGCACGCTCAGGCAGCCGCCGACGCCGAACGACTCGTCAGCGAGGGTACGGCGCTGTTTGGCTTCGGGCCCCTGTTCTGCACTGAGGTCGGCCCGGTGCTGGGCGCGCACCTGGGCTCGGGCATGCTCGTCGGTGGCATGACCCGGCCCTGAGCGAGGTCACGCAGCCCGCGCGGCTCGAGCTCTGCCCAACCGCGCGGGGCACGTGCGATGCGACTACGCGCCTTCTTCGCCTTTGGCGATTTTTTCGAGGTACGGATGCAGTTCCTGGAGGAACACGTTGGCTTCGACACCTTCGTGTTCTTCGGGCAGCGCACCCGCCGGGTCGTTGTGCGAGTACTCGTTCAGCCGGTCGATCAGCTTCACGTTTTCACTGCTGATCCCGTTCTGTTCGGCCAGCGCTTCGGCCTCCGTGAGGACGGTCTGGCCGCCACCACCGAAGAGCTTGTCGAGTTCGGTGTCGATCGCCAGGATGTGCAGCGATTTCGGCAGCTGCGTGCCCATCGTGCTCTGCAGCCCGAGGACTTTCTGCGATGGCGTCGCGATGCCGTTGTTGACAGCGCCGGTGTCGAGCGTCAGGCGCGCCGGGAAGTACCACTCCGAGCCGCTCGCTTCGCGCAGGTCCGTGCCAGCCAGCATTTCCGCGTAGCGGCTGACCGGGGTCAGCGCGCCGGCGCCGTTCCAGCCGTGCAGGCCGTCGGCTTCGGCGACTTCGCTGATGCCTTCGCCGCCGTGTATCTGGGCGGCCGCGAGCGACAGCGGCGAGGTCTTGTAGTTGACGGAAAACCCGAAGCCGGCTTCGTTCGTCGCCGGGCTGTCCTGGGGCGGCCCTTTCAGATCCGACGGCAGGAACGGGAACGTTTCGAGCAGCGAGGGCCCTTTCGGTTCGACGGTCGTCAACGTCGAGCCGGTGACCGAGAAGAGCCCGAGATCGGGCGCCACGATTCCGCCGAACGCCAACCACGGGCTTTCCGTCGGTTCGTCGAGCTTCGCGAGCGCGTCGGTGCCTTCTTCTTCGGATTTGATCGACGCCGGCCCGCTGCCGCCGTCGTCGTACACGAGCCCCGACAGGCCATTGGCCCCAGCCGCGCCGCCGAAGTCCCACGTCGCGTAGGCCGTCACGACCGAGCCGCCGAGCGAGTGGCCGCCGAGCACGACCTTGCCGCCGAGCGCTTTGGCCTTTTCGATCACGAGCTTGAGATCTTCGACCGTCCGCGCCATGCCCCAGTTCTTCGCGAACTCGACGCTCGATTCGGCAACAGGTTCATAGTGGTTGTTGAACTCGGCGACGAGTTTGGCGAAGTCTTCTTCACCTTCTTGCTGGAGTTCCGCCGCGTGTTCGACCTGATAGCTGGCTCCGAGTTCGAAGCCGATGCGCTCACCTTCCTGCTCGAGTTCCGCCGCGTGTTCGACGGCATATTGGAGACCGAGTTCGCGTCCCTTTTCAAGCAGTTCTTTGAAATGGCTCGCTTTGTACGCCTCCGCGAGCGAGGCGATCCGTTCCACGAAAGCCGGTTCTGCTCCGCCGGTTTCTTCGAACGCCTGCTGGCTGACCTGTTCCACGACGTAGGCTTCGAGCTCTTCGGTGGCGATTTTGGTGACTTTCGCTTCGATCTCCGCTTCGGCCCTCTTCGTGACGATTTTGGTGACCTCGGCGGTTACTTCTTCGGTCGCTTTGTGCTGATCCTGTGCGAGGTATCCGAGGTAGTAGTTGAAGAACTGTTCTGAGGGCGCTTCGTCTTTTTTGGTGTTCGGATTTTCGAGCTCCGCAGGCAGTTCACCGAACTTGTATTTGGTCAGCTCCTGCTGATCCTCGAGGAAGTTCTCGCGACGTTCGACCGACCACACCTGCCATCCCGGCGTCGATTCGACCAGCGCCTTCGCGAACGGGATGAAATACGCGGCGGCGGCGGACGTTCCCGGCTCGAGCACGAGCACGTTCGACGCGCTTTCACCCCTCGGGCGGACCTTGATGATGCCGACCTTGTCGAGCTTGACCGTCCCCAGCTGCGGCGTGGTGATCGTTTCCGCGCGCCGTTCCGCGCGGCTCTCTGGGACCGTCATCAGCGTCCGCTTGATCAATGCCTGACGCGCGCGTGGCCCGTGCATGGCGCTCGCGGAGGACGCCAACGCCGCCAGCGTCAGCCCAGCCGCGATGCCGGCCAGCACGAGCTGTCTGAGCCTCGAGGTCGAGAAGTGCCCGCTTGCACCAGCCATCCGTGTCTCCCTCAGCATCCCAGCCTCCCGTTGTCGCTCATGGGCCAAACCCGCGCGCCACCCCTCCCGGTTGACATTACGCCCGACTGGCGTACCCGCGCAATGACGTTCTGCCGAAGTTTACCGGCTGGACTTGTGCAACTGCACAAATCCGGTCGCGTCTCGAGCGACCGGCCGGCCGGCAGCTCACGGTGGTGGGCGGCCCGCGTCGTTTGCCAGCGCCGCGTACACGCAGGCGAGGTCGTGCGGGCTGCCGAGATCGAGCGCGGCTATCTCCTCGATGCGCTTCAGCCGGTAGGCGAGCGTGTTTCGATGCACGTGCAGCGCGGCGCTCGTCGCGGTCCGATCGAGACGGCACTCGAGCAGCGTGCGCAGCGTATTGACCAGCTCCGCATGGGCATCAAGCGCCAGCGGCTCGAGCACCCGCTCGCGCAGCCGCGCCGCGAGCCGCGGCGAGCCGGCCAACAGGATCTCCAGCAGGTAGTCCTCGGCGCGCAGCCGACCGCGCAGGCCGACGCGGCGCGCGTGCTCTGCCAGCCACGTCACCTCCTCTCTTGCGTCAGCCAGCTCGGCGCGATGCGTCGGCGCGGCGATCGCGAGCACCACGTCATGCCCCTCGCCGAGGTCGCGCAGGTCGAGCGGCTTCCATGTCAGGCCGATCACGCAGTCGCTCTGCGTCACCGCCAGCCGCCAACCCTCGCGGCGCAGACGCGCCGCGAGCGCCGCGTGGCTGCGCGCCGGCTGTCCGGGCAGCGCCAACGCAAAGGCGGAGTAGGCACGATCAACGGGGACGTCGAGGCGCTCCGCGAGCTCGGCGTCGGCCGCGTCGAGCGGCGCTGCTACGCACAGCCGCTCGAGCAGGCTGCGCGTGCGGCGCTCCTCCTCGGAGACCAGCAGATCGCGCTCGGCCAGGTAGGTCTCGGTGACCAGCGCCGCCACCTGGTCGACATAGCGGGCGAGCGGCGCGGCGAGCTCGAGCAGCACCTCGGACTCCTCGCGCAGGGCGTGGCGACGCAGCAAGTCCCAGCCCAACTGGTGTGCCAGGCCGAACGAGCGCAGCAGATCCTCCAGTCGCACGCCTTCGGCGGCACGGGCGCGGGTCCATTCCCGCAGCGGCTCGAAGTCGCCGTCCGGAGGCATGACGCCGGTGGAGACGAAGCGCGACCACCGTGCGAGCGTCCGCTGCAACCCACTGAACACTTCGGCGCGCGACTCCTCGGAGAGATGCTCGAACGCCGGCATGCGCCGCTCGAACTCGTCAGCGATCTCGCGCGCCGCCCCCGCCTGCGGGATGCGCATCACGATCGCGGCGGCCCCGGACGACGTGTCGGGCGCTCGCGCCACCGGCCCCTCGCGGCCCTCTCTACAGCGGGCTCAGCATGACCGTCGTCTCGGCGCGGATCGTCGACCACTCCTCGGCCTGCAGGCCGCGGGCGAACTCGTCGACCTTGCGCTTGGAGCCGGTCACGGTGAAGGCGAGCTGTGAGCTCAGCAGGTGCGGGTGCTCGACGATCTCGCATTCCAAGCCGAGTTTCGCCGCCCAGTCGCGCATCGTCTGCTCGACTTCCTCGCGGATCAGCCGCCCCGAGCTGACGATCAGCGAGCGCGTTTCGATCGCTTCGGAGTCCCGCTCGGCGGCCGCTTCGGCCTGACGCTCATCGGCGCTCAGCGGCGGATCGGTCTGACGCCAGCTGTCGCGCTCGTCGTCCCAGTGGCTGATGCGCACGCTCGCCTTGATTCCGTCGTTCGCGAGCACCTGCTCGAGCCCGCGACGCGCCGCCGCAAGCGTCTGTTCGTCGGCGGCGTACGCAAACAGGAGCTTGCCGTCGTGCGTGATCACGACGTCGTGCGGCACCACCGCCTCCAGCTCCTTGGCGACGTCCGGCCCGCGCACACGCCCAAGCAGCGAGCGCAGCGCACCGGCGGGCTCAGGCACGTCGAGCTCGGCCTCCAGGCGCCAATCCTGGTCGTCTCCGCTGTCCTGCGACTCGACCTCCATGGTGCGGACGATATCGGCTTCGGTGATGAGCCGAGCGCGTAGGATGCAGACGTGATCGAAAGCGGTGAGCAGGGACCAGACTTCGAGCTGCCCGACCAGGACGGCCGCGCGGTCAAGCTGTCGGACCTGCGTGGACGCCCGGTCGTCGTGTACTTCTATCCGAAGGCATCCACCCCGGGCTGCACCACGCAGGCGTGCGGCGTACGCGACCGCCGTGCCGAGTACGAGCAGGCGGACGCGGTCGTCCTGGGGATCTCGCCCGACCCGGTGGCGAAGGTCAAGAAGTTCCATGACAAGGAGGGGCTGAACTTCACGCTGCTCGCCGACGAGGACCACGCCGTCGCCGAGTCCTACGGCGTCTGGGTCACGAAGAGCATGTACGGGCGCACGTATCTCGGCAACGAGCGCACGACGTTCCTCATCGATCCCGCCGGCCGGGTGGCCGAGGTGCTGCGCAAGGTCAAGCCGGCCGAGCACGACGCGCTGGCGCTGGACGCGCTCGCGCGGATGGCAGCTGCGACGCGTTGACGGCGCCGTTCAGCGCAGCAGGCGCGAGAGACGGCGGTCCTTGAGCGCACGCCCCTCCGTCTGACAGGCGGGACAGTAGGCGATCACGTAGTCCTCGAAGTGCACGGCGAGCAGCGATGTGGCGCAGCGAGGACACGGCTCACCCTCGTGGCGGTGGACGCGCAGCGGCATCGGCAACTTGTCCGGGATCGGCAGGCTGATCGCCTGCTCGTAGTGCGCGAGCGCCGCGTCGAGCGTCTCGCGGATCGCATCCGCCAACCGCTCTGTCTCGTCCCGGTCGAGGTCGGCGCCGCGCTTGTAGGGCGACAGCCGCGCCTGCCACAGGATCTCATCGACCCACGAGCGTCCGATGCCGGCGATCACGTGTTGATCGCGCAGCAGCGCGTGTAGCGGGCGCGGCGCGTCGAGCAGCTGTTCGAGGCCGGCGTCGCCTCCCGGCTCGGGCCAAGCCTCGGGCCCGAGCGAGGCGAGCCCCTCCTCCTCGTCGAGCTCGTCGGCCCGCAGCAGCTTCACCCACGCGGCCTGCTTGGAGCCGAACTCGCGCAGGCGCAGCTCGCGACCGTCGGCGAAGCCGATCAGCACGCGCGTGGTGCGGTCGCGCGGGCCGGCCGGCTTGTCGTAGAGCTGCAGGCGCCCGGCGGACATCAGGTGCATCAGCACGGCCAGCCCCGTCGCATCGTTGCCGCCACCGTCGACGTCGACGATCAGCTGCTTGCCACGTCGGCGCACCGCGGTGACGCGGCCGCCCTCGAGCGCCGACAACGGCGGGTCGAAGGTTCGCAGCGCGTTGATCCCGGGCGCCCGCGCGTAGACGATCTCCGCGCCCGTCAGCGCAGCGTCCAGCAGGCGCGCGGTGATCTCGACCTCAGGCAGCTCCGGCATCCCTTCATCGTAGGTGGATGCCGGAGCCTGCCAGCGCGCTACTGGGCGATCGGCGGCCCTTCGTACTTGACGCCCGTCGGGCTCGTCCAGCGCATGCGCCAGAACTGACCCGCGGTCGAGGAGTTGAGACTCCAGTAGCCGGCGCTGTTGGTCGTGACGGTCCGCAGCGCCTTGTAGTGCCGGGAGCCCGCAGTTTTGACGAAGACCGTCAGCTTCGTCGCACCGGTCGCCGGGCGCACTAGGCCCCACAGCGACACGCCGTGTCCGGTCTTGCTCACGGTCAACGGCACAGGCCAGGCGAAGTACAGCGGCTTCGTTGCGCCGCTTACGTACTCGAGACCCGTCTGGAAGTTCGCGGGCCCGCCTACCGGGTCGTCTTTGAGCAGGTACTGCGAGAACGCCGCCACGCGGGGATTCTCGTAGGCGATGTGTTCGGAGATCGCGTCGAATTCAGCCTGCTTGGCGGCCGAAACGCCGAGGAACTTGTTCGGGAAGCTCTGCACGCCGAACTCGGTCAGGTAGATCGGCACGCCGCCGGGGATCGCGCGCGCCCTGGCGGCGAGGTTCAACGCGTTCGTCAGCCGCGAGAGCGCGCCGATCGTCACGTTGTCCTGGCCTCCCGGCTTGTAGTACGGGCCGGCCGGCAGTGTGTAGGCGTGATGCGCGTAGCCGGAGATCTGCAGCTCGCTGCACGAGGCGGCTTTCTTGTACTTCGCATTTAGGCACAGCGCTTCGCGCATGAACGCCAGTGGCGCCACCGGGTGCGTCAGCGCGCGCGAGCCTTCCTTGCGCGGGTTGACCTTGTCGTAGCCGATCGGCGCGGTCTCCCCGAACAGCACTTTGGGGTGCGCCAGCCCACCGGCCTGCAGGCCCGCGTAGCCGGCCTGGTAGAGGCCACGGTAGATGCGTCCCGAAGCCGGCGCGCCGCTGGCGCTCCACTGCGGCAGCAGGAAGACCGACTCGTTGGGCTCGTTCCAGATCGAGTAGGTCGAGACCTGCGAGCCGAACTCGCGCGCGACGGCGGTCGTGAATTCTTCGAAGTCCTTGGGATCGGGACGCGTGATGTACGGCGATTTGCCGTTGGCGGTCGCCCAGCGCGGGGCCGGCCCCGTGATCGTCAGCAGCACCGGCCAGCCGAGACGCTTGGCTTCCGCGAGCACGATCGCGTACTGGCCCCATAGGTAGTTGAAGGGCTGGGTCAGGTCGAGGTTGGGCTTGGACGCATTGGTCCGGTACGGCGCGACGTCGTACCATTTCAGCTCCACGCGGAGAGCTTTGACGCCGAGATACTGCAGCTGTTCGATCGCGTGATGACGGGTGTTGGCGTTGAGCAGCTCGGAGGACGCCTCGAAGTAGGTGACCTGGGTGCGCGAGGCGAGCGCCTCGGCTGCGCCTGTCGAGCCCGCGACGAGCGCGCAGGCGAGCGTTGAAATTAGAAGCATGCGGATTTTGGGCATGGTCGCTTGAGACACCTCGGCGCAGAGAAGGTTGCGGTCTAGATAGCTTTCCCGTCGATGAGCGCGCCAATCGCACCTGACGACATTGTCGAGACCCCGGCGGAGGCGGAGGGTAACAGTCGCCCTCCGCTGCTGATCCTCGAGCCGCTGCGCGCCTTCCTCGACGCCCACGGCCTGGGCACGGGGGAGGTGCGCGCGACCCCGATCGGCGAGGGCCACTCGAACGTGACCTACCTGATCGAGCGCGACGGCGCCGAGGTCGTGCTGCGCCGCCCGCCGCGCCCACCGCTGCCGCCGAGCGCGCACGACGTGCTACGCGAGGCGCGTCTGCTGCGAGCGCTGCAGAGCACGCCGGCACGTGTGCCCGACGTTCTCGCCGTGTGCGAGGACCTCGCCACGATCGGTGCGCCGTTCTACCTGATGGAGCGGATCGAGGGCGAGGCGATTGTCGCGAGCGTGCCGGCGCCGTTGGACACGCCCGACGAACATCGCCGCATCAGCGAGCAGCTGATCGACTCGCTCGTGGAGATCCACGCCGTCGACTGGCGCGCGGCCGGGCTCGAGGACTTCGGCAAGCCGACCGGCTACCTGGAACGCCAGTTGCGGCGCTTCGGTGGGCTGTGGGAGCTCAACAAGACGCGTGAGATCCCCGCCGTCGAGACCGTCGGCGCCTGGCTCGCAGAGCACATGCCGAGCTCAGGCGCGGCCACGATCGTCCACGGCGACTACCGCCTCGGCAATACGATGTTCGCGCCGCAGGCTCCCGCCCGCCTGAGCGCCGTGCTCGACTGGGAGATGGCGACGATCGGCGACCCGCTCGCCGACATCGGCTACATGTGCACGTTGTGGACGGAGGCGGGTGACTCCAGCGACGGCCTGCGCGCGCACCTCGGCAACGTCACCCGCGGGGAGGGCTTCTATACGCGCGAACAGCTGATCGCGCGCTACGAGGAGCGCTCGGGACGCTCGGTCGGGGAGATCCGCTGGTATATGACGCTGGCGCTGTGGAAGAGCATCGTGTTCATGGAGGGCAACTACAAGCGCGCGATCGCCGGCACCACCGACGACCCCTACCTGCACCAGTTCGGCGAGGGCGTGCTCGAGCTCGCCGACCGCGCCGAGGAGGTGGCACTCGGTGGCTGAGGCTGACCCCACTTCCGAGAGCGAGATCGACCCGACGGACCAGGCGCCTGACGCGCCCGGCATCGAGTCGGGGACACGCTCAGCGCTGCTGATCGACTGGGGTGGCGTCCTCACGACCAACCTCTTCGCTTCGTTCCACGCCTACTGCGTGGAGGTCGGGATCGACCCGCAGACGCTGATGGGGCGTTTCAAAAGCGACCCCGAGGCACGCGAGCTGCTGGTCGCGCTCGAGAAGGGCGAGCTGGACGAGCGCGAATTCGAGGTGCAGTTCGCCCACCTGCTCGAGGTCGGCCCCGAGGGCCTGATCGACGGGCTGTTCGCCGGCGTGCAGCCGGATGAGGCGATGGTGCAGGCCGTGCGCATGGCGCGCGAAGCCGGGATCCGCACCGCGCTCGTGTCGAACTCCTGGGGCGTGCACCGCTACCCGCACGATCTGTTCGACGAGCTCTTCGACGGCGTCGTCATCTCCGGCGACGAGGGCATCCGCAAGCCATCGCGCCGGATGTACGAGCTCGGCGCCGAGCGCGCCGGCGTCCCGCCTCAGGCCTGCGTGTACGTCGACGATCTGCCGTTCAACCTCGTGCCCGCCGAGAAGCTCGGGATGGCGACCGTCCATCACACCAGCGCCGAGGTCACGATCCCGCAGCTCGAGCGGCTGCTCGGCGTATCGCTCGTCCCGTCGGCCGCCGTATAACGCTCGCTCTACGAGGTTCGGCCGCGGACGAGCTGGGGTGTCCGCCGTACGTCGCCTGTATTACTATCGCTATACAGCCTTCTTCTTGAGGTCGTGTATCAGTTGACCGGGGGCCGCGCGCGCCAAGCCCACCCGACGAAGACGAGCCCTAGCGCAATCCACGCGGCCCCAACGAGCGGGCTGAGGGCGAAGCACCAGATCACGCCAAACATGAGGTAGAGGCTCGCCCGGAAAGCGTGTTGCGTCGCCATCGATGCGGCTCTCGACGGATCACTCGCAACTAGTCGGCGGAGCCACGACATACGACAGAAGGTAGCGGCTTCATCCCCCGGACGGAGGGGCCGCGGATGGCTATCTCGCACGAAGCATGGCGGGCGCGGTGAGACTTCCCGAGCTGGGCCCTTGGATCGCGCCCTACGTGGATGCCCTGCGCGCAGAGGGGGTCGAATGTTCGAGTCCTGCGACGGCGGCGGCGGGCACGCCTACACAGAGCCGACGATTCGCTTTAGTGGTGGCCGCGACGGGGGCTTCCGTGCCCTCGCCGTAACATTGGCGCACCGTTTCCCGCTCCACTCGATCCGCCGCCACTGGGCCGTAATCGATGGCGAGCCATCCTGGCCCGACCGGGAGATCGCGTTTTGGCCCGGCGCTAGCTGGCTTTTTTCGCGCACTCTTTGCAAAGGTGCCGTCCTGATCCCGCCCCTGGACCCATCGCCGGGGTGCGCGGGTATGGGCTGACAAGCGTCTTGTGGGGCCGCTGCAAGACGGCCCAGTCGACGTCGGTCCCGAGCGAGAAAGCTGACGGACGTAGCGCGGCTACTGAGATTCAGATGGCGTCACGTAGCGCTTGCCCGTGAAATCCTCGTAGAACTTGCGCTCCGACTCGCTAATGACAGTCGGCCAGTCGTCGCCGCACGGCGGGACCATCCCGAGGTCGACGATCAGAAACCGAATGACCTCCTCGATGGTCACCCAACCGGTGGGTAGGTGTGCCTTGTTGAGATCGAGCGTCGCGTCGCCGAGCTCGACCGCAGTCGACAGCTGCGCATGGTGCCGAGCGTAGTGGTCTACTGCGATCGTCGCGTCGTACTCCCATCGCATTACGGCCTGGCTTTTCAGCTGCTCGTCGAGCTGGATGCGATACCAATATTGCCTAGTCTTGAGCCGGTAGCCGTTGGGATCGTCGACGGCTTCGAGCGCCTGCCCGAGATAGAAGTAGAGCCGACCATAGGCCGTGTCGATAGGGACCGCAATGGGCTGGCCCTCGTAGAAAGAGAGGGTCATCTTGCGATCCGTGGGCACCATCTGGAGCGGATACCGAGTCGTGACCGTTGCTGCGACCAAGCCACGTAGGTGCTCAGCGAAGACGTTGAAGCACTCGCGGGGCGTCCGCTTGATTATCGGCATGAGACGGGCGCCTGAGCCCTAGCGAGTGCTCAGGTGTCCATCAAAAACATGAGCATGCGTAGCTCCGCCTCAACGGCGGTGCCCATGAGCGAGCCCTTTTTGAGCATCTGCTGGGCTTCTTCCCACGACATGCCGAGCAGCGCACGAGACTCGCGCTCAGCGCGCTCGGCTAGCTCCTCGCGACTATATTCGTGCTCTGGCGGCATAACTCTGATCTCCAGGTCTATCGGATGCTCAGCGCCGCATCCGTTAGCGGACGTAGCACAATTTACACGCCGGGCGGACGGATGCCAAGTAGTTTGTGTCGATCGTCACGATTCAACTGGGCTACCACCCTTCTTTGAGGAGCAGGCGAAGCCGGCCGTAGACCAAGCGAGGCGCGGACGCAGGGAGCGTGGCGTGCTCTTCGCACGCGAGCGACCGAGGACAAAGCCTCGCGCCGGTCTATGGCCGGCTCAGGCTCAGTCGCGCTTGCCGCGGCCGTACATCAGTTTGAAGAACCCGGCGAGCAGTTTCGAGGTGCGTGATTTGTACGGGTACATGAAGATCTCCTTCTTCATGGCCAGTCGCGTCACGACGATCGCCTGCTGGGAGCAGTACTTGCGGATGCCGCCGGCGCCATGGCGGGAGCCGATGCCGGAGGTCTTGGCGCCGCCCATCGGCAACTCGAGCACGGTGTAGTTGATCATCGCGTCGTTGACGTTGACCGCGCCCGCTTCTAGGCGTCGGGCGATCGCCTCGCCCTTGGCGGTGTCGCGCGTGAAGACCGAGGAGCCCAGACCGTACGGCGAGTCGTTGGCGAGCCGCACGGCTTCGTCAGCGTCGGCAACCTTCATGATCGGCAGCGTCGGGCCGAAGGTCTCCTCGGTCATGATCTTCATCGTGTGATCGACGTCGACGAGCACGGTCGGCTCGTAGAAGCGCCCGGCGCCGGGCACCTCTTTGCCACCCGAGAGCACGTGTGCGCCCTTCTGCACGGCGTCGTCGACGTGGTCCTTGATCGTCTGCATCTGCGGTGGGAATGTGATCGCCCCCACCTCGACGGTGCCGAAGCCGCCGTCGGACTTGCCGACACGCAGCGCACGTACCTTCTCGGAGACCTTTGCCACGAACTCGTCGTAGACCGGCGCCTCGACGTACACGCGCTCGATCGAGATGCACGTCTGACCGGCGTTCTGCATCGAGAAATAGGTCGCGAAGTTGGCCGCGCGCTCGAGGTCCGCGTCGGAGAGCACGATCATCGGGTCCTTGCCGCCGAGCTCGAGCGACGCGGGGATCAGACGACCGGCAGCTGCCTCGGCGACCTTTTTTCCGGTCTTGGTGGAACCGGTGAACATGATCATGTCGACCTCGCCGATCAGCGCCGCGCCGGTGGCGCCGCGCCCGGTGGCGACCTGGAAGACGTTTTCGGGCAGCCCGCACTCGCGTAGGCCTTCGGCCATCAATAGCGAGGTCAGCGGCGTTATCTCGGAGGGCTTGAGGATCACGCTGTTGCCCGCCATCAGCGCCGGGATGCAGTCGCCGAAGGAGTTCGTCAGGGGGTAGTTCCACGGCCCGATCACGCCGATCAGGCCGAGCGGGCGGTAGCGCAGGATCAGCTTCTTGCCCTTGACGAGCACCTGGCTGGACTTGACAGCCTCGTCGGCAAGGTAGCCGGGGCCCTCCTTCGCCCAGAAACCGAACGCGTTGCCCGCGTAGCCGATCTCGGCGAGGTTCGCGTCCTCGTAGGTCTTGCCCGTCTCGGAGACGATCGTTTCGCTGACGCGCTGGGCGTTGTCCATCAACCACTTCTGCGCGCGGCGCAGGACACGCGCGCGACCCTCGAAGCCGTACGCCTCCCACTGGGGCTGGGCGGCGCGTGCACGCGCGGCCATCTCGGCCACGGCGGCCGCGTCAAGGTCGGGAACCGTGCGGACGGTCTCGCCGGTGGCGGGGTTCTCAACCGGGATCTCGTCGTTCGGCGCAGACGCGACCGCGGCCTCCGGGGGCGCCTCGGACGGTGCCTGCTCCGCGGCCTCGACCGGCTCCTGCGCGCCTACCGCCGCCGCCTCGCCGCCGTCCTCAACGATCTCCTGCTCGACGTGCTGCTCGACGCTCGCCATCCAAGCCTCCCAAGATTGTGACTGTTACCGCAGAGACTACTCCTGTCCGGCTGGCCAGGGCAGACGCGATCGAGCTGTTTTCGCGTCTACTCCGACAGCTCGATCGAAGCGATGCCGATCGGCTCGGACGGACGGTCGCCGCCGTCCGTGGGGACACCCTCGAGCTTGTCCACGACATCCATGCCCTCTGTGACCTGACCGAAGACCGTGTGCTTGCCGTCGAGCCACGGCGCAGCGTCGGTGGTGACAATGAAGAACTGCGAGCCGTTGGTGTCCGGACCGGCATTCGCCATCGCCAGCGCGCCGCGGACAACCTTGTGCGGGTTGATCTCGTCCTCGAAGGTGTAACCGGGGCCGCCGGTGCCGGTGCCCTGCGGGCAGCCTCCCTGGATCATGAAGTCTTTGATCACGCGGTGGAACGTCAGCCCGTCGTAGAAGCCGTCGGTGGCGAGCTTGCGGAAGTTCTCGACGGTCTTCGGCGCGTCCTCGTCGAACAGCTCGAAGACGATCGGGCCCTCGGTGGTCTGCATCGTGACAGTGGAAATGTTGCCCTTCCCCTTGTTTCGTGGTCGCGGTGGAAGGCACGATAGCGGGGCTCGCCGCCTGGTCAACGTCGAACGACGACGGGGCTGGCGGCCGGGTGGATGCTCAACAGCGCGAGCGTCGTTTCGTTGAGTGGAAGCTGTTCGTAGGTGTTGACTTCCACGACCTGGGTTGGCGTGCCCGTGTTGCCTGCGAGGCGCGTCCCGACCTCTTCGACCGTGAGGCGAACGGGGGCGTAGGTGTTGGGGTCGACGTCGTACTCGACCGGCCAAGGCACCGGAGACCCACCCGGCGGTGAGCCGAGTTCCTCGCCCAGCAGACGCTCGACTGCGTGGCCGTTGACGGTCCCGCTGCCGGCGTCGTGCAGCTGCCCCGCTTCCAGCATCGTGTGGATGTGAGCTACGGGGTCGGCGCCGAGCGCTCCATCGTGCAGGTTCACGCGCGCGCCGTCTTCGCTCACGCCACTCGTTATCTGCAGTCTGTTGAGCGCTTGGAGGTAGAGCTCTTCGGTGCCGCCGGCGTAGGCCAGCTGCGTCTCTTCGGGGTGAGCGCCATCCGCGGTGACAAACGGGACCGTAGCGGCGATCCGCCAGCGCGTGGGTTCCGAAGCCGACCACCGTTCGGCGACGCGCGGCGCGTTGTCTTCGGCTTCAGGGCCGACGATCTCGGCCTGCGAACCACCGCGCATTTCCATGTGCGAGGTGGTGACGAGGTGCACTACCTGCCCCGGGGGCGCGAGCGCAGCCTTGGCCTGCGCCACGACGTCCAGGCGCCCGCCACCGCCTGCCCCGGTCAACAGCAGTGCGCCGACGAGGATCCCCGCAAGCGCGAGCGCGGCCGCGGCTGCTCGCGGGCGCCGTCGCCGCCTGCGTCGAGCCCTTGCCTCTGCCTCTGCCTCTGCCAGCATCTGGCCGAAGTCCTCGAAGAGGCGCTCGTATCCGGTGTCCTCGTGGGTCTCAGTCATGTCTCCAGTGCCTCCATCAGCGTGTTGGTGTCGAGCAGACGACTGAGGGCGCCCAGCCCGCGCGAGACGCGCTTGCGCGCGGCCTGCTCGGTGATTGCCAGGCGGGCAGCGAGATCGGGGTAGGACAGCTCCTCAACAAGGCGCAGCTCGATTGCCTCGCGCGCGTCCCGCGGGAGCATCGCGACTCCGGCCGCGATCACCTGTCGCAGGTCATCGAGGCCGGCGCGGCGGACAATCTCGGCTTCTGTGTCGGAGTCAATCTGTGGGCGCTCGATCCCCAATCGCTGCATCGCCCGGCGCTCTGCGCGCCCGCGACGGTAATAGCGGGCGAGCTGTCGTCGGGCGATCCCGTAGAGCCAGCCACCCGCCTCCTCGTCGGTGGCGCCGCGATAGCGTCCACAGCCGGCGAGCGCCTGGGCAAACGTCTCCGCCCACAGATCCAGCGCGACCTCGGTGTCGCTTGTTCGGCGCACGATGAACGTCAGCAGCTCCTCGCCGTGACACTCATAGAGACGCCCGATGTCGAGCGGTCGGTCAGCCATCGGTCCTTAAGTGCCACATCCGAACCGGATGTGACCAATCAGACGTCGACGACGGTGGCGCCTACCTGACCTTCACGCGCTCGAGGCTCACGGGCTGGCCGCCGTCGTGGGCGCCGATCTCGCGGCCGTCGAGCGCCTCGATCACCTTGTCGGCCTCCGACGCCGGGACCGACAGGAACGAAAAGCGATCGAGCACGAGCACGTCGCGCACGGCCTCACCGTCGAGGCCGGCGGATGAGGTGACGGAGGCGACGATGTCGGCGACGCTGAGGCCTGCCGCGCGGCCGCCGCCGAGCACCAGCTTCGTGTAGTCCTCGTCGTCGTCGCGCCGCGAGATCTGTGGCTTGGAGTGCCTGCGCGGCCGCTCCCGCACGGGCGTCGGGGCCGCGACGGCGCCTTGCTCCCACTGCGCGATGTGCGTGCCGATGTGGCGTTCGATCGCCTCGAGCTCGCGCTTCTGGCGACTCTCGACAAACGTGATCGCGCGGCCGGCGCGGCCGACGCGGCCGGTGCGCCCGATGCGATGTACGTAGGTGTCGGGGCTGGTGGGGACGTCGTAGTTGACGACGAGCGTCACCGTTGAGATGTCCAGGCCGCGCGCGGCGACGTCGGTGGCGACGAGGATTGGCACGCGCCCGCCCTTGAACGCGAGCATGACGCCGTCGCGCGAGCCCTGCGACATGTCGCCGTGCAGGGCACGGACGTTCATGCCGCGGTCGCGCAGCGTGCGAAACAGCTGCTCGCAGCGGATCTTGGTGCGTACGAAGACGATCGCCTGCTGGCCTTCGGCTTCGCCTTTCGGCCCCATCTCGGAGCGCAGCACCTCGACGAGCTTGTCGGGCTTGTCCTTCGTCTCGACCGGGAGCTGGAACTGCGCGACCGTGTCGATCGTGAGCGTCGCCGCCTCGACCTGGATGATCTCGGGGTCGTACATGTAGCGGTCGGCCAGCTTGCGGATCGGCGGCGGCATGGTGGCGCTGAAGAGGGCGGTCTGGCGGCTGGAGGGCGTCAGCGAGAGGATTTTCTCGACGTCCTCGAGGAAGCCGAGGTCGAGCATCTCATCGGCCTCGTCCAGCACCAGGAAGCGACAGTCGTGCAGCACCAACGAGTGGCGCGAGATCAGGTCGAGCACCCTGCCGACGGTGCCCACCACGATGTGCCCCCCGGCGCGGAGCTGCGCCTGCTGCGTGCGGATCGGGGCGCCGCCGAAAACAGCGACCACGTCGATGCCGCTGTGCGCGCCGTAGGTGCGCAGCGCCTGGGTGACCTGGATGCACAGCTCCCGCGTGGGCGTCAACACGAGTGCCTGTACGACCTGCTCACTCGGGTCGATGTACTCCATGATCGGCAGCCCGAACGCCGCCGTCTTGCCCGTTCCGGTCTGCGCCTGGCCGATCACGTCGCGACCTTCCAGCAGCGCCGGGATCGCCTGTTCCTGAATCGGGCTCGGCGACTCGTAGCCGACGTCGCGCAGGGCCTGCAGGGTGGACTCGGAGAGGCCGAGCTCGGCGAATGACTTTGTCATGACGGTGGACATGGAGCTTAGGCGGCCGGGTCCAGCAGCAGCTTGCCGGTGCTACGTCGGGCGCGCAGATCGGTCTGCGCGCGGGCTGCGTGAGCCAGGGGATACGTGTGCCCGACGATCGCGCGCAGCTCGCCGGTGGCGGCGCGCGCGAACAGGTCGGCGAGCGCTTCGGCGAACATCCCGGGGCGCTCGAGGCAGTGGAAGATGTAGAAGCCGACAACCGCGCGCGAGTGGCGCAGCAGCGATCCGCTGCGCACCTCGTTGGGCTCGCCGGTTGCGATCCCGCACACCACGATCCGCCCGAACGGCGCGAGCGCCTTGTAGGAGGCGTCGAATACGGCGCCTCCGGACATGTCGAAGACGACATCGAGCGGGCGCCCGCCGTTGGCCTCGACGAGGCGCTCGGTCAGGCCCTCCGGAGCTGGGTCGACCGCAGCGTCGGCACCGAGCTCGAGTGCCAGCGCGCGCTTGTCCTCGTTCGAGGCCGTCGCGATCACGCGCCCGGCGCCGAACACGCGCCCGAGCTGCGTGGCGATCGAGCCGACGCCGCCCGCGGCGCTGTGCACGACGACGCTCTCGCCGGCGGCGACGCGCCCGGCGGTGCGATACATGTGCCACGCGGTCGTTCCCTGGATCAGCAGCGCCAGCGCGGTACCGTCGTCAAGCCCATCGGGGGTCGCGAACACACGCTCGCTGGGTGCGATCGCGTACTCCGCATAGCCGCCGCTGCCAACGAGCGCGACAACCCGCTGGCCGGTGTCCTCGCGCACGCCGGCGACCTCCGCGCCCGGCACCAGCGGCAGCGTCGCCTTGTGCACGTAGGAGTTCGTGCGGGTGTGCGTGTCGGCGAAGTTGAGTCCTGCGCGCGTGACCTTGATCAACGTCTCTTCGGGCCCGGGTTCGGGAGTCGGCAGCTCTGTCAGCTCGAGCACCTCCGGGCCGCCGAACTCCGTCATCTGGATCGCGCGCATGTGCTCCGAGGCTAGCGAAGTGCCGCGCGCCGGCCGCGGGCTGGGTGCTCTAAGGTCCGCGCCCATGCCAATCACCGTTGTCGGATCGATCGCCTATGACACAGTCAAGACGCCCTTTGGCGAACGCCAGCGGATGCTCGGCGGCGCGGCCGTGCATTTCGCCCTGGCGGCGTCGTTCTTCGACGATGTGCGCGTCGTCGGCCCGGTCGGCGAGGACTTCGGCGAGGAGCAGCTCGATGTCATGCGCCGCCGCGGCGTGGACGTGTCCGATGTCGAGCAGGTGCAGGGCGGGCGTACGTTCTTCTGGCAGGGCGAGTACGGCTGGGACCTGAACTCGCGCGAGACGCTCGACACGCAGCTTGGCGTGTTCGAGGGCTTCGCACCCAAGCTGTCCGAGCGCTCTCGCTCCAGCGACGTGCTGTTCCTCGCCAACATCCAGCCGGAGCTGCAGCAGCAGGTCCGCGGCCAGTTGCCTGAGGCACGCTTCGTGGCGCTCGACTCGATGAACCTGTGGATCGACATCGCCCGCGATGCGCTGGTCGCCGCGATCGAGAGCGTCGACTGCGTGATCCTCAACGACGCCGAGCTACGCCAGCTGACCGCTAAGCCGAACCTCGTCTCGGCGGCGCGCGAGATCCTTTCCTGGGGCCCGCACGTGGTCGTCGCCAAGCAGGGCGAGTACGGCGCCGCGCTGGTGACGCGCGATGGCTTCTTCGCACTGCCCGCGTACCCGCTGGAGAGCGTCGTCGACCCAACCGGCGCCGGCGACACTTTCGCGGGCGGGCTCGTCGGCTACGTCGCCGCGCACCCGCACGAGGGGCTGTCCGACGCGCTGCTGCGGCGCGCGATGGCGCACGCGACGGTGCTCGCGTCGTTCAACGTCGAGGAGTTCGGAACCGAGCGCATCGAACGCCTGACGGGCAGCGAGATCGCCGCGCGCATCGAGCAACTGCAGGCGATGACCCAGTTCGGCGGCGCACCGCTGCAGCTACGCGGCTGAGCATCGTCGCGCACGCCACTCGCGCGAACTGATGGGCTTTGCGGCGTTCGGCCTGATTGCCTCGGGGGGCTTGTACGGATCCGTCCACGGGTATACGATCGCCCGGCGTGTCGATGTGGGAGTTCATCTGGCTGATGGTGATCCTCAAGGTGCCGATCGTGGCCCTGTTCATGATCGTGCGCTGGGCGGTCCGCCAGACCCCTGAGGTCGAGCCGGGTAACGACGGCGGAATCGGCCCGACCCGAGGGCCGCTGCATCCCCATCATCCGCGCTCACGACCGCCGCGGGCGCCCAGACGCGGACCCCATGGCGACCCTGCGTCGCCCTCACCGCAACGCGTGCGCATCACCTCCACGCGCCAGCGTCAGCCCTACCGCTGAGCGGGTTCCGCGCAGTCGGGCGGCAACGGCCCGCGCCGGGCCGAGCGCGCACGCCCACGCCAGGTGCCGAACGCGTGTGCGCGATCGCTAATAATCGTTGTAGAGCGTTCCCCAAACCGCAGACCAGGAGAGAGACATGAGCATCGAGCGATCGACGATCGAGGCGGGCACCGGGACAGCAGCCGGCGAGACACCGGGCAACGGCGCCGCGCCGGATGAGGGCACGCTCACGGTGACCGACAACCGCACCGGCCAGAGCTACGAGCTGCCGATCCAGGATGGAACGGTCCGCGGCATGGACCTCAGACAGATCAAGACAGACGCTCAGGACTTCGGGCTGATGGTCTACGACCCCGCGTACATGAACACCGCGTCGTGTCGCAGCTCGATCACCTACATCGACGGCGACGCCGGCATCCTCCAGCATCGCGGCTATCCGATCGAGCAGCTGTGCGAGCAATCGACCTACCTCGAGGTCGCCTACCTGCTGATCAACGGCCGGCTGCCGAACAAAGCCGAGCTCGAAGGCTGGGTCGACGAGATCACGATCCACACGTTCGTGCACGAGAACGTCAAGGACTTCATGCAGGGCTTCCGCTACGACGCCAACCCGATGGGCATGCTCGTCGCCTCCGTCGGCGCGCTTTCGACCTTCTATCCGGACGCGAACAAGATCCACGAGGAGCGCGTGCGGGCGATGCAGATCATCCGGTTGCTGGCAAAGATGCCGACGCTCGCCGCGTTCGCCTTCCGCCACAACATGGGCCAGCCCTACGTCTACCCGGACAACGACCTCAACTACGCCGGCAACTTCCTCTCGATGATGTACAAGATGACCGAGCTCAAATACGAGCCCGACCCGCGGCTCGAACGCGCGCTCGACGTGCTGTTCATCCTCCACGCCGACCACGAACAGAACGCCTCCACCAGCGCGGTGCGCTCTGTCGGCTCAACCCAGGTGGACCCCTACTCGGCGCTCGCCGCCGGCGTCGCCGCGCTGTACGGGCCGCTGCACGGCGGCGCCAACGAGCAGGCGCTGCGGATGCTCGAGCGGATCGGCACGGTTGAGAACATCCCGGGCTTTCTCGACGGCGTCAAGCATGGCGACGAGCGCCTGATGGGCTTCGGTCACCGTGTCTACAAGAACTACGACCCGCGCGCACGGATCATTCGCAAATACCTAGACGATGTGTTCGAGGTGCGTGGCAAGAGCCCGCTGCTGGAGGTGGCGACGGAGCTCGAGAAGCGCGCGCTCGACGATGAGTACTTCACCTCCAGAAAGCTCTACCCGAACGTCGACTTCTACTCCGGCCTGATCTACGAGGCGCTCGGCCTGCCCGTTGCGATGTTCCCGGTGATGTTCGCGATCGGGCGCACGAGCGGCTGGATCGCGCAGTGGACGGAGCTCGTCGGCGACCCCGAGCAGAAGATCGCGCGTCCGCGTCAGATCTACACCGGTGCACGCGACTGCGATTACGTGCCGATCGAGGCGCGCGGCTGAGAGGCTTGCCGGCCTGAGTCCAAACAACGGGACCGGCCTGGTCACGTTACGCGTCGGCTAGAGCTGTATAGCCATGGTGATACAGGCTCTTGTTTCGAGTCAGAGCACCAGCTCGGCGCCGTGCAGGCGCAGCCAGTCGCGCTCCTCGCGATAGCTGGGCCAGTGCCGCTCCACGAGCGCCCAGAAGCGCGGCGAGTGGTCGAGCACCTCAAGGTGGCAGACCTCGTGCCAGACGACGTAATCGAGCACCCGCTCGGGCGCCAGCAGCAGCCGCCAGTTGAAGCTCATGCGCCCGTTTGACGAGCACGAGGCCCAGCGCGTGCGCTGCGCACGAATGTAGAGCCCGCTGTATGGGCTGCCGGCGAGCGCGGTTGCCCGGTCCAGTCGCGCTGCGATCTCAGAGCGCGCCGCGCGGCGGTAGAAGCGCTCGAGCGCCGGGCGCGCGTCGCCGTCGGGGACCAGCAGACGCTCCCCGGCACGGTGGACGCGCGTGCGTCCCACCTGCGGCACCAGCTCGAGCGTGGCGCCGAGGTAGGGCACGGTGCCCGCGCGAGCGGCCACGCGCGCGAGCACGTCGCGCGCCTCGTCCATGCGACGCTCGATCCATGGCCGCAGCTCGCTGACCGCGGCCGCCGCGGCACGCTCGGGCGCGCGCGCCGGCAGCACGACCTCAACGCCGGTGTGCGGGTGCACGTTCACGCGCACGCGACGCGCACGCGTGGAGCGGCGAACGGTGTAGGGGATCTCGACGACGTGCGGGGTCGGCATCGCACGCTGAGGGTACGCACCGGACCGGGCGTCGGGCGCATACGCTTGCGCGGTGCAGCCCAGCGAGCAGACCAGCGTCGATACGCCGACGTTCGACGAGGAGCTGCTCCTGTGGCTCGGCGACGAGTCGCCCGGCGTGCGAGCGGCCGACGCGGACCGTGTGCGCGATCTCGCGGCGGAGTTCGCGCGCGGCTTCGACGCGCTCGCCGGCATCGGACCAGCGGTCACCGTGTTCGGCTCTGCGCGCACGCCGCCGACTGACCCCGACTACGCGCTCGCGCGCGAGCTCGGAGCATGCCTGGGCAACGCCGGCTACGCGGTGATCACGGGTGGCGGCGCCGGGATCATGGAGGCCGCCAACCGCGGCGCGCGGGACGCGGGAGCGGTGTCGGTCGGCTGCAACATCGAGCTGCCCCATGAGCAGGCGCTCAATCCGTACGTGGACGTCGGGCTGCGCTTCCGTCACTTCTTCGCGCGCAAGGTGATGTTCGTGCGCTACGCCAGCGCGTTCGTGATCTGCCCGGGAGGCTTCGGAACGCTGGACGAGCTGTTCGAGTGCCTGACGCTGATCCAGACACGAACGATCCGCCACGTGCCGATGATCCTGATGGGCGACGGCGAGTGGGACGGGCTCGTGCAGTGGCTGCGCGCCGGGCCGCTCGCCGGCCACCGCATCGAGGCCCGCGACCTCGAGATCGTGCACGAGGTCACCGAGCCGGCGCAGGCGTGCGCGATCGTCGATCAGGCGCGCGAGCGCCAGCGTGCCTACGCCCGCGGCATCCGCCGACGCGGCGAGCGCGCGACGAGCCGACGGAGCTGAGCAACACGGTCATAATCAGGCCGCGATGACCAGGTCCCGGGTCAGGCTGCCGCGGGGGGTGCGCGGCGGCTATGAGGTTTACGTCAACGGCGTGCCACAGCAGCTGGGCACCGACTACACGGTGCGCGACGGCGCGCTCGTGTTCGAGCGCGAAC
Source organism: uncultured Solirubrobacteraceae bacterium (assembly GCA_963838405.1). GTDB lineage: Bacteria > Actinomycetota > Thermoleophilia > Solirubrobacterales > Solirubrobacteraceae > Palsa-744. The sequence goes on along the minus strand of CAWIRA010000001.1, from coordinate 92,378 downwards.
TGCGCAAGGACAAGATCAGCGGCTGGCGCTGGCTGCTCGGCGCCTGGGGCGTCGGCACCTACCGTCAGGACGATTCCGTGGACGTCCGCTACGAGGCGGCGGACGGCTCGCCGCGCGTCGCCGAGGGGCTCGAGATCGAGTTGGGGTAGACGGCCTTCTCCCATGGCTTGGCGAGCTTCAAGGCGCTGAGGATCGCGCGCGTCGCCGGTGAGCGGTTGAGCGTGTAGAAGTGAATCCCCGGAGCGCCCGCCGCGAGCAGCTCCGAGCACTGCAGCGTCGCGTAGGCGACGCCGAAGTCGAGCACCGCCTCGGGGTCATCGCCGCGGGCGTGCAGCTCGCGCCGCAGGCCATCGGGAATCGAGGCACCGCACATCGTCGCCATGCGCTCGACCTGGCCGACGCGCGTGATCGGCATCACGCCCGGGATGATCGGAACGGCGACGCCCGCCGCTCGAGCACGCTCGATGAAATCGAAGTACACAGCGTTATCGAAGAACAGCTGCGTGATCAGGAAGTCCACGCCGGCCTCGACCTTCTCGACGAGGTGCTCGAGGTCGGCGTCCGGGCTCGCGGCGTGGATGTGCGTCTCGGGGAAGCACGCGGCGCCGATCACGAACGGATAGTCCTCAGAGATCAGCGCGACGAGCTCGCGTGAGTACTCGAGTCCGCCGTCGGTCTTGCTCCATGCCTGCTCGCCCGCAGGTGGATCGCCGCGCAAGGCGAGCACGTTGTCGATGCCCGCGCGGCGCATCTCCTCGAGCGTCTCGCGCAGTTCCGTCGCGGTCGCACCCACACACGTGAAGTGCGCCATCGCCTCGAGGCCGTACTCCTCACGAATGCGCTTGACGATCTCGATCGTCTTCTCCCTGGTCGAGCCGCCGGCGCCGTAGGTGACGGACACGAACGACGGTTCGAGCGTCCTCAGCTCTGCGAGCGCCGCGTAGAGGTTGCGCTCGCCGTCGTGGGTCTTGGGCGGGAAGAACTCGAACGAGAACACCGGCGCCCCCCCGGCGAGGATCTGATCGATGCGCATGCCGTGATTATGCAGCCCACCGCTCGGGCTCGCCGTCGATGCGATGGACCTTGCCGAGCGCCTGCAGGTGCGTCAGGTAGCAGAGGATCTTCGACAGCAGCCAGTGCGCGTTCTGCTGCGAAAGCGAGTCGCCGTAGACGTGCGGCACGATCTCGAAGACGGTCAGCGACTTTCCGGCGAGCGCCTGATGCACCGCCTGCAGACGTTCGCGCACGAGCGCACGGTTGCCCTGGATGTGCGCGTGAACGTCGGTGAAGGTACGCCCGTGCCCGGCCAGGCACAGGCGCGCCCCGAGCCGCTCGGCGACGTCTAGCGAGCTCAGGAATTCACCGACGGGGTCGGGCGAGTAGCCATAGTCGAAGTACAGCGAGATGCGCCCGAGCAGATGATCGCCGGAGACCAGCAGGCGCCGCTCCGGCTGGAAGAAGCAGACGTGCGAGGGCGAGTGCCCGGGGGTCTCATAGACGATCCACTCGCCGAGGTCGGTTACGACGCCCATGCCCGTGATCAGGTCGCGGTCCGGCTCGATCGGTCCCGCGATGCCCGAGCCGCGGCCGCTGCGCTCGGCGGCGTAGCGGCGCAGCGGCTCCTCGGGGACGCCGCTCTGGCGCGCGATCTCCAAGCGCCGCGCGGACACCGCCTCGGGGTCCTCGATCATGCGGTTGAGGTGCTCGTGGTTCGGGTGCATCCACAGCTCACAGCCGGCGCGCTCGAGGATCGTCGGCGCCTGCCCGCAGTGGTCGGTGTGTGCGTGCGTGCACACCACCAGGCGCGCCTGCTCGATGCGCAGGTTGCACATCGCCAGCGCGCGCTCGAGGTGGAACAGCGATTCCGGCTCGTGCATGCCGGTGTCGAACAGCACGAAGCCGTCGCCGCTCGCGACCGCCCAGGCGTTGCAATGCGGGACGCCGGGCCATGGCAGCGGTAGCCGCAGACGGAACAAACCCGGCAGCACGCGCTCGCCCCGACCCTGCTCGCGCCTGCTCAGCACATCGGGCATGGCGCGGAGACTAGACTACGACCCTTCAGCGGCGTAAAGGAGACGGCATGGCCGATCGAGAGACTGCCAGCGAAGCGAGCACGAAGGTGCAGGAGGTCGCCGCCAACATGCAGCAGGCGGCGGCTACGCGCAAACGCATCTCGGGCAGCAAGGCCGAGGCGGTCGCCCGGCGCTACTTCGGCGCGATCGACGCGCGCGACCTCGACCAGGCCGTGTCGCTGTGGGCGGAGGGCGGCCGCGAGTACGTGCGCGGCCAGGTCGACGTGCTCGCGCCGGAGGGCGTGCGCGGCTTCATCGGCGAGCTGATCGGCGCGATGCCGGACCTCAGCATGCAGGTCATCTCGACGACCACCGAGGGCGAGCGCTGCGGCGTGCAGTGGCGCCTGACCGGCACGTTCGCCGGACCCGGCCACTTCGGTGGCGTCGCCCCCACCGGCATGCCCGTCGAGATGGAAGGTTTCGACCTGCTGACGGTGCGCGGCGGGCTGATCCAGAGCAACGACGCGTTCACCGACTCGATGAGCTTCGCGCGTCAGATCGGGATGATGCCGCCGCAGGACTCCGGCGCCGAGAAACGGATGATGCAGGCGTTCAACGCCAAGACCCGGCTCAGCGCGCGTCTAAGCGGCGGCGAGGCGGAGTTGGTCGCGGAGGGCGTGTGGGTCGTCCAGGGCCAGCCCGGGCGTTGCAACGTCTACCTGATCGAGGATGACGGCGGCGTGACGCTGTTCGACGCAGGCGCACGCACGATGACGCGTGCGGTCGCCAGCGCCGGAGCGAAGCTCGGCGGCATCCAACGGGTGATCCTCGGCCACGGCCACACCGACCATCGCGGCGTCGCGCCCGCGCTCGGCGTGCCTGTGCTGTGTCACGCCGACGAGGTCGAGGACGCCGAAGGCAGCGGCGGCTTTCGCTACTGGCCAGAGGGTCTCGCCGGCCTGCCGACACCGCTGCGCCAGGCCCACCGGCTGATGCACCGCTACGCCTGGGACGGCGGCCCCGTGGAGATCGCGGGCACGGTCGCCGAGGGCGAGGAGCTCGCGGGCTTCACGGTCGTGCACCTGCCCGGGCACGCGCCCGGCTTGATCGGCCTGTGGCGGGAGTCCGACCGTCTCGCGCTCTGTAGCGACTGCTTCTACACGCTCGACATGTGGGGTCGTGACAGCGAGCCGCGCCTGCCGGAGCGGATCTACAACTTCGACACCGATCAGGCGCGCGCGAGCATCCGCAAGCTCGCCGCGCTCGAACCGGCGGCGGCGTGGGCCGGCCACGCCAAGCCGATCACCGGCGACGTGCGCAGCAAGCTCGAACGGGCCGCCGACGCGGGCTGAGCGTGGGTAGGCGCGGGCGTCGCCAGACGCGGCTAACAGCGCCGAGCAGCGACTACACGGACGCGCATGGCAACGTGCTGAGCCTGCGCGGCTCGCTGACCCCCGGCGCGCGCGTCGAGTACGCGCAGGCACTCGCCGGCAGCAGCGGGCGTCCGTCGAGCAACCGCGAGGATGCGTGGCAGCGCGCCGGCGAGCTGCTGTTCGAGCGCCTGGCGGTTCGTTGGGTGATCGCCGGCGCGCCGATCGAGCGCCAACGCGAGCTGCTGGCGCGCTTCCGCGTCGCATCGCCGGAGGAGCGCGCGTGGGTACGCGTCGTGTTGCGCGAGCACTGCGCGGTGCACTTCCCCGACGTACAGGCCCCGTAACGGTGCCACCGACAGTAGTGTAGGTTGGCGAGGAGGCCCGCACGCGGGCAGACAACCGGTCAGCGGGAAGGGAGCAGCGCGATGCCACACGTCAACGGAAAAGATCTCGACATCAGGGAAACGAACCTCGCCGTAGTCGAGCTCATCAAGCGCACCGAGAATCCGCGCCACCGGTATCTGCTGGAAGCCTACGATCGACACCGCAACCTCGAGCACGCGGGACGCTTTGCGGAGATATTCACGCCGGAGATGACGGTCGAGCGCCCGGTGTACCGGTTCAACATGATCGGTCAGCCGCCGATGGTGCTCGAAGGTCGCGAGCAGGTCGAACCCGTGTACAGCCTCTGGGCTGAAACCAACCAGTCGATCTTCTACAACGAGCGCGAGACGGTCGCCGTCGGCGACTGGATGGTCGTGAGCACGATGGTCGGCTACCAGCAGACGCTCGGCGCCGCGCTCGTCGCCGGGGGCATCGAGGCCGATCAGGACGCGATGTATCTCGTGCGCGGCCGCGTGGCGATGATCTGGCCCTACGACGAGCGCGGTCGCCTCGTCGGCGAGAACGTCTGGGAGTACGACCCGAGCGAGCACGACCTGATCAAGCTCGGCCCCGACGATGTCTTGACGACCGAGCGCTCCGCCGAGCTGCTCGCGCCGCTGATCACGCCGCTGCCGCCGTTCGACGACAGCCTGCTGCCCGCCTAGGCGCAAGCCCGAGAGCGCCGGCGCTCGCTCGGGCGCTACAGGACGGCCGGCTGACGCTGTCGGTCGGCTCCCACGCGCTGGACGCCCGGCGCCTCACTGCTCGGGTCAATCACGATCTTTGCGTGCCGCTCGGGATTGCCGAGCTCCGCGAACGCCTCGTTGACGCCGTCGAGCCCGACGATCCCCGTCAGCAGCGGCCGCGGGTCGACCTTGCCCTCGGCGAGCATGTGCAGGGTGTCCCGGAACTCCAGCGGGTTGTAGCCGACGACGAAGCGCAGCTCGATCTCCTTGTTGACCGCCATCGACGGCCGCAAGCGATCCTCCCCCATGCACACGCCGACGACGACGACGCGGGAGAACAACGGGGCGCGGGTGAGAATCTGCTCGATGATCCCCGGTATCCCCACGCACTCGAACACGACGGGAGCGGCGGGCTTGATCCCGATCGCGTCGATGCCTCGCCAGACCCTGTGCCAGGCGATCGGAAGCCGGCGCAGCTTCTCGACCGTTCCAACCGCCAGCTCGGCTGCGGCCGGGATCGTCTCGAGGTGACCGCGGTCCCCTGCCGCCGCAAACGGCGAGGTCTCATCTGGGTCGACGGTGACGTGCGCGCCGCACGCCTGCGCCAGCGCGCGCCGGCCCGGCGAGGGATCGCTCGCGACGATCGTGCGCACGCCCTTCGCCTTGAGCATGCAGACCACGGCCAGCCCGATCGGGCCACAGCCGATCACGACCGCGACGTCGCGCTTGCGAACATCGCTACGACGAACCGCATGCCAGGCAACCGCCATCGGCTCGGTGAGCACGCTCACGTCGGGTGCGAGTCCGTTCGGCACCGCCAGCATCAGCGACTCCTGCACGAGCATCTGCTCGGCGTAGGCGCCCGGCGCCGTCGCGGACAGGCCCACCGCCTGCAAGCCGCCGGGCGTGCGCAGCAATGGCAGCGCCACGACGTGCGTCCCCGCCGGGATCTTGCGCTGGCACCCAGGCCCGTGCTCGGCGACCGCGCCACAGAACTCGTGCCCGAAGACGACACGCTGATCGGAGCGCATGAAGCCGTCGTAGCCAGCTTCACCGAGCACATCGGCCAGCTCGTCGCAGCGCTCGCGCGCGTGCAGGTCCGATCCGCAGATGCCGCAACGCAGGACCTCGAGCAGGACCTGGCCCTTACCGGGCGCCGGCGCCGGCGCGTCCAGCGCCTCGAGCCTCGCCTCCGTGCACACGACCGCCTTCACGCCCTGAACCTCACAGCTCGCATCTTCAGCTCCTCGTTGGTTTACACCAGTGTAACCATGCGAGAGGCTCCGCCGGCGCACTCATACCGGCTCGCCCAGTAGCTCCAGGCGCGGTCCCTGAGCGCCGCCGGCCGACACGAACCTCGCGGTCGCGGGGCTGAGCACGAACTCGAGCACCGCTCCAGCCTCGTCGCGTACCTCCAGGCGACGGCCGTCGTCGTGGACCGCCAGCACGATGCACTGCTCGAGGCCGCCGCCGAAGTGCTTGATGCGCCCGCGTGAGCCCACGCGGGGCACTTGTCGCGACGGGCCGAGCACGCTTGAATGCTACGGCCCGAGCCAGCTACGCACGACAGGCGCGGCGACGATACCTTCCGGCAATGCGCCGCACCAAGATCGTCGCCACCATCGGACCCGCCTCGCGTGAGATCGAGACGCTGATGCGCATGGTCGAGGCGGGCATGGACGTCGCCCGCCTGAATTACTCGCATGGAACGCTCGACGAGCACGCCGAGACGGCGCGGCGCGTGCGCGACGCCGCCGGCCGGGTCGGGCGCCCGGTCGCGATCCTTCAGGATCTGCCCGGCCCCAAGCTCCGTATCGGACCGCTGCGCGAAGACGTGGTCGAGCTCACCCCCGGCGAGCGCCTGACGTTCTTCTGCGGCGACGGCGATCGCCCCGGCGATGCACGCGAGATGAGCATCTCCTGGGCGGGCCTGCCCGATGCCGTCGAGGATGGTTCGATCCTGTATCTCGCCGACGGCAGCGTGCGGCTGCGCGTCGTCGATGTGCGAGCCGGCGACTGCGAGCTCGACGTCGAGATCGAGGTCGGCGGCGCTGTCGCCTCGCGCCAGGGGCTCAACATCCCCGGCCCGGTCGCGGCCCTGCCGGCGGTCCCCGAGGAGGACCTGCACCTGCTGCGCCACGGCGACTCGATCGGCGTCGACATGGTGGCGCTGTCGTTCGTGCAGAAGCCCGAGGACGTTGAATTCGTGCGCGACCACACGCGCCTGCCGCTGATCGCAAAGATGGAGAAGCCGCAGGCCGTCGAGCGCGCCGCCGAGATCCTGCGCGCCGCCGACTATGTGATGGTCGCCCGTGGCGATCTCGGCATCGAGCTGCCGATCGCGCGCGTGCCGCTCGTGCAGAAGCAGCTGCTCGAGCTCGCCGGGTGGATGGCCGTGCCATCGATCACCGCGACGCAGATGCTCGACTCGATGGTGAGCTCCTCGCGCCCCACCCGCGCCGAGGTGGCCGACGTGGCGAACGCGATCCTCGACGGCACCGACGCGGTGATGCTCTCCCAGGAGACCGCCGTGGGCGCCTACCCCGTCGAGGCGGTCGCGATGATGGCGGCGGTGGCCGAGCAGGCGGAGTCGATCGCGCCGTATGAGCGCTGGAACCAGTCGCGTGTCCGTCGCACGCACTCAGACCCCGCGTACACGATCGCCCACAACCTCTGCGACGCCGCTCGCGAGCTGCGTCTCGACGCGCTCGTGATCCCGACGCTGTCGGGCCGCTCCGCGCGCCTGGTCTCCGCGCACCGCCCGACGGTGCCGATCTACGCGCTCTCTCCCGGCAAAGAGACGGTCAGACGCTGCGGGCTGATGTGGGGCGTGCAGGCGGCGTCGATGCCGCGGCACGAGACCACCGAGGCGCTGATCGCCGACGCCGCGCGGCGCGTGGTCGAGCTCGGCTGGTGTGAGCGCGGCCAGCGGGTGGGGATCACCGCGGGACTGCCCTCGGGGCGACCCGGCACGACGAGCCTCTTCCAGATCCAGGTGCTCTAGATCCCCCGCCTACAGCGACGGCGGCGTGCTCGATGGCTGCTCAGCGCCCGTCGACGGTAGCCCCAGTGAGCCCGAGCCCGCGGCGTAGGAGATCGGACTGCCGCCGGCGCCGCGCAGGATGAACGCGCATCCCACGGCAATCAGCGCGCCCGCCAGCGGGCCCGCCACGTAGACCCAGTATGCGCTGAAGTCGCCGCTCACGAGCGCCGGCCCGAACGAGCGCGCGGGGTTCATCGAGGTGCCGCTGACCGGCGCCGACCAGAGCCCGGCGAGCGCGATGTAGCCGCCGACCGCGAGCGCGGCGACGCGGCCGACGTTCTGAGCGGCCGAAGCAGTGCCGAGGATGACGCTCACCAGCGACGCCGTCAGCACCACCTCCATCAGCAGCGCCTGCCAGTCGGCGTAGCTGGGACCGGGGAGCGTCGCTCCCAGATGCTCGACGTTGCCGAACACGGCGAGCAGGAACAGGCACGCGAGCGTCGCACCGACGAGCTGCACGAGGACGTATCCGGGCACCCGCCGCCACGGGAAGTCCCCGCGCAAAGCGAACGCGAGCGAGACGACCGGGTTCAGATGGGCTCCCGACACGGCGCCCATGAAGAGGATGATCGCCGTCACCATCAGCCCCGGCGCGACGACGGCCGCCGCGAGCGTGATCTTGCCCTCGGCGTGCAGCAGCCCGCCGCCGGCGGCGACGAGCACGAGCATGAACGTGCCGAGCAGCTCCGAGAACAGCCGACGCCACGCAAACCGCGGGTCTTCGAACTGCGCTTTCGAGCCGAACTCCAGCGTCAGCAGGTGCAACGTGCGCGCGCCCACCGTACCGGCGACAGGGAGCTCCTGTGAAGCATCCGCGCCACCCACGACAGGCTCGTCGGGCATCGCCACAACCTATCTGGAATGATCCCCGCCCGTGCGCGCCGACGCCTTGGTCATCTTCGGGATCACAGGCGACCTCGCGAAGGTTATGACCTTCCATTCGCTCTACCGTTTGGAGCGCCGCGGCTTGCTCGACTGCCCGATCGTGGGCGTTGCCGTGGACGACTGTAGCGTCGAGCGTCTGCGCGAGCATGCGCGTGAATCGATCGAAGGCTGCGGCGAACAGATCGAAGCGGAGGTGTTCCAGCGCTTCGCCGCGCGCCTGTCCTACGTCAGCGGCGACTTCACCGACGCCGCCACCTACAAGAAGGTGGCAGAAGCGATCGCGGGCAAGCAGAGCCCGGTCTTCTATCTGGAGATCCCGCCGTCGCTGTTCGGACCCGTGATCAAGGAACTCGCCGGCGCCGGTCTGACCAAGAACGCGCGCGTGGCGGTCGAGAAGCCGTTCGGCCACGACGTCGCCTCGGCGCGGGCGTTGGCCGGTGAAATCCACCGCTACATCGACGAGTCACAGCTCTACCGGATCGACCACTTCCTCGGGAAGATGGGCACCGACGAGCTGCTGTACCTGCGCTTCGCCAACACCATGATCCATCCGATCTGGAACCGCGAGCACGTCGCCTATGTGCAGATCACGCTCGCCGAGGCGTTCGGTGTCGAGGACCGCGGACACTTCTACGATCCGGTCGGCGCGCTGCGCGACGTCGTCGTCAACCATCTGATGCAGCTCGTCTCGCTCGCCGCGATGGAGGCGCCCGCCGCGCGCGATGCGGACACGCTGCAGGACGCCAAGTTCACGGTCCTGCACGCGACCGCCGACGCCGACCCAGCGCAATACGTGCGCGGTCAGTACGACGGCTATCTAGAGGTCGACGGCGTCGCCAAGGACTCGACCACGGAGACCTTCGCGGCGCTGCGCCTGGATATCGATAACCCGCGCTGGGCGGGCGTTCCGTGGTTCATTCGGACGGGCAAGAAGCTGCCGATCACGCAGACCGAGCTGCGGGCGGTCTTCCGCGAGCCGCCGCAGCTCGGCTTCATCGAAGGCGGCCAGCGCCACCCTGAAGCGAACCAGTTCGTCGTCCGCGTCGATCCAACGACGGGCGCACGCGTCACGCTCGACGCCCACCGCGCCGACATCGCAGGGCCCGAGCCGGTCAACCTCGACGTCGAGTTCGCCGACCAGGGTGGCGAAGCACCGACGGCCTACGAGGTGCTGCTGCTTGACGCGATCGAGGGCAACAAGACGCGCTTCACGCGCCAGGACGCGGTCGAAGAGGCGTGGCGCATCTTCGAACCGCTGCTCAAACATCCGCCGCCGGTGCACCCCTATGCGCCGGGGTCGTGGGGGCCGCCCGAGGCCGACGCGCTGATCGCGGGGGTCGGCGAGTGGCACGAGCCGTGGGTGGCGTGAGGCTCAGCGCGAGTCGACGACGGCGATCGAGAAGCCGGCTGTAAAGCGCTCGCCGGGCGCGAGCACACGCAGTCCGTCGCCGCTGCGCAGCGCATTGGTGGGCGCGGTCATCGGCTCGAAGCAGATGAACTGCCCGGCGCGGGGCGCGTACACCTGGGCATAGGGATAGCCCGCGCGAAACGTCAGCTCGAGCCGCCGGCGCGCACCGGCGACGCTGAAGCGCGCCGGCTGCGCCAGCTGGTCGAAGCCGTCGTCGAACTCACGCTCGCCGAGCTCGAAGCGCTCGGCGGCGAGCGTCTGCCCGGGAGCGAGGGGGATCTGCTGGGCGTCGAGCTCGAGCGCTCGCATCGGCGGCAGCTCGACCAGCAGCCGCTCGCGCGGGGTGCCCGGCGGCGACAGGTAGGGATGAAAGCCGAACGACACCGGCACCGGATCCTGGCCGCATGCATCGACCGTCACCTCGATCTCGAGGCGCCCGTCGCGCAGGGCGGCCGCGTAGCGCAGCTCGTGACGGAAGGGAAACACCTCGAACAGCTGCGGCTGGGCCTCGCTCCAGCGCAAGCGCGCCACCACTTCCTCCGCACCGCGATCGCGATCCTCTGCGGGCGCCAGCTCCCACGCCATCAGCCCAGGCACCAGACCATGGATCGCGAGGCCGTTCTGGTCGACCCGAACGCGGGTGAGATCGTGCGGAACGGGCACGCTGCGTGCGGCGACGCTGTAGTCGAAGCCGGCGAGGCGATTGGCCCACGGGTACAGCAGTGGGATGGCCATCGTCTTGCCTTCCTGCGCGTACGCGGCCACGCCGGCGTTCTGCGCGAGCAGCTCCTCGCCGCGATGGCGCAACGAGCTGCACAGCATCCCGGCGCCGGCGACGAACGTCGCCTCGAGCGCCGAGGACTCGTCGCGCAGCACCGTCGTCTCGAGCGCGGGAGCGCTCATCGAGCGAGCGGACACGACGTTGGTGTGCGGGTCATGCGGTCACCGGCCCGCGAGGCTACCGTCCGCGCGCTTCGCCGCTACACCCGAATGAGACGACGAGGAGCGAGCCCGCGCGTGCGAGGATTCAGCTGCACAGCCGCGCAACCACAGGAGGATCGACCGTGTCAACCGAGCAAAGCAGCGCCGATGGGCGCCCCGCCAGCGCCCCGCCCGAGCTCACACGCACTCAAATCGAAAAGCTCGAGGGCATCTACGGCAACCGCTACCTGCTCGAGCCCGCGCCCGACGGGAAACTGCCGAAGATGGGCATGACCGCCGAGGAAGCGATGGGCTTGGTTCAACAGGAGACGGTGCTCGACGGTCTGCCCAACCGCAACCTCGCGACGTTCGTGACCACGTGGATGGAGCCCGAGGCCGAGCAGGTGATCAAGGAATCGCTGCGTGTGAACTTCATCGACCACGCCGAGTATCCGTGCTCGGCTGAGATCGAGCAGCGCTGCATCCGTATGCTCGCCGACCTCTTCAACGCCCCAGGCGAAACGACCGGCGCGCGCACGCAGGGATCCTCCGAGGCGATCATGCTCGGGGCGCTGTCGCTGAAGTGGAAGTGGCGCGCCCGCCGCGAAGCGGCCGGCAAGTCAGTTGATCGCCCCAACATGGTCTTCGGCGGCGACGTTCACGTCGTGTGGGAGAAGTTCTGCCGCTACTTCGACGTCGAGCCGCGGATCGTGCCGCTGCAGCCCGACAAGTACACGATCGATGCGGAGGATGTCGAGCCCCATGTCGATGAGAACACGATCGGGGTGGCGGCGGTGCTGGGGACGACCTTCACGGGACACGCGGACGACATCCGCGGCATCAACGACTACCTCGTGGGGCTCAAGCAGGAGCAGGGGCTGGACGTGCCGCTGCACGTCGACGCCGCCAGCGGCGGCTTCGTGTGGCCGTTTCTGTATCCCCACTCCGAGTGGGACTTCCGCCTCGAGCAAGTTCGCTCGATCAACGTCTCCGGGCACAAGTTCGGTCTCGTGTATCCAGGGATCGGCTGGCTGATCTTCAGGGAAAAGGACGACCTGCCCGAGGACCTCGTGTTCTATGAGAACTACCTCGGCAAGCGCGACGCGACGTTCACGCTCAACTTCTCCACCGGTGCATCGATGGTGCTCGCCCAGTACTACAACTTCGCGCGCCTCGGACACGCCGGCTACCGCTACGTGATGGAGACGATGAAGTACAACGCACGCACGCTCGCCAAAGAGCTGCTCGCATGCGACCTCGAGGTGATCGGCAGCGAGGATGACGAGCAGCTACCGCTGGTCGCGTTCAAACTGTCAGGCGTTCACCCCTACGACGAGTTCGATGTCGCTGCGCAGCTGGCCGCCGACCGCGGTTGGATGGTTCCCGCATACACGCTGCCGCCGAAGGCCGAACACGTAAAGATCATGCGCGTGCTCGTCAAGCAGACGCTCGGTCACTCGCTGACGAGCACCCTCGGCCAGGACATCGCTCAGGCGTGCGCGACGCTGCAGGCCAGGGGCGAGGCGCTGCACCCGAAGGACCGCGAGCGGCGCGTGAAGACGAACACCGGCTTCTGAGCACCGCGGTGGCGCGCGTGAGCCCGTCCGCAGGGCCGATTCACGTGAGCGTCGCCGAACGTGCAGCGCACGGCAGGGCGGCGCGCAAGCTGGCACCGCGTCGTAGCCACGGCCACTTCGAGCCGCCCGGCGACCGTCCCGACCCGATCGAGCTGCTCGAGCGCCAGGCAAGGACGCGGCTTGCCGAGCTGGTGCCGATCCGCTACGGGCGCATGCTGGTCTCGCCGCTGACGTTCTACCGGGGCGCCGCGCTGATCATGGCCAGCGACCTGTCGCGGACGCCACGCTCGGGGCTGACCGTGCAGTGCTGCGGCGACGCGCACCTGTCGAACTTCGGCTTGTTCGCCTCGCCCGAGCGCCAGCTCGTGTTCGACGTCAACGACTTCGATGAGACGCTCCCCGGCCCGTGGGAGTGGGACGTCAAGCGCCTGGCGACGAGCATCCTGATCGCAGCGCGCGGCAACGGCTGCTCGGCCAAGCGCCAGGAGCGGGCGGTGCTCGACACCGTCGCGGAGTACCGCACCGCGATGCGCCGCTTCGCCGCGATGGGCAGCCTGCAGGTGTGGTACTCGCACCTCGACGTCGACGACACGTTCAGCCAGCTGCGCTCGCAACTGACGCCAAAGCTGGCGCGGAACACCGAGCAGACGCTCGCCAAGGCGCGCACGCACAGCAGCATGTCCGCCCTCTCCAAGCTGACCCACGTGGTCGACGGCGTACCGCGCATCCGCGCCGAACCACCGCTGATCGTGCCGCTCGCGCAGCTCAGCGAAGGCGAGGAACGCGGCGAGATGTTCGACGTGCTGAACCGCCGCATGCGCTCATACGTCTCGAGCCTCGAGCGCGACCGCCGCGTGCTGATCGACCAGTTTCGCCTGCTCGACTTCGCGCGCAAGGTCGTCGGCGTCGGCAGCGTTGGCACCCGCGACTGGATCGCGCTGTTGCTGGGACGCGACGAACACGAACCGCTGTTCCTGCAGCTGAAGGAAGCACAGGCGTCGGTGCTCGAGGAGTTCGTGGCGCCGAGCGAGTTCGCCAATCACGGTGAGCGAGTCGTCACCGGGCAGCGCCTGATGCAGGCCAGCAGCGACATCTTCCTCGGCTGGCTGCACGCGGAGGCGAGCGACGAGGACGTGCCGCGAGACTTCTACGTGCGCCAGCTGCGCGACTGGAAGGGCTCAGCCGAAATCGAGCAGATGACCGCCAAGGGCATGTCGGCCTATGGCCGGCTGTGCGGCTGGACGCTCGCTCGCGCACACGCACGCAGCGGCGACCCCGTCGCGATCGCGGCCTACCTCGGGCGGGGTGCGCATTTCGATCGGGCGATCGTCGCTTTCGCCAACGACTACGCCGAGCAGAACCAGCGCGACTACCGCGCCCTGGCGGCGGCCGTCAGCACCGGGCGGATCGCCGCGGAGACGGGCGTCTGAGCGCGGCGTCAGCCGCGCGCGCCGACGCCACTGCGACCGTAGAACTCCGCCTCCTCGCGACCGAGCTCGGTGACCGGCTCATCGCCATACATCCACTCACGCGCGATCCTGTGCCAGTTGGCCCGCGCGCGCAGCTGCGAGAGCACCGCCAGCGTCAGCATCTCCATTCGCCGGCCGAACAGGTGCTCCGGGCGCATCGCCTGGTGGCGCATCTCCCGGAAGTGGCTCGAGCGCGGATCCGAGCTTCTCGATCATCACCTGGGTGGCGATCTCAGGCGACAGCTGGACGACTTCGTCGGCCGTCGTGTACCACCAGATCGCGTCCCCGATGAACGCCAGCAGCTGCTCGGGATCGACGCGCTCGGGTTCCGGCAGGAAACCCGAGGCGGCGAGCAGCTCGTGCAGCGTCGCGGCGTCGCCCTCGGCAACGGCGCGCTGGCAGGCGAGCTCGAGGTCCACCGGCTCGGCGTCCAGGCGCTTGAACAGGCCGAAGTCGAGGAACGCCACGCGCCCGTCGTCGAGCGCGAGGAAGTTGCCGGGATGCGGGTCGCCCGAGAACTGACGGTGGCGGTAGAGGCAGCCGAGGAAGAAGCGGAAGATGATCTCGCCGAGACGGTCGCGCTCTGCCTGCGGGCGAGTCTTCAGCTCCTCGAAGCCGGTACCGCTGACGAACTCACTGACCAGCACGCGCTCGCGCGAGAGCGAGCTGACGACGTCGGGCACGACGATGAACGGATGCCCGGCGAAGATCCGCGCCAGCGCGCGCTGGTTCTGGGCCTCGAGCTCGTAGTCGAGCTCCTCGACGATCCGCTCCTTGATCTCCTCCGCAAGCGCCTTCGCATCCAACCCGGGAGCCATGCGCTTGAGCAGGCGCAAGATCATGTCCAGGTTCTGCATGTCCGCGCGAACCGCGCTCGCCACACCCGGGTACTGGACCTTGACCGCCACCTCGCGTCCGTCGTGCAGTCTCGCCCTGTAGACCTGCCCGATCGAGGCCGCCGCGATCGGCTCCTCCTCGAACGTGGCGAACACCTCCGACAGCGGCGCTTCGAGATCGTCCTCGACGACGCGGCGCATCTGCTTGAACGAGACCGTCGGCGCGGCGTCCCGCAGCTTGGCGAGCTCGCGCTGGAACTCCTCGCGATGCTCCTCGGCCACGAGCCCGACGTCGAGGAACGACATCACCTGCCCGAGCTTCATGGCGGCGCCCTTCATCGTGCCGAGCACGGCCACGATCTGCTTGGCCGTCTCGAGCTGACGGCGGGCCATCGCCTCCTCGGCTGCTTCCTCGCCGCGCGTCAGGTTCGCCGCGCGCGTGCCGAACTGCTTGACGGCCTCGCTCGCCGCCAGCGTCGCCACTGTCGCGGTGCGACGCGCGCGCGAAGTTGGGATCTTCTCGTTCTCGCGCGCCATGCGTTGCATGCTAGGAGCTGAGCGCTGCGCGCGGGTGACGGCCAGCGGTGGTCGCTAACCGTTGCGCTCGATGCGCGAGCCCGGCACGATGTCATCGGAGCCGTCCTGCCAGCGCACCCATGCCTTCGTGCCGCCGTCGTAGTCGGCACCCAGCAGCACCAGCGTGGCGGGCTGGCCGAGCGCCGTGCACGGCTGCGCGCCCTCCGGATCCAAGCCTCGCCAGACGCGAATGAAGACGTTCTCGTCCCACTCGCGCGAGACCGACGTCTCGCCGGAGTGCCCGGGGTAGATGACGGTGTCGGCAGGCAGCTCCATCAGCGTCCCCATGATCGAGTCCCGCAGGTCGGTGTAGGTCGTGTGCCCAGGGGCTTTGACGCCGCCGACCGAGTCCTTGAACAGCGTGTCCCCGGTGAACACGACCAAGCCCGAGCCCGCGAGGCCGCCGGGCGCGGCGGTCCTGGCGGCACGCGCCGGCGCGCCCTCGACGCCGGCCTGCTCGGGGCGCTCGCCGACGAGGAACGACAGCATCCCGGCGGTGTGCCCGGGTGTGCGCAGCGGTCGAACCTCGAGCGTGCCGAAGCGCAGCGTCTGTCCGGCCTCGACCGAGCCCATGCCGTCGGGCGTCGCGGCGGCTGCGGCCTGTGCTTTTGGCTCTGCGGCGCCGGCGCCGGCGTCTCGAAGCAGCTCGCGCTCGGTGTCGCTGATCAGTACCTGCAGCTTCGGCCAGTGCGCGAGCAGCTCGCCGACGTCGCTGACGTGATCGAAGTGGTGGTGGGTGAGCAGGACGTGGGTGGGCGTCAGCTCGAGGCGCTCGGCGGCCTCGATCAGCGGTCCGACCGGCCCGCCGGCGTCGATGAAGAACGCCGGTCCGCCCTGGCCGTCGGCGACGAGATAAGTGTTCGAGAGGAACTGCGGGTGGCTGGCGCGCTCGACGAGCATCGCGCCATCCTTGCACGAAGCGTCAGCCGACGTTGGGGAGCAGCAGCGTCTCGCCGGACGCCGCTGAGCTCGCCGCGTCCGGTGCGTCGTGGCTCGGCTGATCGCCTGCAACGAGCCGGCGCAGACCCTCGAGGTAGCGCTCGTCGCCGACGTCCCTGCGCCACTCGAGCACGGGCACCGTGCCGGCGCTCTCGGCGACACGCGCGCGCGCCTGCTCGAGCGTCGGCGCGGTGCTCGCGAGCGCGACCGCACGCGAGGTGCCGACGGTGCGGTAGCCGCCCTCGGCGCGGGCGACGGCCGACGAGAAGAACACGTGGCAGCCGGCGGCTTCGATGCGCTCGCGCTCAAGCGTGAAGTCGTAGGCACCGCCCGCGGCGGGGCCCGCCGGGCGCCGGCCGAGGGCGTACTCGGGCGAGACCAGGTAGAGCACCACGGAGGCCTCCTCGCGCAGGCGAACGTCCGGCGTGCGCAGGGTCTTCGCGGCGATCCGCTCCATCACGTCCGGCCAGCTGCCGTCGAGCAGGCTCATGATGTTCATGCACTCGGGGTCGCCGAAGCGCGCGTTGAACTCGATCACCTTGACGCCGTCGGCCGTGGCAAAGAAGCCGCTGTTCATGACACCGCTGAAATGGCGCCCCTGCTCGGCGAGGCGCTCGATCACGCGCTCGACGATCGAGCACGCCTGCTCGTAGTCGCCGTCGGCCATGAATGGCAGTGCTCGCCCTGCCATCGAAAGTGAGCCCATGCCGCCCGTGCCCGGACCCTGATCGCCGTCGTAGCGGTAGGGATAGTCGTAGGTGGACGGCGGGAACATCACCGTCGTGCCGTCGCTGATCGCCTGGATGGTGAACTCCGCGCCGACGATCTTCTCCTCGATCAGGACCGTCTCCCCGGGGCCGCCGCGGGCGAGCAGCTCGAGCGCGTAGTCGCGCGCGTGCTCGTGGCTTGCCAGATGGGGACCCATGACCTTCACGCCCTTGCCGCCCGTCAATCCGGAGGGCTTGACGACGACCGGCGCCGAGCCGAACGCTACGAGCGCGTCGGCGACCTCCTCACGCGTGCGCGCCACCTGTGTCCGCGGCAGCGCCTCGGGTGCGACCTCCGCGAGCAGCGAGCGGGCGAACGCCTTGTTCCACTCGATCTCGGCCCCGGCAGCGGTCGGACCGACCGCGCGTGTGCCCTGGGCAAGCAGCGCGTCGACCACGCCCGCAGCCAGCGGCTCGTCGGCGCTGACCATCGCGATGTCGATCTCTCGCTCGCGCGCGAATGCGGCGACGGCGCGCGGGTCGCACACGTCCCCGAGCTGGTGGCTGCCGCCGGAGGCGGCTGCGTAGCCCACGATCGATGGGTTCTCGTGACCGACAAACGCGTGTAGCTCGCTGTGCTCGGCCATTCGATGCGCCAGCGCGCTCTCGCGTCCGCCATGCCCGACTATCAGCGTTCGCACGCAGGCAAGTCTAGAGCGCCGTCCCCGCGTCATTTGCGTGGCGGCGGCGCCGGCAACGGGTGCGCTGAGCGTAGACTGCGCCGATGGCTCTGATCCACACCTGTTACCGCATCACCGACATCGATCGATCGATCGCCTTCTACAACGCTCTCGGCTTCGAGGAGATCGGGCGCATCCCGATCCGCGACGAGGCGGTGAACGTCTTCATGAACCAGCCCGGCGACGGTGACATGCCGCGTCTCGAGCTGACCTACAACTTCGGCGTCGCCGCATATGACGTCGGCAGCGGCTACGGGCACATCGCGATCACGGCCGACGATCTCGACGCGACGTTGAGCGCCCTGGCCGACCAGGGGATCGAGCCCGAGAAGCCGCCGTACTCCGTGCGCGAGGGCGGCTCGCGGCTGTGCTTCGTGAAAGACCCCGACGGGTATCGGATCGAGATAATTGAGCAGGTCTCGTAGCGTGCTCCATGTGACTCTTTCCAGCCACGACCAAGCGACGGGTGTTGTCAACTGGCCGAAGCGGCGGATCGCGCGCTAGGGTCGAGCTACGGGCAACGAGACCATCACCGTCGGCGCGCTGAGCGTTCATTTCCTGATCGAGGCGGCGCAGTCGAACGGGACCGCGTCGGTGTTCGAGTGCTTTGTTCCCGCGAACGCGAAGATGCCGGCGCCGCATAGCCATGACGGCTTTGAGGAGACGATCTACGGCCTCGAGGGTGTCTCGACGTGGACGATCGACGGAGACACGGTCGAGATCGGTCCAGGCGAGGCGGTCTGCGTGTCACGCGGGCAGATCCACGGATTTGACAACCGCGGCAGCGTCGATGCCAAGTTCCTCGCGATCGCGACGCCCGCCGTCTTCGGATCTTCCTACTTCCGTGAGGTCGGCGAGGTGATTGCCGCTTCGGCCGGCGGACCGCCGGATCTCGCTGCGATCGGCGAGGTGATGCGCCGCCACGGCCTCACGCCCCGCCCGAGCTAGGAGAGCACGCGCCCCCGGAAGCGGCGCAAGCCGAGCCCGAGGAACATCGCGCAGAAGCCGATCAGCACGGGGTAGACGATGTACAGGTGCATGTGTGAGGCGTGCGTGAGCCCGGCGCGCAGCCCCTCGTTGACGTAGATCAGCGGGTTGACGAGCACGACGATCTGCAGCCAGTGCACGCCGGCGGCCTGCACCGGCGCGAGCTTGGTCCACTGGTAGTAGGTGCCGCCGAGGAACGTCAGCGGCAGCACCACGAACCCGAACATCAGCCCGAGGTTGCGCGCCTCGAAGACCGTCCCCAGTAGCAGGCCGAGCGAGGTCATCGTCACGCACGCGAGCGGGATCAGCGTGATCACGATCCACCACGTCACCGACAGATGCGCGTGGACCCCCGGGGCGTGGACGACTCTGGCCATCGGGAACACGATCAGCGCCGCGATCAGCCCCTGCCCGGCGCCGGAGAGCACCTTCGCGATGGCGACCAGCCATATCGGGCACGGAGCCTGCACGCGGTCCTCGATCTCGCGCGTGTAGCCGAACTCCTGCGCGAGCACCATCGCCACCGCCTGGATGCCCTGGAACATGATCGTGATGCCGACGACGCCCGGGACGAGCACGGTCGCGAACGCCGACTCGCCGACCGGGCCATGTCCGCCGATGCCCTGGCCGATCGTCGGGAACACGTACAGGAACACGAACACGAGCAGGAACGGCTGGATCAGCGTGCGAACGATGAACTCCCACTTGTGCTTCCACAGCACCACCAGGTCGCGCAGGATCAGCGCGAGCAGCGCCGAGCGGCTCGCGGCCAGCGTCGAGCGCGTCGGCTCGATCGTGATCGCCGTGCTCGCTGCGGCTGTCGCGGCCGAGGGTGCGGATGCCGAGGTCGTGCTGGTGGCCATCAGTCGCGCAGGTCCTTGCCGGTGAGGCTGATGAACACCGTCTCCAGGCTGGGCTCGGAGACCGACAGGTCGGCGAGCTCGAAGCCGCCGCTCTCGGCCGCGTTGACGACCCGCGGCACCAGCCGCTCGGCGTCCTTCACATGGAGCTCGACGCCGCCGTCGAGCACACGCGTGCGCGTCACTTCGGGGATCTCGCCGGCGAGCCGCTCCGCCAGCGCCTGCCCGTCGCCGGCCGCCTTGACGGTCACGATCGTGTCCGCGCCGATCGTCTGCTTGAGCGCCTCGGGCGTGTCGAGCGCGAGGATCTTGCCGTGATCCATGATCGCCACGCGGCCGCACAGATGGTCGGCCTCCTCCATGTAGTGGGTGGTGAGCAGGATCGTCTGACCGTCGCGGTTGAGCTCGCCCAGGATCTCCCATAGCGCGAGGCGACTCTGCGGATCGAGGCCGGCGGTCGGCTCGTCGAGGAACAGCACCGCCGGGCGGTGGAAGATCGCGCGCGCGACCATCAGCCGCTGTGCCATCCCTCCCGACAGCGCGTACACAGACGCCTTCGCCCATCTCGCCAGCTGCAGCTTCTCGAGCAGCTCGTCGGTGATCTGTCGCGAGCGCGAGGCGGAGATCCCGAACAGCCGCCCGTGGAAGTAGAGGTTCTCCCACACGGTCAGCTGGCGGTCGAGCGTGTTCTGCTGGGAGACGATCCCGATCAGCTGCTTGGCCAGAGCGGGATGCGCGACGACGTCGATCGCGCCGACGAACGCCGATCCCGAGGTGGGTATGACGCGGGTGGTGAGCATGCCTGCGGTCGTCGTCTTGCCGGCGCCGTTAGGCCCCAGCAGCCCAAAGATCTCACCGCCGCGCACGCTCAGGTTGAGCGCGTCGACGGCCGCAAAGTCGGTGCCGTCGTAGACCTTGGTCAGCTCGACCGTGCGGATCACCTCGCGCGCGTCGCCATCGCCGCCGGCGTGCGCGCTGGCGACGGCGGCAGCGCCTGCGTGCTCGGCTGGGAGACCGGGAGGCATCGCTCCCAATCTACTGCGCTCGCGCTACCCTGAGCGCGAGTCATGGCGGACACGAGCAAGATCGCCAAGAACCTCGAGCGCTTCGCCCAGGCGGTGGCCGCGCACGATCGCGAGAACCCGACCCACACCGCCTACGGCATCGGCCTCGCGCACTTCGATATGGAGCGCCTCGGGCTCGACGAGGGCGAGGAGATCCTGCCCGGAATCACGATCCACGCCGACAGCGGCGTCACCGGCAACTTCCGCGTGCTGTGCGACGGCGAGCACGACGAGGAGCTGACCGAGGCCGAGGAGCAGGCTGTCGAGGCGATCGCCACGCAGGCGATCCCCGCGTACTCGCCCGGCCGCTCGCCATTCGAAGAGCAGTGACCCGCTGATCTTGGACGCCCGGCCAACGCCATTTGGACGGCGGGCGCGCAAACTGACGCCCCGTGGCGACCGTCACAGCTGACTCGTCCTCGCACTCCGAGCAATGTCGCGATTGGGTCGGGCACGTGATCGTGTGCGGCCTGAACGCCGTGGGACTGCGCACCGTCGAGCAGCTGCACCTGGCGGGCGCGCGCGTGGTGGTGCTCGACGACGAGCCCGACGAGCGGCTCGAACGGGTCGTGCGCGGCTGGGGCATCCCGCATATACCGCGCGGCTCGCATCACCTCAGCGAGCCGTTGTATGAGGCGGGGATGCGCGGCGCGGCGGCGGTCGTGTGCGCCGAGCGCACCGACCTGCGCACGCTCGAGACGATGCTGATGATCCGCGACCTGCGCCCCGATGTGCGGATCGTCGCCGATCTCGACAACCCGGCGGTCGCGCACGCGGTGGAGGAGGTGCTCGGCTCGGTGGGCGTGCTGGACGTCGCCGCGCTGTTCGCGCCGTCGGTTGTCGAAGCGTGCATCGGCCGGCTCGCCCGGGACATCCTCCTCGGCGACACGCTGTTCGTCGCGGCCGAGGTGATCGCGCCGGGCAATGGAACGCTGCGCGAGCTGTACGGGAGCCTCGCGCCGATCGGGGTGGTGACGGAGGCGCAGGATGAGCTGATCGCTTGCCCAGGACGCGACCAGAGAGTCAGCGCCGGCGACAGGGTGACGGTGCTCGGCACGCGCGAGGAGCTAGATGAGGCCGGGATCGCCCAGCGG
This sequence comes from uncultured Solirubrobacteraceae bacterium, assembly GCA_963838405.1. GTDB lineage: Bacteria > Actinomycetota > Thermoleophilia > Solirubrobacterales > Solirubrobacteraceae > Palsa-744. The sequence goes on along the minus strand of CAWIRA010000001.1, from coordinate 70,816 downwards.
CAGGTTCGCGCACGCGAGATCTCAGACATCGGCGCGCGCGCACGGTCGCGGTCTGCGCGGGCGGCGAGAACGGCACTCAGCATCGCCGACCGGCCGCTGCGCGTCGCCGCCGCGCTCGGGCTCGTGCTGCTCGCGATCTCGACGCTGGTCCTGCACTTCGGCTATCACTGGAGCGAACACCAGACGCAGCTGCCTGTACTCGACGCGATCTACTTCACCGTCGAGACCGTCGCTACGGTCGGCTTCGGCGACTTCTCCTTTTCTGGCCAGCCGTTCTGGATCGAGGTCTTCGGCATCCTCCTGATCGTCGCCGGCACGACGCTCGTGACGACGTTGTTCGCGCTGCTGACGAACGCCCTTGTGAGCAGGCGGATCGCCCAGTCATTGGGCCGCGAGCGGATCCCGGGCATGCGCGGACACGTGGTGATCGTCGGGCTGGGGACGGTGGGGATGCACGTGCTCGAAGGCTTGCTCGCCCGCGGACGCGAGGTCGTCGTGGTCGAGCGCACCGAGCACAACAGCTACCTCACCCAGGCGCGCTCGCTGGAGGTACCGCTGGTGATCGGCGACGCCACCCTCTCGCAGACGCTCGACTCGGTCAATCTCTCGAGCGCCGCCGCGGTGGCGATCCTGACCTCCGACGATCTGACCAACATCGAGACCGCGCTGGCGGTGCGCGATCGCCTCGGCGAGCGTTGGGCGCAGGTGCCGGTGGTGCTGCGCGTGTTCGACCGCCAGCTCGGCAATCGCCTCGAGCAGAGCTTCGGCTTCCGCCACGTCTGGTCGACCTCGGCGATCGCCGCGCCGTGGTTCGTCGGCGCGGTGCTCGGCCTCGAGGTTCTGTTCACCTTCTACGTCGGCAACCACCCGTTCCTGCTGGCGCGACTGCGCGTCAGCGCCGGCGGCGGCCTCGACGGTCAGGCGATGCGCGAGCTTCCGGCGAGCGTGCGGGTCGTGGCGATCCGACGCGCGGCGGACTCACTACGACTCGAGCACCCGCCGCGCCGCGACACGCGGCTGGCGCCCGACGACGACGCCTACCTGGTCGGCCCCTACGCCGAGCTGCTGCAGGTGCTGCGCCACGATCGCGAGAACGCCTCAGCGAGCGACGCCGCCCCGCTGTGAGCCCGAGCGCGTGCGCTCGAGCGCATCCACCCGCGCCGCGATCATGCCCACCAGCCGCTCGATCGTCGGACAGGGGATGCCGTGGCGCGCTCCGGCGCGCAGCACCGCTCCAGGAATCGCGTCGAGCTCGGGTTCGCGCCCTGCGGCGATGTCCCGCTGCATCGAGCTCCCAAGCGTGTCGTGCGCGGCCTCCAGCTCGGCGACCGCGCGCGCCGAGTCGATGTCCTTCGCTCCCTCCGCCCTGCCGACCGCGCTCGCCTCCTCGATCGCGCCAACGAGATCGGCGTGCAACTGCGGCGTCGAGCGGATCTCGCCGAGCAGCACGTCGTACGCGCTCGTCACGCAGGCGAGCGCGTTGAGCCGCACGAGCTTCGACCACATCACGTCGGCCTCGGAGTCCGAAACGCGCACCGGCACGCCCGCAGCTGACAGCGCGTCGGCGAGCGCGTCGATCGCCGGCTCAGCGGCTGCGTAGCGGCTGGCCATGCTGACGAGCAGGAACGGACTCGTGTGTACGACGACGCCCGGCTGCGGCCTGTCGGCCTCGACGCGAATCGAGCCCGCGAGCACCGACTCGGGGGAGAAGCGCTCGCGCAGCACGCCGATGTGGTCGAGCCCGTTGAGCAGCGGCAGCACCACCCCAGGCGCGACCGCGATGCGCTCCAGCGCGCTCGTCAGGCCGCCGGCCTTGGTGGCAACGAGCAGCGCGTCGACTGGCTCGTGCAGTTGCGCGAGCGCGCGCGGGCGCGCCACGAAGTCTCCGAAGGTGACGCTTTGAACGCATAGGCCCTCGCGCGCGATCACCGCGACGGTGCTCTCGCGGGCGAGCACCACCACGTCGCTGCCGCCGCGTTCGAGGACGCCGGCGAGCAGGCCGCCGACGCCGCCGGGACCGAGTACCGCGATCGTCATGCGCTCGGATCGATCAGCACGCCTGGGTTCATGATCCCGGCTGGGTCGACCGCCAGCTTCGCTGCCCGCAGCGCTGCGGCGAACGGCTCGGGGCGTTGACGGTCATACCAGGGCCGGTGATCGCGACCGACGGCGTGGTGGTGGGTGATGGTGCCGCCCGCAGACAGGATCGCCTCCGAGGCGGCGCGCTTGATCGCCGCCCACTGCTCGACCTCCTCGCCTCGGCGCGCAGGCGCGAGCACCGTGAAGTACGGCGCCGGCCCGTCGGGATAGACGTGGGTGAAGCGGCAATAGACACGGCCCGGCGCGCCGCAGACCTCGCGCACCGCCTGCTCGGTCGCAGCGCTGACCCGCTCGTGGAAGGCCGCCAGGCGCTCCCACGTGATCGCCGTCTCGAACGTCTCTGCCAGCACACCCATCGCGACGAGCGTGTCGCGCACATAGGGAGCCCCTAGGAACGCGTCGCGCCAGGAGCTGACCGCGTCGCCGCCGGCGTCGGGATCGCGCCGCTCGGCGGTCGTGCCACCGTGCTCTGCGCACAGCGCGAGCGCGCGCGCCATCGCCTCATCGACCGGATGGTCAAACGACTCGAAGCCGAGCACCAGCAGCGCGGCGGTGCCGTCGCCCGCCATCGTCAGCGCCGCCTCACCGGCGTCGAGCAGGCGACAGTTGGAGGGGTGCAGTCCCGCCTGCGAGATCGCGCGCACGCAGTCGGCGCCTGCAAGGAAGCTCGCGAAGCGCACCGCCGCGGAGCTCCGCTGCGAGGGCCGCGGCTGCACGCGCAACCACGCGCGCGTGATCACGCCGAGCGCCCCCTCCGAGCCCGCGAGCATGCGGTCCGGGCTGACGCCGGCGCCCGATCCCGGCAGCCGCCGCGACTCCCAGGCGCCGGCCGGGGTGATCGCGCGGACCGACTCGACGAAGTCCTCGATGTGGATCCACAGCGTCGCGAAGTGCCCCGCTGCGCGCGTGGCGATCCAGCCGCCGAGCGTCGAGTACTCGAACGACTGCGGGAAGTGGCGGAGCGTCAGCCCGTGCGTGGCGAGCTGCGACTCGAGCTCCGGCCCGAGGGCGCCGGCCTGGATACACGCCGCACGCGAGACCTCATCGACCTCGAGCACGCGGTCGAGCGCGCGCATGTCGATCGAGACGGAACCGTTGTAGTGAGCCGGCAGCGACGGGGTGACGCCGCCGACGACAGACGTCCCGCCGCCGAACGGGATCGCCGCGACGCGCTCGGCCGCGCACCACTCGAGCAGACGCTCGACGTCGAGCTCATCGCGCGGTCGCGCGACCAGGTCCGGGGGATGCTCGAACTCCCCTCGGAAGCCGCGCACAATGTCGGAATAGGACTTGCCCAAGGCATGCGACGCGCGTGCGTGCACGTCGACGTCGCAGATGTCCGCGAGCGCGGCCGGCGCTTGGATGCGCGGCGCAGCCAGGCGCACCTGCTCCAGTGCCACCGGCTCCTCCGGCTCGGCGAGCGCGAAGCCAAGGTGCGCGCCGAGCACCGCCGCCGTGTCACGCAGCTGCGCGCTCGAGGGCACCTGGTCCTCGAAGCCCCACCCCCAGTGCTTGCGCCGCCGCTCGCCCATATGAGCGCGAGTCTATGGCCAGTCGTGTTCTCCGCAGCTTCACCGCGCTTTCGGGCGATTCACTAGCCTGTCGCTCGAGTGTCCGACCCGCCCCCCGCCTCGCAAGCACCGGAGATCCTCGCCCGCGGACCGTGGGCGCTGGATCAGATCACGGCCCACTGGAGCGAGCAGCCGTTCAAGCCCTCGCACGAGCACACGGAGGCCGCCGACGCCGCGATCAGGGAGCTACAGGAACGCGGCTCGCCCAGCCACGACGGCGTTGCGGCACGCCTCGTCGACTACCACCAGGACGCGGAGGGCCTCGCGATCGAGCTGCAGCCGCTGCGCTGGGCGCTGCGGCTGGTCGAAGGCGACGCCTCGCAGAGCATGGCGGCGCTGTGTGTCACGCGTTCGGCCGACGGGCGCTGGCTCGCCGGACGACGTGCGCCGTGGGTCTCCTCGTGGGCCGGCCGCTGGGCGCTCGGTGCCGGCGGCGCGGTCGACTTCGGCGAGAGCCCTGCCGACACGCTCGTGCGCGAGCTGCAGGAGGAGTGGGCGGTCTCGCCGGAGCGCGTGCGCGGCGAGGTGCTGCTGCGCCTGCCGCACCGGCTGGTGATGTTCGTCGGCCAGGCGTGGCTCGCCGAGGGCGTCGACGCGACGGTCACGCCCGATGAGGAGCACGACGAATACGCATGGTGGCCACGAGAGATCGCCGACTGGCCGCCCGAGGCGGGCGACACGCTGCCACGGATGGCCCAGTGGCTTTCGCAGTGAACCCCAGCCCCGGTCCGGCGGGCGCCCCGGCGATCAACCAGCGTCTGCGCGCGGCGGCCGGTCCGCTGACGTTCACGCGTCTGAAGTGGACCTCTTTCGCGCACTCCTGTGTGTACACCGCGTTGCTCGTGTGCGCGTTTGCGATCGGCAAGCCGGAACCACTGACATTCGTGCTCGGATGGACGCACGGGCTGCTGTGGATCTTCATGTCTTTGGCCTGCATAACAGCCGCGCGTCTGCGGGTCGTTTCGCTTAAGCTCGCTGTCGCCGTGGCGGTTCTCGGAGGGATCGGACCGTTCTTCGGCAGCTACCAGTTCATCCGCGAAGGGCGCGAACGTGCGGACCACAGGCCGCGCTAAAGTGAGACATCGATGGCAACTAGTACCACGGCAGTGCAGACGATAGATGTCGTAACCCCTGCCGCGGGAGAGTCGGTCACCGAGGGAACAATCCTCGAATGGCGAGTCAAAGTCGGCGACGCGATCAAGGTCGACGCGACCATCGTCGAGATCTCAACCGACAAGGTTGACGTCGAGCTGCCCTCGCCGGCGAGCGGAACGGTGAGCGAGATCCTCGTCGAAGAGGGTGAGACGGTGACAGTCGGGCAGGTGATCGCGCGTATCTCGATCAACGGCGCAGCGCCGATCGCGCAGGCCGGTGGGGCGACACTCGCCGAGACAGCTGTCGAGACCGCCGAGGCCGAGGCAGCGACGGTCGCCGAGACGGGCGAGGCCGCCGAGGCCGCGGCGGCGGAGGGCACCGAGACCGCCGAGGCGCCCGGCGCGATCGTCGACGTGCTGACGCCAGCCGCCGGCGAGTCGGTCACCGAGGGCACGATCCTCGAATGGCGAGTCAAGGTCGGCGACGCGATCAAGGTCGACGACACGATTGTCGAGATCTCAACCGACAAGGTCGACCTCGAGCTGCCCTCGCCGGCCAGCGGCACCGTCACCGAGATCCTGGTGCAGGAGGGCGACACGGTCACGGTCGGCCAAGTGATTGCGCGAATCGCGATCAACGACGGCGCGCGCGGCGCCGCACCGGCGCCCGCCGCCGCGCCTGCGCAGCCCGCGACGCCACCCGACGCTGGGCGAGCGCAGGCCGCCGCCGCGGAGGCGGCCGCGACGCTCGCGCCGCCCGACGGCACGAAGGTCTCCCCCGTCGCCGCGCGTGCCGCGGCGGTCGAGGGCGTGGACCTCGGCGCGGTCGCCGGCAGCGGACCGGCGGGTCGCATAACGAAGTCCGACGTGCTCTCCGCGGCGACGGGCAACGGTGCGGGCGCCAACGGCGCAGCGACCGTGAGCGCAGCGCCGACTAGCGAGCCGAGCGCGCAGCCGCTGCGCGGCGGCGCGGCGGCGTTGGTCCGCTACATGGAGCAGTCGCGCTCGATACCGACGGCGACCAGCTTCCGCACGCTCACGGTGAGCGTGCTCGACGCCCGCCGGCGCGAGCTGAAGGCGGCCGGACACAAGGTCTCCTTCACGCACGTGATCGCATACGCGATCGCGCGCGCGTGCGTGGACATGCCGGTGATGGCGACGCACTTCGCCGAGATCGACGGCAAGCCGTTCCGGCTGGTCGACGGCGGCGTGAATCTCGGGCTGGCGGTGGACGTCGAGAAGAAGGACGGCTCGCGCACGCTGATGGTGCCGGTCATCAACGACGCCGGCCGGCTTGCGTTCGACGAGTTCCTGCGTGCGTACGACGTGCTCGTCGAGAAGGCGCGCACCAACACGCTGACCGCTGACGATCTCGTTGGCGCCAACGTCACGCTCACCAACCCCGGTGGGCTCGGGACGGTGGCGTCGGTGCCGCGGCTGCTGAACGGCCAGGGGACGATCGTTGCGACGGGGTCGATCGCCTACCCCGTCGGCCTCGGCGCCGTCGCCGCGAGCATCGGCGCAGAGAAGGTCATGACGATGACCTCGACGTATGACCACCGCGTCATCCAGGGCGCGGAGTCCGGACGCTTCCTCGCGCTCGTCGAGGGGTATCTGCAGGGCGAGAACAGTTTCTACGAGGACCTGTTCGGGGCGCTGGGGGTCGAGCTGGGGGCATTGCCGGCGCCGGCAGCCGCGACTCCACCCGCTGTTGCCCCCGCGAGCGCCGACGGCGCTTACTACGCCGGCGGCGAAGAGATGCTGCAGGCGGTCCAGGCCGCGAGCACGTTCATCAGTCGCGTTCGCAGCCACGGCCACCTGGCCGCGCACCTGGACCCGCTCGGCTCCGAGCCCGAGGGCGACCCGGGTCTCGACCCCGAGGCGCTGGGGCTGACGCCGGAGATCCAGGCGAAGATCCCGGCGCGGCTATTCCAGGTGTACGTGCCGGGGGCGACGCTCGCCGACGCGCTGCCGCACCTGCGCGAGACCTACTGCGGCACGATCGCCTACGAGATCGAGCACATCGCCTCGCACCGACAGCGCGTGTGGCTGCGCGAGCACATCGAGTCCGGCGCGTTCCGCCAGGAACTGACCAACGACGAGCGCCGGACGCTGCTCAAGCGCCTCGTCGAGGTGGACGCGCTGGAGCGCTTCATGCACAAGGCCTACCTCGGCCAGCACCAGTTCTCGATTGAGGGACTGGACATGACGGTGCCGATGCTCGACGAGCTGATTCAGCTATCCGCGGCGCACGGCGGCCAGGAGGTCGTCGTCGGGATGGCACACCGCGGGCGTCTGAACGTGCTCGCGCACAACCTGGGTCGCTCCTACGACACGATCTTCGCCGAGTTCGAGGGCGCTTCGACGCTCGAGGCGGTGACGACGATCCCGCAGGGCGGCACGGGCGACGTCAAGTATCACCACGGCACGCAGGGCACCTATCAGCTGCCGGACGGCGGCACGATCCGCGTCAACCTCGAGTCCAACCCGAGCCACCTCGAGTACGTCTCGCCGGTTGTCGAGGGTGCGACGCGCGCCGCGCAGACCTCGCGCAAGGGTCCGCACGCGCACCAGGACACCAACGCTGCGGTGCCGATCACGATCCACGGTGACGCGTCCTTCCCCGCCCAGGGGGTCGTCTCGGAGACGCTCAACCTGCAGGCGCTGGACGGCTACAAGGTCGGCGGCACGGTGCACCTGATCATGAACAACCAGGTCGGCTTCACGACGGACCCCGACGACGCGCGCTCGACGCGCTGGGCGTCGGACCTGGCGAAGGGCTTCGACGTGCCGATCATCCACGTCAATGCCGACGACGTGTCGGCGTGCATCAGCGCCGTGCGCCTCGCGTTCGCGTTCCGCCAGGAGTTCGGCCACGACGTGCTGATCGACCTGATCGGCTACCGCCGCTTCGGGCACAACGAGTCCGACGAGCCGGCGTACACGCAGCCGGAGATGTACGCGAAGATCAAGACCAAGAAACGCGTCTATGAACTGTGGGCCGAGCGGCTCGTCGCCGAGGGCGTCGTCTCCAAGGAGGAGGTCGACCGCCAGGCGCAGGATGTGTGGGACAACCTGACGATCCTGCACCAGCGACTGAAGGCGAAGATAGCGGCGGCGGCGGAGCACGAGAATGAGCACACGACGGGCGAGTATCAGCTCGACCGTTCACCGAGCCCGGAAGTCGGCACGGCCGTGCCGGCGGCGCAGCTGCGCGAGCTCGGCGAGCAGCTGCTGCGCGTGCCCGACGGCTTCACCGTGCACCCGAAGCTCGTCAAGCAGCTCGAGCGCCGGCGCGAGGCGCTCGCCGAGGCGTCGGAGCCGAAGATCGACTGGGCGCATGCGGAGGCGCTCGCGTTCGCGTCGCTGCTGACCGAGGGCACGCCGCTGCGGCTGACCGGACAGGACACCGAGCGCGGCACCTTCAGCCAGCGCCACATGGTCCTGCACGACGCCAAGACCGGCCAGACGGTATGCCCGATCCAGAACCTGCCGGACGCGCTGGCGCCGCTGGAGCTGCACAACAGCCCGCTGTCGGAGCTCGCGTGCATGGGCTTCGAGTACGGCTACAGCCAGGAGGCGCCGGAGACGCTTGTGCTGTGGGAGGCGCAGTTCGGCGATTTCGTCAACTCGGCGCAGGTGATCATCGACCAGTTCATCGTCTCGGGGCTGGCGAAGTGGGGACAGACCTCGCGCCTGACGCTGCTGCTGCCGCACGGCTACGAGGGCTCGGGCCCGGAGCACTCCTCGGCGCGCCTGGAGCGCTTCCTGCGCGCCGCGGCGGAGGGCAACATCCGCGTGGCGAGCCCGACGACGCCGGCCCAGTACTTCCACCTGCTGCGCCGCCAGGCGCGGATCGCCAAGCAGCGTCCGCTGGTGGTGATGACGCCGAAGTCGCTGCTGCGTCTGCCGCAGGCGGCGAGCGCGATCGCGGACATGGCGGAGGGCACGAGCTTCCATCCGGTGCTCGCCGAGCCGGGCGTGCAGGATGAGCAGGTCACGCGCCTGGTGCTGTGCACGGGCAAGATCTACTACGACCTCGTAGGGCACCCCGAACGTGCGTCGCACGCAGGTCTCGCGGTGGCACGCGTCGAGCTCCTGTATCCGTTCCCCGAACGGCAGATCCTCGAGCTGATGTCTCGCTATCCGAACCTGACCGAGGTGCTGTGGGTGCAGGAGGAGCCGCGCAACATGGGCGCCCGCGCACACATGTTCCCGCGCCTGATGCAGATCATGCCCGAGGACATGCACTTCGGCTACGTCGGGCGTCCGGAGCGCGCGAGCCCGGGCGAGGGCTACCCGGCCGCGCATATCGACGAACAGAACCGGATCGTGACGACGGCGATCGACCTGCGCCAGCCGATCTCGCAGTACCCGCGCAAGACGCCCGGAGAGCGCTGAGATGAGGGCGCTGTGGCGGCGCTTTCTGGCGATCCGCCGTCAGCGCAAGCGCCAGCGTCGCCGCTAGGGGCTCGCCGCGCGGCTGCGCTGTAGGCGTGCGAGCGCCTCAGGCGCGCCCTCGAAGTCGAGCCCCCGCTCGAGCGCATCGTCGTGCTCGATCGCGCCGCTGATCAGGCCGAGCACGAGCTGCGGCGGACCGCTCAACACCGCGTCCGGGTGCTCGCTCGTCCCGGGACGTGTGCTGACGGCGTCTTCGCGCGCCTCGATCAGCATCGGCTGCTCGCCGGCACGCACTTCGATCGTGGTGGGGACCTCGGAGCGATCGACGAGAAACTGCTCGACGGGCATCGACAGCCAGTAGCTGCGGTACTCCTCCTCGGGGCTGGTGGCGGCCATCAGCGGCATCCCCCAGCGTCCGAGCTCGTCGATCACCGTCTTCAGCTGGCGCCCGCGCGGGCTGAGGCTGAAGAGCGCCGTGGCGACCGGCGGCGGTGCGTCCTCGCGCACGACGATGCCGGCCTGCTCGAGCTCGCGCAGACGCTCGGCGAGCAGGTTGGTGGCGATTCCCGGCAGGCCGTTGCGCAGGTCGGTGTAGCGGCTGGGCCCCTGGGCGAGGAGCTCGCGCACGATCAGCAGCGTCCAGCGGTCGCCGATCACGTCGAGCGCCTTCGCCACCGAGCAGTACTGGCCGTAGGAGCGCATGCGAGGATTCTAGCGCTTGATTGAACTATTTGTGCATTGACTTGACTTTCTTGTCTCGATGATTTATTAGTACGTCGATGGCGCGCAAGTCTCTCGCTCTGACGGCACTGCTGGTCGCGGCGTTCGTGATCAACCTCGACACGACGATCGTCAACGTCGCGCTGCCGACGCTGGTGCGGGAACTGCACGCTTCCAACAGCCAGCTGCAGTGGGTTGTCGACGCGTACAACCTCGTGTTCGCGGCCCTGCTGCTGGTGAGCGGCAGCCTCAGCGACCGCTTCGGTCGCAAGGGCATGCTGCTCGCGGGCCTCGCGGTGTTCGGCCTGGCGAGCGTCGCCGGCGGCCTGACCACGACGGCGAGCCAGCTGATCGTCGCGCGCTGCTTCATGGGCCTCGGCGCGGCGATGGTGTTCCCGGCGACGCTGTCGCTGATCTCCAACATCTTCACCGGCCGCTCTGAGCGAGCGCGCGCGATCGGGCTGTGGGGCGCGAGCACGGGCGTGGCGATCGCGCTCGGGCCGATCGTCGGCGGCTGGCTGCTCGAAGCCTCCTCGTGGTCGAGCATCTTCTTCGTGATGGCGCCGGTCGCGGCGCTCGGCGCGGGGCTCGTCGCCTACAGCGTGCCGACCTCGCGCGACCCGCATGCACCGCGCACCGACAGTGTCGGCTTCGCGCTCTCGACGGCGGCGATCGCGCTGCTGATCTTCACGATCATCGAGGCACCCGACCACGGCTGGAACAGCGCTCGCAGCGTCGCGGGCTTCGCCGCTGGCGCGGTGCTACTGGCGACGTTCATCGCCTGGGAGCGACGCACGCGCGAACCGATGCTCGACGTCAGCCTGTTCCGCAACCCACGCTTCGCGGCGGCCAGCGCGTCGGTGACGATCGCGTTCTTCGCGTTGTTCGGCTTCATCTTCCTGATCACACAGTTCTTCCAGTTCTTCAAGGGCTACAGCCCGCTGTCGGCGGGCATTCACCTGCTGCCGGTCGCGACCGCCGTCGGCGTGTCCTCGGTGCTCGGCACGAAGCTCGCGGTGCGCTTCGGCACGAAGGTCGTGGTCGCGTCGGGGCTGGCGATGATGGCCGCCTTCTACGCGTGGGTCTCGACCGGCAACGCGAGCCTCGCCTACGGCACGATCGCCGTGCAGATGGTGCTGTTCGGCACGGGCATGGGCTTCACGAGCGCGCCCGCCACAGAGGCGATCATGGGCGTCGTGCCGACCGAGAAGGCCGGCGTCGGCTCAGCCGTGAACGACACGACGCGGCTGCTCGGAGGCACGCTCGGGGTGGCCGTGATCGGCAGCGTGTACGCCTCGCTTTATGCCAGCCGCCTCACCAGCCTGCTGCCGCGGGCGCTGCCCGCCGGGCTGGCGAGCGCCGCCCATAGCTCAGCGGGCGCGGCGCTGATTGTCGCCGCACACCTTCGCCAGGCCGGCGACGGTGCGCTCGCGGCGAACCTGCAGCACGCCGCGAACAGCGCCTTCTTCCACGGCTTCAGCGCCGGCAACCTCGTGGCGGCGGGGGTCGCGGGCGCGGGCGTGCTGATGGCACTGGCGCTGCTGCCGGCGCAACCGTTGTCGCAATCCCTCGGACAAGCGGAGCGGCGAGAGGATCGGTCGCCCGCGCGAAGCGCCGCGAGCGAGCGGCTCGCCGCGGAGCGCCGCTAACGCCCTTTCCAAACCGGCTCGCGCTTTTCCTTGAACGCGCTGGCGCCCTCTTTGGCGTCCTCGGAGCTGAACAGTGGTCCGACGATCTCGCCCTGCTTGTCCCACATCTCGGCGCTCGACCAGTCGTACTGCTGCTGCAGGATCTGCTTTGAGGCGATCAGCGCGAGCGGACCGTTCTTGCCGATCTGCGCGGCCAGCTCGAGCGCGGCGTCGACTGTGGCGCCGGGCTCGACGAGTCGGTTGACGACGCCCAGCTCATAGAAGCGCTCGGCAGGGAATGGGTCGCCGGTGAGCGCCAGCTCCATCACGAGGTGGTAGGGCATGCGCCGCGGCAGCCGCAGCAGCGCACCGGCTGCGGCGAGGATCGAGCGCTTGGCCTCGGGAATCCCCATTTTGGCGCCCTTGGCGGCGACGATCAGATCGCAGGAGAGCGCGATCTCGAGGCCGCCGGCGAGCGCGAAGCCCTCGATCGCGGCGATCAGCGGCTTACGCGCGGAACGTTGGGCGATGCCAGCGAAGCCCCGGTCGCCATACCACGAGGACTCGCCCTTGACGAATGCGCCGAGATCCATGCCCGCACAGAAGAAGCCGCCGGCGCCGGTCAGCACGCCCAGCGACAGGCTGTCGTCGGCGTCGAGCTCGTCGAGTGCGTTGCCTACACCTTCGGCGAGCGCCGCGTTGACCGCGTTTCGCACCTCGGGCCGGTTGAGCGTGATCAAAAGCACATTGCCGCGCCGCTCGGTGAGGACCGGCTCGGCGGAAACGACTGCGTCAGCTGCGCTCATCGCGACTCTCCTCGCTCATCACGACTCTCCTCGTTCGGGGACATCAGCAGCCTAGCGGCCGGATCGTTATGCGGCGAACAGCTTTAGGTCTGGCTCGCGCTCACCGCGTAGGACCGCGAGATCGACCTCCACGCAGCCGATTCCGCGCGACTCGGCGAGCACCCGCGCCTGTGGCTTGATGCTCTGAGCGGCGAGCACACCGCGACACGATCCGAGCGCTGGGTCCAGACGGATGCGCTCGAGGTAGCGCGTGAGCTGCTCGACCGCGTCGATCGTCGCGATGCGCTTGATCTCGACTGCGATCCATTCGTCTTCGTCGTCCTTGCACATGAGATCGACCGGTCCGATATCGGTCGGCCACTCGCGTCGAATCAGCCTGAAGCCCTCGCCGCACCACTGCGGCGTGTCGGCCAGCAGCTCCTGCAGTTCACGCTCGATGCCCTCCTTCTCGAGCGAGGCGAGCGTGTCGAGCTCGTGCTCGACGTCAGAGAGCACCTCCGCCACGGACACCTCGAGCAACTCGTCCTGGCCGCGCTTTCGCACGAGCAGCCGCTCTAGACGACCGTCGGCGTCAAGAAGCTCCTCGATGACCGTCGGCGCGACCATCCAGTTCAGCGGCTTGACATTGGAGCCGCCGCCGTCGGCCCACACCATGAACGTGCCGTCGCTCTTGAGCATCAGCAGCCGCACCGCCTCGGGTAGGACGGTGCTGAGGCGGCCGGCGTATGCAACCTCGCAGCGGGCGACGATCAGGCGCACCGCGGGAACCTAGCGGGTGTGGCGGATCGCTTTCACCTCCGACCCGCCCCCTACGCTCTCGGCTCGTGGAGCACGCGAGCGCGACCCTGCCCGGCCGCCCCTACCCGCCGCCGCCCGGCCCGGAGTCATTCTGGCCGGTGCAGGTCACGCTGGTGGTCGCGATCGGCCTGCAGATCGGCCTGCCCAAGCGCCTCACCGTCGGCCCCACGTGGCTGGTGCCGGCGCTCGAGGGGATCCTCATCATCGGCCTATCGCTCGCGACGCCGCGACAGCTCGAGCACGAGCACACCGCGCGCCGACGAACTGCGATCGCGATGACCGCGTTCGTCAGCGCCGCCAACATCTACGCGCTGGCCGCGCTGGCGCACGCGCTGCTGCACAACAAGGTTCCGAGCAACGGCGATGAGCTGGTCGTCTCGGGCGTGCTGATCTGGCTGACGAACTTCCTGATCTTCGGCCTGTGGTACTGGGAGCTCGACCGCGGCGGCCCCGGGCGCCGGGCAGCCGGACACGACGGTCCAGCCGACTTCCTGTTTCCCCAGATGAACGACGATCGCGTCCAGCCGCTCAACTGGCGCCCGCAGTTCTTTGACTACCTGTACGTGTCGCTTACCAACGCCGCGGCCTTCTCCCCCACCGACACGATGCCGCTGACGCTGAAGGCGAAGGGCATCATGGGCATGCAGTCGATCGTCTCGCTCGTGACGATCGGGTTGATCGTCTCACGCGCGGTCAACATCCTCTGACGGCACGCTGCGAGCGCGCGCTAGTGGTCGTGTCCGGAAGTGATGCGGCTCATGCGGCGAGGGTGAGTGGTTGAGGTTCGTGTCGGGTGATCTTCTCGATCACGTTGTCGAGCTTGGTGCGGGTGAGGGTCCATTGGAATGCTCGCGCGAGCGTGCGGTAGTGCTGTCCGAAATCCATCAGGTGCCCGGCGAGCTCGGGTAGCGTCGCGTAGTCGTTCGGTGTCAGGGCCTTGCGCTGCACGATCGAGAAGTAGATCTCGATCTGGTTCAGCCAGGAGGCGTGGACGGGGAGGTGAATCAGCCTCGCGTTTGGGTATGCCTCGGCCATCCGGTTGACGGAGGTTTTGCCGGCGTGGCTTGAGCCGTTGTCCACGACCCAGTAGACGGTGCGCGCCGACCGGTAAGGCTCGACCTGCATGACCTGGTCAACGAGCCGGCCGAACGGGACGATCCCGGTCGTCTGCTCGACCCGGTCAAACAGGTTGGCGTGGTGCACGTCCCACGCGGCGAGATAGGCAAGTGTGCCGCCGCGCAGGTACTCGAACTCGAGCAGCCCCCGACGTCCCGGCCCCGGCGCGACGGTCTCATGGTCGCGTCCGAGCGCCTGCAGCTGCGTCTTCTCATCGGCCGAGATCACGTACTCGTCGGGGCGTAGCCGCTTGCCCTCGAAGGTGCGGGCGTAGAGGTCCAGCACCCGGCCGGCCTTCACGGCGAACTCCGGATCGCGCGGGAAGATCCAGGAGCGCGTTTGCCACGGCTTGATCGCGTCTTCGTGCAGCCAACGCCAGATCGTCGAGGCCGACGCCTCGGTCACGCCCCGCTCGATCACCAAGCGGTGCAGCTCAACCCGGGAGAAGCGCGAAAGCGGCAGCCCGTGGGTGCGCGGCAACTCGCACGCGATCGCCTTGACCTCGGCGACCTGTTCCGGGGGGAAAACGGCGCGGGCGACCTGACCGCGCTTGGTCCTCAAGCCCATCGAGACGCTCACAGCAAAATCGGGATCTTCGCCGGGCAACACTGTCGGGCGAGCAATCCAGCCGGGCGGCGATCTCGACGTCCTGCATCCCCTCGGCCGCGTACAGGATCATCCTCGCCCGCTGCACCGTGCGGAACGGCAGCGTGACCACGCTTGCCCGCCGCTCCAACTCACCACGCTCCTCCTCGGAGAGCTCGATCACATGCTGGCTGGTCCGCGACACGACACACAATTCCCCGCGCCGCCCGTTATCCCTCCCAATACACCGCAGGACTTGCGGACACGTCCACTAGACGGAGCCGTCGCGCCGGGCGAGCGCCCCGAGACTGGAGCTACCTCAGATAGCCGGCCTTGCGGAGGTCGTCTCGCGCGCTTTGGGCGGCAGCACCCGCGCTCGTCAGGGTGCGGGCGTATTTGGCGGACTTCTGGCGAGAGGTCTCGAGCACATCCCGGTTGCGCTCAATCATGCGCTCGATCCTCCGCTGGTCGCTTCGCAGTTTTTCTAGGTACTCAGGCGCCATTTGTCCCCTCTTTCTCTGCCTCCATCATATCGAGATGGTCAAGTAGCGCTCCAATATCCACCCGTGTCTTCGCGAGGGCGTCGTCACTCTCCGCAAGACGCTGTTCAAGCTCTTGGATGGCCTCTAGAGCGCCGTGGAGATCGCTCTCGAGCGCCTCGCCGCTTTCGTCGAGCCGTGCAATCGGGTCCGACGCTCGAAACGGTCCCAGCTGCGACAGCCACCGCCGGCTCGCGATAAGGCCTACGACCGAAACAGCGACATACGCCGCCGCAAACATCAGGGCGATCCGCGCAGCCAGAATCACTACGCGGCTGTCGAAAATGTTGTCGACAATGCTCGGGTTCTTGATGGTCGGGATCTTGTTCGGATAGATACCTATGACGGCGAAGCCGATCCCCGCCGCCAGCAGCACCAGCACGAGCACGGCGAAAGCCTGCGAGATGCGCTCAAGCCACGTTGGGCGCTCGCTGCTCTCGGGATCCGTCATTGCAATCATCCCGACTATTGGTATCGAACACTGCGGATAGCGATCGCCGCACCGATCCAAAAGTTGACCTCAACTGCCCCCGGCTGGGTTGTCGCCGGCTGGAGATACCGACCCCCGGGAGAGGACGGCCCTCTCTAGCCCGCGAGGCTCGGCTCGATCGCGAGCGCCTGCGCGACGAGGTCGCGCACGTCCCCGCCGGCGCCCAGCGCGAGTGCCCGACGCAGCGCGTCGAGCGCGCCCTCGCGGTCCATCAGCTGCAGGCGCAGACGTCCGAGGCGCTCCCACGCGCCGGCGTCCGAGGGGCCGCGCAGTGCGGCGCGCTCGGCGGCCTCCTCGGCGAGGTCGGTCGCGCCCATGTCTTCGTAGATGCGAGCAGCGAAGCGGTGAGCCGCGGGACGGCTGCCATCGACGCGCGCCCAGTCGCGTACCGCGCGCGCGGCCTCGTCGAGCTTGCCGGCATTCCAGAACGCGAGCGTCATCAGCCGCAGCACCGCGACGTTGCGCGGCTCGGCGTCACGCGCGTAGATCAGCCGCTGCGCGGCGAGCTGATACTCGCCTTCGGCCATCGCGCGCTGGGCCGCGATCAGGAAGCGTTCGACGCGCTCCTCGGCGGGGTCGGGCTTTGAGAAGTCGACGAATTTCATGCTGCCGGCCGGCACCGTGCGGATGCCATGGCTGAACTTGACGCGCGCCCACTGCTGCACTTCCTCGCCGGTTGAATCGGCCCCCGCCGCCCCGTCGGAGAAGTAGATGCCGGCGACGGTGCCGACGCCCCACTCGGGGTAGGTGAGGCAGCGCGCGTAGCGGTGCACGACGGAGTGATCGGGCACCCTGCTGCCGAAGGGGTCGTTTTCGGCGCGGTCTTTCGCGGCGGCACGAGCGCGCTGTTCGGTTTCGTAGTTGCGCCGGCCGGCCTCCTCGCGCTCCCGGCGCGCAGCGGCAGCGCTGACTTTGACGGCGTTGGCAGAGACCTTGCCGCCGCGAGAGCCCTCCGCCAGGCGCTCGAGTTGGTCAGCCGCCTCGTTGATCGCCTTGAGGTGGCGCTCGTGCTCGAACTGGCGTCCCTGGGGCGCGACATCGGGGTGCCAGCGCTTCGCCATGCGCCTGCGCGCGAGCTGCACGTCGCGCTTGGTGAACGGCGCCTCGAGCTCCAGCAGGAGCAGGTGCTGCTCGACATCAAGGACCGTGGTCGGCATGACCCGACAACGTTAGCGGGGGTTGGGCGGGATTCGCTTCGTCTCTATCCTGCGTGCGAATGTCCTCCCAGTACATCTTTACGATGCACCGCCTGTCGAAGCTTCATCCGCCCGACAAAACGGTGCTCGACGACGTCTCGCTGGCGTTCTATCCAGGCGCCAAGATCGGCGTGCTCGGCTACAACGGCGCCGGCAAGTCGACGCTGCTGCGGATCATGGCCGGGATCGACCAGGAGTACCGCGGTGAGGCGGCGCTCGCGCCGGGTGCGACCGTCGGGATGCTCGAGCAGGAGCCGCATCTGGATGAGAGCAAGGACGTCAAGGGCAACGTCGAGGACGCGGTCGCCGAGACGAAGGCGCTGCTCGACCGCTTCAACGAGCTGGCGGCGAACTACTCGGATGAGACGGCCGAGGAGTTCGGGCGGATCCAGGCCAAGATCGAAGCGGCCGACGCTTGGAACCTCGACACGCAGCTGGAATACGCGATGGACGCGCTGCGCCTGCCGCCACCCGACGCGGACGTGAGCACGCTCTCCGGCGGCGAGCGCCGCCGCGTGGCGCTGTGCCGCCTGTTGCTGCGAGCTCCCGACCTGCTGCTGCTGGACGAGCCCACCAACCACCTCGACGCGGAGTCGGTCGCGTGGCTGGAGCAGCACCTGTCCGAGTACAAGGGCGCGATCGTGGCCGTCACGCACGACCGCTACTTCCTCGACAACGTCGCCGGCTGGATCCTCGAGCTCGACCGCGGCAAGGGCATCCCCTACCAGGGCAACTACTCGAGCTGGCTCGAGCAGAAGCAGGCGCGCATGGCCCAGGAAGAGCGCAGCGAAAAGGGCCGCGAGCGGACGATCGCGGCCGAGCTCGAATGGGTGCGCACCAACCCCAAGGGCAAACGCACGAAGTCCAAGGCGCGCCTGGCCCGCTACGAGGAGCTGATAGCCGAAGACACCAACATCAAGCTCGACGAGGTCCAGATCCACATCCCGCCGGGCCCGCGCCTCGGCGCGAAGGTGCTGACCGCGACCGATGTTGCCAAGGGCTTTGGCGACCGCCTGTTGATCGAGTCGCTGTCCTTCGATCTGCCTCGCGCCGGGATCGTCGGCGTGATCGGCGCCAACGGCGCCGGCAAGACGACCCTGTTCAGGATGATCACCGGCGAGGAGACGCCCGACAGCGGCAAGCTCGAGCTCGGCGACACGGTCCAGCTCGCCTACGTCGACCAGTCGCGCGACTCGTTGAATCCCGAGAAGACCGTCTGGGAGGAGATCTCCGAAGGCTACGAGCACATCAAGGTGGGCGAGCGCGAGGTCAACTCGCGCCAGTACACGGCCGGCTTCAACTTCAAGGGCAGCGCCCAGCAGGCGCGGATTGGCAAGCTCTCCGGCGGCGAGCGCAACCGCGTGCACCTCGCCAAGCTGCTGCGCAGCGGCGGCAACCTGCTGCTGCTGGACGAGCCCACCAACGACCTCGACGTCGACACGCTGCGCGCGCTCGAGAACGCACTGCTGGCTTTCCCCGGCTGCGCGATCGTGATCTCCCACGACCGCTGGTTCCTCGATCGCGTCGCCACGCACGTGCTGGCGTTCGAGGGCGACTCGCAGGTGACGTGGTTCGAGGGCAACTTCGAGGCCTACGAGGAGCACCGCCACGCGTTGCTCGGCGCGGCCGCCGAGCGCCCCCACCGCATCACCTACAAGCGGCTCGTACGTGGCTGAGGGCCAGGCAGGCGAGCAGTCGCTTGTCGAGCAGCCGGATAGTGAGGACGGCAAGTTCGACCGTGACACGGCCGTCTGGCTCGAGGACGGGCCGGACGGTTCGCCCGACGCTGGCGACAGTGGCGAGGACGGAACCGGCCGTCGACTGCGCTTCGGTGCGGTCGTCGCGCCCGATTGGCGCGCCGGTCGCGGACCGCACGGCGGCTATCTCGCGGCGATGCTGCTGCGCGCGCTCCTCGACGCGGTCGCCGACACCACGCGCGCGCCGCGCTCGCTGACGATCCATTACGCCAGGGCACCCGAGCCGGGGCCGGTGCAGATCACGACGACGCTCGAGCGCGGTGGGCGCTCGCTGAGCACGCTCTCGGCGCGGATGCACCAGGGCGGACAGCTGATCGCGCTCGCGCTCGCGGCCTTCTCGGTCCCGTGGGGCGGCCCGGAGATCTCCGACGTGCAGACGCCGGTGGTCGAGCCGGCCGATCCCTCGCGCGATGGCGTCAAGTTGATCAAGCGCGGCGGGCCGGAATTCGCGCATCACATCGTGCTGCAGCCGCGGATGCCGGGCGTGCCGCTGTCCGGCGAGGAGCAGCCGATGGAGATCCTCAGCTGGATCGGCCTCGCCGCGCCGCGGCCGCTCGATGCGCTGGCGCTTGCGTTCTACAGCGACGCGCTGATCCCCGCGCCCTACATGCGCGTACGAGAGCCCGTCGCCGTGCCAACCGTCGACCTCACGATCCACTTCCACACGCACGATGCGCAGCGCCACGTTCCGGACCCCGGTGCGCTGTGCCTGGCGAGGACCAGCACCGAGCTCGTGCACGAGGGCTTCTTCATAGAGGACGGCACGATTTGGGCGCCCGACGGCACGCTGCTGGCCAAGTCGCGCCAGCTCGCGATCGTGATTCCGTTTGCCGAGCGCTCGTGATCGGCGCTCGCCGTGTAGTGTGCACGGCGCATGGCTGACTACACCGCGAAGAAGCTCAGCGAGATGGAGGCCGGCTTCGGCGGCGGCTTCATCAAGGCACGCGCCGAGCTCGGCGTTACCGCATTCGGCTTTCAGGTGATCCAGCTGCCGCCGGACTACGGCGACTACCCCGAGCACGATCACGCGGAGAGCGGTCAGGAGGAGGTCTTCCTGGCGCTCGGCGGATCGGGCTGGCTGGACATCGAAGGTGAGCGCGTCGAGCTCGACGGCGAGACGTTCGTGCGAGTCGGCCCGGAGACGCGGCGCAAGGTCCATGCGGGGCCCGAGGGCCTGCGCATGCTGGCGATCGGCGGCTGCCCCGGCGCGCCGTACGCGGTCTCCGAGATGACCGAGCTGAGCTCCGCCGACTAAAGCCGCAGGGCCGGGATGTTGCTCGCTACCTTCACGTTCGGCGACGCCCTGCTCACGGCGCTCGAGTTCGCGTTCCTGTTCCTCTGGATCTGGATCGCGGTAGGCGTCGTATTCGACATCTTCCGCAGCCGCGACCTGTCGAACTGGGCGAAGGCGCTGTGGCTCCTGTTCATCTTCGTGCTGCCGCTGTTCGGGGTGCTCGCATACGTGCTTGTGCGGGGCCACACGATGCACGAACACCAGGCCGAGGACCGCGCGCACGTCGAAGCGATCAGGCAGGCGGGCGGCAGCACGGCCGAGGAGATCGGCAAACTGGCCGAGCTGAAGGACCGCGGCGTGCTGAGCGACGAGGAGTTCGAGCGCGCGAAGGCGCGGGTCCTTGCGTAGGCAAGGCGGACGAGCCGCCTGATCTCAGCCTCGATCGGGGTTTGGCGGTTCCACGCGAGGCCCTCGCGCCGACCGAGCGGTATACCCTGCCAACCGTGCCGCGTTTGCCGACGCCGCCTTCGGCATCATCACCGGCCGTGCGTGCCGTCATGCGCGGAAACCGCTCGACCGACACCAGTCACGAGGTCGCACTCAGGAGCGAGCTGCACCGCCGGGGTCTGCGCTTTCGCAAGCACAAGGCACTGGTACCTGGTCTGCGCTTTCGCCCTGACATCGTCTTCCCGCGTCAGCGAGTCGTTGTCGAGTGCCTTGGCTGCTTCTGGCACCGCTGTCCTGTCGACAGCGCGGTGCCGCGCACGAACTCGGATTATTGGAGCGCGAAGCTTGCCCGCAACGTTGAGCGCGACGAACGCAATGCGCGTGCGATTGCCGGCGCTGGGTGGCATCTGGTGACCGTTTGGGAGCACGAGGATCCGGTCGCCGCCGCCGACCGGATCGAGACTTTGGTGCGCGGCGCGACTCCTCGCGCATAGGCTGTTCAAGTGCCGATCACACTGCATGCTGACGATCTCACCGCGACGCTTGAGCGCGCTTACCTGCTGTCAATTGGCAAACGAGGACTGCCTCAGGCTTGGGTCAGCAGGGCTGAGCAGCTCTCGCAGAGCCCTTCGGTGGCTTTCATAGCAGCCGTCGGCGCGGTGTTGCTCGCGAAGGCCACGAACGCAGAAGTCGACGTCCTCGTGATCCAGAGTCAGGAGGGCAGCGCGGGTGCCTTCAATCTGCGGGCCGCCGCTACCGCTCTCGCCGCAAAGCGACGCGCCTTCGGCTACGACATAGGCTCGAGCAGCGATCGCGACCCGATCAATCACGGCACTCTAGTCGGCTCGACCCGCTGGGATGTGGCCCTGGATCGAATCCGTGACGACCACAAGCCTTTCTTCCAACTGATCCTCACGTGGCTCGTCGATGTGAATCGCATGGACGAGAACGAGGCGACGGAGGCCCTGGCCGCGTATCTGCGCGTGCGGCGCGCGGTCGCCTCGGGGGCGTCTGTTCAGCAGATTCCTCGCGACCTGTCGAACGGCCCGACGCTACCCGATCTTGTCGACGTGCTGGATGGCTTCGTCGGTGCCGACCCCGAGGGTGGTGCGCGCGGCATGGCGCTGGTTGCGGCCGCCTTCAGGGCAACTGGCTTCGAGGCAGTGCTGCCGTCGCGCAACGACCCGCGTCGGATTGACATCGCGATCAAGCGGAGAGGCGACATGCTCATCGGGGCCGAGGTCAAGCAGATCGACACCACCGCGGGCACCGCCGAGACTCTCGCCGAGGACGTAGCCAGCATGAGTGTGACCCGCGCGCTGCTGGCGGTGCTGCGACCAGGCGTTCTCGTCGACTTCGACCGCTCGGCCGTGATCCGCCGAGCCGAGAGAGACCAGAACGTCGTGCTCCGCGTAGTGCAGGGCACACGTGAGCTGCTCCACGAGGCGCTGAGCTCGGCGACGTTAGCCCGGGTGAGTTTTGTAGGTTTCTGCCTCGGCTCTTCGCCGAGGCGCTGCAAGAAATCCGGGTGGCCGAGAAGACCCTCTCGACGTGGGCGGCGATCGCCAGCCGGTGGCAGTGACGGAGGCGTCTTAGGCGGCCTGAAGAAGAACGCTCGCAGCGCTTCCTCTTCTGACGCAATCCTGGCGCTCGAGCACGTTGCGAAGGCTCAGCGCAACGGCTTCGGCGAGGCGCGGCGGCACGGCGTTCCCGATCTGGCGATATTGAGCGACCCGCGGTCCGGCGAACTCCCAGCCTGGTGGGAATCGTTGCAGAGCGGCGGCCTCTTGCACGGTGATCCGGCGCAGCCTGGTTGGAGCGCGCTTGAGTGGTGGCTTTCCACTCTGTAGCCGTTCGTGGTAACCCACGACCCATGGCTCGGCGCCATACTCGAACTCGTCCTGGTCGATGATCGGAGTCGCGTTGCCGCCCATCGACGCGGGCAGGGTCTTCGCGAGCCCGTTCAGCTTAAGCGGACGGCCCGACCCATTGAAGAGCAGGCTCCCGCGATGAGCCGTAGGCCGCATGATCGGCTTGCTGGCGGGCACGACGCGCGCAGTGCATGTTGCGTCGTTGCCGGGCTCGCCGAAGCGTGGCAGACGCTCGAGCACGGAACGCACGCTGGGCGGGCAGTCCGCCGTTGTAGCGACCGGGCGCTCTGGCAAGGCCCCGCTGGTCCCGATCAGGAACATGCGTTCACGCGACTGCGGCACGTCGAAGTCCTGCGCGTTGAGCACGAAGAGCGAGCGCTCATAGCCAAGCCCGGCGGCGCGGTCGAGCAGACGCTCGCGTACGGAAGCCCAGCGCGGGCTCTCGGCGAGGGCCTTGACGTTCTCCATAACGAATGCGCGGGGGCGCAGATGCGCAATGACGTCGAAGAAATGATCGACATGTCGGGAGCGCGGGTCATCCGGGTCCATGCGTCCGATGACCGAGAATCCTTGGCAGGGTGGCCCGCCGATCACGAGCGTGGGCTGCAAGCCCGACGGGGGATCGACGCCGAGAACGTCACCTCTGATAGCACAGGGCTCGAGGTTGGCGTTGTATGTCTCGACGGCAAACGGGTCGTTGTCGATCGCCCAGCGAATTCGAAACCCAGCGCTGGAAAACCCCAGATCGAGCCCGCCGGCGCCGCTGTAGAGCGAGATGGCGGTATAGGGAGACGCATCCACGTTGAGCGGCATTCTTGCCGCGTCATCGGACGCCGCGAACCCGAGAGCTAGGCTACCCTGTCGTGCGAACATGTGTTCGACACTAGCGCCCGGCTCGGACGCTTGTCTGCGAGCGCGCCTCACGGCAGAACGCTCCTCGAGCGTGTCGCCGCTCGTTGCAACCTCGTCGCCTATCGCATGAGCCCGCGCAAACGGCGCTAGCGCGCGAACGACGTCTCGCGTGTGAGTCGCAGCGCCGCGGCGGCGATCAGTCGCGCGCTGGCCTGCACGTCCTCGAGCTGGACCAGCTCGACAGGCGAGTGCATGTAGCGGATCGGGATCGAGACGAGCCCGGTGGGTATGCCGGCACGGCTGAGGTGCACCGCGTCGGCGTCGGTGCCGGTGGCGCGCGCGGATGCCTCGACGGTGAACGGGATCTTCTCGGCCTCGCCGGCCTCGAACAGCAGCTCGAACAGCGCGTTGTTGAGCGTCGAGCCGCGCGTGATCACAGGACCGGATCCGAGCTCGTGCTTGCCGGCCTCCTTGACGTCGATCCCGGGGGCGTCGGTGGCATGCGTGACGTCGACGACGATCGCAGCGTCAGGCTCGAGCGCGAACGCGCTGGTACGTGAGCCGCCGAAGGTGATCTCCTCCTGCGCGGCGGCGACCGCGGCGATCTCCCACTGCCCACCGCCGGCAGCAGCCACGAGGCGCGCGGCCTCGAGCGCGACGAAGGAACCCAGCCTGTTGTCGAGCGCGCGCGCCGTCAGGCGGCCGTTGGGGAGCTCGAGCGGCTGCGCGTCGATCACGGCGACGTCGCCGATCCGCACCATCGCGCGTGCCTGCTCGCCGTCGCGGGCGCCGATGTCGATATGCAGGTCGCGGATGTCGGCGACCTTCTTGCGCTCCTCATCGCGCAGCAGGTGGATCGGCTTCTTGCCGACGACACCGACGACGGGACCACCGCGCGTGTCGAGCACCACACGCTGGCCGACGAGGATCTGCGCGTCCCAGCCGCCGACGGCGCTGAACCACAGGTATCCGTCGTCGCTGATGTAGGTGACGATCAGCCCGATCTCGTCGATGTGACCCACGATCAGCAACCGGCGCGGTGCGGCGTCGTAGCCGAGCTTGGGCGCGACCAGGGCAAGCGGCGTGCCGACGACGTCGATGCTGGCCTGTGCGAACTCGCTGGCCGCGTCGCACCACACGCGCGCGGGAGCGGTCTCGTACCCCGACGGTCCGCGCGCGAGCAGCAGGTCACGTAGCACTGCAGGCACGCCGGCGGGCGGGCGTGTGCGTCGTTTCGCCGAGGCTTTGCGCGCTGCGGGGCTCATGCAGCCAGCAGCGCCCGCAGTACGTACTGCAGGATGCCTCCGTGGCGGAAGTACTCCGCCTCGCGCGGCGTGTCGATCCGCACGCGCGCGTCGAACTCGATTGCGCGCGTGTCCGCGCGCTCGGCGCGGACACGCGCCTCAGCCGGCGGCGCGCCGCCGTCGGCCATCGCCTCGGCGAGGCCCGTAATCGAGAACGTCTCCTCACCGCTCAGCCCGAGCGAGGCGGCGCTCTCACCGTCGCGGAACTGCAGCGGCAGCACGCCCATGCCGATCAGGTTCGAGCGGTGGATGCGCTCGAAGCTCTCGGCGATCACCGCGCGCACGCCCAGCAACTTCGTGCCCTTGGCCGCCCAGTCGCGCGAAGATCCGGTCCCGTACTCCTTGCCGGCGAGCACCACGAGCTCGACGCCTACCTCGATGTAGCGCACGGCGGCGTCGTAGATCGACAGCGGCTCGTTCGAGCCATCGGCGAGGTAGTAGGTGTTGCCGCCTTCCGGCAGCGGCTCGAGCCCGGCCATGTCGCGGCCGAGCAGATTGCGCAGGCGAATGTTGGCGAACGTCCCGCGCACCATCACCTCGTGGTTGCCGCGGCGCGCGCCGTATGAGTTGAAGTCACGCGGAGCG
Source organism: uncultured Solirubrobacteraceae bacterium (assembly GCA_963838405.1). Lineage (GTDB taxonomy): Bacteria > Actinomycetota > Thermoleophilia > Solirubrobacterales > Solirubrobacteraceae > Palsa-744. The sequence continues at coordinate 45,722 of CAWIRA010000001.1, read as the reverse complement.
ACACCCTGCTGCTGCAGATACAGGCCGGCGGGCCCGTCGCGCTTGATCGAGCCCGCGGGCGAGATGTGGTCGGTGGTGACGCTGTCGCCGAGCAGCGCCAGCACGCGCGCGGCGTCGATATCGCGCACCGGCTCGGGCGCGGCTGGCATGCCGTCGAAGTACGGAGGCAGGCGCACGTAGGTCGAGTCCGGATCCCACTGGAAGCGCTCGCCCTCGGGCACCGGCAGGCCGTTCCAGTTCTCATCGCCGGCGAACACCTCGCCGTAGCTCTTGCGGAACATGTCCGCCCGGACGGTCTCGCCGATCGTCTCGGCGATCTCCTGCGCGGAGGGCCAGATGTCCCTGAGGTAGACGTCCTGACCGTGCTCGTCCTGCCCCAGCGGATCGCCGACGATGTCGATGTCCATCGTCCCAGCGAGCGCGTAGGCGACGCACAAGGGCGGCGAGGCGAGGTAGTTGAGCTTCACGTCGGGGTTGATACGGCCCTCGAAGTTGCGGTTGCCGGACAGCACCGACGCGACCGCGAGATCGGCCTCGTTGACCGCTTTTGAGACCTCGTCGGGCAGCGGACCGGAGTTGCCGATGCAGGTGGTACAGCCGTAGCCGACGAGGTTGAAGCCGAGCTGCTCGAGTGGCTCGGTGAGACCGGCGCGATCGAGATACTCGGTGACCACCTTCGAGCCGGGCGCGAGCGAGGTCTTGACCCACGGCTTGGAGCGCAGCCCGCGCGCGAGCGCGTTGCGCGCGAGGATGCCCGCGCCGATCATCACCGATGGGTTGGAGGTGTTGGTGCAGCTCGTGATCGCCGCGATCACAACATGGCCGTGGTCGAGCTCGACCTCGGTGCCGTCGGCAAGCGTGCAGCGCGCGGCGGTCGCCGAGCGCACCGTGACGGCGCCCGCGTCTGCGCCTTCAACGTAGCTCGGGCCGCCGTCGGCGGGGCGCGGGTGGTCGTTGCCGTTGGCGGGGGGGTCGCTCGTCGGAAAGCTCTCCGCGTCGGCCTCGTCGCGGGCGTCGTAGTGCTGGACGTATCCGCCGATCGCGTCGCGGAAGGCGAGCTGGGCGTCACTCAAAGCGATCCGGTCCTGCGGGCGCTTGGGACCGGCGATGCTCGGCTCGACCGTGGCGAGGTCGAGCTCGATCGTGTCGCTGAAGGTGGGTTCTTCCAGCTTCTCGTCGTGCCATAGCCCCTGTACCTTGGCGTAGGCCTCGACGAGCGCGATCTGCTCTCGTGGGCGCCCCGACAGCTCGAGGTAGGTGAGCGTCTCGGCGTCGATCGGGAAGATCGCACAGGTCGAGCCGAACTCGGGCGACATGTTGCCGATCGTGGCCCTGTCGGCGATCGGCAGCCCGGCGAGCCCGGCGCCGTAGAACTCGACGAACTTGCCCACGACGCCGCGCTCGCGCAGCATCTGCGTGACCGTGAGCACGAGGTCGGTGGCAGTGGCGCCCTCGGGCAGCTCGCCATACAGGCGAAAGCCGAGCACCTGCGGGATCAGCATCGACATCGGCTGGCCGAGCATCGCCGCCTCGGCCTCGATGCCGCCCACGCCCCAGCCGAGGACGCCCAGTCCGTTGACCATCGTCGTGTGCGAGTCGGTGCCGACGAGCGTGTCCGGGTAGGCCTGGGGCGGGCGGGAATCGGATCGCTCGTTCGGGAAGACCACACGTGCGAGGTACTCGAGGTTGACCTGGTGCACGATGCCGGTGTCTGGCGGCACCACCGCGAAGTCGTCGAACGCGCCCTGACCCCAGCGCAGGAACACGTAGCGCTCCTGGTTTCGCTCGAACTCGCGTTCGGCGTTCACGCGAAAGGCGTCGCGGGTGCCGAACGCGTCGACCTGCACGGAGTGGTCGATCACCAGCTCTGCGGGGGCCAGCGGGTTGATCTTGGCGGCGTCGCCGCCCATGCTCGCCATCGCCTCGCGCATGGCGGCCAGATCGACGACCGCGGGCACCCCGGTGAGGTCCTGCATCAGCACGCGCGCGGGCGTGAACGCGATCTCCTTGCTCGGCTGCGCCTTCGCATCCCAGCCGGCGAGAGCTTCGATGTCCGCGGCGCGCACCGCACCCGAGCCCTCGTTGCGCAGCAGGTTCTCGAGCAGCACCTTCAGCGAGAACGGCAGCCGCGCGACGTCGAAGCGCTCCTGCAGCGCGTCGAGGCGAAAGATCTCGTAGCTGCGCTCGCCGACCGTGAGCGTGTCCTTGGCGCCGAAGCTGTCGAGTGACATACCCGCCAGTCTACGAAGCGCGCGTCACGCGCCGCTTGCCCTGGCGCTTGGAGCGCAGCAGCGCCGCATCGCACGCTTCCAGGAGCTCATCGGTGCTCATCGGCGCCTGCCACTGCGCGACACCGATCGACGCGGACACGCCTTCGCCGCCCTGTCCGTCGTGTCCAGGGATCTCGCGCATGCGCTCGAGCGCGCGGGCTGCCGCCGCGGCAGCGCTGTCGAGGTCGGCGTTGGGCAGGATCACGACGAACTCGTCGCCGCCGTAGCGCGCGACGCGGTCGAACGCGCGGAACTCTCCGACGAGCGCCTGCACGACGCTGCGCAGCAGCGCGTCGCCCGCCTGATGCCCGTGGCGGTCGTTGACGAGCTTGAAGTCGTCGAGGTCGATCAGCATCGCCGACAGTGGCCCACCGGTCCGCGTGGCGCGGCCGATCTCCTCGTCCAGGCGCCGACGCATCGCGCGATGGTTCATGCACCCGGTCACCGCGTCGGTCCCAGCCTCCGCGCGGGCCCGCGCCAGCGCCAGTGCGGTCGCGCCCTGCTCGACGAGCGCAGCGGCGAGCTCGACCTCTGCCGGCGAGAAGGCGTCTGAGCCGCGGCGCACGAGCAGCACGACAGCCTCGACTTCACCACGCTCGGCGAGCGGCACCAGCGCCACCGCGGTGACGGGCCCAGTCTCGGCCAGGCGCGGGACGCTCGCCGCCAAGCCCTGCGGGTCGGCGGCCACGAAGCTGTTGCCGGTGTTCGCGACCCAGGCGACACCGGGCGGGCGCTCGGCCCGCGGCTGCAGGTAGCTGAGCCGTCCGATGCCACCGAGCATGTAGACAGCGACGAGCTCCTCGCGGGCGTCTGCCTCGGCCACGAGATGATGGATGCGGACCTCGTCGGCGCCGGGCGCCGACAGCAGCTCACTCGCGAGCATCCTGAAGATCGCGTCGGCGTTGCCGGCGCCGTCCGCCAGCGCCGTCAGGTGGCGGATGCCGCTGAGCAGGCGATCGATGCCCCCGGAGGACGTCGAGGTATCCGTACCTCCTACGACGTTCATGCAGACAATGTACGACATGGGCCGCACCCCGTGGGGGCATTGTTCGCGCGGGCCTGGGCGCGCCGCCTGGGCTGGGCCCCGACGACGGTCCAGGACGAGACCCCCATGCGCCAGCCTAGAGCACGCAAAAGGGGCGGCCCGAAGGCCGCCCCTTTCGACTGCAGCACGTTTGTGTCCACTATCGGAACTTGACCGTAACGTAGGCAACCGAGGTCGCGGCGCCCTTCTTCTTGGGGAAGAAGCCGACACGTATCTTGGCGGTGAACGGCTTGCGCTTGTTGCGCCCGGCACTCGAGAGCGAGACCTTCAGCGTCGCCGCCTTGGTGGCACCTTCGAGGTGACGCGCCGTCGTCGTCAGGTTCTTGCCGCTACCGCTGATACGTCCGGCCGAGTACGTCCGCACCGTCAGCTTGGCGGTGTTGCCGGACACCTTGTGCCCGGTGACCTGCACGCCGCATCCGGTCGGCGCAATCGTCGTGTTCTGTTTGACGACCTTGCCGTTCTGACCGGTGAGTGTCGTCGGCATCGTCAGCGTCGCCGTGCACAGGTTGGTGTTGAGGTTCACCGTCGTGAGTGCCGAGTGCGGCCCAGTCGGCAGGTTCACCGTGATGCTCGTCACCGGCACGTCCGGGGTGGCGGCGAAGTTGGTGGTCGTGATCCCGTTCTTGATCTTCGTTTTGCCTTCCACGATCACCCGCACACCCTGGCCTTCGAGCACGAGCTCGAGGCTCGGGAATTCTTCGCCGGCGTGCGACACCAGGAAGGCCGGCCCCTTCATCGGCACCGAAAGCACCGGCGTGTCCGCCGTGGCTGAGCCCACTTCAGACCCGGGCGAGACCTTGCGGCAGTTGAGCGGGTTTTCTTCGAACACCTTCGCCAGGCACGCTTTCTGCAGCGTGGTCAGACGTGACGGCAGCTGCTTGGGCAGCTGCACGAACACCGATTTCATGTTGGCGTTGCCACCGGGCATCGTCAGCGTCGTGACGAGGCTCGCACCATTGGTTTTCGAGTGCTTGGCGCCCGTCGATGCGGTGAAGCCGGGCTTGAAGCCGAGACCGCTGCAGCCTTCGGCCTGGAAGGGACTCGAGAGCCCCGTCTGCACGGCGCCGAATGTCGAGGTCAGATTCGATTCAGTCGCCTCGACCGCGCAGTTGGTCGGGTTCAGCAGGAAGCCCTGCCTGTTGACGTCGACGTTCAGCGAGCGGAGGCGGATCGGGATGCCCTTGACGATCGTCGGCAACACGCTTTCAGCCGTCACTCGTGCTGTCGTCGGGTTGATGTTGATCGTCGAGCGCGTCACGATCGTGCCCAGGTTGAAGGGACCGGCGACCGCAGGCACGGCGATCGAGAGGCCAAACGGCGCGCCGTTGTACGGCCCCGTCATGTACACAGGGCCGGTGAACGTGTACGGCGAGCTGCCCGAGCCTGCCGTCACCGTCGCGGTGCCGATCTTGCTCGCCGACCCGCATGTGCCCAGCGCAGCCTGCGGTTCGCCACACAGCGTGACGTCCGGGATCACACCGACGACGCCCGAGGGCAGCGTCGTCGAGACCTTCTGCAGGTACTGCTGGCCTTCTGGGCGGGTGAGGCTGAACGAGTAGGAGCTGTGGCCCGCGGCCGTCGGCGGTTCGTATGCCGTGCTCTGCGAAAGGGAGAACGGGATCGATGCCGCGCAACCGGTGATGCTGACGCCGAACGGGTCGCTCTTCGCCGCGACTCCAGGCGCCACAGGCGTAAAGCCTGCAGACCCTTTGCCTTCCCCGCAAATCAGCGGGTTGGCGACGGAGGTGAGGACACCTCGGTCGAAGCTGAGCTTCAGGCTGTTGAACGGCTGTTCGGGGTTTTCGTTGAACACCGTTGTCAGCTGGCCCGTCGCTTCATTCGGAATCACTTCGCCTTTCAACCTCACCGAGACGCCGTAGCGGCTCGAGTTCGCGACGACATAGAGGGTATAGGGAGGCCCGGTGATGGGACCCGATTCGGGACCGCCCAAATACATGCTTCCGGTGAATGACCCCGCCGGCAGCGTCGGCACTTCGAGGCTGACGGACCCGAGGTTGGAGCCTATAGGACACGCCACCCCGAATTCTTCACTGTGGATCCTCGCCTGAGCAGGGGTGCACGCTTCGAGCCCTGCCGCCGCCGACGGGTTCAGCGTCATGCCTTCGGGCAGCGTGATCGACGCAGTTTTTACTTGCGAAGGCGCCGGGATTTTCGGGTTGTTCGTAGCGGTTTTCGGCTCGTTGAAGTCTGAGACTTCAGTCGTGAATGGATTCGGCTGATCGCTGGCGGTGGATCCTGACGTGAGAGCGAACCCCGGTTCGAAGGTAAGGCTTTCGCAACCTTCGAGTCCGATCGGCGTCGTAAATGGCTTCGGCGGCGTCGTTTCGCCTGCAGTGTCTTTTAGCGTGACGAAAGTCGTGTGGTTGCCCGGACAATTCGTCCCGTTGGTGATGAAGTCGCCTTCGCCCCTGGTGCCGTACAGGACCTGCCTAGAGCTGATCAGCGGCAATGCCGGGCTGACTTCTACTTCGAAGTAGTCGTGGTAGTCGCCTGCGCCAGTCCCCTTCGATTCCTTGGCCCATTCGACGCTGCCTTTGACAAAGCCGTGCACGTAATACTGTGTTGTGCCGTGGCCTTCCAGTTCAGTGATCTGTTTCGGGAATGCGAGCGCGACTCCGTAGTAAGATGCAAGACCTGCGGGCTGGACGAGGTTATATACCTTGCCTGCCAGAGGGAGATCGGAGAACCCTAGAGTTCCTTCTGCGTCGGGCCCCAACCAGACTGTGTCCTGTTCGGTTCCGATTTCAGTTTCGGATTTGCATTTCGGTTCTTCATAGAAGCCCGGGAAGGCTTCTTTGTTGCCGAATTCCGCTTCTGAGCACGTCGGCACAGCGGCGGGCGCGGTCGCAAGACCCGGTGCGACATCGACCCGTACGTGGTTCACGATCGCCGTCGGCGCTTCGTCGGGCAAATTTCCCACGGTCTTGACCTTGAAGTCTGTCACCCCGTTGGGCACGCGTCCGCCAGCTTCGGTGAATCCCTGTTCATGAGCTTCTTCAACCGTGACTTCTTTATTAACGATCGAGTACGGGGTGCCGAGCGGTCCGGCGACTTCTTTGCTGCCGCAGTGTTCGAAGGCCGTTTTGCAGTTGGTCGCGATGAACCTTTCGACTTCGAGGTTCGCGGCCTGCGCAGCCGGAGCCGACAGGGCGATGAGCCCAAGCGCGCTCACCACGAGCGCTACGAGCGAAACACGGACCTTGGACCTCACTGCTACCTCCCCTATCGGAACTCGGCTGGATCGAGACATGCCTGCACCCCTCAGAGACTCCGCGCAGGCGAAAAAGTTGCGGTTTACATGCCGAACTATTTAGACGCAGCCACCCCAACTCCTTCAAACTAGGGCCGCCCGGGACACCCCGCGACTGACCTCGACACATGTTGTTCTAGCTCGCATCGCAGCGCCCGCAACCACCGGCTTGACAGGCCTTGCCGCTCCCGAGATCCGCGAGGACGGGCCTAAGCGGCGGGCAACGCGGACTCGAGCTGCACGACCGGGCCGAAGCCAACACGCAGCAGCGCGCCGCCACCGGGCGCGTTGTGCGCCTCGACGAAGCCGCCGCACGCCTCGGCCGCCTGGCGCACGATCGCCAGGCCGAGCCCCGAGCCGGGGAGCTTGCGGGCGTCGCGCGCGCGGTAGAAGCGGTCGAACACGAACGGCAGATCCGCCTCCTGAAAGCCGGGGCCATGGTCGCGGACGCTCAACACGCCGTCGACGAGCGCGATCTCGACGCTGGCTCCCGCCGGGCTCCACTTGCGGGCATTGTCGACCAGGTTTGACACAGCGCGCCCGATCCGGTCGGCCTGGCCGCGGACGATCGTCGGCTCGAGCGCGAGCTCGAAGTCAACCTCACCGTCTCGATCGGCACGACGGCGCGCGCTCGCGACCGTGCTGCGAACGACCTCATCCAAGCGCACGTCATCGACGGAGCCGTCGGCTGCACTCCCCCGCGCGAGCTCGACGACGTCGCCGACGAGCGCCGTCAGCTCGTCCAGCTCGGCGACGATGTCCGCCCGCAGGCTCGCCTGCTCCTCCGGCGCGAGCCGGTCCGCCTCTGCGAGAACCTGGATGTTCGCCCGCAGCGAGGAGATCGGCGTACGCAGCTCGTGGCTCGCGTCCGCGATCAGGTGACGCTGTGCCTGTAGCGAACGCTCGAGCGCGTCGAGCGTCCCGTTGAAGCTCTCCGCCAGACGCGCCAGCTCGTCGCGCCCCTGCACCTCGAGCCTGTGCGAGAGGTCGAGATTGCCGCTGAGCTGCTCGGTGCGCTCCGTGAAGCGAGCGATCGGCGCGAGCGCCGTACGCGCGACCAGCGCGCCGAGCAGCGCCGCCAGCACCACGCCGCCGGCCCCGATCAGCGCAAGGATCAGCAGCACGTGGCTGAGCTCGTCATTGACCTGTGTCAGCGGCTGCGCCACCATCACAGCGCCGCTGGGAGGTGTGCCGAGCGTCAGCACGCGCAACTTCGTCCCGCCGACACTGCGATCGGTGAGGCTGGCGCCGCTGCCGCGCCGCGCGATCGCGCGGTCGCCCGGCGTCAGCGCGATCTTGCTCGGCGCCGACCCCTGGCCGCCGGGGACGAACACCTGCCCCCGCGGGGAGATGAACTGCACGTACCCCGACGCAGCCCCGAACGGCTCCGGTTCGACCCTGTTGGGAAAGCCGTTTGCTCGCCCCTCTCCCGCACCCGCACCCGGCGGGCCGCCATACGCGCCGGTTGGGGCACCGCCGCCTGGCAGCCCGCCGCCTGCCGGCGTCGGCGCGCCGACGCCTGAGTGCCCGACCAGCGTCTGCGCACGCGCACGCAGCGCGCTGTCGATCTGGCCGTGGAGCTGGGAGCTCACCGCCACGTACAGGCCGATCGCCGCCGCCAGCACCGCCAGCGCCACCGACAAGCTCGCGACCGCCGCGATGCGCGTACGCAGCGTCATCGCGGATACGGCGGTCGCGGCGCTTGACTCACGGCTCGCGCAGGGCGTAGCCGACGCCGCGAACCGTGTGGATCAGCTGGCGCGCGCCCGCGTCCTCGAGCTTGCGACGCAGGTAGCCGATGTAGACGCGCAGCGCGTTCGACGTCGGACCGAAGTCGTAGCCCCACACACGGTCATAGATAAGGCTGTGGGAGAGCACACGCCGCGGGTTCAGCAGCAAAAGCTCCAGCAGCTGGTACTCGGTACGCGTCAGCTCGACGAAGTTCTCGCCCACCCACGCCCCATGGCGCTCCGCATCCAGGCGCAGCTCCGCAAACGAAAGCGCGTCGGGATCTGAATCCGGGTTTGCTCGGCGCAACAGCGCACGCAGCCGCGCCTGCAGCTCGCCGACATCGAACGGCTTCACCATGTAGTCGTCCGCGCCGACGTCCAGACCGTCGATGCGATCCTGCACCGCGTCGCGCGCGGTCAGGATCAGGATCGGGACGCGGTTGCCGAGGCGACGCACGCGCCGGCAGACCTCGAGGCCGTCGATCCCGGGCAACCCGATGTCGAGCACTAGCGCATCTGGCACGGCCTGAACCGTCTGCTCGATCGCGCTCTCGCCCTCCTCGGCCAGCTGCACCTCGTAGCCAGCCAGCGACAACGCGCGCCGCAACGCTTCGCGCACGGCGCGGTCGTCATCCACCACGAGGATCCTCACGGGCTTGATTGTTACGTGCCCACGCTCGCGAGCGCGCTCGCGCGACCCTGGCAGTCGTACAGCGTTGTCGCGGAGCTCGACGCGCTGGCGGCGCCGGTGCCCGACGCGGAGGCGGAGCCTGATCCCCTGGATGGAATCGTCACCGCGACGCACGCCTTGGCCACAGCTTTCATCGCCGTTTTCGCGCCCGTTCGCGTATCACCCGGCAAGCCGCGAGCGGTCCCGGTTGAGCCCTGTTCGTCCAACACCCAGCGAATCTTGCCCGCGCGCACCTCGTCGGCGAGCCACGACACGCTGACAACGCTCTCGCGTCCCGAGAAGCCGCCGATGCCGGCCACGTCCGCGTTCTGGGTGAGGATCGAGGAGGCGGCGTTGGACTGGCTCGCCACCGCGATCGTGCCGCCACCGTGCTGCTTGACGTACGCGAGGACGCCGGTCGTCACGCTGCCACCGATCGGGGCGCCCATCGCCCCGCCCTGGCCGCCACCGCGACTCGCGCCCGCGCCGGGGAAGCCACCCGCGCCGGTCGAGCCTGAGCCGGAGCCGAACAGCTGCGCGTTACCGGCACCGCTGGGAGGGGCGCCAGCGCCTTGCGCACCGCCCGCGGCACCGGGGGGAGCGCCAAAGCCCGCGCCCGTGCCTCCCGGCCGGCCGCCGACACCGCGCGCCCCACCGAAGCCACCACGCGCGCCGCCCGGACCGCCCGCGCCGCCCGGACCACCGGCCTCGAGCGATGCCGGTCCGCCGGCGGGGAAGGTGCTGCTGGTGGCGTGCCCGAGCGTGTCGAACGCCCACACGGCGGGTGCAGCCAGCAGCGCTGCCAGCACCGCCGCCAGGGCTGCCATCCGCACCGCCCTCGAGCTGAAGGCCAGCAGCGCAAACACCACGAGTACGCCGACGACGATCAGGACGGGCGGCAGCCAGGTGAGCTGACCGGGGTAGTCGGCGCGCACGACGAGCTCAACTGCGACGCCGGCCAGCACCGCGAGTGCCGCCAGCACGCGAGCACCGCGTCCGCCGCGGAGCATCGTCGCGGCACCGGCGCCCGTCAGCGCCGCGGCGAACGGGGCCAGTAGCGAGACGTAGTAGGGGTGGAAGATGCCACCGGCGAAGCTGAACAGCACCGCGGTGGTCAGGAACGCGCCGCCAATTGCGAGCAGCCAGCCGCTGCGCGCGTCGCTGCGGCGCAGGCGACTCGCGAGGAGGATGCCGAGCCCGCTGATCACGGCGAACCCGAGCAGCCAACCCGCCTGGCCGCCGAGCGCCGAGTTCAGCAGCCGCAGCGGACCGGGGCTGCCGCCGAACATCGTGCTCGCGCTGCCAGCGGGACCGCCCGTCTGTCCTTCCACACGCCCGAGACCGTTGTATTCGAAGATCAGCGACAGAACCGTGTTGCTGCTCGTGCCTGACACCCAGGGGCGCTCCGCCGCCGGGGTCAGTTCGACGAGCAGCGGCCAGGCGCCGCCGACCAGCAGCATCGCGCCGCCGCCGACGAGCAGCTGACGTAGCGCGTGCAGGCGACCGCGCGCGGCCGGAGCGAGCCAGAGCCATGCGGCGACGATGCCGGGCACGACCACGAGCGCCACGAGCATCTTCGTCTCGAAGCCGAGACCGACGAACACGCCCGCGAGCACCAGCCAGCGCGTGGCGCGCCGGGCGGGGCCTGCCTCGAGACCGCGAACGGCGCACCACAGCGCGGCGACGCAGCAGAGCACGAGCAGGCTGTCGGGGTTGTCGTGCCGTGAGATCGCCACGGTGATCGGCGTCAACGCCAGCGCCACACCGGCGACAAAGCCGCCTACGCGCCCGAAGCGTCTACGCACGAGGTCATACACGAGCGCCACGCTCGCCACGCCCATCAGCGCCTGCGGCACGAGGATGCTGAGCGAGCCGAAGCCGAACACGCGCGCCGACAGCGCCTGCACCCACAGCGCCAGCGGCGGCTTGTCGACCGTCATGATGCCGCCCTGGTCGAGCGATGCGTACAGGAAGTCGTGCCAGCTCGAGCTCATCGACTTGACCGCCGCCGCGTAGTAGTCGTTCGCGAAGCCGTTGCGCGAGAGCGCCCACAGGTTCAGGACCGCCGCCAGCGACATGACCGCGGCGAGCTCCGGGTAGCGAGCCAGCGCCGCGAACGGCCGCGTCCACCGGCGGGCTCGTGGCTGCCACTCGACCGCCGCTGGGCTCGCCAGCGGAGCGGCCGAGCCGGTCGGCGATGCGGCTGTGCGGGGGCGCCATGAAAAGCTCATGCGGGCAGCTTCGCCGGGCCGTGTAGGAGCAGCGTGTGGCCAACCTCAGAGTTTTCTAAGGGCGCCACCGTATGTGCGGATGTCGATCGCCCGACCGCGCGATCTGGGACGTCGGTCCATACCCCCACTGGCCGCTCTGCGCCAAGCTGACGCAAGCGGTGCGTACTGCGTCCCGGCCGAGGAAGAGGGTCATGCCAAGCAGATCGCCACAGATCGTTGCGCTCGGAGGCGGAGGTTTCTCGATGGAGAGAGACGGCTCGCTGCTCGACGACTACGTCCTCTCGCTCACCGGTGCGGCGCGGCCGCGTGTGTGCTTCCTGCCGACCGCCTCGGGCGACGCGGATCACTACGTGGTACGCTTCTATCGTCGCTTCTCGCCCGACTGCGACGCGAGCCACGTGTCGCTGTTCCGGCGCGACCAGGGCACCGGCGGCGTCGAGGACGATCTCGCCAGCCACCTGCTGAGCCAGGACCTCATCTATGTCGGCGGCGGCAACGTCGTGAGCATGCTCGGCGCCTGGCGCGCACACGGGCTCGACGCTGTCCTGCGCAGGGCGTGGCGGCGCGGCATCGTCCTGTGCGGGCCGTCGGCCGGCTCGCTGTGCTGGTTCGAGCAGGCGCTCAGCGCCTTCCACGGCGCCCCGCGGATGGTGCGCGGGCTGGGCCTGCTGCCGTACTCCAACTGCGTCCACTACGACGCCGAGCCGGAGCGCCACGCCGAGTATCACCGCTTCGTTGCCGACGGCATGCGCCCCGGCTATGCCGTCGATGATGGCGTCGCTCTCCACTTCCGCGCCACCAGCCTCGAGCGGGTCGTCAGCTCGCGCGCCGACGGCGGCGCCTACCTCGTCGAGCCATGCGGCGACAGCGTCCGCGAGACGCGCCTCGAGGTCGAGCATCTGGGTCATGCGGAGCCGCGCGACGACGCCGAGGCAGGGGCCACGCCGAGCGCTCCGCCGGAGCTGACCGCAACGACGACACCCCCCGTAGAGATGGCCGCCGCTGCGCCCGCCGCGCGACCCTCAACGCCCGCCAGAGGCAGGACGGCGTCCGCGTCCGCTGCGCGTCGAGCGGCCGCTCACGCCACGCCGAGGCCAGTCGCGGTATGAGCGACCGCGCCGTCGTCGACGTGCAGGAGCGCCAGATCTTTGCGATGGGCGGCGGCGGCTTCACAATGGAGCCCAACAACCCGCTGCTCGATGACTTCGTGCTGTCGCTCGCCGACATCGGCGAGCCACGGATTCTGTTCCTGCCAACCGCCTCCGGTGACACCAACGCACAGATCAACGCGTTCAGGGCGCGCTTCGCCGAGCGCGCGTGCATTCCCGAGCAGCTGTCACTGTTTCACCTGCGCGACTCCACACGCTCGCTGGCCGCGATCGTGCTCGGCCAGGACATCATCTACGTCGGCGGCGGATCGATGCGCAATCTGCTCGCGTTGTGGCACGCGCACGGGCTCGACCGCCTGCTCGTGCAGGCGTGGGAGCGCGGCATCGTGCTCGCCGGGTTGAGCGCCGGCGCGATGTGCTGGTTCCAGGGCGGCGTCACCTGCTCGAGCGGCCCGCCAGAGCCGATCGCCGGCCTGAGCCTGCTCGAAGGCTCGCTCACCGTCCACGCCGACGGCGAGCCCGAGCGACTGCCCGTGTGGCTGGCCGCCGTCCGCGACGGGACACTTCCCGGTGGATGGGCGCTGGACGATGGCGTCGGCCTGCTGTTCCGCGGCGAGCGCCCCGAGCGCGCCGTCAGCTCGCGGCCGGGCGCCAGCGCACAGCGCGTGGACGCGATCGCCGGCGAGCTTCTGCGCAAGCGCCTCGACGTCGAACTCCTGGGAGAGGACCGGCGGGCGGCGCTCGGCGGCTACGACGAGGCCGTACAGGAACTGCGGCGGGTCAACCGCATGCGCCGCGGCACCTCACGCGGGCGCGGCTGAGCCGTCTGCCAGGTCGAGGATCTGCGGGCTTCGCGCCCGTAGAACAAGCGTCCAAGTTTGTGGAAATCTGCTTCTCCGCGGCGCAAACTCGGCGACACATCCCGAAAAGGACGACACGAATTGCCCGAAAAGGGCAGGCGCTCCTCGCCCCGAGAGCACGACTCGACCACGACGAAACGAACAGCAAATGCAAACTCAAGCATCGACACCCAACTCGCCCCAGACGAACGTCGACCGTCTGCTCCGGTGCGTCTCCTCGGGCTACCTCTCAGGCGGCTGCTCCTGCCAACAGACCGTCCCGGGCGGCGTCGCCGACGCGGCCTGGGCTCGTCAGCTCGAGCAGGCACCAGCGGTCGAAGATCGGTTCTTCCGGTTCGTGTGGCGCGGCGCGCAGTGGCTCGGATTTGGCTTGCGAGGCGGAGGCGTTCGCGGCGTTTACTGCCCCGAGCACAACGCCCAGCGCAGCGAGCGTCGTTCGCTCAACCACAACGTCGGCGTCGCCTCCTAGTAGGGCGCGCTATGGCTCGACGCGCTCAAAAATCGCGGCGAGGCCCTGACCGCCGCCGATGCACATCGTCTCCAGTCCCAAGCGGGCGTCGCGCCTGTGCATCTCGTGCAGCAACGTGGCCAGAATACGCGCCCCGGTCGCGCCGACGGGGTGACCGAGAGAGATGCCCGATCCGTTCACGTTGACGCGCTCGAGGCCGTCGTGAAGCTGCCACTCGCCGAGCACCGCCAGCACCTGTGAGGCGAAAGCCTCGTTGAGCTCGATCAGGTCGATCTCATCGAGCGTCAGCCCGCCGCGCTCGAGCGCGACCCTGGTCGACGGCACCGGTCCGATGCCCATCGTCTCGGGCGCCACGCCAGCCACAGCCCACGACCGCAGGCGCGCCAGCGGCTGCAGCCCAAGCTCGGCCGCCCGCTCGGGGTGCGTGACGATGCAGATCGCGGCGCCGTCGTTCTGACCGCTGCTGTTGCCGGCGGTGACGGTCGCGTCCTGGTCGCTTGCGCCCATGATCGCGCGCAGCCGCCCGAGCGCCTCGAGCGTAGTGTCGGCCCGCGGGTGCTCGTCGAGCTCGACGATCGAATCGCGGACCGCCACCGGGACGATCTCCTGGGCGAACGCGCCGCTCTCCTGGGCGGCGACGGCGCGCTGGTGCGAGCGCAGCGCCAGCGCGTCCTGCTCGGCGCGCGGAATGCGGTACTCGCGGCGCACGTTCTCGGCGGTCTCGAGCATGCCGCCGGGTACGGGGTGGTTGACGCCACCGGCGTTGACGCGCGCGCGTTCGAGTCGATCCTCGAGCTTGAACGCCCCGCTCTTGACGCCCCAGCGCGGTCTCGTCGAGTAGAACTCGGCCTGGCTCATGCTGTCCGCGCCGCCCGCCAGCACCAGCTCCGCCGCACCCGTCTGCACCTGCATGCAGCCGTAGATCACGGCCTGCAGCCCGGAGCCGCAGCGCCGGTCGATCTGCAGACCGGGCACCTCGATCGGCAGCCCGGCGTCCAGCGCAGCAACCCGCCCGATCGCGGGCGCCTCGCCGCTGGCGTAGCACTGGCCCATGATCACGTCGTCGACGTCCTCGCCGCTCAGGCCCGTGCGGCTGACCAGCTCCCGGATCACCGTCGATGCGAGGGTCGCGGCGCTGACGTCGCGCAGCACGCCGCCGAAGCGGCCCACCGGCGTCCGCAGCGGCTGGCAGATCACTGCCTCTCTGGTTGTCATCGAGTTCAGCGGAACCTCCGGCAGAAATTTGAGCCAGCGCATCCTAGCCGCGGTAGGCTCTTGCCGAGGGCCGCGCCGTAGAACAGGTCCTCGCGAACGAGACAAACGTGGAGCGCACCAGCGACAAGCCATTTGGAGACGCGCTTCGCGCGCTGATGAGCGAGCGCTGTCTCAGCTACCGAGCGCTCGCGGACCGCACCCGCGAGCTCGACGGCCGCGGCATGACGCACGCGCACATCAACATGCTCGCCAACGGCCACGACAAGCCGTCCACGCGTGCGATGGAGCTGATCGCGCGCGCATGCGAGATCGAGCCCGAGTACTTCGCCGAATACCGGCTCGCGGCGGCGATGCGCTCGCTCGACCCCGCCGAGGTCGGACTCGAGCAGGCCCTCGAGAACCTCAACGACCGGCTCGGCGGCCGAGCATCTGGCGCCAAAGCACGCCCGCAGCCAGGGCTACGAGCACGATCTCGTCCCACATAGTGGACAACGGGTCGAACGGGCTCACGGCAATCACGAACAGGACGAGCCAGGTCAGCCATGCGACCTGCACGCCGCGGCGCGTCACCTCCGGGTAGCGCCAGATCATGCGGTTGAGACGCCCCGCGAAGAACCCCAGCTCGTGCTCGTCGCCCAGCAGGCGCGCGGCTGCCGAGAGCGCCCACAGCGCGACCACGAACGCGAGGTAGCCGAGCGGACGCACGCACACCAGAAGGCCCCCGCGTAGGCCTCGAGTCAGCGACACGGCGGTTTTCCTCACTGGGCCAGTCTAGAGGCCCTATCGGCCCAGTTCGCACCCCCGCGAGCAGGTTCGCGGCCGGGACACCGCGCCGCGGTGCCTACGCTGGATGGATGTTCGTGCTCGCGCTGATCGGTGTGCCCATTCTCGAGCTGTTCGTGTTCATCGAGGTCGGCCGCACGATCGGCTGGCTCCCGGCCTTCGTGCTGCTGATCGGGACCTCGCTGTTCGGTATCCAGACGCTGCGCATCGAGGGACGCGCAGCGTTCGCGCGCGTCTCGCTCGCGATGTCCGAGCGACACGCCCCTGCCCGCGCCGCGATCGACAGCGCGTTGGGATTTCTCGGGGGTGTGCTGCTCGTGATCCCCGGCTTCGTCACCGACGCAGTCGGCTTGCTGCTGTTGCTGCCGGCGAGCCGACGACTCACGCGTCGTTGGCTCTCGCGCCACTACGCCGCTCGCACGATCGACTTCGTCACAGCGACGATGCGGTTTGCGCCGGGCGGCCGGCGTGCGGCTGGATATGGCCGCTTCGGCGCCGGCGCCCCCGGCATGCATCCAGCCGACGTCGAGTCAACCGCTGTCGAGGAGGACGTCGACGAGCTCGGCCGGTGAGAGGGCGAGCAGCCTGCACTTAGTCGAGGCCGAGGAGTGCCGGCAACTGCGCAAGCGAATGGATCGTCTCGGCACCGGCGTCGCGCATCGCCCGCTCGTCGCTGTCGGCCACGTAGCCGAAGGCACGCATGCCCGCCGAGACCGCGGCGGTGACACCCGAGGGCGTGTCCTCGACGACGGCGCAGCTGGCCGGGGGCGTCTGCATCACCGCGGCAGCGTGCAGGAACAAGTCAGGTGCCGGCTTGCCACGCGCGACCGACTCAGCCGAGAAACGTGCACTCTCGGGAAACAGTCGATCGAGCCCGGTCAGCGCAAGCGAAAGGTTTGTCTTCTCGAGCTTGCCCTGCGAGGCCACGCAGAGCGCGACGCCGGCGGACTGCAGCCGCTGCGCCGCCTCGGCGACTCCGGCCACGGGGCGCAGCTCGCGCCGAAAAGCCGCGGCGCGATCACGCTCGTACCGCGTCATCCACGCGTCTGGTAGCGCGCGTCCGAGCTTGGCCTGCGCGTTCGCGAAGACATCGGCAAGCAGTAGACCCTGATAGTCGCGCCGTGCCTCTGCGACGGTCGTCGGCAGGCCCTCGTCGCTGAGCAGCTCGGCGAGCACGCGGTTGGAGATCACCTCGCTGTCGACCAGCACGCCATCGCAATCGAAGATGACCATCTGAAGTTCGCCCGGCATGGCCGCCGACGATAGCCACGTCGGTGTCCGCAGGTGAGATTGCGTGGAGGCGAGCGACTCTCGTCAGACCGGCGAGCAGCGCTACGCTCGCGCCAGATGACAGATTGGGCAGCCTGGGGCACCTCGATAGGCACGCTCGTGCTCGCCGGCGCGACGTTCTCTGCGGTGCGCTCTTCAAATCGCTCAGCGCGGATCGCCGAGCGCGCGCTGCTGGCCGGCTTGCGCCCACTGCTCACGCCATCGCGCCCGGAGGACCCCGACGAGCGGGTTCAGTTTGCCGACGGCCGCGTTTTTGGAGTCAGAGCCGGCCGCGCCATGCTTCGTCGCGAGCAGGGGGTCATCTATCTCGCGATTGCGTTGCGCAACGTCGGTGCCGGCATCGCGCTGCTGCGCGGCTACCACCTCGAAGGTGACGGCGCCGAGATAGTCGCACGCGACCCGGCAGGCGCAGCACGCCACCGCCGGGGTGACAGGCCCCCCGATCTGCATAGGTTCGCCGAGCAGCAGCGAGACCTCTACATACCCAGCGGCAACGTGGGCTTCTGGCAGGCTGCTCTACGCGATGCGAGCGACGAGCGATACGGAGAGGTGAGCGAAGCGCTCGAGACGTCTGGGCGAGTGACGATCGACCTGCTGTACACCGACCACGAGGGCGGCCAACCGGCGATCACGCGATTCGTTCTGCTCCCCGACGCCGATCCAGATTGGCGCTGCGACGTGAGCCGTCACTGGAGCACGTGGGCTTCGGAATGAGCTGAACGCAGCGAGGCCGGCGCGGGCTCGGCACGAACGGCTGACACGATTCACCCGGCGTGTGCTGGGCAGGTGGACAAACCCGCTCATCGATTCCTGGCCAATGGGCCAGTGCGTCCTCAGGGGAGTTTCGGCGAAATTGACTGACTGTGAGCGCCGCGGTAATTATCTCCTACGACGGGACTGAGACTGACGACGATGCGCTCGTCCTTGGCAAGCTGCTAGCAGGTGATGCGAGCGGCGTGGCGCTGGCATACATTCGCCATGCTCCGGAGTTCGATCCGAGCCGCGAGGCGCTCGCGCAACACGACGCCGAAGGCCGTCTCGAGCACGGAGCTGCGCTGCTCGGCAACCCGGATATTCCTCGAGATGTGGTGTTCGCTGCATCCACGGGCGGGGGGCTGGAAGAGCTGGCCGCCGCCCAGGGAAGCTCGCTGATCGTTTTCGGGTCCGACTACCGTACGACGCCCGGCCACGCCGAACCACCGACATCGGCCCAGCGGCTGCTCGAGATCGGCACGACCCCGATCGGCGTGGCTGCCGCTGGCCTGCGGGCCGATCCCGCCGCCACAATCTCCTCAATAGTTGTGCTCCCGTCGGGTGGGGATGACGCGGCGCAACAGACAGCCGACGCGCTCGCCGCGAAGCTCGGCGCACAGATCATCAGCGCCGAGCCACCGATCGCCGATCTGATCATCGTTGGCTCACAGCAGGGGACTCCCCCAGGCCGCCTCGCATTGAGCGGTGCCGCGCGGACGATGCTGGACACTTCGCGTGGCTCGGTGCTTGTCGTACCGAGCGGTAAACCCGTGCAGTTCTGAGCACCGGCTCGACCCTCGGTGGGATGACCGGCCATCAGGTCACGCGACACCGACGAAGTCGCAGAGGACCTTCGAGCACCGCCCTCGTGACCGGGCTACTCGACGGCGTCGGCGGTCGCATGAGTCACCCGAGTGCTGCCAGCGCGGATCGAGAAGCAGTCGCATGACTCAAGAGAAGTCGGAAGGCGCAGCGCAGCATGGAAACCGACTCAGACCGCTCCCCACAAAAAGGAACTCGCCATGTCCGACCAGAAAAAACCCAGCATCGTATTTTGCCATGGAATCTGGGCCGACGGTTCGTGCTACAGCAAGCTCATTCCCCCGCTGCGGGCGGACGGTTACGAGGTGATCACTGCCCAATACAACCTCGATACAGCTCAGAGCGACATCGACAGCGTGACTCGCACGCTCGCACGGGTCTCGAGCCCTTCGATCCTCGTCGGCCACTCCTACGGCGGCGCTGTCATCACCGGCGCCGGAATCGACGATCGCGTCATCGGACTCGTCTACATCGCCGCGGTCGCACCCGACGAAGACGAAACCGCAGCGAGCCAGCAGGCCAAATTCCCGCAGACAGACGTCTTCAAACAAATCGAGGTCGCGGACAGCCGGATCTGGATGCTCCCATCCGGCATCGGGTACTTCTGCGGAGATCTGTCTGAGGAGGAACAGCAGGTCGTGTGGGCGACGGCGACGCCGCCCGCCGCCGCCCTGTTCGATGAAAAGCCTGCTGGAACCGCGTGGAGGACGAAGCCGAGCGCTTTCGTCGTGGCCACGGAAGACCACAGTGTCCACCCCGACCTACATCGGGCGTCCGCCAAGCGCATGGGCGCCACGACCTACGAAGTGGCGAGTGGCCACTGCGCGATGCTCTCGCACCCCGACATCGTGCTCGAGGCGATCCGCAACCTCGCGTCCCAGCTCGCCGTATCGCTGGCCGCGGCCTAGAGAACTCGAGTGCAAGGCGGTCACAACCAGGCGGGGCGAAGGCCGCCCCGCCTGGTGGCGGCCCGACCCTCGTCGTGCGCCAAAGCTTGGTCCACGGGTCGGAATGTTCTACCTGCAGAGGAAGCCGGTCTTCGGGAATGACGCGATGACGTCGCCGGGCGTCCAAAGGAGGAAGAGACGATGAGCCTGCTCGTTGCTGACACGTTGGTGGAGACCGCGGTCCGGGCCGGGGTGGAACGTGTCTATGGGGTGATTGGGGATAGCGCCTGAACCCGATCGGCGACGCGATCCGGCGCAACGGAAAGCTGCGCTGGATCCATGTCCGCCACGAGGAGGTCGCCGCGTTCGCCGCCGGCGCCGAGGCCCAGCTGACCGGGCGCGTCGCGATGTGCGCAGGCTCCGCAGGGCCGGGCCACCTACACCTGGTCAACGGCTTGTATGACGCGAACCGGTCGCGCGCGCCTGTGTTCGCACTCGCGTCGGTGATCGTGAGCCCGGAGATCGGCGGCTCCTACTTCCAGGAGACGGACCCCCACTCGGTGTTTGACGGCTGCAACGTCTACCAGGCGAGCTGCGCGAGCCGCGCACAGGCGCCGAGGGTGTTCGAGATGGCCTTCCAGCACGCGATCGCCCGCGAGGGCGTCGCGGTGGTCGAGCTCTCCAGGCGACACCGCAGAGGAGGACACCGGTCTGCGTTCGCTGTTGCCGCACAACTTCAAGCTCGAGGCTCCGGCCTTTGCGCCCGCGAGCAGCGACCTGGACGCGGTCGCGGAGCTGATCGATCGCCACGCGAAGGTCACGATCTACTGCGGTGCGGGGGTGCGTGACGCGCACGCGGAGGTGCTCGAACTCGCGCAACGGATCAAGGCTCCGGTCGGCTACACGCTGCGAGGCAAGCAGTGGATCGAGCACGACAACCCCCACGCGGTCGGGCTGACCGGCTTGATCGGCTTCGGTGGCTGCACTAAGGCGCTCCACGACGCCGATCTGCTGCTGCTCGTCGGCACCGACTTCCCCTACCGAAACTTCCTCCCCGAGGACAAGACGATCATCCAGATCGACTCGCGACCCGAGCAGCTCGGACGCCGCACCCGGCTCGATCACGGCGTTCCAGGCGACGCTGCCATCACATTGCGCGGACTAAGCGAACGCGTCGCTGAGAAGCAGGACGATTCGCACCTTCGTTCGGCGCTGAAGGTGCACGGCGAGGCCAGGCGCAAGCTCGATGTCTACGTGCGCCACAGCGGCGGCCAGTCTCCCGTGCACCCCGAGTTCGTCGCGGCGACACTCGACCGCCTCGCCGCACAGGACGCGATCTTCATCTCCGATACCGGGATGTCAGCGGTCTGGGCGTGCCGTTACCTGAACATGAGCGCGGGGCGGCGAATGATCGGATCGTTCAACCACGGCTCGATGGCCAACGCGATGCCGCAGGCGATTGGAGCACAGCTCGCCTACCCCAGGCGCCAGGTCGTCGCGATGTGCGGCGACGGCGGGCTGACGATGCTGCTCGGAGACCTGAGCACGATCGCGACCTATGAGCTTCCGATCAAGATCATCGTTTTCGACAACGGCCTGCTCGACATGGTCCACTGGGAGATGCTTTCCGAGGGCTTCGAGCCATACGAAACCGATCTCCACAACCCCGACTTCGCGAGGCTCGCCGACGCCTACGGGTTCCTCGGTATCGACGTCGACCGCCACGACGAGGTGCCGCAGGCGCTTACAAGAGCGTTCGAGCACAGCGGTCCGGCATTGGTCTCGATCAAGACAGCCGGCCTCGCTGCCGGGATGCCGCAATACCCAACCCGGGAGCAAGCCAAGGGCATCGCCAGGGCGACCGCCAAGCTCGTGTGGCACGGCCACGCCGACCAGGTCGTCGACCTCGCCAAAGAGAGCATCCGCGACGTCGCGCAGCTACCCGGCGTACCCGCACCGCGCGCCCGCCAAGCGACCAAGCGCTGAGGTAGTGGGTGACTACGCGGCTACGGTCGAGGACAGCAGTGCTGTCGGCACCTCGACGTCGAGTGCGTCCAACAGCGCCGCGCGCTTTCGATCGAGCTCGACCCCGACCGCCGAGACAGCGGGGATTCCGAAGCTCCCGAACTGTGTGCTCGGCTGGTCGGCGGTGAACCACGCGCGTCCGTGTTCGTCTTCCCAGATGGCCGTGTGCAGTGGTGCATAGAGCATCGCGCGGGGATCGTGGCGGAACATCCGCTCGGCGATCGTGACGTTGCCCATCAGGTAGGCGATGCAGTCGTTCTCGTCACCCGCGAGCTCCATCACGGGATGGACGTCGTTGCGGAAGTAGATGAGAAATCCGTCGGTGGCCCACTCGGCGTGCTGCATCTAAAACCTCTGACCAGCTCGCTTGGCGTCCCACCAGGGCGACGACCTCCTCGCGCGGATCGGCGGGCACTGCCTGCTCGTAGAGCCGCTGGAACTCGCGCACGCCAGGCACCTCGACGGTCAGCCGTCGCACGACGTAGGTTTCATGGCTCGTTGCCACGTGTGCAACGTAGCTTTGACCGGCCCCGTTTCGCTTGAGTCATGTGACTGCGCGCTTATCGAAGCTGGCCTCGCGGGCCTTGCGCGCCGGTTATCGATCAGTTAGGCCGGGGATGTCTCGGGCATGCGCGAGACGGATAGTCGGCGGGCCTGCTTCAGCTGACGTATCTGTAGTGCGCTTCGCGCTACAGTAGGCCAGTGTCGTCTGCCCCGCACCCCCTGTCCCTGCGTCTCGGTCGCGACGGGCTCAGCGCCTTGGACGAGATCGCAAGACGACGCGGCCTGAGCCGTGCGGAGGCGGCGCGTCAAGCAATCACTGAGACGGCAGAGCGTGAGCGCAGACGCACCGGTCTCGCCGCTGAGGCAAGGCGCCTCACGCAGAACGAGGACTACGTGCGCGAAGCCCATGAGGTCGCCGACCTGATGGAGACGCTTCGTGGTCCGCGGTGACGTCTACGAGATCAAGCTTCCCCGCAAGCGCGGTCACGTCCAGAGCGGACGTCGCTACGCCGTAGTCGTACAGGCCGACAACCTGCTCGCACTCTCAACCGTCGTGATCTGCCCGACCTCACAGTCAGCGTTCTCCGCAAGCTTCCACCCGGAGATCACCGTCGAGGGCCACCAAACGCAGGTGCTGTGCGAGATGGTGGGCGCCGTCGACACGCGCGCGCTGGGTAGTCGCGCAGGCCACCTCGAACACGACGAGATGACCGCCGTCGAGGACGCGCTCCTGCTGGTGCTCGAGCTCGGGTAACAGACGTCGGACGGGGATGGCGGGAAAGTCCTCGAAATCTCCGTGGCCCCTGATCCGAAGGCTCCACGAGGAGCGATTTGAACCAAGGATAGATTAGGCGCTTGGGACCACTTGGCGCTGCAACTCTGGTCAGGCAGCTTTGGCTGAAGCTGCTCGGATCAGCGACCTGACCACCTCGCCCGGTCTCTCGCCCTGGTCGTCAGCGATCCGCTGCAGCGCTACCGCATCGTCTCCCTCGAGCGTGAACTGCACGCTTAGGCGGCGCTGACGAGACGGCTGGACCATCTGCATGTCAGCAGGATCCAGGTTGCCGAGCTCCTCATCGAAGTCTCCAGGCAACGGGTCTAGGTGGGACGACATCATGATCTCCCCAACATCTTACGCTCGGCAGGCGTGGAATCCCACCCCGTAATGAGGAGCCACGTGGTCGGCTCGACCGTCTCCTCGATCACGAGCGTCAGGACTCGATTGGCATCACTCCGGCCGATCACGATCCTGCGCGTGTCGGGCTGGCGCCGTTCCGCGCTACCACGCCTGTTCCTGACGATCACATGGAGGTTCCAGATCGTCTGCTCCGCCTCGGCGACGGAGATACCCCGAGCCCCAAGCTTGTCGAGGGCGGCCTCCGTAGCGAGCAACTGGTTGACGGCGCCAGGCACCCGCTAAGCATGATCGACGCTTGGGACATCCCAGCACGCCAAAGTTCGAGCAACGACCTCAGACGGGCCAAAAACGGAGGCGGAGAGATTCGAACTCTCGGTACGCCAATAAGACGCACAACGGTTTTCGAGATCGGGACGCATTGGCTCTGGAGAGCCGCTAGCGGGTGGTGCGCGCCACTATGCGCGCCAGTCAGCGATTTCGGACCCGCATCAGAGTTCCTGATCCAGTCGCTCGCTTCCCAAAGCCCGCCGTTTACTCGCCAGCCAGCCAGCAAGCGCGGAGGGTCAATCCTGTCCAGGCGACAGGATTCCGAGCAGCAGCCAGGGCAGAATCTCTCGCCCAATGTCGAGCGCGTCCTCGATCGGTATGGCCGTAACGGCCGTGTCCCGATTCAGCGCGTCTGTCCATTGCTCAGGGTGATAACGAGCAAGGCTTGAGAGCGTGATCAGCGTCGCCCACCAAATACCGAGGCCTGGCAAGATATCGCCGGCCTGATTGAGTCTGGGGCGAAGAAAGCTCCCGCTGTTGGGGCGGCCGCTCAATCCCGGCGCGATCTGGGCCAACGGAATACTCGTTCCAGTGTCGTCGTGCCACGCGATCTCGACTTGAGGTTCTCCGCCGGACGAGGATTGTCCGTTGACGGTTAGCCCGTCAGCGGCTCCCGGATAGTCACTGAGTCTCTGACCAAGCTCGGCCGCAGCCTCTTCCGGGTCGTCTGGCAGACCAGCTGCGACCTCACCGACAATGGTCGCACGTGTCGGTGGGATCGCACGATCGCCCGAGCTAATGGTGTTCAGTCCGAGGGCGGCAGGGTATCCGCCTCCAAGTCCATCGACACTCTCAAGCTGCTGGTTCGCCGCCCATAGAGCGCTGAGGGTTGTGGCGTCAGACAGCGGAGCGGCTTTCAGCGCCCGACAGAACATTGCGAACGACGTATTGCTCCCTCCATCAGGGCTGACGAGCGTCTCGCCGATCGGGTTGCCTGGGTCGCCAATCCGGAGGCCATGGCCCGACGCGCGCCACGGCTGACCAGAGATGTACGCGGCGCACACTGCCCGACCAGCCTGAGACAGGGCATAAAAAAGCAGGATAGGAGAGGCGGCTGGCACGACTGCCGCCGAAGCCCCGAGAAGCGCATCCCATTGCCCAAGTGCAGCGCCAAATACACGCCGACGCGCGCCTTTATTGGCGGCGAGGCCCGGCGGCGAAGCCCGCAGCGCCTGGACTCGGGGACGGTCGATGTCAGAGTCAATGCCCATGAATCGCATCGACCAAGCCTAGAAGGGCGCGGCTGTGCCGTCAGGTGCGGGAGGAATGCGCTGGAGATCGCTGGGGGAAGAGTCCTTTTCTATTGATCTAGCTATTCTTGTGGTACAGTAGAAAAGGTCATGACAGCAGAAAATAGATATCAGCAGATCCTGGCTAACGCCGTCGACAGCTTCGTCGTCGAGCCGCCCCGAGGATCCGCCCGTCCCGACTTCATGATCCGAACCCGCGACGGCCGCACCATTCTGATCGAGGTCAAGTGGGCGGGCGAGGGCTGGCCTCAGGACGTTCGCCGTGCCGCACGCGACATGCCCGACCCTTGGCCTACCAACATCGTCCTGCTCGCACACCGCCTTTCCCCCGGAGCGATCGAGTGGCTTCGCGACCGCGGTGCCAACTGGGCGGACGAGACTGGCCAGGTCCGCATCCTCGGACCCGAAGGACTGATCGTGATCCGCGAACCCGCTCAACTTCCTCGAGAAGAGCACGTCTCGCGGCCTTTCAGCTGGTCACCATCCGCGATAACAATCGCCGAGCTCATCCTCGCAAGCAAAGACCGCCCGCTTCAAGCGAGCCAACTTGCGCGGACCTCCGGATGGTCAGTGCCTCAGGTTGCCAACGTCCTGAAGGCCTTTGATGCGCAGGGCTGGACCACTAAGCGCGGAACCTCGCGTGGACCCGGCGCACATCGGCAACTCGTCGACGCCAATGCGATGCTCGAGGCATGGTCAGCCGGGCTCGCCAGCAGGCGTCGGTCGACGCGCATCGGCCATCGCGCCACGCAAGACGTTATGGCCCTCCTACACAAGGACCTTGCGCCCGCGTTGCGCAAGGACATCGGCCAATCGCTCGACGGAACGCAATGGGCTCTCAGCGGCTGGGCTGGACTCGAGCTCGCCGCCCCCTTTGCGACCAACACTCCCAGCCTGCACATCTACATAGCCGATACTCATTTCGCAGGGCCGCTCACGAACGCCATCGAGGATGCCGGTCTGCGGGAGCTCGATGAGGGGGGACGCGTCATCTTCTGGTCCGCCGATGCCCACGTGCTCGAGCTCGCCAATATCCACCGGAAGATCCCCGTCGTAAGCCCGCCACGTCTCTACGCCGATCTAAGCGCCTTCGGGGCACGCGGACAAGATGCCGCAGATCACGTCAAGGAGCAGCTCATCGACCCACTCCATGAGGTCGCCATCGCGCAGGAGGATGCGGGTGGCCATGGATGAGCCACGCTCCCGCGCGACAAGAGCTCGCGCCGAGCTCGCGCTTGTCCGCCTCCTGCACGAGCTCCGCGGGGAGACGGTGTTCCTCGTCGTGCTCGGAGGCCTGGTGCCAGAGGTCCTCTCGCGAGATGACGGCCTCATTCCCGTCCACCTCGGCACGACAGACGTCGACGTGCTCCTCATCACCCACGTGAACCCCGACGCGGATCTCGGCCGGGTCGAGCGGGCGCTCGAACGGATGGAGTTCAAAGCCGATAACGCGGAGGGGTGGCGCTGGCGCGGTCCTGTGGCCGGTGCGGCCGTGAAGCTCGAGTTCCTCTGCGATCTCCCCGACCACCCAGAGCACGAGGTGATCCGCCCACGCGGGTGCACGACTCTTGCGGCAGTAAACCTCCGTGGCACCGGTTATGTCGCTCAAGACTTCGCCTGGGAGGAGCTTTCCGGCGAGCTCACAGACGGCACGCTCGTTACGGTCCGCGTCCGCTTCGCTGGCCTGCAGGGCTACCTCTTGTCGAAGTGCGTCGCCGTTCGCACCCGTGGCGCGACCAAGGACTACTACGACCTCGCCTACGTACTCCTGCATAACCGCGCCGGCGGGCCGGAGCAAGCAGCGCAGCAGTTGCTCGATGGCGAGCTCGCGGCGGAGCTGCCCGCGCTGCGCTCAATCTTCCTCGAGGTCAGAGAACGCTACGCGAACACAACCGACATCGGCGCCCTTGGCTACGCCGAGCAGGCACTCGAGGTGGAGCCCGAAGCGAACGCTAGCCAGCTACGCGCCGATGCCGTCGATGCGGTGCAGCGGTTCTTCGCGGCCCTCGATCCCTAACTCCGGGACCGGGTCTGGGGAGCCTTAGCTCTCGGGGTTGGAGTTTGCGTGGTAGGCACGTCACCTAGGAGTGTGGCCCTGGGCTCACGTGGAGAACTGGTCCCGAACAAGGCGCTGGTGGCTGGATCCCACCGTCTTTGCCGCACTCCGCTCTTGGCACGACAAAGCCTGGATGAGGGCCGCAGAGCAACTCGCGTACAACGCGCGGGCATACGCCCCCGGAGACAGGCGGGACTGGTTGACTGCAGGCCGGCCCCTCTAGTCGCCATCGCGTTCAGCGCCTTCGCTTCGCAGCCCGAAGCTCGCCCATCGCGACACTCGGCATCAGCCCTCAAGTGCGCGCCAGCTGCGCGCCAGTCAGGTGCCTTCGCACGCGGTTTCGGGCGGTCTCCAGCGGCCTCACGGGCGATACCGAACAAGCGGACACTTTGCCAGTTTTCCCAGCAAGCAAGCCATATTTGACTCTCTATAACGGGGATGGCGGGAAGGTCCTCGAAATCTCCGTGGCCCCTGATCCTAAAGCTCCACGAGGAGCGATTCGGGTCCAACGCCGACTAAGGGCCTATCCCGGAAGGGTTGTGTAGTGTTGCGTTGAACTTCTGATCGAGGTCGTCATGCAGTTCGATCAGGAGGTCTGTGGTGGGCTATATGGTCAGTAGGGATGATGGTTGGCGGATGCCGGACTGGTTGTGGGAGCGGGTAGCCCCGTTGCTGCCGGACCCGCCGTTTCACCCGTTGGGTTGTCACGCGCCGCGGGTGCCCGACCGTGACGCGATGGACGCGGTCATGCTGGTGCTCAGGACAGGGATGCAGTGGAACGCGCTGAACGCGACGGGCGTGTGCTCTTCATCCTCGGCGCACCGGCGTTTCCAGGAGTGGGAGCAGGCTGGTGTTTTCCATGAAATCTGGCGCCAGGGACTGTTGGAGTACGACGAGGTGATCGGTATCGACTGGTCGTTCCTGTCGGCCGATGGGGCAATGACCAAGGCTCCGTTGGGAGGAGCCAAGACCGGCCCGAACCCTACTGACCGGGCCAAGGGGGGGCGAAGCGTTCGGTCCTCGCGGAGGGTGCGGGGGTCCCGGTCGGGCTCGACCACGACGGCGCGAACCGCAACGATCACAAGCTGCTGAAGGGCACGCTCGACTCGATCCCGATCGAGCGGCCCGAGCCGACCCCAGGGCAGCCGCAGGGTATCTGCCTGGACAAGGCGTATGACAACACCGAGGTCCGCGAGCTGGTCATTGATTACGAGTTCACGCCGCACATCCGCGCACGCGGCGAAGAGATCGACCTCAAGGCCCACAACCCCGAGTGGAAAGCACGCCGCTGGGTCGTCGAGGCCTGCCATTCCTGGATGAACCGCAACCGCGGAATCCTCATCCGCTGGTCAAAGAAGGAGGAGAACCACCTCGCCCTCCTCCAACTCTCAAGCGGCCTCATCGCATTCAAGAAGGCCAACCTCGCGACCATCGCCGCCACCCAACCGGGATAGGCCCTAAGAGCGTCGAATGTCCTCACGCTTTGTGTATCCAGGGGCGGCGGAATCGGAGCACGGTCCGCCGGGGCTGGCGAAAGGCGTTGGTCGCTGCCGTGTCGGAGACCGCTAAGTCGAGAGGCCCCGGAACGTTCTGGGGCCTCTCGCTGACGCAAGCCTCCCGGCTGTACGCGCTTACGCCGCGTACTTGAGGGCGGACTTTACGTCGGTCGTGAAATCCCGTAGGTGCAGAGATTCTTCGGAAACTCCGCGAGAAACCCGGACCCCGGGACGCGGCTCAGGCTCTCCTGCGCCATGTAGGTACATAATAGACGCCACCGTACCTGCCTGTCACCGGGCATATTGCGAATCAGCGGATTCTGCATCGACCAGCGGTAGGACGGGCTTGAGCCTTGCAGAGTGATCGGACTGATTTTTCGTCGGCCGGGGCTTCGATGTTTTCGTGCGGAGAGGGCCGAGCTAGTCGGCTCGCGTAGACTCAGGAAGCCGGCCGATCCCCAGAGCTTGCGTCGTCGGCCAAGCGTTGGCTCAACTTCTCCAGTTGCGGACGCAGGACCGGCAGTTCGCGCTCGACCACATCCCAGACGAGCACAAGATCGACACCGAAGTATTCATGGATGAGCTTGTCGCGCATCCCGGCGATCTGCCGCCACGGCACCGTTGGCTCCAGAGCGCGTATGCCGTCCGAGATTCCCTTGACCGCCTGACCGATGATCTCGATGTTGCGGATCACGGCATCCTGAGTCTTGCCATCCGAGAAGAACGCCTCGCGGCCATCGACTGTGTAGCTCAGGATCGCGTCGATCGCTTCGATGGCGTGAAGCAGATAGGCCCGCTCGTCCTTCACAGGGACACGGCCTCGGCATAGATGCGGTCGCGCAGATGCGGACTCACGCCGCCGTCGCTGAGCACATCGACATGGGTATCGAGCATGTCTTCTAGGTCCTGCCACAGCCCCACGAGGTCGATCAGGCTGCGCCCCGGTTCCATTTCGACCAACAGGTCCACGTCGCTCGACGCATCCGACTCACCGCGAACCACCGAGCCGAACACGCGCACGTTGCGTGCACCATGCTCAGCGGCGAACCGCAGGATCTCCTCCCGCCGGGCACGCAGTCGTCGAAGATCGATCTGAGCAGACGCAGGGCTCATGCTTGAGACCACGTTACCGTCGCCAGGGGCATCTCGACAATGACTGCTGCGGAAGAACCACTCGGACGTGACTGTGGTCTCGGCAACTGTCGGATGTGCCCCGGCTGTCGTGCGGGTCGCCCTACCGCGAGCTAGACGCCATCGAAGCATTGATCGGGCCTCCAGCCTCTGCATGGGGTAGCTGTGGGGTAGCCACCACCCCTCAGGAGCCCTCTTCAGCCTCTCCCAGCGGTTGGCGCTGTCGCCCGAAACTCGGGCTCCGAGTAGACAAATCTCGTTTGTACAAGCCAAATCCGGCTCTATCAACGGGGTGGTCGGGAAAGTTCTCGAAATCTCCGTGGCCCCTGATACGGAAGCTCCACGAGGAACGGTATGGGCCGCCCGACTAGGCTGCGGCGACGGTTCTGCCGATCGAGTCTAGGCAGGCTCGACAGGTCTGACCATGTCCGAGAGCGGCCGCCCGCGCTCGATCGCTGTGATGGTCATGCCGTCGTAGCGCCCGGTCTCGCGGAAAAAGACGCACCGTGTAGCCCATCCCTTGCCGGCTATGTCGTCGTATTCAATGGTCAGCGTGAAGGTCCACAACTCCGTCCACCTCGGCAACTCGATTAGCAGTGGGATGAATCCAGATTCGCGTAGGCCCGCAACCCTCGCTGCGGTCTGCGGGTCAAGCGCAGCCTCCTCGGGCAGACTGGTGCCACTGACGGAGGCTTCGACGTTGAGCGCTGGACCTGCGCCAATGTTTTCGACAGGAACGAAGAGTCGGCCATTCGATCGCAACTGCGGGCGTCTCTCTAGGCCGGCACCTTCGCCACCCAGGTCCATGTACGAGGTGTCATCCACGACAGGGACGATCACCGGCCGATGCGCTTCTTCAACCTCTTTCCGCGATAGCTCGATCTCGCGCTGATTCTGCCTAAGCGAGCGCCAGCCGAAGTAGAGCGACACCCCCGTAACGAACGCCACCGCCAGCGTGCCGATAGCCGTCCAGATCGAGGCTGTCGTCAGGGTGATCGCCAGCACACGGTTCAGCGTAATTGGCCGTTCCGTCGGATTGAAGAGCACCGTATCTCAGGGCATCTAGCAGCGCCGTCAGGCAGGCGCGCCAGAATCCAGAGCGTGCTGCCAGCGGACATATTCGGAGCGAGTCCGACCAGCCTGGGCGCCTTGCTCGTAGGGCTCGGGGCTGTCCTTCTGCTTGTCGATGCGATTGCGGGATCGGGCTGGGCTGGCATGACGATCGGCGGAACGCTGCCCGAGCCACGCAGGAGGATGTCGTCTGGGGCGGAGGTAGCGGGAGCTGTCCTTGTCGCCATTGGCTCGGCACTACTCCTGCTGAACGCCAAGGGCTTGAGCTTGCTCGCTGTCGTGGTAAGCCTGACCGCTGCCGCCATCGTCATCTACATCGTGATGGCCTTTCGGCTGCGTGAGCACATGCGGCTCATCGCCAGAGAGGACGGAGCCGCGCCCACGCGGTCGTGGTGGTGGCGCGTCTTGCATCCGGGCTGGCGACCGCCTGAAAGCTAGGCACAGCGTTGGCGTCGCACAAGCGGCAGTGTGCGCAGTGCCGACTATCGTCCGGTCACTCGGCTCGCCTCGATCGTCCGTCCCGCTTCACCGCGGCGTCGGATGCTTGCATCTCAAATGTCACTTCGGCGGCGCCCACCACATCATGAACAGCCCTTAGCGCGCGACGCGCCAACTCAGGTGTAGGTAGCGCACTATCACCGTCAAAATGCATGTCTTGACTTAGTTCCGGCGGCAGATCATCCGCCACAAGGGACAGCTTGTGTGTAAGGCGATTACGGATTGGTCTTAGGATGCGGATCTCACGCGTCGTCTGAGGTGGAAGCATGAGCTTGAACCCGAGCGACTCCAATGTGTCAATCCAGGACTCGATCTTGGGATTTGGCACCGAAGGAGGCGCGAGCCGGCCTCTCAGACGCGCCGCGATCGATACCGCATCGGCAAGGAAGCGCTCTAGCACGCTGAAGCAGTAGATGAATATTGGTCCCCATGCGACCAAAGGGAACTCTGTCGCCAACAGGACGGTGCGAACCACGTCGTCGAAGTCAGCAGGTGTGCGTTTGAGGTACGGATATCTCCGAAGGCGCGCCGCCTCATACACCTCCGCAGGATCGGCCAAGCTCGTCGCCTGCTCAACTATGCTCTCCAGCAGATCAAGATATATGCGTACTGCTTTGATTCGGTCGCGCGTTTCCTCGAAAACTAGATAATGATTCCCCTCTGTCAAAACGCTGAGGAAGGTGCTTGCTGCCCCCGGAATAGACAGCTCAGCTTCCAGCTCGTCTGTCATGTCGTCGCCCAATCCGCCGGCGTGCAAGTCATTGTCGAGGTTTTCTAGGCGCCCATCGTCGTCGCCCCCTCGCTCCAGCGCCTCTACGATGTATTCTTCAAGTTCTCCCTCATAGAGAGGCTTGTGGCGCTCGTCAGCAGTTGTGGGGAAACCGAACTCGTCGAGAGTCAGATCGGCATCGGAGCGACTCCGCCTAGCCAGTGTCACAGCTATACGTGTGCGTAGGTCGATGCGTTCGGCGTCGGTAAGTCCCATTACTTCAGACTCTACCTGGCCTCGCGAAACTGACGGTGTGGCGTTTACGATTCGTGGTCGCACAATCGGCGTTACGCGACTTCGGTGCTCTGCTCTGCGCGCTCGCCTATTTCCAACTCGAGAAGGAGGGAGCAGGTGGAGAGAATCGGATCCTGATCTGCTGCAGTTCCGCGTCCCGAATGTACCGCAGCTGTACCTTGGCGTCTACCTCACTAGTCGGCCGCACAATGACGTGCCGTCCCCCTATTAGATACTGCGTTTCATCGGGCAACAAGTGACGGCGCGAGGCGATGAACGCACTAATCTCCTCGTCGGCGATCTGCTCTGCAGCTTCACGCTCTGCCTGCCTGAGGAGAGCGGCCAGGCGGCCAGGTGCGGCCTCTTTGACGGCGTGTTCACGGGCACGTCTGCGTTTTCGTGCGGCCAAACGCTGCCACGGTCCCAACGGCAGCAAGCGTTTTCCGAGTATGTCCGCAGCCAACATGCCCGTGCATATCAAGGCGGCTCCAAGTAGAAGCGCAAGCAAAAGCGCATGGTTATGCAGTAGTCCGGCCGCCGCGACGAGACAAGCGATGAGCACAGTGCCGACCCAATCACGTTTACGCACTCGGCCATTCTATTGCACGAATAGATACGTTTTGGCCGTGACCGGCTCATTCAGTAGTGTCGCACAAGTGCCGTTTTCGGACTCGTTGACGTCAGAGCATGGCGACCCGCACGAAAGCGCCAGTACGCTCGATCAGGCCAGCGGCTTGGAGTGCCTCCAGGGCTTCGGCAACCAGGATCGGGCTGCCGATCGCGTCGACGAGCTCGCCGACGCCCCAGCTCCTGTGGTGGTCCTCGAGCAGGAGGTCGAGGATGATCCACTCGACGCTGCCAGCTCGCGGACGCTCGGGCGAAATGCTGAGCCGCGCCATTCAGTCCCGATCCCATCGGTGGACGTCGCGGCGCATGAAGTAGCTGTATTCGGCGCGGTCTGAGATCGCGTCGTCGGGCTCGGCCCACTCGTGGAGGCAGTAGGTGGCCGATGCGAGTCGCTCGCAGCCGAACTGGAGGCGGTTGCCCATCGCGAGCCACGCCTCCGAGCCGGCCTCATCACCGGCCGCGAGCAGGCTAGCGGCGGCGGTCAGGCGTTCGCGCATGTCTGTGAGGATGCTGTCGATTCGCTCTTCGGCTTGGCTGCGGGCTTCGCGCCAGACCCGGTGCTGCGGCGCCTCGGGGAGTCGCGGAATACCGCTCGTGCGCTGGACATAGGTCAGGCGTCGGCGTCCGGCGTCGGTGAGACTCCAGGCTTTGCAGCCGGCGCGGCGGAACTGCTCGATCATGCCGTGGGCCTGGAGTCGGTCGAGCTGCGGGCGCATCTGGATGGTGCTCCATCCGCCACGTTTCAGGCCGAGGTGTTCCTTGACCGTCTCCAGTGCCACGCCGCGGTCGCTGCCACGGTGGCGCTCAGCGCGGTCGATTGCAGCGAACAGTTGCTCGTCGGTGGGCAGTTTGGTGGGTGTGGGCTTCTTGGTGTTGGGCATCAGATGACCCCGTAGCCGACGAGCTCGATCTGGCGGACAGCGGCGCGGCTGGCGAAGATGAAGCCGTCTGATGTGCGGTGGATCAGGCCCGCTCCGTAGAGGCGACCGATCAGGTCGGCTATTTCGCGCTTGCCGAGTTCGCGGGCCAGCTCCTCGACCGACCAGAGGCCAAGAATCGGCTATCGACCTGTGGGTCGAGCATCTGCGCGAGGTGGCGGCCGAGATCGCGCGGGTGCTCACGCCCTCGGGCGCGTTCTGGCTGAACGTGGCCGACGTCTACTCGGCGCGTCCAACCGAGGGTGCGCCGGTCAAGTCGCTGTTGCTCGGCCCGGAGCGTCTGGCGCAAGCACTACTCGCCGATGGATGGGTGGTGCGCAACCGCGTCGCCTGGGTCAAGCCCAACCCGATGCCCGCCTCCGCCGCCGAGCGGCTAACGCAGACGTGGGAGTTCGTGTACTTCCTGACTCGCACCGGCTCGTATTTCTTCGATCTCGACGCGATCCGCGAACCACTAGCAAAAGCAGAACCTCCCCGGCCCAGACCAACGCCAGATCGCCGCGTCTGCCACGGTGCCCGTGACCACGGTCACAGCGGACTTACCCGTCTGAGCCGTGAGGGGCTGCGTGGTCATCCGCTGGGCAAGAATCCCGGCGATGCCTGGC
Source organism: uncultured Solirubrobacteraceae bacterium (assembly GCA_963838405.1). GTDB lineage: Bacteria > Actinomycetota > Thermoleophilia > Solirubrobacterales > Solirubrobacteraceae > Palsa-744. Next base: position 11,645 of record CAWIRA010000001.1, on the reverse strand, counting down.
GGATCACTGGTGCTCGCGTTCGAGGGCATGGCGCGAGCTTCCCGCCAGGGCTGATCCGCCGCCCGATCCTCTCGACGTGCCCAGAGAAGGTCTGCACCCGTTGCGGGCAACCGTGGCGGCGTGACCATAATCCGGTGCGGTTCGTGGGCGACAAGCCACGCCCTCGATCGCTCGTGCCGTGTGGCTGCAACGCTCCAACGCGGCCGGGGTTGGTGCTCGACCCATTCATGGGGTCTGGGACCGTTGCGCTGGTTGCTCGGGAGCACGGCCGCGACTGGCTCGGAATCGAGCTGAACCCCGAGTACGTACAGCTCACCCGCGAGCGGCTGGAGCGCCAGTGACCGCGAGCGGTGGATGGCCGAACGGCCGGCGGAAGGGGACGCGTTTTCTTTCTGCCGGCCGCCCAAGTCATTCACTTCACAACGGGAAGTCAGCATGACCAAGGCCCAAGAGGTCTTCGAGAAGGTCAACACGATCATGGAGGGCGGTATGAGCCGTCCCGACGCGTTCAAACAGGTGGCGAGCGAGTACGAGCAGCCGGTCAACTCGATACGCGGGAGCTACTACTCCTACTCGCGCGGGACGACCGGCAACGGCAAAGGCCGTCCTCGCAAACGCGAGACGACTCCGGAGGACGCGCTCGCCAAGGCTCGTGCCGCGCTCGAACGCTCGATCCAAGATATCGACGGGGAGGTTGATCTCGCGAGCGAACAAGCGAGCGAGTTGGCAGCCGAAGCCAAAGCGCTCAAGGAGTCAGCCGCAGAGCGCAAGGCCGCCATCGCCGAGCGGTTGGAGGCATTGAAGTGAGACAACGCAGGCCGGTCGGGGTTTCACACCTTGACCGGCCTGCACCACTACCAAACAGGTTGAGTCCCCTGGGAATCAGCGGGAGAATATGACCACGAGAGTAACCAGAAAGGAGGCCAATGCCACAGAGGACTGAACAATCGAATCAGCGACGCAGTCACCGTTTTGACGGCGGGCTGCGTGCGAGAGGCACAGGACCCAAGCGAGCACGACGTCCGCGTTGTCTGCGCGTCGATGCTCGGCCTGAGCTACGCGTCGAACCGGATTGGGATCGGTTCGCCTGGGCGCTGCTCCAATACGTTCGCGCTCAGCGTGAAGAAACAGAACGGCAGCGATCTCGCGATGAGGGGGACGCTCGATGAGTGTTGAAACGCTCACCGACTCCCCTCCTCGCTCCAAGCGTGCGTTCAGTTACTTGCGGGTTTCCTCACCGAGCCAGGCCAAGACCGACTATCTCAAGGACGGCCTGTCGATCGAGGTTCAGCGCGGCGGCGCTGAGGACAAGTCTGAGCAGCTAAACGCCTCGATCGAGCACGAGTTCGTGGACCCCGGCAAGAGTGCGTTCACCGACCTGCACAAGCGCACGGACTTCTTGGCGATGCTCGATGAACTCAAGCGCCGCAACGAGAACGAGGCGACGTTCATTCACTACGTCATTATTTGGAATCTGTCGCGGTGGGCGCGCAACGTCGAGGACCATTTCCGTACCCGCGAGATGGTGAGACAGACCGGCGCTCAGTTGGTTTCGATCGTTGAGCCGATGATCGGCGAGGACACGCCGGAGTCCTTCTACATGGAGGGCATGATGGCGGTCAACAACGAGTACGAGTCGCGCAAGACCAGCCGCAACGTCAAGAGCAGCCTACTCCACCGTGGCGCGAGCAGCCAATATTTGGCTCTAAGGAGCCGAACTGCGACGGTCTCAAAACTGCAAGGACATACTGGCGCGAGAACTGGCGCGAGACGCCTTTTGGCTCTAGCAAGCCAAAAATGCGGCCTCCAGGTCAAGGTCTCGAAAACCGTTGTGCGTCTTATTGGCGTACCGAGAGTTCGAATCTCTCCCCCTCCGCCAGTACTTCATAGATCGAAATATCGGTCATGGAAAACGCCCCCGAGACGGCCCGTTCGGCTCTCCGGGGGCGTTTTCCGTCTGTTTCCGGCCGTTCCTGGGCCTTTACGGCCTCGACCCAGGCCAAGGCTTCCTCGGTGGTCTGGTCGGCCAGAAGCACGGCGTAGGGCTCGGTCAGCTCGACGCCGGCGACCTCGACTGCGGTTCGTCCAGCCTCATCGTCCCAGCGGGCTTTGAGCATCCCACCGCCCCTCAGGATGTGATGGTCGTCCTCGGCGACGACGAATGGCGCGCGAGTGCGGTAGCCGAGCATGAGCGTGTCGAAGGCGGTGAGCAGCAGACAGGGCGGTGTGTCATCGGTGGGCAACAGGTCAACGTCGCTCGGCGGTCCGGCGGCTTCGAGCGCCCGGCGCGCCTGTGTGGTGGGCAGCGAGGACCACTTCGCGAGGTCGGTTGCGTCGCAGGGGCCGTAGCCTGCGCGGTAGCGGGCGCCAAGGATCGCGAGTGCCTCGTCGAGGTTTACCGCCGGGGGCGGATCGGCCGCGTGCAGCAGGCCGGCAGTGTCGGTGACGATGAGCCCCTGCGTCGAGAGCCACGGAACGAATGGGTTGATCGGACCCTGCTCGAGCGACGGGTGGCCGCGCTCGACCAGCGCGCGCAGCAGCGACGGCCGGTCGCGGGGACCCTCGCCGCAGAGCTCAACGACGTCCCCGCGCATGGCGTTTACCTCCTCCACGATGCCGAAGCGCGCACTATACGATCTAGGTTCGACAATGCAGTGGTCCCACCCTGGAGGGGTGGCAGAGTGGTTGAATGCGGCGCTCTCGAAAAGCGTTGTGCGTCTGATTGGCGTACCGGGAGTTCGAATCTCCCCCCCTCCGTATCTACACCGGCTGCTCGCCACGAGAAGTATGCTGCCGAGCGGCCTGAGCTGGCATCGTGGCTACCTCCAGAGCGCTCGCGGGCGCGGCGCGATATCCCGGGGGCGTGTTGCGGACGACTTGCGCGTGCTGGACCACAGCGAATGGCGCCCTGCGACGCGCTAGGAGACGGCGACGAGTTGCAGCTCGGATGCCTTCTCTGGCTGGTCCTCGAATCCGACGACCAGGTGCGTCCCGAACGCCTCCGCCAGCCTTCGTAGCGTCGTCACGCTCGTCGGGTGCTGGCCGCTCTCGATGCGGGAGATCACCGAGTGGCTTGTGCCAACGCGCTCGGCAAGCTCCTGCTGGGTCAGACCCAGCGCCTGGCGACGCGCGATCACAATCCGGGCGATCCCCTCGTACGGAGCGATCCGTGCGAGCTCCTGCCGGTACACGACGCTTTGCTGTGCACGGCGCCGGCTCGCGGCCAGATGAGTCGAGCCTACCGGCGAGACGCTCGCACTTGCGATTGTGGTCTTCTCTGGGGTTGACTTGGTCTTCGGCACGATGTCCTCTCCATCGATAGCTATCGAGCGAGCCACGGATGACCTTAGCATTATTGCTAAACGATCTCGCTAGGGAGCGTCGTGTCCCGCAGCGCGTGGCGGTCGCCGTCGAGGCGCGTCCATTCTTCGCTTGAAGTCCTCCCAGCGCGCCTCCGCGATCACGATGTCCGCCTCCGGAATTGCGGCCGTGCCCTTGCGCAGCATGTGAAGCAGGACGATCAGGTTGCCGGAGCGCCGGTAGAGAACTCGATAGAGCTCAGAGCCGTAGTGGCAGCGCAGCTCACGCAACTGGCCGCGCACCTGGCTCGAGTGCGGGAATGGCGGCGGCGGTGCCGTGGTCGGCTGATCATTCAGTCGGCTGCTTGCGCTCGTCGAGCCCAGCAACGAACTCATCGACCGGCTCGGACCCATCCGGTGCGCGATAGTAGACGGCTTGCGTGCGAGGCACGCCGCATTTCTACCGATGCGCTCGGTCGGGCAAACCCTCAAATCAACTTTCCGGTTCTCGCGCCAAACTCGCGCCAGTCCGGCCGCGGATCGAGCGGTCTCAGGCGGTTAACAGCGGTTTCGCGGTGCCGAGTACCCGCAGCGACCACCCCGCCGAATCCCGCTCAAACATGCGGAAAACGGCTCAGGAAAGCCGATAGTTCGGGGGTCGGCAAAAGACAGGGTTTTCCGGGGCCTGGGATTTCGAGACCGCCGCATTCAACCGCTCTGCCACCCCTCCAGGGGGGACGCCGCCAAGGCTAATGCATCATGCGTGCGACCGGTCCGAGCGCCCTGGCCGGCGCGTCAAGCTCGCTCCAACCGCGAGCGTCGCAAGACGGTAGAACGCGGGGATCGTGCGCGCGTTGCCCCTCCCAAGCCGCGCGGCCGCATCGGCGGTCGAGTCGTCGCGGAGCAAGCTGAGACCGCGCGCGGCGAAGAACGCGGACGCGTGGTCCGGGTCAAGGCCGGTACGGAATGGCTCGCCGACGTCGCTCACAGCCGTGAACCATGCTTGTGACTGTGCCTTCGGCGCATCGATGGCTCGTTGATCTACGTAGGTGAGGATCATCTGACTGCCGGGCGCGCACAGCTCGACGAGTGCTGCGAGTGTCACGTCGATCGACTCAGGCGTGAGGTAGCTGAACACGCCCTCCCAGACGACGCAGGTGCGCTGCTGGAGATCGAACCCGGCGTCGATCAGGGCCGGCACGAGACGGTCGCTCTCAAGGTCGAGCGGCACGTAGTGCACATGCGCTGCATTCGTGCCTGCGACCTTGCGCTTACGCGCCTGGGTGTCGGGGTGGTCGACCTCGAAGGCCGCGCTCATCGCGGCTGCGGAAAGTCTCGTCGCCCGCGTGTCGTAGCCGGCGCCAAGCAGCAGCAACTGCGTGCACCCGTCGCGCAACGCGTCCGTCACGAAGTCGTCGATCACGTGCGTTCGCACTACGCCCGAAGGACGCGGGCCCGGCCAGCGACGGTCGATGAACGCGACGATCGAGGACTGCAGCACCGGGACGCGCGCCGCGCGCGCTACGGCGCGCAGCGTCGGTCGCAGAAACCGTTCGGCGTCGCGGTCCTCGAACAGCCGTCGGCCGGGCGATCTGGCGGACTCGAGCGCGCGGAACAGCGCCATATATTCGGCGGTGCGCGCCGGCGCGCCCCGCTTCATTGCGACACCACCAGACGGGCCAGCAGGTCAAGTGCCGCGTCGAACTCCTGATCCACGTCGACGCCGTCGAAGCGGCCGGTCGCCTCGGAGAATGCGAAGCCCATCACGACCGTGCTCAACAGCCGCTCGAGCTGCTCCGCTTGCTTCTGGTCGAGCCCCGCATCCCGCAGGGCACGCAGCTCTGCCTCGCGCGCACGCGTCGAGCCAGGGCCCACGGCGCGCCGCTGCAGCAGCAGGACGAACAGCCGAGGATGACGGTTCGCGAGCGCGCGAAGCTCGCGTGCCAACGCTCGCAGGCGCTCGTCCCACGGGAGCGAGTCATCCGGAAGCTGCAGCTCTCCGAGCAGTCGCTCGACGAGCCCGTCGAGGAGGTCGTCCTTGTTCGTCACGTGACGGTACAGAGCCATCGGCGAGACGCCCAGCTCGCGAGCGACGAGCCGCATCGAGACCCGCTCGAGTCCATCGCGCTCGGCCACCGCGAGCGCCCCGTCCAGCACCCGCTCCCTTCCCAGCGGCGTGCGTGTGTACGGTGTACGCATGCCGACACGGTACCAGAAAAGGCGCTCGATGTGTACGCTGTACGCACCGAGTACGGCCGAAAGGATCCTTCAGACATGCGCGTCGCGATCGTCTCCGATATCCACGGCAACCTGACCGCGTTCGAGGCCGTGCTCGCCGACATCGAAAGCAAGGCACCTGATCTTGTGCTCCAGGGCGGCGACCTTGCGCTGATGGGTTCCCAGCCCGCACAGGTCATCGACCGGATACGCGAGCTGGGCTGGCCCGGAGTCGTTGGCAACACCGATGCCGCCTTGTGGTGCCCGCAGGAGCAGCAACGCCAAGCAGACCTAGCCCCCAGGCTCGAGCCGCTGCTGAGCCTGATCTTTCAGCGATACGTACCCGCCACGCTGGCGATGCTCGGCGACGAGCGACTGGCCTGGCTGCGCGGGCTCCCAAGCGAGTACCGCCTCGAACACCTTGCCTTGGTGCACGCCTCGCCGGGCGACCTGTGGCGGGCTCCGGCACCCGAGGCCGACGACGACGAGCTCTTTGCAGCCTACGGATCACTCGGCGCCGCCACCACCGTCTACGGCCACATCCATCGCCCATACACACGAATCGTGAGCCAACTCGCCGTGGCAAACAGCGGCAGCGTCGGGATGCCCTGGGACGGCGACCCGCGCGCCTCGTATCTGCTCCTGGAGAACGGCAACGCTCACGTCCTACGGCTCGAGTACGACGTCGAGCAAGAGGCCTCCCTGCTCCTGAGCAGCGGCTACCCAGACGCGCCACGGCTCGCCGAGATGCGCCGGCGGGGAGTGTTCCTCAAGCCGAGTGCGGAATCACAGCCGAACCCGGCGTGACTACCGCCGCGACGCGAAAAACTCGCTCAGCAGCCCGCCGCACTCGGACGCGAGCAGGCCGCCAGCGACGTCGGGGCGGTGGTTCAGACGCTGGCCGATCTTCGATCGGTCGCCGAGCACATCCAGCACGCTGCCACACGCGCCCGCCTTCGGGTCGCTGGCGCCGAACACCACGCGCGGCACCCGCGCCAGCACGATCGCACCCGCGCACATCGTGCACGGCTCGAGCGTCACATACAGGACGCTGTCGAGCAGCCGCCAGCTGCCGAGCGCGCGCGCTGCCTCGCGCAGCACGATCAGCTCGGCGTGGGCGGTGGGGTCCTGGCGCAGCTCGCGTTCGTTGTGCGCGCCTGCCACCAGCTCGCCTTCGCGCACCAGTACCGCGCCGATCGGCACCTCGTCGTGTTCCAACGCACGCTCCGCCTCACGCAGGGCCATGCGCATGAAGTAGTCGTCACGTGGGAAGAAGCGCTCGCTCATCGATCTCGCCCGCAGCGTCTGCGACAGTGCCTCCCCCGCCGAAGCGCCGGCGCTTCATCATTACCAAAGCACATGCGCCCGCCAACAGCCCATTCAACCGCGAGACGCGCGCTCGCGCGCGTCTCGATCCTGCTGGCGCTCGCCGCCGCCGCGGCGCTCTGCCTGTGCGCGACATCGGCGCTGGCCTCGGAACCGACCACCTACACCCCCAACGAGGTCGTCGTCGGCTATACCGCGAAAGCGACGTCGACGCGCGCCATCGCAGCCAGCGTCGGCGCCGCCTCGACAAACCGCTCCTCCGAAGTCAACACGCGCGTCTTGCGCCTCGCGCCCGGCGAGAGCGTCACGCGCGCGCTGCGCCGGCTGCGCGCGCAGCACGGCGTCGCGTGGGCGGTGCCGGACTATCGCGCGCACATGACCGGCAGCTTCGTCCCCGACGACGAAGGCGCAGGGCACGCGCCCGGCGACTGGCAGCAACTGCAGTGGAACTTCGTCGGCCCGTTCAGCGTCAACGCGCCCGAAGCGTGGGCCAACGTCGCCGCCGACGGCGCCCCAGGAGGGACTGGCGTCACGGTCGCAGTCCTCGATACCGGCGTCGCATATGCCAACCGCGGCCCGTTTCGGCGCTCGCCGGACTTCAGCCGCTACAGCTTCGTCCAAGGCTATGACTTCGTCGCCAAAAATCCCTACCCGAACGATCGCAACGGACACGGCACGTTCGTCGCCGGCACGATCGCCGAGGACACCAACAACCGCTTCGGCCTTACCGGCCTCGCCTATGGCGCGCGGATCATGCCCGTACGGGTGCTCGACAGCCAGGGCGAAGGCGAAGCCTCGACGATCGCCGAAGGCGTCGTCTTCGCCGTCAACCACCACGCCCAGGTGATCAACCTCAGCCTCGAGTTCTCACCAGGTGTCACCGCCTCCGACATTCCGGAGCTGATCCGCGCGCTCGTCTACGCGCACCGCCACAACGTGCTCGTCGTCGCCGCCGCCGGCAACGAGGGCCACGCCGCGATCGCATATCCCGCGCGGGCGCCGTACGTGGTCTCCGTCGGCGCCACCACGCAGCACGGCTGTCTCGCCGACTACTCCAACGACGGCACAGGGCTCACGCTCGTCGCGCCCGGCGGCGGCGCCGACGCCAACCTGCCCGGCGATCCCAACTGCTTTCCCGAAAAGCCGCCCGGGCCGGACATCTACCAGGTGACGTTCACCGGCAGCTCCTACAAAAAGTTCGGAATGCCGGCGGGCTATGAAGGGACCTCGATGGCCACGCCGCACGTCGCCGCGACCGCCGCCTTGATAATCGCCAGCGGCGTGCTCGGCCCGCACCCGACGCCCGCGCAGATCACCGCCCGGCTGAAGGCCACCGCGACCAAGCTCGGCGGCGGCGGCGACGAACGCCTGTACGGCGCCGGCCTCGTGAACGCCGCCGCGGCGACCGCGCCCGGCGGGCCGGGAGCCGTCGCTGACACGGCGCGCCGCGGTTCCTGAGCGCTGACGAGATAGCCTGGCAACCGGTGCCGAATGCCGCCCAACAGCAAGAACGCGCGCCGCAGCGCTGCGACCTTGCGATCGTCGGCGGCGGCATCGTCGGCCTCGCGGTCGCACGCGAGCTGATCGCCCGCAACCCCGGCGCGTCGGTGTGCGTGCTCGAGCGCGAAGCCGAGATCGGCACGCACCAAACCGGACACAACTCCGGCGTGATCCACGCCGGCGTCTACTACGTGCCGGGCTCGCTCAAGGCGCGCCTGTGCGTAGAGGGCGCGCGCGAGATGTACGAGTACTGCGCCGCGCGCGGCATCGCCAGCGAGCGCTGCGGCAAGCTGATCCTCGCCACCGACCCCTCCGAGCTCACTCGGCTCGATGAGCTCGAGCGTCGCGGCAAAGCCAACGGCGTGCCGGGCCTGCGCAGGATCGACGCCGCCGAGATCAAAGCGCTCGAGCCGCACGCGCGCGGCATCGCCGGGCTGCATTCGCCCAACACCGGCATCGCGGACTTCGCCGCAGTCGCGCACGCCTACGCGCAGGACCTGCGCGACGCGGGCGCCACCGTCGCCACCAGCTGCGGCGTCCACGACGTCGGCGTCGCTGCCCGCACATTGCGGCTCGGGCACGCCCAGGGCGTCACCGAGGCAACAAACGCGGTCTTTTGCGCCGGTGCGTGGGCCGACCGCCTCGCGGTCGCCGCCGGCGCCGACCCCGACCCGCGGATCGTGCCGTTCCGCGGCGCCTACCTACGCCTCGTGCCCGAGCGCCGCGAGCTGGTGCGCTCGCTCATCTATCCCGTGCCCGACCCGTCGCTGCCGTTCCTCGGCGTGCACCTCACCAAGCACATCAGCGGCGAGGTGCTGATCGGTCCCACCGCGCTGATGGCCGGCGCCCGCGACGCCTATCGCCTGCGCACCGTGCACCGCCGCGACCTCGCCGACACGCTCGCCTGGCCCGGCACCTGGCGGATGCTCGCCAACTGGTGGTCCACCGGCGTCACCGAGCTGCGCCACGCGCTGCTGCGCTCCGCCTTCGTCCGCGCCGCCGCACGCTACGTGCCCGAGCTGCGCGTCGAGGACGTGCAACCGGCGTTCGCCGGCGTCCGCGCCCAGGCGCTTGCCCGCGACGGCCGGCTCGTCGACGACTTCGTCTTCTCCGCCACCGACCGCGCCCTGCACGTGCGCAACGCGCCCTCCCCCGCCGCGACGTCCTCGCTGGCGATCGCCCGCCACGTCGCCGACGAGGCCGAGCGCGCGTTCGCGCTGGCCTAAGCCGGCGCCAGCCGCGCGACGGCGTCCGCGACGCCCACACGCGCGTTCGCAAAGCGCGGCTGCCAATCGAGCTCGCGCTTGATCTTCGAATTCGACGAGCGCGCCGAGCGGGTCGCCGCCGCGACCGCGTTGCGCCCGGCAACGACGCGCGCGAGCGCTGCCGGAACGCGCCGCGGCGGCCCGAGCCCGAGCTCCTTCGCGGTCAGCGCCATGAAGTCGTAGAAGCTGATCGGCTCGTCGTCGGCGACGTGGTAGACCGCTCCCGCGCCCGCCCGCTCGCCCGCCAAACGCAGCGCCGATGCGACGTCCTCGACGTGCACCACATCCCACAGGTTCCCGCCGCGGCCGATCACCGCGAAGCGTCCCGGTTGACGCAGATGCGCGATCAGCTCGTTCAGGTACCAGCCTCCGGGCCCGTACACGTGCGAAGGGCGAATCACGACCGCGGGCAGGCCCGAGGCCAGGACCAGACGCTCACCCTCCTGCTTGGAGCGCCCGTACGCGGTCTCCACGGGCAGCGGCTCCTGCTCGGTCAGCAAGCGTCCGTGAGCGTCGCCCGTGACGACCGTCGAGGCGAACACGACCCGCGGCCCGGCCGCCGCGTCTTCGCCCGCGAGCTCGACGCACGCGCCCAGCAGTCGCTGCGTGCCTGCGACGTTGACCGCCTCGAGCTTGCGCTCGTTGCGCTGCGAGGCGATCTCGGCGGCGAGGTGAAACACGCAGTCAGGGCTCGTGTCGAGCACAGCGCGCGTCAGCGCCGGCCCGTCGTCGAGCTGCAGCGCGGAGCTCGCGCGTCCCGACCGGCGCCGATCCGGGCCGGCGCACCAGCGCCACGACCTCGTGTCCGTGTTCGCGCAGCTGCTCGCACAGCACGCCGCCGATAAAGCCGCTCGCGCCGGTGACGAGCGCGCGCATCTAGTGTCTCGCGCCTTAAGTTCGATGCTTAAGTGTGGTATGCTGTGGTATGCCGAGAACTGGACGGCCCAAGCAGGTGTTGGAGTTGACTGATGGCGAGCGTGATCAGTTGGTGCGGTGGGAGCGACGCAGGAAGTCTTCGCAGGCGTTGGCGTTGCGCTCACGGATCGTTTTGCGGTGCGCGGAGGGGTACTCCAATAAGGATGTGGCGGTGGTGTGTGGGGTGTCAACGCCGACGGTCGGGAAGTGGCGCCGACGGTTTTGTGAGCTGCGGTTGGACGGCCTCTCGGACGATCCGCGGCCGGGCCGGCCGGCGAGTATCACCGCCGAGCAGGTCGAGGATGTGGTCGTCGCGACCCTGGAGTCCACACCCGAGAACGCGACGCATTGGTCGCGCGCGAAGATGGCCGAGCGCTCGGGACTGTCGAAGTCGACGATCGGGCGGATCTGGCGGGCATTTGATCTCAAGCCCCACCGCGCCGACACCTTCAAGCTCTCCAACGACCCGCTCTTTGTGGAGAAGGTCTATGACATCTGCGGCTTGTACCTGAATCCGCCCGAGGCCGCGGTGGTGCTCTCGGTGGATGAGAAGAGCCAGGTGCAAGCCTTGGCGCGCTCCCAGCCGGCGTTCCCAATGATGCCCGGCATGCCTGAGAAGCGCACTCACGACTACCTGCGCCACGGCACGACCAGCCTGTTCGCCGCATTCAACACCGCAGACGGGACCGTCATCAGCTCAACGCACCGCCGCCACCGCGCGATCGAGTTCAAGAAGTTCTTGACCAAGATCGATAGCCAGGTTCCCGAGCATCTCGACGTGCACCTCGTCTGTGATAACTACGGCACCCACAAGAGCCCCGCCATCCAACGCTGGTTGACCGCACACCCACGGTTTCACATGCACTACACCCCGACGTACTCCAGCTGGATCAACCAGGTCGAGCGGTGGTTCGCTTACCTCACAGACGATCTGCTGCGCCGCTCAGATCACCGCAGCGTCCAAGCATTGGAGAAGGACATCCGCAACTGGGTGACGGCATGGAACGAGAACCCCAAACCATTCATCTGGGTCAGGACCGCAGAGCAGATCCTCGACTCCATATCACGACTTCTACAACGAACTAACGGCGCGGTACACTAGCGCCCTGCGCGCGCCTGCCGG